>CAVQBN010000005.1:0-294703 GCA_963710735.1 uncultured Bacteroidota bacterium | reverse complement strand
TTTTGCAGTTTAATCCAATCTAATCCTCTCATTCCGTTGTTACTTTCACCCGGGTGATAAATTTTTAAGACTGTAACAGTCTGATTTTCCAAATTAGAAATTTTTATTTCTGAATTTATTCAAAAAAATATTTAAGTTTTGCTCCGTTAAAAAATAAAGTACTAACTCAATTATTTATGCAAAGGGAATTACTGGATGAATGGTTTTGAAAATCTAATAAATAATAAAGTTAAACAATTAAAGAAATCATCACTTACAGCAAAAGATATATTTGCAATACAAGGATTAGCGATAAAAGGGGAAAATCCCATACTATTTGATAAATATATTAGTGAAAAGGAAGATGTATTAAATATTATTGTAAAGGATAATGATAATTATAATATAGTTTGTAAGATGGGGGGAGGGAAGAGTATAGGTCTTTCCAAATTTTGCCATGAAAATAATATCAAAGCAATAATTGCCGTACCGCTTAAAATGAATGCTGAGCAAACAGTTTCAATGTTAAGAAGTATGTTCCAAATTGAAGTCTGAATTTATTCATGGTGATATTAGTAATAAATATATTATATCAATCCTGAAAAGGAAAAATATTCGAGTAATTTTTTGTGTCTATGATAGTATTAAACGCCTATTTTCGGCTTTGGCATTTAATGCTTCCAATTATATATTAATAGTTGATGAGATTCATAATGCTACAATCCAATATGATTTTCGCCCTGAAGCTCTAAAAGGTTTAGCTATATATAAAACTAAATTTAGAAAAGTAATCAATCTAACCGGCACTCCAGAAGGTGTATTATTTAATGAGTCAAGAAATGTAATTTTTGAATCAAGATGACCTGTTAAACAAAATGTTAAAATATTAAAGATTGTAAAAATATCTTCTAGAGAAGCCGATGTTATTGCAAACCTAGCAATTACTCTAAAAAAGAAAGGTAAATGTGTAATTTTTATTAATGATAAAACTCAAGTTGAATCAGTTGCCAAAGCTATTAGAAATAAATTAGAACGGAAAGATAAAATTGATGGTTTTATGCAAGTAGAGACATTGTATTCAGTCGGAAAGGGTAAAAAGGATCGTTTTAATAAAAAGCTTTTTGATTATCTAATAAAGAACAGCTCGATTCCGGATGGCATTCAATATTTAATAACTACAAGTATAATTTCTGATGGTGTAAATATTCATAATAAAGATATTGAGAAAATAATCATAGTTGATGTGAAAAATTGGTGGGTCAAGCGTCAATATATAGCAAGGTTTAGAGAGGGTGTAGATAACGTTTATGATTTAATAAATTCAAATGGAAAAGAAAAACTGAATTGGTTTTACCTTGAAGAAGAAAAAACTAAAAGAATTGAAGTATTCAAACAACATCTAATAAGTTTTAAGCAATTAAAAAATAATAGGCTCGAATTTGGTGATAAAATCGGGTATGGTAAAAAGATCAATATGATTCCCTTACCAGAATCAAATGATTTTATTTATTTTGATGAAGATACTAATGAGTTTTATCTCTCCGATGAAAAGATTGGATTATCAATTATAGATGACCTAAATGGAATCATGTATAATGATCATAGAAAAGCAAGAGAATTTTACGAAAAAATTGCAGGTTTCAAAGTCATCCAAATTGGTGTTGATAAACTGCTGCCTAATAAAAATGAAAGTAGCGAATTATCCAACGATGAAAAGAACTATGTATTAAACCATTTCCAAAGAATTTTTACTGTGTATGTTAATAAAAATCACCCAGAACATCCTTTGAGGAAGAATATTCACCCTTCATTATTAGATGATTCAAGCTTTGATCAAGATGGGTTCTTTAAAAATAATCAGAAGTTCTTTTCTTATAATAACCAGCTTATTCATAATTTACTAAAAAAGGTTTTTGAATTAAGTCTTTATAGATATCCGGCATCCTTAATATTTAAATTAATAGAGCTGAGATTAAACAAAAAGCATAGTACGGCAAGAAAGATAGAAAGAGCCTTTTATTATTTTTTCCGGATGGAGGCATTAAATCGGTTAAATATAATTGTTGATGATAAAGATGCATTTATAAGATTCGCTCAAACAAAAAGTGATTATAAACTATTAATTAGTCACTTTAATTACAAAATTGGTAAAAATAAAATTGATTATACACGTATGTCAGAAGAATTAAAAGAATATAATACTCAAGAAATTTTGGATGCCATTAGTGGTTTATATAAAATAACTTCAAAATATTCTGGTATTATTTATGTTTCCGATTACTATCCCATTGGAAATGATGGTGAAGAAATAATCGAGAATTATGGAATACTATCTGATAATGATTTTTTCGATTATAATAATGTTCCGTATTATATGTTAAAACGGGATTTAACCGATTGGTCAGATAAGCAAAAATTCCAATGGTCCAAGTCTGAAGAAGAAAAACTTGCCCACCTTCGGTCACGAATTAAATTTTGAAACTGAAAGAGACAATCTGCCTAAATTGCTGTTTAGGTATAGACCATTTATCAAAACTATCGGGTGTTTTGCTTAAAAAGCCTGCCAGAGTATTAGTACAAACAAAAGAGCCAATCTTTAAATACCATCCCTATTGCAAAAGGAGAAAAGACAGCTCATTGCCATTTCGCTGCTTTTCTCACCTAAACACTACACAGTTATCAGGTAGCTACGGGAGGTAGAAACTTAGCGCGTAAGCAGTAACCCTTGACTTCGGAAATATTGATACCGGTCAGGAAATTTCAGTTATCCGATTATCGGGAAGAACCGGGGTCTTGCAGAATAGACATCGATGTTCGGCATTAAATCTAAAACCGGATTGCTGAATCAAAAAGCTTTTTTGGGACTGGCATTCGGAAAAACCTAATTTATTAAACCTTTGAGAAAAACCATTAATTAGTTATCGGTATTATCAGAGCTTTTAGTTCTCATAGGTTCACACATAAACTTCGCAGGTTATTCGGTGTAAGATCTAAAAGATCGGGTACGGAAATTTACATGTTACGGAACAAACCTACGTTTTTAATAAAGCTCCTGCGAGCTTTATTAATACGAAAATTCGGAACTTCGATTTTAGCGACCATCATGAAATAATCTATCTTTCAGGGCACCGGACTTAATTAAAAATGCTAGTTTTTGGTTAGGCATCGAAGAGAAACCTATTCAATTACACCTCCAAGAAAAAATCATTACTTACCCGATGAATCTGTCATCCGGTGTAAGAACAATGGGGTATTATACCATTTGTAAGTATCGATTCCACTAATAATGGTCATCCAGTTTTTGATAACCTAATTTATTACACCTATTGTGAAAAGCTAAGCATCGCCTAAAGTTTGAGATTTCCAGTCAACTTAGATTTTTCAAACATCGATAGCCTAGGAATTGCGCAGTGATCGGGTACTGAATATCTCTAAACAGGGGATCGTAGTAAAGCAATCACTTAGCCCATAAGTATCCTATCTCCGATTTTTACAGACCGGTCCGTCGCTACAAAATTTGATCGGTTTCGAATATGAAAACCGGTCGGCTGAATATATCCATACCCGGTTTGTTTTAATAAAAACCGGACTGCTTGAATCACCGAATTAATAATAAACTTAATCATCACAACCCTAAAACAAAAAGGTCATGCAATTAATTAATCTTTCACAAAAACCGATAACCGGATTTCCGGTAGAACAACAACCGAACGGTCAAACAGCTTCCGATAGCAGGAATCATACTCACTTTGCACGGGATGGTTTAACGCCAGACACTTACGCAGAGAACAAAGAATTACTCTTACGGGGTAATTCTGGAAAACTGCTTTACTCGATGCAGGAAGCATCCGCTCTGCTTGGAGTCAGCTATGAATTCGTTCGCCAGAATGTTCGGTCCGGCAAAGTTGCCGTTAAAAACTTCGGCGCACGGAAACTAATTCACATCAACGAAATCACTCGATTAATTACAGAAGGAATAACACTATGAGTTCCATCAAAAAACTAACCAACGGTCAATACCGGATACAGGTATATGACCAATACGGAAAACGACACCGACGTACCTTCCCCAAGAGGTACGAGGCAGAGACGTACATCCGTAAAATCGAATCTGAGAAGAATGAAGACAGGCTTGTACGGGCTAAACTAATAAAGAGCCGTGTGTCATTCGAAAAGGCATTCAAAGATTTCTGGGGAAACCGAATAAATATTTCGGCCAAAACCATTCAGAAATACAAGACTGAACTTGAACAGATCGATAATTTCCGATGTTCCCAAAACCTGGAATACATCGATGAATTTACACGAGAACATGCTGACATATTTAAGACCCTGTTAGTTGAAAGCGGCGCAGCTCCCAAGACTATTAATTCTTACCTGATGAGACTGAAAACCGTCTTTAAGGAGCAAGTCAATCGCGATAACCTAACCAGGGATCCAACAAGTCATCTGGTAAGTATACCAAAGAGACAAAAGACAATGTTGCAGCGGGAGCAGGAATATTACACCGAAAACGAAATTAAAGCATTCTTTGAACAAAACATCGATTCGGTTTACCGGAAAGCTCTTGTTGGACTGTACCTAACCGGTATGCGTTTTGAGGAGTTAGCAAACCTTACTTACGAAGGCATAGATATGGAAAAACGAATGATCCAGGTTAGGTCAAGGGGAGCTTTCAAGACCAAAACTCCGACTTCTGAACGGGACATTCCAATATCCGATCTGCTGTATAAAATCCTAGAAGAACGATCGGATAAAGATACTTTGGTGTTTCCATCGAAATCCGGGAGCAAGTTGAGTGAACGGACTCTTTTGACCGTATGCAAGAAAATAGCCGAAGAAGCTAAATTAAAGAAAACGGCAACACTTCATAAATTCCGGCATACATTCACAAGCCTCCTTAGTCAGTACGGAGTAGCTTATGAAGTTCGGGAATATCTTACTCGGTCATAAACCAAGTGGCAGTCTCACGGGCCATTATACCAAATTAAATCCAAGTAACTACCATGGTATAGTTACACTTTTAGATAAAAATATTAAATCAATTAATTCAAACACCATAATTAAAGGGACCTAAAATGAAAAATAATAAAAGCATGTTAGACAAAACTAAAGAACAATCAAAAAATGAATTATCTTTTGAACCAATAGATGAAATGAGCGCCGAAGATATGAGGGAAAGGAAAAAAGTTTTGTGGAATATAATTAACGAACTTGATCCACACTTTTTTTCGCGGCTTATAGCTTACAGAGAATTCTATAATAAACATTTTGATAAAGGGGAAATACAAATTCTTATTGGGAAAAAAATAAGAATTGTTTATCTCACTCTCAATAAATTGGAAAAAATGGCTTCGGTTTCTGATGCCGGATTAAAATTTTCTTTAGAATATTCTATAAGAAATATCCATGAAAATGATAAAAACAAAATTGTTTTTGTTGTTTGGGATGTTGATGATAGAACATATTTCTACGAGTACAACATTAATGATAATACAATAGCATTCTAATTCTTAATATCCAATTCATAATTAGGTGTAATTAATAATTATAATTAGTTGCACATTTAATCATATTAAAATTACACTTATAAAAACAAAACAACGGCAATAATTTAATCTTGCCTAATTTAACATGTTATAATTTAATACAAAGGAAAACACATGACAAATATGAATAATCATATTACTCCTAAACCTATACCAGTAGAAAAAGCCCTTAATTCAATATTGGATTATTTCCAAATAGGGCCAGTAAGAATTAAAGGGAGTATCTATTCTATTTTTGAAGAAGAACTGCTCGGAATTCTGCAGCGAAGAAATATAAAAACGATCGACAAGATCGGCAGTAATCATTTAGCAATGTTAATTTTAAATATTGCTAAAAAGGATAAGGATTCTATAAAAATCATTAGGGAATTATGTAAGGATATCTACTTTATGTTTGAGTATTTCGGTTTCATTTCACATGAAAACAATCCTGCTTTAAATCTTGACGATTTATTTCCAGACAAACCAATGGAGATAATTTGTGAGTTTGACTTTTAAAGAATTAACCCTTTATCTTACCAATGAAGAGAAGGCTGAAATATTCTTTAGAAATAAAGGAGTTTTGAAAACTCAAGACAATTGCATCCGCTGCGGTTCTTCCCATATAGGAAGAATCCGGCGAGGCAAAGTTAAATGTTATGAGTGCTTAACTGAATGGAACCTTAGAAGAGGTTCCTGGCTTGAACATAGGAAACTTTCACTCGGAAACATAATAGGTATCATAAAATTCTTCGCAGACGGATTTCCAGCCTCACGGTGTGCGCAGAGCTGGAATTGGGAGTGAAGCAGGTGATGAATCTTTACAAAGACATTAGAACAGTCATTTATGGGACGAACCAACTGCTATTAAAAGACAGTCATGATATCGTATTTATAATCAACGAGAATAATGGCCTGATAAGCATTAGGTTAGGCGAACGGGGAGGAATGAGAGATGTTCAATCCTTGATCACAGCAGAACGTTCAAAAGACAATCACAATTCATACTTCTATAAGCTTAAATATGAAAACCTTAATGCTAATAAGGTATTGAATCATATCCATAAAATTGATAGCCTTGACTTGTTCTATCGTTATTGTCAGGAAAGGCTATTAAACTTTCGTGGTCGAAATATATCTTCATTAGCATCTACTCTTCATGAATTAGCATACCGATATAATCATCGAGATCAAGATCTATTTGAAATAATAATTAATAAACTAAAATAAAGTTAAGGTAGAGCGGAATAACTATCCGACATGCACTAGAAGTGCATTTTACCATCACGCCCAGGATTCGTTCCTGGGTAAATTTTTAATCCAATATTTTAAGGACCAACTATGAAACACAACATCAGAACAATCACCTGGAAATTCAATGACCCAACACAATCATATCCTCAGCTCAAAGATTGCAGAAGAAAAATAACGAGTCCGGCAGAAGTTTTCCATAACTTTCGTTTTTGTTTGATAGGGAAGTTAAGGAACGATTTATCGTATTCTGGCTTAGCAGCAGCAATGTCGTTATCGGCTTTGAAGTTATATCTGAAGGTTTACTCAACAGCAGTCTCGTGCATCCGAGAGAGGTTTTCCGTGGTGCAATAGTTGCAACATGTGCTAATATTATTCTAGCGCATAACCATCCATCGGGAAATACAGAGCCCTCCTCTGAGGATATTTCGATGACGAAGCAGTTGGTTGAGGCCGGTAAGATTATCGGGATATCAGTTTTCGATCATGTTATCTTTGGTAACGGTTCGTATCTTTCTTTTGTAGAAAAGAGACTTATTTAATTACAAACATCATAATTCAAAATTAATTATTTCAAAACCCTGATGTACTATTATTAAGTCCTTGATATTTTTACTTAATTCGTTAAAGTCATCAAGAATTAATTTTTCATCATTTTAAAGATTAACACCGCCAGAACCCGTTGTATCAAGTTGCACTCTAACCTTCTTATATTTTCGTGGATCTTTCGAAGAACGTAAGGTTACAGCAAAATCATTCTTCTTTTTAGACTTTTGATATTTTTCATCAAAATGATTTCTTGCCGAACTTGAAAACTCTTCAGGATCAAGAGAAAAAATTCTCGCCATATTCATTACTTTATTTTTACACATGTTTGATTTATATTTGAATGTCCCTTTATTGGAACACATGTCCCTCATCGGTTGAATCGTAAGTTCGCCGTTGAGGGTTTTTATTTAACTATAAAATAATTTTTATATATGTTGTCGCAGGTAAAAATTTCATAACGATCCCATTTTCTATTTAATATTTTTTTTACAAAATGTCTGGATTATCTAACCTAATTTAAAAGCTATAATTTTATTCAATTTATTCTAAATAGCTTATACCTAATGTTTCTTGGTTTGGGTTCTCTCTATATAATAATAGCGGAAATCGCTTGGTGGCAGATAGGGCATGAATACGGAGATTTTGGGTCATAAATTTGGTAGCAAATTTAAAGACCAATTGCCCATTTTGTGCCCATGACTATTTTTTTTATGGTATAAATGGTATTATTTGGATAGTCTTTAAACTGAAAAACCTCGAAAACCGTTTGTTTTAACAGTAGTCGAGGTCTAATTTTTCTGAGCGGAGAGGCCGGGATTCGAACCCGGGGTACAGTGTTACCCGTACGACGGTTTAGCAAACCGTTGGTTTCAGCCACTCACCCACCTCTCCAGGTAAATAATTGCTGAAATAATATTTTTAACTCACAAAGATAATACAATCAATGAAATATTAAAAAATATTTTTCAGTATAAATAAAATTTTAAAACAAAGTTTCATACTATTTGTTTAATCTTAATACTCATATTTTTAGGAGTGTGTCTTCTCACATTAACTTTTTATAAGTATTTTGAAAGTCTTATTTTAAATAACAATTTATTTATAAGAATTACCCTACATGATTATTTGCTCAAAACATGCAATAGTTTTAATTTTACTGAAGTGACAATTTTTTGTTTGTGGAAATTCAATCCCTTAAATTTGAAATTATATTTTTAATAAAATGGTTATTTGATGCAGAAATTCATTGGCGTTGATTATTATAATTCCGATAGTCTTTTTTCCGAAGAAGAAAGGATGATACGCAATTCCGTCCGGGAATTTGTATCTGAAGAAATTATACCGATCATTGAAAAACATAACCGTGAATCTACATTCCCGATACAGTTAATTCCTAAAATGGCTGAGTTAGGTTTATTCGGTACTACACTTCCGCAAAAATATGATTGTGCTGAATTAAATAATGTTTCTTACGGATTAGTTATGCAAGAACTTGAAAGAGGGGACAGTGGTATAAGAAGTTTTGTCTCAGTCCAAAGTGCCTTAGTAATGTATCCGATATATACTTTTGGTAGTGAAGAACAAAAAGATTTTTGGTTACCCCTTTTAGCTAAAGGCAAAAAAATTGGCTGTTTTGGATTGACTGAACCGGATTATGGTTCAAATCCTTCTGGGATGGTAACCAAAGTGGAAAAGGTTGATGGTGGCTATGTTTTAAATGGGGCAAAAATGTGGATTACGAACGGTACAATTGCAGATGTAGCAGTGGTTTGGGCAAAATTAGATGGAGTGGTTAGGGGATTTCTTGTTGAAAAAGGTTTTAAAGGTTTCACAGCTCCTGAAATGAAGGGTAAACATTCTTTAAGGGCTTCAGTAACATCGGAATTAATCTTTGACAATGTCTTTATTCCGGAAAATAATATCCTTCCCAAAACCGAGGGATTAAAAAATGCACTGATGTGCCTGAATCAAGCCAGATATGGGATTGCATGGGGAGTTGTTGGTGCAATGATGGCATGTTATGATACGGCACTTAATTATGCAAAATCCAGGATACAATTCAGTAAGCCCATTGCAGCATACCAAATTACTCAGGAAAAATTAGTTTATATGCTCACTGAAATTACAAAATCTCAGTTATTAAATATTCAATTAGGTAGAATGAAAGATAATGGGACATTAAGACATACACATGTTTCAATGGCAAAAAGGAATAATTGTGAGAAGGCTCTGGAAATTGCACATATATCGAGAGAAATTTTGGGAGCAAATGGAATTTTAGACGAATATCCTGTTATGCGTCATGCTGCCAATTTGGAATCTGTAAAAACATATGAAGGTACTCATGAGATGCACACATTAATTATCGGAGAAGACATAACGGGTTTTCCAGCATTTGATTGAATATTTTCTAAAACAATTGGAGAAAATTTACTAATCAGGTAGAATAAAATATGAAAGAAGGATTGATGATTAAAGAAGGATTAACGTTTGACGATGTACTGCTAATTCCGGGAAAATCTTCTTATTTACCCAGGGAAGTTGACACCGCTACTATGCTTACCAGAGAAATTAAACTTAACATTCCCATTATCTCTGCCGCAATGGATACGGTAACTGAATCTGCTTTAGCTGTAGCAATTGCTAGAGAAGGTGGTATTGGAATTCTCCATAAAAATATGAGTATTGAAAATCAATGTATCGAAGTGGATAAAGTCAAACGTTCAGAAAGCGGTATGATTAGAGACCCTGTTACATTAACGGCTGACAGGACTATAGGTGAAGCGTTAGATATAATGAAAAAATATAGCATTTCGGGAATTCCAGTAATTAATAATAATGGAAAATTAGTCGGTATTCTTACCAATAGAGATCTTAGGTTTGAACCTAATAAGAAGTTAAAAGTAAAAGATTTAATGACCGCTGAAAATTTGATCACTGCTCCAATAAATACTGACCTGGAAAAAGCCGAAAAAATTCTACAAAGATATAAAATAGAAAAATTACCTGTTGTAGATAGAAATGGAATATTAAAAGGTTTAATAACTTTCAAGGATATTCAAAAGAAAAAGAAACACCCAAATGCATGTAAAGATGAACATGGAAGATTAAGAGTAGGAGCAGCAGTCGGAATTACATTTGATACACTTGACCGTATCTCTGCTTTATCAAATGCCGGTGCTGATGTTATTGTTATTGATACTGCACATGGTCATTCTAGCGGTGTGATTAAAACTATAAGAGAAGCAAGAAAAAAGTTTAGATATGAACAAATAATTGCTGGCAATATAGGGACTTATGAAGCTGCACTTGACCTATTGGATTGCGGAGTTGATGCAGTTAAAGTGGGAATAGGCCCTGGGTCAATTTGTACTACAAGAATAGTTGCCGGAGTGGGAGTACCGCAAATTACTGCTATCTCAGAAGTTTCAAAAGCAGTAAAAAAACGCGGAATTCCAGTAATTGCAGATGGGGGCATTAAGCAAACTGGAGATCTTCCTAAAGCAATTTCAGCGGGAGCAGACTCAGTTATGATTGGCGGATTATTTGCCGGTGTTGATGAAAGCCCTGGAGAGAAAATCTTGTACGAAGGGAGAAGTTTTAAATTGTATAGAGGCATGGGATCACTTTCTGCAATGAAAAGAGGGAGCAAAGATAGATATTTTCAAGATGCTGAAGATGATATAGCCAAACTTGTTCCCGAAGGAGTTGAAGGGAGAGTTCCTTATAAAGGTCCCTTATCCGATACTGTTTATCAATTAATAGGTGGCTTACGGGCAGCAATGGGTTATTGTGGAGCGAAAAACATTATTGAATTAAAAACTAAATCGAAATTTATAAAAATTACTTTAGCGGGTTTAAAAGAAAGTCACCCGCATGATGTAATAATTACAAAAGAAGCACCAAATTATCATTCCTAGGATATTAAAGTTGTAAACAAATTTTAACTTTTACAAATTTAATGGGGCCTAAGAAAAATTCGCTTTTTCAAGAAAGAATAAAATAATTTAATGTACAAAGTATTAGTTATTGCGTATTATTTCCCTCCGATGGGACTAAGTGGTGTTCAGCGAACGTTAAAGTTTGTTAAATACATGAAGAATTACGATTGGGATCCCACAGTACTTACTGTGGGCAAAACAGGATATTATGCACATGACATGGCACTTTTAAATGAAGCTGAAAATTTTCATATCAATATAGTAAGAGTTGAGGGTAAAGACATCAACTCGAAACTTGGAAAAAGAGGCACACTAAGAATGCCTCCTGAATTTATTAGAAAAAGTTTGAGCAGAATCAGTAACACAATATTTATTCCGGATAATAAAAAAGGCTGGGCACGTAAAGCTATTAAAACGGCAAGGGAATTATTAAGGAAAGAAAAATTCAATTTAATTTTCGTTAGTGCCCCTCCATTTTCAGCAATTAATATGGCGGTTAAATTAAAAAAAGAATTTAATTTACCTTTAGTAATTGATTACCGGGATCTTTGGCTCGGGAATCAATTCGCTTTTTATCCGACTCCGTTTCATAAATACTTACACAAAAGAATGGAGTATAAGGCATTAAAAGCTGCCGATAGAATTACAGCTACTAACCGGAAAATGAAAGAAAAGATTTTAAATAATTATAAATTTTTAACTTTTGAAGATATCTTTATTATTTCTCATGGTTATGATCCTGCCGACTTTGAAAATATTGTATTAGAGAAAAAAGAAAACAATAAAATGTGGCTGACTTATTCAGGTATATTTTATGAATTTATAACTCCCAAGTTCTTTCTACAGGCATTTAAGAAACTTACGATGGAAAGACCAGATGTTGCTTCAAATATTGAGCTTCATTTTATTGGGTTTTTAAGGGGCGAAAATAGAAGGTTAATAAGAAGATTACATTTACAGGAGTATATAAAAGAATACGGTTATTTGAATCATACTGATTCGCTAATAAAAGTAATGTCAAGCGATGTCCTCTGGTTGATGGTTGGCTATGGCAGAAATGTAGATACACATTCAAGCGGTAAATTATATGAGTATTTTGGAACCAAAAAGCCAATTATTGCTTCTTTGCCTGACGGTGCTTTAAAATCAGCTGTTGAAGATTATAAAGCAGGATTTATTACTGCACCGAATGATGTTGAAGGGATTAAAAATAATTTATTAAGAGTGTATGAACTCTATAAGAAAAACAAGCTTCCTTTGCCGGATGAAGAATATGTTCAAAAACATAGAAGGGATTTCTTAACCGAGCAATTGACTAAGCAATTCCAATTTTTAGTTAAGGTTGAAGTAATATGAAAGTTCTGTTAACTGGATCGGGGGGAAGAGAGCATGCATTAGCATATAAAATTGCTCAAAGCCCGAAACTTGATAAACTTTTCATTCTACCAGGCAATCCGGGAACAAATTCATTGGGTGAAAATATAAATCTTCCGCTAAATGACTTTGATTCAATCCTTTCATTTTGTCATGCAAAATCAATTGAACTGGTAGTAATTGGACCGGAACAACCTCTAGTTAACGGAATGGGAGATTTTTTACGCAAAAATGGATTAAAAGTTTTTGGGCCAAATCAAAATGCAGCACAAATTGAGGGCCATAAAACCTTCGCTAAAAATTTAATGAAGAAATACGGTATTCCAACAGCGGATTTCGTTGAGTTTAATTTTGATGAATATGAACAAGCTCTGGATTATTTAAAAAATTGTATTTTCCCATGCGTTATTAAAGCTGATGGTCTGGCTGCGGGAAAAGGTGTTCTGATTTGCAATAATTTTGCTGAAGCCGAAAAAGCTATTGATGAAATATTTAATAAAAAAATATTCGGATCGAGCGGTGATAAAATTATTATTGAAGAATTTCTAACCGGTGAAGAAGCATCTATTTTTGCAATAACAGACGGCGATAATTATATCTGTTTACCATCCGCGCAGGATCATAAAAGGATCGGGGATAATGACACAGGTAAAAATACCGGAGGCATGGGTGCATATTCACCAGCACCGATTATTAATCCTTCATTATTATCTGAAGTTGAAGAAAAAATTATTTCACCTACTTTGAAGGCTTTGCGGGAAGAAAATAAAAATTTTAATGGATGTCTTTATTGCGGTTTAATGATTACAACTGATGGTCCAAAAGTAGTTGAATTCAATTGCCGGTTCGGTGATCCTGAAACACAAGCAGTTTTACCTTTATTAGAAGGTGATTTTCTAGAATTATTATTTTCAACAGCTGATGGGAAAATTAATAAAAATGCCGTAAAGTATAATAATGGTGCAGCAGTATGTGTTGTTGCTGCCTCTCAAGGTTATCCTGATTCATATAAAAAAGGTTTCGAGATTCTGGGACTGGACAAAATCGACAAAGATATAATTGTTTTTCAAGCCGGGACAAAATATTCAGAAAATAAAATCGTTACTAATGGAGGCCGTGTCCTAGGTGTTACAGCTGTGGTAGAAAAGAATGATTTGAAGCTAGCCAAACTAAAAGCATATGACAATTTGAAGAAAATTTATTTCGACGGAATATATTTCAGAAATGATATTGCTGATAAGGGAATTAACAAATTTTAGTCCGCATACATAAAAATTACCCTTCTTAAATTTAATATTTGATTTTTTACTTATTAGAATGTTTATTATTATATAAATTGTAACGAGTAAATAATATCAACTTATTATATAAATTGATTATCACTCCTTTTTAAAATTAGGAATTAAAATGATTCCATTGCACGTCCATTCAAATTATTCTCTTCTTAACGGCGTAGCCTCCATTGAGGATCTTATTAAATATGCCGGGAAGGATGGACTTGATTCTCTTGCTTTGACAGACACAAACGGAATGTATGGATTAATTAAATTTGCAAAGAAATGTCTTGAAGAGGGGATTAAACCAATTCTAGGAGCCTTTATAGATGAATCGGAAAATCAAAATATAAATGCAGTTTTACTGGCCAAAAATAATGAAGGTTATTCCGAGCTTTGTAAAATTATCACTGCAAGAAAATTAAATGATGATTTTTCTCTAATTGGAGTCGTAAATAAAAAACCTAAAAATCTATTTATAATTTCTTCGTCGCTTGAGTTATTAAAAAATATTAATATATATGATAATGTCTATGCTGAATTAATCTCAACTAAATCTCAAAGAATAAATACCAGGAAAATATTTGAATACGCAAATACTAAAAACATTCATTTGGTCGCTACTAATCCTGTCTATTTCCTGGAACATGATGATTATTTGCTTCACAAAATTATGTCAGCTGTTCGATTGAATACGACAGTAGAAAATATAGATTCAAAAGATTTAGTGGATGAAGAATATTATTGGAAAGGAATTAATGAATTAAAGAAAATTTGGAAGTCATTACCGGACGCTATTAAGGCTTCCGATTTTATTGCGGACAACTGTAATGTTGATTTAGAAATTGGGACATACAAGTATCCGAAATTTAATTTGCTAACTAATGAACCTTCAAATGCTTTTTTAAAGAAAGAAGCATACAAAGGATTAAGAGAAAATTATTTCCCATTGACAACAGAAGCAACCGTTAGGTTAGAGTCTGAACTTGAAGTAATTGAGGAATTACATTTAACGGATTATTTTTTAATTGTCTGGGATATTGTAAGAGAAGCCAAAAGAAGGGGAATGATGTTTATAGGCAGGGGTTCTGCTGCTAATAGTATTGTCGCATACTGTTTAGGCCTTACCCAGGTCGATCCGATAAAAAATAAATTATTTTTTGAAAGATTTTTAAATAAAGGAAGGAGCAGCCCGCCTGATGTTGATATTGATTTTTCATGGAAGGAAAGGGATGAAATTGTAAAATATGTTTTTGATAAATACGGGTATCAGAATGTAGCAATGATTTCCACTACAGTAACTTTTAGAGCGCGTTCTGCTTTCCGGGAAGTTGCAAAAGTATTTGGATTTACTAACGAAGAAATTTCAAAATACAGCAAGTATATTCCGTGGACTGGTGCTTCAAATCTTCCAAACATCTCAGAACTATTTCCGGAATCTAAAAATATTAATTTCAAAGTCGAACCATGGAAATCAATTGTTAATTTTGCTTCTAAGATTGCAAACTTTCCCAGGCATTTAAGTATCCACCCGAGTGGTATAATTATTACTCCTCAACCTGTTACAAATTTTACAGCTTTAGAGTATGCCAAAAATAAAGGGCTGGGATTAATAATAACACAGCCTGATATGTATTCTATTGAAGATCTTGGGCTGATAAAAATTGATTTATTAAGCCAAAGATCGCTTGGGGTTTTAAGGGATACTATTGACCGG
Organism: uncultured Bacteroidota bacterium; assembly: GCA_963710735.1. Taxonomy (GTDB): domain Bacteria; phylum Bacteroidota; class Ignavibacteria; order Ignavibacteriales; family Ignavibacteriaceae; genus FEN-1297. The sequence continues at coordinate 279,090 of CAVQBN010000005.1, read as the reverse complement.
ATAAATTTGAATTATAATAAAAAAGCCTGATTTATCCACACTTAAGACGGGAAGATTTAAGAAATTCAATTAATCTACTAAATGAAATTAATAAGGTTTTAATCAGCTGTAGTTTAGATTCATAATTTTCTCTACCTTTTATTGCCATTGTATAAAATTAAATAAAGACTATTTTAGTAAGCAAGAATAATTTAAGGGAGGGATATATGGAAATTAATGCTAAATATTATGAGGACAAGTCAATAATAACTATAGATAAGAATAAATTTATTGGTGATGAAGACGAAACATTTCAGAGCCTGGTCAAAAATTCAATTGAAAAAGGTAATAAAAGCATTTCAATTAATTTATCTAAAGTAAATTACATATCAAGCAGCGGTGTCGAACTTCTTGTGCATGCATATTCAACTTGTAATAAAAACAATGTAAGGTTTAATATTGAGGGAGCCAATAAACAAGTAAAGGATGTTATAAGTTGTTTAAAACTGACAGAGATTTTTAATATTGATTGAAATCGAATGCAATATTAAAAGTATTTTCTATAAATATTAATCTTAATGGATTCTATAAAATTAAATATAAACTATTTTAGTATGAAGGATTATTTAAAAGGAGCAATCTTATGGAAATTAGTGCTAAACATTCTCAGGACAAGTCTATAATAACTATAGATAAAAGAAATTTAATTGGTGTTGAGGGAGAAACATTTCAGAACCTGATTCAAGCTTCAATTGATAAAGGGAGTAAAACAATTTATGTTGATTTATCTAAAGTGGAGTATATATCAAGCTGGGGAATCGGGCTTCTTGTTCATGCTTATACATCTTGTCAAAACAAAAATGTAACTTTTAATATTGAAAACGTTAATGAACAAGTAATGAATGTTTTAAGTCAATTAAAATTGACAGAAATTTTTAATATTATTTAAAGCTGGATAGATATTAAAATAAATATCCAAATTAATCTGAGTGCTAAAACAATTCCGTGAATTGACTCGATAACTGATTTATACCCCAAAAATTAATTTTAATCCATCACACAGGCCCTGCAAAGTGTTTTTATATAGGGGTTGGCTGAAATTATAGGTGAAAAAAACTATGATTAAAAATGATCTAAATATGAAATATATCAATTTAAAAAACTTGAGAAGTAAGGGGCTTTTAAGAATTGAGAACCTTTTTTAGTGACTCTATTAATTTAAGACATTAAAACTTATTAATGATTATAATTAAAGCCTTTGTTATTTTCCAAACCGCTTGGGGCATTCAATAATAAAAAGAGAATTACAATTAAAGCTAATAAATCTCCAATTATGAAAATTATAAGAAAGTTCAACATAACAACTCCTGTAAATTGTTATATGTTTGGTTGATTAAGTTAGCTATGTTCCATTTAAAAAATTTCAGGATAATAAAACTTAGGTTTTGGATCTCTTCTTTTTATCTATAAGTTTTATTGGATAGTATTTAAAATTTAAATAATAAGTAATAACAATATTTAATAACTTTCAAGTTTAAAATTCTCAATTGTTCTAACTATTTAGATAATAAGAGGTTATGTATTTAATATTTTTTAATTAAGGGTAAGCAGCTAAGATAAAACATCAATCATCTGAAATAATTATCAAGAACTTTTTATTTACAAGTAAAAGAAAAACTGAAATTTTATTTATTCATGTTGCTTTGGGATTAATGTGTCTTTCAATATTCACTGGGGGCTTTAGGGTCGAGTAGGTCGGGTAATGTCTACCCGAATCAACCCTGCCATAAAAATAACTGTTCAACTTGAGTGGCTTGTACAAGCAATTTCAAGACAAATCTATTTATATTTAAAATTACTCACCTAGAGATTACGCATTATCATTAGGAATAATATAGATGATCGCATAATGCGTAACTTTCATAATCAACAAAAAACTTTTGCTTCTTTTAAATAATATACGCATGTTTAAATATGTTTTGAATTAAAGATGAGCTCATCATCTTATTTTATATAAACAATCACATAGGAGAAGTTATGCCTAAACAAGTTTCACCTTATTATTCCAAATCCGGAAATGTATATCATATTTATGGAGTGTGTACAGCAGGTCATGCCATTACAAGTAAAAATAAAATTAAAGGTAAGGGTAATAAAAAGCTTTGTAGTGCCTGTGTAGATATAAGAGCTGGTAAAAGGACGCGTTAAATCCCATATCCGATTTAATTTTATTTAGGGTTTAATTCCCCGCGGCTTGCTGCGAAAGTGTCATTCCAGCTAAAGCCGGAATCCAGAATTCTATTAGATGCCGGATCTTCCGAATGAGTGCCTATGGTAAAGTCCGGTATGACAAATGATACCCCGTCTGCTTGCGGCGGGGTAATTCATTACAGTAGATGTCACGTTTTTTACACATAACAAGAATAGAGAATTTTGTAAGTCTTTACAATATAATGCATTATAGAAATATGGTACCGAAGGCCGGACTCGAACCGGCACGAGGTGTGAGCCCCACTGGATTTTGAGTCCAGCGCGTCTACCAATTCCGCCACTTCGGCAAAATTCATTTAGTCTTGTCAAAGATACTAAAAAACTTTTCCTATCTCTTTCTTTATTGCCAATATAAAATAGATAGTTGAGTCTACCAACCAGCCTACCGGCAAACAGGTTCCGCTACTTGTGCAAAATTAAATTCTTCAAATAAAATAGAACATATTTAAAGCGCTCAAAATTAATAAAGTTTTTAGTTCCAAACAACGATAACTTTAATAAAATAGCAATTATCTCTAACCTTATAATTTGAGGGTCTATCTTTAATTATGTAATTTTACGCTTAATATTAATTTATCATTTTAACTTTTAAAGAAATAAATGGAAGAAAAGACTATTCAAACTGATAATGAAGCAAATAAGCCGAAAAACTTTATTAGAGAAATTATTGATGAAGATATGAAAACCGGGAAGTGGGATGGACGTGTTCATACTCGTTTCCCTCCCGAACCTAATGGGTATCTGCACATCGGGCATGCTAAATCGATCTGTCTAAACTATGGAATAGCAAAAGATTATAAAGGTAAATTTAATCTTCGTTTTGATGATACAAATCCAAGCAAAGAAGAGCAAGAATATGTTGACTCGATTGTAGAGGATGTAAAATGGTTAGGTGCAGATTTCGAAAACAGAATATTATATGCTTCGGATTATTTTGAACAAATGTATGAATATGCTGTTAAATTGATAAATAAAGGAAAGGCATATGTTGATGATCTAAACGCAGATGAAATTCGTAATTATAGAGGAACTCTTACCGAACCTGGAAAGGAAAGTCCTTTTAGAAATCGCACTATAGAAGAAAACTTGAAATTATTTGAACAAATGAGAAACGGTGATTTTAAGAACGGTGAAAAAGTTCTTAGAGCAAAAATCGACATGGCTTCCCCAAATTTTAATTTACGAGATCCGGTTATGTATAGAATAGTTCATGCAGAGCATCATAGGCAGGGCAAAGAATGGTCCATTTATCCTACTTACGATTGGGCACACGGCCTGGAAGATTCTATTGAGGGAATTACTCATTCAATTTGTACTCTAGAATTTGAAAATCATAGGCCGCTCTATGATTGGTTTTTAAATGAACTTGAAATTTATCATCCCCAGCAAATAGAATTTGCAAGACTTAGTTTAAATTATACACTTACGAGCAAACGCAAATTATTATTGTTGGTCCGGGAAGGATATGTTGATGGATGGGACGATCCAAGAATGCCGACTATCTCTGCTTTAAGAAGAAGAGGTTTTACTCCGGAATCAATTGTGAATTTTGCTGAGATTGTCGGTGTCGCAAAAAGAGATGCTCAAACTGATATTGCCTTACTCGAATATGCTGTTCGTGAAGATTTGAATAAACATGCTCAGCGGGTTATGGCTGTTTTAAATCCGTTAAAAGTCATAATCACAAATTATCCTGAAAATGAAGTTGAAGAACTCGATGCAGTAAATAATCCTGAAGATCCATCCATGGGAACTCGTAAAATTCCATTTACAAGGGAGTTATTTATTGAACAGACTGACTTTATGGAAATTCCGCCTAAAGGTTATCATCGTTTGATTCCGGGTGGGGAAGTGCGGCTTCGTTATGCATATATAATTAAATGTAATGAGATAATTAAAAATGAAAATGGTGAAGTAATTGAATTACATTGTACTTACGATGCTGATACCAAAAGCGGAACCGGCACTAGTAATAAAAAAGTAAAAGGAACGATTCATTGGGTTTCTTCTGATCATGCTCTTAAAGCTGAAGTTCGTTTGTATGATAGGCTTTTTTCCATTGAAGATCCAGGCGGGGATGAGAACTGGCTAAATTATATTAACCCGAAATCTCTGGAAATTATTTCCAATGCATTAACGGAGCCGTCTCTAAAAGATTCTAAGCCAGGCAGCAGATATCAGTTTGAAAGATTGGGATATTTTTGTGTTGATACCAAATATTCATCGAATGAGAAATTGGTTTTTAACAGGACAGTTACCTTAAAAGATAGCTGGGCGAAAGGTTCAAAGAAATAGTTTTTAATGAATTAAATTTAATTAAAATTTCTATTATTTGATTTTATCAAGTGCACGGTCAATTCTTCGAATAACTTCATCTTTTCCCAATATATAAAGTAAATCGAACATTCCCGGTCCGGTGCTCATTCCTGATACTGCTAATCGCAAAGGATGTATAAGTTTTCCTTTCCCGATATTTAATTCTTCTGCTGTTTTTGTCAATGAGTTTTCATAATCTTCTTTTACCGGGCTTTCATACTTGGAAAAATATTCTTTCAATTTTTTCAGGTGGTCGGGAGAATCTGGCTTCCAGTTTTTTACAACCGCACTTTCTTCATATTCTTTTGGCGCTTCAAAAAAGTAAGGACTTTTAGTTATATAATCTTGAATAAATGAAACTCTCTCTTTCATTACATCGATCACTTTGATAAGATAATCATCAGAATATTTATTATCCTTGAATTCAGAAACTGCAAGAGCATCTTTTAATATTGGAAGAATTTCCTGGCTCGATTTTTTTCTGAGATGTTCCGCGTTAAGCCAGTTTAATTTATCAAGATCAAATACAGAGCCGGATTTATTGACTCTTTCCAAACTGAAATTTTCAACTAATTCATTTAAATAATAAAATTCTTTATCATCACCTGCGTTCCAACCGAGTAATGCGACAAAATTTATTAAAGCTTCTTTAAAATATCCTTTCGCTTTGTAATCTTCAACAGCGACATCTCCCTGTCTTTTACTTAGTTTTGATCTATCAGGATTTAACAAAAGCGGCAGATGAGCAAAAATTGGTTTTTCCCAGCCGAAAAAATCATAAAGGAGAATATGTTTGGGAGTGGAGGAAAGCCATTCTTCTCCACGGATAACATGACTTATTTTCATCAAATGGTCATCCACAACATTTGCCAAATGATAGGTCGGATAACCGTCGCTTTTTATTAATACCTGGTCGTCTACGTTATTACTATCAAATTCAACTTTGCCTCGCACAATATCATCAAAAATAATTTTTTGGCCGGGCTCTACATTTAGCCTGATAACATGAGAAAGATTGCTTGAAAGATTATTCTCTATTTCATCCTTACTTAAGTGAAGACAATGTTTATCATATTTGGCTTGCGGCAGTTTTTGCCTTTGCTGTTCTTTTCGTAACTCATCAAGTCTTTCGGGAGTACAAAAGCAATAATATGCTTTGCCATCAGAGATAAGATTTTTAGCGTGTTCATGATAAATCTCTAATCGTTTAGACTGCATATATGGACCAAAATTTCCGCCAATATCCGGCCCTTCATCATATTCTAAACCACACCATTTTAGAGCTGCGATCAAATTTTCAACAGCCCCTTCAACATAACGGTTTCTATCGGTGTCTTCTATCCTTAAAATGAATTTCCCTTTTTTATTTTTTGCAAATAAATAATTGTATAATGCAGTGCGTAATCCGCCGACATGTAAATATCCTGTCGGGCTGGGTGCAAATCTTACTCTGGGTTTTTCACTTATCATAAATTCAAAAAATTAATAGTTTAACATAAAAAAATAATTAAGCAGATTTAATTAATGTTATGGAAATAATAAAGATGTGCTCTAACTATGAACACTAATTGTATTAAAATTATATAAGAAAAGAAATATTAAAATAATAAATCAAAACAATAACATTTTATTTTAATAATATGCAACTAACTGACTTTTATCTTACTCTCCGTATAGTATTTTACTTTTTCTATAAATTCCTGACTGTCAATAGGTTTAGGAATATAGTCTGTAGCACCTGCTTCAATGCATTTTTCTCTATCGCCTTTCATTGCGAATGCAGTAAGTGCAATGATAGGTGTTTCTTTATAATTAGGTAATTGCCTGATCTTTTCAGTAGCTTCGAATCCATTCATTACCGGCATTTGCATGTCCATCAATATTAAGTCGAAATATTGTCTCTTTACAGCTTCTACCGCTTCGGCACCATTTTCAACAACAATAATCGAGTCAAAATTGTTTTTCTTAAGCAGCCTTGTTACAATAATTTGAGAGTGTTTATAATCTTCAACTAATAATATTTTTACACCTTCTTTTTGTTTTGATACTTCTTCTTGAGTTGAGGGCTTATCAAAACTATTAATCATCTGTGTAATAGTGTCTGAAAGCTCTTCGATATTTGTACTCTTCTTTTCCAGGAGATCGGCAAAAAGCCCGTCAATCTTTTTCAAATCATCTTTATAATTTTCTTTTCCCGTATATATAATTATAGGAAGTTTTGCAAAGTTAGATTTTGATTTTATAGCTTTTATTAAATCAAATCCATTTATCTCCGGCATATCAAGATCAATAATAGCTAAATCTAATTGAAGAGAATCCAGCCTATCAATTATTTTTGAAGGATGAGATTCGGCTATAGAATTATATCCTGCCTGATCTACCGCTTCTTTTATCAGATTTAGTGTAGGGACATCATCATCAACAATTAAAATATTGGAATCTTTTTTGAGCTTATAACTAGTCAGAACCTCAACCAAATATTTATATTTTATTGGTTTTACAAAATATTCAACGGCACCCAATAAAAATGCTTTTTGTTGTTCGGCTTCTACAGAACAAACAATAACCGGAGTATTCTTTGCGTTTTTATGTTCGCGTATTCTTTTCAGCAAATCAAAACCGTTGGTATCCGGCAGTATTATATCCATTAAAACCGCAAGAAAGATTTCTTTATCTATGGCTTTAATAGCCTGCTCGGCAGAATTAACTATGGTTGGCTCGTAACCCCATTTATTTAAATAATTACTTAACAGTTTTGAGGTCGCATAATCATCTTCAACTACAAGAACTTTGTTTTTCTTGTCAGGTTTGGGAAGTGAACTTATCTGTTTTTCTATGGTAGATAATGGCTCTACTCCTATTGTAAAATTATATGTAGTGCCTTTCCCAACTAAACTTGTTACGGAAATTTCACCATTGAGAAACTCGATATATTTTTTTGCTAGAATTAATCCTAATCCGGAGGAACTGCCTATATGATTATTGCTTAGTTCGGATAATGCAAAAGGTTTAAAAATTTCACTAAGTTTATTTGATGAGATCCCGTTACTTGAATCCGCTATTCTGAAATTTAATTTACCGTTTGATGGATTAGTTATTGAAATTGATATTTTCCCTCTTTCTGTCAGTCTAAGTGAATTAGTAAAGATATTTATCAATATATACCTTAGCTTTTGAGCGTCCAGCTTTATTGACGTAGGAAGTTCTTTATCAATACTAATAAGAAATTCAACTTTATTTTTATTAATTTTTTCCGAAAAAATATTTATTATTTCATCAATAAAATTTTTCAATTCAATGTTTGAAACCGTACCTTTATTTTGCCCGGCATCGATTTTTGCAAGATCAATTAAGTCGTTTATTAATGACAATAAACTAAAGGCATTCTCTTTCAAAGTCGACACATATTCGGCTTGTGAGGAAGTAAGATTATCTTCATTTAATAACGAAGCAAATCCCATAATACTGTTAGTCGGTGTCCTAAGTTCATGCGCAATATCTGTTATAATTTCACTGGTAGTAGCAGATGTACTTCCATTATTATTCAGCCATAAGTTTAAAAGGTTCCCTATAGCGTCGCCAATTAATTTAAGATTATCAACGTCAACATTTATAAAAGGTGATTTCTTTGCAATTTTTAATAAGATGTCTTGGGAACCGGCAAGCTTAATAAATAAACAGCCCTCATAAACTACATATTCAGATGCCAGCAGTTCACAATCGACATTGGTGCTAAACATAGTGGGCCCAAGACGATCTTTGAGAGACTTACAAGTCGAACAATTGAAAGTTGTGTTTTTACTGTAACTTTTTTTAGCTTCACCGGCTTTCCCCAGTAAAACCATGCTGTTGTTTTCGCTAACTTTTAATAAAATAACTGCATGAAACTCGTACTCACTGATCAAGAAATCGCACAATGTGTCAGGAAGATTTTGAGACTTATTTAACGCAAGTTTAAGCAAATTATTATATTTAGTTAAGAAATCAATTTTAGAGCTTTGCATGATTTGCCTTTGTTTGCTTAATGATAAATCTTAATTACCATAAATATTACCTTAATTACAAATATAAAGATTTAGAATTCAAAATGAAAAAAGTGATATATCTATTTTTTAGCTTAATTTTGTACAAAATTATAAAAAGTTATTACAATTTTAAATAAGAATTAAGTAAAATTTAATAATCTTTAATAACGTAAAACTCACTCAATTTGTAGATCGAATGGATTTTTATAATCAAACGAATGCAATTTATAACGTAAGCTTTTTGATAATCAGTTTTTGGGCTGGAGCTTTCTTTAAAAGATGAGATAAAAATCATAATTGTGTGTAGAAATATTATCGTGGTTAATTTTTAATCCATGATTTTAAGAATAAGATTTCATAGGTTCAATCCTATCCAAAATTGTTATCCAATAATTCTCTTACTTCTTTGCTGAACTATCAGATGGCGCATCTAAATAACTTTTATACCCGAATGAATGTGCATAATTATACTCTATATTCCACTTATTCGATAAAAATCTTCTTGAACCGAAAATGCCCAAGCCGCCGTTAATGTTTGAATAAACTGACTGGTCTAATCTAACGCTATAATTATCCAGAGATCCATGTATGCTTAAATAATACTGAGCCAGAGGTTCATCCATTTCAATCATATCAAAATTTATATAAAGAGCAGTATATTTTTGTTTGTTTTCATCGCCTTTTGAGATTTCAGCCATTGCGGAATCTACAGCAGAATAATCAAATGAAAAACTTCCGCCGGTTATGTAGCTCGGGTATAAAGGCTGGGGATGCCCTGAATTATCAGCATATGTATAAGGAATGTCTTTTGTGAAAAAACCGGGTGTATCCTGCCTTGTGTAAGTTATGTACATTCTGGGAAAGAATAAACGGTTTTCAATTGTGCCCCAACTGATAGTGAATGCATTTCCCCAAAGAAATCTATTAATTTTTGCAGTAAATCCTCTTCGAAAATTATATGAATAACTTAACTGGATTCCTTCCAATATTTTTATTTTTGAGCTTAATACTTTGCCGTTGTGGAATTTTACATAAATGGTGACCGAATTATTAGGATACATATTCGGTATAAAAGGGGAAACATAATGAATTGGATTTGTTCCATAGTTATTAGTATCTGCTTTAACAGTATCTATTTGTAGATTATAAATTATATCCCTGTAGTTAATGTATATTTCCGGGCCTGAGACAGTTGGATCCGTTTTATTATCATTAGGATCATAACCATTTACATCATAAAGCTTGCTTAATGAAGCATAAACTCTTGTATAAAGATACTTGTCATAATCCAGATCGATATAACTATTTAGAATGTATTTTTGAGTAAATTCTGTTTTGGGACTAAAATCTTCTTTGCATGAAAAATTTAACAGCATAAGAATGATTAATGTTGTAAATATAATTATCAGTTTCATAGCTCCACCTTAACGGAGACCGATGGGAAAAAAGGAAGCATATAAGTGATTTTCCCGGTGTTTCTTTCAAAATAAAAAATATTTTTTCTATTGTAGACATTAAGAATACTTCCTTCAATTGAAACATCTGCAAAACTTAAGTGAAATCTTTTAGAGAGACTTAAATCCAATCTGTGATAATACGGCAAACGGAAAGAATTTTTATTGCCCCAATAAATTGACGGAGTATATGATTCGGAAGTATAATCTCCCCATATATCATTGATTGGCATCCTATCATAAAAACCTGCAATCGGAGTAAAAGGCAAACCGGATCTTAATCCCCAATTTGCACTAGCCTGCCAGCCGGCACCAAGATTAATACCTAACAATACGTTTACAGTATGCCTTATATCGTATCTAGGTACATAATACGCGTTACCATCAATATTGTACGCCCAGCCAAGTGAATAGTTAGCCTTTATAAAGAATTGTGCGGCTTGAAATTTTGTACTAAATTCAACTCCATAAGCTTCGCCGTTTACATTTTTGTAGTCATAATCCGTAAGATTTATTTTATTATTATTAGGTTCAACTAAATCGGTAATCCATTTATAATAAGCGGATAAACTGACTTCGAGTTCTTCATTAAAATAAGTGTCAATACCGATTGAATAATCCGTTGCTTCCGGAGCGGCAGCACCATCCGGTACAATAATCCAAGGTTGAAAAATAGATATGACTTCGTTTTCATTTGTTAAAGAAATTACTTCTTGCGAATATCTGCCGATAGATGCCTTTAAAGAAAGGAAAGGATATGGATGATAATGTATGCTGAAACGAGGTTCAAATATAAAAGGCCTTAAAACAGAAAGTGCAATAAATTTAGTTCTCATTCCTATTTCAAATCCGACTTTATCCCATCTGTAAAATTTATAATTTACATAGCCGGTCATATCCCAGCCTTTTTGGTTAAAGTTAGTAAACTGTCCTAAAAGGTTCTGCTGCTTTAACAGTATAAGTAAAATTTTATTTTGTAAGCCAAAATCAAGTTCATCTTTGTTATCATAAATATAGGTAAAATTGAAATCGGCAGTTATATCATCCAGTTTGTTCATCCGATACTTAGAATTACTAAAATTTGGGTTAACTTCTGCCCTGAACCCACTATATGATAAATTAAATGTTGAAAAAAGGGGACTGGCCCATACCTGATTCCAGTTAGTTCCTAATATTGTGTTACGCACATTATAATCTTCCAGAAGCGGATTATTATTATTTACGGCATCCCTGCTTGAAAAACCAAAAAGAGTGAACTTGCCGCTTTTAAGAAATTCAGGATTTTCATAATTAGCCTTAAAGGACAAATCGTAAAAATCAAAAGGTACATCCTGATTATTTAAATATTTTTTTAAAATTTGTGCATAATAACTTTTTCTACCGGTTAACATAAATGAACCATGAGAAATAGGCCCTTGAGCTGAGAAATTGGCAGATAATAAACTGGCTCCTATAGACCCATGATATGAATTTTTGTTTCCGTCTTTAGTTATAATATTTAATATTGATGAGAGTCTGCCTCCGTATTTTGTAGGGAACCCTCCTTTATAAAACTCTATTGCTGAAATCATATCAGGGTCAACAACACTGAATATTCCAAGAGTATGAAACGGATTATATATAGTAGCACCGTTTAACAATACTAAATTTTGATCGCCTGCTCCTCCTCTAACATAATACTGTGCTGATACATCTCCGGTACTTGTTACTCCGGCAATTGTCTGCAATGCTCTAAATACATCAGCCTGAGCGCCGGTAGGTAACATTTCAATCTCTTTAACAGAAATGTTTTCTAAACCTAGATTTGTTTCTGTAGGTTTTGTAATCTTCTCGCCAATAATTGATACTTCCTGCATATTAATATTTTTAGGTGAAAGAGAAATATCCAGCTCCGTAATTTTATTTGCATGAATATTAACCGTTATATACTTCGTTTCGTAATTAATATGTGAAATTATTACAGTATGAATTCCAGCAGGAATTGAGGGAATAAAAAAATAGCCTTTTGTATCAGTGGGAGCACCTTTTGCTGTACCCTTGATAATTATATTAGCATAAATAACTGATTCACCGTTAGTCGAGTCCCGAACAAAACCTCTTAGTGACCCTGTTTCTGCAGAATATAGTTGGTGGAGAATAAATAAATACTAGTATTAAAAAGCAAAAGTTTAAGAAGAGGAATCTGAAAATCAACATTAATAACTTCCCCGAATTGCATATATAAATTAATAATTTTGAATATTAAATTATAAATGATTTGGATCCTTTCCAATTAAAAAGAAGGGGAATTTTATTTAAATAAATTAAAAAGCCCTCTAAATAATGGAGGGCTGAAGGTTAGATAAAATAAAAATGAATAAAACCATTTATATTATTGTTATTTATTCGTTTTAGTGCCTGATGTCCAAATATTGTTCTCCGGCTTAACATCAGGCAATTTATCATCGGGGTCAATAATTACGGAATCGATAATACTTGTGGAATTATATTTAAATGTCCATTCACCACTGCGCTGCCATATTTCAACAGGCAAATTAACGATACCGGAATGCCCATCCTTTTCTTTTACTTCAACAGTAACCGGCATTACCATTTGATTTTTATTTTCAATTGTAATCAAAACTCCTTTAGAAGTATCATTATCTACATACTTAACATCTTTTACAGCCTGGTCTAAAGTCCAGTCTTTATAAAACCATTCTTTCCAGAACCAATCTAAGTCTTCACCTGTTGCGTCATTCATAGTCCTAAAAAAATCTTTTGGTGTTGGATGTTTATAAGCCCAGCGCTCAATATATGTTCTGAAAGCATAATCGAATCTTTTAGGAGTTAATATATAATTTCTTAATAAATATAACCCTAATGCCGGTTTAAAATATGCCTGTATTCCCAATTCTCTCGGAGGGAAATCATCTGGATAAGTCATGATTGGGTCTATACCCTTTTGGGTTAAAAATGGAACAATCATTCTTGCATTAGTGCCTCTCGACTTGTATTGTCCATTATTATAGGCAAGAGTAGAATATATATTGATAAAAGTATTAAATCCTTCATCCATCCAAGCATACTCTCGTTCATCCGAACCTACAATCATCGGAAACCAGGTATGTCCGACTTCATGAGTCGTAACTGCCCAGAGTCCCCCTTCTTTATATTTCCAGCCGCAAAATACAATACCTGGATATTCCATTCCGTGAACAATGCCAGCAACATTAACCATTGACGGGTATGGATATTCGTACCACATTTTAGAATTAGTCTCAATCGTACTTTTAACAAATTCGGTTGATTTTCCCCATGCAGAATCTGAAGAAGATTCAATAGGATATACCGACATACAAAGAACCGATTTCCCATTGTCAAGATGTGCTTCGGCAGCATCCCATACAAAAGAATTTGAACACGCCCATGAAACATCGCGGGAATTTTCCATTTTAAAATGCCATGTCAGATTTCCATTTTGAACAGGGCGAGTTTCCGGTTTAGATGCTTCTTCCGGATTAATAATATATATTGTACTATCGCTTCTGGAAGCTAAAGCCAATCTATCTATTTCTTTACTTGTTAACACATCTTTAGGGTTTTGCAGCTGTCCTGAAGCAACAACTACCTGGTTTGATGGAACAGTGATATTGAAATCAAAATTGCCATAATCCAAATAGAATTCTCCTGCACCTAAATAGGGGAGAGTATTCCATCCTATAATATCGTCATACACTTCCATTCGTGGATACCATTGAGCTATCTGATAAATTATTCCGTTTTTTGTTTTTAAATATCCCATTCGATCGGAACCGTATTGAGGAATTTCAAAACTATATTCTATATCAATCTTTATTTTTTCTCCTTTAGGCTTCAAGGGCTTTGGCAATATTATCTGCATCCTTGTATCAGAAACTAAATAATCTGCTTTGGTAGTGGTTCCATCCTCAATAATTTTTACAGATTTTAATTCATATCCGTTTGTATAACTTTTACCACCATATCTATAACCGCCTACAGGAGTAGTTAATGTTCCACGCGAATCTTTTTTAAAAAGATTCTGATCAAGCTGGAGCCATAAATAAGACAATTTATCAGGGCTGTTGTTTGTATAAGTAATTTGAACATTACCCGAGATACTTTTTGTGGCAGTGTCAAGCGAAGCATCAATCTTGTAATCTGCTTCATTTTTCCAGTAGCCTGGGCCCGGCGCACCGCTTCCGCTTCTATAAATTGTTCCTGGAGTGTTTAAAAAATTCGGGTCAAAAACTTTCTGCGGATTATATTCATGTTTTTGCTGTGCTAAAATATTACTAGAAAAATAAAGAACGAAAAAAAATATCATTGAAAGAACAAAGTTGGTTTTCATTACGCTGCACCGAATGGAATTTTGAATAAATTAGTTTTTTAGAAATGAAATGTCTAAAGAGCATTTTTAATTTAAAAGGAAATAATTTATTGAAGGACAAAGATGCACAACAATAAATATTGCGCATCTATTACAATTAGACCTAAAATAAATAATGACAAATTAACTTAGAGCGTTTCTGGTCACATTAAATTGAAATAACGGCAAAGAAATTATACTTGTATTATTATTTATTCAGTCAATTTGTGCCTGAAGTCCAGGTATTATTCTTTTCATTGACATCAGGAAGCTGCTGATTCGGGTCAACGATTACTGAGTCAATCAAGCTTGTTGAATTATACTTAAACGTAAACTCACCAGAACGTTCCCAAATTTCAACCGGCAATTTTACCATGCCTTTTTTACCGTTGGATTCTTTTACAGCAACTGTTACCGGCATTACCATCTTATCATTATTTTCAATTGTTATTAAAGAACCTTTAGCTGGATCATTATCAATATACTTAACTGATTTTACAGCTTGGTCAAGTGTCCACGTTTTCACAAACCATTCCTTCCAGAACCAATTTAAATTTTCTCCGGATGCGTCATTCATAGTTCTGAAAAAATCTATTGGGGAAGGATGTTTAAATGCCCATCTTTTTATATAAGTTCTGAAAGCATAATCGAATCGTTTATGTCCAAGAATATCTTCCCTTAACATTACTAAGCCGAGAGCTGTTTTGTAATATTCCAGAGTATGAACAAATTGTCCTTTTATAGCATCAGCATAAGACATAATAGGCTGAGAATCTTTGCTTAGAAGAAACGGAACAATTTCTCTTGCGGGGTTTCCGCCTTTTGGTGCATACTCACCATCCCTCTTTGGAAAATATTCTCCGTTGTTAAAGTATTTATAACTGTAAACATCAATAAATGTATTAAAACCTTCGTCCATCCAGGCATTTTCTCTTTCATCCGAGCCGACAATCATTGGGAACCATGTGTGTCCGATTTCATGGTTGGTAACCATCCATAAGACTTTTCGTTTCGCTCTCCAGCTGCAGAAAACTATTCCCGGATATTCCATTCCTCCAACAGGACCGCCAACATTTATGGCATTAGGATAAGGATATACAAACCAATGTTTTGAAAATATTTCTACACTTCTTTTTAAATATTCTGTTGATCTTCCCCATGCAGAATCACCCTGGCTTTCAACAGGATAAACCGACATTGCCAATGATTTTTTGCCATCAGGAAGATTTATTCTTGCGGCATCCCAGATAAATGCTTTTGATGCAGACCAGGAAACATCCCTTGCATTTTCCATTCTAAAATGCCAGGTCAATCTTCCTGAATGGACCGGACGTGAAGAAGGATTATTAATTTCAGCTTCATCACGAATAAGAACTGTTTTGTCGCTTTGTCTTGCTTTTTTAAGCTGACTGATTTCATGAGAAGTTAAAACTTGTTTAGGATTTAATAATTCACCTGAACCAACAACAATCATATCCCAGGGGACATTTATTGAGTAATCAAAATTTCCATAGTCTAAATAAAATTCGCCAGCACCTAGGAATGGTAAATTATTCCAGCCGATTAAATCATCATATACAGCCATACGCGGATACCATTGGGCAATATCAAATATTTTTCCGTTTTTTGTTTCCATAAAACCTGATCGGCCTAAATTTTTAGGGGCTACTTTAAATGAGTATTCGATTATGATTTTTAATATGTCACCTTTAGGTTTTAAATAGCCGGGTAATTTAATCTGCATTCGAGTATCTGTAATTAAATAATCCGCATTCAACAGCTTCCCATGAAAATTAAGTTTGACAGATTTAATATTGTATCCGCCATTAAATTTATTTTTTTCAAAAGACGGTTGGGAAGTCAGTGCGCTTCTAGAACTGTCATTAAACCGATTTTGATCCAGTTGAAGCCAGACATAAGATAAATTATCCGGGCTGTTATTTGTGTAAGTGATCTGATCTTCTCCGGATATTTCATCATTATTTTCATCTAATCTGACTGAGATTTTATAATCGGATTTATTCTGCCAATAACCCGGCCCCGGCTGCCCGCTTCCGCTACGATAATAATTGCCAGGCTGACTGTCAAACATAGGATCAAAAACTTTTTGGGGATTATAACCATTTTCCTTCTGGGCTAAAGAAATTGAGAAAAATTGGCATATAAAAAATATACCTAAAATGAGTATAAATATTTTTTTCATTTTAACTCTTATTAATTATGAATATTGGGAGTACCATTAGTTAAGTCTCAGTTTTAATGAAAGTCTTAATTACATTTAGAATCAGAATTAATTATTCCAATTGATCTTTTGATAGGTAATTATCTTTTGATCTGTTAGATTTTATCACTCATAAATGATTTTTCCAAAAAAGACGAAGTTAAATTAAGTAACCTTATTTTAAAATAATAGTGAGATATAAAATTATTTGTTTTTCCCATCACTAAAAAACATTTGCTTAGATTATTTTAATCAAATTTGTTTTGTTAAAACGGTTTGCATTATTTAACCATAGGAAAAATTATATTTTGAACAATGGTACAAGATTACTCGTCTAAAATGGTATATAAATAAGTGATTGTGTTCAGTAAACACTTAATCTGGTGAAAAAAGTTTATTTTTTCTATTAAATTTTATTAGTTTGTATTAACATAATTTGGATTTAAAATGGATTGCCCTGTCTGTAAACATCCGCTTGTAATTTTAGAATTAAACAATGTTGAAATCGACCATTGTACTCAATGCGAAGGTATTTGGCTCGATGGTGATGAGTTGGAAATCCTCTTGGAAGATTCCGAAGCGAAACACCACTTATTATCTACATTTACTGTTGATAACTCAAATTCAGAAAAGCCTTTGAAATGCCCGATATGCCGGAAAAAAATGGATAAGGTTTTATGCGGCGATGATAAAAGTGTATTAATAGATCAATGTAAAAATCACCATGGACTATGGTTTGACAGAGGCGAGCTTGAAAGTCTTTTAGAATTAGGAAGCTTTGACAAGCATAATAAAGTTTTAACTTTAATAAAAGAAATGTTCGGACATAAATTAAACATAAATAAAACCGGAGCGTAATATGGGTTTCTTAATAGTAGTCATTATTTTAATTGTATTTGCTGTGCTCATGATTGTTTCCATGTACAACTCACTTATTAAACTGAGAAATCAGGTTAAGAATGCATGGTCTCAAATAGATGTTCAGCTTAAAAGAAGACATGACCTTATACCTAATTTAATTGAAACAGTAAAAGGTTATATGACACATGAACGTGAGACACTACAAAATATAACAAATGCCAGAAGTCAGGCAATGAATGCAACAGGCGTTGCTGATAAAGCTAAAGCTGAAGGCGAGTTAAGCGGAGCAATGAGTAAATTTTTCCTGGTTGTCGAAAATTATCCCGACTTAAAAGCAAACCAAAACTTTTTAGCTCTTCAAGAGGAACTAACTTCAACGGAAAACAAAATATCATTTTCCCGTCAAAGTTATAACGATCAAGTACTTTTCTATAACAATAAAATTCAAATGTTCCCTTCAAATATTTTAGCTGGTATGTTTAATTTTACACAAGAACAATTCTTCCAGGTTGAAGATAAAGCGGATAGGGAAGTGCCAAAAGTTAGTTTTCAATAAAAAGATATAAATTGATTGTGTAAAATTTTATAGAGAATATTATGTGGGAATTAATTCAGGCCAATAGACGAAAATCGATGATCCTTTTTGTTACTATGGGAATTGCCCTGGTTCTGTTAGGATTTTTAGTAGGAAGTTACTTTATCCCCAACGGCGGCGGTTTCTTCGGAATAATAATAGCCCTTTTTATCTGGTTTGTTTTGTCATTGATAAGCTATTTTTCCGGGAGTTCAATTCTGCTATCTATCAGTAAAGCTCAGGAAGTTACTCCCGAAGTTCACCAGCAGTTGTTTAATGTAGTCGAAGAAATGCAAATTGCAGCCAATTTACCCAAAATGCCGAAAGTATATATTATAAATGAAGCGGCACCTAATGCCTTTGCAACAGGAATAAAGCCCGAAAATAGTGCTATAACTGTTACTGCTGGTTTATTATCCAGGTTAAATAGAGATGAGCTTCAGGGAGTAATAGCCCATGAAATGTCGCATATAGTTAATCGAGATATACTGTTGATGACATTTGCAGGTATTATGCTTGGTAGTATTGTTTTAATCTCGGAAGTTTTTTTAAGAGGATTGTGGTTCTCTTCGGGCACTTCCGGCCGTTATAAATCTAGTTCATCTTCTAATAGCAGCGGCCAGGGACAAATGATTATAATGGTAATTGCCATAATATTTGCAATTCTTGCTCCGATCCTGGCGCAGCTTTTATATTTTGCTATTTCTAGAAAGCGGGAATATTTAGCAGATGCTAATGGAGCGAGGCTAACTAGATATCCGGAAGGATTAGCTTCAGCTCTTGAAAAAATTTCATCTTCGGATTTAGATCTGAAAGTTGCTAATAAAGTAACAGCCCCAATGTATATTGTAAATCCCTTGAAGAAAAAGGGAATGAAACTGGCCGATTTAACTAGTACTCATCCTCGTACATCTGAAAGAATAAAAATTTTAAGGAGTATGTCCGGCGGTGCAAATTATTTAAATTATCAGGAAGCTTTTAGTTTAGTAAAAGGGAAAGGTTCCAGAATTATACCTCCATCAGGTCTAAAGGATAATTCTAATATTCAAATTAAACAGCCGTCTGCTGAACAACCTGGTATAGATAAAGTAAAAGCAAAAAGGTCATTGGGTGATATTATGATGACTGTGAATAAATATGCTTTTATAACATGTGCGTGCGGGTTAAAAATGAAAGTTCCGCCTGATTATAAACAACCGGAAATAGTTTGTCCGAAATGCGGCCGGAAGAACCATGTCCCTTTTGAAGATATCGCGGCAATTGCATCAGCTGCTAAAGGAATTAATGTATAGAAAATTTTTAACTTCAATTAAAATCTCAGTTAATTATTGATTATAAATAAAAAATAAATCAATATGAGTATGAAGTTGGCTGTGCCGATTTATTATTTGCTAATTCAGTTTGTGTACGAAAATTCATTAAGGCTTTTTCAATTGTTAAACTAAGTTGAGGTTCCGCAAGAGGTTTCAATAAATGTTCATGATTAATTCTCGTTTTCACTTCGGAAATTAGATGCTCATTCACTGGAGTAGTTAAAAATATTATCGGCAGATTGTTTTTATACGATATTATATTAGCAGCTTCAATTCCTGTCAAAGACCCGCTGAGTTGAACGTCCATCAATATTAAATCCGGCCTGTCGGTTTCAGCTCTCGTAATAGCTTCTAATGCGGTACTGACAAGTGAAGTGACATCATAGCCTATTTCTTCAAGTTTTTGTTTGATATCCGAGGCTACGAGAAGCTCATCTTCAGCAATAAGAATTTTTGCTTTGCCTTCTTTCATAACATTCTCCTTATATATTTTTTAATTATCGTATCATTTGTAGTTAAATATCCTACTGCGAAAATATTATTTCTCACATTATCTAAGCTTAGTTACCAAATCGTATCGAATTAAAATACACAAGAACGTGAGTAAACGACGGGAAGTTCTGTTAATTTGTAAGAGTAATTACTGCTAAGCAAAAATCACTTTATTGAAGAATTAGTAGTTTTAACCTAATAAAGAAGATTGCTAAAAGCAATTAAATTATTATTAAGATTTTATTTTGTGATTTGTTTTAACTGACCGGAAGATTCTGCCGAAATTGGATGTCAATCTGCTGATTTGCTTTGACTATGAAAAATTTAACGTCAAAGTATTTTAGATTAATAATATTCTTATAAATTATTTCATTAAGCAGGAAATAGATTCCCACTTTCGTGGGAATGACAATATAGGACATCAAAATTCATTTCTACGTAACTAAAATGAATTTATAATTAAAAAGAACTGATAAGAAAATGTTTGAAAAATTAGAAAAATTGATGCACCAGAAATAAGGTGCATCAATTTTGGCAAGAATTAATTATAAATTAGAACAATTAGACATTTAGCAAAACATATTTTGTTAATATTTATACTTAAGCCATTTTATTACTTCTGACCATTGCGGCTTTTTACCGGTTCTTAAAACACCCACACGATATATTTTACCGGCAATTGGAAATATTGTGATCATAGTCCCTAATGAAACAATAATTGATAAAACGAACTGCCATGTAGGTATTTCAACTAAAACCAGTCTGGCAGGCATAACAATGATAGATGCAAAAGGAAACATAGATGCGATTTTAGCAAGTTGGCTTTCAGGATTTGATACCATTGATATTGCAATAAAAAAGGGTATCATTATCAATAACATTATAGGCCAGATTCCTGACTGAGCATCTTGATCATTATCGAAAATTGCCCCTACAGTTGCAAATAATCCAAGGAAAGTAATTAAGCCTACGAAGAAATTAAACAAGAAATAAAATATTTCACCTGAATTCATATCAGGCATATATTCTTTCGGCAGCATAAAGTAGCTGGATGAAATTACAACAAAAAGAGGAATCATCCAGATGGCCATCTGCAGCAGCCCGGTAATTCCAGTACCTAAAATTTTCCCAATCATAAGTTCATTGCTGTTAACAGATGAGAGTAAAACTTCTACAATGCGGTTATTTTTTTCCTGTACAACGGAGCGCATCATCATAGTTCCCATAAAAATAAGACTGAAATACAATAGAAAAGTAAGTAAAAATGATACAATAGAATTCCCAGCACCCTCTTCCTTTATTTTTTCATCTTTTGATACTCTAAAACCGTTAAAGTCAACCCCAGCCCTTGCAAAATTTATTTCTGATTCAGTAAGATTTTTGCCTGAAAAATGCAAATCAATTAAAGCCTTATTTATCGGGTCTTTTAATTTTGAAAATAATGAATTATTGTTTGGGTTTTTAGAATAGTATTCCAGCTGTTTATTTTGAAGTGCTGAATCGGGAATAAAAATTATACCTGTTAACTTATCATTTAATATATTCTTTTTAGAAGTGGTTAGTGAATTAAGAAATTCATTTTTAGATTGAGTTAAGCAGGTTACTCTAATTTTCCCATTTATCATTAACCTGGATTGTGAAAAGGAATTCTGCAATGCTGTGGTGATTTCTGGAGATTGAGAGACTATTTCCAAATTAGCCTTTTCATTTCCTCCGGAAGTATATAAGAAAGTTTGAAATGCTAATATTCCGAATAATAAGATTGGAATTAAAAGCGTCATTAAAATAAAAGTCTTGCTGAATAACTTTTCTCTTAATTCTCGTTTGATTACGGCAATTACTCTATTATTAAACATAACTTGCCTCCGCACTTTTATTGCTATTACCGTTTCCTCCGGCTAATTCTACAAAGATTTCCTGCAGAGAGATTTCGTTTGCACTGAATTTCTTAACTGTTATATTGTTCTCAACCAACAACCTCAATAACTCTTGAATTTGTGAGGCATCTTTAATTTTTATTCCCGTAGTGTTTCCAAAATCTTCTATATGATCCACCATTGGGTTGTTCTTTAAAAACGAAATATCTCCTTCATAATTTAAGCTTACATTTTTTTGAGCATGTTTAATTTTTATGTCTTTTAAAGCGCCGTCCAAAATAATTTTTCCCTTATCAATCATGACAATGTGGTCACACATCTTTTCCGCAAAATCCATTAAGTGAGTTGAAAAAATTATTACGCGTCCTTTTTGTTTAAGCTCGAGAATTATTTCTCTCAGGAGATCAATGTTTATAGGGTCTAAACCGGAAAAAGGTTCATCCAGTATGATGAATTCCGGATCATGTAAAATTGTTGTTATAAATTGAATTTTTTGTTGGTTGCCTTTTGAGAGATCTTCAAGCTTGGAGTTTTTCCTGTCGCTTAACTGAAATCTTTCAAGGTAATAAGATGCTTTCTTTTCAACATCTTTGCCGGTTTTACCTTTTAATTCTGCAAAGTACAAAAGTGTTTCAAGCACTTTCATTTTCTTATATAGCCCTCGCTCTTCGGGAAGATAGCCGACTTTGTTTCTAAACTCTTGCCCGATTTTTGTCCCTTGTAAAACAACTTCTCCGCTGTCTGGAAGATAAATATTCATCATCATTCTAATTGTAGTTGTTTTACCGGCGCCATTTCTTCCTATAAGTCCAAATACAGATCCTTCAGGAACTGAAAAGGAAACATTATCCACCGCACGTACACTGCCGAAATGTTTTGACAAGATTGTGAACCTCTAATGCATTCATAATTTACCTTTTTGATTCTCCCAAATTGAGTGATTTAAAAATGAATGAATAAATAAAAAGCAAAATAAACTATCTTGATTAAAATATAAACTATCTGCTGAAATTATTTATATCCTCAAAAATATGCCGGGTTTATAAATCCCGTATAAGCCTTATTTCCTCTTTCATAAATTGTAATCTAATTTTATTTTCAATTAAATAATTATATTAAATATTAAATAATTGATATTAATGTGAATAATTAAACTCCGGTGAAACGAAATGTCATCTTATCAAATCGACATACAAAAAAATATTATAAAATATAAAGGTGAAACTTTTAAGCTTAGTGAAATAAAGACGATTCTAAAAAACACGGGTGCCGAAATGTTTATCTCAATTAGCTGCCCTAACGAAATTAAATATGTTCTTACGGAAGAAGCTAAAAGTGTTTTGAGTAATCTAGCCGGGAAGGACATAACAAGAAAAGCATGATAAAAGAAATTGCAACAATGCATGTTGAAAATGAGCTCTCGTTGGCAAGAAAGGCCTTTAAAGAAGGTAATGCAGGAAAAGCAAGAGTTTGTGCCAGAAGAGCAGCTGGAATTGCAATATCATACTGGCTTGAGTCTCATCCTGAATTGGATTGGGGCGAATCGGCAATGACCTTATTAAATGAAGTTAAAGATTATAAACCGCTTAAGGTTGAAATAAGATTGGCAGCTGAAAGACTTACTACATCTGTTAATAATAAAAACACTGTACAAATTTCAACGGATCCATTGTCCGATTCAAATATTATAATAGAATATTTTTTAAATAATAACGGGGAAAAATAAATTGGAAGATGAAATCTTATTCAAATTAGCTGCTGAAAACTTAAAGTTTCTAAATGATCCTGAATCAAGATATTAAATCCTCATTTCAAAAATATGCGCTTAAGAAATCAATCCCTAAAGGCCAATTCATTTCTATGGAAGGGGATAGCTGTAATTATATGGCAATCGTATTATCCGGGAAAGTTCGAGTTTATAAGGTTAGTGAAAGCGGAAGAGAAATCACTTTATATCATCTTGAAAAAGGTGAGGGATGTATTTTGACTGCTTCGTGTATTTTAAGTAAAAAGAATTTCCCTGCTATTTCTATAGCTGATGAAAATGTGGAAGTCTTAATAATCCCTTCACAAGTTTTCAGAGATTGGATGGATAAATATGAATCGTGGCGGGATTATATATTTGAACTTTTATCTAAAAGATTGGCACTTGTAATTTCAGTAGTCGAAGAAGTTGCATTCAAACGGATGGATACAAGAATTGCCGAGTATTTAATTTCCAATATTCCTCAAGACAGCAGTCAACTCAAAGTAACTCATCATCAAATAGCTGATGAATTGGGTACTTCACGTGAAGTTGTAAGCAGAATATTAAAAGATATGGAAAATGATAAAATAATTTCTCTTTTAAGAGGTTCAATTAAAATCAATGATATAGGGCGGCTGAATAAAAAGACAAAATTTATTTAGTTATGTAACATTGTCACTGACATTAAAGAAACATTTCCTTTATTTATGTATTACATTATAAGTTAGTTTTTATAAATATCGATACTTAAAAATTAAAAGGAGTAAGAAATGAAAAAAAATGTTGGAAATGTAGATAAAGTTTTTAGAGTAATTTTAGGTGTGGCAGTTATCTTATTGGGGATTATCTATCAAAGCTGGTGGGGATTGATAGGTATTATTCCATTATTCACGGGAATTATGGGATCATGTCCTTTATATTTAATTTTGGGTTTGTCAACTTTGAAGAAGAACCCGGCAGCAAAATAAAATTTGTTTTTATCTTTTAATCTAAATACAAATTCGTTTTTAAGCTTTCTCAATAAGTTAGATTTTGAACTGACTTATGAGGAAGCCTTTTTATTTTTTAAATAAAATTATTGAAATAATTGAGAAAGGTGAAACAAAAATAATCGCCGCGGGTGGTGGTCAGAGCTAAAAGACATTTAAGTTCTTAACTACCTAAGTTCTTAGCAATTGAGGAAACCGCGGGATTCTTTTTCCCTCGATTGCTTAAGAAAGCCCCGCGGAATTTGACGTAATTATACTAAACTAAAATTATAATTTCAATAGAGACTCGGATAAAGCCCCTCATTATACTATTAGTTGACCTGCATCATATTATAATTTAATTATTGCCAATTCTTAATTGATTAATTAATAATATTAAAAAATATTCTCAACGTTAGTCTGTTAGCTTTAAAAAATGAAAAGCCGCAATACTGCGGCTTTAATAATGCAAAAGTAATATGATAGATTATTTAATTACCCCTAACATTTACCTTACCATTAATGTGTTTATCTTTATCGATAATATGTCCTTCTTCATCAACAACACCTTGGTGGCAAACTACACATTCATTAACCGGTATCTGCTGGTAACCAATATGGCCTTTTGGAGGTAAA
Organism: uncultured Bacteroidota bacterium; assembly: GCA_963710735.1. Lineage (GTDB taxonomy): Bacteria > Bacteroidota > Ignavibacteria > Ignavibacteriales > Ignavibacteriaceae > FEN-1297. The sequence continues at coordinate 253,987 of CAVQBN010000005.1, read as the reverse complement.
TCATGACAGGAACCGCATGGTGCTTGTGTTCCGTCAACTTTATTCCAGGTAACTGTAACATTATTTCCAACAATCTTGTCGCTAGTAAATGCCCATTGATCTTCTGAGGCTGCGGAATCTTTATAATAAGCAAAATTACCATGACAGTAAGTATTAGAACAAGTAGCATTATCTGGGTTAAATGTAGCGTTTGATGCCTGGTTTGCTGTAGCTAATCCTTTTAATTCTACAGGTGCAGGGTATTGAGTAACTAAATGCCCGGGTGAATAAACTGATGTCGGCACATTATGACAATTATCGCACTTTACATTGTTGGTTAGTGAATCTGCATAGAGATGACTGGTATGTGCACCAACTCCAAGATTTGTTGTGGAGGTATCCCCATTAATTGCCCTAGGCGGAGCTATTCTGGATGGATCTTTTGGATCTCCATGACATGTATTGCATGCTAAAGGACCTTCCGGTTCTGTATGGCAAGAATTACAACTCGTTCCTGTAGTACCTCCGCTAAAATTTGCTGCATGGCATGATTGGCAGTACTGTAAATTCCAATTATTATCTTTTATATAATTTCCATGAAAATTAGAAGAATCCGGATTTGCAAATCCAACTGCATGAACAGATAATTTGGGTGTTACCGGTATATTATTTTGCAAATCGCTGCAACTCATTAATAAAATACTTAAAGTTAGAGTTAACAGAATATTGAATAAGTAATATTTCATTTTTGTTTCCATAATTTATCAGTGTGCATTAGAACCATGACAATAGCCGCAGAAACCAACTCCGGCTTGATGAGTATTAGTATGGCAATTAAAACAAATAGAACCTTCGCTGCTGTGCCAATCTCCATGAATATCTCTCATATAATTCGGTTCATGCGTGCGTGGATTTGTACCTTGTATGCCGTCGGGATCAGTGTGGCACTTTATACAAACTGGATCTCCTCCTTGAACATCATGACAGGCTGCGCAGCTTTCAATATCTCTTCTGGCAAGCACAGCATGCTGGCCTCCGCCGGATCCAACACCAATTATCATAAAGTTAGGTTTCAAATGTGAAAATGGAGCTATACCACCAAGAGCATTTTCGCCGGTTTTGGATTGATGGCATGTTGTGCAGAATGTGTTAAGCTGATGACATGATTGGCATTCAGCTGTTTTACCCATTGCATCAATCCCGTGTGTGAATCTATAATCTAACCCATGAACCCTTGTAAGTTTTTGCTGCTTAACTCCGTTTGGTGATGAAGAAGGGGAGTAAGGTGCAAATCCCTGTGCAGGGTTTTTATCATTAGGAGTATAACCAGGTTTTATCATAGTCGTAGCCGCATGGCAGTCCTCGCATGAAGCATCGTCATGGCACATTGCGCAATTAGAATTTAATTCTCTTGCTGCAAACTTATGAGTCGAAATGAACGATTTACTTTTATGTGATTGAGGAAGTAAATTGGCTGTAGAAATATGACACGTTGTACATGTATTTGGTGCAGTACCTGTGTTGTTATGGCATGAGTAACATGTTTCCATATTTGGAAAACCGTTCGGTGCATCCTCAGCATAATCTGAATCGTAAACTCCTTTATGGCAAGTTTCGCATTGTAATTTTTCTTTATCCAGATGAAAACTATGATCAAATATTAATTCAGTTTTCTTATTTATTAAAGATTCGAATACGTTATCATAGTGGCAAGTTGTACAATTTTTCTCATCACTCACATCATGACATGTTGAACAATCATCATGACTTGGTAATGTCATTGTCTCTAATGATTTGCTTTTCTGAACAGAAGAATGGCAGGTTGTGCAATCACCAACATCTTTATGTGTTTTATGTGAAAACTTAATTAAACCTTTATTCCCTGAATTGTCATTGGTTGTATTATTTGCCGAGAATGCAGTAAAGAGAATAATACCGGTGATTATTGTAAACAGAGAGAAGTAAACGTGTTTTAATTTCATATTACATCAGTTAAAAATTAGAATTAAACCAGTAATTGAGCTTTAAGAAAAACGTATAATAATTTTTGTATATGGAGTTGTTCATGAATTGCCCTTGAAGATCGAAAGATAATAATCCTAAAGGCCGGACATTTACACCAGCTAAAATCGATGTTAAATTATTAGGATCCGATGATTCGGATAATTTGTATTTTGTGTATGAAACTCCGATAGATGGCGTTAATAAACCTTTTAAAAAGCTATGCGAAGTGTAGAGTGAAAGAGCATCTAACTCTCCAGCATATCCAAAAGTTCTTCTATAATTAAAGCTTCCAAAATTTGAGATTAACCCGACGCTAACCCGTTGTGAATTAGCATCTTGATAAATGACATCTCCGTACCTGCCGGAAAATGTAAAAAACTTATTAATTATATAATCAGCACCTACTTCCATTTCCTGTGTATTGCCGTAATCAAAAACAGAAAAAATAGAATTGTAGCTTATTAAAGGTGCTCTATAGTTATAATAAAAATTCAGAGTAATATTCTGAGTTGCCGGAACTGTTCCATCGAGTTCAAATTTTGATGTTTTGTTAAAGTTCAAATCGTAATCATATCTGGAATTTACAGAGAATGAATTTTCCAAATCATAATAAACTGCTGCAGAAGCAAACTGGTATTGATAAGAATTATTCTCAATTAACACTTGGATAGGATTTAAAGCAGCATCAAGCCTTGTAGCCCAATAAGGTTCGGGCTTAAAATTTTTATTAATATAGCTTAATGATACTTGAGTATTTTTTATAACATCAGTAGTAAACTTTCCGCCCAAAATAAAATTATCGTTCCAATTACTTATTAGCTGGAGTTTTTGATAAGCAGGAACATTGCCGCCGTAGTAACCAGTTAATTTGTAATGGCTTTTTCTTAAATCTAAAGTGAGGCCGTCGAAAAGTCCGCCGGCCACACTATTAAATAAAGGTTGTCTGCCAAGTTTTACTGTTGCAAGCTTAAATAAATCTCTACCTTCAAAATATAAGTTATAAAATCTTAATTTCGGATTCCCGTCTAATTGACTAGCTAAATCTGCTTCAAAATTCATGTTAGATCTAAGTGAAAAATTTCCTCTGTTGATATTTAAATTCAACATCTGAAACGAGCTGAGATAATTTTGAGAAACATTAACCGTATCAAATCTTTGGAATGAATAAACCGAAGAAGAAAAATTACCGTTAACATTTACTCCCTGGGGAAATATCGAAACAGAAATAAAAAGTAGACTGCAAACGAGGATGATTATTTTTTTCATTTTAATACTTCTATTCTTCTATAAGTAAAACTTAACATATCATATAACTTATTTGGATGCAGGAATGTCATGTTTAATTTTAGCCCACATTGCATCAGCATCAAATGTTTCACCTTTTTTCCAGGTTGGGCTTTCAGAGTTATGGCATTCTACACAAAAAGTTTTTATATCAGGAATTACAAGACCTTTTTCAATTGCTTCTTTTTTGTTTTTCATAACACTAAGACTTTTATAATCTGCACCTGCACCATGGCAAGTTTCGCACTGGACACCGTCTTCAACTTTAAAGTTTTTCCCTAATAAAGAAGCATCAACATTGTTTCCGCTTACATGGCATTTCAAACAAGCTGCTGTTTTAACTGCTGGAGTTGTGAAGCCTTTTTCTTTAGCAATTTTATTTGCTTCATCAGACTCAAGAGTTTTGTATGCCTGTGCATGTTTGCTGTTTTGCCAGATTTCTAACTGTTTCCCTTGTTTTTCTGTATGATGACACATACCGCAAGTTTTGGTTCCTACGAAACCGTGTTGTGGGGTGGTTGTTGAATCAGTATTTGCCGCAAACATTAAGGGAGCTATTAAAAAGGCAGACATTATGAGAATTTTCTTAAACATTATACCTCCTGTTTATTTTAGTACATTAACATTTTATTATAGCATGTGGGTTTAAGAAGAGAGTTCACCTTGCTAAATATATAGCTAATGTGAACTCTCCTCGGAACTAAATTACTTAAGCAGAATCATTTTTTTAACCATATTGAAATTGCCTGCTGTCAATCTATAAAAGTAAATGCCCGAAGCAAAAGAATTTGCATTCCATTCAACATTATAATTACCCTGTGTGTAATAAGAATTAACTAATGTTTTTACTTCTCTACCTACAGCATCATAAATAATAATCTTTACGTTACTGGCTTTTGGTATGGAGAACTTAATAGTAGTTGTCGGATTGAATGGATTAGGATAATTTTGGCTTAATTCAAATGTTATTGGAATGCTTTGTTCTTGCTGAATTCCAGTAGGCTTAAAGCTTGCTATTGCATCCTTCAATAAAGCTTGTATTAACCTTGTATTGTGAATTCCATGACTTCCATCAGACTGAACTGCTAAAAGATTATAATTTGCTTCCTTAAACAGCATCGTTGCAGAGTCTGCAGTACTTGCGGCACTAAGTTTAGCCTGGAGAATATTCATTAAACTGTCAGTTGCGGTTTGTACACCGTCATAGTCAAACATCTTTGCTGAATCAGCAACGTTTACTACGGATGTAAAATCGCTATGACAAGTTTCGCATGCTTCTACTCTAGGTTTAAAAGTATGTCCTTCGTTTGTTGAGCCGTCAGAGTTTGGCCCCATATAAACATGGCAATTAATACATCTTTCTGTCGCTGCATAAGTGTGAGCAGAATTGATGTATGTGTGTCCGGGGTACCTGTATCCGAAATTCTTATCTCCGCTTAAAGCCAAACCTGATTGTTCATGAGGTGCTGAATTTACATTTACAGAATCCATTTCTGCATAATGGCATTCATCGCAAATTACTTTATTGCTTGAAATTGCTAACCGTAACTGACCGGGGTTTTTAGCACTGTGAGGATCATGGCAAGCTACGCATGTAATTGGCTGAATATCACTGCCTGTAACTAGTATTGTATCTTTATATGCAGCCGGATCTTTCATATATAAAACAAAGTTTTGTGCAACATGGCACCTTACACATGCTTTATTTTTAACAACAAAAGAAAGGGAAGGAGCAGTTGATTGAGCATGTGCAGACATTGACCATTCTTCCAGATACGGCGAATGGCCTGAATGGCATGAACCGCAGAGTTGAGCGGAATAATTCGGTTTATTTGTATATCCTGTTATAAAAGGCCAGTGGTTTTTACTTAATTGATTATCTTGTGTTCCTAGAGGACCATGACAGTCTTCACATTGAACGTTAGCTTTTTTATAAAAATTAACCGAATCTGTAATTACATAACCATGAGGAGCGCCTGTATCTGCTTTTACATATTCATCTGCGCCGTAATTTGTTAATGTATCATTCCATCCTGTAGTATGACATTTCAAGCAAGAATAATTCAAAATATTTTTTAATGAATCGTAAGCTTGTGCGTGTTTTGTTAATTTCCAACTATTGTAAATTGGTGGTGCAATATTTCCTATCTGATGACATGAAGAGCACGATGTACCCTGAGGCTCACTTCCATTGCCAACACCTAAATAGTAATCCTGGCTAAAGGCGATAGATGAGATCAGTATGATTGAAAAAACAGTTATTAGTAATTTAATTTTCATCTTTACCCCGAACAATTAGTTTACTTAAAATCAAGTAATTAAAACTTATCGCATACATTCTATCAAAAAGCAAACCAAAGAATTGTAAGGAAATTCATCAATATTTTTATTTCAACTTTCCATAGGTGAGAAATCGCTTATATCCTTCTCGTTTTAGAGAAAAAGGCCATATTTCAGCTAATAATAGAAGTATTAGGAAAATTTTGTTCTTCTTTCCGGATGAGAGGGGATAATTATGATTTTAAGGTTAGTGATAGTAAAAACCTTAATTTAGTGGAAGTAATAGAAGCAGAATATTGAATTGAAAGTATATCTTAAATGAAAAGTAACTAAGTTGTTCTGTTATTAAAAGTATTTTTATCTTTCATTTTAATTACCCTTCAAAAAGAATAATTAAATTGAAATAATCATAAATTCCAGAATAGTTTTAATAATATTTTTTATTATGATTATAGTCCTGCGATGTGAATTTGATTCTGAAGAGATTTCGGATAAATTTTATTATGGAAATTATCAATGACCATTATTTGCAATTTGCTTTTCAAAGAAGATGGAAATAAAGCAAGAACTGAGTTTTCATCACTGCATCTTGTGGTTAGGTAAGTATCATGTGCTGCATACGGACAAGTACAATTGGAATTATCTATCATATGAAGTCTTCCATGAGACTTAGACATTAATACATACGGACAAATGTTTGCATCGGCCGGTATTTTAATTAAGTAGGTATGCATAAAATTAGAATTTTGACCATTGCGAACATCAGGAGATTTATATAAATAAATTCCCCAAAAAAGCATCACTAAAAGAGAGAATACTGTAAGCCCTTTAACAAATGAAATCTTTCGTTTCATTTTATCACCTTATAATTTTTTATTCAAAGATTTATGAATCTATCTTAAAGAGAAATTAATGGTCTAATAAATATTTTGATATCCGCAAAGAATGAATGAAAACTAGTAAATACAATACGTATTACAATTTTTATACAAAGTAAATTCTTTTTCCAATACAATCAAGAAAAAAATAAGGAATTTATTTTGGAGCACATCAATAATCTCTTAAATTTAATAATTGATTTTAACATATTCACAAAATTAGTATCTATATGAATCTAAAATTTACTGAGTTTGAGTAATCTTAAATTATAATAATAAGAGCGTCTTTTACTGGCTAGATTTTTTATCTTATTTCGTGTTAGCCTGATTTAATAATATCAAATATTCTAAAAATTAACTCACTATTATAAAATATGTTCCTTCATATCTTAATGAAACCCCCAATTAAGGGTTTCAATTTTCTCTTCACTTTTATTTGAGAGAAGCCGTGTTTGATCTAAAGAAATATTATTTAATACAAAGCCAGGAGCTTCAATGAAAGCATTAAATTACTTTTTATTAGCTATACTATTTTTTCTGGGAACCGGTTTATTATTCCCTCAAACCTTCGAATATATCTCACCCAAAGATAATTCAAATCTAGTATCTCTTAGTACTAATATAATTTTAAAATCTAGCGAATATATTGAGCAGTCAAGTCTTTCTCAAAATGAATTTATAGTTAAAGGAAGTCTAAGCGGTAACCATACCGGTGTTGTAAAATTATCGGATGATAATAAAACAATATTGTTTTTGCCAAGTGTTAAATTTGCACCCAATGAAGTTATAAATGTAACTGTAAATCCGGGTATAAAAACAATTAATGGAACTGAATTTTCTAAAGTATCATTCCAATTCCATACGACAACATTATCCCAACCAATTAATGAAAATACTTTATCATATTATAAAAAAGAGCCAATAACAAACGATCAAGATTATTCTTTGATAAAGAATAAACCATTATTAGGTGTGTCTGCAGTCGATTCTTTACCGTTAAATTTTCCGCATATAACGGTAGATACATCAGACAATCCAGCGCCCGGTGATATTTTTATAACAAATCAATCGCGAAATGCCGGCTCATCTATTGGAAGTTATCTTATGATTTTGAGTAATAATGGAAGTGCAGTAAATTATCTGGAACTTCCAAGATCTGCTAATTTATTTAAAATGGAACCGAACGGAGATCTTTCATACAACCTAAAGGGGAATGGTCAAAGGATAATTTTGGATACATCATTTACTCCGATTGATACTTTGCAATGCGGCAACGGGTATAAAGCAAACGGGCATGATTGTTTGCTTCTACCAAACGGTCACGCAGTATTATTTGCAAACGATCCGGAACCGGTTGATATGAGTCAGGTTGTACCTGGCGGTAATCCGGACGCTATAGTAACCGGAGTTGTTGTGCAGGAACTCGATGCATCAAAGAATGTAGTTTTTCAGTGGCGCAGTTGGGATTACCTTCCAATTACCGATTCATATATTGACCTAACTTCATCAAATATAAATCTAATTCATGCAAACGCATTAGCAGTTGATCGTGATGGTAATATACTTGTTTCTATGAGGCATCTTTCATGTATTGTAAAGATAAATCGCCAAACCGGAAACATAATATGGATTTTAGGCGGGAAACAAAATGAATTTACATTTATAAACGAACATGCAGAAAATGCGCCTACATACTTTTCCTATCAACACGATGTGAGTGTTCTGCCCAATGGAGATATAACATTATTTGATAACGGCAATCAGCATTCTCCAAACTACTCTCGTGGAGTTGAATATAAATTAGATGAACAAAATAAAACCGCAACACTAGTTTGGGAATATAGACATAGACCGGATATTTATGCCGATGCTATGGGATCAGTAGAAAGATTGCCAAACGGTAATACCATAATTGGCTGGGGTGATGCATCCGCCAAAAGTGGAATACCTGCATTTACAGAAGTTCATCCCGACAATTCAATAGCACTTGAATTTTCCTTGCCTGCAGGAGAGTTTTCGTATCGTTCATATAAATATCCCTGGGTAAGCCAACAGTCAGAAGCATTAGTAACTCAAGAAATACTTCAAGGCAATTCATATAGTTTTAACAACAGTAATGATTCAACCGGTGTTAAGATAACATTTAATCAGCTAAATTCTTTCTTATATGCCTTTGCAACAGTTATACGTTATAATTATGCACCGGTAAATTCTGAATTTACTACAACTGCTCCAAACATGTATTCCAATTACTTCAAGATACAGGGATCGGGAATAAATTCATATACCGGAGATGTAGTGGTAAATTTAAAGTACTATCCGGCAATAACAAATCCTAAGGAGACGGTAGTATATGCAAGATCAGACAGCAATAATACCTTTACAGCGCTTGCAACAAGTTATGATTCTGCAAAAGACGAACTGACCTTTACAACTTCTATTTTAGGAGATTTTGCATTTGGTGTACCTCAAACCATAGACTCAGCATATGCGCCGGTACCAATTACACCAAAGGACAGTGAAATTGTAAATGGGTTAGCGTCAGTAAAATTAGTATGGGGGACCAGAGGTATAGTTCAGACTTATCACTTGCAAGTGTCTACTGTTGCATCATTCAGCAGTTTAGAGGTAGATAATTCAAACTTAAATTCAACATCTTATACGATTAGCTCAGTTACAAATAATACAACATATTATTGGAGAGTAAACAACACTAATGCAGCCGGGACAAGTGACTGGTCAAAAGTAGAAAGATTTATGACATCATCGCCTTATTTAAAGGTTTTGTATCCAAATGGTGGTGAAAAGTTAAATAATGATTCAACATATGTAATTAGATGGCAGTCAAATATAAGCGATAGTGTAAATGTAGATTTGGTAAAAGATAATACAGTAGTAAGTGTAATCGGGGATTCAATAATATCGGGAACGAATGCGATAAACTGGCAAGTACCGTCAACAATACAAATGGATTCTACATACAGGATAAGTGTAACAAGTATAAATATCCGGTGTAACCGATGAGAGTGATACAACATTTACTATAAAGAAAGGAATAACCGGAATAACAGGATTGGGCAGCACGATAAAAAGTTTTAAATTATATCAAAATTATCCAAATCCATTTAACCCATCGACAGTAATAGAATATACAGTCCCTGAAGAAAGTCAGGTAAGAATAGATATATATAATGCGATAGGTCAAAGAGTGACAACACTGGTTAATGGAATGAAAAGATCCGGAAATTATGAGCTAAGATGGAATGCAACAAACTTATCATCGGGAGTATATTTTTATTCAATAAAAGCAACAAGTAACAGTGACGAAAATTTCTTTACTGTTAAGAAAATGATACTACTTAAGTAAATTTTATCAAAATATCTAAAGATACCCGCTTTAACTTACTAGCAATAACTAAGCGGGTATCAATTGTTTGTTCCTTTTCTATGTACAATCAAGAAAAAATAGAGGATATATTTTGAAGCACTAAAAATATCTACTAAATTTCAAAATTATTTATTTAATTCTTAAATATGTAATAATAAGTTTTTAGATAAAATTCGTCGATATCAGGAGTGTAAATAATTTTACAGACTCAAAAATAAATTTTTGTGTCTATTAACTATTATGTTATTTCTTTCGTAATTTGTGCTGCTTTTGTTTAGAAATATCAAATTTGCCAAAAATTTGCATACTATTTTAACTTACGTTCCTTCATAATTTAATGAAATATTATTTAATACAAAGCCAGGAGCTTCAATGAAAGCATTAAATTACTTTTTATTAGTTATATTTTTTCTGGGAACCGGTTTATTATTCCCTCAAACCTTCGAATATATCTCACCCAAAGATAATTCAAATCTAGTATCTCTTAGTACTAATATAATTTTAAAATCTAGCGAATATATTGAGCAGTCAAGTCTTTCTCAAAATGAATTTATAGTTAAAGGAAGTCTAAGCGGTAACCATACCGGTGTTGTAAAATTATCGGATGATAATAAAACAATATTGTTTTTGCCAAGTGTTAAATTTGCACCCAATGAAGTTATAAATGTAACTGTAAATCCGGGTATAAAAACAATTAATGGAACTGAATTTTCTAAAATATCATTTCAGTTTCATACAACACCTTTATCACAACCAATAAATGAAAATACTTTATCATATAAAAATGAAGAGCAGATTGGCAATAATCAAAATTATACTATACCAAAGAATAAATCATTATCGAGTGTTTCAACTGTAAATTCTTTACCATCAGATTTCCCTCAAGTAACAGTAGATACTTCTAATAATCCTGCTCCTGGGGATTTATTTATTGCGAATCAATCACAAAAAACCAATGCATCTATTGGAAATTATATTATGATTTTTAGTAATAATGGAAGTGCTGTTAAATATTTGGCACTTCCAAAATCTGCAAATCTATTTAAGATGGAACCAAATGGTGACCTTTCTTATAACCTAAAGGGTAGTGGTCAAAGAATAATATTAGACACATCATTTACCCCAATAGATACCTTGCAATGCGGCAATGGATATAATACAAATGGACACGATTGTTTGCTTCTACCAAACGGTCACGCAGTATTATTTGCAAACGACCCAGAACCAGTTGATATGAGTCAAGTTGTACCTGATGGTAATCCCGATGCAATTGTAACTGGTGTCGTAGTGCAGGAACTCGATGCATCTAAGAATGTTGTTTTCCAATGGAGAAGCTGGGATTATCTGCCCATTACCGCTTCATATTTTGATCTAGCATCACTTAATGTGGATTTAATTCATGCAAATGCATTAGCCATTGACAATGATGGTAATATTCTTGTTTCTATGAGGCACCTTTCAAGTATTGTAAAAATCAATCGTCAAACTGGTAACATAATGTGGGTATTGGGTGGTAAGCTTAACGATTTTACTTTTATTAATGAACATGCAGAAAATGCACCTACATACTTTTCCTATCAACACGATGTGAGTGTTCTGCCCAATGGAGATATAACATTATTTGATAATGGTAATCAGCATTCTCCAAACTACTCTCGTGGAGTTGAATATAAATTAGATGAACAAAATAAAACCGCAACACTAGTTTGGGAATATAGGCATACGCCGGATATTTACGCTTTTGCAATGGGTTCAGTAGAAAGACTTCCCAATGGTAATACTATTATCGGTTGGGGGATAGCTTCTGCAACAAATGGAATACCTACTTTTACAGAAGTTCATCCCGACAATTCAATAGCACTTGAATTTTCCTTGCCTGCAGGAGAGTTTTCGTATCGTTCATATAAATATCCCTGGGTAAGCCAACAGTCAGAAGCATTAGTAACTCAAGAAATACTTCAAGGCAATTCATATAGTTTTAACAACAGTAATGATTCAACCGGTGTTAAGATAACATTTAATCAGCTAAATTCTTTCTTATATGCCTTTGCAACAGTTATACGTTATAATTATGCACCGGTAAATTCTGAATTTACTACAACTGCTCCAAACATGTATTCCAATTACTTCAAGATACAGGGATCGGGAATAAATTCATATACCGGAGATGTAGTGGTAAATTTAAAGTACTATCCGGCAATAACAAATCCTAAGGAGACGGTAGTATATGCAAGATCAGACAGCAATAATACCTTTACAGCGCTTGCAACAAGTTATGATTCTGCAAAAGACGAACTGACCTTTACAACTTCTATTTTAGGAGATTTTGCATTTGGTGTACCTCAAACCATAGACTCAGCATATGCGCCGGTACCAATTACACCAAAGGACAGTGAAATTGTAAATGGGTTAGCGTCAGTAAAATTAGTATGGGGGACCAGAGGTATAGTTCAGACTTATCACTTGCAAGTGTCTACTGTTGCATCATTCAGCAGTTTAGAGGTAGATAATTCAAACTTAAATTCAACATCTTATACGATTAGCTCAGTTACAAATAATACAACATATTATTGGAGAGTAAACAACACTAATGCAGCCGGGACAAGTGACTGGTCAAAAGTAGAAAGATTTATGACATCATCGCCTTATTTAAAGGTTTTGTATCCAAATGGTGGTGAAAAGTTAAATAATGATTCAACATATGTAATTAGATGGCAGTCAAATATAAGCGATAGTGTAAATGTAGATTTGGTAAAAGATAATACAGTAGTAAGTGTAATCGGGGATTCAATAATATCGGGAACGAATGCGATAAGCTGGCAAGTACCGTCAACAATACAAATGGATTCTACATACAGGATAAGTGTAACAAGTATAAATTAGTCCGAATGTAACCGATCAAAGTGACACCACATTTACTATAAAGAAAGGAATAACCGAAATAACAGGATTGGGCAGCACGATAAAAAGTTTTAAATTATATCAAAATTATCCAAATCCATTTAACCCATCGACAGTAATAGAATATACAGTCCCTGAAGAAAGTCAGGTAAGAATAGATATATATAATGCGATAGGTCAAAGAGTGACAACACTGGTTAATGGAATGAAAAGATCCGGAAATTATGAGCTAAGATGGAATGCAACAAACTTATCATCGGGAGTATATTTTTATTCGATAAAAGCAACAAGTAACAGTGACGAAAATTTCTTTACTGTTAAGAAAATGATACTACTTAAGTAAATTTTATCAAAATATCTAAAGATACCCGCTTTAACTTACTAGCAATAACTAAGCGGGTATCAATTGTTTGTTCCTTTTCTAATATTTTATTTTGTTCCGTGTATTTATGAGATATCTGTAATAATGAAATTCATGATATATTTAACCGATGTTAAAACCGGCGTAGCCTTCCTTTTATTAACGTCAGCATTCGAGATTTTATTGTTTATAATGAAAAGAACAGCCCGAAGATAAAATTAAATATTAGTGTGCAGGAAAATTAAAAAATCAGGTACTATAAATTTTAATAAAAAGATTCAATTATCCTTTCTGTGAAACTCAATATTTGGACTGTAGCCCCCGATATAATTCTTTTCTTAAAAAAACTTGCCAAATAAAATTGATCAAATTTAATTGCTTGATGAGTTTAAACATTTATTATCTAAAAAAAGATCTTTTAGTGATTTGATAATATTTTCAATCATCATCTCACTTTCACCGTTAAATGTACAAATCTTCGGATCGCCAGGACATTTTACAGAACAGTAATTATCTTCTGGTAATATTATTTTATTTGTATTACCAAGCGGCCCCCATAATTTTGGTGAACAAGCAGTTAATGGGCAAAACATCGAAATAGTTTTCACTCTAAGCGCAGCGGCTATATGCATAGGGCCTGTACTTGAAGAAATCAGACAATCCAAAGAAGCAATACTTAAAATAGTTTTTCTTAAATCGGACTCGACATTCGGATATTCAACATCTTCAATGTTTTGAAGTTTTATAGGTATTGAATTATCTGTTATAACTATTTTAAAACAATTAGTTTGCTGCAGTAATTTAATAAGTTTAAGATAGTCATCTTCATTTAAATTAGGAGCTGAATTTCCATTCGTTGTGTGAATACCAATTAAAATATTATTGTTATTGACTAACTTTTCCTTAAGTTTTTTCACTTCAATATTTTCATCATCACTTAAAAATATTTCCGTATTTAAATTATTTGATTTTATGCCGATTGTTCTTGCTAAGTCCATGCAGTAATCAGCCTCATGTCTTAATGGAATATATTTATGGCGGCTGACTCCTTTTACAAATGTTATAAACTGATAAAACTTATAACCAACTCCTATCCGGTTTTTTATTCCCGCAAAGAATAGAAGATAGTTTACGCTTTCGGAAGGTAGAAGCATTAAAGCATGTGTAAATTTAAATTTTTTAATAAACTTAACTTTTTGGAAAAAATTAAATAGTCCCTCCCATTCAATATCTTCTTTCAGAATTATTTTATCGATGTAAGGATTATTCGAATAAATTGGTTCGGTATAATTCCTTACCATCACAGCTACAAAGCTATCAGGCCATTGCTTTTTGATGGCTCTTGGAATGGGAGTAGAAACTACTACATCTCCAATCCTATCCTGTCTTACAATTAATATCCTTTTTTGTCTCAAATATTTATACTTAAAAAATATATATCTATATCTTTAATTTAATTTTTAAAAATAAGTTAAAATAAAGTAAGTTGAAATTTGGATGATCAATTTTTGCAAAACTTTTATAAGCATTTTTTATCCGAAAAAAATACAGCTAAGATTGAGTAAGTGGCAAATAAATTTATTATGTTAAAGTAATCAGTAATTACATTCTATAAATTAAAGGACAGTTAAACGGGGTAATCTGATATTGTCTTAATTTAAAAATTTAGTGAGTCAAATTATGAAATCTATGATAGTATTATATGCATTCCTTATTATGTCCAGTTCAATTTTAACTTCCGAAGAGATTTATTCTCAGTCCCTTGCGCCTGATTCTAAATTAGATAGATCTTTCAATTTAGCCGTTAAGAGATCGAATCAGATTCAATATTTTACGATGGAATCAAAGTTTAAGAATTATTACCTGGATGATTTGCATTCCGATACGCAAATTTATAAAGCAAATCTTAAATGTATTCCGTCTGAATTACGCGGGAGTTCCGGCGATGAATATACATGCACAAAGTTTACTGTTATAAAAAATGATTCGTCAGAAATAAAGATCCCGGCAATAGAAGGATGGAAGTACATATACGATAAAAATATTTCTACAGATAATAAAGGGCAGGTATTCGGAATTGATCATAAAAAATTTGAGAAGCTTTTAGACAGCAATGGGAAACGAGTTCAACAAAACGAAGCATATCTTATTTATAATACTTTTATAGATTATCATACTTTCTGTAATGTATTTGCTGAAGCAACGGAGGCAGGGAAGGGAATTCAAGATTTAAAAAATATTGGGGATAAAATTATTCATGCAAGCGCTTTTTCAAAACCGCCAGTAAATCTCGGCAGTAATATAAGTGAGGGTTCATATTTCCAAAATGGCGAAGTTACACTATTATTTAAAGGGATTAGTTTAGTTAAAAATTCAACATGTGCAATTATCGGATTTGATTCAGGTGAGAGCTCATTTAAAATAATAATGAATCCCGCACCGGATATGGAAATTGTAACGGATGGAACTTCACATTATAAAGGCGATATTTATATCGATTTAAATACTTTCTGGGTTCGAAAAGTAATAATGGATGAATTTGTGCTTACTGAAACTAAACTTCCGTTTCCACCAAATAAATTAAATACCGCTACAGAACGAAATACTACTATTAATAATTTAAGTGAAGAAGAATTTAATGAAGATTAACAGTTTTCGTGTAAGACAAACTAAGAATTAAAATCCGGGTTATTTAATAAATATCTTAAGAGTGTTTAAATTTGAATTCTCGATTTAGCTTTAAACATATCATCTATATTAAAATAATGAAGTTAGAAATGTTCTCTTCAATAATTATAATTGGATTCTTGCAAAAATATATTCAATTATATATATTTACACGCTCAAAATGAAGGAATTTTGCCGGGGTGGCGGAATTGGTAGACGCACAGGACTTAAAATCCTGTGGGTGTTTTCACCCGTGCCGGTTCGAGTCCGGCCCTCGGTACTTATTGAATGTACAATGTTTTAAAAATGAATGCAGAATGGAAAGAAGTATTCCATTTAAATAATTTCATTTTATACATTTTTAATTCTACATTCTGCATTGTTTGGGCTCTTAGCTCAGTTGGTTAGAGCGTCTGCTTGACGTGCAGAAGGTCAGAGGTTCGACTCCTCTAGAGCCCACAATAGTCGGAGTTGTCTCCGATTTTTTTTATTAGGCTAGATATTTATGAATAAAATAAAAGTAAAATTCCCCGACGGTTCTGTTAAAGAATTTGATGAGGGAATTACAAGTTTAGACATAGCCAAAAGTATTAGTCCTCGTTTGGCAAATGAAGTTTTAGCCGCTTCTGTCAATGGAGAAGTTTGGGATTTAACTCGCCCGATTAAATCAGATGTGTCTATTACTCTGCATAAATGGGATGATGAAGAGGCTAAGCATACATTTTGGCATTCATCTGCACATTTGATGGCTGAAGCATTAGAATCACTTTATCCTGGAATTAAATTCGGAATCGGGCCCAGTATAGAAAATGGATTTTATTATGATGTTGAACCTAAAGAGGGAGTTGTAATTACTGAGAGTGATCTGCCTGTTATTGAAGGTAAGATGAAAGAGTTGGCCGGGCAAAAAGAACACTATTCAAGGAAAGAAGTTTCTAAATCAGATGCATTAAAATATTTTGAAGAAAAAGGAGACGAGTATAAATTAGAACTAATTGAAGGATTAGAAGACGGGAAAATTACATTTTATACCCAGGGCAATTTTACGGATTTATGCCGCGGGCCCCATCTTCCTGACACTAGTCCGATAAAAGCAATAAAATTATTAAGTATAGCCGGTGCGTATTGGCGCGGGGATGAACATAACAAACAGCTAACTCGTATTTACGGTATAACATTCCCTAAAAAAACTATGCTTGATGATTATCTTGTTATGCTGGAAGAAGCAAAAAAACGAGATCATCGAAAAATAGGAAAAGACCTTGAATTATTTACATTCTCATCTAAAGTTGGTCAAGGTTTGCCTTTGTGGCTGCCCAAAGGTACAATATTACGCAATCGTCTTGAAGAATTTCTAAAAAGCGTCCAAGTAAAATATGGTTATGAACAGGTAATTACTCCTCATATTGGACAGAAGGAATTATACGTTACTTCAGGCCATTATGAAAAATATGGCAAAGATTCTTTTCAACCCATCCACACGCCTGTTGATGGAGAAGAATTTCTTTTAAAACCAATGAATTGTCCTCATCATTGTGAAATTTATAAAAGCAAGCCGCATTCATATAAAGATTTACCTTTGAGGTATGCTGAATTCGGTACAGTTTATCGTTACGAACAAAGCGGTGAATTACATGGCTTAACTCGTGTTCGCGGTTTTACTCAGGATGATGCACATATATTTTGCAGGCCGGATCAGCTTAAAGAAGAATTTATAAAAGTAATAGATATTATCCTATTAATTTTTAAGGCGCTGGATTTTAAGGATTTTACTACTCAGATTTCGCTTCGTGACCCTAATGATAAGACTAAGTATATTGGAAGCGACGAGAACTGGGAAAAAGCAGAAAAAGCAATTATAGACGCAACAAAAGAAAAAGGAATTAATACCATTATTGAATATGGTGAGGCAGCTTTTTACGGTCCAAAACTTGATTTTATGGTCAAAGATGCTTTAGGTAGAAAATGGCAGCTTGGCACTATTCAAGTCGATTACAATTTGCCTGAAAGATTTGAACTCGAATATGTTGGCAGCGACAACCAGAAGCACAGACCTATAATGATTCATCGTGCTCCTTTTGGATCAATGGAGCGATTTGTTGCAGTTTTGATCGAACATACTGCCGGGGAATTTCCTTTATGGCTTAATCCAAGGCAGGTTGTTGTTATTCCGGTAAGTGAAAAATTTAATGATTATGCTGAAAAGATCTATAATAATTTAAAGGAAAATAGTATTTTAGTAGAATTGGATAATCGTAATGAAAAAATAGGTTATAAAATTCGTGATTGGGAAACTCACAAAGTTCCTTACATGGTAATTGTGGGTGAAAAAGAAGAATCTGCAGGTAATATTTCGGTAAGAAAACACAAAAAAGGTGATTTAGGCTCTTTGTCTTTGTCTAATTTTATTGATAATATTAAAGAAGAGATTTCTAAAAAAATTTCAACAACAAATTAGAGAGGTTATCTATCGCTCAACAAGATAATGTTAGAATAAACGAAGAAATCAAAGCTCCAAAAGTAAGGGTAATTGATATTGACGGAACACAGTTAGGAATTTATACAGTTAGGGATGCTTTGAAAATAGCCGGTGAACGCGGACAAGATTTAATAGAAATTGCACCGCAAGCTAAACCGCCCGTATGTAAAGTAATCGATTTCGGTAAATTTAAGTATGAACAGCAAAAACGGGAAAAAATACAAAGAAAAAATCAAACTGTTTCTTTATTAAAAGAAATTAGACTGCATCCGAATACAGATGTACATGATTTTGAATTTAAAGCTAAACATGCAATTAATTTTCTTGAAGAAGGTAATAAAGTAAAAGTTGTAGTTATGTTTAAAGGTAGGGAAATGGCTTATACCGAACATGGTGAAGAACTGTTGAATCGTTTTGTTGAAAAAGTTGAAGATATAGCTAAGGTAGAATCTCCTATTAAGATGGAAGGAAGAAATATGAATGTTATACTAATTCCATCTAAAACAAAAAGTAAAAAGAATAATTAGTTAGGAAAAATAAAATGCCAAAAATGAAGAGCAACAGCGGTGCAGGTAAGACCTTTAGAAAAACCGCATCAGGTAAATTTAAAGGAAAAGTGCTTATAAGAGCCATATACTTTCATCAAAGAGCACCAAGAGAAAAAGAAAATTACGTCGTTCTACTTTGGTTTCGGAGGCGGAATCAAGACGTGTAAAAATTATGCTTCAATAAGAAAATGAAAAAGGAAAAATAAGATGCCACGATCGAAAAATAAAGTAGCTTCTCATAGGAGAAGGAAAAGGATACTTGATCAAGCCAAAGGTTACTGGGGCGCCAGAAGCAAAGTATATACTATTGCCAAAAATCATGTTGAAAAAGGTTTGGTTCATGCATATAGAGACAGAAAACTTAAAAAAAGAACTTTCAGACAGCTTTGGATTGTGAGAATTAACGCTGCAGCAAGAATAAACGGAACAACTTATTCTAGACTGATTAATGCATTAGATAAAAAAGGCGTTAATATTAATAGAAAGATACTTGCAAGTCTCGCGGCAGAAAATCCCGCAGCATTTACTGAAATAGTAAAATTTTCGGCTAACTAATTTATTTACCCCCGGAAAAATTTAATATAATTTTACCGGGGGTATTATTTTAAAAAATGTATCCCTTTATCCGTTATGCTTGAAGAAAAAATTCATAAAGTTATTATTGAATTCGATGAGGATATTTTAAATGCGAAAAATCTGAAACAGCTTGAAGATATTAGGATAAAATATCTAAGCAGAAATGGACTCGTTGCTAAATTATTCGAAGAACTCAAAAGTGTTCCAAAGGAAGATAAGCCGTCTTTAGGCAAAACTTTGAACACTGTAAGAGATAAAATTTCCGGCAAGTTCAACTCAACCAAAACCCAATTCGAATCATCTTCTAAAGAAAAAGATATTGATATAGATTTAAGTTTACCAAGCTTAAAAAATATAATCGGGAGCAAACATTTATTAACACAAACATTAGATGAGATAAAATCAATCTTTAAAGGAATGGGCTTTTCTGTTTTTGAAGGTCCTGAACTCGAATCTGATTATAATAATTTTGAAGCTTTGAATTTTCCCGCGGATCATCCGGCAAGAGATATGCAGGATACTTTTTTTATAAATAAAGATTTTGTATTAAGAACTCACACTTCACCTGTCCAGATACGAGTTATGAATGATTACAAACCTCCGGTAAGAGCAATAATGCCGGGCCGGGTGTACAGAAATGAAGCTGTTAGTACAAGAAGCTATTGTATGTTTCATCAAGTAGAAGGATTATATGTTGATACTGATGTTACATTTGCTGAATTGAAAGGAACATTAGTTTCTTTTGCCAGACAATTTTACGGCGAAGGCTTGAATTACAGATTTCGTCCAAGTTTTTTCCCGTTTACAGAACCAAGTGCAGAAATGGATATTACTTGTTATTTATGCCATGGAAAAGGGTGTAAGGTCTGTAAACAAACCGGCTGGCTTGAGGTGCTGGGATGCGGGATGGTTGATCCGAATGTATTTAACTTTGTTAATTATGATTCAGATAAATATACCGGCTATGCATTCGGTATGGGAATAGAGCGAACTGCTATGTTAAAATACGGCTTAACAGATATAAGAGTATTTTTTGAAAATGATCTCAGATTCTTAAAACAGTTTTGACCGGGAGATATTGAATTGAAAGTCTCATTAAATTGGCTTAAAGATTATATTAATTTAGAAGGTATTTCAAATAACGAAATAATCTCAAGACTGACTATGTCCGGTCTTGAAGTTGAAGATTATATAGATGAAACAGAGTTATATAGAGATTTTATAGTAGGATTTGTAAAAGAAAAAAATAAACATCCTAATGCAGATAAACTTTCTTTATGTACTGTATTTACAGGTAAAGAAGAACTTCAGATAATTTGCGGTGCGCCCAATGTTGAGGCCGGACAAAAAGTTGTTTTCGCTCCGGTAGGTGCAACAATACCCAAAGATAATTTAAAACTTAAAAAAGCTAAAATTCGTGGAGTAGAATCATTCGGTATGATTTGTTCGGAAGCCGAGCTTGAGTTAAGTGATGATCATACGGGGATAATGGTTTTGGATAATGATTTATCTGTTGGCGAATCTATTACTTCAGCTTTGAATCTTAATGATGTTATAATGGAAATTGCCATTACTCCAAACCGATCAGATGCACTTTCACATATTGGAGTTGCAAGAGATTTAGCGGCAATTTTTAATTCAGAATTAAAACTTCCAGAATTAAATCTTGAAGAGTCATCTCAAAAAATAAAAAGCCATGCAGATATCGAAATCATAGATACTGAAAACTGCCCACGGTATTCGGCAAAAGTAGTTTTAAATGTTACTGTTAAAGAATCTCCCGATTGGCTGAAAACAAAGATTTCGAAAATAGGTTTACGGCCGATAAACAATATAGTTGATATTACAAATTATATAATGTACGAACTGGGACAGCCGCTTCATGCTTTCGATCTTGATAAACTTCATGGAAATAAAATCGTTGTAAGGAGTACGGAAGAAAATTCAACCTTTACGACATTAGATTCTAAAGAAAGAAAATTACCTATCGGTACCCTCATGATATGTGACGCTGAAAAACCGGTAGCTATCGCTGGAATCATGGGCGGTGAAAATTCAGAAATCAGCAGTTCAACAAAAAATATTTTAATTGAAAGTGCATTTTTCAATCCTTCAAGTATAAGGAAAACATCAAAAACTTTAGGCCTTAGCACAGAAGCTTCATATAGATTTGAAAGATGGGTAGACCCTAATGGAACGTTGTATGCGGCAGAAAGAGCAGCACAATTAATATCTGAACTCAGCGAAGGTAAAATTGACAGCGGTTCTCTCGATATTTATCCGGAAAAAATAAATGACCGAGAAGTTCCATTGCGATTTGATAGAGTAAAAAGAATACTCGGATATGAAATACCAAATATCAGAATTATAGAGATACTTAATAAATTAGGTTTAAGAATTATCTTTGAATCTGAAAAGTTGTTAAGATTTTCAGTCCCGACATACAGGAACGATATTGAAAGGGAAATTGATTTAATTGAAGAAATTGCAAGGGTATACGGATACAATAATATCCCTACCATTTCTAAAATTTCAATCTCTCTAGGCGAAAGAATTGACCAAACTGAATTCGTTGATCGAATTAGACAATACACAACAGGGCTTGGATTTTATGAGATGATCAATAATCCTTTGCAGAGTGAATTGCATGCAGCTATACTTGGAGATAAAATAGAAATATTAAATCCACAAAGCTTGGACATGGCATTTCTTCGCACATCTTTGATCCCAGGTGCATTAGCAGTTGTTGCAAAAAATATTAATGTCGGAGAAAAAAACTTAGCATTATTTGAGATTGGAAATATCTTTAATAAGAATGCGGAAGACATTGAAATAAAAAACTTTGACGATTTTACTGAAAATCAAAATCTACTGTTAATATTAAGCGGTAAATTAAAGGAAAAAACCTGGGATTTACCCGAAAAAGATTATGATTTCTATTATCTGAAAAGCGTAATAAATAGTCTGCTTTCAAAAATTTCGCTTGACAATGTTTTAAATGATTTATATTATCACAATGTTAATACTGTTTTCGATTTATATTTCACTAAAAATCTGGATAAAACTCAAGTGGGAATCGGGGGCAGAGTAAAAAAAGAAGTTCTTAAACAATTTGATATTCAACAGGATGTGTACTGTTTTGAATTAAATTTAGATTTATTGAAAGATATAAAATTAAAGCCTCGTAAATATTCTGAACCTTTAAAATTTCCAAAATCTATTAGAGACTTTGCATTTATATTCAATAAATCAGTATCTTATGAAGAGGTAATTAAATTTATTAAGAAATCCAGTTCTGAATTATTAAAATCTGTTACCTTGTTTGATCTATTTGAAAGTGAAGCTCTTGGTGAAAGCAATAAAAGTATGGCGTTCTCATTAGAATACTATTCCAATGAAAGAACATTAACTGAAGATGAAGTGGAAAAAGATTTTTCTTCGTTAATAAAAGCTGTAACAAAAAATTTTAATGCACAATTAAGAGGTAATTAGTTGGCGGAGATATCCAAAAATGATATATTGATAAGTGATTTGAGTACTATAGAGACTCAGCTTTCAATATTGATAAATAAAAATAAAGATCTTAACACAAAAAATATTGACTTAGAGGAGACGTTGAATTCCTTAAAAAAGGAAAATTCAATACTTTTACAAAAACTTTCGTCTCTTGAAAACGATATAAAAAATATTGATGAGAATACTGAAACAAATTTATTTAATTCATTAAATTTGAAGGAGAGAGAGAATTTAAAAGTGAAATTACAAAACTTAATAACTAGAATTGATTATCACTTAAGTTCTTAATTTTATTGTTTGTTTGATGGAAAAGGCATAATGACAGATAAAAGGAAGCTGAAAATAAAAATATTTGATAAAGAATATTCTTTATTGGTTGAAAATGAAGAGATAGCCAAAGAGTTGGCTATTTATGTTAATAAAGTTATGGAAGAAACAAAAGATGAACTTCCGGATCAACCAGCGCAAACTATTGCAATAATTGCATGTTTAAATATTGCCTATGATTTATTTTTGGAAAAAAATAAAAATAGAGAATTTCTTATACAAGCCACTGATAAAGTAAAAAAAATTAAGCTTCTTCTTAATGAGCCAACTATGTCAGACCCATCGTAAAAAAATTAATACCGCTCTGTCAGTCCATAATAAAATGAAAAACTAACCTTCATAAAATAGGGAGTTTGACTTTCGGCGTCTATTGCAGGCCTTAATTCGGCTTGCCGGATTTCCGAATTATCGGGACAGAGGAAGCAAAAAGCGTACGGGCAAATTCCCACACTGATATAATAGGGTTTTTCTCCTTATTAGTCAGCGACTGACAGAAGCGGTAATATTTAATCCCTACATTGGAGGAAAAATGGATGTGATACTTCTAATACCAATGGTAATTGTCCTAGTGGTATTATTTTTTTATTTAGGGTGGCTGTTCAATTCCAAAATCGGGAAGAAAAGTTTGGTCTCAGCCGAAGAAAAAGCAAAGCAAATTATAACAGAAGCTCAAAAAGAATCAAATAATATTAAAAGGGAAAAATTACTCGAGGTTAAAGATGAATGGTACAAAAAGAAAGTAGAATTTGACGGCGAGGTAAATCAGAAAAGACAAAAAATCGGCAACTTAGAAAAACAATTAAATTCGCGTGAAGAAAATATTGAGAAAAAGTTTGATTTAGTTATTAAGAAGGAAAGAGAGAATAAGCAATCTGAGAAAGAGCTACTCGATTTAAAAGAAAAGTACTGAACAAAGACTGAATGAAGTAGAAAAACTTGAATTGGAACAAAATGCGAAACTGGAAAAAATTTCAGGTTTAACTGCCGATGAAGCTAAAAAAATGCTGATAGAAAATATGACTAACCAGGCGAAAGCTGAGGTAGCTCCTATTATCAAGGAAATTCATGATAAAACAAAAGCCGATGCAAAAAAAGATGCACAAAAAATAATAGTACAGGCCATTCAAAGAACGGCTGCCGATCATTCCATAGAAACTACCGTTTCTGTTGTGCAAATACAGAACGATGAAATGAAAGGCAGGATTATAGGTAAAGAAGGCCGAAATATCAGAGCCTTTGAAGCAGCTACCGGAGTCGATGTTATAGTTGATGATACTCCTGAAGCAGTTATACTTTCCTCTTTCGATCAGTTTAGAAGAGAAGTCGCAAGAGTTTCCCTTGAAAAATTAATTACCGACGGCAGAATACACCCGGCAAGAATTGAAGAAGTTGTTGAAAAGGTACGTCAGGAATTGGAAGAAGAAATGGTTAAGGAAGGAGAAAATACAATCCTTCAATTAGGCCTTCATAATATGCATCAAGAATTAATAAAGCATATCGGACGAATGAGATACCGTTCCAGTTACGGACAAAATTTGCTTCAGCACAGTATAGAAGTTGCATACTTAACCGGAATAATGGCTGCGGAAGTCGGACTTGATACAACACTAGCAAAGCGGGCAGGCTTGCTCCATGACATTGGTAAAACAGTGGATAAAAGTGTTGAAGGGCCACATGCACTATTAGGTTATGAATTAACAAAAAGGTATAAAGAGCATCCTATAGTTGTAAATGCGGTAGGATCTCACCATGAAGACATTGAAATGGAACACCCGATAGCTCCGCTTGTACAGGCTGCTGATGCAATCAGCGGTGCGCGACCCGGAGCAAGAAGGGAACCACTTGAGAGTTATGTTAAAAGGTTGGAAAACCTGGAAGCTCTTGCAAAGTCTTTTGAAGGTGTCGCCAAAACCTATGCAATTCAAGCCGGCAGAGAAGTGAGAGTAGTTGTTGAGCATGATAAGATTGATGATGTTGTAGCAGATAAATTAGCTCATGATATTGCTGCTAAAATAGAAAGTGAAATGGAATATCCCGGGCAGATTAAAGTCACCGTTATCCGGGAAGTAAGAAAAATCGGTTATGCCAGGTAATTTTTAACGGGGCAGACATTGCCCCTATTCTCCATCCAATGATTTCCTATGGAAAAAAGAAGAAAAATAAAAATTGCAGTTACCGGGGGAATAGGTTCGGGGAAATCTATATTCTGCAAATTTTTAAGTGAGTTAGACATACCTGTAATAAATGTAGATGAAGTATCAAAAGATTTGCTTGAAAATGATAATGAAATTAGAAAGCAGATTATAAAAGAGTTTGGTGCTTTGTCTTATAACGGACAAAAAGCAAATAAGAAATATCTCGCCGAAAAAGTTTTCATTAAACAAGAAAATGTTCTAAAAATAAATTCTATTCTCCATCCTAAAGTTATCAAAAAAGTTAATATTTTAGCTGATGCAATTTTAAATGAAAATGATATTGTCGCGGCTGAAGCAGCTTTAATTTATGAAGCAGATATGGAAAAATATTTTGATTTTGTTGTTCTTGTTACTGCCGATGAAGATATAAGAATGAAAAGGAAAATTGAACTGGAAAGTTATTCTAAAGAACAGTTTCAGAAACGAAATGAAAACCAGATACCTGACAGCGAAAAAAGCAAACGTGCGGATTTTATTTTTGAAAATAATAACGGGCTTGCGGAATTAAAAGGCAAAGCCTTTCTTCTTAAAAACATTTTATTAGGATTATCAACAGGAAATGTATAAAGTTGCCTTTCAAGGTGAGCGAGGTGCATTCAGTGAAATCGCCTCAAAAAAATTCTTTACAGATAATATTCTTACCTCTCCATCATTTTCCTTCGAAGAAGTATTTACAAAAGTTAAAAGCGGTTCACAAAAATTTGGTGTAATTCCAATTGAAAATTCTTTATACGGCAGTGTTTTTGAATCGTATGATTTACTTTTAAAATATTCGTTAACAATAGTGGGTGAGTTAAATCTGCAAATAAATCATCATCTCCTTGCAAGTGATAATTACAAATTAAATCAGATTAAAAAAGTTTATTCTCATCCGCAGGCATTAGGCCAATGTTCGGTGTTTCTGAAAAAGTTAAAAAATGCCGAACTTGTTCCCACATACGATACAGCAGGATCAGCATTAATATCGCTTAAAGATAAAAGTGTAGCAAATGCTGCAGTCGCCAGCCGTGAAGCCTCAGAAATTTATAATCTGAAAATATTAAAAAGCAATATTCAAAATAACCGGGAAAACTTCACTCGATTTTTAGTGATTAGCAAAAGCAAAATCCGCCGGGAATTTTCAAAGCCTAAAACATCAATATGTTTCGAACTGAAAAGTATGCCCGGTGCTTTATTCAAAGCATTGAGTGTTTTTGCTTTAAGAGAAATTGATCTTTTTAAAATTGAATCAAGGCCGATCCCTCACAAGCCTTTTCAATATATTTTTTATATTGATTTACTTGGAAGTCTCGAAGATGAAAAGGTAAAAAAAGCTATAAACCATTTATCGGAAATATCAATCAGTATAAAAAAATTCGGTACATACGAAACGGGCAAAACTTATAAAAGTTGATTGCCCCTATTTATTGATTAACAAATTCAACTAAACTAAATTTGGGACGTTTATTGACAGGAGTATACAGTGTCGTTCTTTAACAAAATTATTGTGGCGATTGTCCAGTTAATGCCAAAAGCAGTAGTCGGAATATTTTCAAAAAAATATATTGCCGGCGAAACACTGGATGAAGCAGTAGAGTTCGTAAAAACTCTGAATGCAAAAGGTATCTTTGCAACAATTGATGTGCTTGGCGAATCAATTAAAACTAAAGAAGAAGCAGTTGAGTCTAAGAAGAAAGCTCTTCAAGTTCTTGATACCATAAATCAAAATAAACTTAAAGCAAATCTTTCAATTAAACCTACTCAAATGGGATTAAGTATTGATGAAAATTTTGCATTTGAGCAAATTTCTGAGCTTGTTGAAAAAGCAAAACAATTAAATAATTTCGTTCGCATTGATATGGAAGATTCTCCTTATACCGATGCGACTTTCAAATTGTTTAGAAGACTCAAAGAAAAGTACGATAATTTGGGTGTAGTTGTTCAGGCTTATTTGAAACGATCATATGATGATGTTGTTGTATTAAATAAGCTGGGTACAAATTATCGGCTTTGTAAAGGTATTTATATTGAGTCTCCCAACATTGCATTAAAAGATAAGCAAGCGATTCGCGATAATTACATGAAGGTTTTGGATACAATTCTAAAGTCAGGTAATTATGTCGGTATTGCAACTCATGATGAATATCTTATAAATGAGGCTTATAAAAAGATTAAGGACATGAATTTATCCAAAGATAAATTTGAATTTCAAATGCTTCTTGGTGTAAGAGAAGATTTGAGAGATAAAATTAATTCTGACGGTTATAAAATTCGTATATATGTACCGTTTGGAAAAGATTGGTATCCATATTCGATGAGAAGATTAAAAGAAAATCCGGAAATAGCCGGTTACATTTTTAAAAGCATTTTTTCATTTAAATGATGAACATATTAGGTATCGAAAGCTCGTGTGATGAAACTTCAGTTGCAATTATTTCCAATAATGAATTGACTGCCAACTTAATTTCGTCTCAAGACTTTCATACAAAATACGGAGGTGTTGTGCCGGAACTTTCCAGCCGGGCACACTTACAAATTGTATTGCCTTTAGTAAAAGATGCTTTGGCTAAATCAAACTTAGCATTAAAAGATTTAGATGTTATTTGTTCAACTGCCGGGCCAGGATTAATCGGTGCATTACTTGTAGGATTAACTTTTGCCAAAGGCCTGGCTTATTCGATTAAAAAACCTTTCATTCCTGTTAACCATATTGAAGGGCATATATTCTCGGGGTTTTTAATGGAAGAGAAACCTGAATTTCCCTATCTCGCTTTGGTTGTTTCCGGCGGGCATTCACTTCTTCTTCTTGTTGAGAGTTTTTCCAAAATTACCAAGCTTGGAACTACTGTAGATGATGCGGCGGGAGAAGCTTTTGATAAAGTCGCAAAAATGCTAGGCCTGGGTTATCCGGGCGGTCCGAAAATCCAAAAAGCAGCCGCAAATGGTAACGCTGAAAAAATAAAGTTCCCGGTTGCTGAATTGAAAGATCCGTACAATTTTTCTTTTAGCGGATTAAAAACTTCGGTACTTAGATATGTTCAAAAAAATTATGGCGAAAGTAAAAATATTCCCGAACATGACCTAAATGATATTGCTGCTTCATTTCAGTATGCCGTTGTAAAAGCATTGATTAAAAATGCCGAGAAAGCTTTAGATAATTTTGAGGTTAAATCCTTGTCGCTTGTCGGAGGTGTCGCTGCAAATAAAGCGCTAAGAGAAGCGATGCTTAATTTGGGAAAAAAGTATAACAAAAAAGTTATAATACCTAATATAGAATTCTGCGGCGATAACGCCGCTATGATTGCATATAGAGGTTTAACACTGTTTGAGGCCGGGCAAAAATTTGATTTAAGCTACAGTCCTTTTCCCGGTTTGTCAAGCGAACATTTTGCTTGATGTTTATCTCTTCATTAAAATTCCTTAAATTCACAGTCAATGGATAATATTTATAAAAAAATTGAAAACGATCTTAATTCTCTAAGCCAAGAAGAAAGGGAAGAGATTCTTCGAAAGCTGAGAGATGAAATTGATGTTCTGGATAAACAAATTGTTCATCTTTTAAGTAAACGTACATTCAATTCCGTACTTATAGGCCGTGTTAAAAGATCTTTAAACTTGCCGACTTATAATCCCCAGAGAGAAAAAGAAATCAGTAAAAGAATTGCTTCTTTTGTTGAGGAGCCTTTAAGCAATGAAGCTTTGATAAGAATTTATGAAAGAATTATTGATGAGTCGCGATCTATTCAGAGAGAGGAATTAGATAAGGGAAATATTTTTAATTTGTCTGCGGATAAAATGAAAGTCAGCTTTAAAAAGCTTTTATCCAAAAAAGAATTTTTAATTGTTGCAGCATTTTTCTTAATCATCTTATCATTTTTTTACTATACTTTTTTTACACCTAATTATTACACCGTATCTGCCCCGGTTATGCTTGAAGTAAAAAGAGGAGAGCCGTTTACTGAGATAGCCGATGATTTATATTCGAAGGGGGTAATACCGGGTAAAACCAATTTTAGGATTGCGGCATTTATTTACGGCGCCGAAAAAAGAATTAAAGCCGCACGTTATTATATCCCCAACGGGTTAAGTTATTTAGACCTTATAGATTTTTTACTTAAGGAACATGCAGATTTATTAAAGAAGGTCACAATACAAAGCGGCTCATCCATGCAATGGGTTGCCTCAAAACTTAAAAATGATTTATACGTAGATTCTTCCGGTGTAATTCAATTAAGCCATGACAAGGAATTTTTAGATTCGCTCGGTTTAAAATCTTCATCACTTTTAGGTTATCTTATGCCGGAGAAATATTATTTCTATGAAAGAAGCTCACCGAGAGAACTTCTACAAACTATGTACGACGGTTTTAAAAACTTTATGGTTGATTCACTTAAAGAAAGAGCAAGAAAAATTGGCTACACGGTTCCGCAAATAATTACTATGGCATCAATCGTTGACGGCGAAACAAATAATGATTCGGAAATGCCTATCATCGCAAGTGTATATTATAATCGATTGAGAAAAGGAATGAAACTTCAGGCTGACCCCACAATCGAATTTATTAAACAAGGACTTTGGGTAAGATTGAATTATGCTGATTTAAGAATTAAATCTCCTTATAATACTTACGAGAATTTTGGACTTCCTCCAGGGCCAATTGATAATCCTGGAAAGGCAGCAATTATGGCCGCTCTCTATCCCGCGAGAACTGATTATTTATATTTTGTTGCCGACGGAGACGGAGGGCATCATTTTTCTTCAAGTTTTCAAGAGCATATTAAAAATGCGGAAAAGTATAGGAAATGGCTGAACGCAAAAAAGAGAAGATAAAATATTTATTCCTGTTATTAACTGGATTGTTTTTATCCAATTGCGCATTACAATTGCCGCCGGGCGGCGGTGAGGTTGATAAAGTCCCTCCCAAAATAACAGAAGTTTATCCTGCTAACGGAACAACAAATTTTACCGGCGATCATTTCGAACTTAAATTTTCAAAGTATGTAGATAAAAGAACATTACAGAATGCATTGTTTATTTCTCCTGCTATTGAAGGAGAATTAAATTATGATTGGACGGGAACAACAGTCGATGTAACTTTTCCGGATAAATTAAAGAAGAATGTTACTTATGTAGTTACAGTCGGCACTGACCTGGTAGATTATAATAATCACAACCGTATGGCCGAAGCATATTCATTCACATTTTCCACCGGTGACAGAATTGACAAAGGTGAAATTATTGGAAGAGTATACGACCAAAAGCCGGATGGTATACTTATCTTCGCTTATGAAAAAGGGGATAGCGCTGTTAACCCGATGGTTCGAAAACCTGATTACATTTCTCAAACGGGAAAGAACGGAGCATTCAAATTGATGGGATTAGCTCCGGCAGACTACAGAGTTTTTGCGGTAAGAGATCAATCCGGGAATTATTTGTATAAACCGGATCAGGACGAAATAGGTATCCCTTATAGAGACATTACGCTTAGCCTTAGCGATACATTGTTCAGCGGAATAAATTTATTCCTTACTAAGTTTGATACTTTAAAGCCGAGAATCGTCAGCGCAGTAATGACTGATAAATATCATGTGCTTCTTAATTTCAGTAAAGAAGTTGATTCAACAACTTTGAGATCGAATAATTTTTTGTTTGTTGATTCTACTACAAAAAAAACATCAAAACCTATTTATACTTTTAAGGGAAATACAAAACCGACTGAAATTGTAATTGTAACCGATACAAATTTTTCTTCAAAAGATGAAGTATATATTTTCGCCGATACAATTAGAGACAAAATCGGTAATTATTATACTAAAGATTTTACTTCAATTACTTTAAGTGAAAAGCCCGATACCACAAAGCCGGGTATATATAAAACTGTTCCGCCCAGCTCTTCCGCTAATGTTGATTTTATGAATGCGCAAATATCATTTTATTTTAATGATGCGTTCGATACTTCGGCTGTTAAAAACTTAATTTCATTTTCAGATACATCAGGTAACCAGATAAAACATAAAATATATTTTATGGATAATGCTTCATTTAGAATTTCTCCGTTAAAAGAATTAAAAGCAAACACCTTTTATTTAATAAAGATTAAGTTGAACGGATTTAAAGATGCTGCAGGCAACAGCTACGATTCATTATATCAATATAAATTTAAAACTATTAATGGATTGGACTTTACCGGACTTACCGGAAGTATAATTAATGCTGATATGAATAAAAATCCTAGGCTTGTACTGCAAGGGCTTGATGCTGATAAATTATCTTATCATCAAGCTGCTACTAGCAGTCAATTTAATTTTGAAAGAGTACAGCCAGGTAAATATTTCCTGTGGGGATTTTATGATACCGACAGCACCAAGACTTATATGTTCGGCAAACCATTTCCATTTAAGCCTTCCGAAGAATTCTTCTTTTACCCGGACACACTGAACCTTCGCCCCAGGTGGACTGTCACCAATATTAATTTTTCTTTCGGGAAGAAGTAGTTAGCAGGCGTGCAAATATAATAACCCATGCATCTTTACATCCATGCAATCATGCTTTTATTTGTTTTAATATCTTTGAATTATTTAAATCCCGCATAATTAGGAATACTTTTTCCGAATATTTTTGTGCTTTTAATTAAAATATTTTTAAGTTTAACCGAATATAAAAAGCTACAATATAAGATGCCGGGGATTTTGTAACTACACTAAGACACGCATGGGGCCAAGCCGGGATGGATAAAATTGATTTTTTACGGATGATAGATATACAATGGATATTTTAAAGTGTTTATTTATGAACAGTTTTTTAAGAAATTGGAATGTAAATGCCTGTCCGGCTATGACGGATGCAGCAGCGTGCACAACTTCGTTCCTTAGATAAATAATACATTCAGTATATGTACAGTTAGGTGATACCGAAAACAAATAATGAAAAGAGATGATTCTATGAAGAAGCTACTGATTATTAGTACGTTTAGTCTCTTGATCTGGGGATGCAAAGGAGACACGAGTCCAGCTGGTCCGATTCTTAGCGGAAATATAGTGGGCTCTGTTAATTTAGTTAAACAAACTAATACTGATGATTATAGTGGAGTTACCATAATGATAAGTTCTGATACTTATATTGATTCTACAACTTCATTGTCAGATGGTACATGGAGATTAGCAAATATACCGGCTGGGATATATGACTTTACGTTTTCAAAGTCTGGTTTCTTTACCGAGAAAGAATTTAATTTTCAATTTGTTGGCAGTGGAACGTATTATTTCTATCAAGAAAGGTTAGAATATGTATCTTCTTCATCAGTTACGGGACTAAGTATTGTGCCGATAGATTCTATACAAAGTATTCATATAGAAGGAATAATTACACCAAATGACCCACTCAGCAGATACGTATATGTTTTCTTTTCAAGATCTCCATTTCCTAATTCAGTTCCCATAGAGTTTCCCGAAATGATATATATACCCACGAATGGAGAGTCAAAAATTTCGGGCTATTATGAGTATGATTATTTGACAGAAGAAGCCAAAGAAGGAGATACTTTATATGCTATGGCGGTGTTGGGTGGTTTTGGTGATAGTGGCATAAATTATAATCCGGCAACAAAAATGAATGAGTTTGATACTCCTGGGATAACTCGTTCAAATATTGTGAAATTTGTAGTTCCATAGTATTTATAATTTAACAAATCATATATAATATTAAACAAAATCAAAGATAAATATAAGGTTCGCCTAACATCTGTTATGTTAAAAGTCCTACCATAGGCGGGCAGGCAAGAGAATATTATAATTCCAGTCTAAAATTAATTTGTAAAATATATAGTGGACGCAAAATTTGCGTCCACTGCTATGCAAATATTTATTGGTAGAAATAATACTTTTTTGATAATGTCTTAAAACTTTTAACATCTTTGTTTAAGAATTCTTTCACATCATCGTATTTCATATTTTTGGAGAACAATTCCCTAACCTTAGAAGTGCCGCAGACATTATCGAAAAATTTTATTCTATCCTTTGATGCCATAGTAAAAGGATTTTTATCGGGATACATTTCTGTCTGCACCTGCATAAATAAAAATTGAAGGCTGGTTAAATTAACCTTACGGAAATCTGTTAAATGGATTTCCACGCCATGCAACTCCTTACCCTTTTCACCTCCGTAAAAAGGTTTAAAATTTATTGGCCGGAAAAGTACGCCTTTTAATCCTAGCGAATTCATTCTTTCAGCAATAGAATCGGCATTGATCCATTCTGCTGCAAAAATTTCAAAAGGCAGTGTATAGCCTACACCTTCGGAAAGAGTTCCAAGTTCGCCCATTATACCACTTGCAACATAATATTCGGGAGTATTATAATGCGGTATATGCGGTGAAGTAAGCACCCAAGGCAAGCCGGTTTGTTTAAAAGACATTCTGCGTTTCCAGCCTTTCATATGTACAACGGTTAAATGACATTTCTCTCCATCCTTAAGCATTCCTTCTTCATTCAGCATAATTGCAAGTTCGCCGCAGGTTAATCCATATACATAAGGAATTTTGTATTGGCTGACGAATGTTTGAAACCCATCTTCAACGAGATTACCTTCAACTTTTTTCCCTCCAAGCGGGTTAGGGCGGTCAAGGACTACAAAGGGAATATTATTTTCGGCGGCAGCTTCCATAGCCTTTCCCATAGTGCTGATAAATGTGTAAGATCGGCAGCCTATATCCTGAATATCATAAACCAGCACATCTATATCTTTCAGCATATCAGGAGTTGGTTTTCTTGTTTTACCGTAAAGTGAATAAACCGGAAGACCTGTTTCTTTATCGATATAGGATTTTACTGTATCACCGCCGGAATAATCACCTCTTACACCGTGCTCAGGTCCGTACAAGGCAGTAAGTTTAACATTCTCTGCGTGAAATAAAATATCAATTGTAGATACAAGTTTAGAATCAACACCGGTAGGATTAGTAATTAGTCCAACCCTTTTACCGGCTAAAATTTTAAAATGATTATTCCTTAGAACTTCAATACCCGTTTTAACTTTTGGTGTTTGAGAATATGAAAATGGGACAAATGTTAATAAAAAAAGTATAAGTAAATAATTTTTCATTTTGTTTCCACCTTTTAATATTAAAGAAATTATCTTTTTGAAATGTCTTCCCGTTTTAAATATTTGGTGAAGATAATATTAAGTATTAATCAGCCATATAAATTACTTCGCCGTTTTTAATCGTCATATAGTTCAAGTTCTTTCCAACATTATAAACTATGTCGGCATAATCTTCTGTATTAAATACTGAAAAATCAGCCTTCTTCCCGATTTCAATGCTTCCAATAATATTATTCATGTTCAAAGCCTTTGCCGCATTAATTGTAACTGCTGAAATTGTTTCTTCAATCGTCATTCCCATTTTTAAAGCGGCGAGACTCATTATCAAATTCATATTACAAATATTTGATGATCCGGGGTTATAATCCGTAGATAAAGCCACAATTGCATTGCTGTCGATTAGCTTTCGAGCCGGCGCATAATTATGATTAAGAAATAAAGAAACTCCAGGAAGCAAAACACAAACTATATCCGTATCAGAAAGTTTTTTAATATCTTCATCTTTTACAACTTCAAGATGATCGACACTAATTGCGCCAAGTTTTATCGCGGTATCAATTCCGCCAATACTGTTAAATTGATCAGTGTGAAGTCTTAAATTTAAACCTAGTTCTTTTGCTTTAGTAAAAATGGTTTCTATTTCGCTTGCTGAAAATGCGGAAGGTTCACAAAAGCCGTCACAAAAGTTTGCCAGATTATTTTCAGAAATATATGGTAACAAATCGTTAATTAATAATTTAATATAAGATTCATGATCATTTTTATATTCAGAGGGAAATGTATGGGCACCGAGAAATGTCGGAATAATATCAATTGGATATTTCTGGTTAAGAAAATTTATAACTTTCAAAAGCTTTACTTCGTTCTCAAAATCTAAACCGTATCCGCTCTTAATTTCTAAAGTTGTAATGCCCTGTGAAATGAAATAATTAATTCTGGGAGAAATTAGGTTAACAAGTTCTTCTATGCTTGCCTGGCGAACAGCATTTACTGTCCTATTGATACCGCCTCCGGTGGCTGCTATTTCTTCGTAACTAACTCCTTTTAATTTCTGCCTAAATTCTCCGGCTCTGGATCCTGCAAATGCAGTATGCGTATGGCACTCCACAAAACCGGGAAGAACTATTTTCCTATTTAAATCAATAATTTCATCTGCTTCATAATTTTTTACGGAAGAGGAGGGGATTATATCTTTTATAAATTCATTTTCAATTACGATTGAAGAGTTTTTTAAAACGCCTATTTCGTTCAGCTCTATTCCTCTCTTAAAGTTTTTCCCGTAAGTATCGACAGTTACTAATTGGGAAATATTTGAAAGAATTTTTATCATACTGAATTTATTTATTGAAATATATTTATAGCTTGGTTTACAACTCTAGCTTCAGTATATCCCATCTGCTTGAATTTAAAAGTCAGACTTTTTGCGTCGCTTAAATTTGTAAAATCTCCTACCTCAACTTTGTAAAATGGAGGGTCAAAAATTATATAAACAGCTTTTTGGTTTGTCTTAAAATATATTTCGGACCGCATTTTATTCGCATCATCCAAATTATCCGTTGAAATAACCTGAACCCTGAATCCGGGAGCGGTTCGTATAACAATTCTATTCACATCTCCTGTATCAGGCTGGGTATGGTAATTATACCAAACATTTATATTACTTTTATCATTTGGTTTAGAAGTGTCTTTAATTGTAATTTTTGCTCTGTAAGGTGCAAGATTGAAATTTTCCGGATATTCCGATGCCTTATTTTTTGTTTTTTCCTTTTCATTTTTTGCCGTTTTTCCGCTCCCATTGTACCTGCTTTCCGTGGAAGTACCGCATGATAAAAGAATTAAGGGCAGAATAAAAGCAAATATCAATAATATAGTTTTTACTCTCATTATTAGCTTTCTAAAAAATGCTTCAATTGATAAAAACTAATATATAATAATTATTTTTTTGCCGAAAGTTGAATTATTATAATAAAAACCAAAAAATGGATGGTGAAATGAACCCTTTAATCAATTTGTAACTATCTTACTTTAATTGATATAGGTTCTTCTATTGAAAGATTTTTTTGAGAAAAATCATTTAATTTCGTAAATTGTAACGCTATTAACAAAAAATATTTAAAAATATGGCTGCAAAAAAATATAAAATATTATTTGTAACATCGGAAGTAGTTCCATTTGTTAAAACAGGCGGATTGGCTGATGTTTCTGCTGCTTTGCCTCAAATGCTGGCGGAATTGGGTCATGAAGTACGGATAGTCGTTCCCAAATATGGAGCGGTTGACGATAGAAAATTTAAGATTCATGAAGTAGTGCGATTAAAAGACCTGCATATGGATATTGGAGGAAAAGATGTGATCTTTTCTCTTAAATCTTGTTTTCTTCCAGGGCAAAAAGTTAGAGTTCAAATATATTTCTTAGATAATCAAGAATATTTCGGCAGCCGTAATAGTCTTTATGTTGATCCCGTTTCCGGCGATGATTATCCTGACAACGATGAAAGATTTATACTCTTATCAAATGCAGTTTTTGAATTGATTTCAAAATTAGGCTGGATTCCGGACATCATTCATTGTAATGATTGGCAGACTGGATTAATTCCGGCTTATCTTAAAACAGTGCATAAGGACGATGCGCAATTTTCTCAATTTAAAACTGTATTCACCATTCATAATTTAGCTTACCAGGGTATATTTCCTAAATCTTCATTTAAAAAAATCGGGTTACCGGAAGAATTAAATTCTGAAAAAGGTTTAGAGATTTATGGTAAAATAAATTTTATGAAATCCGGCCTTATGTTTGCCGATGTTATTAATACCGTAAGTGAAACTTATGCAAATGAAATAAGAACTGATGAGGAACTGGGAGCAGGCCTCAAACAGGTTTTAGCTAAAAGGAAAAATGATCTTTACGGTATTATAAACGGAATTGATACTAAAGTATGGAACCCTGAAAAAGATAAACATTTACCTAAAAAATATTCTGCACAAAACCTGATTAATAAAGTTATTAATAAACAGGCTTTAGCAGAAAAATTCGGTTTCAAATTTGATGAGAATATTCCAATAATCGGTATTATCTCCAGGTTATATAACGCAAAAGGTTTAGATCTGATAAATGAAGGTTTCTCAGAATTGATGAAACTAAATATTCAGTTTGTTTTACTCGGCACAGGCGATAAAAAATATCATAATTTCTTTGAGAAGATGAGCACCAAATATCCGGAAAAGTTTGCATGTTATTTGGGCTTTGATGATGAATTAGCTCACTTAATTGAAGGAGGCGCTGATATTTTGCTAATGCCGTCAAAATACGAACCATGCGGACTTAATCAAATGTACAGTTTAATGTACGGCACTGTTCCGCTTGTAAGAGAAACCGGCGGATTAGTTGATACCGTTGAGAAATTTAACGAAAGTACCGGTGAAGGCAACGGATTTATGTTCAAAAAATATGAAGCGTCAGCTTTATTAAAAGAGTTAAAGCGGGCTCTAAAAGTTTTTGATGATAAAAAGGCATGGAATAAAATAATGAAGAATGGAATGAAATCTGATTTTAGCTGGAATTCTTCAGCTAAAAAGTACATAGATTTGTATAAAACAGTATTAAATAATGAATAATGCCAAGTTACGCTGTATTTTTTGATCGAGACGGCACTTTAAATGAAGATCCGGGTTATTTAGGAGATCCTAATCATTTGAAATTATTTCCTCACACAGGGGAAGGATTATCAATTCTTAAAAATAACTTAAATTTTAAATTGGTTGTTATATCAAACCAGTCAGGTATAGATAGAGGATTGATTAGTAAGGAAATGGTAGATTCGGTTAATTCAAAAATAAACGTTCTTCTTAAAAAAGATAATGTATCAATAGATGCATTTTATTATTGCCCATCGCATCCGGAATTCAGCAGCAAAGAGGACTGCTGGTGCAGAAAACCATCGCCGGAGCTCGTTTTTAAAGCAGCTAAAGATTTCAAAATAGATTTAACGAAGTCTTACTTCGTTGGCGATTCTGTTACCGATATTGAGTGCGGAATGAATGCCGGTTTAAAGACAATTCTTGTAAAAACAGGGTACGGTGAGGAAAGCTTTTCTATCTTGCAAAAGCAAAATAAATTTCCCACTTTTGTTGCTCAAAATATAATTGAAGTTTGTTCTTTCATTAAAAAAGATTTTACTGGAGAAAAATAATTGATTTATCGCAAAATAATGTTAATTATTGCTGGAATAATGACTTTGGTTTTCTATTCCTGCAAAGACAATCCTACTTTAGTTGGGGCGAATTTACTTAAAAATGATTATATAAATGTTAAGCAATTGGATTCTTATTCTGACTCTCTTCACCAAACTTCTAGTTATTATAAGAAAGTAATTCCATTGGGAGCTTCCGGTACTCTGTTAGTCGGGAATGCTGCAAATGTTCAGGCATCCACTTTAATTTTATATGCTATTTCTTTGCCGGACTCAATAATAACTGATTTAAATAATAACGCTGTTAATATTGTCTCTTCAACTATTCATTTAACACCGACATATACATTCGGAGATTCCACAGCTTCATTCGATTTTTCTGTTCACAAAGTTAATAGTTCCTGGACATCTTTAGGATTTGATGCTGATAGTCTCCCTGGATTAGTTTATGACCAGACTGACTTGAGCCTTAACCACCAGTTTTCCGACACCCTTGTTACTGTGGACGTATCCAATTCTACAGTTACAACCTGGTTAAAGGAGGTTGCAGATTCAACATATAGTTCCGATCATGGAATTTATTTAATGCCGAATTCAAATGCTAAAAAAGTAGTAGGTTTCAGAGCTTATACCGCCGGTACAACACCAGGAACATCACTGCATATAGTTTTACAGAAACCAGGAGCATATTCAGATACACTAATTTTTTATCCATTGCAGGATGTAAGTATTGTTACCGGAAATCTTCCTACTGCCGTAAAGGGTGATATGTTTATTCAAAGCAGCGTAACGATAAATTCGAAAATATGGTTTGATGTTTCTTCCATTCCTAAAAATGCTTTGATTAATAATGCAGAGTTAACACTTACACGTGATAGTGTTTCAACAATTACGGGCAACTCCTACACAAATACTCTACTTGTTTATTTATTAGCTGATAGTACAAATGAATCTTTATCGGATTCTACTCAAATATTAACACTAACGGGTTCAGGCAATATATTCCAGGGAAATATTACTCCATTTATTCAAAGCTGGGTTGATAAAGGAAATAATCAAGGTTTACTTATTAAAGCCGCATCTCAGATTAGTGGTCTTGAATTATTTGCTATTAAAAACAGCAGTGCGGCAAATTTATCTGTAAGGCCGCGTTTACAAATAACATATACAATCAATAAATAATAAATATGAACATAAAAATAAAATATATTTGCTTTGCATTATTGATGTTCCAGATATCATTATTATCGCAAACTAGTTCCAGCTACTCAAGAATTGGAATAGGAGATATTTCATACTCATACGCCGCTAATGAATTAGGCATTGGCCAGCTTGGAATCTCAATTGCACAGCCCGGATTTATTTCAATCAATAATCCAGCTTCCTGGGTTAAATTAAATTCAACTAGATTTGAAACAAGCTTATCCTACTCGGGTTTATATTTATCTGATCTCTCTAACAGAGACTTTAACGGGAAAGCACAATTTAATGGATTTACATTTGCATTTCCGGTAAGTGTTGAAAAAGGTATTTCTGTGGGTTTTGGAATAACTCCATATTCAACAATAAATTACCAGGTCATACAGAATAATTCTATTCCGGGTTCATCTGATGGACAATATACTTTAACTTATAAAGGCCAAGGGGGTCTATCAAAACTGTTTATAGGGACTTCATACAATTTGCCGTTTAATTTAAGCCTAGGTGCTACTTTGGACTACTATTTCGGTAACTTTAATTATGTAGCCATATCTGACTTTACAAGCAGCAATAATATTTCAACGCAGTATAATACAAACTATCAGCCTGGCGGATTGGGTACAACAGTAGGTTTAATAACACCTGATATTTCTAATCTTTTTAATTCAAAATTGCTTTCAAATTTAAGATTAGGATTAGCTATAAATTATATTAAAGGCTTAAGTACTGATACTCTTTATACTTCATATTCTTCTGCAAGAAGTGCAGGTACGGATACTCTCGGGATGGGGACAACAACCATGAAAGTCCCTGTACGGATATCGGCAGGTTTAAGTTTCATTTTGAATAAGAAATATCTATTAACTTTTGATGCTGCCTCCCAGGCATGGTCAAATTATACATTTAATAACACAAAAGTTCCGGATTTAAGAAATTCATTATTATTAAGTGCGGGTTTTGAATTTAGGCCGAAAGAAGAGCTTGGAACATCAGTCTGGGAACAAATTATATGGCGTGCAGGTTTAAGCTATGAACAGACACAATATGAGATTAATAATGTGGGAATAAATCAATATTCAGTTTCCGGAGGTTTTTCGTTTCCATTAAGCTATGCAAATACTATCGATTTTGCTATTCAATACGGTATAAGAGGAACAACGGAAGCAAATCTTATTAAAGAGAATTTTATTAAAATAAATTTTGGCCTAAGTTTGGGAGAACTTTGGTTTTTAAGACGCAACAACTAAATTCTAAAATAATTTTAAGGTAAAAGGGTGAAAACTAAAATCAATATTATTGCTTTATCAATTCTTACGGTTTTAATATTAACTTCTTCCGTATTTCCTCGTTCTGTAGAATCAGATTCAGCTGCCGCTGCTGCGGATTCAATACGTTTAATAACACAGTATAGTCTTTTCTCGGAATACTTTAAAAATAAAGATTATCAAAGTGCAATGCCGTATGCATGGAATGTGCTGAAGATGAATCCTAAGAAATTCAGCAAATGGATATTTTTTAAGATGGAAGATGCATTATGGTATCTCCATGATTCTTCTAACGCAAGCCAGGAAGGAATAAAAGCTATAGATGATACGATACGGTACTTTTATGACATATCAATGAAATATTATCCAAAATCCAAAGGATATTTTGAAGCAAGGAAAGCTTTTGTATCGGAAGCGTGGTTGAACATGAATCCGGATTCTGTAATACAGGAATATCAGCAGGCTATTAAAGATGATTCAACAATTTCAACTTATTATTATAATATGCTTGGTCAACTATATAAAAATAATGCTAGCGATAAAAATAATTACAAAGATAAAGCAATTGATTTATACACTTACCTAAATGAAAAGGAGCCGGGCAATCCCCAATGGACTGCTGAATTGGAGTCCTTAGTTGAAAATATTAAACAGCTTGTTGACTTGAGAAAAAAATCATGGGAAATGGATAAAAATAATTTATCCAAAGCATGGAACTATGCTGTAACAGCTATTAAGGCAGAAATGTATCCGGATGCAATAAATGCGCTGGATTTCCTAACTACAAAGGTACCAGGTAATGTAAATTACTGGGTACAATTGGCATCTGTTTATCAAAGGACTGATAATTTTGATAAAGCAGAAGCAGCATATAAAAAATTGATTCAACTGAAACCCGATAATAAAGATTATTATTTAAATTTAGGTGTAGTTTATAAAGACCAAAATCGATATGCTCAGGCGCGCACTGAATTTTTAAAAGCAAATGATATCGCTAAAGGATGGGGTTTGGCCATATACGATGAAGGTTTACTTTATGAACAGGCCGCTAGGGCATGTGAATTTAATTTTGAAACAAAGTTAGTGTACCTACTGGCAGTTGAAACATATAAAAAAGCTCTCAGTATTGATCCAAGTCTTGCACAGGCGAAAGAAAGAATTAATGCGTTATCCAGTTCTATTCCCGCTAAAGAAGATTATTTCTTTAGAGGTTATAAATCAGGACAAGTTATACCAATAACCGGAAATTGCTATGGTTGGGTAAATAAAAGTGTAACAGTTCCGTAATTAATCGTGAACTCTTGTTGATTTATTATTGATATTAATTTTTTTATGAATAAGGTTTTAGGGAAAAATTCCTAAAACCTTTTCTCTTGAAGTATCTCATATATTTTGTGCTTAAAAACTAAGGATAATATTGTTTTTTTTGATACTTTTGTACATAAGAAAATGGAACTCTAAATTATTGAGTGCAGTATTAACTAAATTTTAATCACTTCCTAATAATAACTATGTATGATTTTATAAAAAAAGATTCAGAAATCTTTGATGTCCTTTCTTTAGAGACTAAAAGACAGCAGGAAAAATTAGAATTAATAGCATCCGAAAATTTCGTTAGCCCCGCGGTCTTGGAAGCAGCCGGAACAGTTTTAACAAACAAATATGCCGAAGGCTATCCTGGTAAACGTTATTACGGTGGTTGCGAATACGTAGATATGGCAGAAAATATTGCCAGAGAAAGATTGAAAAACTTATTCAGTGCAGAATATGTCAATGTACAACCCCACAGCGGATCGCAAGCAAATATGGCTGTATTGATGTCTTTGCTTAGTCCCGGTGATAAATTCCTTGGACTCAGTTTAGCTCACGGCGGCCATCTTACTCACGGATCTCCTGTTAATTTTTCGGGTAGTTTATATACGCCTGTTGGATATACCTTAAATAAAGAAACTAAGATTTTAGATTACAATCAAATTGAGGACCTAGCAAAAAAAGAAAAACCGAAACTTATTATAACCGGTGCAAGTGCATATTCGCGTGAATGGGATTATGAAAAATTCAGACAAATAGCAGATTCGGTTGGAGCACTTTTAATGTGCGATATGGCTCATCCGGCAGGACTTATTGCAAAAGGTTTATTGAAAAATCCTCTTCCATTTTGTGATGTAGTTACTTCAACTACGCATAAGACCTTAAGAGGACCACGGGGCGGAATTATCTTGATGGGGCAGGATAGAGAAAACTCATTCGGGATAAAAACCCGAAAAGGTGATAGACTTAAAATGATGTCTGAAATACTTGATAGTATGGTTATGCCGGGAATACAAGGCGGGCCGTTAATGCATATTATTATGGCGAAAGCAGTAGCTTTTGGTGAAGCGCTTAAAGATTCATTTGCAGTGTATGCAGAGCAGGTAATTAAAAATGCTAAAGCTCTTGCTAATAAATTAGGTGAATATGGTTTTGATATTATTTCTGGCGGAACAGATAACCACTTAATGCTTATTGATTTAACGAATAAAGATATAACGGGTAAGGAAGCAGAAATAGCACTTGGA
This sequence comes from uncultured Bacteroidota bacterium, assembly GCA_963710735.1. Classification (GTDB taxonomy): domain Bacteria; phylum Bacteroidota; class Ignavibacteria; order Ignavibacteriales; family Ignavibacteriaceae; genus FEN-1297. Next base: position 210,314 of record CAVQBN010000005.1, on the reverse strand, counting down.
AAAGCCGGAATTACAGTAAATAAAAATATGGTTCCTTTTGATCTACGAAGTCCATTTGTAACAAGTGGAATTAGAATTGGCACTCCGGCAGCTACAACCCGCGGTATGAAGGAAAACGAAATGCGTTTGATTGCGGAAATGATTCACAAAACGATTTCAAATTCGGCAGACGATAAGAAATTATCTGAAATAAAGGAAGATGTTAAAACACTTTGTTCACGCTTTCCTCTGTATAGCGAAATAAATTAAATATTTGATATAAAGTGGCCTCAGAAGAATTAACAGTTATTAATGATCCGGTTGATGATGATTCAGAAGAAGGAGAAATGACCTTCCTGGAACACCTTGAGGAACTAAGGTGGAGATTAATTTACGCTTTAATCGGATTGGCAGTCGGTACTATTATCTGCTGGATATTTGTTGATTTCTTAGTGAACGGTGTTTTGCTGTTACCTGCTAGAAACGCAGGCGTTCAGCTTCAAAATTTAAAACCTTTCGGTCAACTGATGCTTTTCTTTGAAGTAGCAATTGTCGGAGGTATTATTCTCAGTTTGCCGAATATCTTTTACCAGTTTTGGAAGTTTATATCACCGGCTCTTAAAAAAAATGAACGCAAATATATAACAGCCATTGTTGCCTTTTCTACTTTATGTTTTTTGCTAGGAATAGTATTTGCGTATTTCGTAATGTTACCGCTTTCTTTAAAGTTTGCGGCACAATTCGGATCTGCTGAGATCAAAAATGTTTTTGCAATAGACGAATACATGTCTATAATCATAAGCATTATGCTTGGTTCCGGCCTGGTATTTGAGCTTCCGATGATTTCTTTTTTCCTTACAAAAATTGGTATATTAAAGCCATCATTTATGAAGAAATATCGTCGCCATGCAATTGTGGTAATATTTATTGCAGCGGCTTTCTTAACACCCGGTACAGATCCGGTTTCTCAATTAATCCTGGCAGCACCTTTAGTTTTGTTATATGAAATAAGTATTATAATTTCAAAATTAGCCGTGAAAAAAACTTGATACGAAGTAAACTATCGGAAATTAGTATTCCTATTAAATCTGAATTAGAGATATTCGATGATTTGTTTAAATCATCAATAAGATCTAACGTTGGTTTGGTGGATTTAATTGCCCGGTATTTAATAAGGCAAAAAGGGAAAAAAATTAGGCCGCTTCTTGTTTTGCTTTCGGCCAAAGTAGCTGGTGGAGTTAACGAACGTACATATCGTGGTGCAACTTTAGTTGAACTTTTGCATACTGCAACTCTCGTTCACGATGATGTTGTTGACAATGCTGATAAAAGGAGAGGTTTCTGGTCAATAAATAAGATATTTAAAAATAAAATAGCTGTTTTAATGGGGGACTATCTTTTATCACGTGGATTAATGATTGCGGTTGAAGGTAAAGATTTTGATTTTTTGGAAGTAATGACAAAAACTGTTAAAAGAATGTCTGAAGGAGAACTGCTGCAAATTAGAAAAACAAGAAAACTAGATATTGACGAAGAAACTTACTTTAGAATAATTTCCGATAAAACTGCTTCGTTATTGGAAACTTGTTGTGAGATTGGTGCATTAAGCGCTACCATTGATCCCAAATATTGCGAGGCAATGAGACAGTTTGGTGAAAATATAGGAATGGCATTTCAAATAAGAGACGACATACTTGATTATGAAGGAAGCTTAAGCACAATAGGCAAACCGATTGGGGGAGACATCAAAGAAAAGAAAATTACTCTCCCGCTTATTTATTCTATGAACCAGGTTTCTAAAAATGAAGCTGCCCGAATAAAAAAAATACTAAAGAACGAAAAGAACAAGGATGATATAAAAACAATAATTGAGTTTGTTAGAAAGAATAACGGCATTAATTATGCCCTAGAAACAGCGGCTAAATATTCTGTTTTGGCAAAGGAAAAATTAAAATTATTTCCGGATTCCCAAAGCAGAATAGCGTTGGAAGCATTGGTTGATTTCGTTATTGATAGAAAAAATTAATCTTTTTATTCAAAATATTAAATAATAAAAGTATTTAACAAAAAAGGAAATGCTGTAACTACTTTCAATTATCCTTTTTCGGTTTCCCTATTTCTTCCCTAATTGTAAATCCCTTAATCGGCTCCCTAAGTGTTAAAACAGGGCATGGAGCTTTTCTAACCACTTTTTCAGCAGTACTGCCAAATAAGATGTGTTCGACACCTGTATGGCCGTGAGTAGCAATAATAATCAAATCCACATCTTCGTCTGCAGCAGTTTCAATTATTTCTATAAATGGTTTGCCGGTTTTAACTATTGTTTTTACAACAACGTCTGAAGGAATTTCCTTTTTTGCTAGTTTATCCAATTCTTCAACTGCACGTTTGTCCATTTCAAGATCAATCGAGGGAATGGCAATTTGTCCCATGCTAAAATCAGGAGGATAAATAACCGGTTCAACTACGTAAATTAGATAAAGCTCGGCTTTGTATTGCTTAACAAAATTTACAGCATACTTTAATGAGTTTTTCGAATAATCAGAAAAGTCTATCGGAACAAGTATTTTTTTTATATTAGGTCCCATAATCTTTCTCCGATTTAATTTTTAGATTGGCATGAAGTGAAATATGATCTTCATTTAACTTTCTAAGTCTCATCGCAATGATTTCTGAAATTCCCTGTAAAATTTTAATACCTTTCTTAGGATAGTTTTCGATAAACTCATCTAAGTCGGGTTTAAAAATTGCAGCAAGCCTGGTATCTGTTTTAGCAATTGCTGAAGCAGATCTTTTTTCGCCATCAACTAAAGCTAACTCACCAAAAAAATCGCCGCGTGAAAACGTAGCAAGTGAAATTATTTCTTTTGATTCAACTGTCCTCTGTATAATTACCTCGCCGTCACGAATAATATAAAGCCCAATACCTGGATCTCCTTGATAAAAAACAAATTCACCCGCCAGATAATTTCTATTATGGATTATATTAGTTAAAAGTGAGATTTCTTTTTTGCTAAGCTCTTTAAAGAAAGGAATTAATTTCAGTGCTTTCACAAGGTCAATTTTTTCTGTCGGTGAATTAAAAAAATTCGACCAAAAGCTGCTATGAATTATTTTATCATTTATATTACTCATATTCAAGCTCTATTTAAATATTCCTAATTCGGCTACACGCCATAATTTTTGACAAGGGAATCTGTTCTCATACAGAGCACGTCCAATAATAACGGAATCGATTCCCAAAGGCATTAAATTTTGAACATCCATTAGTTCATCTTTATTTCTAATTCCGCCGGATAATGTTACTTTACCATTTGTTATGGAGGCAACTTCTTTTGAATATGTCACATTTGGTCCACCGAGAATTCCATTCCGAAGTACATCTGTAACAATAAACCTTTCAACTCCAATATCAGACATTTTTTTAGCAAAATCTTTATAAAATATTCCGGTTTTAATTTTTCTCCCTCTGATAACCAAATGTTCGTCAATTATATCAATTGAAATTGAAATTTTTGAAGGTCCATATTTTTCAAAAATCTTTTTAAAGATATCTGGTTTTTCAATTACAATTGTACTCATCACCAATCTGCTTATTCCGGTGGACATAATTAATTCCACATCGTCCATTTCTCTTATACCGCCGGCATACTGAACAGGAATTATAACTGATTCACAAATTTCATTTATGATGTGTAAATTTTTATGGCTATGTTCGGAGGCGGCATCAAAATCAACTATATGCAGAAATTTTGCATTTTCAGCTCTCCAGATTTTCGCCATTTCAACTGGATCACTATCATATTCTTTGCAATTCAATTCAGGAATGCCCTGCACTACTCGAACTGTTTTACCATGCTTAATATCTATTGAAGGAATAACTAATAAATAACTCATAACTTAGTTTTCCTGCATCTTATTTATGAACAATTCTTTTTCTGCTTAGAATTAGAGATCATTTAAATCTTTTTATTATCTATGTTTAATAAAATAATGAAATAGAGTATAAAAACAAAGATAATACATCAAATTAGAATACCTTAAGATTTATTCAATGAATTAATTCGTACTTTTGAATATTATTTAAAATTAAAAGAAAGAAAGATTTTCATTCGCATGATTTATTTCATAAATGTTTTCAAAATATTCATTTTCCTTGACTTTTCAAGCTATAATAAGCATATTTAAACTAAATGAGCAAAAATTTTATCCTGACCACTAGTCGAAATGAAAAGTTAAGAATTACAGCTTTCGGTTTGGAAAATTTTAATTCATCACCTTGTTTGATTTTAGTTCATGGATTCAAAGGATTTAAGGATTGGGGATTTGGTCCTTATATAGGCAATTATTTTGCAAATAACGGTTTTTTTGTAATTACATTTAATTTTTCGCACAATGGCGTGGGGGAGAGTTTAACTGAATTTATTGAATTAGAAAAATTTGCAAATAATACATTTTCTTTAGAAATTAGTGAACTTTCTGAATTAATTTCTGCTTATTTAACAGGATTCTTCGGAAAAACTAATAATAATAAAATTGGATTATTAGGCCATAGCAGAGGCGGCGCCATAGCATTATTGACTGCAAAACAAAGAAATGAAATAAACGCAGCTGCTATTTGGTCTTCTGTTTCAAAACTTGATAGGTATTCAGAACGTCAAAAAGTAAAATGGAGAGAAAAAGGTGTATTTGAGGTTTTTAATTCCAGAACTAAACAAAAAATGAAATTAAACCTTTCTTTATTAGAGGATATCGAGACTAATAAATATGGTTTACTAAATATTGAAAAAGCAACAAGAGAGTTAAATAGACCTCTTTTTATTGCACATGGAGAAGAGGATTTAGCAGTTCCGATTAAAGAAGCTGAGCTGTTATATGAATGGTCGGACAAAAATTTAACAGAGTTTTACAGGATTAAAGAAATAGGCCATACTTTTAATATTAAACATCCATTTGAAGGAAGTAATCCTAAATTTGAAGCATTATTAGAAAGAACAAATCGATTTTATAAAAACAATTTAGCTTGAGGAAAATTATGTTAGTCAAAGAAAATGTAAATTCAAATAAAATTATAAAAGCAATAAACAAAGCTAACTCATCACAATTATTTTGGATCTTATCATTTACAGCTCTAACAGCAATAGCAGCACAGATTACGGTTCCCGTAAAACCGGTTCCATTTACACTGCAAACAATGATGGTAGTATTGGCAGGTGCGTTTTTAGGTGCAAAAAATGGTGCTTACAGCCAAATATTATATTTATTTTTAGGTTGTATCGGGCTTCCCGTATTTGCTCAAATCCCGGATCCAGCCATAGGCTTTGCTAGACTGATAGGCCCTACCGGCGGATATTTATTAGCATTTCCTATTGCAGCTTTTATAACAGGTTATTTTGTAGAAAAAAATAAGAAGTATTTAAGCGTTATCATTTCGATGTTTGCCGGAAGTGTTCTTATCTTATTTATAGGCTCTTTTTACTTTGGTTCAATTTACTTACACAATATAAAAGAAGCTTTAATTTCCGGAGCAGTTGTGTTCTCCGTTTGGGAGGTTGTTAAAGTATTCGCAGCGGCAAGTATATATTTCGGAATATCTAAGCGATTTTCAAAATTGCATCAATAATTGAATATTCTATTATTAATTTTTTAGTTCTTTTTTGTTTTAAGGATGTAATGGACTTAAAAAATATCATTTTCATAATTGTCTTCATATTTGCAATAGGATTATTCATTTGGAGCTGTAGAAATCTTATAAAAGATATGTTCGTTGCAAAGAAAAAAGACGATAGATTTGATCACGTTGGGCAAAGAATTAAAAGAGTACTAAAAATTGCTTTTGGACAATCAAAACTGTTACGCGATCCTAAAGCAGGAGGATTACATTTTGTAATATTTTGGGGATTTATTTTATTCTTATTTGCTGTAGTTGAAGCTTTTATACAAGGATTTTATTCTCCGTTCACCTTTGCGTTTCTAGGGCCTATTTATTCCATTATAACCACAATCGAAGATGTATTCGGACTGCTTGTAATTCTTGCAGTATTATATGCGCTTTATAGAAGATATATAATTCGTATTCCAAGACTTGAAGTTGAGAAGTCGCATAAAATTGATGCAACTGTAATACTATTAATGATTATGATGGTATGTGTAGCAATGTTTGGAGAAAATATTTCCTTGATTGCATTACATAGCTATAAGTTGGGTCAATATGAAGTCCGTCCAATTTCAGCCATATTAAGTCCGGTGTTTTTCGGCAGCAGTACAGCCAATGCAGATGCATTTCTTGAATTTTTCTGGTGGACGCATATTGTAGTGGTACTAAGTTTTTTAAATTATTTGCCTTACTCAAAACATCTTCATGTATTAACATCTATTCCGAATACTTATTTTGCTAATTTAGATCCAATCCGGAATACTTTAAAACCGTTGAACTTGGATGATGAAACTGTTGAGGTCTTCGGCGCAGCAGATATTGAACAATTATCATGGAAACAAATTCTTGATGGATATACATGTACTGAATGCGGCAGATGTACTGCTGCTTGTCCCGCTGCTACTGTTGGAAAGTCCTTATCTCCCAGGAAAATAATGGTAGATATAAGGCAGAGGACAAAAGACAAAGCGCCGCTGCTTGTTGACGGTATAACTGAAGGAAACGTATTTGATAAAACTCTTGTGCACGATTATATAACCGATACTGAATTATGGGAATGTACAACTTGTATGGCTTGTGTCCAGGAATGCCCTGTTATGATTGAACACGTTGATTCTATTGTTGATATGCGTAGAAATCTTGTTCTAACTGAATCACAATTCCCTGCAAATCTAAACAACGTGTTTAAAAGTTTAGAGACTAATTATACACCTTGGGCATTTAATCATGCTGATAGAGCGAATTGGGCAGAAGGAATGAATATAAAAACCATGTCCGAAGATCCGAATTGTGATATCCTTTTCTGGGTCGGTTGTGCCGGCTCCTACGATAATCGTTATAAAAAAGTTACAAAAGCATTTGCATCTATTATGCAAAAAGCTAATATTAACTTTAGAATTTTAGGGAATGAAGAAAAGTGTAACGGGGATACCGCAAGAAGACTGGGTAATGAATATCTTGCCCAAATGATGATAACAGAAAATATTGAAACGCTTAATAAATATGGAGTTAAAAAAATTGTAACTGCTTGTCCTCACTGCTTTCATTCTCTTGGTAATGAGTATAAACTGTTCGGCGGTAATTATGAGGTCATCCATCATACTCAACTAATTCAACAGCTTCTAATAGAAGGCAAGATAGAATTAAAAGATGATTCGATTAATGAAAAAGTTACTTATCATGATTCATGTTACTTGGGCAGATACAATAATGTTTTTGATTCTCCGAGAGAAGCACTAAAAAAAATAAACGGCATTGACTTTGTTGAAATGAACAGAAACCGTACAAAAGGATTTTGTTGTGGTGCGGGAGGCGGTAGAATGTTCTTGGAAGATGAGGAAGGAGGGAGGATAAATCTAGAAAGAACTAAAGAAGCTTTAGAAACAAATGCAAGCACCGTAGCTTCTGCATGTCCGTTTTGTATGACAATGATTACTGACGGCGTGAAGCATTTTGAAAAATCAGAAGAAGTCGAAGTAAAAGACATAGCAGAGATCGTTTTCGAAAATTCTAAATAACATAATTTATCAATTTATTTTTAGGAGGTATACATGGACAAATACGAGAGCTTACTACAATCAGTAAAAAACTTGGAAGCTGATTTTGAGAAGTTTTACATTAAAGGACAGGCTGCAGCCGGTACCCGTTTACGAAAGGGTTTAAGCGATTTAAGAAAACAGTCGCAAGAAGTCCGGAAGGATGTCCAGGAAGTAAAAGCTCAGAGAAAAGCTAACAAATCAACATAGTATTGTTAAAGTACTTTAATATTAAGGCTGGATTATTTAAAGTAATTCAGCCTTATTTTTTATTTATGCATAAATCTATTTTAATATCATTCTTTATATTAATATCAATAGACTTGAGTTTTGCTCGGGTTCAAGAAAATCAGTCTTCAAACTCATCCAGTAAAGATTCTTTAGTTACTATTACAATAACTGCTGTCGGTGATCTAATGTGTCATTCGGGTGAGTATGATTATGCTAGAGTTTCCCCTGATAGTTTTAATTTTAACCCTTTTTTTAGATTTGTAAAACCTTACCTGCAAAGCTCGGATTTTACATTTGGTAATCTTGAAACCGTTTTAGCCGGGAAAGAAAAAGGATACTCAGGATATCCCCATTTTAATTCACCAAGTCAATTCCTTGCTCCCCTTAAAAATATTGGTTTTGATTTAATTACAACTGCTAACAATCATGCTTTGGATAAAGGGAAAACCGGATTATTACGAACAATTGAAGAATTAAAAAAATATAATTTAAATTATGATGGGACATTCAATTCCCAAAGAGATAGGGACTCTATTAGAATTTATGATATAAAAGGTATTAAAACTGCTTTTCTTGCATATACTTATGGGACAAATGGTAATCCAATTCCTAACGGAGAGAATTATTTAATAAACATTATAGATACTACATTAATAAAGTCCGATATTAAAACTGCTAGAAAAATTGGAGCTGAAATTGTCTTGGTATATTTTCATTTCGGAACCCAGTATGACCATAATCCAGATGATTATCAAAAGCTGATAGTAAAGAAAACAATTGAGTACGGGGCAGATATTATCATTGGTGGACATCCTCATGTAATCCAGCCGGTTAATTATTTTAAGACTATAAATGGAAAACTGGATACAGGCTTTGTTGATTATTCGGTCGGTAATTTCATTTCAAATCAAAGATGGCGCTATTCTGATGCAGGAATTCTTTTGACGTTACACATAACTAAAAACTTTAGCTCGGATTCTATTTATATTTCCAGGGTTACGTATCTGCCTACTTGGGTATATAAAGGTCCTACAAACCAGGGCAATGAATATTTAATATTGCCTGCTCAATTATCATCTGCTGATTCAACTTTAAGTTTTCTTACTGAATCTGATAAATTTAAAATGGAACAGGCATTTGATGATACTAAAAATATTTTGACAAAATATACTAAAAAAGTTTTTATTCAAGCTTTGGATAATGGTTATTCCCCAAATAATGAATTGCATAAATAAAAAGCATAAGTATTTATATTAAACTTTTAACTTTTTTAATTCTTATTTTTGTAATGAAAATTATAATATATTTTGATTAATGTATGCTAAAGATTGGAAATTTAAATATCGATAAAGCCGTTCTTCTTGCACCAATGGAAGATGTTACTGACATCTCTTTCAGACTTGTATGCAAAGAACTAGGCGCTGATGTTGTTTATACAGAATTTGTTAACTCTGAAGGATTAGTACGTGAATCTCAAAAAACTCATAAAAAACTTGAGATAATTGAAGATGAAAAGCCGGTAGGAATTCAGATATATGGCGGAGCAATTGAATCGATGATAGGTGCCGCAAAAATTGCTGAAAAAGAGAATCCTGATTTGATTGATATAAATGCCGGCTGCTGGGTTAAAAACGTTGTCGGAAATGGTGCCGGTGCAAGTTTATTGAAAGATCCGCCCTATATGCAGCAGCTTGTTAAAGGCGTTGTTGATGCGGTTAATCTTCCTGTTACTGTAAAAACTCGGTTAGGCTGGGATAGCAATAATATAAAGATTTTGGAAGTAGCTAAGCGAATGGAAGATATTGGTGTGAAGGCTTTAACCGTTCATTGCAGGACTAGAGTAATGGGTCATAAAGGAGAAGCTGACTGGAGCTGGATTCCTAGAATTAAAGAAGTGGTAAATATTCCAGTAATACTAAATGGAAATGTTTTAACTGCTCAAGATGTAAAGCAAGCTTTTGATGAAACAGGTGCTGATGGTGTTATGATTGCCCGGGGAGCAATAGGAAATCCCTGGATATTTACTGAAGCAAAAGAATTGCTGAATAATGGAATAATCTCTACAATTATTGATGAAGAAATTAGAATAAAGACTTGTTTAAGACATTTGTATTTAGCTATAAATGTAAAAGGCGAGAGAAGAGCTGTGCTCGAACACCGGAAATTTTATTCCGGCTATCTGAAAGGATTACGTAATGTATCCCAAATTAGAAATCAATTGATGCAAGTATATGGGTATAAAGCCGTGGAAGATATATTGCTAAAATATTTAGAAGAGTTAACTAATTTTAATGTCGCAGTTTAATCTAAATTTTATAATCCTATTTTTAATTTCCAACGATATTTTTGCAATAATATTATAAATTGAAAAAACATCTATCCGATAAAATTGCCAGAATCATATCTACCTTATTTGTCCCTCCATCATTTACAATTTTAATTTTTACATTTTTTGCAGTAAATCTGGAAAACCTTTTAAATAAGAAAATTGTAACTATCCTTGTTGCGTTAGTATTTGGATTTTCTTTGCAAATAATTTTATTTGTTTATTTCAGAAATAAAGGTAAGCTTGCAAATCTTGACGCAACTATCAAAGAGGAAAGGACTATTCCTTTTTTAATTTCAGTTGTTTTTTATGTTATTGGGTTTTTAATTTTACTAATTGTAAAGGTGAACATTCTTTCAATAGCATTCTGGTTTTGTTATATTTCAAATACATTAATTGTCGTTCTTATTAATAAATATTGGAAAATAAGTGTGCATTCAATCGGAGCCTCGGGAGCACTTGCTGCATTGATATTTATAACTGGTCCAATCGGATTATTGTTAAGTTTCCTTGTCCTTTTAATAGGTTGGTCGAGAATAAAACTTAAATGCCATAATTTTAATCAAGTTACAGCAGGGATACTCTTCGGATTTATCTCTACATATGTTCAAATATTCTTTATTTTAAAACTGTTTAATAAATCATGAAAAAAATAATTAGTGAAACAAAACAATTTATTTAAGATTAAAAAATATGGAAATGATAAAATATAAGGAAGAGGATCGTATTGGCATTTTATCTTTGAACAGGCCTGAAAAACGAAATGCTCTTCACCCAACTATGGTGAAAGAAATAATTAATCAACTTGATGTTATTGAGCAAAATGATAAGGTCAGGTTCTTAATAGTTACCGGAGAAGGGAAAAGCTTTTGTGCCGGGGCTGATTTGGCTTACTTAAATGATTTAAGGAATTATTCTTCAACTGAAAATGAAAAAGATTCGGAATTTTTAGCGGAACTATTTATGCGTGTTTATAAATTTGGCAAACCAACCATTGCTGCTGTAAACGGTGCTGCCATCGCCGGAGGTTGCGGCCTTGTTAGTGTATGTGATTTTGTTATTGCAGATAATACAAATTCTAAATTTGGTTACTCCGAAGTTAAAATTGGATTCCTACCGGCTATCGTTTCAATATTTTTGATCAAAAAAATAGGTGAAGGATTGGCTAAGAGAATCCTTTTAACCGGTGAGTTAATCAATGGACAGAAAGCATTGGATTTTGGGTTGGTTGATTTTTTGTCTGATAATCCTTTGGATGATGCAAAAAAGCTGGCGAATAAATTAGCAGAAAATTCTGATTACAGTATGCAATCAACCAAAACGATGATACAATCGATTTCAAATTTAAATGTACAACAAGCAGTTGATTATTGTATAAAATTAAATGCTATCAGCCGATCTACAGAAGATTTTCAAAAGGGACTAAACAATTTTCTAAATAAATAATCGAGGGCAAAATGCCAATTGACTTAAAAAAATACATTAGAGGTGTAAAAGATTTTCCCAAGAAGGGAATTATGTTCAGAGATATTACAACATTACTTATGGATCCTGAAGCTTCAAAATATACACTTGAATCACTTTATAATTATGCAAAAGATTTAAATGTTACAAAAGTTGTAGGAATAGAAGCAAGAGGTTTTATATTCGGAGCATTATTAGCTGAGAAGCTAAACGCAGGTTTTATTCCTATTAGAAAACCTGGCAAATTGCCGGCGGAAACTGAATCGGCAACTTATGCTTTAGAATACGGAACTGATACTATTGAAATTCATAAAGATGCAATTCAGTTCGGAGAAAGAGTTCTTCTGCATGATGATCTTTTAGCCACAGGGGGAACAGCTAAAGCAGCTGCTAATTTAATTGAAAAACTCGGTGGGGAAGTAGTACAAATATCTTTTATAATTGATTTATCTTTTCTTAAAGGCAGAGATAAACTTAAAAATTATGATGTAAGATCATTAATAGAATATGATTCTGAGGAATAAAAAATAAATAATTTTGGGAATGATTATGGAAGAAGGATATGATATTTATCTTTCTTCCCAATTTTTCGGAGCTAGCAAAACAACAAATTCGCCTTTTGTTGTTTTGTTTTTTACTTCACTGTACAAAGTAAAAGCAGTTCCTCGCCATACTTCTTCAAACTTTTTAGTTAATTCACGACAAACTACAATAATTCTTTCGGGCATTATTTCAGATAATTCGTTTAGAAGTTTCTCAATTCTATAAGTTGATTCATAAAGAATAACTGTTCTATCTTCTAGCGCCAATTGATGAAGTTTTTTTTGACGGCCTTTTTTCAGTGGCAAAAACCCTTCATATAAAAAACTGTCAGTCGGTAATCCGCTGATTGAAAGAGCTGTAATAGCGGCGGTTACTCCGGGAATTGGTTCAACGGAAATATTATTTTTTAGTGCGGCGGAAATTAATCTTACCCCCGGATCAGAAACCCCTGGAGTCCCGGCATCTGAAACTAGTGCGCAGGATTCACCATTTGTAATTCTATTAAGTACATAATTTATTTTAGACTTTTCATTTACTGCATTAAAAGAGATCAATTCTTTTTTGATATCATAATGCTTCAATAAAAAGGAAGTAACCCGGGTATCTTCGCATGCAATAAAATTCACTTCCTTTAAAGTATCAATTGCTCTTAAAGTAATATCTTTTAAATTACCGATAGGTGTGCTGACTATATAAAGTTTATTTTCCACTAATTTTGTTTAAAATGATAATCCCGCCGACGGCGGGATATCATGCAAGTAGTTATAAAACATTTTAATTATTTGTTGTTAGCAAAAATAATACTTTTTTTATTATTTTCAAGCCTTCATCCAGTGCATCTTTTGTAACATTTAAAGGGGGTCTAAACCTAATTGATTTTTCCCCGCAACCTAGGATAAGAAGCTTTTCGTTAAAGCATTTCTCTCGAAATTCATTTCTTAATTTAGGATCCGGAAAGTCGAATGAACACATTAATCCTAAACCGCGAGCATTACTGATAAGATTTGGAAACTCTTTTTGAATATTGTAGAGATTATCCAGTAAATATTTGCCTTTTTCTTTGGCATTTTCTACAAGGTTTTCTTCGTCGATAATCTCCATGATATGTTTTGACCTTACCATATCAGTTAAGTTTGCACCCCAGGTTGAATTAATTCTGCTTGATGTATTAAAGCAGTTTTTCTGAACATCATCAATTCTATCACTGACCATGATTCCGCAAACTTGAGCTTTTTTCCCGAATGAAATAATATCCGGTTTAACATAATACTCAGAAGCCCACATTTTGCCTGTTAATCCAAAACCAGTTTGAACTTCATCGAACATAAGAAGGATTTCATTCTCATCTGCAATTTGTCTTATCTTTTCAAAAAATTCTTTACGGAAAAAATTATCACCACCTTCTCCTTGAATAGGTTCCAGAATTATTACAGCAATATCATCAGGGTTATTTTTTATTGCAGAATTGATCTCTTCTATAGCTTGATTTTCTAATTTAATAATTTCTTCCAGATTATCTTCAATAGGAAATTTAACTTTAGGATTTGTAATTCTTGGCCAGTTAAATTTTGGAAAATATTTAATCTTGTTTGGTTCAGTATTGGTTAAAGACAACGTATAACCGCTTCGTCCGTGAAAGGCTTGCTTAAAATGCAGCACTTGATGACCTTTTTCTTCTTTTATACCTTTCGTAAAATTCTTTTGGACCTTCCAATCGAAAGCAACTTTTAAGCCATTTTCAACTGCTAAAGCACCACCAGAAACAAAGAATAAATGTTTCATATAATCAGGTTTTGCCAAACGTGCAAAAGTTTCAACAAACTCAGCCATTTGTACTGTGTATATATCAGAGTTTGAAGGTTTATTTATAGAGGCATTAGCAAGTTCATCTTTTACAGATTCTGAACACAGCTTTGGATGATTCATACCCAATGCCGAAGAAGCGAAAAATGTAAAGAAGTCAAGGTACTCTGTACCAGTTTTAGCATCAATTATTTTAGTCCCTTTGCTGTTTTCTAAATCAAGAACAAAGTCAAATCCGTCAGCAAGCATATATTGACTTATAACTTCATGTACTTTTGATGGCAATATTGTATTAGGTTCAAACATAGTATCACCACTATTTTTTAAAATATTGTTATTCATAAAATTTCTCCCATAGTCTAAAGAGTAAAGTATAAAAATTAGCGAAAATTAAATTGGATGGAATTGGGGCAGGAAAATTAAAAAACATTTTCAAAGCGAGAGATGAAATAGCTCCTCAAGCTTTTAAATCCGGTAACTTCACAAAAATTTATTAACTGTAACATAGTATGATAATATTAAAAATTTCAAAATGAATTTAACAATTTTCCGAGGAATTTTCAATCAAAATAAATTGACCTTTAAGTTAAAGCTTATAAAAACGATTGATTTTAGTATATTTATTTGTTACACTTACCATAACAAATAAATAATTTTATGTCAGCTTCAACAAAATTATCAACAGCAGTAAAAGCGATTTGCTATTTGGCTAATTCATATCCAAAACCAAAATCAAGCTCCGAAATATCTGAATATACGGGTATAAATGCTTCAAAACTCAGAAAGATATTATCCATGCTGGTTAAGAATAATATTGTTGAAAGTACCTATGGGCCAACAGGAGGTTTTTTAATTAAAAAGAAACCGACTGATTTGGATCTGCAGGAAATTTATTGTGCAATAGAAGATAGAAAAGCTTTTCACCTAAATGTTACTATGGCAAATGATGAAATCGAAAATGAATCTACCAAGGTGAATAATTATTTCTTAGATCTTTTTGCACAGGTACAATTGGATATTGAGGATAAAATGCGCCACATAAGTATTCAATCAATTTTAAATAAAATTAATTCATAAAAACTAGTTTGAGGAGGTAGGATGGATTTTTTAGATAAATTAGGTATAAAAGAAAAAAATTTTGGTTCCAGCACAGGTACTAAATGGAACGAAACCACAGATCATGGAGAATTAAAAATATTTTCGCCGACTGATGGTAAATTTATCGCATCGGTTTATCAGGCTTCTGAAAAGGATTATGATAAAATTCTCGATACAGCAAATGAAGCCTTTAAATATTGGAGAAAAGTTCCTGCTCCTAAAAGAGGAGAAATAGTAAGACAAATCGGTGTTAAGCTTAGAGAATATAAACCTTATCTGGGAAGGTTAGTCTCATATGAAATGGGCAAATCTTTACAAGAAGGCCTTGGTGAAGTTCAAGAGATGATTGACATTTGTGATTTCTCGGTAGGCCAATCCAGGCAGCTTTATGGATTTACGATGGCTTCGGAAAGGCCGAACCACAGAATGTATGATCAATACCATCCGCTAGGTGTAGTAGGAACCATATCTGCATTTAATTTTCCAGTTGCAGTCTATTCATGGAACTCAATGCTTGCTTCAGTTTGCGGTGATGTAAATTTATGGAAGCCTTCTTCAAAGGTACCTTTGTCCGCTATAGCCACACAAAACATTGTAGCTGAAGTTTTAAAAATCAATAATCTTCCGGAAGGTATTTTTTCGTTAGTTATTGGCAGAGGCTCAACTATTGGAGAAAAACTATTAAACGATAAAAGAATTCCTTTAATTTCACTTACCGGTTCAACAAAAGTCGGAAAACATGCCGGAGAAGTAATTGCAAAAAGATTTGGAAGGGCAATTTTAGAACTTGGCGGAAATAACGGAATTATTCTTTCGCAAAATGCAGATCTGAAAATGGCTATGCCTGCAATAGTTTTTGGTGCAGTTGGAACTTGTGGTCAAAGATGTACAACAACAAGAAGATTAATCATTCACGAATCAATATATGATAAAGTTAAAGAATCTTTGGTAAAAGCATATAAAGGTTTAAAAATTGGTGATCCGCTGGAAGAAAAAAATCATGTGGGTCCATTAATTGATAAAGACGCTGTTGACATGTTCACAAAAGCTTTACAGAAAGTTAAGACTGAAGGCGGAAAAATCGTTTATGGAGGAGAAGTTTTATCAGGTAAAGGTTATGAATCAAATTGCTATGTAACTCCCGCTATTGTCGAAGCGGAAAATAGTTATGAAATTGTCCAGGAAGAAACCTTCGCGCCGATTTTATATTTAATTAAATATAAAGGCGATGTTAATAATGCCATTCATCTTCATAATGATGTTGTTCAAGGATTATCTTCTTCAATTTTTACTAATAATATAAGAGAAGCAGAACAATTTCTGTCGGCAGAAGGTTCAGATTGCGGAATTGCAAATGTAAATATAGGTACTTCGGGTGCAGAAATTGGCGGAGCATTCGGTGGTGAAAAAGAAACCGGAGGCGGCAGAGAATCCGGTTCGGATGCATGGAAGGCTTATATGCGAAGACAAACAAATACAATTAATTACGGAACCGATCTGCCTCTTGCTCAAGGAATAAAATTTGACATTTAATTAACTTTTAACATTTCTTTTATAATTCAACTCCTTTCTCATCGTGTGGGAAAGGAGTTTTTTTATTGATTATGACTGCTAAAATGCTATTGCATTTGGTAATTTTGCCCTCATTCTAAAATCATAATTTATCATTAATCAGTTTTTATAATATTTTGGAAGCTAATAATGATGGTATACTAATTGATACTTTATTAGAAAATGGAATATATCATGAAAACCTTGACATTAAATACATTTACTTCATCTGTTGATGATATAGAAATAAGTCAGTACAAAATTCTTTCGAGTTTGAGGGATTATCAAGCAGAATTCAATAAAAATAAGCTTTTCCCGGCACTTTCTGAATTGACATATTTATACTCAACTTTAGAAGAGCTATTGGCGCATAAGTCTTGTTTTAATCTTCTTTTACCGAATGGTATATCAAGCATGAATAAAAGTAAGAATAGTTTTATAGAAATAGTTGACCAGTCTACTGAACAAAGAGATTATGTTTATGATTTAATTGAATGGGCTTTGCCGGTTATCCAGAATTTAATCGATGAGGCGCATATTATCTATTATTTTATTTTGGATAATTTATCAATAAAACAAAAAGGCATATCTGTTATTGATAACAAAAGCGGTTATTTATTGGTGCCGGATAATTTAACTTCTCAATTAAATGTATATAGATTTGATACGGTAGAAAATTTTAGAGATAATAAGTCAAATTATATTTTAAATACAGAGTACTTGCAGTCCACTAAATTGGCTAATCTACCGAGTATAACATGGTATATTGAAAAGGAATTAAAGAATAAATACTTTCGTGACGAAAATACTTCAAGTTATCTTTGCCATACAGATTTAGATTTTCCGTATAATGAAACAATGTTTCCATTAGCTAGAACTAAATTACTTAGTTTCATTTCTGACTAAACAAAATAAAAAGGCCGGTATAAAACCGGCCTACATTTAAATACAATCCGAATTCTTAACCAATAAGATTAACGTAATCCGCTAGAATATGACCGGTCTCATTAAGCACCGGGTCGTCTTTCTGAGTATCATCAGCGGGCGGAGTTTCGCCTTTTTGTAATAATTTCAATCCGAGACTTTTCCGTCTCTGATTTTCTCTTTCAAATCTTTTCTGATCAATTTCCTCCTGCTGCTTTTTTCGAATATCTTCATTCAAAGATAAATATTTTTTATCATGCGCTTCTTTGTATTCATTAACCTCATCAGTAAATTCATTCCATTCGGCATCATTCTTATTCGTTCTAGCAAGATGCATTTTGATAAGCTGAGGGACATATTTTTTTATATTTCCAAAGACATTATACTTAGTAGAATCGATTTGATCCCATGGGAGAGAACTAGGCTCTGTACTTTCTCCGTATTCAGATGTATCTATAGAGGAAGGGAATTGGATATCCGGGATAACACCAAGGTGCTGTGTGCTGGCGCCATCTATTCTGTAAAACTTTGCGATAGTAAGTTTTATTTGACCCAATTTTTTACCTTCATTGGGTAATATTCTGTTCAAATCAATTAGATTTTGAACGGTACCTTTACCGTAAGTGTTGCTTCCAATAATTAAGCCACGGCCATAATCCTGAATTGCAGCCGAGAATATTTCAGAAGCTGAAGCGCTGAATCGGTTAACCAAAACAACAAGCGGTCCTGAATAATCAATTGAATTATCAGGGTCATCTTCTACCTTGATGCTGCCGTTAGAGCTTTTTATCTGAACTACAGGACCATTCTTTATGAACAATCCCGTTAACTTAATTGCTTCTTCCAACGATCCGCCGCCGTTGTTTCTTAAATCTATAATAATACCCTGAACGTTTGCCTTTTTCAATTTATCGACTAATTTTTTAACATCGCGAGTTGTACTTTTATAATCTTTATCACCACGTTGTTCGGCATTAAAATCGCTATAAAAAGCAGGCAGGGTAATAACACCAAATTTATAGCTCTTATCGTTTTGTTTAATTTCTAAAATTTTATCTTTTGCTGATTGCTCTTCAAGTTTAATCTTATCGCGAACTAAAGTAATTTCCTTGGGCGCAGCATTAACACCTTCATTCGAAGGGATAATCTGAAGCCTAACCACACTTCCTTTTTTACCACGTATAAGCTGTACGACATCATTTATTCTCCAGCCGATAACATCTACCATTTCTCCATCTTTTCCCTGGGCAACGCCAATAATTTTATCGCCTCGATGAAGTAATTTGCTTTTGAATGCCGGACCGCCTGGTATTACTTCCACAACTTTTGTGTATTCGTCTTCTGTTTGCAGCTGTGCTCCAATACCTTCAAGAGAGCGAGTCATTTCAATATTAAAATTTTCGGAAGTAACAGGCGACATGTAGTTAGTGTGAGGATCTAAAGATTCCGTAAAGGAATTTTCGAATAATTGAAAAACATCCTCGCTTTTATATTCCATTATATTTTTACGAAGACTTTGATAACGTTTTTTTAGCATGGTTTTAACTGCATCCCATTTTTTCCCGGCAAGGATTAAATTTAAAGCATCACTCTTTATTTTTTTGCTCCATAATTCATTCATTTCTGTAGAATCTTTAGACCAGGATGCATCAGTTCTATCAATCCGGATAGAATCTGCTTTATCAAAATTAAAACCCTTATTTAATATTCTTTCTACGTAATCTATTCTTTCATTTGCACGTTTCCTGAATACATTAAAGATATAAAATGCCGGATTCAAATCTCCGTCTTTTATATCATCGTCCAACTGATATCTAAATTTGTCAAAATTATCTATATCTGAAGCATAGAAGTAATACTTTCCGTAGTCAAGAGATTTTAAATATCTATTAAAAATAACATTTGATAGAGAATCATCGAGTCTAAATTTTCTATAATGATATCTTTGAAGAATTGTTGTTATTAATTCATCTTCATTAGGCATATATTTAGCAGGCTCAATCGAAGAAGCGGTATCTTTTTCAAAATATTCTTGGTTATTAAACTTTAATGTTTTAGCTAAAAATATATTAGCAACAATAATTAGAATTACTAATACAAGAATTTTTTTCATAATTTTGCTCGTTTTTTTTGTCATTTAGTTATAATCAATAGTAATCAATTAACAATTTAATAATAGTTATTCCAGGAAAAAATTGATTTTTTCCCCCATTAATACATAAAATTGAATAAAGCTGTGAGGAAGTAATAAATCAAAAATATCCGTGTTGTAATATCTAAAAATAATTTTTAGAATAAAAACCTATTTTTAATAAATAATTTTTGATATTTTATATCCGGATTTAATTATTTCAATTAACAAAAAGCTATTCATATGATGACAAATGGTATAAAAAAGATTTTGATATTAATCATAATTGCTATTGCCTCAAATTATGGCCAGCAAATAAAGAAAAATAAATACGGCTTAATTGTTGTTGATAATATATCCACATACAGAGAAATGGCTGCAAAAGACAGCAATAATGAACTTGTAAATCTTCAAAAAATAATTCCTAATGTTAAACTTGATATTCGTTATGCTACTAAAAATAATTTCCTGGGCGAACCGGTTTATAATTCTGCTTATGCTTTTTTAAGACTTCCTGCTGCTTTGTCTTTAAAAGAAAGTGCAGGAAGAGCTAAAGATTTTAGGGTTAGGAATAAAAGTGTTTGATGCTTATAGACCGTACAGTGCTACCGTAAAGTTTTATAATAAAGTGAAAGATACTGTTTATGTTGCTTCTGCCTGGACAGGCTCAAGGCACAATCGAGGCTGCGCAATTGATTTAACTCTAATTTCATTAAAAACTGGGAAATCTCTGGATATGCCAACTGGTTTCGATTCATTTTTAGAAAAAGCTCATTCTGATTATTTAAAACTACCACCGGATGAAATTAGAAATAGGGATTTATTAATTGGTGTAATGGCAAAGTATGGATTTAATAATTATCCAGGGGAATGGTGGCATTATGATTTTAAAGATTGGAACAAATATGATCTTATGGATATAAGTTTTGAGCAGTTAAATAATCAATAAAGAGGCTGTCTCAAAACCGTCATTCCGGGCTTGACCCCGAATCTAAACACTCGAATTTCTCTTAACAAGGAGATGCTGAATCAAGTTCAGCATGACAAATTCACTCTTTTAAGACAGCCTCTTCATAATACTTACTTCAATTTCATTGCAACATTAAATACTTCGGCTGCGTGCTCCTCAATATTTGTTACATTTATAATTTTAACAATATTACCTTTTTTATCAATTATAAAAGTAACTCTCTTATCGAATCCGTTAGGTAATAAAACTCCATATTCCTTAGAAACTTTTTTATTGGCATCAGATAATAATGGAAAATTCAACTTGTACTTGTGTATAAAATCTTTTATTTCATCTTTAGTATCTACGCTTACGCCGAAAACCTGGATGTTATTTTTTTTGAATTTACTCCAATCATCTCTTATGCCGCAGGCTTCTTTTGTGCAGCCCGGAGTTCCGGCTTTAGGGTAAAAATAAACGATCACCGGAGATTTCTCCCGATATGATTTTAAATTATATGATTTTCCGAAAGCGTCTTTCAGTACAAAGTTAGGTGCCTTACTGCCAACTTTTAAATCTGTATTTTGCTGCGCGGAAAGCGGGGAAGTGATAATAAGCAATAATAAAATAGAAACAGACATAATTATAAGCTTCATAAATTCCTCCTATATGCTTTTATATTTATAAATATTTATTTCAAATTCATACTAATTAAAATCTAATTTTGTCTTAATCTGCTTCCACACTTCTCGAAAAAATGTAATCAATATTTTTCAAAATATTTTTGTTATCAAAAATATCTTTTAAATCTTTTTCATTTAAATATTTCATTACTTCAGTTGATTTTAGAAGTTCGCTTAAAAGGTCTTTCGATTTATCTGCCCAAACATCCATTGCGGCGGTTTGAACTATCTTATAAGCGTCTTCCCGGGAAATGCCTTTATTTACAAGCTTCAATAAAATCGTTTGTGAAAAAACTAAACCTCGCGTAAGATTTAGATTCTTCATCATGTTTTCCGGATATATTAGTAAGTTCTTAATTAGTTTTACCATTAGATCTAGCATATAATCCAAAGCGATGCAGCTATCCGGTACGACAATTCTTTCAACTGATGAATGAGAAATATCTCTTTCATGCCACAAGGCTACATCTTCTAATGCGGCAATTGCATTGCTTCTTAAAACCCGTGCAAGCCCGGTAATCCGTTCACTTACAATCGGATTTCTTTTATGGGGCATCGCAGAAGAACCCTTTTGACCTTTGGAAAAATATTCTTCCGCCTCAAGAACTTCAGTCCTTTGTAAATGTCTAATTTCAACAGCTATTTTTTCTAGAGTCGCACCGATAACTGCTAGCGTAGTCATAAATTCAGCGTGTCTGTCCCGCTGAATTATTTGTGTTGAAACAGGTGCCGGAAGAAGTCCCATCTTTTTACAAACAAATTCTTCAACTTTTGGAGATAGATGTTCAAAGGTTCCGACCGCCCCGGAAATTTGCCCAACACTAATTGTTTTGATGGCACTCTCAAGTCGGGTAATGTTTCTTTTCGTTTCTTCAAACCATAAAGCAAATTTTAATCCCATGGTCGTTGGTTCTGCATGTATCCCATGAGATCTTCCGACACAGAAAGTATTCTTATGCTCTAAAGCCCTTTCCTTTAGAGTACTCTTTAATTCAATTAATCGTTTCAGAAGAAGCTCGCCTGCTGTTTTCATTTGATATGAAAGAGTAGTGTCCAAAATATCGGATGAAGTCATTCCATAATGAATATGTCTTGAGGCCGGCCCGACATACTCGGCGACGTTAGTTAAAAAAGCAATCACATCATGTTTTGTCGTCTCTTCAATTTCTAAAACTCTTTTAACATCAAAATTTGCTTTTTGTTTTATTATTTCTACATCTTCTTTGGAGATTTCTCCCATTTCACTTCGAGCTTCACAGGCTAGATATTTCAATTTGCAGCCATGTTTTTAATTTGAATTCATCCTGCCATATTTTTCCCATTTCGGGAAGTGTATATCTTTCGATCATGAAGTTTTCTCCAGTTTCATTTGCTTTGTAATTACTTTGTTATCTCTTAAAATTTTTAATGTGATAGTTTCGCCAGAACTGAATTGTTCAAAAACTCCGATAAGAGTTTGTTCATCATTAATTAAATAATTATCTATCTGTAAAATTATGTCGCCTTCTTTTAAACCTGCCCGTGATGCCGGTGTACTTGGTATTACCTGCGTAATAATAACTCCCCGTGTATTTTGAAGATTATAATATTTTGCTATTCCTTCATCGATTGATTGTATCTTTAATCCGATATTATAATTTCTGTTAATCTTACCATGTTCTTTTAGTTGTGTAATAATCCTTTTCACTTTATTAATTGGAATTGCAAATCCTAATCCGATGTTTCCTTTTACTCCACCGGCAGTATAAATTAAAGTATTCATACCGATAACCTGGCCGATGCTGTTGACTAAAGGCCCTCCGCTGTTGCCTCCGTTAATTGCGGCATCAGTCTGGATCATATTTAAATAATAGCGGTTATCCATTTGGTCCAAATTCATTCCAGTTGAACTTACAACTCCAACTGTAACAGTCGGTTTATCATTTAAACTAAAAAGCCCGAAAGGATTTCCAAAAGCAATTACCCATTCTCCAATAAGAATATTATCTGAATTCCCTAGAGTAACATAAGGTAAGTTAGTATCGTCTATTTTCAATAAACAAATATCTGTTGGGTGATCAGTCCCAACAATTTTAGCTTTATATTCCTTACCGTTAGTCAAAGTGACAGTAACCTCGGAAGCATTGCCTGCAACATGATCATTAGTTACAATGTAACCATCTGGAGAAATGATAAAACCTGAACCCAGCTCTTTTACTTTTTGATTATATGTACCCTGGTCACCAAAAAACTGCCGGAAAAAAGGATCGTTATAAAACGAACCGAAAGGACTGCTGTATTGTTGTACCTCGGTTACGTTAATTCCTACAACTGCTGGGCTAACCGATTGAACAGTTTTAGTAATTGCTGTCTGCCTGCTGTCATTAATTGAATTATTATTTTGTGCTTTTTGTTGATATGCAGCTAATGAATAATTTGAATTACTTGAATCAGAATATAATGGAGCATGCATCTCCGACTGGGTAAATAAATATATCGAAATTAAAAGTACTAAAACACCTGCAATTGTTAATAAGTTTCTTTTTCTTTTATTACTCATCGATCTTCCTCATTTTAAATATATTTTAACTTTTCAATAAATCTTTTAAAGGTTCAACATGCTTTATCAAAATCAAAATTAATATAGCAGTTGAAAATAAAATTAATAATGATATTGATTCGGCCCGGGGAAAAGTATATTTAATTGCTATTTGGTTAGTAGTGAAAACTAAAACTAAAGACATAACAGTGGCCCAAAGATTAGCCCAAATTATATCTTTTTTTATTAAATATATTATGACCCAAATCATCATCCATGCAGCAAGAAGAAAAGGAAATAACAACGCTAAACCGCCAGCACTAGTCGCTAAGCCTCTTCCGCCTTTAAATTTTAACCATGGATTATAACAATGGCTAAAAACTGCAAGCATAATAGCTAAGGCCGGATATACAAACTCTTTTGGTAAAATTAATAAAGTTAAATAGACGCTCAGAAGTCCCTTGAGAGCATCAATCAAAAGGACTAAAGCACCAATAGTTTTAGATTTTGATACTTCAAATGAATTATAAGCTCCGACATTTCCGGAACCTTTCCCGGTAATATCAATCCCTCTTGTCTTTTTTAGGATTAAAAAAGCTGTTGGAAATGACCCTACAATGTATCCTATAACGACACTTAGTAAATAATTCATATTGAAAAATTTTGGTTATCTCTTTTGAAAGACAATCCAATTTAATAAAAAATTTGAATCTCTTTTGTGAAAAATTAAACACGAACTAAAAAATGGTTATAAATATCAAAATATTATTGCAAGAATGTGCTAATCATATTATATTTAATATCTAAAATTAATCATAAAAGAATTTATATTTTTACGTAAATTCTACAGTTCTTTGAATAACTTTTATGCGGGAATAGCTCAGTTGGTAGAGCGCAACCTTGCCAAGGTTGATGTCGCGGGTTCGAGTCCCGTTTCCCGCTCTAGTTCCACGAAAGTGGATTTTAATTATTAAAAGGCGCTGTAGCCAAGTGGTCTAAGGCGAAGGTCTGCAAAACCTTTATTCGTCGGTTCGAATCCGACCGGCGCCTCAAACAAAAACGAAACCCACCATGTATTATGTATACGTATTAAAAAGCGGGAAAGATAATAAACGATATATAGGCTTTACAGAAAAATTAGAACGAAGAATAAGCGAACACAAAAGCGGATTAGTAAAATCAACACGCCACAGAAAACCTTTGGAATTAGTATACTTTGAACAATATGAGGATAAGACTACAGCAATGAATAGGGAGAAATATTTTAAGAACGGATATGGGAGAGAATTTCTAAAATCGAAAGGATACTGAAAAGGCGAAGGTCTGCAACCCGCCATTTGGCGGGCGAATCCGACCGGCGCCTCTTCTTCAAAAGAAATTAGTTATAATTCTGACCGTCATTTCCAATTATATTAGTTTATAACATTTTTTTAAATCCCACTTTAAGAATCACTTTCGAGTCATCTGCTTAAATCCCCTATAGGGAATTGAACCCTGTATAGTTATAAAAGATTTCTTATCAATTGATTCAATTAGTTTTATAACATTCCTTTGTTGTTTTCTTGGGCAAATTAATACTATGACAGATACTCCACCTGAGCCGCCCTCCGCTGGTAAAATTGTTACACCAAATTTAGACTTTCTTAAAGTATTGGCTATGTCATCTGTATGATGCATTGAAATAACGCTCAACTGACTATATCCGAATCCGATTTTTTGTTCGATGGTTATTCCGATGATATTTCCCATAGCAAATCCAAAAGCATAACCAACAAGGTTCGGAATAACATCCAGATGTTGAAACACAAATCTTATTGCAAATACCCAGATTAAAACTTCAAAAAAGCCGACAATGCCAGCACTGTATTTTTTGCCTTGTACAACCAAAATTACGCGAATTGTATCCAATGAAACATCGCAGATTCTCATGGCTGCAATTAGTAAAGCGCCGCCGATTATTTCTATCATAAATACTCCGAAATAATTTCAAAATAATAATCAAAATTAATAAATATTAAATTTTTATTTTATCTTTATAAGTTAAATAAATAAAATAAATAGAGACTAATGTACGAAAGAGAAAGACAGGAACTGGTAGACAACTTATCAGAAAAGGGCATAAATGATATTTATGTATTCAAAGCGATTGGAGAAATACAAAGACAAAAATTTGTTCCAAAAGCAATGAGGCATCATGCATATAAGGATGTAGCGTTGCCAATAGGTTATGGGCAAACAATTTCCCAGCCTTATACCGTTGCTTTTATGACGCAAGCCTTGAAGTTGAAACCAAATTATAAAGTGCTGGAAATCGGGACCGGTTCAGGATACCAGGCGGCAATATTAGATCGAATGGGAATTAAAGTATTTAGCATTGAAAGAAATTTTGATATTTATATTAAAGCTCAAAAGCTTTTAGAGGATATGGGAATTCGTGCTCATATAAAATGCGGCGACGGTACAATCGGGTGGGATGAGTTTGCACCCTATAATGGGATAATTGTAACCGCCGGATCTCCATCAATACCTGTTTCATTAAAAAAACAATTGGCTGTGAATGGCAGACTTGTGATCCCTGTTGGTGATAAAAGTTCACAAATACTTAAAATTATTACTAAATTGGACAATGAAGAATTTCAAGTTCAAGATATCCCAGAATTCTCATTCGTTCCGCTTATAGGCAGAGAAGGTTGGAGTCAAAAGTAATTGTAATTGTCGGGCCGACTTGCTCAGGAAAAACTAGTTTAAGTTTAATCCTAGCCGATAAGCTAAATTCTGAGATTATTTCAGCAGACAGCAGGCAAATTTATAAGTATCTGGATATTGGAACAGCGAAACCTACTATTGATCAGTTAACAAAAGTAAAGCATCATTTTATAAATTTTCTAAATCCGGATGAAAATTATAATGTAAGTCGTTTCGAAAATGAAGCTTTAAATATTATACAAAAACTTTTATTAGATGATGTAACTTCATTAGTTGTAGGCGGTTCCGGTTTATATGTTAAAGCTTTAGTCGATGGCATCTTTGACTCGGTAGGTGTTGACACAGAATATAGAAATTTGCTGCTTTCAAAAAGAAAAGACTTCGGAAATGAATTTCTTTATTCAGAATTAAAAAAAGTTGATATGGAAAGTGCTTCTAAAATGATGCCTCAGAATTGGAAGAGAATAATTCGAGCATTGGAGGTTTACCATTTAACTGGAAAACCCATTAGTGTTCATCATGTGGAGCATAAGCGAGGTGTTGATATTCAATTTAAACAATACGGACTTCGATGGGAAAGATCGACTCTCTATAAAAATATAGAAAAAAGAGTTGATGATATGATGAATCTTGGATTAATTAATGAGACTAAATCAATTTTAAAAAACGGATTTGATAAAAAATCGAACTCGTTAAATACGGTCGGTTACAAAGAAATTATCGCTTATTTGGATAATTTGATTGATTTGGAAACTGCTGTACAGTTGATAAAGCGAAATACTAGAAGATATGCGAAAAGACAGTTAACATGGTTCAGAGCAGACGACAGAATTGTCTGGTTTGATATTAAATCTCAAAAGGATTTACAAAATATTACGGATAAAATTATCCGAATGGAGGGTTATTAATGAAAGAAAAAATTAGAATAGCTTCCGGCCAAGGATTTTGGGGCGATTTGATTGATGCTCCTTATAATCAGGTAACAAAAGGAGAAATTGATTATCTGGTGATGGATTATCTTGCAGAAGTTACAATGTCCATTCTGCAGAAACAAAAAAATAAAAATCCAAAGCTGGGTTACGCAAAAGATATTCCGGATTTGATGAAAAGGATTTTACCTATTTGCCTGAATAAAAATATTAAGGTAATTACCAATGGAGGTGGTGTTAATCCCGTTGCCTGTGCGGAGGCTGTAATAGATGTAGCAAAAGGTTTGGGAATTAAAAATCTTAAAATCGCTGTTGTTGTCGGAGATAATATTAAAGATCGAATTGATGAAATAATTTCTAAAGGCTGCGAACTAAATAATATGGATACTGGTGAATCCATTATAGAAGTGAAAGATAAAATATTAAGTGCGAATGTTTATTTCGGTGCTTTCCCGATTGTTGAAGGACTAAAAAAAGGAGCAGATATTATAATTACGGGGAGAACAACAGACACCGGTTTAACTTTAGCTCCCATGATTTATGAATTCGGTTGGAGCGAAAATGATTTTGATTTACTTTCTGCAGGAACTATCGCCGGGCATATTTTAGAATGTGGCGGACAATCGTCCGGTGGTAATTTTTTAGGCGATTGGCAGTCGGTACCAGATTTAGCTGAAATAGGTTTTCCAATTGCGGAAGCGTATCCAAATGGTGAATTTGTAATAACAAAACACTCTAACACCGGCGGCAAAGTTTCATTTGAAACTGTTGCTGAACAATTAGTTTATGAAATAGGTGACCCTGCAAATTATATTACACCGGATTGTGTTGCTGATTTCACTTCCATCAAACTTGATGATAAAGGTAACGATAGAGTAAAAGTTAATAGCATCAAAGGCAGCGATGCCACTGAATTTTATAAAGTTTCTTGTTCATACGAAAGCGGTTTTTCAGCATCAGCAAGTCTAACATATTCGTGGCCTCAAGCATTGACTAAAGCAAAAGCTGCTGATAATATTTTAAGAAAACGTCTGGAAAATTTAAATCTACAATTTGAAGAAATAAGAACTGAATTTGTCGGTTACGATTCTTGTCATGGTCCGCTGTCCGAAAAAATTGACGAAGATAAAATTAATGAAGTAATGTTGAGAATTGCAGTTCGCTCAAAAGATTTTACATCAGTCGAAAGGTTTGGAAAAGAAATAGCTCCGCTTATATTAACCGGACCACCAAGTGTTACGGGTTTCGCAGGAGGTAGGCCGAAGCCGAGTGAGGTAGTTGCATATTGGCCTGCCCTAATCCCGAAAAATCTTGTTAAGCCAGAAGTTAAACTAATTGAGTTGTAAAATGAAAATAAAATTATTAGACATTGCACATGGCAGAAGCGGTGACAAGGGTGATGCCGCTAATGTAGGAATAATTGCCTACGATGATAAAGGTTATGATATTATTAAAAAACATTTAACCGTTAAAAGAGTTAAAAAGCATTTTGAAGGCATTTGTCTTGGTGAAGTCGAAAGATATGAATTGCCTAATTTGCGTGCTTTAAACTTTTTACTTCACAATACACTTGGCGGCGGCGGTACAGTTTCGTTAAAGCTCGATGCCCAGGGGAAAACTCTTGCAGCAGCATTACTAAGAATGGAATTGGAAGTTTAAAATAATTCCTATAAGAAAATTTTAATACTAATTAATCGAGGAAAACTATATGTACGAGGACGAAGTAAAACAATTGAAAGTGTATAAAGAAAGAATCCATAAATTACGAGGTTATCTTTGACGTCGATAACAAAAACTCCAAGATATTAGATTTACAACATAAAACTACCGAACCATCATTTTGGGATGACCAAATTGCTGCTCAAAAAACATTACATGAAATAAAATCTTTTCAAAACTGGGTTGAATTATGGAATGACGTTGATAAGAAATCCAAAGATCTGGAAGAGTTTATTCAATTAGCTCAAGCAGAGGAAGATGAGTCATTTGCTGACGAAATCCAAAATGAGCTTACATCTTTGGAACATGCAGTTGAAAACGCTGAATTTAAAAATATGTTAAGCGGAAAAGATGACGCCCTAAATTGTATCCTTACTATTCATTCAGGCGCAGGCGGAACAGAGGCGCAAGATTGGGCTGAGATGTTGATGAGAATGTATTTACGATGGGGTGAGCAAAACGATTTTAAAATGTCTATCGTTGATATCCTTGATGGAGATGGAGCCGGAATTAAAAGTGTAACTATAGAAGTTACAGGTGAATTCAGTTATGGATATCTAAAAGCTGAAAATGGTGTACATCGGTTAGTAAGAATTTCTCCTTTCGATGCTAATAAAAGAAGACATACATCCTTTGCCTCAGTATTTGTTATTCCCGAAATTGATGACACAATCGAAATAGAAATAAATCCTGCAGATCTCCGAATTGACACATATCGATCCGGTGGGAAAGGCGGACAGAACGTTAATAAAGTTGAAACTGCTGTAAGAATAACTCACCTTCCTTCAGGAGTTGTAGCTGCCTGCCAAAGTGAAAGATCACAATTGCAGAATAGAACTAACGCAATGAAACTGCTTAAATCAAAATTATACCAGATAGAAAAAGAAAAGCATGAAGCTGAATTAGACGAAGTTGAAAAAGGAAAAATGAAAATAGAGTGGGGGAGTCAGATTAGATCATATGTCTTTCATCCTTACAATATGGTCAAGGACCATCGTACTGACGAAGAAACTTCAGATGTTCAGGGTGTAATGGATGGCGATCTAAATAAATTCATCAAAGCTTTTTTACTAAAATTTACTCAAAACTAATTCTCGTTCCATAAATGAAGGCTAAGAAGAAAATATCAAATAAGAAAAATGAAGATTTCTTTGATAGAGTTTATAAAATAGTAGCAAAAATACCTTATGGAAAAGTGACAACATACGGAGATGTTGCAGAAGCTTGCGGAATCCGGTCAGCTGCACGAACTGTTGGCTGGGCACTAAACGGAGCAAAAGAATCAGGACTTCCATGCCACCGGGTAGTAAATAGATTCGGGGCCCTCACAGGGAAACTACATTTTGGTGATGCGGATATTATGGAAGATTTATTAAAATCAGAAGGAGTGAAATTCACTAAAGATGGATTTGTCGATTTAGAAAAACATCTCTGGAAACCAAAATCAGTAAAACGGTAATCGACAATTTATTTTACAGACAGATTACCTATTACCAGCCTTCATTATATCTAACAACCTTAATTGAAGAGACACCTGAATTCACGGTAATTAAAATCTTTTTCTTTGCTTTTTCAAAATTATTTGTTCTGTACAAACTGGAATTAATTTTATCAAAACCTCGAAAATCTTTTGAAGACAACGCAGTGTGTGTTGTAATTTCACAACCGGATGAATCCGGAACAAAAACATCAACAGAACTGGCACCTGATTTTATATTAAGATTTGTTACTTCGCTTTTCTCACCGAGTCTAATCTTCATTGATGCTGCGCCCATCTTTATATTAATATTCTGTGTCTTATATGGCCTTAAATCAAGATTTATCGAAGCAGCGCCGACTTCAAAATTCAAATCCCAGTCGGGTAAAGCATTTAATTTAACTATTGCTTTATTTTTAATTTCTCCGTCGTTAAAAGAAAATCTTTTATGCCTCATTTGAAATTTTACAACAGTTTCTGCATTATTATCGGTTCTTATTAGTTCAAAATTATTTTTTACTCCATTTGTCTTAGCCGATATTAGCCCCGATGTCGTATCTTCAACTACAAAAGCTCCTGCACCTGCTTTAAAATCGAATTCTGCATTAGTAATATGATTATTGAAAGGCTCAAAATAATTTGTGGTATCGATATCACCGTCAGCTTCAAAATGAATACCATTATCATTAATACTAAAACGATTGTCAACAAAGTTAGAGGCATAACTAAAAAATGCAAAGATTGCAAATGCAAGGATAACGGCTGAAATTGCGGCCAGGAATGCTTTTAGAAAATTATTTTTTACAAGAAATGCAACTCCCCAAATAATTAATACCAGCGGCCAGAATTTCCATAAGTCATACAGATCGAAACAAATTTTACCAAGGTTATTAAGTAAAATTAATACTCCGATCGTTACAAAAAATATTCCCCAAAAAACATGTCTTGATTTCATAATTATCTCAATGGATTGATTTTTAATTTTTTTTGGAATTTATCAGGACAACAATACCGAGAATAATCAGAATTAAAGGCCAATAATCTCCAAAATGAAACCTGGGAATTAGGTTATTAGCTAAGAACATTGCTCCAATAATAATTAAAATAGCACCAAGTACATTTCTTCTTCTGCCTCGTTGCTCCTCATAAGCAGCTTCATACTTTGCATCATCTTTAACATTTTGATTTTCGGTATTATCTTTAGAATCATTTGTTGAGGAGACATAAGGTTCTTCGGGGACAAGTATCCATAAGATTATGTAGGCTAATATACCTGAGCCACCAAGAAAAAGGGAAACGATAAAAATTATTCTAACAAGTGTGGGATCAATTTCAAAATATTCAGCAAGGCCTCCAGCAACGCCGCCGATCATTTTTTCTTTTCTAGAGCGGTACAACTTCCTGGTCATTTTTTACCTCCCGTTTTTATTTTACTGCTGCAATATTAAGAAAAAAGTTAAAACTAAATCCATTAATGTTATTTCCGGTTTTGATCTTTGAATAACGGACAAATAATAAGTTTAACGGCTAAATATTTGTCGTAATTTTTTAATAATCGACTAATTTTTTAAAGAATAAAAAGTGCTCAATTATTGATTTCTCCCAATAGTTTCTCGAGTGATTCCCTGGTCCCGTAAAAAACACTACTGGAATATTTAATTCTTTACATTTGTTTACAAAATTCAAATTAACTTTATAAGAAAAATCTTCCTTCCCGACATCTACAAGAATGGGAATCTTTCTTCCGGCAATATTTTTTAGAAGAAAAATATCCGAATAATTTTGCCACCTTGTAGAATCCGATTTCATCGGCCCTAATAATTTTGGCAAACCCCAATTTTTGGGAAAGGCGGTAATGTCTAAAATCCCGCTGGTACTGGCTGCGCTTTTAAAGAAATCCGGGTGCTTTAGAAAAAGATACATTGCTCCATGGCCGCCCATGCTTAAGCCTGTAATAAAAATATTTTTCTTATCGATGTTATATTTCTTGAATATATCCGGAACCAAATTCTTAAAAAAGAATTTTTCATATTGACTATTCTTTTTAACCGGACTGTTAAAATACCATGAATCATAAAAACCATCAGGACAGACAATTACAAAGCTATCAGCGTCTGCATAATGCTGTAACCCGATAATGCTATTCCATTGAGCATAATTCCCGGACCAGCCGTGCAGCATAAAAAGTAAAGGATATGCATGAGCAGAATCATAATTTGCCGGCTTAAAAATTAAAGTTGTGTCGGTGTGGGGAATATAATCGGCATTAATAAAAAGCGAATCCTGAGGAAAAATTAAAATAGAATAGAAAAGAATGATTAATGATATTTTTTTTAGCATGTCATTACCAAAAATGATTTATAAATTGTCTATATCAAATTAATAATTTAAAATGTGAACTGACAGAAATATTTTTTCTCTTCCTATCTTTATTTACAGTAAATTTAATAAGATTGTAAAATCTTTTAACCTTTCATATTTTTGTAGAAAATATTTGGGATGTTATGAAAATTGCTCTGTGCCAGATTGATACTGTAATAGGTGATATTAAGAATAATAAGGCCAAAATTTTAGAAGGCTATAAAAAAGGGGAGAAAGACAAAGTTGATCTTGTAATATTTCCTGAACTTTCTTTAGTTGGATATCCTCCTCAAGATTTAGTTGAAAAAAAAGAATTCAGGCAAGCGGTTAATAATGCAGTTTCTGAAATTGCATCAATTACCGGTGAAGTAGGGTTGCTGTTCGGTGCTATTTCTGAAGATGATGATCTGATCGGAACTGATATCCACAATTCAGCTATACTTTGCTACAACGGAAAAATACAATTCGTTCAGCATAAAACTTTAATACCTAATTACGATGTCTTCGATGAAATGCGGTATTTTGATTCCGCTAAAGAAGTTTCCGTATTTGATTTTAAAGGAGAGAAATTAGGAATTTCAATTTGTGAGGATATTTGGAACGATGCTGACTATTGGCACAAAAGAAGGTATAGTATCGACCCGGTTAAATTATTAATTGATAAAGGCGCGACTGTACTGGTAAATATTTCAGCGAGTCCGTATTCTTACGGAAAAAGAAAAGACAGGGAAGAAATGCTTTCTGTTGTAACTAAGCATGACAGCATTCCGCTTGCTTACGTTTGCTGTGTTGGCGCTCAGACAGATTTAATTTTTGACGGCGCAAGTATGTGTTTTGATAATGCCGGAAATCTAGTTTGCCTGGGTTCATCTTATAAAGAAGATTATTTAATATTTGATACTAAGAAGAAATATTCTCCTATAAATCATTCTGAAGAAAGTTTTGAAGAAGAGGTTTTAAATGCTCTCATTTACGGGTTGAAAGAATATTGCAGCAAATTGGGTTTTAAAAAAGCTTTAGTTGGATTAAGCGGCGGAATTGATTCAGCACTTGTTGTTTACATTGCTGTTAAAGCCCTCGGGAAAGAAAATGTCCATGTTATTTTAATGCCGTCGGAATTTTCTAGCGAGGGAAGTATAAAAGATTCCGAGAAACTTATTGCAAAATTAGGCATCTCATCGGAACAAATATCGATTCAGCCTGTAGTAGATCAGACAATTGAAATGCTTACCAAGGCATTCAAAGGTAAACCGGCAAATGTTACGGAAGAAAATATACAGGCCAGAGTTCGCGGCCTTTATTTAATGGCTGTTTCTAACAAACTTAATTATTTATTGTTGACTACTGGAAATAAATCTGAAATGGCAGTCGGTTATTGTACTTTATATGGCGATATGAGCGGCGGGCTTGCAATAATTGCAGACGTCTATAAGACTGATGTTTATAGAATTGTTAATTTTATAAATAAAGATGATGAGATTATTCCTTATGAAATAGTTAAGAAAGCGCCTTCGGCTGAATTAAAAATCGGCCAAAAGGATCAGGACACTCTGCCTGAATATGAACTGCTTGATAAAATTTTGAGAATGTACCTGGAAGAGAATAAAGAATTAAATGAAATATCTGAAATTATAGGTGATGAAAAAGTTGTTAAAGAAGTTCTGAGACTGGTTGACATAAATGAATTTAAAAGGAAACAGGCTGCGCCTGCCTTAAGAGTTTCTAAAAAAGCATTCGGATATGGAAGAAGATATCCGATTGTTCAGGGCTGGAGAAAATAATAGTAGATTTTATAAAAAAGGATTTCAGTAAATGATAAAAATTAAGATAAAAAATTGGTTTTATGTAATTGTCATTTTAGCGCTGTCTTTTTCGTATTCAAATATTACTAGAGCTCAATTCGGTGAGAGTAAGAATATTGTTAAAATAAAAGCCTACCAATCTTTTAATAAAGTTTATGCGGGAAGCGAATTTAAATTAGCCGTAAAGGCAGATGTAAGTAACGGCTGGCATATAAATTCAAATAAGCCCCATGATGATTTTTTAATCCCGACTAAATTAACAATCGACTCTATAAAAGGATTTCAATTAAACAAAGTATCCTATCCTCCGGCGCAGGATATTAAACTCTCTTTTTCTGAAACTCCGCTATCTGTTTGGGAGGGTGAAATATATATTGGCGGTTTAGTTAAAACTTCCAAAGATTTATCTCCCGGTAAATATTCATTAATTGCTACGCTTGAATATCAGTCATGCAATAATAAGACCTGCCTGCCTCCGACTACTATAGCCGATACTATCAATGTGGAGATTGTAAGTAATAATACTGCCGTTGCTGAGATTAACCAGAATATTTTTAATAATATCGATCTTAATTATACCGGCGCACCTGTAGCAGCTGAGACAAATGATAGCTCCATAACTTCAGTTTTAGAACACAGCGGTTTAATATTAAGCCTTCTTTTTATTTTCCTTGGCGGACTAGCTTTGAACTTAACTCCTTGCGTATACCCGCTTATTCCTATTACAATAGGATTCTTCGGCGGGCAAAGTGAAGGTAATACGCGTAAACTTTTTATGATGGGTTTATTGTTTGTAATCGGAATGGCGTTAACATATTCCATTATTGGTGTTGTTACCGCGCTTAGCGGAGCTGTATTCGGATCGCTGATGCAAAATTCTATTGTTATAATTTTAATAGCAGTAATATTTGTGGTTTTATCTTTAAGCATGTTCGGTTTATATGAAATCCAGATGCCTAATGCTTTAGTAGCTAAAGCAGGCGGGGCAAAGGGCGGCTATTACGGAGCCTTTTTTATGGGCTTAACTATGGGAATTGTTGCCGCTCCCTGCATTGGCCCTTTTGTCCTTGGTTTAGTTACTTATGTAGCGGCTAAAGCTGATCCGCTATTAGGATTTTTAATGTTCTTTGTTTTGGCATTAGGATTAGGTTTGCCTTACCTATTTTTAGCTGTCTTTTCCGGGAAGATTAAGAAACTTCCTAAATCCGGTATATGGATGGAAGGAGTTAAACATGTTTTCGGGTTTGTATTATTAGGAATGGCATTATACTTTTTGCTTCCTATTCTTCCTAAAAGTATTTCCGGTTATGTCCTTCCGGTATTCCTTATTATAACAGCTTTTTATTTATTAGTGTTTGAAAAGAATAGCCGACAAAGTTAAAGGATTCAAAATATTTAAAATTGCTTTCTCTATAATTATTCTTGCCGTTGCAGTATATGCATTAATCCCTTCCGAAAAACAATCCATTAACTGGAAAGCGTACAGTCCAAGTGTAGCTGCTGCTAATGTACAAAACAGCAAAGGCACAATAATTGATTTTTACGCAGACTGGTGTATCCCGTGTAAAGAATTAGAAGCTTCCACATTTTCCAATCCTAAAGTAATTGCTGAAGCAAAAGGGTTTAATGCTTACAAAGCCAACATGACTAAATCGCTTTCCCCTGAAGTTGAAGCATTAAGGGATAAATATAAAATAGTAGGTGTACCGACTGTTTTGATTATCAATTCTCAAGGTAAGGAAGTAAAAAGAATTACCGGCTATATCAATGCAAATGAATTCTTGAAGATGCTGAAGGAAGTTGATTAGTAAATCTTTCCAAATAGTAAAATAAAATCACCAATTTTTATAAGGGAAGTCTTATAGATCCTTTTTATTTATGGCTAATCAAAATTAAATAGTAGGATTGAAATTAGTAAAAAATCTTTATGTATTTTAATAAATAATTTTTTAATTTATTTTAATAGATAATAAGAATTTAGTTACAAAAAATTAATGATGGGGAGGGGAAATAATAATGTCAAAATCCCGAAGAAATTCCGTTTTGTCAAAAATAAAAGGAGCAATAATATATATGAAATGGAAAAGACAAAATCGGGAAAAAATAAAATATAAATTTTCTTTTTTATTTAATGAATACAAATTTGAATGCATAGAATCATCTATTTTCCAGATGAATGAATACATCCTCAAAATTGTCTCCGGCAACATTCTGCTTGAGTTTGATAAAAATAGACTTGGTGATTGGAATATTATTGTTGATAACAGAAATAAAAAAAATAAAAATGAAGGTATTAGTTTAAATACCATTAAACAATATTTTAAAAATATCAGAATGCAAATGAAATAATGGATTTGGAAGAATTAAAACATTTTTTAAAGAATAATATATCAAGGATTATTGAGTTATTTAGAGATGAAAATTATATTGAGACGAAGAATAAATTAGATAAACTGGATGATATTCTTGTTAGGAAAAGATTCCCAGGTATTTTTAGAGATGAAAAGCTAAGTAAATTGTAATGTTATATTTAAAACAGAAAATCCATTAATTTTAAGTAATTTAAATTAAGAGGATGAGTATGAGAATATCACGTTTTTTTAACCTTACTATTTTAATTCCTTTTATATTAGATATTTATGATTAATATAAAAGCCAAATAATCGATATTATTAATAATGAATTATTATAAATACTTATATTATTGGTTTTATAAAAAGCTAAGTAATCTTGGGGATTGGAATCTAGAAGGATGTGCTCATTTTGCTGTTACAATGATAATAATGGCAAATGTATTTTCATTTTTACTTTTGGTGGAAATATTATGGTTTAAAATAATATTATTTAAATATGTAATTAGCAAGTTATTCCTAATACTCTTTATATTGAATTTATTCATATTTATTTATAAAAAAAAATATATTACTATTATTAAACAGTTCAATAAACATAAAACTAAAAGATTTAAAGGGAATGTCGTTGTAATAATCTATTTGTTAATTACATTTTTAAGTTTTTTAATTGTTTTTTCAATAGGAGCAAAAAGATAATTTAATTAAATCTTATGAAAATAATTTCTTGACAAAACCTCAAAGTGTTCATAATGAAATTCAAATATAATTTTGTTCTCATTATTTTTATTCCTTTTGTAAAAATATCAATAGCGCAAGAACAATTTGTTAATTGTGATTCCGTTTATAATAATTTTAGTTATATGAGGGAAAAGTTCGAAACTGTTATGCTGTTTACATCCGCACCTGAAATAGCTAATAATAAAACTTAATTAAAGAAAATATGGAAAAACTTTGAATTATATGGTTTAAAGTCGATTAAAGTTAAATGGCAATGTTTATATCTATTTGATTCCCTTTGCTTGTTATTTTTAAACAAACCAAGTTATTTTATTATAAAAAATACTTTCGCTTTGAAAAACTATTTTCTGTTGTCTAACCTCTTCATTTTGTAAAATACCAACCGTTTACAATTTTTCTAATTTAAAAAAGCTATTCCCACAATTGAGAAGCAAAAATATGCATTATTGCAGAATTTAGAAGATTTGACTAAATCTATAGTTATAAATATGAGTTTTCCATGGCACGGTTTATGGATTATACCTCCGGTGATTTTTATACACAATTATCAGAGATGAAAAATGATAAAAGAAAAAGAACTTCAAAGCCTGAGCGAGGTTACCGTAAGGTTTGCGGGTGACTCCGGTGATGGAATGCAGTTGACGGGAAGTCAATTTAGTGAAACTACAGCAATATTTGGAAATGATTTAAGTACTCTGCCGGATTATCCTGCAGAAATTAGAGCACCTATAGGTACGGTTTACGGTGTAAGCGGATTCCAGCTTCACTTCAGCAGTGCAGATATTCATACACCTGGAGACAGACCGGATGTCTTAGTTGCAATGAATCCGGCTGCAATTAAAAAGAACATTGATGAATTGAAACCGGGAGCTATAATAATTGCTAATACAGATTCGTTCGATAAGAAAAATCTTCAATTGGCAAAGTATGAAACCAATCCTCTGGAAGATAATAGTTTAAAAGGATTCGAAGTTTATCCTGTTCCTATTGCACATTTAACTTCCAAAGCATTGGAAGGAAGTTCTCTTTCGCCAAAAGAAGTTTCTCGTTGTAAAAACTTCTTCG
Organism: uncultured Bacteroidota bacterium; assembly: GCA_963710735.1. GTDB lineage: Bacteria > Bacteroidota > Ignavibacteria > Ignavibacteriales > Ignavibacteriaceae > FEN-1297. The sequence continues at coordinate 171,271 of CAVQBN010000005.1, read as the reverse complement.
CACTTGGATTGATGTACTGGCTTTACGGAAGGCCGCTTGAACCAACTCAAAATTGGATCCGGGTTAAATTTAAAAATAAACCTGAATTTATTGATGCAAATGAAAAGGCATTAATTGCCGGTTATAATTTTGGTGAAAATACAGAAATTTTTACAACAAGATACAGTGTTGAACCGGCTAAGCTTCCTAAGGGAACTTATAGAAGTATCTCAGGTAATGAAGCAACCGCGCTTGGATTTTTAGCAGCATCTGTAAAAAGCGGACTGCCGCTATTCTTAGGTTCTTACCCGATTACTCCTGCATCTGAAATTCTTCAATATCTAAGTGTGTATAAAAATTTCGGAGTTAAAACTTTACAAGCAGAAGATGAAATAGCGGGAATTACATCGGCTATTGGAGCTGCTTATGCCGGCCATCTTGCACTTACTACAACAAGCGGCCCCGGGCTTGCACTAAAAACTGAAGCTACCGGCCTTGCTGTTATGACTGAACTTCCTCTTGTTATTGTTGATGTTCAGAGAGGCGGACCAAGCACCGGTTTACCGACAAAAACTGAACAAGCCGATCTTCTTCAGGCAATGTATGGAAGAAATGGTGAATCACCTGTCCCTGTATTAGCTGCTTCTACTCCCAGCGATTGTTTTAATATGGCACTTGAAGCTTCACGAATTGCAATTAAATATATGACTCCTGTAATTCTTCTTACAGATGGATATCTAGGGAACGGCTCAGAACCATGGAAAGTACCTCATGTAAACGAACTGTCCGATATTCCGGTTAAATTTAGAACTGAGAAAGAAGGATATGCTCCTTATTTAAGAGATGAAAATCTTGCTCGTCCCTGGGTAAAACCGGGAACTCCGGGATTAGAACACAGAGTCGGCGGACTTGAGAAAGCCAATATTACCGGTAATGTAAGCTATGATCCTGATAATCATGATTTGATGATTAAGCTTAGAGAAAAGAAAGTTAAAGGAATAGCAAAAGATATTCCCGCACTTGCAGTTGATGGTGATCAGTCTGGTGACTTGATTGTACTTGGCTGGGGCGGAACTTACGGAGCAATTAAAGAAGCGGTAATCAAAGCTAGAAGTAAGGGCTATAAAGTTTCGCAGGCTCATCTAAAATATTTAAATCCTTTTCCCGCAAATACGGAGAAGGTTTTAAAATCATTTAAAAAAGTATTAATACCGGAAATAAATCTCGGCCAGTTAGCAAAACTGATAAGAAGTGAATATTTAATTCCTGTTGAACAGTTTAATGTTGTTAGAGGCTTACCATTCAGAGTTTCTGATATTGAAAATAAAATAATTGAATTACTTGGAGGCAGCAATGGCAGATAATGTAATTGATGTAAAAGAAATAAAGTTAACCGCGAAGGATTTCGCAAGTGATCAGGATGTAAGATGGTGCCCGGGCTGCGGTGATTACTCAATTCTTGCACAAGTACAAAGGTCGTTTCCGGATATGATTGGTGTAAAAAAAGAAAATATTGTTTGGATATCCGGTATCGGCTGTTCCTCAAGATTTCCATATTATATGGATACTTACGGTTATCATACAATTCACGGAAGAGCCCCTGCAATTGCAACAGGAGTAAAAGTTGCAAGGCCTGAGCTTTCGGTTTGGGTAGCGGCAGGCGATGGTGATTTATTAAGTATCGGCGGTAATCATTTTATTCATGCATGCAGAAAAAATATTGATCTTAAGATACTTCTCTTCAACAATAAAATTTACGGATTAACAAAAGGACAGTATTCACCGACATCCGAAAAAGGTAAAAAGACAAAAACTTCCCCTTATGGAAGTATTGATTATCCTTTCAATCCTGTATCTCTGGCATTGGGATCTGATGCAACATTTGTAGCTAGAGCATTAGACGGCGATGCGAAACATCTTCAAGCTATGATAAAGAGAGCCGCCGGTCATAAAGGAACAGCTTTTATTGAGATACTTCAGAATTGCGTAATTTATAACGATGGCGCGTTTGATTTAATGACAAGCAAAAAAACACGTGATGATTATGTACTTTATCTTGAACACGGTAAACCAATGATTTACGGTTTGAATAAAGATAAAGGAATAGTGTTTGAAGGCGGTAAGGTAAAAGCAGTTGAAATTGGAGAAGGCAAATACAGAGTAGAGGATATTTTAGTCCATGATGAATATGAAGAAAGCGGTGTACTTGCTACTATTTTATCCCATATGACTAATGATCCTTCTTTACCAACTCCATTAGGCGTATTCAAACAAATTACCAAACCTACTTATGATGGCGAAGTTGAAAAACAAATTACGGATGTAAAAAAGATTAAGGGTGAAGGGGATTTGGAAAAAGCGTTATTCAACGGTAATACTTGGGAAGTTAACTAATATTTTCTTCATAATTACCTCTTCTTGAATTATTGAAGCACAGATGATGAGTCTGTGCTTTTTTTTTCACATAGGCTCAAAAATATTATTCTTTAATAATTGAATCTAAACAAGACCCTTCATTTTTCTTAAACCATAAAACTCATTATTATTCAAATTCATTTTGATCTAATCCTTACAAGTGATTATTATCATAAAAATAAGCCTACCCACATGTTTGTGTAGTTGTCCCTACTTTAAATAAATTTTATTTTCTATTCGGTTAAAAATATTACGCAGAAAATACTAATGGTAATATTATTCTTAACCATCGATCTTGTGGATAAATCGAATCAACTTAAATGCTGATAGGGACACTAAATGCTTCAAAGATAAATAAGTATCTAATGAGGATTACATTTGAATATTTCCACGGTTTGTTTTTTAACAATTCTATTTTCATTTCAGCTAAAATACTTAAGCAGTTTCAAATCATAAAAGAATAAACCGAGGTTTATCCATTTACATTCTATACTGATTCAAAATTTAATTTTGATGATAAAATTTATTAAAGCCTTGGTTTAAGAATACAGAAATAGATCAAAAAAGTTTATTACTAATAAAAATCTTGAAGTGAAAATAATAAGAAGGAAAAATCATGAATAAAGTTTTACTAAATAATCTTAGACTAAAACTGTTTTTTATACTAGTCATATTATTGACAGGATACACTCAGGCGCAAAGATACTGGAATACAGCAGCAAGATTTGAAGGAAATGAAAACAGTTATATAGCAGTTGCTCCAGGCAGCGAGCTCTCTCATTTATCAAGAGCTTTTACTGTAGAGTTCTGGTTTAAATGGGAAATATACGGAGCGATTTTCGAAAAAGATGGATTCAGTATTGATATATCCCCGGCTGGAAATGGAAAATATGTTGCCGAAGTAATTACCAGGGGAAATACCAGGCTAACTTCCAGGCCAAGTAATTCTTTAGAGAGATTTAAGTGGTATCATCTATGTTGTATTTATGACAGCCTTTCAGGAAATATGGGCCTTTTTATAAATGGAAATCTGGATACTACCAAAAACATTAGTAATGCAAGCCCCATTCCGAGCAGCGATTCTTTATTTATCGGGGGGCATGGACCGAATTATTATGGCTATTTTGGAGGATTGATTGATAACTTTAGAATTTCTAACCAGGCTATGACTCCGTATGAAATACTTCTTGATTATAGGCATCCCTATTTAGGATCAGTTAACAGCAGCAATCCCAATTTCCTTTCTCATTTAGTTTTATCATGCAGTTTTGATAACCAGTTTACTGGGCCATTTGACAGGATACACTTTTATGATGGGGAAAATAATTTCTTTGCGTATAATGTAACAGCTGAAGATATAGGTGCTCATCCATCTCAGACTATTGTTGTCAACTCTTCTTTAAATTTACCGTACGGAACAGGCTACGTAACAATGCCTACAAATGCGGATATTGAACTTACGGGCCCAATGACAATTGAAGCATGGATTTATCCTCAAAATGTTACCGGCACAGAAGAATATATAGTTGATAAAAAAGGCGGGTGGAACGATCCCGGTTACGCATTATACTATTCATTAGACGGCAACAATGTACCTAAAATAAGATTTAAAAATGATGGTACGGGAATATTTTCAAATTCCACTGTACCATTAAATAAATGGACTTTTGTAGCCGCAACAATTGCACAGGATAATTCCGTAAAAATTTATATCAACGGTAAACTAGATGTAAGCGGATCTCTTCCTTTTGCAACTGCAAACTCGGATAGTCTTTATATCGGTAATATTTTAAATGGAACAAGCAGCAATAATTTTAATGGTTATATCGATGCAGTAAGAATTTCTAATTATGCAAAGACACAAGCAGAAATTCAAAAAAATATGTTTAAGATTATTGACATAACCGATGAACCCAAAGCGCCTAATTCAACTGTTAGTATAGATTTTGAGTATTATAATTCCCCCAGCACAAGTAACGGGACTTACTATAATTTTAAATCAAACTCTCAATATAGCAATGAATTTTTCGACAATTCCCCTTTAGCCCCTGTTTCTCCATTGCTTGGGAATAACTACCCCGGATTCCCGGATAATTTCACAATTAAATCTTCGGATAGAAGAATACCCCAGTTTAATTCTGCCGGTTATATGGAAGAAGACAGCCTCGATGTTTCAAATGCAGGTACGATTAGTAAGGTTAAAATGTTTATAGCATTAGCTCACGCAGCGTTAAGCGATCTCCAGATTTATTTATTCAGCCCGGATGGTGATTCAGCAGTAGTCTGGAATCAGGATTACGGTGCTGATTATTGTAACAGCATAACTACTATCTTTGACGACGACTCCCCCGATACCTTAACAAACGGAAAATACATTGACTTCAGCCCTAGCATAAAACCTTTCAACTCGCTCAACCAGGCATTTAGTGGAAAAAGCTCTCAGGGTACATGGAGATTAAAAATTACTGATTTAAATAACGGCGCTACCGGTTATCTTTATGGATGGGGACTTGAGGTAAAAACAGCAACAAATGTAAAAGATAAACATTCTATGCCTTCCAAATTTGAGCTGAGTCAAAATTACCCTAACCCGTTCAATCCTACTACTATAATTAAATATGATATTCCAGTTTCCGGTATTGTTAAGCTTTCAATATTCAATGCACTTGGTGAAAAAGTCGGTGAGCTAATAAATGAATATCAAAAGGCCGGCGAACACCAGGTTAAATTTAATCCGACTAATCTAGCAAGCGGAATTTACTTTTACCGTTTACAGGCAGGAAGATATGATAAAACAAAGAAGATGATTTTGCTGAAATAACATTAGTATTAATTTGAAAACTTCATTACAAATGAAAAATATTTAATGCCAAATTAATTAAGGTATAATAAATTATGAAAAGAATTTTTATCTCATTTATTTTTTTCGGATTATTTACAGCTGAACCTTTGTTTGCTCAGTGGATTCAGACAAAAGGTCCGCTTGGCGGCAGAGCTACCAATATTTTTGACAACGGCACTACGGTGTTTGCAAATATCTCCGGAAGCGGAATTTATAAATCATCAGATAATGGAGCTTCGTGGTCTAAAATTGACGGCTTCGACTTTTTAAGAGACTGCGGAACTCTTGCGGGAAAAGGAAATGAGTTATTTATTTATAATAGATCTGGCGAAATCTATCATTCCACCAATAGCGGTGATTCATGGAATAAAATTACAGACACCACCATTACAAATAAATATGTTTATTATTTTTTAATAACCGGGCAAAATATTTATGCCCTTACTCCTAATGGCCTATTTTATTCTACTGATGACGGAACTTCCTGGGGCAGGAATACAGATACTTTAACTACAGATAACCTCCGTTTTATTAAATCAGACAGCACTTTTTTGTTTTTAGGTAATTCAACCGGTGAGCTGCTCCGTTCATCTGATAATGGGGCTTCATGGAAATTATTAAAAAACGGTTCCAACGAATTGACAACTTATTCAATAACGTTCGATGGCTCCAAATTAATTGCAGCAAATTCCAGCTTTACTTCAAGTATCTATATATCCACAGATTTTGGCGATACATGGACTCAAAGAGACGGCAGTGGAGGGGAGAATAGCTCCTTTTATGATTTATATTTTTTAAATGGAAATTTGATTGGACGTTTTTATGATAACACATTTTATATTTCTTCGGATGAAGGAAATTCATGGTCTGAAATTCAGGTAGATTCTACTATGAATTTTTTCCAGGATATTGAGGGAAGCGGATCAAATGTTTTTATCGCTACTTACGGCAACGGAATTTACCGCTCAACAGACGGTGGGCATACTTGGGCAATATCAAATAACGGGATAATAGGAAGCAGAATTAATGCACTTGTCACAAAAAATAATGATGTTCTGGCTGCAACCGAAGGCGGTGTTTTTAAATCTACCGATGATGGAGATTCATGGCAAAGATATAATGATGGAATAGATTTGAGCGATATTATTAATGTTCAAATCATTAATAATAATTATTATGCTGTTGTCAAAGACGGCATTTATAAATTAGACGCAGTTAATAATAAATGGGTAAAAACATATTATGTACCAAATACTTCTTTCACAGCAATATCGATAACTGATTCCGCAATTTATGCTGGCCTTGAATATTCGGGAATATTAAAATCTACCGATAACGGGAATACATGGGACACTGTCGACAATGGCTTGAAAACAAGTTCGGGAAATCATCCAAGCATAAATTCATTGGCGGTTTTAGGAAATTTTGTTTATGCAGGGACAAATGTAAATGGTGTTTACCGCTCCACCAACGGAGGTGCAAACTGGTCTCAGTTCAACAACGGATTTTCCAGTTCCATTACATACGGTTTGGCTTTTAAAGATTCTTCAATTTATTTAGCAACAAATGATGGATTTTACAAATCCGGAATAAATGACAGCAGTTGGAATCAGATTAATAACTCCTATGCATACTCATTTTTCTTTTATGATGGTGGGATTTTTATAGGTCAATACAGTAATATAATTAAATCTTATGACGGAGGGCAAACCTGGGAAAGCGTAAGCGATGGTTATAATTCAAGGGATATTTATAGTCTAGCAGTTAATGATAGTTATATGTTTGCTGCTTCAGCAGACGGCGGTGTATGGAGGCGTCCACTTTCTGAAATTATAACATCCGTAACTAATTTAGCTTCAAATAAACCGGTACAATTCTCACTTGAACAAAATTATCCAAACCCATTTAACCCCTCAACAGAAATAGTCTATAATATATCCAAACCAGGAGTTGTAACCCTTTCCGTATTTAATACTCTCGGGCAGAGAGTTGCTGTTTTGTTGAATAAATTTCAGCAATCAGGACAATATGAAATCAATTTTATCGGTAAGAATTTATCAAGCGGGGTTTATTTGTATAGATTAAAAGAAAACGGTTTTGTACAAACCAAGAAGATGATTTTGCTTAAATAGCATAATAATTATGAAAATTATTAACACTAAGATATTCTTTTATGACACCTGGAGAATATAATGGTTAAAACAAAATTGTGTTTATCATTATTTATAATTCTGTTTTTATTCAGTGGAAAGGTTTTTCCCCAACAAGGGTGGAATGCTGTACTTAATATTAATCCTTACCCGTCCCCATACATAAGTGATTGGCAGAATAATCCGGGATCACTTGGTTCGATGACAATATTTAGAACCGGCAGCAGTGCGGAAGAGGTTACTATTAGTGTAACGGTTACTTTAAATGGTGTTGGTCAAGTTTTAAATGGCGTTACCGAACCATTTACAATTCCGCCGGTTTCCTCATATGTTGTTGATAATACTAAAATACTAAAAATTGATAATCCTTCTTATCCTAACAGTGACCTGAAGTCCAAAACCACGCAAAGCGGCAGGCTGCCTGAGGGAGAATATACGGTATGCGTTACAGTTCTGAATATTGATAATGTGCCTTTGGTTTCAAATGTCTGCAGTAACTTTACAATTATTTATCCTCAGCCGCCGCAGCTCATTTATCCGGTTGATGGGGATTCTCTGGATGCAAATACAAAATATCCGACTTTTCAATGGACACCTGTTATCGTTCCTCCTAATTATCCTATTAAATACACTTTAAAGATTGCTGAAATGCTTCAAGGGCAAACACCGCTGCAGGCGTTAAGTGCAAATGTACCGACCTATTCAAATGAGAATATTACCACGTCATCCTTCTTATATCCGATTGACGCTTTTCCCTTAGATACAAGTAAAAGTTATGTGTGGCAGGTACAAGCGGTTGATCAAAATGGATTTCCGCCAACTCAAAATAATGGTAAAAGTGAAATTTATACTTTTAGCTTTAGACATCCAGTAATACCGGTTCAGCAGGTTATGTCAGGCAGCCTCCCGGTATCATTTAACTGCGGCTGTAATGCTCCTTCTCTCACATCAAAAACTGTGAAAACTAATTTTACTTTAGTAGCAAATACTATTTTAAAAATAGGGAAGTTTGATTTAAAGATTACCAATGTTACAAAACAGCCGGGCAGTGATGGTAAATTTAGTGGTGAAGGAACTATTCCATTTCCATTAATAAATTCAAGTCTAATTCCATTAAAAGTTATTTTTAATGATATTCAAATAAACAGTTCGAGTCAGGTAATTAGCGGTTATGCATCTGCCGAAGTAAGTAATAATGTTGATTTTCTCCCGACTGCACAACCGCCTGAGTTTAACACTGTACCATTAACAATTACTGATGTTCAGAACTTAAAAAATTATTTCAATAAATATCCTAGTCAATTAGCTAGTCAAGCAGAAAATGTAAAAAATAGTTTTGGATTTGATTTGCCACTTGGGCTTGATAAACAAATTGGCGGCAAAAAAATAATTATTGCAATTACAGGAATGACTTTTACTCCTCAAAATGCAGCTTTCGATGCGGCAGTGGAGTTAGATTTACCTGATGCTACACCAAACGCAATAGCCTTGGGTGCAAGAAATATTTGTATTGATCAATATAATATTTGTGGTCAGGGAACTCTTTTCTTAGCAAAGGATTTAAATCTTTCAATTGGAAGCAGTCAATTAATTCTAAAAAGTTTTGATAATTCAAATGCAAAAGCAGATTCCGGAACTTATGTAGTATTTGATAATAAAGGATTTAAGAATCTTCGAATACATGCAGAATATGATTTCCCAACTTCTTTGATAACGGGAACTGATGATGTTTCACAGGTAAAAGCGCAAATAACTGCCGATGCTAATTCATGGACCGACTGGATCGGTTCAATTAAAATTGATCCTTTTAAAATAAACGGATTGAAAGACTTCACTTTTATTCCGGGTGTTTCATATTATGATCATTCTGATCTTAAAAACCCGAAAAATATACCTGATAAATTTTTGAATAATAATGGAAGTTTATGGCATGGCTTTTTCTTACCGCAATTAGAATTAGAACTTCCACCAATAATTAAAAATAATAGTACAAATAATCCTCTTCAAATATCTGTCAATAATCTTGTAATTGATAATCAAGGTGTTTCTGCAGATGCAGTTGCAAAAAATATTCTTTCCATTGGAGACGGCAGTCTGTCGGGCTGGTTTTATTCGATTGACAGTATATCTGTAGGATTTCTTAATAATTCACTTACTGGCAGCAGTATGGGCGGAAGAGTTGTATTGCCTATTTCCGGTAATAATCCAAACGATTCCGGTTCCCAATTGAATTATACTTGTGATCTTACTTCTCCACCAGAAAAATCAACGAATTTGCAATTTCTTATCAAACCCAAAGATGATATTAATATTGCTTTGTGGAAGGTTAAGATGAACATAGATCAATCTTCGAATATAGAAGTGAATTTTGGCGGAGGAGGTAATTATGCACGAACTAATTTAAGCGGTAGTTTAAGTCTTGTAAATCAGAAGCCTAAAATAGATTTTAAGGCTTTGAAATTTCAAGGGCTGCAAATCCAAACCCAAAAACCTTATATATCCGTTAACAGTCTTTCCGCAGGTTTTGCTAGTCCTCAAAAGTCAGTCGGCGGCTTTCCGGTTTCAATAACTAAGGTCAAACCCAAAATAAACGGTACAAAATTCGGACTTGGATTTGATTTAGATATAAATCTTTGTAAAGATATAAAAACATTGCCCGATGCAAACTTCGGATTTACAGTATGGGGATATGTTGATTATGATTTGCAAAAGAAAAGATTCACAGCCGGGTACAGTGAAACTGAACTAGATTCCATAGGGCTAAAAGGTAATATTGGACCTGTTAATGTTGAAGGCAAAGTAAATTTTTACGAAGATAAAAAATTTGGTGAAGCAATAGGTGGAAAAGTGTCAGCTCAGATGCTGGATGGCCTGGGAATTCAAGCAGAGGTTCTATTCGGTAATAAAGATTATTTCTATTGGTATGTTGATGGGAATGTGAAATTAAGCATTGGAGATGCCATCCCTATGCCGGGAACACCGCTTAGAATTTTCGGATTCGGAGGCGGAGCATATTATAATCTAGCTCAATCCAAAGTACCTTCACCAAATGAAATTTTTAGTAAAGAATCGGCGGCAAGCGTATACTCACCTAGCAAAAATTCATTTGGATTTTTAGCCACAATTATTATTGGTACTGCTGACGGACAAGCTTTGCAGGCCAACGGTACAATGAAATTTGAATTTAATAATAGTACCGATTTTTCAGTTTCCAAAGTTTCATTTGAGGTTGATGCTGCTTTAGTTACACCTTTGATGCAAATGGAAAAATCAATGATAACCGGTAACGGTTATATTTATCTGGATTTTGCCAATAAAGTTTATACTGCGGGTTTTGGTATGACTGTTAGTGTACCTAAAAAAAATACATTAATATCAGGCAGTGGGAGTATCGTTCTGCTTATTGATGCAAATTCGGGTCAATGGCATTTTTATATTGGTACGCCTGATAAGAGAATTTCACTTACCATTTTAAAAATTCTTAATACTGATGCTTATTTTATGTTGGGTAATAATATTCCCGGAATTCCCAAACCGGAAATACCATCTAATTTAGATTTTAGCGGTTACAACACCACATCAAGAGATCCAAACATCGGTCAGGGAACAGGCATAGCTTTCGGTGCTTCATTAAGTTTAAAGCATAGATTTACGTTTTTAATTTTTTATGCCCAGTTCGATGCAGGGCTAGGTTTCGATATAGCTATTAGAAAAGTTTCTCAAGGCTGTTCAGGCAGCGGTCAACTTCCAGGAATTAATGGATGGTACGCACAAGGACAATTATATGCTTACGGAAGTTTTGACGCGGGCCTGCACGTAGACCTTTGGTTCTTCAAGGGAGATGTTTCAGCTCTTCATTTAGGATTTGCTTCTGTATTTAGCGTATCAGGTCCTAATCCCACTTGGTTTAAAGGTTGGCTGCACGGAGAATACAGTGTTCTTGACGGACTGATTAGCGGGCAGATGAGTTTTAAGGTTGTATACACTCCGCAGGGTAAATGCGAAGTTCCTTTATCAAATCCGCTAGGTGGGGTACCATTAATCCAAGAATTGAAGCCGGAAGGAAGCGGAATCTCAATCTTATCTAATGCTGAAGCAGCATTTACATTTCCAATTAATAAGTTATTTACAATCGATCAAATAGATAACGACGGTCATACAATTGTTCGATCTTTTAGATTATTGATAACAAAGTTTGATATTGATAAAGGCAACAGAAGAATCTACGGAATTAATCAAAATGGTAATTTCGGGATTACAGGAGACAGCAGGCTTGCAATATATCATAAAGACATTGCCTTTAATCCTCAATCAAAATATCAAATCATTGTTTCAGTTAAAGCTCAGGAATTAATGAATGGAGTTTGGAAAGATAGTTATGATAAAGGTAAACTTGTTGAAGATAAACAAACTCAAGAATTTACTACAGGTGGTTGCATTGTTAACTTATTTAAAAACGGTGCGGTAATAGCGTCATATCCTTTCGATAGGCAGCGCTTCCTTTTACAGAAGGATTATAATCGCGGATATATTCTATTAAGCCAGGCAATTCCTTGTCTGACTAATGATCCGAAATATTACCTGAAGGCAGTATTTTACAGCTTCGACAACAAACGTGAAGTCCAGGAATCTAATATTACTGTTTCAGGAAGTTATTTATACTTCAACCTTCCGCCGCTTCCTAACAATGCTATCACTAGACTGGATATTGTCAAAAGGCCTAAGCAGACAAATAATAACCAAGAAGTAATGTCATTTCAAAAGCCAAAAAATTTATATGCTAATATGACTGTTGAAGGCAAAACTTCAACTGCAAATGTAAAAACATATAAGATTACAAATCTCAGCAGTACAGCTCTTGATGTCCCTATTTATGAATACTACTTTAAAACAAGTAAATACAATTCACTGAAAGAGAAATTAGCCGCATCTGATATTTCAGCAATTGCCAAACGAAGCGGAGAATATAACATGTGGAAATATTATCGCGCGAATTATAAAATAGCGGAAGGTTTTGATTATTACGACATATATGGAAAGGTAATTTCAGGAGGTGGGGCAGCACCGGATAGATTCATCAGACCATTAATTTATATCAGTGAGGATATTACCAAAAATCCTTGGTATCAAAATTATGTTGAACCCTTATACAAGCTAGCAAAAGAAGCTCATTCAAATGTTTTACCTTTAAGAACTTTTGTTGAATTAGCATTACGCGGTATGTATCCTCCGACCGGAGAAATCCTGCTTAATAATATCAGCGATATCAAACAAAAATTAACTGATGCGGAAATTATAAGTACTATGCCCAGTGTAAATACTCATCAAGGAGTATCCGGAGTGAATAATACAAAACTAAATAATATAAAATGAATTGGATAAAATTATGAAAATTGTTAGAACTCTAATTTTTATGGTATTGGGAATATTCTTTGCATTGGACATTGCAAATGGACAAAATAGGAGTTCATTTATTAATAATTCTGGGAGTAATATGACATTTGAGACTGCTTATAATTCCTTGAATACAGGTAATAATTCTGAAAATAGCGGTTTAGCAATGGGAGGATATTCGACAGTTTCTTCAAATGGTAGTAGCTTAAATTTTAATAGTAAAAATAACTTAACCTTTTATGAACCTAGAAATGAGGAAATATCCATAGAATACTCGATTCCTCAATCTGTGTACGATGATTTGACAAAGATTCGGCATAATGCATATAAAGCAATAATAGCTAGTTTCTTCAAATCATCTTATAATGTAAAATTGTTAAATCAATTATCTAATTACAAGTATGTAGACATTTCCGCATATGCTCCAATAAAATTAACTTTAGAAATAAGAGCAAATGCACCAACACCTGCTTTAAAGTATGGATTAGAGCTCCAATTTGCAGCAATGAACTTTTTACAAAAGCCTGCGGGTAATTTACTTTTTGAAATTCCAAGGTGATGAAATAATGAAAAAGATATTTTTACTTTTGTTTATAATATTTATTAATTCTAATAATTTTTTGTTTGCGCAAAGCAATTCCAAGGTTAATTTACCATCAGTAATTAATGATTCTGTAAAGATAAATCCTCCCCTAGTTCTAATTTCAAAAAATTATAAAGACTCAGTTGTTTTAAGATGGGCTCCAGGCAGCGCTCTCTTATGGAAATTCGCAAATCAGTATGGATATATATTAAAAAGATTAACCATAGATAGTAATAAAGTACCTAATCCTTCTCAATTTGTCCAATTGAATGAAAACCCGATCCTTCCTTTAAAGTTGAATGAATGGAAAAACAAATACGGTAGAACTGATACACTTGCTGCTGTTGCTGTTCAAATTCTCTATGGTAAACACTTTACAGCTAATTTAAATAAGGGAGTAAATTTAAACGATATAATGATGCAAAAAGCTGATGAAGATAACCGTTACGGTTATGCTGTAACAATTGCGGATATCTCTCCGGCAGTCTCATCCGGCTTAGGCTTGCGATGGGTTGATAAAACTGTTGTGGAGGGTAAATCTTATATTTATATGATTTACACTCTAGTACCACAAAAGTTAATTAAAAGCGATACTGCTTTTAGTATCGTTAATACTAATGAGCCTGTATTAATTCCAGAGATGCCCAAAATTAGAGTTGAGGAACTAGATAAGGCCGTACGGTTTAACTGGAATAGCAAAATTTCAAGGAGATATTTTTCTGCATATATACTTGAAAGATCTGATGACGGAGGGAAAACTTATAAGCGTGTAAATAAAATTCCTATTATTCAACAAGCTCCAGTTAAAAAAGTATTTATGCCTGATAGTATGACGGTGACTGACTCTCTCTCTCAGAATTATAAACAATACTTTTATAAAATTACAGGTATTACACCTTATGGGGATTTGGGAAAACCTTCTCCAAAAATTTCTGTCATGGGAAGAGATAAAACACCACCAGTTGCCCCGGCAAATGTAACCGCAGAAAATATAAAAAATAATTATGTGAAGATTTCATGGAAGAAAAAAATAAAAGAAAAAGATTTTAAAGGTTACTTAATAGGCAGAGGTGTAAGTATGAACGGTCCGTTTTTACCATTGTTTCTTAAACCACTAAACAAAAATGTAACACAGTATATCGATACTACTGCAGTTCAACATGGCAAAAACTTTTATGTAGTTTCAGCACTTAGACACTGCCGGAAATGCTGGAGTTTCATTTCCCTGCATATGTTATAATGAAAGATACTACGCCACCTGCAAAACCAACTGGTCTTACAGGTACAATTGATTCTAATGGAGTTGTTACTTTAAAATGGAATATGGGTAAAGAAGAAGATTTGTATGGATATCTTGTTTATTTTGCTAATTCCAAAGAGCATGTATTTACGCCCATTACAAAAGGATTTTTAGTCGATACGACCTTTATAGATACTATTTCCTTGAATTCTCTAACAAACAAAGTCTATTATACAATAGTTGCTTTCGATTTAAATAGAAATGCTAGTCCGTATTCGGATACATTAGCACTTGCCCGGCCGGACACAATCCGCCCGGTGCCTCCAGTAATAGGAAGTTATTCGGTTACTGATTCATCTGTAACTTTTTATTGGAGTCCAAGCTCTAGTGAAGATGCAGACTCTCAATTTGTTTACAGAAAAGAAATAAGTGGTAATTGGGAACTGCTGTCAAAGTTCGATAACAAAACAGATACTTACACTGATACAACTGTAAAAAGATTAAAACGTTATTTGTACTCTGTGGAAACTATGGATTTTTCAAAGCTTAAAAGTGGAAAATCATTTCCGTTAAAAGTCAGAGTTTATGACAGTGGAATACGAAATTTAATTTATGCTTTTAGTGCAGAGCTTTCAAAAGATAAAAAATCAGTTCACCTTAAATGGCAGCAGAAAAGTCCAAATAATTCCAAAGTGATTATTTATAGGAACTATAATAATAACGGTTTACAAATGTACAGCTCAACAGCGGGATCTATAAATTCATACGATGATTATGATATTCAAACTGGAAACTATGAATATGCAATCAAAGTTGTACTTAATAATGGAACAGAATCACCCATAAGTAAATTAATTTCCATAAACATAAAAAGATAATGATGATTCTAAGTAAAAAAATGAATGTAAGAGGATATATTATAAGATATTTGGTTATTTCAACATTAGCTGTTTGTTTTGTATCATGCAGCAGTAGTAATAATAACCCGACCAGTAGCAACGGCAGCAGTTCAGCTACGTTAATCATATCAATAAACTCTCCCTTGGTTACTCCGTCAGTTAAAGTTATTGGTAAGAGCAATTCTTATAACATGTCTTCAACGGATACTTTAAAAGGTATAAGTGCAGGGACTTATAAAATTGAAGCAAATCGAGTGGATCAAAACTCGGCAGGAGGGGACTTAGTTGGCAAATCATATGGTATTCTAAAACCAGTGCAGCAGATTACTTTAAATGAGGGCGAAACTAAAGTGGTAAATATTAATTATTCTGAATTACCTGCGAGCGGAAAACTTTGGGTAAGTGATGATAACGGTTCAAGGTTATTAGCTTTTGATAAAGCAGTATTAACATCTCCCGGATCGCCTGCAGCTTCGATTAAAATACAATTTAATTATGAAGGACCTCGTGGTATTGCTTTTGACAAATACGGTGATCTTTGGGTCGCTGGATTTAGTAAGAATCATATATTCGCATTTACTCCCGGCCAGCTTTCCGGAAATGTATCAGCATCTCCGCTAATTACTCTTACTGATAATTCAATCAGCGGACCCAATGGATTAATATTCGATGCTTCTGGAAATCTTTGGATTTCTAATTGGACATCCGGCTCAATTATAGAATATAGTTCAGATTCACTTTCAAATATATTAGTCAAGTCCGGCAGTGTATCTGCAGCTCCTGATGTCCAAATAAATTCTGCCAAATTAAAAGAGCCTCAGTATATGACATTTGACTCATACGGTAATTTATGGGTAGCTGGGCAAGATCCAACTTCATTTAAAGGAGAAATTCTTAAATTTTCACCAAGCAGTTTGAGTAGTTCAGGAACAGTATCACCTTCCATTGTTATAACCGAATCTAGCCAGCCAACATTAATTAATGTTACGGCATTAGCATTTGATAAAAGCGGAAATCTTTGGGGAACTGATGGCAATTCATTTTTTAGATTTTCAGCTAATCAATTAACTATGTCCGGTGCAGTTATTCCGCAGCTATATCGTGGTGTTCCGGCACCGGCACTATTGATTGGATTGGCTTTCGATTCGCAAGCTAATTTATGGCTGGGAGAAACTTATGCTCCGAGATTGATTAGATATACATTTCCAGATAATGGCAGTGGGACAACATATAATACAAGTAGTGATCTTGATGAACCTACTTGGTTAGTATTCTTCCCGCCTCCAACCGGTTATAATATTTATTAAAAAATCATAATGATTTATTTATGATAAATAGATTCATAAAATATATTATAGTTATATCTTATTTAGCAAGTATAAATTTAATTGCACAGGACAATACTAAGGTTGATTCTTCTAAAAGTTTTTTTGCAAAAAACATTTCCGTTACCGGCAATATTGGAGCATATGGGGAACTTTATTCAATCTCAGGGCGAGCTAGAAGAAGGCCGTCTTCTACAGGAAGAATATATTTAAGGCCTACATTACATTTATTTAATTTAATAGATATACCTTTTGAATTTTTAATTTCGACAGAGGGTAATTCTGCCAGGCAAAGTATTAACCAATTTGGTATAAGTCCAACGTGGAGCTGGGGTACTCTTCATCTGGGTGATTTTAGCGAAACATTTTCAAATTATTCGTTAAATGGGATAACTATACGAGGAGCCGGTATTTCAATAAATCCTGGAATATTTAACTTTGCTGCATTAGGCGGTTATACTCAGCGTGCAGTTTCCGGCGGAGCATTTAACGGCAGTTACGATCGGTATCTTTACGGTGCGAAAATCGGGATTGGAAAAAGTTCCGGATCTAATTTTAACTTACTTTTTTTGCGAGTGCGTGATGTTCCTTCATCACTTCCATCTGCTGCACCTTCCATTACTGTATTGACTCCTAACGGAGGAGATGTTTTCCCGATTGGATCAATTCAGACAATTAGCTGGACTTCGGTAAACTTAACGGATAATGTTCAAATTGATCTCTCAACGGATGGAGGAAATACATACAAAGTTTTATTTACGAACGAACCGAATATCGGCTCTGCTAGCTGGACTGTTACAGGTACTGCAACATTTCAGGCTTTGATAAAAATTATTAGCATGAATGACTCAACAATTGCTGATGTGAGTGATGAAGAATTTACAATTGGTTCAAATGTCCCCGGACAATCCGGCAATATTGCTCCTGCCATTACGAACGGTGCCGCAATTACACCTCAAGAAAATTTAGTCGGCGGGGCAACCTGGAATGTAATGTTATATAATCATTTGTTATCATGGCAATCTGAAATTGACGGAAGTATTTATACTAGAGATATGAGAGCCGGTACAATCAACTTAGATTCAACAAGTTTCCCAAGTATTGTTAAAGGAATTTATTCGCCTAAAATTAGTTCGAATGTAGACTATTCATTTAATACTGAAATAGGATTACACCTGCAAACAGTGAATGCAAAAATAGGTTATAAAATGATAGGCCCTGGATATAATTCATTAGGGCTTTCATATTTAATAAATGATCAGCAGGTCTTCTCTGCAATGACCTCATTTAGAATTTCTCGTTTCGGATTAAATTTAAATTGGTCCAGGTTTAATGATAATCTGATAGATCAAAAACTTTATACCACAGTTAGAAATCAGTATAATATCTCGTTAAGCGGAATGATAACTTCGTTCTGGAACGGGAGTATAATTACAACAATATTAAATATGGGTAATGATTCTAATAATGATACTACAAAAATTAATTTTTCAACTTTTTTATTTAGTACTAACCACACTTTTATGTTAAACCAAAGCTCAGTATTAAGGACAATAAGTTTAAGTTACAATTACCAAACCTCAGGCGATAATTCTCCTCTTAGAAATGGTACAAAATCGATCAGTAATAATTTTAACATCGGATTTTCTTTTCAAATAGTTAAAAACATTACCGCAAATGCTACCGGCGGATTTGTAAATTCTGTATTTGCAGATACCATCAAATCAAATACTCAAGTATATTCAGTCGGTGCACAAAGTATGTTCTTGAAAAATAAACTTACGTTGTCAATCTCTTTTTCAACTTCTATTGCGGGTTCTAACAATTCATTTAATACGATAATTTCATCAGGCTATAGATTAACAAAAAAGGACAGAGTGTCATTATCTATATCTTCAAATAGTTTTAATGGGAATACTACTGGAGGGTCGGGATTTAATGAATACATAGCTTCATTAAATATTTCTCATGCATTTTGAAAGTAGATTTATTTATTTTCAAAAAAGTAAGTAAAGTGCCGTAAGTCACTTCCATAAATTTTTTGTGTTCCGTATATTGGAGAAAAAATAATACACTCCAAATGGGATCATCAAAAAATTTAATTTTTTACATTTTGATATTTGTACTAATCATTAGCGGATCTAGTTCGTCATTAGCACAATATCAGCATATCACGAATTATTCTACTAGTGAAGGATTAGTACAAAATACTGTAATGTCTATAATTCAGGATTATAAAGGCAGAATGTGGTTTGGCACGGCTGAAGGTATAAGCATTTATGATGGAACGGGATTTACTAATTATCCTCATGCTAAACCATTATTAAATTCTGTTGCTAATTGTTTTTTCACGATGGATGAGAGCACTATGTTATTAGGAACTAATGGCTCAGGCCTGGTAATAGCCAAAATCCAGGATTTTAAAAGCGACTACATAAATGGCAATATAATTGGTAAAAAATATTTTGCTGATAATAACATCAATGCAATCTTTAGAGATAATAAAGGCCGTATCTGGTTCTGCACTGATTCCGGTGTTACGCGATGGAACAGTTTTAATGTTTTATCAAAGAAATTATATAAATCAACTGATATAAAGTTATTAACCCAAAAAGATGGACTTATTGGAACATATGTTTCAAGTATTGTACAAACAGAAGATGGAACTATATGGATTGGTACAAACAAAGGGCTAACGAAATTTAAGAATGGGAAGTTCTTTCACTACACTAAGGAATATGGTTTCCCGGAAATTGGTATTAACTCTCTCTGTGCGGATCACAATGACAAAGTATGGATCGGTACAAGGCAAGGCATGTATTACGTGAATAAAAATAAATTTTCTAAATTGAAAAGTATTGGACGTGTTAATGTACCTAAGATATTTAGGGATTCAGGTGGTGCTATATGGATTGGAACAGAAAACGGATTATACCGTTATGATGGCATTAATTTAAAGCATTATGAGCTTGATTCACACTACGGAGCAAATGTAGTGCTTTCAATATTTGAAGATAATGAGAGAGATATATGGGTCGGTACAATTCATGGAGTATTTAAAATACTGAGTACAAATTTTAAATACATTGAAGGCAGCTACAATTTAAAATATATTTCCTCCATTGTTCCTGATAAAAAAGGGAATTTATGGGTAGCTAGCTCCCGGAATGTTTATGTTATTAAAAATAATCAATTGTTTTATTCTCAAATCAATAATAAAATATTTACACATAATATACGGGTTATATATTTCGATTCTAAAAATACAATCTGGCTGGGAACAGATAAGGGCTTATTCAATATCGATAAGCATAAGGTGAAATATTATTCAACTAAAAATGGGCTAAAAGATAACTCAATCATTTCAGTTGTCGAAGACAGTTCCGGTATATTATGGGTCGGAACAGATAAAGGAATTTCAGGGATAGTATTAAATCGCAACCGGCGAAATGAATTATTAAATCATGTTAATCTAATTTGCAAAATTCTACCGGAACAAAGAGCGAGGTCACTTTTTGTTGATCGGAATAATGATTTGTGGGTTGGATTTTTATACTACGGGTTGTATAAAGTTTCAGGTGACAGCATTATAAACCTGAACGGAAAAAATAAAATTTACGCCGACAATATAAGATATATTTTTAAAGATGATGCAGGGAAAATCTGGATTGCTACAAGATATCATGGAGTTTTTGTTTACTCAAACAATAAGATTAAGCATTACGGAATTGAAGATGGTCTAGGCAGTGACTGGGTATCTACTATAACTGAGGATAGAAACAAAAACTTTTGGTTCTGCACTGCGAGGGGAGTTACACGGTACGATGGAAAAGTATGGCGAACTTATGATGAGAACGATGGAGCAACTTCCGGTGAAGTAACCGCAGCAGCTGTTGATAAACAAGGTAACATTTGGTTTGGTTCGTACAGCGGTATTTTCAAATATATTGATACTTCAGGCAATTCACCTCATTTAGCGCCTAAAGTTTATATCAAGCAGATTGAAGTGAACGGTAATATGAATACAAATTTCAGTATGTCTTCAATAACAACATTGCCGTATGATAAAAACAATATAGCTTTCGAATTTGCCGGAATATGGTTCAAGAATGAAAGTGAAATCTTTTATAAATACAGACTGCAAGGTCTTGATGATAAATGGTCCAATTTAGTTAAAAGCAATAATATACGTTTCCAAAATCTTCCCCCTGGCAAATATAATTTTGAAGTATCAGCAAAGAATAATGGTGGATATTGGAGTGCTAATCCGGCTGAAGTTGCATTTATAATTCAGCCGCCGGTTTGGAAAACTTGGTGGTTCCAAAGTCTGGCAATTATATTTTTGATAGGACTATTAATTGTGATATACAGATATAGGATAAAGCATGTGCTAGAAGTTGAGCGTTTACGTACTAAAATTGCTAGTGATTTGCATGATGATGTTGGAACTACATTGTCACGAATATCGCTCATTTCCCAGCTGATTAAAGAGAATATCGAACCCGAAAAAATAAAAGAAAATTTAAACGATATTGGTATGTTATGCAGAGATGCTCTCACTACTATGAGTGATATTGTCTGGTCCATGGATTCGAGGAACGATAATATTCAGAGTATGATAAATAGAATTAAAGATTCGTGTTCTTCTATTTTACCTGCGGCTGAGATAAAATATTCTTTTAATATTGAAATTATAGATCAAAATAAAACAATAAAAGCTGAGTTAAGAAAAAATATTTATCTTATAGCAAAAGAAGCTCTTAATAATATTATTAATCATTCAAATGCTTCTAATGTAAAAATTGAAATTAAAAATGACGGGGATATTTTTAGTATGATTATATCTGATGACGGTAACTGGGAAAAATCAATTTCCAAACTAACTGGTCATGGAATAAGAAATATGAAAACAAGAGCTGAAGAAATAGGTGGTCATGTTGAAATAAAAAATAATGCGGGAACAACAATAGTTTTTACCGCTAAGGCTATTTGATTACTTTCTTAGTGTTCTTTCGCCTCAATTAACTATTTTCTTAAATAATTACTCTTTTAAAAATGATTAATATATCGATAGTGGAAGATGATGAAATATTTCGGGAAGGAATACAAAAGTATTTAGTCTCACAAAATAATTTTAATTGTGAACTGGCTGTTGATTCAATTGAAGCATTGATTAAATATATTAAGCCTGAAACTATAATAGATATTATCTTAATGGATATAGGATTACCCGGTATTTCAGGGGTAAGCGGTGTAAAAATGATTAAAGAAAAATATCCGGATATTGAGGTAATAATGCTTACTGTTTATTCAAATCCAGATAAGATATTTGATTCTTTACGTAATGGTGCGGTAGGATACCTTCTTAAAGATACTTCATTAGACGAATTAAAAAGAACAATTGAAACCGTATACGCGGGAGGATCTTTTATGTCACCAGAGATAGCGAGAATGGTGATTGATAGGTTTAACGATCCCGGGAAAATTGATCCTGGCTATAATTTAACTCCGAAAGAAAAGCAGGTTGTCAGCTGCCTTGAAGAGGGTTTAAGTTACAAAATGATAAGTGACAAGTTGCAGATATCAGTAGACACAGTGAGATTCCATATAAAAAATATTTATAGAAAACTTCATGTTAATTCTAAAGCGGATTTGATAAAAAAATCCTTAAGGGGAAAGATTTGAAGGAACTTATAAAATTAATAATCAGTAATAAATCTAGAAATCAGATTAATTAAGTGGAAAATTATAATAAGTATTAGTAATATTATTCTTACAACTGTCTATTAATGGATTTCTTTTTAACTTACTAATTAATCAATATGTTTTTATTTTGATATAAATTTTATATTTTAAGTGTATCTCCATTAAAAGCGGATTTTAAGACAGCCATAAAACATTTATGCTAATTAAATAAAAGCAAAAAACCATGAACAAGGAAATATTAGAACTCAGTGATGTAACAGTTCGATTTGCCGGAGATTCAGGCGATGGAATGCAGCTTACTGGTAATCAATTTACAAATACAACTGCGGTGGTTGGTAATGATGTGAGTACATTACCTGACTATCCTGCAGAAATTCGTGCACCTGCCGGAACAACATATGGTGTCAGCGGATTTCAGCTTCATTTCAGCAGCAACGATATTCAGACACCGGGTGATTCACCAGATGTTTTGGTATCGATGAATCCAGCCGCTTTAAAAATTAATTTAAAAGATTTAAATCCCAATGCTACTATAATAGTTAATATTGATTCATTTGATCATAAAAATTTAAAGCTTGCGGGTTATGAAAACAATCCTTTAGAAGACGGATCGTTAGCAGGATTTAATGTTGTGCAGGTACCATTATCAAGTTTAACCAGCAAAGCGCTTGAAGACAGCGGATTATCAGCAAAAGAAATAGGAAGATGCAAAAACTTTTTTGCTCTGGGCATGATGTACTGGCTTTATAGCAAGCCGGTAGAACCTACAATAAAATGGATACACTCTAAGTTTAAGGATAACGAATTAATTGCCAAAGCAAATGATAAAGCTTTAATGGCAGGATATTATTTCGGAGAGAACACCGAATTATTTACAACAAGATATCAAGTAGACAAAGCAAAATTACCTAAAGGAACATACAGAAATATTTCCGGTAATGAAGCTTTGGCAATTGGTTTTATCACCGCATCGGTGAAGGCCGGCATACCTTTATTTCTTGGATCATATCCAATAACACCTGCGTCAGATATCTTGCATGAACTGAGCAAGCATAAAAATTTTAATGTAAGAACTTTTCAGGCTGAAGACGAAATAGCCGCTGTTACAGCTGCAATTGGCGCTTCTTTCAGCGGCGCACTTGCAATAACTACAACAAGCGGACCTGGAGTGGCACTTAAAACAGAAGCAATCGGTCTTGCGGTAATGACTGAACTCCCGATTGTTATTATTAATGTTCAAAGAGGAGGCCCAAGCACCGGCCTTCCTACAAAGACTGAACAATCAGATCTTTTGCAGGCAATAAATGGAAGAAACGGTGAAGCACCTGTTGCTGTTGTTGCAGCATCAACTCCAGCAGATTGTTTTTCCATGGCAATTGAAGCTTCGCGACTTGCGCTGAAATATATGGTCCCGGTGATATTTTTATCGGATGGCTATATTGCAAATGGCTCTGAACCTTGGAAAATTCCCGATCCGGAAAGCATCTCAAAAATTGATGTACATTTTGAAAAAAATAAAGAAGGTTTTAATCCTTACAATAGAGATCATAATCTTGTTAGGCCGTGGGCAATTCCAGGTACTCCAGGATTAGAACACAGAATTGGCGGATTGGAAAAAGCAAACATTACAGGTAATGTAAGTTATGACCCGGCAAACCATGAATTCATGGTAAGATTAAGAGATCAAAAGGTTAATAACATTGAAAACGATATCCCTTTATTAGAAGTTACCGGTGATGCTGAAGCTGATTTATTGGTGATAGGATGGGGAGGAACTTATGGTTCTATAATTGAAGCTGTGACTAGGCAACGGGAAAAAGGCAGAAAAGTTGCCCAAGCTCATTTTAAATATTTAAATCCATTCCCCAAAAATACGGGAGATGTTTTAAATAAATATAAAAAAATTCTTTGCCCTGAATTAAATATGGGTCAATTAGCAAAAATAATCCAAAGCAAATTTGTGATTGAAGTAGAGTCATTTACAAAGATTCAAGGATTACCTTTTAAAACTTTAGAAATAGAAAATAAAATTGAATCGATGATCGGAGGCAATGGCGATGGAAGAATCTAATCAAAAAAATATTATGGAAAACGATTTGAAATATTCTGCAAAAGATTTTTCATCATCTCAAGATGTTAGATGGTGTCCCGGATGCGGTGATTATTCGATATTGGCCCAAGTTCAAAGGACATCACCGAATTTCGGCATTAAAAAAGAAAATATGGTTTGGATTTCAGGCATAGGTTGTTCTTCAAGATTTCCATACTACATGGATACCTATGGAATTCATGGAATACATGGGAGAGCCCTATCTATAGCTACAGGTGTGAAAGTAAATAATCCTTCATTATCTGTTTGGGTTGCAACCGGAGACGGAGATTCATTAAGTATAGGTGGAAATCATTTTATACATGCATGCAGAAGAAATGTAGACCTAAAAATCATTCTTTTTAATAACAGGATTTACGGTTTAACCAAAGGTCAGTATTCGCCTACTTCTGAAAAAGGAAAAATTACAAAAAGTACACCATACGGAAGTATTGATTTTCCGTTTAATCCTATTTCTCTAGCCTTAGGTGCTGAAGCTACTTTTATTTCAAGATCACTTGACAGAGATCCGAAGCATCTTCAGGAAATGATGAAAAGAGCATCGGAACACAAAGGCATTGCATTTATTGAAGTATTTCAGAATTGCAACATTTTTAACGATGGTGCATTTTTCCTTTTTACTGATAAGGAGACAAAAGCAGATAACGTTTTATATTTAGAACATAACAAGCCGATGGTGTATGGGAAAAATAAAGAGAAGGGAATAATTATAGATGGATTGACTCCGAAAGTTGTGAATCTGGAGAATGGGAAGTATTCTATAAATGATCTATGGATTCATAACGAACTGGATGAAAATGCCGCAAGAGCTTTTATACTTTCTCAATTTTCTGAAAATGAAGGATTTCCACTACCAGTCGGAATATTTAGGCAAATAAAAAAATCGACTTATGATGATGATTTTCATAGACAGATAGAGGAAGTAAAAGAAAAGAAAGGGAAGGGTGATTTAAGAAAGCTTTACTTTACCGGCAATTTATGGGAAGTAAATTAACCATTATTAAATATTTATAAATTAAAAACTCAACTCTTATTAAGTTTTAGTTGAATGAATATTTGAATAATATTTTTAGTACATAAATATTTTACATATTTTTACTTAAACGTTTTTCGGGCTTGAAAAAATCGAGCCCTTTTTATTTAATAATAAATTGATATGATTGATTTTCAGAAACTAAAAAATATAATATTAGAAAATAATTCCTTTTTATTAACCACTCATGTTAATCCTGATGCCGACGCTATCGGTTCTGAGATTGGTTTTTATTTTATACTGAAAGAATTGGGCAAAAAGGTATTTATTATAAATCATAGCCCGACACCTTATAACCTTGAATTTCTGGACATTGATAATGTAATTGAAAGATATGACGAGAAAAAACATTCTCATATATTTAATGAAGTTGATGTTCTTGCAGCAATTGATTTTAATAGATCGGATAGAACGGTAAGGATGCAGCACAAATTCTTAGAATCAAATCAACTTAAAATTTGTATCGACCACCATCAGCAACCGGAAGATTTTGTTAATTATCTTTTCTGCGATTCGGGCTATTGCGCTACCGGTCATATCCTTTTTGATTTAATAAAAAGGACTTCAATCGTAAAATTAAATTATAGCACTGCATATCCTATTTATGCGGCAATTATGACTGACACAGGTTCATTTAGATTTGAAAGAACAACTCCTGATATTCATAGAATTGCTGCAGAATTACTTGAACAAAATGTGATCCCCGGAGAAGTCTATGATAAAATTTACGATCAAAGTAAATTCAGTAAAATTAAATTGATGGGTGAAGCATTAAATTCGATGCAATTATTCGGCGAAGATAAAAAAATTGGTTACATGGTTTTGAAGCAGGAATCATTTAAGAGAATTAATGCAATTGAATCAGATACTGACGGTTTTGTAAACTTTTCATTATCTGTTGAAGGAGTTCAAATAGGATTATTGTTTATTGAACTGAAGCAAGGTTTTAAAGTCAGTTTTCGTTCTAAAGGAACGATTCCTGTAAACCAATTAGCCGCAGAATTCGGAGGAGGGGGACATATCAATGCTGCAGGTGCAAGAATACCCGATAAGAAATTAGACGAATATGTTAATATCATTTTAAATAAAACCGTAAAATATTTAACAATAAAAGAAGAGAACAATGATGTTTAATCTCACTATAAAATCCGGTGATAAAAAAATTGTTTATAAACCTTTAAGCATAGGTTTGAAATATTTAGTTGATGAAAAAAAATTAAATCAAAGCTTTGATAATCTTTTAAAGGTCCTCAATATTAAGGTGTCTGAACTTCAAAAGAAAAGCTTACTTTCTAAAAATGGAAACGAGATTAGAATATCAAAGCACGACGGAAAACCCGATGAATTAATAATTTCTAAAGTTAAGATAGATAATAACTTTTCAGCAGATTATTTTAGAAATCATTTGGCTGGTTTATTAAATCAGATTAAGGATGAGGAAGTTAAAAATCTGCATATCTTTATTCCTAAATATGACTCATTTAAAAAGTTTTTTGATAAAGAGGAATATTTCTATCAAACATTTATTGAAGGTATAATTTTAGGGAATTATTCCTTTGATAAATATAAATCTGAGAAAAAAAAGCAGCAGGAACTTACCGTTAATTTTTATGCCGAAAATGGTAAGTATTTAAAAACAGCTTTGTCACGCGCTATAAATATAATGGATGGGGTAAACTTCACAAAGAATCTCCAAAATGAACCCGCTATTACTTTAACCCCAGATATTTTAGCTAAAAGAATTTATTCCAACCTGACGGAAGCAGGAGCTAAGGTTAAAATATATAATGAGAAGGAAATTAAAAAAAGAAAGATGGGCGGAGTTTTGGCAGTTGGTAAAGGAAGTGATTTTCCTCCGAGATTTATTGTAATTGAATATAATGGGGCAAGTAAAAATAAGAAGAAGAAAAAAATTGCATTAGTAGGGAAGGGGGTTACGTTTGATTCTGGAGGAATTTCTATAAAACCATCAAGCCATATGGGCGAGATGAAAGCAGATATGTCAGGCGCTGCCGTAGTAGCAGGAGTTTTATTGGCGGCTTCAAAGGCTAAATTACCGATAAATTTATTGGGAATTATTCCATCTGTTGAAAATATGCCTTCTGGTAAAGCATTAAAGCCTGGAGATATTATAACAACAGCTTCCGGGAAAAGTATTGAAGTGGATGATACCGATGCGGAAGGAAGAATTATTTTGTCAGATGCCCTTGATTTTGCTTCTAAGGCAAAACCAGACGTAATTATTGATTTGGCAACCTTAACCGGTGCTTGCGTTGTGGCTTTGGGAGAAATTGTTGCCGGAATGTTTACTAAGGATGATAAACTGGCAAATGAACTTTATAAAACAGGATTGAAAACATACGATAGAGTTTGGCGCCTTCCTCTGTGGGATGATTATAATAATCTTATTAAAAGCGATGTTGCCGATGTAAAAAATTTGGGACCTCGGTGGGGCGGGGCAATAACTGCTGCCAAATTTCTTGAACATTTTGTTGATAAAAAAATTCCTTGGGCCCACCTTGATATCGCTGGACCGGCAATGGCTCATGAGTTTAATAATTATACTAAAAAGTATATGACTGGATTTGGCGTAAGATTGTTATTTGAGTATCTCTCAAACAATTAATCTGCCGTCTTTCATTTCGAAGACTTTATCAGCGAGTTTAACTAAACCGGAGTTGTGTGTAACAATAACAAAGGTTTTATTAAATTTTTCTTTTAAGTCGAGTAATATCTGGTGAACAATTTCACTGTTGGAAGAATCTAAATTACCTGTTGGTTCATCAGCAAAAACTATTGCCGGGTCATTAGCCAATGCTCTTGCTACTGCAACACGCTGCTGTTCTCCGCCTGATAATTCTGCCGGTTTATGACTTTCTCTTTCGGATAAGCCGACGGCAATTAATAATTCCTTCGCTCTTTTTAAGGCTTGTTCCATGGGAGTGTTATTAATCATTAATGGAATTGCAACATTCTCCAAAGCTGTAAATTCAGGAAGCAGATGATGAAACTGAAAAACAAATCCGATATTTTTATTCCGGAACCTGGCTAACTTATCATCGGATAATTTGAAGATATTCTGACTATCATACATTACAGAGCCGCTATCAGGGCGATCTAAACCTCCCAAAAGATGAAGTAAAGTGCTTTTTCCGGCACCGGATGCACCTACAATTACTGATATTTTATTCTCTTCAATTTCAAGCGAAATAGATTTTAATACTTCCAGTTTTATCTTTTTATTATTCTGGTATGTCTTAATAAGATTATCAGCTTTTAATATAATTTGGTTGTCCATTTATTTTGTAATTATTTATAATTAAAAATTATTCCCATTTTATAGCTTCAAGAGGATTTACTTTAGCTGCTCTTTTTGCCGGAAATAGCGAAGCTAAAAACGTTAAAAGCATCGATGCCCCAGCAACGAAAAAGAAATCCGAAATTCTAATTTGTAATGGTAAAGAATCAATTTTATACTGAGTCGGATCTAATGGATAAATATTATAATGCAATTGAAGGAAACAAATAAAATAACCTACTAAAAGACCTGCCAATGTACCGATTATTCCTACTAATAAACCCTCGTACATAAATATTTTTGTAATTGATTTCTCACTTGCACCCATGGATCTTAGTATTCCTATGTCCCGCTTTTTTTCTATAACAGACATTGAAAGTGATCCCAGAATATTAAATGTAGCAACGGCAACAATTAAACATAATATTATGTATGCAGACCATCTTTCAATTTTCATTACAGTATATAATTCTTTATGAAAATCATACCAAGTGTTAACACTGAATAATTTGGGATCCAATTTCTTTTCTAATTGTGCCTTCACGTTAAATGAATCATTGATGTTATCTAGTCTAATATCATAACCTTGAATTTTATTGTAATACCCTAATAGAATTTGTGCTGTACCTAGGTTAGTAAATACATAGGATTCATCATATTCATTATTGTTGGAACTGTAAATTCCGCTTATTACAAATTTTTGAGTTTTAGGTATAGAAAACTGAGTTATTGCTTGTTCAATGCCTACTGGAGAAACAATTGTAAGGGTATCTCCAACTAGTAAATTTAAACGGTCAGCTAATGTTAAGCCGAGTATAGCTCTCGGAAGTCCTTTATTCGCAGAGATATTAAATTTTCCAAATATCATACTTTTATCTATGCCGTAAATATCATTCCCGGTTTTTCCCTGAATTCCCTTAAGATTTATTATCTGATAATTACCGGATTTATATGCCATTACTTTTCCGTTTACATATGGTGCAAACTTTTTAACTTCCGGTACACTTTGAATTATGGAGTCCAATTCATTTTGTTTATTAAAACCTTCTTGAGATATTATTTCTACTCTTACGTTAGGATCAAAGTTTATTAAAAATGATGTTACTAAACTTCCAAATCCGTTAAAAACGGAAAGTACAACTATTAAAGCGGCAACTCCGATTGTAATACCAGTAATTGAAATAAGAGAAATTATTGTTATAAAATTAATCTTGTGCTTTGATATTAAGTAGCGTTTCGATATGAATGATTCAAATTTCATTAATTAAACCGCAATGTGGATACAGGTTGAATTTTAGAAGCAATATAACTCGGAATAAAAGAAGCCATCATGCATAAAATAAAAGTTAATAATTGATACAATCATAAATGTACCGGGCGTAAGATATATAGGAACGGTAGACATAAAATAAACAGATGAGGGGATAGAAATTATTTTATAATGCAGCTGAAGTTCGGTCAATATAAATGCTAATAAATTGCCAATTATTATTCCAGCAAGTGCAAGATAAATTCCCTGGTAAATGAAAATTGAAATTATCTGCTTTTTATTTGCACCCAGACTTTTTAATACACCAATTTCATTCGTTTTTTCTAATACGACCATTAACAAGGTTCCAATTATATTAAAAACAGCAACAATAATAATTAACCCTAGAATAATTGGAATTGGTTTTTTCTGCAGATCAATCCATGTAAAAATATTTCGATGTATTTGATAAATTGATCTAGTTGCGTATGGATAACTTAAATTATTATTCAAATAATTAGTCAAACTGTCAATTTTAGAGATATTATTCAAACGTATATCATACCCGGTTACATCATTTCCTATATTGAACAAACTTTGAGCTGTTTTAATATTTACATATGCAATGAGATCATCATAAGCAGCCATTCCACTTTCAAAAATTCCCGTAATTCTAAATTGTTTTATATTCGGTAAATTTTCCGGAGAGGGTATTTGGTTTTTATTAAGAGCAAAAATGGTAATTTTATCACCGACTTTTACTAAAAGTTTGTCGGCTAATTTTTCACCTATAATTATAGGATGGTAAATCTGAATTATTACTTAAATCAAATTTGCCTTTAATAATATCTTCTTTTACTCCAATCCATTTGTCTTCAGGCCTTATTCCTTTTATGCTGACTCCGTCTTTTATAATTTTACTGCTGATTATTGCTAACTCGGAAACAAAAGGATTAATCGACTCAGCAAAAGGCGATAGCTTTTTTTCTAAAACCGGTAATGCACTGTGATAATCAGGCAATGAGCCTGTGTAAGAGGTTATTTGAATATGAGAATCAAAGTTGATGATTTTGTCAGTAATAGTTCTAGCAAATCCATTGAGAATACTTAGTGCTATTATTAAAGTCGCAACTCCTAAAGATATCCCAACAATTGAAATTGTAGAGATAAAGGTTATAAACCTTGAATCTTTTTTAGAGAAGGTATACTTTTTTGAAATGTAAAATGGAAAAGACATTAAAAAATAGATGATAAATATTATTCTTATTTGTTAATTTAAACAAGATTAAGGATACATAAAAATTTTTTGCAAATGTTGATTTTAACGAAAAAATTGTAACATAATATTTAAAATTAAGATTTGTTTCTTTGTTTTTTTGAGGGTTATAATATATATTTATTATCCTATTTTAAATTAGGTTTGTAAAAATTTGAAATGGAAATCGGGGCGTAGCGTAGCCCGGTTCATCGCGCCTGCTTTGGGAGCAGGAGGTCGCAGGTTCGAATCCTGCCGCCCCGACTTAAATGCTTGTTCTTATATAATTTGATAGGAATTCATTTTACACTAATCTGCGCCCGTAGCTCAATCGGATAGAGCAACAGCCTTCTAAGCTGTAGGTTAGTGGTTCGATTCCACTCGGGCGTACAAAATAATTGGATGTAAAATTTTAATTAGTAAATTTTATATTATATTATGATTACATGGTGGGCGTAGCTCAGTTGGTTAGAGTATCAGGTTGTGGCCCTGAGGGTCATGGGTTCAAATCCCATCGTCCACCCAAAATAAAATTGAATATCTTAGGCCCCATCGTCTAATGGTTAGGACATCGCCCTTTCACGGCGGTAATATGGGTTCAAATCCCGTTGGGGTCACTCTTCAAGCCTTTTCTATTAAAAGAAAAGGCTTTTATTTTTTAAATATGTTTTTTGTACAAAATCTTTTATGATTTAAAACACTAAATTTTCTGGAAACACTACTAATTAATCTTTAAGTTTAGCTTTAGAATAAAAAATGAGAGACAAAAGCATAGTGGGGAAGAATAATAAAATTCATGAAGTTAGCTTAAACTTAAATGTTCGGGGTATTCCTCAATCAGCAACATTAGCAATTAATGAAAAAAGCAATCAACTCCGAAAAGAAGGCCGAACTGTATATAAACTTGGACTTGGCCAATCTCCATTCCCTGTTCCTCAACCAGTTGTTGAAGAATTGAAGGTTAATGCATACCAAAAAGATTATTTACCAGTTAAAGGTTTGCCTCAGCTAAGAGAAGCTGTTGCCGAATATCATTGCCGTACAAATGGTATTTGTCGTTCAGCAGAAGATGTTTTAATCGGACCTGGATCAAAAGAATTAATGTTTTTACTGCAGTTTGTTTATTACGGAGATCTTGTTATACCAACACCAAGCTGGGTTTCGTATGCACCACAAGCACATATTATCGGCAGGCAAGTAAGGTGGGTAAAAACTCAAGCAGAAAACTTTTGGAAGCTTACAGCAGAAGAATTAATTGAGCTTTGTAAAGATGATCCGATCCGTCCAAGAATTGTAATCTTAAATTATCCTTCAAATCCGGCAGGAATTACTTATAGTGCCGAAGAATTGAAAAAAATTGCACAAGTTGCAAAGAAACACAGACTAATTTTGTTATCCGATGAAATTTACGGCGAACTACACCATAAAGGAAGACATATATCAATAGCTAAATATTACCCCGAAGGAACTATCATAAGCGGAGGACTGAGCAAATGGTGCGGAGCCGGCGGCTGGAGATTGGGGACATTTACATTCCCTTCGTCACTATATTGGTTACTCGATGCAATGGCTTCGGTGGCTAGTGAAACATTTACTGCAACCAGCACACCTATTCAGTATGCCGCAGTTAGAGCATATCGTGGCGGCCCTGATATAGAAAATTATTTGTGGAATTCGAGGTGGATTTTAAAAACATTAGCTAAAAGAATAACCAAACAATTAAATGACGCAGGTATTTGGGTTCCTCTGCCGGAAGGCGCTTTTTATTTATTCCCAGATTTTGAGCCATTTAGAAAATTACTACTAACCAGGGGCATAAAAACCAGCGTTCAATTATGTGAAGCTTTATTAGAGGATACTGGAGTTGCAATTTTGCCAGGAAGTGTTTTCGGCAGACCTGAAGATGAATTAACTGCAAGATTATCATATGTGGATTTTGACGGTGTAAGGGCAATTGAAGCCGCAGAACGTATGAAAACCAATAAAAATATTAAGGAAGATTTTCTTGAAATGTATTGTGCACCGACTTTGGAAGCTGTTGATTTGATCTGTGCATGGCTTAGATATTAAACTATTTATTTGATAATTATTAAGTATCTGAAATAGAGACTTTTAGCTGTGTTAAAATTGATTCAGGTCATAAAAATCAACTTTATAGACTAAAACCCTTCATTTCGTGTATCTCATCACTAAGATATTTCATAAAATTTTCGATAATTACTTATGAATATTTAATATAATTTTAACAATTCGATAACAATTACAAAATATTCGAAAAGTAAATTATATGTTAAAATATGATCGAAGGCTAAAAATGAAGAAAAAGACTGACTTAATAATTCAATTTCCAAGTATAAGTACAAAAGAATTTGAAAGAAGAATTGAATTTCACAATCATAAAATTATGCCTCATATGGAAAACAATTATCCTACAAATTTTATGATTGAAGATGAGTGGCAGCAAGAATATTATATAATCTATAATTCTTATGTTCTTGATGATTCAGAACATGATGGACACGAATAATTACTTTTATTCTTAAGTTAAATTTTGTTTCCAAAATTCAATTCTTGATTTGACAAATTCTGGGTTGGGGGAGCCGTAGCTTTTTTTCTTTTCCAATGATTTCGAAATATCCAAACATTCCAAAGCGCTATCATCAAAGATCGAATTAGTATCCTTTAATTCTTTTAATGTAACAGTGCTAAAATTTCTATTTTCATTTTCCAGTTTTTGAACAACCTTACCGACAATTTCATGTGCTTCTCTAAAAGGAATTCCTTTCAACACAAGCCAATCAGCAAGATCGGTGGATAAAGAAAAATCTCCTTTTAATTCATTTAGAAATCTTTTGCCATTAAATTTAGCAGAATAGAGCATTGAATTCATAATGTTTAAAGAATCTTCATAAGTAAAAGAAGAATTAAATAATGGCAGTTTATCTTCTTGAAGATCTCTATTATAACTTAATGGCAGAGATTTAAGTGTGGAAGCTAATGCAATGTAATTTCCGTAAACATGTCCTGTTTTACCTCTTATCAACTCAGCTAAATCCGGATTTTTCTTTTGCGGCATTAATGATGATCCGGTAGTGAAACTGTCATTCAATTTGATAAAATTCCATTCAGTTGAAGACCATATAATTATTTCTTCCGATAATCTGCTCAAGTGCATCATTCCAACTGAACAAGCATGAAGATAATCTAAAATAAAATCCCTGTTTGAAACAGAATCCAACGCATTGCCTGTAGGATCATCGAATCCAAGCTTATCACTTGTAAATTTCCTGTCGAGAGGCAGGGTTGAACCGGCAAGTGCGCCAGAACCGAGAGGCAATTGGTTAAGTGAACTTTGAATAAATTTAAATCGATCGTTATCTCTTTGAAGCATCTCAACGTATGCTAATAAATGGAAGGCAAGAGAGATAGGTTGAGCTCTCTGCAGATGCGTATAACCTGGAATGATTGTATTAATGTGGGCAGAAGATATATCTAATAAAGTTTTTTGTAATCCTTTTATATTTTCACAAACCAAACTGCATCTTTTTTTTATCCATAAAATTACATCCGTTGCGATTTGGTCATTACGGCTTCTGCCGGTATGTAATTTACCGGCAGTGCTGTCAATTAGTTCGTATAATCTTGTTTCAATTGCCGAATGAATATCTTCAAATTTATTTGGGTCTGGTTTCCAAATTCCTTCATCCCATTCATACTCAATTGTGTTTAGACCGTTTATTATTTTCTCTGCTTCATCTTGAGTAATAATATTTACATGTGCAAGCATTTCAGCATGAGCCTTACTGCCTTCAATATCTTCGTGGATTAGGTTGATATCAACATTTAATGAAGAAGAAAATCTTAATGCATTATCATTTAGTTGATCTTTAAACCGACCGCCCCAAAGCATTATGCAATAACCTCTTCCTTAATGGAGCTATTAACTTCTGCAATAGTTTTATACGGAAGTCCGTACAATTTGATAAATCCTTCGGAAGCCTTATGATCAAATGTATCTTCTATTGTGTAAGTAGCAAGATTTTTATTGTAAAGACTAAATGCGCTATTTCTTGACAATGTTTTAATCGTTCCTTTATAAAGTTCAAGTTTCACTTCACCGGTAATCTTTTCTTGTGTATCATCTACAAATGCCATCAGCGAATTGAAAAGCGGTGAATACCATAAACCGTCGTATATCAAATTAGCAATTTTGTTTGAAATATTCTGTTTATATCTGAAAGTTTCTTTGTCAAGAATAAGTCTTTCCAGCTCCGAATGTGCTGTGTGAAGAAGAACTGCCGCCGGCGCTTCATAAATTTCCCTAGATTTTATGCCTACGACTCTGTTTTCAATTAAATCTAATCTTCCGATTCCATAAGCAGCACCCATATCTCTTAATTGAGATACAAGCTCAACGGCACTTAATTCGATCGAGTTAAGACTAACAGGAATTCCTTTTTCAAATCCTATTGTGATAACTTCAGAATTATCCGGCGCCAATTTAGGATTAACCGTTATCTGGTAAGCATCTTCAGGAGGAACTTGAGTTGGATCTTCTAGTATTCCGCATTCGATTGCAAGTCCCCATAAATTTTCATCGATAGAATATGGAGAATCTTTTGTTGCTTTAATCGGAATATCGTTTTTCATAGCATAATCCATTTCTTCTTCCCGGCTTTTAAATTCCCACATTCTTAAAGGAGCAATAGTTTTTAAATGTGGTGCAAGTGATTGAACTCCAACCTCAAATCTAACTTGATCATTTCCTTTGCCTGTACAACCGTGAGCTACTGCATCTGCATTTTCCTGGTTTGCAACATCGACAAGCATTTTTGCTAGAAGGGGTCTGCCGATTGCTGTCGCCATAGGGTAAAGGCCTTCATATAAAGCTCCGGCTTTTAAAGCTTTCCATGCATACTTTGTAAGGAATTCTTCGCGTAAATCAAAAATAAAAGATTTTACTGCGCCGGTTTTAGCAGCTTTTTCTTTTACACCTTCTATTTCTTTTACCTGACCTAAAAATCCCGTGGCAGTAATTATCTCAGCATCATATTTTTCTTTAAGCCATTTGACCATAACAGAGGTATCCAATCCTCCTGAGTATGCAACGACAATTTTCATTCTAGACACTTTCTTATCTCCTTCTCTAACTTTAAATTATTCTAACCGATTTGTTCGGTCATCATTTTTTTTATCAATTCAATTAGGTTTTGAATACTTTTTTGTGAACTAGGAATAACCAGAACAGTATCATCACCGCCGATAGTTCCCAAAACTTCAGAGTTATTCAAACGATCTATAAAATGAGCAATTCCTTGTGCCCGGCCTGCTAAAGTTCTAATTACAACTACAGATTCATTATGTTCAACGCTTAATATTTCAAAGCCAATTAATTTTGCAATTTGCTTACCGGATTCATGAGCATCTAAAATGTAACGCGGACCGTATTCCGTAAAAGTTCTGATAACTCCGAGTTCAGCAAAATCCCGACTTAATGTAGCCTGTGTAACCTGTATTCCTTCTTCTGAAAGTAATTTAACTAAGCTTTCATGAGACGGAATATTTTTACTGTTAAGTATTTCTTTTATACGATTGAGCCTTTTTAATTTAGAAGACATAATACCACCAATTTTTAGTTTTTTAATATTCTTTACCGGATATATCGGAAATTACTTTTCGAAATGCCAGTAAAAATTTCATAATTTCTGTTTGTGTGATGATAAACGGTGGAAGAATTCTCAAGACTGTTTCACCGGATGTTCCGACTAAAAATCCTTTTTCCAGTAATCTTTTAGCTGCATCTTTAGCTGAGATTCCTTGAATGAATTCAATACCGATCATTAAACCCTTTCCTCTAACATTTTTAATCTCGGAAATATTTAGTCCATGTAATGCGTCCATTATCGTTTTTCCAAGCTGTTCTATTTTATTTAGTTGTTCTTCATTCAGAAGATCAACAACTTTATTTGCGGCTGCAATTGCTATTGGATTTCCACCAAAAGTTGATCCATGAATACCAGGTTTAATTTCTTTAGCAATATCTTTACTGCAAATTGTTGCACCTAATGGTATACCGTTAGCAATTCCTTTTGCTGCAGTAACAATATCGGGAATTATTTCTTCATGAAGATAAGAAAAGAATTTTCCGGTTCTGCCGATTCCTGTTTGAACTTCATCAATAATCAATAAAATATTTTTCTCAGTACAAAGCGATCTCAATTCTTTTAAGTAATTTTTTGGTCCAACGTTTACTCCGCCTTCTCCTTGAATTGTTTCAACTAAAACTGCAACTGTATCATTCGTAATAGCATTTTCGACAGCTTGAATATTACCGAAAGTAACATGAGTAAACCCTGGAACTAAAGGTTCAAATCCCTCCCAATATTTATATTCACCGGTAGCAGAAAGACTTCCATATGTCCTTCCATGGAAACCGCCTATTGTAGAAATAATTTCATATTTACCTTTTCCCCACTTTCTGGCAAACTTAATTGCAGCTTCATTTGCTTCGGTTCCGGAATTACAAAAGAATACAGAATCTAGACCCGATAAGTCGGCTAATTTCTTTGCTAGTGTTTCCTGGGGAGTTGATGTATATAAATTTGAAACATGCCAGAAATTTTCTATTTGCTTAACTGCCGCAGCCTTTATACCGGGATGATTATGCCCGAACCCGGTAACTGCAATTCCACAGAGGAAATCGATATATTCTTTTCCGGTTTCATCATAAATATATGCACCGTTACCATATGAAAACTCAACAGGATACCTTGAATATGTGTTAAGCAATCTTGAGTAATTCGTATTCACTTTCGTCTGTACTAACGATCCAGGTTCCGTTTCCATTAATACTTTCTTTTTTATTAGATGATAAATTAATTATTTGTGAACCTATCCATACTTTGTTTATTCCTTTTTTCAACAGTTCGATACAGCTATTAAGTTTCGGAATCATTCCCTCTGTAATATCACCGTTGACGATTCCATTAATAATTTCCTCTTCAATCAAAGTTTTCTTTACATTACCTTTTATTTTAACTCCATCAACATCAGAGACAAAAAATACTGAATCGGCATTTAATGCAACCGCTAATGTCTCGGTAAAGATATCCGCGTTAACATTCATTAAGTTTCCTGATGCATCCTTGCATACACTTGAAAATACTGGTATAACATTCGATTTAAGTAAATCCTTAATCCATAATACTGAACCGGATAAGTTCGGCTTTCCTACAAACCCAAGTTCCTTATTAAAGTACTCTGCTGTAAAAGTATTCCTGTCTATTCCGGATAGTCCAATCGATTCAAAACCATTAGCGTTTAGTTTTGCATTGATTTGGCTATTTAATACTCCGGCTTGGATAGCAGCAACAATTTCCATTTGTTTCTCAGAAGTAACTCTTAGACCGTTTATAAATTGAGTTTCTAGGCCCAATTTTTCAGACCATTCGGAAATATTTTTACCTGCACCATGAACTAAAACTATTCCAGCTATATTTAGTAGAAAAATTTTTAAGAACTGAAATCCATTTATCCGTGTTAATAAATTCATTTATAGATTTACCGCTTATCTTTATAATAGCTAATTTCATGATAATTCCTCGTTCTTAAGTTCTATAATCAGAATTAATTCTAACATATTCTTCTGTAAGATCGCATGTCCACCATGTAGTATTTTCTGAACCGGAATTAAGATCAACACTAATTTGAAATTCCGGCTGCGAAAGAATTTCTGATGCTTTATCTTCATCCAAAGCTAAAGTGTAAGAGGGAAGAAGAACCGGGAGATCATCAAAACTTATTGAAACCTTTGAAGGATCAAAATCAGCTCCGCTTTGTCCGGCTGCGCTTAAAATTCTTCCCCAATTTGCGTCAGCCCCATAAATAGCAGTCTTTACTAATGAAGAATTAGCAATAGATTTGCCAACTAAATCTGCATCTTCTTTTGATTTTGCATTTTTTATATTTATTGTCACTAATTTTGTTGCACCTTCACCATCAGACACAATTGATTTTGCCATTTCTCTACATAAATCTTCCAATGCATTTTTAAAGGAACTATATTCTGTAGTTCCTTCATTTATTTTGATACCGGAAGCTCCATTGGATAAAAGAATTGCCATATCATTGGTACTAGTTTCGCCATCAACAGAAATTTTGTTAAATGAAATTTGGACAGCGTTTGAAAGCAGTTTTTGTAATAATTCTTTATCAATTTCTGCATCAGTAGAAATAAAAGCGAGCATTGTTGCCATATTCGGAGCGATCATTCCGCTGCCTTTACATATACCTCCTATTGTAACTTCTCCGGAAGTCAGTTTAACTTTTATAGCGTATGATTTTATTTTAGTATCTGTCGTCATTATGGCTTCCGCTGCATCTAATCCGCCGGTTTCAGTTAGTTGTGGAACAATTTCTTCAATACCGTTTTTTAACTTATCCATCGGCATTTTTTGACCAATAACTCCTGTAGATGCTATTAAAACTTCATCTGGAAAAATATCCAGTTTGTCTGCACACCATTTTTGCATATTAAGCGCATCAAGGTCACCGATTTCTCCAGTGCAGGCATTTGCATTACCCGAATTAATAAGCACTGCTTTAACAAAATCAGATTTCTTAACAACTTCTTGAGTCAGTAGAAGAGGAGCAGCTTTTACTTTATTTAATGTATAAGTCCCGGCTGCTGTGCAAGGCTCATCCGAATAAATTAAAGCTAAATCTTTTTTCTTCCTTTTTATTCCGCAGAATATTCCGGCAGCTTTAAA
Organism: uncultured Bacteroidota bacterium; assembly: GCA_963710735.1. Lineage (GTDB taxonomy): Bacteria > Bacteroidota > Ignavibacteria > Ignavibacteriales > Ignavibacteriaceae > FEN-1297. The sequence goes on along the minus strand of CAVQBN010000005.1, from coordinate 131,025 downwards.
ACCTTTAGGAGAAGTTACAGATCCATTTTCAATAAATTGATGCATCTTTAACTCCTTTTATTCCAAGTCCTAAACTTTCTTCGAAACCTAAAAGTTTATTCATATTCTGAATGGCTTGGCCAGAAGCACCTTTAACTAAATTATCTATTGCGGCTGTAATAATCATAACCTTATCCTTTACTGAAACACTTATATCGCAAAAGTTTGAGTTAATTACCCAGTTTAAATGAGGAGGAGTTTCTCTAAGCCTCACAAAAGGTGAATCGATATAAAAATTTTTATAATAGTTTTTAACTTCTTCTTCGTTTATTTTCTCTTTTAAGTGAACGGAAGAAGTTGCATAAATACCAACCGCAGTAGGAAGGAGATGAGTAGTGAATGAAAAAGCCGAATCAAATCCGAATTGTTTTAGATTTTGAATGATCTCCGGTTGATGTCGGTGCTTATTAACATTATAGGCTGATGCATCTCCATCCATTTCAGACATCATCAATTCGAGTTTAGGAGTTTTTCCGGCCCCGCTTGTTCCTGAATAAGCAGAAACACTTATAGAAAGAATATTTTCCTTAAAACCGCTGACTAATGGCAGCAATGAAAGTAATGTTGCAGTCGGATAGCAGCCTGGATTGGCAACCAAATTAATATTTGAATATTCAGTTCCATAATAATCTGCTAAACCGTAAGTTTTATTCTTTAAAAGTGAAGGGGATGTATGATTTATCCCGTACCATTTTTCATATTCAATTTGGGAGTTCAATCGATAATCACCTCCAAGGTCAATTACTTTTTTACCTGAACTAATTAATCTGGGAACATATTTTAATGCTTCACCATGCGGTAAGGCAATAAAATATATATCATGTTCAGATGATAAATCATCAATACTTTCAATTTTAGAATTTATAATTTGACCTTCCAGATCCGGGAAAAGATCAGTAATAAATTGGCCTGCTGATTTATGAGCATAAATTTTAAATTCATTTACAAATGAATGTGCACTGCAAAACTGAACTAATTTTTTCCCCGTATAACCGCTTCCACCTATAATGCCAACCGAAACCATATTTAAATTCCTTAAAATATTTTAAACTAATTATTGATTTAAGTATTTGATTAGTTGTATTTATTACCCCAGACGGGGACGGCGCGGAAGAAGGGATCTGCTAGGAAGTATTTTATAAAAGAACTGCTTCAGTTCTTTTGAGTTGATGTTATGTAACTTTAATTTTTTCATTTGCCGTAAACATATAAAAAATGATTCTTTTTGTCAATATTAAAATGAATAAGATTGCAATGATAGCTTAATAAAGTGCTATATAATGAGATAAAATGGATAAACATGCAAATAAATCTAATATTATAGGGAATGGAAAGGATAGGAAATGTACAAAATTTACTGAATTACCATTTTATTACTGAAAATAAAATTATAAAGCACAAAACTAACGAGTGTGCTTTAAAACAATTCATCTATTAGTTAATGATAATAATTATCCAAAAGAAGGAGATTAGATAAGTTCATTTAACTAGCAAATTTGAAGATATATTTGTTTGAATAAAAATGAAATGGTCAGAATTATTTAGAACTATTGAATTTAATAATTAATTCTGCAAATTCTCTGAATGCTCCATGACCTCCTTTAGTTCGACAAACATAATTAACAATTTTTTTGACTTGCACAAAAGCATCTGCCGGTGATGCACTTAATCCAACTAACTTCAATAATTCCAAATCATTAACATCGTCTCCAATGAATGCAATATTTTCAGCTTTGAGATTATGTTTTTTAAGTATTTCTTTAAACACTAATTCTTTCGATTCTACGCCTTGATACAGTTCTGTTATTTTTAATCTTTCAGCCCGCTTTTTTACACTCCCGGATAATTCACCTGTAATTATTCCTGTATCAATTGAAACTTTTTCTCTCAAACGAACAACTCCCATTCCATCTCGAATTGAAAATCTTTTTAATTCTTCTCCGCGCTCAGAATAATAAACACCTGTATCTGTCAAAACGCCGTCAATATCAGTAAAAACTAATTTTATTTTACGAGCTTTTTTCTTTAGTGTTAACTTATTATGTTTCAATTCATTAGTTGCTTTCATTTGAATTATTCCTTTGAAGTATTTTCTTAATTTATATTATATAAAAATTTGAAAGATATTGTACGATTTGTTAAATTAACGCAAATTTAATTAAACTACCAATAAAATATGGGAAGTTATGAAAATTGTTAAACCCAAAAAACTTTCAAAAGGTGATTTAATAGGAATTATTTCACCTGCTTCATCTCCGGATGATCTAACGCGTATTGAATTAGGCGTAAGATATTTTGAAAAATTAGGTTATAAAGTTGAAGTTGGAAAGAATGTAGGTAAAGTAAATGGTTATTTAGCAGGCACTAATGAAGAAAGATTAGAAGATCTTCATTACATGTTTAAGAAAAAAGAAGTTAAAGCAATCATTTGTGTAAGAGGCGGATATGGGTCGCCCAGATTGCTGGATAAAATTGATTATAAACTAATTGGTGCTAATCCAAAAATATTTGTGGGCTATAGTGATATAACTGCTCTGCAAATGGCTTTTCTTCAGAAAACTGGGCTAGTTACGTTTGCAGGCCCTATGGTTGCAGTAGATTTTCATAACGGAGTAAGTCCATATACTGAAGAAATGTTTTGGGAATTAATTACTTCTAAAAAAAGTCTTGGTAAAGTGATTTTGCCTGACGACGAAAAATTATTTGTTCTGAATAAAGGAAATATAAAAGGAAGAATAATTGGAGGTAATCTCGCGCTCGTTACTTCTCTTTTAGGTACTGATTATTTACCCTCAGTAAAAGATAAAATCTTATTTTTAGAAGATGTTAGTGAAGCACCATATAGAATAGACAGAATGTTAAATCAGTTGAGGCTTGCAAAAGTATTAAATCAAGCAAGCGGAATAATTCTTGGGGCTTTTGTAGACTGTAATGAAACGGATCCGACTAAAAAAACATTGACTCTCGGAGAAGTTATTGGAGATTACTTTGGCGGTTTAGAAGTTCCGATAGTATATAATTTTTCGCACGGGCATATTAAAAATAATATTACAATTCCGTTCGGCATTATGTTTAAGCTGAATGCATCAAGAAGTTATGTCGAAATAACAGAAAGCGCAGTTAGTTAATAAGTATTTAAGAATTTATGGTTTGTCAATAAACGTGAAGTAACGTTTATTAAATTTTGCTTCAGCTTTTTGAGCTAGTTCGATATTTTTGAAAATGCCAAATACTGTTGAGCCACTACCTGTCATTAAAGCGAAAATCGCACCCGAGTTATATAAGGAATCCTTAATCTTTTGAATTTCTGAATATTTCTTAAAAACTACTTCTTCAAAATCGTTAGTAACTAACTGTCTCAACTCAACAAATTTATTTGGAAGTGTTAAAGGCAAATTAAAAAGATGATATCTTGGTTTATGAGAAGAAATATTTTCGTAGGCCCATTTTGTAGATATATGAATACCGGGATTAACTATTAGAATAGGGAAGGGGATATTGAATTTTAGTTTCTGAATTACTTCTCCTCGTGAAATTGCAAAACACGGTTTAGGATCAATAAAATAGGGTACATCTGAACCTATTTTTAATGCCAACTCACTAAGTTTTTGTTTAGTTATGTTCAATTCAAATAATTTATTTAACGCTAAAAGAGTTGCTGCGCCGTCTGAACTTCCGCCGCCCATCCCGGCTCCAATTGGAATGTTCTTCTCTAATTCAACTTGGAAGTTTAATTTTTCCCCGGTAAAATATTCAAGAATCTTTTTTGCTTTAATAATAGAATTATTTGAATCACTATTAAGAGATTTAATATTACTTTTAAATTTAAATGAACTTGATAATGATATTGTTAAATAATCATAAAGTTTAATAGGATAGAAAAAAGTTTCTATATTATGAAATCCGTCCGGCCTTTTTCCGATGATATTTAACCCGAGATTAATTTTAGCAGGTGTTTTAATTTTTATGATTTTCATTTAATAGCTTTTTAATTTCTTTTATATGCTTAGGGGTTGAACCGCAGCAAGCACCGATAAATGATGGGGATTTTGGTAAAATATTTCTTATAGTTTCTTTGTAATTATTTGGACTCACTCCGCAGGTTATATTATCGTCAGTATATTCGCCGCTGCCGCAATTCAAATATACTCCCCAATTATAATCGAATTTCTCTTTCGTATAGAACTTCACAAAAGTTTCTTGTCTTATGCAGTTTATACCAATTGCAAGTGGATTAAAATCCAAAATGAACTTAATTGCTTCGCTTAATTTCTCACCTGATAATAAATTCAATTTTTCATCAACAAATAAGCTTAATACGTAAGGGATGTTATTTTTAGAGCAATAACGGCAAATTATTTTTATTTCGTCAAAGTGGCTTTGGGTTTCATTCAAAATGAAATGACTACCGCTTTCCATCAAGTAATTTATATGATTAAAATGGTTAAACTGAAGTTCTTTATGAGATAACTTTCGTTCAATCTGATAACAATCTTCAGCCGGAGCGTTTGAACCGGCAACAAAAATAGGAAGGCCATCGGCTGCTTCAATTGCTAAATTCACACTACTTTCAACAAGTTTTTTTACATTCATTTTATGGTTATAACTTTTTACCGCGGCCGGGTTCGTTCGGAATGTATTCGTTGTAATTATATCTGCTCCAGCATCAATATACTTTTTGTGAATTTCTAGAACAATCTCAGAGTGTTTAATATTTGCTAATGACATCCACATGGACCCATGGCTCTTTAATCCGGTCTGCTGAAGCATACTGCCCATTGCACCATCAAGAATTAAAGGTCTATTTATCCTTTTTGAGAGCGCAAATGGATTAATAGTATTTTTACCTTGAAACATTGGAATTTCTTAATATATACTTCTCAATAAATGGTTTTAATTTTTGTAACACTTCTTTAAATTTTACATGTTCTAAATTCGGGTCATCAGTAATTATACATTCAAAATCGGATTTATACGGTGACCAGATCATATCGTTGGTTTTATATTTAACGTAAATACCAAAAACCGGAATCTCAAATGCCGAAGCTAAGTGGACAGCCGCTGTATCCGGAGTTATCAAAAAATTTAATTTTGATATCATTGCCGCAAATTCATCATATTTTTCGGAATAAAATATTTTGCATTTATCTTCTGCAATTTGTTTAGCATCTTCTATATCGCTGGGCGAACATAATAGTATTGTGTGAACATCTAAATTTGATAAAAAGTCAACAATCCTTTTATAATTCTCAATTCCCCAGAACCTTGCTTTGCTGCCGGCTGAAATGTTTATTCCAATTAGAAATTTATTTTGAACGAATGCTTTTGAAAAATATTCATCAACTTTTTGAAATGATTCCTTTTGTGGGTTATAATGAATATTAGCTGAAGTTTTATCCGGTTTTATATTAAATAGTTTTGCTAATTCTAAAATTCGATCCACAACATGGAATTTTGACGAATCTAATTTCTTTACTGTTTTCGTATAAATATTTTTATTTTCCTTTTCCAATGCAAATTTATTCGGTGCTTTCGTTAAAGCAACTAAAAAACTCACTGTTGTAGAAACATCATCGTGAAGGTCTACAATGGTATTTATTCCTTCATTTCTAACCAATTTACGAACTTCAAAAAAACCTTTAATGCCTTTATTGAAAATCAAAAGTTCATCTATATCCGGATTGTTATTGAAAGCCATGTAATTCTTTTTATCCGCAAGAAGATAAATTTTAGCTTTTATATTCTTCTTTACTTCATGTAAGAGGGGAGTAACAACCAGAGCATCGCCAATTCTATTCAGCCTGATAAATAAAATTTTTTCCTGGTCATTGCCGGTATTTTTTAAATGATTACCTTTTGCCTGATTAAAAAACAAAAGCAGTCTTAACAGTAAATTTTTTAAGTAGTTCTCAATGGCCTTCATGTTTAGCGACTTTGATATGACTTCGTTGTATCAGTTTATCGATTTTATTTATCACCTGATTAATTGATAATTCTTTAAAACATTCGTGCTGATAAGGGCAAATTGTATGGTTGCAGATGATACAAAATAAATCATCTTTAATTACATAATCAGAATTTTCTGAATAAGGGCCATGCATTTTAGGGTTTGTGGGACCGAATAAGCCGATTGTCGGAATTCCAAGTGCTGCAGAGATGTGCATTGGCCCGGAATCATTTGCAATTATTAAATCACAATTATTTATTAAACCAGCCATATAAGTTAAATCTGTTTTCGGCGCCAGTATAGTTTGTTCCGGAAAATTATTAGCAATATAATTTGCATCTTTTTCATCGCCTGGTCCCCAGAGGATTAAAAATTTTGTCCTATATATGCCGGAAATCGTTTTGCAAATTTCAACCCATTTGCCGGCATCGCATCTTTTAGAAGGCCAGCCGCCTGAGGGTATAATTCCTATAACAGAATACCCGGAAGGGATGTTTTCATCAATGAATGTTTTGCCGAAGCTATTTTCTCTGTCTGAGGTAAAATAATAAATTCGTTTAGAAATAATCGGTACATTCAATGCTTTTAATAACTCAAGGTTGTGTTCGGCTGAGTGATGGTCACCTCTGCTTGAAGAAGCTAAAATATTGTAAGCGTACTTTCGTCCTCTGTAAGCAAAACCTGTTCTATATTTTACACCGGATAGAAATGTTATCTGCGCACTCCTTGGATTCGACCAGAGGTCTAAGATCAAATCGTACTTTTCTTTTCTAACTCTGTATGAAACTTTTAAAGGAAATTCTGTTTTACCCATGGTTAACACTTTATTGACAAGCGGATTATACTCAACTGAAGATTTAGCAAAGTCTTCCGTTAAATAATCAACTTTCGCAGAAGGGAAGTAGGAAATTAGATTATCCAGTACAATGGTCGATAAAACGATATCACCAATTCCCCGGGGTTTAATACATAATATCTTTTTTATATAATAAGGATTTATTTGCATTTCTAACATCGTTCTTTAGCTAATATTTTCAAGTTCATTATTAATGAGCATCAAGCCAATTGTCCCCAACACCCGTTTCGACTAAAATCGGAACTTTCATCGGAAGAGCATTTTCCATAAGCTCTTTAATCATCGGTTTTAAATCTTCTACTTCATCCTTATGTGCATCGAATAATAACTCATCATGCACTTGCAGAACCATTTTAGTCCGGGTTTTTCTTTTAACTAATTCTTTATGAATTTTTATCATTGCTAATTTTATCATATCAGCTGCTGTACCCTGTATCGGCATATTTATGGCAACTCGCTCTTCAAATTGCCGAACAACTCTATTATTACTGTTTATATTTCTTAGAAATCTTCTTCGCCCTAGCAAAGTTTCTGCAAAACCCTTTTCTCTTGCCTTCATAACAGAATCATCCATATAATTTTTAACACGCTTAAATGTATTAAAATAAGTTTCGATTATTTCTTTTGCATGTGTTTGAGTTACACCAAGCCTGGTTTTTAAACCAAAAGGGCCGATACCATATAAGATACCAAAATTAACCTCTTTAGCTTTACGCCTCATGTCCGGAGTTACATCTTCCGGATCAACCATAAATACCAATGCTGCTGTGCTCCGGTGAATATCTTCACCATTATTAAAAGCTTTAGTTAACCCTTCGTCACCGCAAATACTCGCTAGTATTCTTAGTTCAATTTGACTGTAATCTGCACTAATCAAAACAAAATCTTTATTTCTAGGTACAAAGGCCTTACGAATCTCTCTGCCCATTTCAGTACGGATAGGAATATTCTGCAAGTTAGGATCATTACTTGATAAGCGGCCGGTTGAAGCTGCAGTTTGATTAAAACTTGTATGTACTCTGCCGGTTTTTGGATTAATAATATTAGGGAGTGCATCAGCATATGTAGATTTTAGTTTTGATGCCTGCCTATAATCTATAATCAATTCAATTATTTCGTGCTCACCTCTTAAAGCTTCAAGTGATCTAACATCTGTTGAAAATCCTGTTTTGGTTTTCTTGCCGGTTTTTAAACCCAATTTATCAAAAATAATTTTTTGAAGCTGCTGTGGAGAATTAATATTGAACTCTGCATCCGCTGCCCTGTATATATTTTGGGTATAGTTATCCAATAAAATCTGTAAATCTTTACTGAAAGAATTTAATGCTTTTTTATCCAGATTTACTCCTTCTCGTTCCATATCTTCGAGAACGGGAGCAAGCGGAAATTCAACATCAAAGGCTAATTTATTTAATTTGTTCTTTTCTAATTCTTTATTTAATATTTCATAAAGGCGGAATGTAATATCTGCATCTTCGGCTGCATAAGATGAAAGTGAATTTACTTCTACATCAAATATTTTTGACGGATCTTTTTTAACCCCGATAAGATCAGATAAAGGAATCGGCTTGTAGTTTAAATATTTTTGGGAGAGTTCATCCATTCCATGTTTTTGATCGGGATCGATAATATAACTGGCAAGCATAGTATCGAAATAGAAATTTTCAACATTAATACCCTGGCTTCTTAAGACTGCAATATCAAATTTCCCATTTTGGCAGACTTTCTTAATCTTTTTATTTTCAAAAATAGGTTTGAATATTTTTATAAAGTCTTCTAAATCTAGCCTGTCTGTTATCTCTTTTGTAAATAGTTCATTGCTCTGTTTAGGAGGATTAAGTGCTATAAAATATCCCTCACCTGCTTTTGTTGCAAACGAGGCACCAGCCATTAATAGAGTAAAATGATCAAGACCGTTGGTTTCGGTATCAAAGACAAATAATTCTTGTTTGCTTAGATTTTCTGCAAGCGTTTTAGCTTCTTTTACATTTACAATTAATTTATAATTTGCTTTACCTTTATCATAAGTTTCTAAATTATTTGACTCATGTTCATCTTCAATTTCATCTTTGCCATTTCCATAAACATTAAGCAATCTCGAGTAAAGATTTTTGAATTCTAGTTCAATAAAAATTCCTCTCAACTTTTCAAAATCAGGCTTTGTATATTTTGCTTCTTCAAAATCAAATTTAAGTGGAACTTCACAATGTATTGTGGCTAAATCTTTTGAGAGTATAGCATTCTCTTTATTTTCAATTAGCTTTTTCTTTGTCCCGGGTTTTTCAATTTCTTCAATATGTTTATAAATATTTTCCACCGATCCGTATTTTTGTATTAAAGGAATGGCCGTTTTAGGGCCAATCCCTGCAACACCGGGAATATCATCTGATTTATCCCCAATCAAAGCTAAGTAATCAATCATCTGAAGCGGCTCAAATCCAAATTCCTCTTTTACTTTATTTACATCGTATATAACTATTTCGTCAGTTGTTTTGCCTGGCCTAATTATTTTTACTTTATCCGTAACAAGCTGGTTATAATCCTTATCCGGTGTAATAACAAATGATTCTAATCCTTTTTTTTCTGCTTTTTTAACGGCCGTTCCGATTATATCATCTGCTTCGTATTTTGGAAGAATATAAATAGGCATGTTTAGTGTTTCAATTATCTGTTTTACCCGGGCAAGCTGAGGCACCATATCTTCCGGCATTGCTTCCCGTGATGATTTATAAAGTTCATATTTTTCATGTCGAAAAGTTTTTTCTTTTGAATCGAATGCGACGGCTATATAATCAGGTTTATGTTCTTCTAATATTTTTAACAGCTGAGTTAGAAAACCGTATACCGCTGAAGTAGGTTCGCCTTTAGAGGTAACCAGAGGCCGGTTAATAAATGCAAAGTAGGCCTTGTATAAAAGAGCCATTGCATCAATAATTACAAATCTTTTTGTTTTCATTTATGTATCTAATTAAGAGGTTTTTTATATTATAAAAATTTAAAATTAAACACTGGAATTTTTTGTCTTATACTTCCAATAAAAGTAAAATGGTAAACCAAGTAAAATTAAAAGCAAGCCCATTGCTGCTTCACTTGTAGCAGAGACAATTGTATTAAATAAAAATAGGATAGAAAATATAACAAAAACTGCCGGAACAAATGGATAACCCCAAACCTTGTATGGACGATGAGTATCCGGCATTTTTTTCCTCAATACAAAAACTCCGAAAGCACCGAGAGCATAGAATAACCACGCGGCAAAAATAACATAGTCAGTAATCGTATCAAAAGTTCCGGACATTACAAGAACACACGACCAAATTCCCTGTACTAATAATGAAACATGAGGTGTTGCAAATTTCGGGTGAATTTTACCTATACTTTTAAAAAATAAGTTATCTCTCGACATGGCAAATTGAACTCTTGCTGTAGAAAGTATACTTCCGTTAAGTGCACCGAATGTTGAAATGATTACTGCAATTGAAATGATAGCAGCGCCGCTCGTTCCAAAAATAACTTGTGCAGCGGAAGCAGCTACTAACGGAGACTTTGCCATTACATCAACCGGCAGGACATATAAAAAAGCAACATTAATTAAAACATATACACCTATTACTATTAACGTTCCTAATAACAATGCCCTCGGCACATTTCGCTGAGGTTGTTTAATTTCACCGGCAACAAAAGTAACATTATTCCAGCCGTCGTAAGCCCAGAAAGCGCCGGCTAATGCTAAACCAAATACAGCTATTAAATTATGAGAAACATTTGCCGGTATGGAAAAGTTAGTATAAACATTCGACATACTTCCGCTGCCGACAATAAATAATAAAATTGCAAGAATTATAATAGAAGCGATCTTAATTGAAGTCATGATCGTTTGGACTACTCCGCCAAAGATAACTCCGAAGTAATTAACCCCGGTTAAAAAAAGAATACAGATAATAGCAACTGCTTTTGTTCCGAAATCTAAGAATGGTTGAATGTGCCCGATAACTGGAATAAAAATGGAAAAATTTTGTATCGAGTGTGAGAGTTGCGGATATTTAATAAAGTAACCTAAATATTCTGCAAATACATAAGCTATGGCAGCTTGGCTGCCGGTTTGAATAACAGCTAAAATCGACCAACCGTAAAAGAATGCGGTAGCGTTTCCGTACATCTTTTTGAAATAGACATATTGTCCGCCGGTTGCATCAATCATACCTGCAATTTCTGAATTAGTTAATGCACCTATAAAAGTGAAAACGCCGGCAACGATCCAAACAATTATGAGTAACTCCGGAGACATTAACTGTCCCGCCATTGTTGCAGGTTTTCTGAAAATTCCGGAACCTATCATTGACCCTGCAACGATCATTACCGCTGCAGTTAACCCTAGTCCTCTAACTAATTCTGTCCTTTTTTCAGGATTCGGCATGGGACCTCTTATTAATTTTATGAATGTAGTAAAATTTGGATTCTGAATTTCAAATTGGCAATTATAAAATTTAAACTCAAATAATAATTTGTTTTTTAATACTTAATCGATTCTTTTTACTATAAAAGATTAAGTTGTATTCTGATGATCTTTATTATAAATATATCTTCTCCTTGCCAGCAAGGATTTTTATTGAGTTAATTCCTTATATAAGTTATGTAGCATTTGTAAAAGATGTGGAAAATTATGTATCTAAAAATTATTTATGTATAAATAATTAATTGATATTTATCACACGAATTGAATTTGATTTCAATATTTAGCAAATTTTAACCCATCATAAAAAAAATTATACATTTAATTTATTAATTAACTTAAATTGGGGATTCATGAACATAATAAATATTCACTCGGTTTTCAAAATATTTTTTCAACTTATATAGGCAATTAGTTTATCATACAAACCATAAAATAAATTAAATAACAGTAAACAGATTACAAGGAGAAAAAATGGCCCAGGAAAACGAAAGAGAACAATGGGGTAGTAAACTTGGTTTAATTCTTGCGGTTGCAGGAAATGCAGTGGGTTTGGGAAACTTTCTACGCTTTCCGGTCCAGGCAGCAGAAAACGGCGGCGGAGCTTTTATGATTCCTTATTTTATATTCTTTCTTTTACTTGGTATTCCTTTGATGTGGATTGAATGGGGAATTGGTAGAAACGGCGGAAAATACAATCACGGCAGCGCTCCCGGAATGTTTGATGTCCTCTGGAAAAATAAATCAGCAAAATACTTTGGTACCCTGGGCTTATTTATTTCTATGGTAATTTTAATTTATTACACCTATATCGAATCATGGACATTAGGCTATAGCTTCTTCTCAATAACAAAATCCTATTTTAATGAATCTAATTATACTGCAATGCGCAGTTTTTTATACAGCTTTCAAGGTAAAGGTGTTAGTGATCATTTTACAAGTTTATGGCCTGCGTATATATTTATGCTGATCACTTTTACTCTCAACTTCTGGGTTCTATATAAAGGAATTTCTAAAGGAATTGAAAAATTAGCAAAGATTGCAATGCCTTTACTCTTTTTATTCGGTATTATTTTAACTGTAAGAGTCCTAACCTTAGGAACTCCGAATCCTAGCATGCCGCAAAACTCGATTGCAAATGGTGTTGCATTTATTTGGAATCCTAACTTTACGGCATTAGGTAATCCAAAAGTATGGCTGGCTGCTGCAGGCCAAATATTTTTTACTCTTTCGGTTGGAATGGGAACTATTCAAGCCTATGCGAGTTACTTGAAAGCGAATGATGATATAGCTCTATCAGGTTTGAGTACAGCTGCTACAAATGAATTTGTGGAAGTTATTATGGGTGGTTCAATTGCTATTCCTGCTGCCATAGCATTTTTTGGTATTACGATGACAACACAAATTGCTTCGGCCGGTGCATTTGATCTGGGCTTCGTTTCAATGCCTTTGATATTCCATCAAATACCATTTGGAGAATTTTTCGGGTTCATCTGGTTCCTTCTTTTATTCTTTGCCGGAATTACTTCTTCGGTTGCAATGGGTCAGCCTATTGTTGCTTTCCTCGAAGATGAGTTTAAAATGTCACGTAAAAAAGCTACGACCATTTTAGCTATTATCGTAATAATCTCTGTCCAGTTTGTTATCTTTTACTTAAAATATGGATTCCTGGATGAAATGGATTATTGGGCCGGAACTTTTGGCTTGGTTCTGTTTGCTTTGATTGAGACAATCTTATTTATGTGGGTCTTTGGTGCAGATAAAGCTTGGGAAGAAATGAACAGAGGAGGCGATATAAAAATTCCTCGAGTATTTTATTATCTTATGAAATTTGTCACTCCTGTAATTCTTGCTGTTGTAATGCTTTGGTGGCTTGTACAGGATGCAATCCCGACTCTTTTCCTGAAAGGTGTCCCTGCCCAGAATGTACCGTATATTTGGGGTTCACGTGCTTTAATGTTAGTCTTACTGATTGGGTTGCTGCTAATGGTAAAAATAGCCTGGAAAAGGAGAGAAGCACAGGAATAAGGCATGGGTTCTTAAGATTTATCAATTAAATTTCAATGGTAATTCTAAAAATTATTATTGTTAAATTTAACGTTGTATTATTGTTTTTATGGAGAAGAAAAACCAATTAGGATTTAACTTCTCCATAAGACTTTTATTAAAGTCTGTCTGCTAAACAATTATTTCATTGTACCACAAATAGAATGGGGGAATATATTCGCCTTTGGTGCAGTTTGCGGATTAGATAAAACAATTTAAAAAATAAACAATTATATAGTATTTAATCAAAATAATATTTTTGATTTTGTTTTATATATTTATGAGAAATATTCAGTAATTACTAATGCAGAAAACAAATAAATTTTCTTCTTTTAAAGAGGTAATGCAGGCTATGGGCCTTGTATTTGGAGATATCGGTACAAGTCCTATTTATACTCTTACAGTAATATTCACACTTACTTCTCCGACTCCTGAAAATCTGATGGGCGTTCTTTCACTTATCTTTTGGTCACTGGTTATGCTTGTAACAATAGAATACGCATGGCTTGCAATGAGCTTAAGTATTAAAGGCGAAGGTGGAATAATTGTACTGAAGGAAATATTGACCAGCAGTGTAAAGACTGGTAGAAGAGCTGCCTTTGCCGCATTTCTAGGGTTCCTAGGTGTTTCACTTTTAATGGGTGATGGCGTTATTACTCCGGCAATAAGTATTTTATCTGCTGTAGAAGGACTTGATCTTATACCGGGTATAGGACATATTCCATTAATAGCGATCATTTTGATTACCTGCATTATCACAATAATTTTGTTTGCATTTCAATTTAAAGGAACAGATAAGGTATCATTCACTTTCGGTCCTATAATGATTGTCTGGTTTTCTTCGCTCTTTATTTCCGGTTTATATTTTATAGTTCAGGCTCCAGGAATACTAGCTGCCGTTAGCCCGCATTATGCTATAGAATTTATGATCCATAATGGGTTGTCAGGATTTTTTGTTTTAAGTGAAGTAATCTTATGCGCAACCGGCGGGGAAGCACTCTATGCGGATATGGGGCATCTGGGAAGTCAGCCCATTAGACATGCATGGTATTTTGTGTTTTTTGCATTGGTAATAAATTACCTTGGCCAGGGTGCATTTATGCTTACCCATCATGTTAAGGATGCTGTTTTATTTACCATGTTTAAGACAATGTCCCACTTCTTATATATTCCATTTCTAATTCTCACTTTGTTTGCTACAATAATTGCATCACAAGCTATGATCAGCGCTGTAATGTCGCTTGTATATCAGGGCATCACTACGCGCGTATTCCCTTTAATGAAAATTAAATATACTTCCAGTCATTTAAAATCTCAGATTTATATCGGCAGTGTTAACTGGATACTTTTAATTGCAGTTTTATTTATGATTTTTATCTTTCAAAAATCCGAGAATTTAGCTGCTGCATACGGATTAGCTGTAACTGCTACAATGACAATCAGTTCTTCTTTTATGATTTGGATATTCAAAATCAGAAAGAAGAAAACCTTAATGTTTATTGCAATGCTTGTATTTGTTGTTGACTTTCTCTTTCTGCTGGCTGTATTTAATAAAATTCCTCACGGAGGATTTTGGTCGCTTGTTATTGCTGCTATACCGTATTTTATTATTCAATTGTGGTCAAGAGGTGGAAGTGCGATGCATAAATCTTTCCGTTCATTACCAGTTGATGTATTTATCGAAAGTTATAATCAGATTTATAGATTAGGAACCAACATTAAAGGTACGGCATTATTCTTTACAAAAAGCCTTGAAGAAATTCCGCCGTATATGTTCCATTGTATAATTCGCGGTAATATAATTTACGAAAGGAACATTTTGGTTTCAATTATAACTACCGATAATCCATACGGAATTTCAACTAAGATGACTGATGATATTGCTCCAGGGCTTTCGGGTATTCAGATTCATTCCGGCTATCTGGAAATACTGGATATTCCAAGTATTCTTAAAGAAAATGGAATAAACGAAAAAGTAATTTTCTACGGTGTGGAAGACATTACAACTAACAAGGTCCTATTAAAGGTTTATGCATTCTTAAAAAAGATAACCCCGCCTTTTGTAAGATTTTACGATCTACCATATAATAAGCTTCACGGTGTAATAACCAGGTTGGAATTATAAATAAAATTATTTTAAAAAATCTGATTAATACTTATTTGCTCTATCATTGCTTACATATTTAATAATTTCAGCTTTTTCCATAGTAACCAGGCCTCCGGAATTTGCCTTCTCAAAGATATCATGAACAATAGGTAAAAACTTTGCAATCTTTTCTTCTTCATCAACAATTTCAATAACCATCGGCATATCTTCCGAAAGTCTTAAAATTTTAGAAGTATGAATGATGCTGTTCCTCCCGAATCCCATAATTCCTTTGAATACTGTTGCGCCGGCTAGGTGAAGCTTTCTTGCTTCATTAACCAGCTTTTCATAAACGGGGATATGATCGCATATATCGGATTCGCCGACGAATATTCGAACAAGTTTAGCTTCTCCTTTTATTTCCATTTTAAACTCCCGTTAAAAGTTTTGAAATTTTGTAAGCAATAAATAATGCTGCTAATGTTAAGATTACATTTAATAATACGTTTGTACCGGCAAGAAGGAACTCTTTGCCCTTTAACAAATTTATTGTCTCAAATGAAAAAGTTGAAAACGTAGTTAAGCCCCCGCATAATCCTGTTGTTAAAAAAATCCTCATGTCCGGACTAATCAATTCGTTATCGCTAAGGTAATACATAAATAATCCGATTAAAAAGCTTCCTAACAAATTAACAAATAGAGTCCCATAAGGAAAATTATCCGGCAAAAATTTATATACAAAAGCAGATCCCCAGTATCTTATCATTCCGCCGAATCCTGCGCCAAAAAATACAATTATATAGTTCTGCAATGTCCATTTCTCCTAATTTAATTAATAATAATTTTTGGGTAGGAGTTATTAGTCCGGAGGGTTACTTGGACAGTTTAAACCAAATACATGTTAGCATATGGTCTTAAAGGCGAACTCCATCGCCACTGCAAATATAACAAATCAAATAAAATTCTAAAAAGAAATTCAGCACTTCTTAAATGTATATCACTTCCGCGCAATACACAAAGAATTATCAATTTAACAGATTTAATAAACAATATTAAAAAGATATCCTACGATTATTATTCCTACAGCAACAACAGCAACAAATATAAAAATCAAAGGCAGTTTTAAGACTTTCTTTAAAATAATCGTCTCCGGAAGAGATAACCCGATAACGCTCATCATAAATGCGAGTACGGTTCCTAATGCTGCTCCTTTTTCCAATAATGCTTGTACTATAGGAATAATTCCAGCTGCATTTGAATACATTGGGACGCCAAGAATTACAGCTATAGGAACTGACCACCATGCACTTTTCCCCATTAAACTTGCCATAAAATTCTGCGGAACATATCCGTGTATTCCTGCTCCAACGGCAATTCCAATTACAATATATATCCAGACTTTGCCGACAATTTCTTTAACAGCTTCAATTCCGGAAACTATTCTTTGAGAAAATGGAATCTTTTGTTCGTCTAATTCCAGGTGAGGAGCTTTAATTTCGTATACCCAGGGTTCAACAAACCTTTCTAATTTTAATCTGCCGATTGTAAATCCTGAAATCATTGCGATTATTAGTCCGGTAGACATATACATTAAAGCAGTCTTCCATCCGAACAAGCCGAATAGAAGAACAACTGCCACCTCGTTTATCATTGGTGCAGCAATTAAAAATGAGAAAGTAACTCCCAGCGGAACACCGGATTCTACAAACCCTAAAAACAAAGGGATTGCAGAACATGAGCAAAAAGGAGTTACTATCCCAAGCAGACTGGCAAGAACGTTTCCGGCAAATAACTTTTTGCCGCCAAGCATTTTTCTGGTTCGTTCCGGCGAGAAATATGATCTGACAATTCCAACTGCAAAGACAATTAATAACAGAAGGAGCATAACCTTGGGAACTTCAAAAATAAAGAAACTTATCGCGCTAGTTAAATGAGAATCAACCGGAAGGTTGATCAGATCCGATACTATCCAATCTGTAATGTTTTGAAGGCTTAGATAAAGCAAAACCCATAATGGTAATAACAAAATGGGAATTATAATTTTTATTTTCTCTTTTTTTATGATAATATTTTCTGCAATAGAACTCATTTTTTAATAACCCTTTTTAAGGACAAACATTCGGAGCTTTAACAGTTCCTTCTTCAACAACTTTAAAATATTTTTTCTGAAACCATAACGAAACATTTACTAAACTTATTAATACCGGTACTTCTACAAGCGGGCCGATTACCGCCGCAAATGCTTCACCGGAATTAATTCCGAAAACTGCTACAGCAACTGCTATAGCCAATTCAAAATTATTACTTGCGGCTGTAAATGATAGCGTTGCTGTCTTCGAATAATCTGCGCCGACTTTTCTACCCAAATAAAACGAAACAAAAAACATAATTATGAAATAAAATATTAACGGGATTGCAATTCTTACAACGTCAAGAGGAATTTTTACAATGTATTCGCCTTTAAGCGAAAACATAACAATTATTGTAAAGAGCAGAGCTATTAATGTAATCGGACTAATCTTTGGTATAAATTTTTTCTGATACCATTCCTTATTCTTTAATTTAATTAAAGTGAATCGTGTAACTATCCCCGCAAAAAATGGAATACCAAGATAAATCATTACACTCTCGGCAATTTGTCCGATTGTTATGTCTATCTTGAATGTTTTCAAGCCTAATGCAGAAGGGAGGACGCTTAAGAACACATAGGCATAAAGCGAAAAAAAGAGAACCTGGAATATAGAATTTAATGCTACAAGCCCGGCAGCGTATTCAGTATCGCCTTTTGCGAGCTCGTTCCAAACGATAACCATCGCAATGCAGCGGGCAAGGCCAATCATAATTAGTCCTGCCATATATTCCGGGTAGCCTTGTAAAAATATTATAGCCAGTACAAACATCAGTACAGGGCCGATTATCCAATTTTGAATTAGCGATAAAGATAAAATCTTTACATTTCTAAAAACGTCTCCCAATTCTTCATACTTAACTTTTGCAAGGGGAGGGTACATCATTAAAATTAATCCGATAGCAATTGGAATGTTAGTTGTCCCTGTCTGAAATGAATTCCAAAAGTCTACAATACCCGGAAAGAGATAACCTGAGAATACCCCTATAAACATTGCTAGGAAAATCCATAATGTTAAATAGCGATCCAAAAATGAAAGCTTATTTGACGATACCGTCATTATATAATTTTCTCCATCTGTTTTAACTCTGTAATTGCTCTAAGTTACTTTTTATAATTACATCTAAATATTTTGAAGCCAATTTGTTAATGTCGACTTAGTAGGAAGTTTACCGCTGTGTATTACTTTTCCGTTAACTACAAGTCCTGGAGTACTCATAATCCCGTAACTCATTATATCTTTATAATCTGTTACTTTTTCTATTTCAGCTTCGATGTTATTTTCTGAAATAACTTCTCTGCAAAGTTTTTCAAGATTTATACAATTTGAGCAGCCTGAACCAAGTACTTTTATATTTAACATTTTCATTTCTCCCTATTAAAAATATATTTTATTATTATTTCTTTATTTATAAGCTTTATTCTTGTTTCATTGATTCCCGCTTACGCGGGAATGACTATCTGTTGAATTTATATCTTTTTAATTTGCATTTATCTTCTTAACCTTCTCCCCATAGGTTATCAAGATAAATTTTTATAAAACTCGTTGAACTCTTTTTTAATCTCATCTCTTACTTTTCTAAACACACTGAGAATTTCTTCCTCTGTACCAGTAGCATCCGCAGGATCTTCAAATCCGATATGCATCTGTTTGCCGACTTCACCAATAAAAACCGGGCAGGTTTCTTTAGCGTTATCACAGACTGTTATTACGTAGTCAAATGATTCATTAAGAAACTGATCAACATTCTTTGCAGTATTTTTACTAAGATCGATTCCGACCTCTTGCATTACTTGAACTGCTTTTGGATGAACATGTGCAGATGGATTCGTGCCGGCAGAATAAACCTCAAGCTTTGAATCAAATGACTTTAAAAAGCCTTCCGCCATCTGGCTGCGGCATGAATTACCAGTGCAAAGTATTAATATCCTCATGAATTATCTTTCTATAATTAGCCAAATAACGAAATGTTTGACAAAATAATATTATCTGCTGCAAACTTCATTTCTATCCACCTTTTGGATTTTCTGTTTGTCTGATATAATTAAGTTATCGTCTGATATCCAGAAATCGAGAGTGGACAAAACTGATGAAATTCTCTGATCGGACGGCTTTGGGTTAACCATATAATTAACCCATTTACCTTCTTTTTCTTCAACAATAAAGCCCGTATCGCGTAAAATGCTAAGATGTTTCGAAACAGTAGAAGTTGCTAGATTAAGTATATCGGTAATTTCACAAACACATAATGATTTCGTTTGAAGCATCTTCAAGATTCGCAGCCTGTTTGGATCTGAAAGAGCCTTAAATAGTTTTGTATTTTCTTTTATTGATGATGTCATATTATATTATTTCGTTAATAGACGAAATATATAACAACTAATATCCAAAATCAAATATTAACTTAAATCGATTTGTTTATTAGAAATTGCTATTTTGAAAATAAGGAGATACTCTCCAACTATTATCTGAGAAATTGATTAGGGGAAAATATAATAATCAATATTTCAATTATTACAAATAATTTATTGTAGAAAATTTTATTTTTCGCCTTTTTGCATCAGCCAGGCAAGGCTTAGAATTAATATCCCGACGATTGCAGTTGCCGGCTGCATCCAGGAAACATAACCGATAATGAATAATTCCACTGCAAGCCAAACCATTAAAATCCCTCCGGCAGTATAGGCAATTAGATCTCCAGTACGGAATTTCATTAAAACAGCAATACCGGCAAATAATGATGAACTTCCTATTATAACAATAAGAATTACACTTGGGATAAAATAATTATTGAATGGGCTATTACGCAGCCATTCGATGGGGATACCCTTTGCTCCTAATAATCCGTAATAACCGCCTGCAAATGCATTTGCTGCTACGAATATTAGTAATATCCCAAGAATTTTATTAATTAAATTAACTGAAGATTTGGTCATTTAGCTTCTCCCTTGAAATTGAAGAACCCCGATTAAATATTCCCCTTACCGGTTGAAAAGTTACCGAAGAGTTGTGGATAAGGTTTTTAAATATAATGACATCGGAAATAAAAAGACAAGCAAATTTAATTTAATATTAACCTTAAGCCTATTTATGCGAAGAAAAAATAACATTTCCGATTACATTCTCATTAAATGGGTGTGCTGTCTTGCTCTACATACTTAATTATAATTACTTAAGCAGCATGAGAATTTTCAGAATCTCATGCGATGGCTATTTCACTTGAAACCGTGATAAAAAGAAGCAAATAAAGCTCCGAAAACCACTACCCATAATACCACAGCTATTACTGCCCACAACAAACTTGCTTTTGCCCAGTTTGCTTTGCTTGGATTTGTGTTCGAACCGAATGCCCAGACAAAAAGCATAATAATATTTACCAGAGGTATTGCGCATAGCAGCATAGTAAGCATCCAGTCACCGAAACTTACAGATTCATATTTGTGTGCAACGGGAACATTCAAGTCTTCCATTTTTATCTCCTTTGGTTTGTGGGTTAATTAAGTTTAATTTATTAGGGGGAAGTGAGAATTCATTATTATTAATGAAAAGGTAAAACAATAACATTTAATTTATATAGTTAAATAAAAATTATAAAGTATTGAAGTTTTCGCTAATATTCGCTCGCTACATTAACAACTTAAATTATAAATTTCTATTAGTCAACAAAAATTTCTTTAAGTGATGAAAAATCGTTTGGATATTTTCTTTTAATACAGGTTGAAAACATAACAGATAATTAATTGCTCATTTATAGCTTTATATTATCCTTCGTATCTAGTTGACTTAGAGTTATATATTATAAACTCAACAATCAACAAAAAGAGGGGAAAGGTAATGCTTAGAATTATCTGGGTATCAGTTCCTATTGCAGCTGATCCGTTAATAATGTTTAAAGATCTGAAAAGAAGAAATATTATGAATCCCAGTGACAGACTTTGAAGTATTCCAAAAATCCAAAAGATGTTCTTTTTCATAATTCACCTCCTAAAATAATTTTTTAATAAAATTGTGTCTCAAAATCATCATCATTTTGCAGTGCACTAACAGCTTGCTTTAGATTTTTATTTTGCATCTAAGAATTAAGTAAACAGAATTTCTCCTAACATTTTTGAATGAATTATTACAAACTTTAAGTATCCTAATTAAGGTTTATTTATGCCAAATAAAAATGTCACTACTAATAACAGAAAACCGGACAAAACGGTAATAACTACAATTTTCTTTTCTCTTTGAGATAAGTCTGTCCATGATTTTTTATTTAGTGAAATTGAAATTGTTACTGTAACAATGGCAATTATTGCAATAAAAATGGGAAGTAATTGTTTCATAGTCTCCTCCTTTTATTAATTAATTTGACCGGATAATTATTACTATATCCATTTATAACTGCTGACTAAATTTATTATTAAATCAAACAACCTTTTCCACAATCAAAAGAAAATTTATCTGTTGAACCCAAAAGGCTTTAAAAGCAACATTAGGAATTATTGCCACAACTTCTCCGGTCAAATTGTTTAAGAACAGTTCTAATTTATTCTGGTCTCTTTTTAAATTAAGGTCAAACCTGTTTACTTTATATTTCATCTTATCACTTCCTTATTTATTAAATTCTTTTTATTTAGCATCAAAACAGTTCTATTTTCATGAACATAGCCATTTAAGAATATTTTCATACCGGAATTAAAATATGATGATTATATTTTCTTTTATCACCCTTTAGATTGGATTGTATCTCTAGATGAACTGCAGTGTATCGGAAGATAATAATAGAATAGAATTAACGTAACGCTTAAATTAATTTTAAATTTTATTGATTTAAGTTTCAACTACTTTATAATTTAATTTTACCGCCTATGTAAAAGACTATATGTTTAAATAAAGTATTAAGTTAATTAATCATAAATAACCTCGAAGGTCTGAATCTAGCGGCCTTCGAGGCTTCTATATAATATGTCATTTTAACAGTATCATTTTCCTAACAAAACTTTTAGGCCCGGATACAAGACGGTAAATGTAAATACCGGATGATAACTTAGATGCATCAAAATTAATCGAATAATTTCCAGCAGGAAGATCCGAACTGATTAAATTTGCTGCTTCTCTGCCTAGTATATCATAAACAATTAGTGTTGTAAACCCTTCTTTTGGAATTGTAAATTTTATAGTTGTCGCCGGATTAAATGGATTAGGATAATTCTGGCTTAGATTATACTCAGTCGGTAATGAATTTTCATCATTCACAAATACCGGATTGGCTTCTGTCTTAAATCCAAAGGGGTCTGACCAGCTGCTGAACCCGAATTGATTTCCTGCTCTTACCTGCCAGAAATATGTCGTGCTGTAATCAAGATTTTTTAACTGAAGTACAGTATCATATATTCCAGCAGAATCAAATAAAATTGATATTTCGTTAAATGTTCTTGAGTGTGAAAGCTGCAGTTGATAATTATCAGCAGAGGGTGTTTTTGCCCAGCTTAAAACCGGACTGATAGATACATCGAGCGTTGCATGCGGCGGAGAAACCAATTGCGGTATTCCAGGGAAACCTGTAGTAAAATTATAAACTACTGAATAACTTCCTGTTCCGGCTATATTTTGAGCCCTTACTCTCCAGAAGTATCTTTGCAAACTTTCCATGTTAGTCAATGTCCATGTAGTATCTTGAAGTCCTGTCTTTTGCAAAATAATTCCGGAACTAAAAGTTGAATCTGTTGAAATCTGAATATCATAACCGCTGGCGTATTCAGCATAATTCCATTTCATTGTAACTGTATCCCGCTGATTCAAAGCATTATTTAAAGGAACTGCTAACAATGGAACCCGCGGTGTGTCAATATTGATTAGATTACTTAATTCGCTTTCATTCCAGTTTCTATCTAAAGCAGTTATACCGAAATACATACTGCCGGAAGCTGATATATGCGGAATATAATAGCGCTCACCTGAGATGTCAATGAGTTTTGATGGATCGTCTATTGCACTTTGCGGTACCGAAGGCTGGTCAAATTTGTAGACAGCATAACGCATAGCTGTATCTCCATCGGCTGCTTTTGAAGGTAAATCCCACACAAGCCCGGCGACCGGCAGATTACCTATTCGCGCGAACCTAACGTTCAACGGCATATTCGGTGCTAAAGTATCTTTCCATTTCATAACAGGGATTAGTGCTGGATTTTTATATAAATCATTTTTTAAAGTATCCAGAAAACCCTTTGGATTATCTAAAACGCCCATAGTTGCTCTAAATAAAATTCCTCCTTTAACATTTGATGTACTTCTATCAAGCCTTATTTGGTTCGGCAATTCGCTCGAAGACCAGTTCGATATTTGATATGCTGCCTGTCCGATATATAAATCTCTGCCTGACATGTGGGTCGACCACCAGTTCATTATTAATTTATAATCTGTACTTCCGCAGCTGATTGATGATCCGATTGCATGATAAAGTTGAGGCGCAAGGTAGTCGATTATATGAGATTGCAGCCAGTAAAGACCGTCTGCATAAACATCGCTATAACTATAATATCCGCAAATTCCGGGAGGATTATTTGCTTTATACATTCCGGGTGGACTTATACCAAACTTAACATAGGGTTTTACCACCTGAATACTATCGTATACTTCTTTTACAAATAAATTCACGTTGTCTCTGCGCCAATCTCCTATATTAGTGAAACCGCGCGGGTAAGCGCTGAATGTTGCAGCATCCTGGGTAGTTATCCCAGATTCATAAAAATAATCGTCGAAGTGAATTCCGTCTACATCATACCTTCTAACTACATCCATTATAATTTTAGTAACATAATCACGTACCTCCGGTAAACCCGGATTTAATATTTTAACATTTCCCACCTGCAGAAGCCAGTCAGGGTGAGTATTTGTTATATGATTGGAAGCAGTTTTATATGCCCCGCTTACATTTCTCACGGCACGATATGGATTGATCCATGCATGAAGTTCCATACCTCTTTTATGAGCTTCTTCTATTGCGAATTGCAGCGGATCGTAATAAGGGTTAGGTGCTTTGCCTTGAGTTCCGGTCAGCCAGTAAGACCACGGTTCATAGGGTGAGTTATAAAACGCGTCGCTCTCAACTCTTATCTGGAAAAATACGGCATTAATGCCGGCGGCTTTCAAATTATCTAATAAATTTACTAATTCGGCTTTTTGTTTATCGGTAGATAACGAGTTGGATGAAGGCCAGTCAAGATTTAATACTGTAGCTATCCATGCTCCGCGCATTTCTCTTTTAGGAGATTGAGCCAAACTTTGAACTGATGTGATTATTATAAATAAGAAAAGTAAATATTTTTTCATGCCCTTTTAAATAATTTGTTATTTGAGATACTTTAACTAAAAACTATTCGGCATGAATATCAAGTTAATGCTACCATTTTTGCAAATTAAAGATAAAAAAAATTCTCAATTGAATAAAAAAAGAGCCTTCCTTAGAAGACTCTCCAATTAACTGAATTCTAATTTCACATTATTTCTTCTGCATCATAACATTCTATATAAATTATTTTTTATAGCCAACCACAGTAATGCTGAAAATTCCTCTTAGATTTTCCTTGTATTCTTTTAATCCTTGATCTGATAAATATTCCTTTAATAGGTCTTCCGGCAGATCAATCTGCTTAGTCTTTTTAATCTCAATATTAGTGAACCCTGCTTCTCTAATAGTATCCAAATATTCATTCTGGTCCAAAGCACCGGATACACAACCGGCATACAGTTCCGCTGATTTCTTTAATTCTTCAGTCATTTCACCCTGAATTACAACATCCGAAACACAAAAGTGTGCAGCAGGTTTTAATATGCGGTATATTTCTGAGAATGCTTTCTTTTTATCAGGCACTAAATTTAAAACACAATTACTGACAACAACATCTGCATAATTATTTTCAAGGGGCATATCCTCAATATCGCCAAGCTTGAACTCTACATTTGAAAAACCCAATTTGCTTTTATTCTTTTCAGCTTTAGCGATCATTTCTTCAGTCATATCTATCCCTGTAACTTTGCCTTTATCTCCAACAATTGCGCGAGCTATAAAAACATCATTGCCCGCCCCTGAACCAAGGTCAACAACAGTATCACCTTTCTTTATACTTGCATATTCGGTCGGCAATCCACAGCCGAGACCGAGATCAGCGTCTGAGACATACCCTTTAAGGTTTGTATAGTCATCCTGGAAAACCGTATAATCATTTTTATCGGGGGTACAGCAGCTGGTTGGTCCGCAGCAGCTATCATCTGCTGAGCTTTTCGCTATCTCGGCATATTTATTCTTAACAACTAATTTTATTTCTTCAGGTGTGTTCATTACTTATCCTTTCATTTAATGTTAACAATTACAAATTACTGAGTACAGCTTATCCATTTCTTTCTTTGCCTTGATAAGCGTTTTACTGTTTATGCAATAACAGACTTTTGGTCCATCAATCTCGCCGTCAATCAAGCCTACACGTTTTAATTCCTTAAGATGCTGCGATACTGTAGACTGCGAAAGCGGAATCTGGTCCACAATATTTCCTACCATACAAGAATCCATTGATGTTAATATTTTTAGGATTCTTATCCTGGCAGGGTGGGAAAGTGCTTTCGATATATCAGCCAGCCAAATATCTTCTTTAGTGAATTCCTGTTTCTTTGAGAATGCCATAATCTTGTCTCTTTTATCGTTCATCGTAAATATACGATATAATAATTTTATTTGTCAATGGTGAAAAATCCTTTCTTGAATCATGTTATATTAGACACACAAGGCTATTGTTTGATTAGCCCAGCCTATTTTTCTCTTGACAAAACAAAAAACAAGTATTATGTTAGTAAGTAAGTGATTACAACATTATTTAAATAAAAATAAAATGAATAGAGAAACAACAGATATAAGACAGGAACAGATAAAGAAGGCGGTGCTGGATATTATTGCTGAAGAAGGTCTACATAATATCTCCACAAGAAATTTAGCAAAAAAAATAGGACTGACTGAAGGAGCCATTTTCCGTCATTTCTCCACAAAGCGGGATATTATTAAAGGTATTATGGATGATGTTGAAAATGATTTGGTAGGGAGTTTACGAAATATTACACTTAAGCCTGAAAAGGCAGCAGATAAATTATTTAATTACTTATGTTATAATGTTAAGTATTTGAAGGAGAATAGAGGAATTACAATTCTTCTTTTTTCGGAAGCAACACATCTTGGCGATAAAGAGCTAAAAGCTAAATTGAACCAGATCTTATCCGAGCAAAAGCAATTCATTATCAAGATTGTAAAAGACGGAATATCTGAGGGAGAATGGGATAAGGCTGTTAGTCCGGAAGATCTTGCAGTAATTTATATGGGAATACCGATTACATTTAACATTGAATTAGTATTAAATAAAACGGGATTAAATGTTGATAACTTCTGTAAAAGAATGTATTCGTTAATTTTAAAGACTTTGAAAAAATAAAAAAATTTACCTATGTAGGTAAGTAAACGATTACTTAATAGAGGACAATATGTTATACTTAATTATATCAATTATAATAATGGCGGCTTCGTTCTTATTCTCAATGCTTGGTTTGGGAGGAGCTTTGATTTATGTCCCTGTTCTTAAATGGGCGGGCTTCCCTGTAAAAGAAGTTGCAATCCCTTTAGCTTTACTCTTAAACGGATTAACAACAGTTATTGCATTAATAGCATACTTTAAGAATAAACTGGTAGATGTAAAAGGCGGTTTAGCTATGACGATTTCCGCTTTCTTATTTGCCCCGGTAGGAGCTCTCGTTTCAGATAAACTGCCGGTTAATATTTTATTAATACTTTTCTCCGCAGCAGTATTAGTCGCAGCAGGCAGAATGCTGCTTATGTCAAGAAAACCTGAACCCAAAGAAATTATGTCTTTTAAGAAACGCGCTATTATAGGAGCTATAATAGGAGGGTTTGCCGGTTTCATGGCCGGACTTCTTGGGATAGGAGGAGGATTTATTATGGCTCCTCTCTTAATGTGGATGGGATATGAGACTAAAAAAGCCGCAGCTACTTCAGCTTTTGCTGTAACATTTTCTTCATTCTCCGGATTCCTTGGCCATGTAGCGCAGGGGCACTTTAATTGGACTTTAACAATAATACTCGCAATTGCTGTAATTATTGGAGCGTATTTTGGAAGTAATTTCCTTGTTAAAAAAGCAAAGTCAACCAGGGTAAAACAAATATTTGCGGTTGTTTTATTAGTAATCGCAATTAAAATAATCATCGGTGTAATATAAAATAGAGGTAGAAAGATCTAAAATGTTGAAGATAAAAAATATACTAATAGTAATAATAACATTGTTTATTAGTTTTAATATCAGAACTGAAGCACAGCAAAAAATTGAGTGGAATGGTTACCTCCAGTATCGATTTTCTGATAACTATTTGAATCAATCCGATTTTTCAGTAAGAAGAGCGAAGTTCTGGGTAAACGGTTTATTGCCTGAAGGAAGCGGAAACTGGAGCTATAAATTGCAGGCCAATTTCCTTCAGCAAGTTAAATATCAATTTGTACTTCAGGATGTCCTGGTTAATTATAAATTTAATGACTTTGAAGTAACTGCCGGACAGTTTGTACCGGATTTTAGTTTAGAGAGGAAGCAGCCGGATTATAAAATACCACTTGTAGAAAGAGCTTGTGTAGTTAATTCTCTTGTTCCTGGAGCTGAGACAATGGCAAGAGATATTGGTGCACAATTAAAATTAGATAATAACAAAACAGGGTCTTTTAGTATCGGTTTCTATAACGGAAATGGAGCAAACAATGTTTCAAATCTAAAGAACTATCTTTATGTTAACCGGGGAACTGTTTTTCTGTTTTATAATTCAGATTCAAAATTAGAATTAGGCTATAACCTATCTTACCGCAATGCACACAATATTCAGTTTAATAAGATCTTCGGAAATAATTATTCATTTACAGGAAATGATTTCCGCTTTGGCTTTGAGGAAAAATTAAATCTTGGTGATTTAGAATTACAATCGGAATATATAGAAGCACATCTCGGCAATCAAAAAGCACATGGCTATTACGCATTGGCTGATTACATCATCGCTTCAAAAAATTTAATAGCTCTATCAATAGAACAATTGAATGATTTGAATCCCTTAACAGTAGATAATCCCTGGTACGTAATAGGATATTCTTACCTGTTAAAAGGAAACAGTATAAAATTTTCTATAGATAATAAATTTCAATTCACACAAAATAAAACTAATTCACTTACAACTATACAAATTCAATATTTTTTTAAATAAACCTTAGGAGAAATAAAATGGTTAATCCACAAGAATGGTTAGAATTCGGACAAAAGTTTCATGGGCACAAATGCCCTGCAATGCCTTTAGGGCTTCGAGTAGGTGCAGCGGCAATGAATAAACTAGGTGTCGAAAGAGCTAAAGACGGACAGATACTTGCTTTTGTTGATCTTGGCGAAAATCATTGTGCAACATGTTACGCAGATGGTCTTCAGGTAATTATGGGAACAACTTTCGGAAAAGGGAACATCAAAAAGACAAATAAAGGCAAATGGGCTGTTACGCTCGTTGATAAAAGTACCGGCAAAGCAGTACGAGTTACTCCAAAAGCCGAAGCGATGCTTCAAAATAAACAGTCTAGTTTCTTCAAAGATTACAGAGAAAAAAGTATCCCGGCAAGTAAAGTACCTGCTGAAGTTGTTGATCCATTGATAACAAAAGTAATGAGTGCGCCTGCTGAAATGTTACTAAATATTTCAGAAGTATTTGATTACAAACTCGAACCGCACAAGGATAGCTTTAATAGTTTTGCTTGTGATGAATGCGGTGAAATGACAGTTGAAGGATATGGTAGAATTAAGGACGGTAAACATGTCTGTATTGATTGTGCCGCAAAATAATATTAAGTAGTCTGCTATAAAATTTCAAATACCTAAGACAAAATAAGAAAAAGCTCGAATATAATATATACTCGAGCTTTTTTTGTGCACCTGTAGGGATTCCTCCATAGGAGTTCCTTCGGAAGAACCCACAAACCTTCTGATATAAATTTGGAATTGGGAATAAAAAAAACCTTACAAGAAGGCTTATTGTGCACCTGTAGGGATTCGACCGTAGGGATTCGAACCCCAAACCTTCTGATCCGTAGTCAGATGCTCTATCCAATTGAGCTACAGGTGCAATAAATTATTATAAAATTATGGTTACAAAGATAATAAAATTTCTATTTCAAAAAACCATTCCAGGCTAACCATTTTATACATGACTATTTCTAAACACTAGTAATATAAACAGGCTAATTATTGCTTCAATATTAAACATGAGCAATAATTACTTATTGGGACAGAAAGTTCTACCGAAATTGTCAAATAAGTTATTATAATACTGCGGTTTTACTCTGAATCACAACTTATCTCAATGGTACGCAGGTTGCATTAAATATATAAATCATTACTTACTTTTGGGGCACTTTTATCAAAACATTTATTATGTAGACGGGAACTATAAATGAAGAAATTATTTAGCAAGTATAATTATTTATTCATTATAACTATCTTAATGTTCTCTTTTACTTTGACTTCATGCGGTTATAAATATGATAAGAGCTATCGCCTGGCAAAAGATGGATTGATTTATGCTGGAGGGAGTCATGAACTTTTTACAGGTACCATTATTGACACCAATTCCGTAATAGTTAAATTTGCCGTTGTTAATGGAATAAAAAATGGCCGATTTGAAACCTATTATCTAAATGGAAAAGTTGAAAAAATCGGGAATATAATTAACAATAAAAATGAAGGCGAATGGAAATATTTTTATAATACCGGTAAATTAGAGAGCAAAGGTAATTTTATGAACGATCTCCCTAATGGCAGATGGGTATCATATTACGAAAACGGCAATTTGAAATCTACAGGTGTTTACGCTTACGGAAAAATGATTGGGCTGTGGAGTTTCTATGATATAAAAGGCAAGATTATTAATCATATATCCTACAAGAACGGATTCTTTAAAGATCAAGTTTTGAATGAAGTTTAATCTGTTAAGTGGTTAATAACCTCTGATAGATTCACTTTTTGAAGTTTACTTAATAAGGATCATATCTAATTATTTAATTATCCAGCCGAAATAAAATCCAGGTTACTAATTCAATATTATTCTATCTATATAAGTCGTAGCCAAAAAAAATATTTATTTAATTCTGATGTTTCAGGTATTTAATAGATGAACTATTAATTTATAGAAAATCATTTATTATTACTTACCCTTTATCCATATTTGATAACTGCTAAAATTTATGGATAAAAATTTCTATTTACTATTCTCCTGACGATCAGTTCAGAAAGCGGAATTTAAATTTAGAGAGTACCTCAAATTCTTTCCTAATTCAAAAAAAATAAAATGGCATTTTAATTGTTATCTAAAAGCAAATATTTAAAAAATTATGCCCCAAAATTTATCTATTGAACAATCAATAAGTATTATTATAGCCTCTATAGGAAGTATAGAGATTGGTATAGCGCTGAAACATTTAAAATCTATAATAAATCCAAAAGAATTTAAGCTTGATCCAATTATTGAAACGAATGATGGTAAGTTCTTAATTTTTAATGATAATACTTTTCCTGTTATTGATTTCCATAAATCATTTCAACTTAAAATGGATTACAGTTCTGAATTCTTAAGATTATTACTTTTAGAATATAATAATGTTCAGTTTGCTTTTTTTGTTGAAGAAATAAAAGAGGTTGTAATTTTGAAAGAGATCATGTTTGATCCCAAATATGATCAAGCTATATTTGATACAAGTCATATCCAATCAATTATTAAATTTGAAGAAAGGTCGTTATTGCTGCCTAATTTTGATAAAATAATACAGACAATTTCTAATAAAGTAACCTGATAATTCTCTATCAATAAATAATTTATCATCATTCATCTAATGTATATCATCCTAAATATTTTCAACAAAGATCAAGTACAAGTATAATCCCTTCTTAATTTAAAAGAGTTCTAAAATTGAACTCTCAATTCCCGAATCTGAACTCAGATTTTTTTGAGTAAAGTTAAATGTGATAAAAACACATAACACTATTCAATAATCAGTATAAAATCAACTTTTAAAAAATAATTCCCTAATCTCTTTTTCTGGCATTCATGTTGAGTAACACACTCGCAGTTAAAACTATTTTCATAAAATAATTTTCAAAATCAGCTATGACAAACATTCAGGTCCTTCTTTCCCTTGCAGCTATGATACTGTTATCATTAGTAATCATAACAGTCAGCAAGAATTCTTTATATACAGAGGACGTAATGTATAATTCAAATTTCGGAATTACCGCCACATCTATTGCATCATCTATTATTGAAGATGCCAGCAAGAAACGTTTTGATAATATCTTTTATATAGATTCTTCATACATGTAAATGATCCAAATGATTTTAGTTGCAAATTTAGGTGTAGACTGCCGGAGAAGATATAAACAACCCTAAAACATTTAATGATTTTGATGATTATAATAATTATACAGCTACCGACAGCAGTATGCCTACAGCAATTTTTAATATTGCTTGTAAAGTTAATTATGTTGATGACAATAATCTTGACGGTATATCAACTACACAAACTTTTCATAAAAAAATTACTGTTAAAGTCTGGAGTAATTCAATGCAAGATACTGTAGTTATGTCTTCAATTTATAGTTATTGGAATTTTTTACCATAAAGGAAAATTATGGGTGCAGCAGCATTAATGGATATAGTTGGTTCGATGATTATTGGAGGAATACTCTTGTTAACTTTATTTAAAATGAATGATAACGCAACACAAAATACTTATAATTTTAGCGGTGAATTGACTTTGCAGGAAAATTTAGTGGCGACAAGTGAAGTACTTGAATATGATTTTAGGAAAATTGGTTATTGTGAAAATCCTTCTGCATTACCTCATCCTGAAACAGATGCAATACTTTATGCAGATACCAGCAGATATAAAATTTTTAACTGATTTAATGGTACCTCCATATGATGATCCTCATGGAGACGGAACTTTAGATACACTGGAATATTATTTGGTCCTGCATCAGAATTAACCGGAACACCTAATCCTAATGATAGGATGTTATATAGAGTTGTAAATGGAGTGCATACCGGCGTTAATCTTGGTATTACATATTTTAGAATTAGATATTTTAGAGATTCATTGATTGCTTCAGGCAGTACAACCTTAGCGGAAATACCACCTAGTGATTTACCAAAAAATATGTAGCCGGAACTCCTACTGGAATAACAGCAATGCAGATTGATATAAAAGTTGAAAATACTGCAGCTTATAATGTCAAGAGAGAATCCTTATAGACATGCTTTTTGGAGGCAAATAAGATTATCATCAAGAAATTTAAAACGGTAAAAGGAGTTTTTCATGGTAGGTAAAGCTTCACTTATATTAATAATTGGATTTACATTGATATTTGTTGTAATGGGATACTTTTGGGGCGGTATTGCGACACGTTCAGTAGATAATGATGTATCATATTATAAAACTACTATTGCACATAATATTGCTGTAAGCGGAGCAAATATTGGATTACAAAAATGTTTTTAATTACAGGGATTCGACAATTTTAGTCGGTAATATTAGTAAACGAAGATTTTGAAAATGGTGATATGATTGTTGATATTTCGATTTAGGACCTACTTTAGAACTCTTACTTCAACTGGTACTTTTATGGGAACTGATCAAATTGTTAAAGTTAAATTAATGCGAGGATCAAACTTCTTTAGCTAAATATGCATGGTTTATCCCTTCAGTTTCAACCGGCAGCGTTACCCAAAGGCCCTGGATAACAGGCGATTCAGTTTGGGGTGGTTTTCATTCCAATCAGTTTCTTGTTGTTGACGGCGACCGGTTTTTTTCGGGAAAGTCACAACACTTAAAGGGAATTAAAGAGACATGGGCACCAGCTCTGATCCACAATTTTTAGGCGGATATGAAGAAGGAATTAAAGTTGACTGGACTAAGAGTATGCATTATCCTGATTATGCAGCAATTGCAGGTGCAGGTGCAAGTTTTAACAAAGATCTTTGGTTAAAATTTAATGCTGATGGTACTGTTACTTATAGAACAGCAACTAAGAAAGAATGCTGGGCAGGATAGTACAAATTATAGTGCTCCAACTACAGTGGCCTTATCAACCTTTGCACCTAATGGAGTTATTTATGATAATCAAGCAGATATTCATCTATCAGGAACTTTAAACGGACAAGTAACTATAGTTTCAGAAGGAAGTTCGGGTGGCGGATCAGGGAATGTTTATTTTGAAGGTGATATGGTTTATAATATAGATCCGATGATACCAAATGGTGAAGGTGGTTATATGGTTAATCCAGCTTCGGTTGATGCAGAATGGAAAACCAATAGATTTATTGGGAATAATTGCTACAAATAATGTTATTGTTTCTACAGCTGGGAATTTAGGTGGATATGAAAATAATGTTGTAAATCCTGATATTCATATTGATGGAGGTATTTTTTGTAATTCCGGTGGATTTATGTACAGAATTTAGGTAACATCAACGGAAATGCATCCGAATTGGGAACTATTTATTTGCAAGGTTCAATGACTGCCGGAAGGAAGAAATAGTTGCTGAGATTTAGTGGGAATACTTAACTGCTGGTTATAATAGACATGTAGTTTTTGACGAAAGGTTTGCAACCGGGCCGCCGACATGGTTTCCATATTTAGATTATTATAGAGCGATATCGTGGCTGGAGTAAAGAGGGATTAGATAAGAGTTCTTAAAAAAGGAGATTTGAAGAAAGGAGATTTCTCCCTTCGGTCGAAATGACAAACAGAAGGAAGAGATTTCTCAATCGAAGACTCCTTCGAAATGACAGAGAATGGTTTTTGAAATTGAAAATAAAATGAGGAAAATAAAAGGGTAATAAAAAATAAATTGAGGGAAAAAGATAATAGGGAAAGCGACATTCTTTCTTCTCAATAAATAACACAACATAAACAACTAAATGGAGGATCGTTATGGGACAACAACAATTGTTGTTAATCGTGCTCGGCGTTATTATCGTCGGGGTAGCTAGTAGTAGCTTGGTATCGGTATTTCTCAGTCGGTGCTGAAGAAGCCGCCAAAGATGAATTGGTTGCTCAATCTATGGCAATTGGTGCTAATGCACAGCAATGGTTTAAGAAACCAGAATCGCATGGGCGGCGGTGGTAATATCTTTACATGCAACATGGTTGATACATGACATATCAACTCAGCATAAATGAACTCAAATTAGGAAATTTACATTCAACTACAAATGGTACTTATACAGTAGCAGATAGTGATACCCAGCAACTGATTACAGGTAACAGTCAACACTAAGTTATAATTGGCAGATGTTAACATTACAAAGTAATTACTAGATAGTATGGCTAACATACTAATTCAATAATTATTAACTAAATAACATTTTAATAATGATAGAATTAAAATTCACAGCAGAAAAGTTAGATGGACAGATAGTCGGCGGCGTTATAGCCGCCGACACTGTTTCCTCTGCAAAACAAAAAGCAAATTTAATTGCCGTACAGAATAATTTCCGTATTAAATCGCTATGGAAAAGAAAAGCACTTTTGTTTATAAAGTACGCAGAGGAAATGAAAAGCCTGTAACCGGTGAGCAAAAAGCTTTTAATAAAAAGGAAGTTCTTGAAGCATTATCTCTTCTAGGATACCAGGTAGTAAGCGTTAACAAAAAATTAATTGATATATCTAAAAAACCTTCAACAGGTGATATATTAATGTTTGTTAAAGTTTGCTCTGATATGCTGGATGAGAAAATGTCTTATGGTGAAATCCTTTCCTTTGTTATAAATGATACCAGGAATAAAGTATTAAAAGAAACATTAAAAGAAATAAGCAAAGATTTAAAACAGGGAATGGACAGCGAAGCAGGCTTTTATGAAGCATAAAAATATTTCGGATATTTTACAGCTTTTATGCTGGGGCTTGCATCAAAAAGCGGCAACATGGCAGAGATTTACAGTGCAACTGCAAAATTTCTTGAAAGAAAACATGAATTTAAAAGAAGCTTAAGAAGCGCATTAATTACTCCGCTTGTAACAGTACTAGTACTTAATGCTGCAGTAGTTTGGTATGTAGCTTATATATTTCCTGCAACAGCAGAACTCTTTTTAAGATTCAATATTAAACTTCCTCCAATGACTGCTTTTACTCTGAAGTTGGCGGCATTTTTATCGAATAATATTTTCCTTATAACAGCATTGGTATTTGATACCTATAATTGCCGGGTATTATTACATATAAGACACCCAAAGGGAAGAGTCTGGTTTGATAAGCAATTATTAAGGCTTCCTTTAATCGGGGAAATCCTTCAGAAAACTTATATAGAAATTTTCTGCAGGGTGTTTTATACTCTTTACAGTGGATCTGCCGTAAGTATATCTCCTATAAAAATAGGGGCTGAAGCACAGGGAAATAAATATATTGAAGAGCAAATTAAAAATATTGCATTGCCAATAATGATGAAGAAAGGCGTAGGCATTTCAGATGCTTTAGTTGCAACAGGTGTTTTCCCGGATACTGCAATTTCAAAATTCAGGCAGGGAGAAGAAACAGGCAATATTAAAAAAGCGGCACTTCAATTAGCAAATTATTATGAAAGCGATACTGTTTACAGGTTAAAGAATTTCATTGAATGGGTACAAATAATAATTGCATTCTACATTTTAATTGTAATGATATTATTAACTGTGGTTTCAGCAGAAACAGCAATTGTAAGTCCTGCTAAACCTGGTGTAATTGATAAAACAAGGTAGTATAAAAGTAATATGTTTGAAAATGATATAGAAATACAGCACGAAAAGAATTACGATATAAATACCGATATAGCAAACCGGCTGGGATATTTATTATTAAAGAAAGACATTATCGACTCCAAGACATTGGTGCAGGCAGTATTAACAAAGAAGAATGAAAACTTAAACTCAAACGGCAACGGAAAACCAAGAAGAAACCTAGCACAAATATTAGTTCAGGATTTTAAATACAACCATGATATTATCTACAAAGAAGTAGCCAATCTTTATGCTTTCGGAACAATGGAATTAACTTTTGAAGAAAATGAAACAGAAAAGATCAATAAAATAAAAGCACTGGTTAATTCTTTTGATGATGATTTAAAAAAGCAAATGATTCATCATAAAGTAATTCCTGTTGAATATGATTCTAAAATAAAAGATAAAATAATATTAGCCGCTGTTGATCCGACCATTAAAGAAATCTCAAAGATTGCTTATAATTTAAATGCTAAAAGCTATGATGTGTTATACCTGCCTCTCAAACAATATGACAAACTAATCGAAACTCTGATTCCTCCTGAGAATGAATATCTTAAAAAGTTTGATGAAGAAGTGTATGATTATCAGGATATTAGAGAAGAAGGTTCGATTGATGAAGGCCTTCTTGAAGTAGAAATTAATAAAAGTGCTCTTATAAATCTTTTTGAAGGAGCCTTGGTTGAAGGAGTAAGAAAAGGGGCAAGCGATATTCATATTATTCCCCTGGGAAGTATGGAAACCACTATCTCATTTCGAATTGACGGCAGATTAAATTTATGGCATAAACATAGACGATACTTTGCCTGAGGCAGTGATTGCGGTAGTTAAAGACAGATCCAGAGGATTAGACAGATTTGAAAGAGAAACAGGGACAGGACGGCTTTATACAAAGAGAAATTGACGGGCATGTAATAAGATTCAGAGTTTCAATTCTTCCAATCGCCGGAAGTGAAATTAAAAATAAATTTGAAAGTGTTGTTGTACGAATTCTTGATGACAGAAAAGTAATTACTGATCTTGATGAATTGGGTTAGTCGGATATGCCAGGACATCTTTTGAAAAATCTATAAGCAGGCCGCAGGGAATGGTTATTCTAACCGGGCCAACAGGATGCGGAAAAGCACAACTATTATTGCGGCACTTACATCATGTAATGGATCCTTCATTAAATGTTCTTACTGTTGAAGATCCAATTGAATATGTAATTAAAGGCGCAAGACAAATAAAGCTTAGCCATAAAATGAATTTTGATCAAGCAATAAGATCTATCTTAAGGCATGACCCTGATATTGTGTTTGTCGGCGAAATAAGGGATAAAGAAACTGCAGATATAGCAATTAAACTTGCAAATACTGGCCATCTTACTTTTACAACTTTGCATACAAATGATGCACCAAGTGTCGTTTCCAGATTATATAAAATGGGGATTGAGCCTTTCTTATTAGCTTATGCAATCAATGTAATTGTTGCTCAAAGACTTGTAAGAAAATTATGCAAATGCAAAAAGAAAGTAATAATTTAAATGATTCTTTTTTTAAAGGATTAAAATTAGATCCGGCTGAATGGTCAAAGTATAATATTTATGAACCAAAAGGATGCGATAAATGCGGATATACCGGCTACTTTGGAAGATTAGCTATTCATGAAACATTGTATTTTACAAAAGAAATAAGCCAATTAATTTTTAATGCCGGTGATAAAATTGATGAAGAAGGATTAAGAAAAGCATCAAAAAAGATGGAATGCTTACTTTAAGGGAATCGGGGTTTGAAAGGGTTAGAATGGGATTAACTTCTTTTGAAGAAGTTATAGCTAATACAACGGAAGATTAATCAATTAAGAATTAAAAATTAAAATTTATGTTTAGTACAACTGAAATTGACAGAACAAAGTTCCGGGAAATAATTCCGGAAGATGCCGAAAGGGTAATGAAGAAAATTACTTCGACAATACCCAAAACCATATTTGGTCCGGACAGAGTAAGCTTCTTAATAGAAAACTTTCATACTATTACATTCGAGGAAAGAACACTTTTAATTGAAGTGATGAATAATCTTTTAAAAGTAATGGTAGATAGAGAAGCATCGGATATTGAAGTTGGCGGATACGGAACAGAAGGATATGTCTGGATTAGAGTTTATGGGAAAAAAGAACCGCTTGAAGAGCTTCCACGTTTTAACGATGATGAATCGGCTTTGCTTATTCTTTCAATATTAAATGACAAAGCAACAGAATTTTTTAGAAGAAGCAAGAAACCTAGATTTTTCTTATACATTGGATTATGTAAATAATATTTACGCAAAAAAGAACGATGATTTTAGAGAAATCAGATTTAGAGGCGATGCTTATTTTGATGTAGACCGGCTTGCGATGAATATGAGATCAATTGTCCCCTTATTAAGGACACTGGATGAACTGGAATTTCATTCAAACGCACTTAAAGCTCTGTCTTATAATTACATTAAGCAAGGATTAATATTAATTACCGGTGTAACAGGCTCAGGAAAATCAACAACATTAGATGCTATTGTCGACTGGCATAATGATAATTCAAATGCACACATTGTTACAATCGCTTCACCGCTCGAATATGTGCACCGTTCAAGATCATGCATAATAAGGCAAAGAGAAGTAGGAAGAGATGTAAAATCTTTCCATGAAGGAGTGGTGCAAGCATTAAGTCAGGATCTTGATATAATGGTTATCGGTGAAATGAGAGACCCCGCCACAATATTAGCTGCCCTGGAAGTTACAGATACCGGCCATAAAGTATTTTCTACTTTACATACTTCATCAGCAGTGGAATCAATTGATAGAATTGTGGCTGAAGTAGATGAAGCTGAGCAGGAAAGAGTCAGGAACAGACTGGCAGATGTATTAACCGCTATTGTTTCCCAAAAATTAGTTCCTTCATTGGATGGAAAATTAATTTTAGCTAAAGAAGTGCTTCTGGTAAATCCAAATGTACGCGCCGCAATTAAAAATAATAATACCGGTGAAATTTATATGATGATAAACCAGGCTGCACACCAGGGAATGCTTACTATGGAACAGGATTTAAAACGGTTATACTTAGAAGGCAAAATCTCATTAGATATGGCACTGCAATACGCAAATAACAAGGAATTATTTAAGCAAATAATCGGAGCTTCTATATGAAGAAGATAGCTTGTATATACTTTGAGGGCAATGACAGCAAAGTTGCTTTATTTGAAAAAGAAAATGATAAAATTAAAATGCTGAAAGCAGTATCAATCGATACCTCACTGGCTTTTGCTGCAAACCAGGCCGTTCCGGCAAACAAAAAAAACGGCAGCGATAAACAGAAAGATACTTACACCTATGATTATGCTTCTGATGAAACATCAAAATTTAACCAAACCTTTTTGCAGAAATTAAATGAATTTTTTATAAATGAGGATTTGAATAAATGCGCAATCATTCCCGTGTTATGCGAACCGGCAATTTATTTTCAAAAAATAAATAATGAAAAAGAACTGGCAAGTTTAAATGTAAACGCAAAGGGTAAAATTCAGAATGTTGTTGATTTTGTAAGCTTATCAGATGAATCAAAGTTAGCTGTTTATCCATCAGGCAACAGTAATTACTTACAAGCTTTAGATTCACTGGCACGGTTAAACAATAAAAGGTTTCTTAAAATCCCTACTGTTAAAAGCGCTGAAATTTCTCTCGCAACTTATATTTCCAGAAGATATGAATTTGATCCATCCGATATAACTCTGGTTTTATACGTCGGCAAAGAATATTCAAAATTGCCATTCCTTAAAGGAAATAAACTTCAGCATATAAGTCCCGCACTCCCTGTGGGAAGAAATAGTTTTAATGCACACAATGTTATTGTTTCTAAAATATTATTGGAAATGGAGCAGGCCGCATTAAGTAATATTAATAATATTCTTGTTTGCGGTGAAGATGTTTCCGATGAACTGAAGAAATCATTGAAAGAAGCTTATCCTACTTCAAAAGTGGCAGGAACCGGAATTGAAAATATTGAAGTTATAGATATGGATTCATTCAGTACGGATTCGGCTTTTATCGTACCTGTTGCTGCGGCTGATGAATATTTTGCCGAACTCGATCATAAATTAAGCGGGATTAATCTTCTGCCTTCTTATGTAAAAGAACAGCAAAAACTTTTCCAGTTAGGCTGGCAGAGTTACTTAATGATAGCACTTATTTTTCTTTCGGCATTTTTCTTCGCTTTTAGGATTTACTCCAACACAAATCAAATGAAACAAAAAGATACTGAGATCAAAAGGATGGTGTTAATCCAGGAAAGAAATAGAGCAACTGTCAGCAAAATAAAAAGCTATGAAAATAAAATTAAAAATGTTGACCAGACGAAAGGGATTTTAAATCAATTATCAAGCGGAACAGGATTATTAAGTGCAACCGTTGAAAAGCTTTCAAAATTTACAGATCAAAGAAGAAATATGTGGATCGGCCAAATAGCATTGGACCAAAACCACAATTTAAAAATAAGCGGGTATACTTTATCGAGAATACCTGTAAAAACTTTATCGGATTCGTATAAGAAATCGCTTTTAAAAAATATAATATTTGAACCATTAAGAGATTA
Source organism: uncultured Bacteroidota bacterium (assembly GCA_963710735.1). Classification (GTDB taxonomy): domain Bacteria; phylum Bacteroidota; class Ignavibacteria; order Ignavibacteriales; family Ignavibacteriaceae; genus FEN-1297. The sequence goes on along the minus strand of CAVQBN010000005.1, from coordinate 90,003 downwards.
TAGAGTATTCAAGTTTTCGATTGATGCCGGAAACTTAATAGGAGGTCAGATACAAAATGAACCGAAAAAATAAAAGCCTTATCGTATTAGCCATCATTTTCATTTTAGTTACTGCAGCCGGCGGTATATACACCTGGGGCGTTCAGCAGAAAGAATTAAATGAAAAAGATTCAAAATTAGCAAAGCTTAGGGTAAACTATGAAAGTGAAGAAGCTTTAAGCATAAAATTGAAAGGTATTGAAGAGAGAGTAGCGGTGGTAGACTCAATTCTATTTACAGGCAAGTTTACAATACCTCAGAATCTTTTACAATCTAACTTTTATAATTTTGTAGATGCTTACAGCAATGATAATTCCCTTTATACTTATACAAATACCGAATATACAAGTGAAAACGTAGAGAACGGTTTTAATTATTATACTTATAAAGTATCCGGTGTAGGCGCATTTGATAATGTTTATGGATTAGTTTATGCAATCGAGCATAGTAAAGAACTTAAAAAGATTCGCGTTGCGGATTTGTCAACAAATACCAGCGTTGATTCAAGAGGCGTTCCGCATTACTTAGTTAAATTTACTCTGGAGGTAAGAACATATTTTTCTAACAGTGATCAATATGCTGCTATAAAACAGTCGGAGAATAATTTTAACGCACCGAATTTATATAATGCTTTCTACCCACTGGTTAGAACAGAAATACGTCCGAACTCAAGTAATCTTCCTGATGTTCAGGATGGAGTGCTTATCTCTTTAGTTCCGCAGGGAGCATTTGTACAGGATTCGAAAGGCTCTACACATTTATTAGCTAAAGGAGATCCTGTTTACCTAGGCTATTTAACTGATATTGATTATGACAATGAAACAGTTACTTTCGTCTTAAACAAGGGCGGAATTATAGAATATACAACTCTTGCTTTGGGGAAGAAACAAAATAAGGAAGGAAAATAAAATGAAATTTCTATTGACAGTACTTTTAGTATTTTCCATAACATTTACATTTTATTCTCAGCAAAATCAGGAAAAGAAACTATCAGGGGAATATAACCCTATAGAGTTAGTATCAATTACACAATATGCCAGTTATGACCAGGCAATAAAAATGTTAAGCGCAGTTAGTGAACTCGTAACAGGCAAGAGTATAGTATCTACAATTTCAAATGCATCTCCGATTGGCATTGAAATAAAAAAAATGCCGTATATGGATGCTTTAAACCTTCTTGTTAATAAAATGAATTTAATGTATGAAGAAAAAGAAGGCTCTATTATAATTAAGAATAAAGAAGTTAAGGAAGAAGAAAAACTAAAGAACGATGTATATGCGGATATTGATGCAAGAGAGATAAGAATTTCAGCAGTATTCTTTGAAGCTGATGTACAAAAAGATAGAAAATTGGGAATTGACTGGAATTGGCTGCTTTCAAAAAACGGAATTAATATTGGTAGTAATTTTAGAACTCAGACTGAAACGCCTGCTAATCAAGCCCTAACCCAGGGAAAGCCGCCGGCATTTGAATTAACCAGCAGCTCACAATTTAAAACCGGAGATTTCACAGGTAATGCTACAGCTCTCTTTAGGTTTTTCGAAACTCAAAATTTGGGTGAAATAATTGCATGCCCATCTATTACTGTAAGAGATAAACAAAAAGGCAGAATACAAATAGGTTCGGATTTTTCTGTCTACCAAAGAGATTTTTCCGGAAATACTATTCAAAGATTCTACTCCGCCGGTTCAATTATTGAAGTTACACCTTACGTTTATTCAAAAGACAGTATCGATTATATATTGTTAAAGCTGAATGCAGAGAAAAGCGCATTCTTCCCATCAGATATAACAACAGAAATTAAGAAAACACAGGCTACTTCAGATTTACTTTTGTTAGATGGTGAGCAAACGGCAATCGGCGGATTATATACGACCGAACAAACAGTAGTAAGAACAGGGATACCTTTCTTAAAAGATCTTCCGTGGTGGGTTTTTGGCATAAGATATTTAACAGGCAGCGATGAAACAATAGACACTAAAAAGGAAATAATAATTGTAATTAAAGCTGAATTGCTGCCTACTCTTAGAGAAAGATTTAGAATGGAGAAAGAAGAGAATATAATAAAACAGCAAATTGAAAAAGATCAAAGAGACTACGGCAAATATAATCTTCATACTATTGATAAATATAAATAGCTTTCTTATAAAATGGTAAATGATTTTTTTTTGGAATTGTAAAAAGAGTTTAAAAACAAACAGAAGATTGAAAATGAAAAATTATCCGTTCTATATTATTTTATTCCTCTCTGTAATATGTTTTTCAAATGGCTGTGAATTCGGAGTTCAGGGGGAAAATCCAACCATAAGTAATGTAACTTTAAATGGACAGGTTGTAGAGACTGTTACTGGAAATCCTCTAAGTAATGCTAACATACTTGTAGTCAGCTCAGATACACAGGTCGTAGCTACAAGCGGCACTGATGGAAAATTTTCATCCGTTCTTGGATTACAGAGCAGTTCAAACTTAAGCCTAATAATTTCAAAGTCCGGATATATCACCGATACTGTAAGTGTTTTTGCAGCAGCCGGTTCGGTAATTAATGATATATTAATAAAATTATTAGTGGAAGAAGGGACCGGCAGCAATACTTCCGGCAAAGCAGCTTCAATATATCTTTATTCACAATCGACAGAAGGAATCGGAGTAAAGGAAAGCGGAGCTACGGAAGCCGCACAATTAACTTTCCAGGTATTGGATGCTTCCGGTATACCTATAAGTTCCTCTAACGCTGTAAATTTAAATTTTAGTTTCGGATCCAGCCCTGACGGTGGAGAATATCTTTATCCTACAACGGTAAAAACAAATACATTAGGAAGGGCGACGGTGACACTTAATACGGGAATAAAAGCAGGGGTAACACAAGTAATTGCCCAGATAATAAACGGATCACAAATAATAAAATCTAAACCTGTACTAATTTCAATATACGGCGGACTTCCGGATCAAGGACATTTTGAAATTGCATCTGCAAAATTAAATTACCCTGAATATGGAATAGTCGGTTATTCAATTCCATTTACCGCTTTTGTAGGTGACAAATATTCCAACCCTGTAAGAACAGGAACCTCAGTATATTTTGAAACTACCTCAGGAATTATAGAAGGTTCTAACGTAACAGATAATTTAGGAACCGCAACGGTTACTTTATTGACACAGCCGTTTCCCAATAATCCAACTCCGGGATTTTTCACAGTTACAGCTTCGACTATCGATGAAAACTTAACTACTATTACAACACAAACAGTCAGGCTTCTCAGCGGGAAACCGCAAATAACAGTTAATCCGACAACCTTTGATATTGATAACAACGGTTCGCAGATATTTAATTATACTGTAAGCGACGGCAACGGCAATCCATTGAGTGAAGGGACATCTATTTCAGTCACAGTTTCAGAAGGTAACTTAAAAGTTGAAGGAGATATTGCAGTTAAGCTTCCCGATACTCAAAGTAAATCATATACGATGTATTCATTTACAGCATACGATTCCAAACCAGATACTGTTAACTCAGCAAAGGGAATCATAATGATTCAGACTTCAGGTCCGAATGGAGATGCACAGTATAGTATATCCGGAGTATCTAAGTAAATAAAAAATTTAAAAAGTGAAAGCTTTTTTACTGATATTGCTTGTCGTTGGCAGTTATTACATAGCAGTAAAGCTATTTACTAAACACGATTTAGAAATAGAAGAAAATTTAGTCATATCCCAATCACAAAATATTGATATGAATTTGCTTTACATTTCTCCAGTTTCAAAGCAAGCTTATATTGAAGGTGTTGTTAGAAACATAAGCGACCAATCATTAAAAAATATTTCTATAGTTTATCTAATAGGGCAAGATACTGCAGCAGCTAAAATATTTTATTTATTACCAGGTCAATCTCAAAAATTCAGGACTAATAATTGTCCAATTGTAAGCACTTCACCTGGATATGCACTTTTAAATAAAATATATGAAAAGGAATAAAATAAATTTCTTGATTAAGACTCCAAATACGAGATTACTGCTCTTAAATATGAATATTATTAATCTCTTCCCACTAACTTTTTATATAACAATAATTTAACGACTCAAATCTCTTTTTGCCATACAATTTAGCATATCATATAAAATTATAAAAATTAACTGATTACAGTAGCTATTTATTTATAAATTTTGTAGCTTTTCCCGCAGTGAATAGTTTTTCAATATTTTATAGTAAATATTGAATAATTAATAACATTCCTTAAATGAGATCTTTGGTGCTAGGCTGGATTTGCATATACATCAGAGACATTTTGTAAAATATTTAGGAATGAATTCTTAAAAGGGAAATCTTTTATAACTCACATGCAGCAATTAGCTTACCGGATTGTTGCATTATTCATCACATAGATTCCCTTAATCTTTATAAAATATAAATATTACAACAATATTTCACCTTATATATTGAGTGAAAAAGCGGGATAATTTTGAGATGAAAGAGGGGGTTATTTAAAATACTTTAGTAAAAAGTGAATTTTAGAAATAATCTCAACTACACCATTTTACATTTATATTAAAAATAAAATTGCTGAAATTTTCTAAAAACAGAAGTTCTACGAATAAAGCTCTGCTGAGCATATTGGAAAATATAACTGATATATTTTTCTATAATAAAGTAGATTATAAAAGATTGAAGAAGTTTCCCTTTATTCTATAAATTATTAGCTGTTAATACATTTAATTTTAATTCGAATTTAGGTGCAGAATTATTATTTGACTTAATTATGATTAACCATAGAGGCAAATAGCTAGATTATTTAATAAAAAAGCATGTGAATAAAAGGGACCTAATTATTCTTCAACAAAAAATCATTGATATTCACAATGGAAAATTGAAATATTAGAATCGGAACCAGGTGAAATGACTTATGAAACACAATTACCAATAAATTTTGAATCGTGATGAAGAAAATTGTTTTAATTGATGATGATAAACAATATAATGAAACGTTAACGGTTTATTTAAAGCAATTGAATTACAACGTTATAAGCACACATAGCGGTTTGGAAGGTTGGAATTTAGTAACCTATGAGCATCCTGATGTTGTGTTATCAGACTTAAAAATGAAAGACCTCGGCGGATTAGAAGTTCTAAAAAAGGTTAAAGAGTTTGATAAAAGCATTCAGGTAATATTAATAACGGCTTTTGACGATTTAGAAACTACAATAGAAGCAATGCAGTATGGTGCATATGATTATATCGAAAAATCGGCGGGTTTGGAATATATCAAAGAAGTTATTAAAAAAGCTATTGATGTTAAAAAGCTCAGCGATCAATTAAGCATTCCGATCACTCAAGATTTTTCATCTGACGAAACTAGTAATCGTTTAATTGGGAAATCACCTTTAATGACTGAAATTTATAAAAGGATTGGGAAAGTCTCATCAAGCAAGGTGAACGTTTTAATACAAGGAGAAAGCGGGACTGGCAAAGAACTTGTCGCTAAGACAATCCATTATACAGGTATTACTAAAGAGATGCCTTTTATCGCTGTAAACTGTTCTGCTTTGCCAGAATCTTTGCTGGAAAGCGAACTTTTCGGACATGAAAAAGGAGCGTTTACCGGTGCAATAAGAGAAAAGAAAGGGAAATTTGAGTTAGCTGGTACTGGTTCCATATTTATTGATGAAGTTTCTGAATTATCACCAAACTTACAAGTAAAATTATTAAGAGTTCTGCAAGAACGTGAATTTGAGCGGGTGGGAGGGGAATCATCAATACCAATGCATGCAAGAATAATAACTGCTACAAATAAAAATCTAAGTAATTTAGTAAAGGAAGGAAAGTTCAGAGAAGATCTTTTTTATAGAATCAACGTATTCACAATTGAAACCCCGCCTCTTAGAAAAAGGATAGAGGATATTCCGCTTTTGATAGTATATTTCATAAAGAGAATAAACAAAGAATTAAATAAAAATATTTGTAAGATTCCATACGAAGTTATGGAAATGCTTCAGAAACATGATTGGCCGGGTAATGTAAGAGAATTAGAAAATTGCCTATTACAAGCTTCTGTTTTAACGCAAAGTGATATTTTACAAAAAGAATTTATAAACCATATACCAAGAAGTGATCATAAAAATATTTTAGACTTAAAGAATAAAATTTTGCCTTTAGTTGAAGTTGAAAAAATATATATTAAAGGTGTGCTAGAGCAAGTTAAATGGAATAAAAAAGAAGCATGCAAATTACTGGGTATTGGAAAAACTACTCTATATAATAAAATAAAAGAATATAATTTAACAAATTCATAAATTATCACTGTAGGTGAAGATAGCGTTTTGTACCTATCAAAGAATATATCCATTAAGGTTTACTGGATTTTAATAAATCATTTTTCTTTTTAGATAGATGACAATTCTGAATCTTATATCACATCTTTAATTCACATAAACAATTCTGAATAATTTTTATTTATTAGTTTATTGCATTTTGTAATTAAAGAATTTATTTTTTGCCAATTTGATTATCGTATTTTGCGGATATGATAAATAAAGTTTATAGCTGATTATATCTTAAATTATTTGGGATATTATTTCTATCTGTTAAATTAATTAGGAGATAATATCTTCATGGTTAATAAAGGTCTATAGGCTTTAACTAATTAAAACGAGGTTGATGATGTTTAAAGGAGTTGGAACTGCACTTATTACACCTTTTGATAAAGATCTTAATGTGGATTACAATGCTTTAAAGAAGATTTCCCTTCATCAAATTAAAGGCGGAGTTGATGCCATAATAGTATTAGGCACCACAGGAGAATCTCCTGTAATTGACATTAACGAAAGAGAAAAAATTATTTCAACCGTAATGGAAGTGGTTGATGGAAAAGCTGAAATTATTATCGGAACGGGAACAAATAATACAAAAGATGTTATTGTACTAAATAAAATAGCGGAAAAATTAAAAGCCGACGGTTTGCTGGTTGTAAATCCATATTATAATAAAGGCACACAGGAAAGCCTTGTCGAACATTATAAATATATTTCAGAAAGAACAAATCTTCCTATAATTCTTTACAACGTACCCTCAAGGACTGGAATGAATTTGTTACCGGAAACCGCAATTAAAATCCACGACGCATGCCGAAATATAGTCGCGATTAAAGAAGCCAGTGGAAACATATCGCAAATTGCACATCTTATTTCAATTAAACCTGATAACTTTAAAGTGTATTCCGGTAATGATGATCAAACACTTCCAATTATGGCCTTAGGAGGTTCAGGAATCATTTCTGTTTTCTCAAATGCATTTCCAAAGGAATTAAAGAAATTAACCGATGCTTTATTAAAAAATGATTTGATTTCTGCGAGAAAATATCAGAATAAATATTTAAACATGATGAATGCATTGTTTGCAGAAACGAGTCCCATGCCTCTTAAGTATGTAATGAGTAAATTAGGATTATGTGAAAATATATTAAGGCTGCCTCTGATTCCTGTTTCAAAGAAAACTGAAAAAATATTGATTGAAGCAATGCAGAAAATGTCATAATCAATAATAATAATTTATATATAAGATGAATCGAAAAATTAAATATGGGTTAATAGGCGCTTCAGGCAGATTAGGGCATGAAGTGAAAACTGTCTTTAGTGAACATGGCCATGAGCTTGTATTTCAATTTGATGTAGAAGGTGAAAAGAAAGAGGATGTTCCAGAAATACTTATAGATTGTTCATTACCTGAAGTTTTTCCCAAAACCATTCTTTATGTAAACACATTTAACTCTGGATTGATAATAGCTACAACCGGATTAAGCAAAATTCAACTTGATGAATTACATCAGTTATCTCAGCAAGTTCCGATAGTTCAAAGTTATAATTATTCCATTGGCATTCAAGTTATGCTTAAACTTACCGAAATTGCAAATGATAAATTAAATGATTGGGATGTTGAAATTGTGGAAACACATCACCGGTTTAAAAAAGATAAGCCATCAGGTACAGCTAAAATGATTCAAGATAAATTAAGTAAATCTGATGTAAATATTTCTTCACTAAGATTAGGAAATGTTCCAGGCAATCATACAGTTAGTTTTGGAGGACTTGGAGAAGTCCTTTCAATTAATCACAGTGCAACATCCAGACGTACTTTTGCCGAAGGGATACTAATGTCTGCAGAGTTTATTCATGATAAAAGTAATGGATTCTTTTCTTTTACAGATGTCGTATTTCCAGAATAAATTTAACTATTATTAAAAATTTCTTATTCAATTAAGGTGATATATGGATTCTTACGAGATCATAAATTATATATCTAATTCAGTTAAGAAAACCCCTGTCAGAGTCTTTCTTCAGGGGGATTTAGGAAAAATTAGTTTTAATGATCTGGATTATTTCGGGACAAATGAATTCGGGATTTTATTCTGTGAGCATAGTGAATTCTTGAAATTGTATAATGAAAATAAATCATATATTAATAAATATAAGTTAGAAAATGACAGAAGAAATTCTGCTATTCCTCTTGCAGATCTAACAAAATATAAAGCCAGGATTGAGCCTGGCGCAATTATAAGAGACTTAGTGGAGATAGGTGATAATTGTGTAATTATGATGGGAGCAGTTCTCAATATCGGTGCTGTTATCGGGGAAAGAACAATGATTGATATGAATGTAGTTGTCGGCGGAAGGGCAATAGTCGGTAAGAATTGTCATATCGGAGCAGGTACCGTTCTTGCAGGTGTAATTGAACCGCCCAGTGCTGCTCCGGTTATAATAGAAGATGACGTTTTAATTGGTGCCAATGCTGTAGTACTGGAAGGAGTCAAAGTCGGAAAAGGTGCTGTTATAGCGGCCGGTTCTATAGTTGTTAAAGACGTTGAGCCTTATATGGTAATGATTGGGGTTCCTGCTAAACCTGTAAAAAAAGTGGATGAAAAGACAAAAAGCAAAACTCAGCTTATGAATGAATTGAGAAAATTATAAAATAAATATTCCATTTAATCAAATGAAAATTATTGTTCAAAAATATGGCGGAAGTTCAGTCGCGGATACTGAAAAAATTAAAAACGTTGCAAAACGGATATCTTCAAAAGTAAAAAAGGATGTTAAATTAGTTGTTGTTGTTTCAGCAATGGGCAAGACGACAGATAACCTAATTAAATTAGCAAAAGAAATAACCGATGATGCTGTGCCGAGAGAAATTGATATGCTTTTAACAACCGGTGAGCAAGTTTCGGCTTCATTATTATCTATTGCGCTGAATGATATTGGAATTAAAAGTAAATCGCTCAATGCATTTCAGGTCGGGATAATGACGACCGGTGATTATACACAAGCAAGAATTAAAAATTTAAAATCTAAAAAATTAAAAAATTTATTAAAAGAAAATGATGCCATTATCGTTACCGGTTTCCAGGGAATAACTGAGGAAGGCGAGATTACCACTTTAGGAAGAGGCGGATCGGATACTTCTGCCGTCGCTTTGGCTGCTGCGTTAAATGCAAAGTGTGAAATTTACAGCGATGTTGCCGGTATATATACTACCGATCCAAGACTTCACCCAAGTGCTAAAAAGTTAAAATATGTTACTTATGATGAAATGCTGGAAATGTCCAGCCTTGGAGCAAAAGTATTGCACAGCCGCTCCGTTGAGATAGCTAAAAAATATGGAATAACAATTTACTGCGGTTCAACATTTTCCGATGAGGAGGGTAGTTACGTTATGAAAAAGAATATTGAACAACCTGTGGTTTCAGGCTTAAGTGTAATGGATAATCAAACACAGGTTACTCTTTCCAATCTGCCTTTAGATTATAATCTAGTTCAGCAGATATTTGAAAAAGTTGCAAAAGAGGGGCTCAATGTTGATATGATATCTGTAATCAGTAATTCCGGTTTAAATATTTCCTTTACAATTATTGAAGAAAAAAAATCACATATTGAAAAAGCTCTTTCTCAAATTCTAAAAGATATGAAAGGGCTTAATGTTAGTTATCATTCCGGTTTCTCCAAAATATCCATTGTAGGCATAGGCATGAAGTCAAGCAGCGGTGTTGCTTCAAAATATTTTAAAGCGCTTGAAAAAATACCGGTTAAATTAGTCACAACTTCTGAAATTAAAATTTCATGTCTGGTTGAAGAGAAATTCAAAGAAAAGGCAGTTAAATCATTAGTAAATGTATTTGAATTATAATGCGTAAATTATAAATGAGAATCGATCCGATAGAAATAAGACATAAATTACATCAAAATCCGGAATTGGCTTTCAATGAGTTTGAAACAACTAAATTATTAATAGATTCTATTAAAAAGCTGGATGACTCGGAAAAGTTAAAAATTCACACTCCTTACAAAACCGGATTGCTAGTCGAATATAAATGCAACAACAAAGGATATTCACTTTTTCGGGCGGATATTGATGCACTGCCTATTAAGGAACAAAATGATATAGAATTCAAATCGAAAAATGATTATATGCACGCATGCGGGCATGATGTTCACACTTCAATTCTTTTTGATTTTATTCAAGAAGTTCTTCATCAAAATATTCAGAAAAATCTATTATTTTTATTTCAGCCTGCCGAAGAGAGCGGGGGAGGAGCAAAAGAGTTTTTTAATACCGGAATATTTAATAATTATAAAATTGATAATGCATTTGCACTTCACGTTACGGATGATTATGCTAAGGGAACGGTAGCGAGTACAATGGGAGTTTTGTTTGCTTCTTCGCTTGAAGTTAATATTGATTTTGAAGGCATCAGTTCACATGTTGCTTTCCCGTCTGAAGGTAAAAATGCTTTTAATGCTTTAAGATTATTTGTTGATTTTGTTGATCAAATGCCGAGGGATATTTCAGAACCATTTATATTTGGAATTGGCAAAATCAATGCTGGTGAAGTAAGAAATATAACTCCTGGCTCGGCACGGCTTGAGGGCACAATGCGCGGCCTCAGCAGAAATAAAGTATTAAATTATTATAAAACAATTAAAGAAAAAACTTCTGGAATTGAGCAAGTTACCGGAGTTAAAATAAAATGCGAACAAGGTTCGAATTATCCTGAAGTAATTGTCGATAAAATATTATACGAGAAACTATTTCATGTACTTTCTTCTAAGTTTAATTTTATCGATTGCGGTTATAAAATGACCGGCGAAGATTTCGGATTTATTTCACATCAATATCCTTCATTTATGTTTTGGCTTGGAACTTCAACGGGTGTAAATCACGGGCTGCACAACCCTAAATTTTTACCTGACGATGAAGTTATTTCTATAGGGCGATCAGTCTTTGAGAAGATCTTAGAACAACTTGTATAGATGTAGAAGTCATATTTCCCGATCAAAGTAATATCTAATCCATACAGCGAAATATTAAATTTAATCCCACTTATTTATCGATCATTAATTCAATTGATAACGAAATATAACCGGTAATTTCTGCACAAATTTCTAAAAATCATGTAATGATTACCTTTGAATATCAATGTCCATTAAACCGAATTAATTGAATATTATAATTATTGCCTATACAAGAACGCAGTCTCTTTTATCAGATGATGTATTTAGTCGATCAAATACTAATAATTTTGATTATTTATGTGTTCTAAAATAATCCATGTATCTCAGTTGTAGATTATTAAAATAATTATAAAGTCCCATTATTTTATTTTTATAAAGAATAAGTGTGGGCATGTTATTTGAAGGTTTATTGTAATTGAAGTTCTTTTATAGGTTTAAGCAATACCAAAAAGACGGGAGCTCCGGAGAAATCTGTGGAGGGCACTCCCGTCTTTCTTTTTTATTTTAACAATGATTTCGGATCCAAATGAGCAGATTCAATATCTTTGAAATATTTTACTGTTCCGACTTTCAATTCATAATTAGAAGCGTCATCGCAAACAATCATGCCTTTAGGATGCAATTGTAATGCGCTGACCGTCCACATATGATTAACTCCTTCTTCCACTACTTTTGCCAAGGCTCTGGCTTTATTGTGCCCGCTAATTATAATTAATACTTCTTCAGAATCTAATACGGTTTTTACACCAACAGTTAAAGCAGTTTTAGGAACTTTATCAATATCATTATCAAAGAATCTTGAATTTGCAATTATAGTATCCATAGTTAAAGTTTTTACTCTAGTAAGAGAACCAATAGAAGAGCCAGGTTCGTTAAATGCAATGTGGCCGTCCGGTCCTATGCCTCCTACAAATAGATTAATTCCGCCGGCATCCTTAATTCTCTTCTCATAACCAGCACATTCTTTTTCCAAATCTTTTGCATTCCCGTTTAATATATTTACAAATTTTTTGTCTATATCGATATGATTAAAGAAATTATTGAACATAAACGAATGATAACTCTCTGGATGATTTTCCGGCAAAGCAACATATTCATCCATATTAAAAGTTGTTACATATTTAAAAGAAACAACTCCTTTTTTATTTAATTTAGCAAGTTCTTTATACATGCCAATCGGCGATGAACCTGTCGGTAATCCCAGGATAAAACGTTTTGAAGCAGTTGGCTTAAATTCCAATATTCTGCTTGCAACATAATTTGCTGCCCACTTAGAGACCATATCATAATCTGGTTGAATGATGAGTCGCATAATTACTCCTTTTAATTTTTAGAATAAACAAAAATATTATTGTGAATTATGATTTTGAGTCGGCCGATTTTAATTATCAAATAATTAATTAGGCATACCTCTTTTTCTTCTTTCTTCTTTAGTTAGGTCATATATTTTCCTGAAAAGCCGTTCATCATTATCTGTCATTTCAATTTTTCTTCTTCTCATAACACGTTTGGCAACCTCGATACTTCTTTCCAAGTCATAACTGGTTATAGCTTCTGAACCTCCCCATGAAAACGACGGGATGTATTTATTTGGAAAACTGCCGCCGAAAATATTACTTGAAACTCCGACAACAGTGCCTGTATTAAACATCGTGTTAATTGCACTTTTTGAATGATCACCAACCGTTAGTCCCACAAACATAGAACCGCTGTCAACCTGTTCTCCATTAATAACAACTTTAACACTGCCGTAGTTATTTTTCAGGTCGCTGTTATTTGTGTCAGCGCCAAGGTTTACCCACATTCCCAAATATGAGTGACCGAGAAAACCATCGTGCTGTTTGTTAGAAAATGAATGGATTATTGAGGCCTCAACCTCGCCTCCGACTTTACAAACCGGTCCGATACTTGTGTCTTCATAAATTTTAGCACCGATTTTAATTTTAGAATCATCGCCGATATATGCTGGGCCTTCAATGGTTGCATTGGGATAAACCACCACATTTTTCCCAATATAAATCGGCCCTTCTTCCGCATCTAACACAACTCCGGGTTTAATTTTGGCACCTTCATCAATAAATATATTTTCTTTATTGATAAGATGTGCACCATCATAAACCTGGCCTTTTATTTTGGTCCCCTTAAATGAACCGGTAAGTAAATTAAAGTCTTCAATAATTTGTTTCCCGTTGTTGCCTATCAAATCCCATGGATAATTAACAACATTAACATCGATTTCTTCTTTTACAAGATCATTAAAATCCGAAAATGTAAATAGATCTGATAACTGATGTTTTAATGCATCCAACTTACTGCCGCTGACTTTAGCGGCAACAATTGTATCACCTTTAACATATAATTTATCAACACCGTCTAAAGATATTTTGGATCGAAAGTTTGCATCAGCGATCACCCTGCCATTTATAAATAAACAGCTTTTACCTTTAATTTCATTTACATCAATATTTGGATTTTGCTGTTTTAGTACATCGCTTAAATAACCTCTGCAATGCAGTGATGCAGGAATATCAGAAAATTGGCGCAATACTTTTTCTCTAAGCGTAAGTATTCCGCATCTAAGATCATATTGGGGTCTAAAGTAAACCAAGGGCAGAAGGCGAGTATAATAGATGCCTTCGAATATACAGATACTATCAACCATAAGTCGCTCTCCCTGTTATTGGTTGTGAATTAGTGAATTAAATAAAGATAACTTTTATCTTTTTATGTAGAACAAATTTTTTTCACTTCTAGTATCAAATAAAAAAATTCTGATTGAAGAGTTATATGATTCAGAATTATAAATATTAGAAATAATTTTAATAGTCGGGAGAATAATTATTTTCTAAAATTTACTATTATAAATATATAGCTAAATTAATTAATTACCCTAATCATTATGGACTAAGATATTAATCTTTTAAAATAAATTCACAGCTTTGGGGTATTTCGGGTTTTACAATCAAAACATCTTCTTTTAATAGAGCCACTTTGCCGGCTTCCATTCCTTTCTTTTTAACAACATATTTTTTTTGTGTATATGAAACCGGTACAAGACCGGCTGTTTTGGCTTTACTATGATAAGCAGCTAATGAAGCCGTCTTTTTCAAAATAGATTTAGGTATAATCTCTTTATTATTGTCTACTCTTAAGACCACATGAGAACCTGGGACGCTTCTGGCATGGAACCAATAATCATTTTGTTTTGCAAATTTTGTTGTTAACAAATCATTATTCTTGCTGTCTTTACCAACGAAAACATGATACTTACCCTCGATTATATAATGCTTAAAGTTGAACTGGCTTTCATGATCATTCTTATCGCCAGATTTGTCATTAATTTTTAACTCTTTCATAATAATATTATAATCCTCAATTTCTTTGGCAGCAATAAATTGATCTTCTAAATTCTTCAGTTTCAAAAATTGCTCGGAAGTATTTTTGTAAAGCTGTGCAGACTTTTCTAACTTAATTTTATCACTTCTTGATTTATCAAAATAATTGTCTATGTTTTTCTTCGGAGATAAAGTTTCATCCAGTTTTATGGTTATAGGTAAATTATCATTGTATATATCGATAAGCTCAATACTCTTCATCCCATGATGGATTAAATATAAATTGATTAACAATAAATTGCCGAGTTTATTTAATTCTTTTTCTTTACTTCCTCTTTCCAGTGAAGCTTTTAAATTATTTAATTTTGAAGTAATTCTGGACAATTCCTTATCCAGATGTTTTCCAATTCTCTTTTTTTTATACAATAACTGTTCGAAATAATACTTTTTGGAAATGTAATAATTTACGGCACCGGGTATATCCTTAAATAATAAAATCGAAGTATATGGAAATATATGAAATGTTTTTACGCCGAGATGTAAAAGATAATTCGTTTCGTCTATAAATACCGCAAGCTCTCCCTTATTAATTTCATTAATAATTTCAGGAATTGCGGATATTATCTCTTTAATTTCTTCATTACCGCATCGATATTTTGCTTCGGAAACTATCTCTTTGCCGATGTACGGATATTTTTCCTTAAATGTATTTAATGTGAGTTCTAAATCCTGTGGCAGTGCAGGGGTATTAAAATGTGTAATAAAATTAATCGTTTTTAGTTCGTCAGTAAGAATTTTACTATTATTTATATCAGGCGGATTTTTAAAATGTTTAAACTGTTTCCTTCTTCAATAAAACAAACATTTGTAAATTTACCCCGGATTAAAAAATACAAGTATCCTTTGTTTGTACTAATTCTTAATATCCTATCCGAATCCGCTATACTTATTGATTGGAATTTTGCTCCTGTAATTTCTTCAAAAAAATCAATTGTATTTTTCTTTGCTCTGTTGTAATTCTCTTTAAGATTAATAAAAGGGAAGCCCGGGTTGACAGAAATTTCAATATAGTATTTAGATTTATTTTTCAAGAATTCGATTATCAGCATATCTTTTTCTTGAGAAAATATTGATATCAGTTTACTTCCAGCTAATATCTTGCCGGCTTCAATTATAAATCTATTAAGAAAGAAATAATTTTTTAGCATTTGCCCATATTCATAAAAATAATTTCTGGTATAAAATTAACTATAAAAGGCATAACTTTTTTTAAAATAGAAATCCCCTAATTCTTCTTATCGACTAATTAGGGGATGAAAATATATTAAGGTTTTCCAATCTTATTCTGTAGCTCTTCTCAATCTCTTTAAGAATAATAAAACTAATCCAGCAGAAATTAGAGAAGTAATTAATAAGAATAAAAAGAATTCCCACAACTGCCATTCCTGATAAAATCTACCTATAAATCCGGACAGATAACTGCCGACTGCACTTGCAACAAACCATCCGCCCATCATCAAGCCTTTCATTCTGGGTGGTGCAACTTTAGAAACAAATGAAAGTCCCATTGGGCTTAAGAATAGCTCTGCTATTGTCATAACAAAATAAGTAGAAATTAACCAGTAAGGGGTTACATGTCCAAAACTTTGAACAGTATTAGCTTCAATTTTCGGTAAACCGTAAGCGGCAAATATCATAATTAAATATGCAAAAGCCGTAATTACCATTGCTAAACCCATTTTACCTGGCGTAGAAGGTTCTTTCTTCTTTTTGTTTAACCATGCAAAAATCCCAACAATAATAGGTGTTAGGAATACAATAAACATCGGATTAAATGTTTGGAATAATTCGGGTGCAATAGGGTTTGATGATGGGAGGGTATTCATTTTATAAATTTCAATAGCAAGAGCTACAACTACAACAATACCGCTCCATGTTTTTAACTTGCTGGAAGTCTTTTTGTTAATAATTCCCGCAAGTCCCAAGATAATAGCAATTATGGCAAATAATCCAATAGGATCGAATAATAAATAAGTCCATTTTCCAACACTAGAAACAGTATAGTTTTTGGCAAAAAGTGTAAGAGTAAAACCATTCTGATAATAGATCATCCAAAAGAAAATTACAATTGCAAATATGGTAATCAAGGCTACAATTCTGTCTTTTTCCTGTTGCTTTGTCAAGACAATGTCCCTGTGTTCATTTCCTTTATCCTTGGATTTGTAATCAGCTTCTTTATAATGCTTTCTAAAAACAGTGAAAACAACAATTGAAAGAAGCATTCCAATTGCAGCCAAACCAAAAGCCGCGTTATAACCTTCAGCCAGGGTTGCGTGGAAATTTTTCATCATAAAATTTTTGATTGCATCGGCACCAAATGGAGCAAAGAAGGCTCCGACATTTATGCCCATGTAGAAGATATTGTATGCTGCGTCTTTAAGGGAACCGTTTGCATGAGAATATAAATTGCCCACCAAAACCGAAATATTTGCTTTAAATAATCCGTTTCCTATAACAACAACAACTAACGCCAGATATAAAAAGGATGTTTCTTTTGTCGGGACTGCCATTAAAGCATAACCTATTGCAAGAGTTAATGCTCCCATAATAATTGTTTTACTATATCCGAAAATATTGTCGGCAAGCCATCCGCCGATTAGAGGTGTAAAGTAAACGCCGCCTAAAAATAATCCATAAACATTACCGGTTGTGGTATCACTCCAATGAAAATTTTCTCCTAAATAAAGAACGAAAATTGATAGCATCGTATAAAAACCGAATCTTTCCCACATTTCGGTAAAGAACAAAACATATAAGCCTTTTGGGTGATTTTTGAACATTAGTTTACCTCATTTATGATGATTGGTGATGAGATTTTGTACTCTTGTAGGCATCTATTTTATAGGTATTGCGTATGCTGTTTTAAATTTCAAATGAAAGTTAATTGATGACAAATATAATTTTTTTTTAGTTCTTTTCATAATATTGTTTAGTTGTATATTGACATAGATAACAATAAATGTTGCATTTATAAGTCATTTTGTTGTTTAAGAAAATGGCTTTTGATATATTTGATTCAATGAAAAAAATCCTACATAACTCGTTTTTAAAGAAGCTGTTAATAGCATTTGTGGTATTTGTTGTGTTTGTTTGGCTCATGAATTCCATCGTAATGCCTTGGTATGTTAGTTCCCCTGAGAAAAAGGTACCCAATGTTGTTGGTTTGAAGGAAATGGATGCATTTAAAACGCTTAAAGATTCTGACCTGGTTCCAATACTAAGTGATACAACCTATGAAATACAATATCCCAAAGGTACAATAATTTTTCAAAGGCCCGGCGCGAATGATATTGTAAAAATTAATCGAAGAATATACTTAGTTATAAGCGGCGGTGAGCCAATTGTATCCGTTCCAGTGTTAAAGGGAAAATCTCTTGTTGATGCACGATTCTCACTTGAAAGATTAGGATTAAATTTAGGTAAAGTAGATTCAGTTGCTTCGGATAACCCTAAAGATATGATTTTTGATCAACAATATACTGCCGGAACCGAGATCAAACAAGGCGATTCTGTTGGGGTAAGCTTAAGCATAGGGCAGGGAATAGGCTCTATTTTAGTTCCCAACCTAATCGGAAAGTCATTAGCAGAAGCAGAAAAAGTGTTAGCAGATAGTTCCTTAAAAGTAGGTAAAATTAATTATCAAAGGTCATTTTCACTGCTGCCGAATACTGTCCTTGATCAATATCCGAGCAAAGGCAATAAACTAAACCCCGGTGACTCTGTGGATTTATTTGTTACTCAAGCAGCAGACTCAGATAATGAACATCAAAATTCAGGACAATAATGAAAATACTAGCTCCATCTATATTATCCGCAGATCTATCAAATTTAACTCAGCAGATCAGGCTTGTTGAAATTGGAGGCGCCGACTGGATTCACTGCGATATAATGGATGGACATTTTGTTCCTAATCTAACATTCGGCCCAATCATTGTTAAGGCTGCTAGAAAGGCAACAAAACTTCCGTTAGATGTTCATTTGATGATTGAAAACCCAGATAAATATTTAGAAAGCTTTGCTGATGCAGGCACAAATTCTTTAACAGTCCATCAGGAAGCCGTGATTCATCTAGATAGAACATTAACAAAAATAAAAGAATTAGGAATGAAATCCGGTGTTGCAATTAATCCTTCAACCCCGGTTGATTTTCTTAAAGATATAACTGAATAACTTGGATCTCTTGCTGATAATGTCTGTCAATCCAGGATTTGGCGGCCAAAAATTTATACAGAACTCAATAAAAAAAGTTAAAGAAGCAGTTGAGCTTAGAAAAAAATCAAATGCAAATTTTTTAATTGAAATTGACGGAGGTATAAATAACAAGACAATAGGACCTGCATTAGAAGCCGGTTGTGATGTTTTTGTGGTTGGCTCATCAATATTCAAATCAGATAATGTATCAGCAGCAGCGACTGAGTTAAAAAATATAATAAGGTAATATTTATGGTTAAAAAAGTGATAAATAAAAAGCTGGCTTTGGTTGGTGGTACAATTATAACTCCATTTAGAATTGTAAATAGCGGAACGATTTTAATAGAAGATACAAGAATTGCAGAACTTGGTAAATCTGCAGATATAGAGATATCTGATGATACTGAAATATTGGATGTAAGCGGAAGATTGATTTGTCCCGGTTTCGTTGATCTGCTCGTACATGGCGGCGGTGGAGACGGTTTCGCAGATGATAATGAAAATAGTATTGAAACTGTTTCCAGATATTTTTTAGAACATGGTTCAACCTCGGTGCTTGCTTCTCTTTATGCTAAACCAGAAAAACTGCTCTTAAAAGATCTCCGCAGAATAGCTGATTACATTGAGAAACATCCTGAATCAAATATCCGTGGCATTCACATGGAAGGCCCATATCTGAATAAACAACTAAAGGGTGCAATGAATGAAAATTATCTTTGGAAGCCGAGTGTTGAATCATGGGAGAAAATTTGGAATGCATCAAAGGGATATATAAAAATTATGACTATTGCTCCAGAATTGCCAGGTGCTTTTTCAGTTATGAGGGCAGCCGTTAAAGAGGGAGTTGTACTTTCAATCGGCCATTCGATGGCTACTTATGATGAAATTGAGATTGCTATTGATAATGGTGCGGCGCATGTTACACACATGTTTAATGCTATGAGGCCATTCCATCATCGGGTTCCAGGAATAATTTTAAGCTCTTTGCTTCGCAATGAATTAAAAATTGAATTAATTGCCGACACTTTGCATGTTCATCCGGCTGTAATGGAATTATTACTTAAATTAAAAGGAGCTAATGGAATAATATTGGTTTCTGATTCTATTAGAGCCGGGGGAATGCACGAAGGTGAGTATGAATTTGCTGATCAAAAAGTATTTATGAAAGCTAAAAAAGCTTTTCTTGCAGATGGAACATTAGCCGGAAGTACTCTGACTTTGAACATGGCTGTAAAAAATATGGTAGAGACTGCAAACGCAAAAGTTACAGAAGCTGTGAGAATGGCATCCTTAAACGGAGCAAAAGTAATAAATACAGACCACAAGAAAGGTATACTTGCAGTAGGTAAAGATGCCGATATTGTTGTACTCAATAATGAATATGAAGTTGAAACTACTATATTAGGCGGAAAAATTGCTTATCAAAAAATTGATTCATAACTTTTTATAAATATGATCGGAAAAGTAAGGTGACGAATAGTCACCTTTTTTTTAAATTGTTAAGAATACTTAAAAAATATTTTGTGAAATTTGGCAAGTGCAATTATATTAAATTCATGTTTATTATTATATTTTAACTAATTATTATTATTAGTTTAAAATAGTTTAGTAATCTTTTGGGAGTCTCATTGGTTGTACAAGTAATAAATTTATCATTCGGTGATGTATTTAAGAAATTTAGTACCGAATATAAGATTTATAGAGAGGTTTATCAGCCTGGTCTTTTAGGTATTGAAATTCGTAATATTCCAGAGAAACTTGCAAACAATGTGCAAAAAATAGTTCTAAACGAAAACGAAATTTGCTACAAAAATACAGACAGCGAAAAGCAACGCACCAATCTTTTTATTCCCGGATCTATTGGCAATATGAAAGAACTATCCAGAAGAATTTTAGCGAATGGTGATGAAGACCTTGGTTACAAAATCGTCAACGTTATAAAAAATTATGAGGAATATAATTTCAATTGCTATAATATAGGAAATAAGCAATTTAATTTTGATAAAGCTTATGTAATGGGAATATTGAATGTCACTCCGGATTCTTTTTCAGATGGTGGAAAGTACCTAAATCAATCGGATGCTATTAAGCATGCCATGCAAATGATTGAAGATGGGGCTGATATTATTGATATTGGCGGCGAATCCACGCGGCCGGGATCTGAAGGAATTTCAGTTGAAGAAGAATTAAAAAGGGTTATTCCTGTAATTAATGAAATTTTATCTCAAAAGCCGGATACAATTGTTTCAATCGATACTACAAAAAAATTAGTTGCTTCTGAAGCACTAATGAACGGCGCTAAAATAGTGAATGATATTAGTGCTTTAACATTAGAACCGGCAATGGCAGATGTTATAAAAAAATATGAAGCAGCCGTTGTTTTAATGCACATAAAAGGCACTCCCAAAACGATGCAAAACAATCCTCAGTATGATAACTTAGTGAAGGATATATACGATTTCCTTTTTGAACGAACGCAAAAGGCTTTTAAGAGCGGCATCCAAAATATTTTTGTTGATCCGGGAATCGGATTTGGAAAACGATTTGAAGACAATTTTGAATTAATTAGAAGACTGGAGGACTTTAAAAGCTTAGGTTACCCTATTCTTATTGGTGTTTCTAGAAAATCTTTTATTGGAAAAACATTAAATTTAGGATTGGAAGAAAGAGATACTTCTACTGTATCAGTTGAATCAGTCGCAATTAAAAACGGAGCTAGAATTATTCGTACTCATAATGTTAAAAACGGCGTTCAGGTTTGTAGATTATTAAATAACTTTATATAAAGATAATTAAATGTTTGACCTATTCAGCATCGGTTTTTTAACTGTTTCTTTTACCGATATCATTGATATTGCAATAGTAACGTTTATAATTTATAAACTTTATATAATAATAAGAGGAACAATTGCCGCCCAAATATTTATGGGCTTAATGATTATTCTTCTACTTTCATTTGCTGCTCAGGCAGCTAATTTAAAAGCTTTAAGCTGGTTATTAATATTAGTAAGGGACATTTGGGTTATTGCTTTTATAATTCTTTTCCAACCGGAAATTAGACGACTTTTAGTAATTGTGGCTAGGAATCCTTTCTTCAGGCTATTCGTAAAATCAGAATCCTTTGAAGGAGCAGAAATTATAGCTGATGCAGCCTTCGATCTCTCACAGAAACAGCATGGTGCTTTAATAATAATTATCAAATCTACAGGGATTAGAGGCTACACCGAAACCGGCGAAATAATGAATGCTAAAATCAGTTCAGCACTTTTAGGTTCAATATTTTTCCCCAGAACACCACTCCATGATGGTGCTGTAATAGTTCACAATAATGTAATTGAAGCTGCTGGCTGTACACTCCCGCTGTCTACTACCACTACAATTAATGGTGATCATTTAGGCATGCGTCATAGAGCCGGTCTTGGCATTTCAGAACAGGCAGATGTAATAAGTGTAATTGTGTCTGAAGAAACCGGAGCCATTTCTGTTGCTGAAGATGGAAAAATGATTAAAGGTCTATCTAAAGAAGCATTGAAAAATATTCTAGTTAAAGCTTTTAA
The DNA here is from genome assembly GCA_963710735.1 of uncultured Bacteroidota bacterium. Classification (GTDB taxonomy): domain Bacteria; phylum Bacteroidota; class Ignavibacteria; order Ignavibacteriales; family Ignavibacteriaceae; genus FEN-1297. The sequence goes on along the minus strand of CAVQBN010000005.1, from coordinate 67,548 downwards.
AAGTCCTAAGTTAAAAGGATGGAAAGGCGCAATTGAACAATTGTTCAAAGAAAAATAAAATTTGTGCTGTAATTCCATTTTATAATGAACATAATTCAATTAAAGATATTATTACTGAAACATTAAATTTTGTTGATGTTGTAATAGCTGTGAACGACGGATCAACTGATGGCTCAATAAACGAAGTACCTCAAAGTGAAAAAGTTATTTTATTATCTTTCAATCGAAATAGCGGAAAAGGATTTGCCCTTAAAGCAGGTTTCGAAAAAAGTATTGATCTAAATTCTGACTATACAATTACTTTAGATGCAGATTACCAACATCCACCGGAAAATATTCCTAAATTAATTTCTGGACTTGATGAATACGATATTGTAGTTGGAAACCGGCTTACAAATATTAGTGAAATGCCGTTACATAGAATTGCAAGCAATAAGATAACTTCATTTTTATTGAGCTTTAAAACAAAAATAAAACTTTTAGATACTCAATGCGGATTTCGTGCTTTTAAAACCGATATATTAAAATATATTTTGCCTTCGTACAGCGGTTACGAAGCAGAGAGCGAGATTTTGGTAAAGGCTGCTAAGAAAAATTATAAAATTGGTTTTATTGATATACCGACAATTTATGGAAATGAGCAAAGTAAAATGAAATCATTTCAAGCAATTCATGGCTTTTTAAGAGTATTATTAAGTTAGTAATATGGCAAAAAGTAAAAAATGGAAGATTAAAGGATTAGAAGAAAGAACATCTCTTGAAGATTCCGGAAGAATTGTTTTGAAACAAAGATTAAAAGCACTTTTATCTTCAATAAAATTGTTTCTGAAAGAGGATACTATTGAAAATCTTCATGAAATAAGAATATCCTTAAGAAGATTGCGCTACAACATGGAGATATTCATCTGCTGTTTTGATAAGAAAAAATTTTTAGTATTTTATAAAAAGATTTCACTGCTCCAGGACTTAACCGGAAATAAAAGAGATTTTGATGTTTTGATTGAAAATATCGCCTCATTAAATGTAAATGAAGAGATAAAAATTATAAATACTTTTATAAAAAAGATAGAAGAAAAAAAATCTGTATTACTGGATGAATTGATTCTGGAGTTAGTAGAATTTATCCATAGTAAAGAATTAAAAGACTTTGTAAAAATGATATCTTAATTTTGGAGGATGTTATGAAACTAAAATATTTTTCTCATTCGGCATTTCAACTTACAACAAATGATGATAAGATAATCCTTATTGATCCATTTCTTGATGATAATCCAACATCGCCTGTAAAATCTAATGATGTAAATGCCGATTACATTATATTAACTCATGCTCACAGTGATCACATTGGCGATGCATTTAAAATCGGGAAAAGGTGCGACTCTACTTTTATTTGTGTAAATGAATTAGCCAATTATTGTGCTGCTAAAGGTTTTAAGGCTCATAATATGCATATTGGCGGCGGTTATAATTTTGATTTCGGAAGAGTAAAATTTACAATAGCACATCATGGTTCGCAGACGCCAGATAATCAGTATGCAGGCGAACCGGCGGGTGTAATCATTTCAATCAACGGAAAAAATATTTATCATACTGGTGATACCGCGTTGTTTTATGATATGAAGTTAATAGGGGAAATGAATCCAATTGATTATATGTTGTTACCAATTGGCGATAATTTTACAATGGGCATTACAGATGCTGTTAAAGCTGTAGAACTGGTAAACCCCAAACTTGCAATTCCGATTCATTATAATACATTCCCGCTGATTAATGCAGACCCGAATGATTTTAAGAGAAAAGTTGAAGCGATAGGGAAAAAATGCCGGGTTTTAAATTTTGGTGAAGAGATTACCCTTTAATTTTATTAAATAATATAATTAATCAATTTCATAATGTATTGTAAAAATATTTAATTATTATTTTATGAAAATAGAGTAATAATAAGTATTTTAAAAAAGTCTTTTATAACTAGTCAGAACATTGATGAAATTTCCCAATATATTTGTAATTATTTAATGGCAAAAGTTATATCCATAGCAAATCAGAAAGGTGGAGTAGGTAAAACTACAACCGCTATTAATTTATCTTCATCCTTAGCTGCTGCAGAAAAGAAAACATTGCTCATAGATATTGATCCTCAATCTAATTCTTCTTCCGGACTAAGTGTAACCAGCCATTCTCCTTCGGTTTATGAAGTGTTGATTGGGGTAAACGAGATTGAAAATGTAATAATAAATAGTTACATGCCCTTTCTTGATATCTTACCATCAAATATAAATCTTGTCGGTGCCGAAATTGAAATGGTTGATATGCCTAATCGTGAAAGACTTTTGGGTAAATCGATTTTAAAAATAAGAGACAATTATGATTATATTATTATTGATTGTCCACCTTCATTAAGTTTGCTTACACTAAACTCATTATCCGCATCCGATTCGGTTTTGATTCCTGTTCAATGCGAATATTTTGCTCTTGAAGGCTTAGGACAATTATTAAATACTATAAATATAGTAAAACAGCATTTCAACAAAAATCTTACTATCGAAGGTGTTTTACTTACAATGTTTGATGTGCGATTACGTCTTTCTCAGCAGGTTGCGGAAGAAGTAAGAAAATATTTTGGAGAAAAAGTATTTAAAACTATTATACATAGGAATGTTAGAATTTCGGAGGCTCCGAGCTATGGTAAACCAGTTATACTGTATGACGCAATTTCTACAGGTTCTCAAAATTATATCGCTTTAGCTTCTGAGTTGTTGGAAAGAAACTCAACTGAAATTAAAACGAATTAAATATGAGCAAATTAAAAACCGGTCTTGGTAGAGGACTTGATGCTTTAATCAACCAGCAAAGCTATCAGACCACAGATGAGGCAATAAATGTTGCCGAAATAAAACGGGATGATGGGAAACAATTTGATATCCTTGCAAAGATTCCTGTTGGGATAATTTCTTCAAATCCATTTCAGCCTAGAATTCATTTCGATCCTGAAGCTTTTGAGGAATTGAAAAAATCAATTCTATCAAATGGGTTAATTCAGCCAATAACTGTTAGGCGTATTGATAATAAATACGAGTTGATATCCGGTGAACGAAGACTAAAGGCATGCCGTGAAATCGGGTATAAGGAAATTCCTGCGTATATAATTAAAGTCGATACCGACGAAGCGATGTTGGCTATGGCGTTGATCGAAAATATTCAGAGAGAGAAATTAAATCCTATTGAAGTCAGTCTTGCTTATAAAAGATTAATGGATGAATGTCTTTTGACACAAGAAGAAATTGCCGATAAGGTTGGAAAAGATAGATCAACAGTAGCTAATTCAATTAGATTATTAAAGCTACCGAAACAAATACAAGAAAGTCTTGTCAAAGATGAAATTTCTTCAGGTCATGCCAGAGCTTTAATAAATTTGCCGACTGAAGAATTGCAGCTGGAAGCTCTAAGTAAAATTATCGAAGGGAATTTATCCGTCAGAAAAGTAGAACAGCTGGTAAAAAAATTATTAAAGAATCCAAATAATCTAAAACGTTCTGTTTCATTTACTACCAAAGTGAGTACTTTTTCTGCGAATCAAAAAGATATAGAAGATAAATTAAGAAAAATATTCGGCACTAAAGTTCAATGCAAGCAGAAGCAGGACGGAACTGGTGAAATAATTATTGAATTTTATTCAAACGATGAATTAGAACGCTTATTTGAACTGTTTGAAATCATTGATAAATCATATAGTTAAAGTTATACTTATATCCTTATTTCTGCTGCAGATAACTTACGCACAGCAAGATTCTCTTCAGCAAAAAGCTAATCCGTCAGAGGATACGGTTTTTGTTATGCATAAATCACCGTGGGGTGCTGTATTACGAAGTGCTATTTTTCCGGGTTGGGGACAAATCTATAATCATTCTTATATTAAAGCACCTATAATTTGGGGGATAACAGGATGGCTTATTTATGAATGGGTACAGAGTAATAATCTTTTTAAACAATCACAAGATTTATTCATTCAAACAAAAAATAGTAATTGGCTGGATTATAAAAACTTTTATCAAGACCAAAGAGATCTTTTTGCAATTTATATCGGCTTAACTTACGTGCTTAATATGGTTGATGCCTATGTTGATGCTGAATTATTTGATTTTACTGTAAAAGAAAATTCGTATACAAAATCGCCAATGCTAAACATGAGAATTAAATTTTAATGAAAAATGTTTTAGTTTGTAAAAATTGTAAGTATGAAAATCCATATTATGTATGGATTTGTAACAACTGCAACTCTTATCTAAGGGAAAGAATTTTCAATATCGATTTGTGGAATGTTTTGGGATTATTAATATACGAGCCTAAAAAAGGATATGGCATTATCATTCAGTCAGAACACAAGAACTTTATATTACCGATTTTTCTTTTTGCATCCATTAAGTTATTCATCGATTCAATGTTTATAGCGCTGCTGACTTATAAAAACGAACCATTCCTGGGAAATGTTATCATTCATTTTTTAATAATATTTTCAACGTTACTGGCAATGGTCTTAATATTTGTATTAGTATTAACACTTCTAAATAATTTCCTCGGATTGAATACCAGATTTAGAGATAATTTATCAATTTTAGTTTACTCTCTAATTCCTCATGTATTTGCCCTCATACTATTATTTACAGTAGAGCTCACCGTATTCGGCGGAAGTTTATTTTCAAATAACCCCTCTCCATTTTCAATAAAAGAATTCCTCGCATATACATTTTTAGCATTTGAAGGAATTATTGTAGTATGGGGAATTATTCTTGGAATAAATGCTGTCTATAGCCAATCAAAAAATATTTTGTATTCCATTATTACAGGAACAATATTCAATTTAGTAGTATATTTTTCTCTGTACATTAATTCAATATATTTATTCAAATAATATTTATATTAATATGAATAACAACATTTTTGAAAAAGATAAAAGCATTTTTCTTTCAACATATAATCGTATACCATTAGATATAGCATACGGGGAAGAGGTGCATCTATTTGATAAAGAGGGAAACAGATATTTAGATTTTTTTTCCGGATTAGCCGTCAATGCTCTCGGATATGCTCATCCTAAAATAGTAAGAGCAGTTACCGAACAAATTTCAAAATTTGCTCACTTGTCAAACAATTATATAACAGATATTCAAATTGAATTTGCTGAACTATTATTAAAACATTCTAAAATGTCCAGAGCATTTTTAACAAACAGTGGGACAGAATCAATTGAAGGAGCGCTAAAATTAATTAGAAAAAAAGCTGGCCCGAATAAAAAAATATTTGCTCTAAAAGATTCGTTCCATGGAAGAACCTATGGAGCTATGTCGCTAACAGGACGTGAAAAATATAGAACAGGTTTTGAACCTTTGGTACCGAATATTGATCACATAAAATTTAATGATATCACTGATCTGGAAGATAAAATTGATTCTGAAACGGCAGCCATTTTTTTGGAATTAATACAAGGAGAAGGAGGAATTCATTTAGTTTCACAAGATTTTATTACCAAAATTAATGAACTTAAAAAGGAGTATAGTTTTATTATTGTTGCAGATGAAATCCAAAGTGGAATAGGCAGAACTGGAAAACCTTTTGCTTATAATCATTATGATTTAAAGCCCGACATTGTTGTAACTGCAAAAGCTATTGGCGGAGGTTTACCACTTGGCGCTTTTTTAACTACTTTAGAACTTGCAGATGTTTTTGAGACTGGTAAGCATGGTACAACATTCGGGGGCAATCCTGTAAGTTGTGCCGCAGGCAAAGTTGTTTTAGAGGAAGTTTTTGAGCTTGGTTTAATGAATAAAGTTGCGGAACTTGGCAATTACTTCCTCAGTCAGTTATTGGAAATTCAAAAAATGTTTCCGAAGGATATTAAAGAAGTCAGGGGAAAAGGCTTTATGCTTGGTGTTGAACTAAATTATGAATGCATTGACGTGGTAAAAGAAATGAGAAAGAAGAAAGTACTAATAAACTGCACTAATAAAAATGTTATTAGAATATTGCCCCCGCTTATTTCTACAAAAAGTGATATCGATTTTTTCTTATTCAATCTTCACGAGATTTTAAAATCAAAGAATAAATAATGGAATATAAAACAGATGTGTTAGTTATAGGCAGCGGAATAGCTGGCTTATTTGCAGCCCTTCGTATTTCTGAATTTGCTGACGTAGTAATAGTAACAAAAAAAGAAAAAAATGAATCTAATACTAATTATGCTCAAGGAGGTATTGCCTCTGTAATAGATCCGAATGATTCTTTTGAAAAACATATTCATGATACTTTAATTGCAGGTGCCGGACTTTGCAAAAAAGATATTGTGGAAATATTAGTAAAAGAAGGTCCAAGCAGGATTGATGATCTCATCAAAATTGGAACAGAATTTACGATGAAAAATGGTAAGTTAGATCTGGCAAAAGAGGGAGGGCATTCTATGCCTCGAATAGTCCATGCAAAAGACCTAACCGGGAAAGAAATTGAAAGAGCTTTAATCGAGAAAGTTACGTCAAAAACTAATATTAAAATATTAGAAAATTCTTTAGCTATTGATTTGATTACTGAGCATAACGTTCAGCAGTTAAAAAATGAACCATTAAAAAACAGAAATTGCTGGGGTGCATATGTTTTAGATTGCAATAAAAATAAAGTGATTAAAATTTCTTCCAAAGCAACTGTTTTAGCAACCGGTGGTTTGGGACAGGTTTATATGCATACGACTAATCCGGCTATCGCTACTGGTGATGGTTTTGCAATGGCATATAGAGCAGGAGCAAAAATAGGGAATATGGAATTCGTCCAATTCCATCCAACTAGTTTCTATACTTCGGGTAATAATTCTAGCAATACTTCGTTTCTAATATCAGAGGCAGTTAGAGGATTCGGCGGCATTTTACGGACTAAAGACGGGAAAGAATTTATGGAAAAATATGATAGCCGAAAAGAGTTAGCTCCTCGAGATATTGTTGCACGTGCAATTGATAATGAGCTTAAAAAGAGGGGAGATGATTATGTATATCTTGATATAACTAAAAAAAATAGAGAAGATATTCTGGATCATTTCCCTAATATATATTCTAACTGCTTAAAGCATGGCATTGATATTACTAAAAATTATATTCCTGTTGTACCTGCTGCACATTATGCTTGCGGTGGTATTTTGGTAGATAAACTGGCAAGAACATCTTTAAGAGGATTGTACGCATGTGGTGAAGTAAGTATGACTGGTGTGCACGGGGCAAATAGATTAGCAAGCAATTCTCTGCTAGAGGCTGTTGTGTTTTCACAAAGAGCTTCAATTGACATTAAGAAATATGTTAAGGAAGGTAAGGAAAATATACCAGTTATTCCTGAATGGGATGATTCTGGTGCATTATCCACTGATGAAAAAATTTTAATTTCGCATAGCATCAAGGAAGTCAAACAAACTATGTGGGATTATGTCGGAATCGTTCGTTCAAACCGTCGATTGGAAAGAGCTGCTAGAAGAATTCACAATATATTTGTAGAAACTGAAGAATTGTATAAAAAAACAAAAGTATTTGAAGATATTTTGGAATTACGAAATATTGTGGCTTGTGCCCATATGATAATCAAATCTGCAAAATTAAGAAAAGAGAGCAGAGGGCTGCATTATAATCTAGATTATCTTAAACAATTGCCTCGAAATAAAATTAAAGACACTATTCTTCAGAATCTGAACCCCTAAATTTATTTTTAATGAAATCTACAATTGCTCCGTATCTAATTCCTTTCGTGCTGACTGTAACCTCATCTATATTCAATATATTCATAATAGAAACTAAAATCTGACTTCCAGCTAATAATACATCTTCTCTTCCATTTACAATGCTTTTATATTTTTGTTTTATTTCTTGAGAAGTAAGACTACTTAAAGTTATTATTATCTTTTCCAAATCAACATATCTTAATAAAGCGCCTTCAATTAGATCTTCATTGTATTCAATCAGGTTTTGGTTAATACATGCCAGAGTCGTTGGTGTACCGGCAATAGCAATTACTTTATCTGGTGAAATATTTTTAGATGCAATTTCTTTCAATTGCTGCTTTATACTATTATTAAAATTATCCAGTTCTAAAGGGGTGGGGGGATTACTTTTATAAAATTTTTCTGTGCCGCTTACAACTCCAACCGGATAACTTTGTACAAAATTAATTTTATTCTTTTTACCATATATTAGTTCTGTACTTCCGCCTCCAATATCAATTACTAAGAATTTAGATCCACCGGTAAAATTGCTTGTTGCTCCTAAAAAAGATAACATCGCCTCTTCTTTCCCTGAAACAACCTTAATGTCAAAGTTGAATTTCCTTTTGATATCATCCACTAATAGTCTATTATTAGAAGCAATTCTAAAAGCATTTGTTGCTTTTACAAGAACTACTTCACATTTATTTCTAACTATAATTTGACTGTATTCTTGGAGAATTGAATATAATAGTTCAATATTTTCTTTTTTAATTGGATGTCCTGGCATTAATCCTTTTCCAATTCTAGGTATCCTTTGCAGATTAATAATCGATTTAATTTTGAGAGTTGCTGTATCTACTTCTGCAATCAGCAGTAAAACAGTATTTGTTCCTATATCAATTGAAGCAATAATCATAATTTTTATATATTTTTGTTTTTATTTTAATGTTATTTATGAAATCTATTAATAAATTTTCCAAAATCTTTTTATACATTAGTGCTGTTACCGGCGTAATATGGTTAGGAAGCTATATTGCCCGACTAACTGTAGCTTATCAACTTTTCCAGGATAATTATTATCATATAAAACCTTACATTACCAACCTTAATTTATCAGGCATATTAACAGCACTAAATGCCGGAATTTTACTTGAGGTTTTATTATATGTAGCATTCATTTTTTCGTTTTTAATATTTCTAATATCATCCAAAATTAGTTTAAAGCAAAATGGCTGGCTGTTCATAGTAACATTAGTAATTTTTGTTACACTGCCATTTGAAATATATTTAAAAACTATTGATTATAAAATTATTACTTATATCTTTACAACAGGTTTTAATGCCAACCAAGTTTTAAATCTTTATATAGAAAGATTTAAAATTTTAGGCAGTTTTCCTATTATTGAGGTACTTTGTTATTTTGCTATAATATTTTTTATCCTTTTTCAACCCTTTAAAATGAGAGAAAAAATTTCTAATGAAAATTAAGGAAAAGGAATTTGAGGAAATTATACAAGACTTAAAATCGTTAGCATCTCAATTAGGTGCTGAAGTTCGATTTGAAAAAGGAGATTTCAAAGGTGGTTATTGTATTTTAAAAGAAAGCAAGGTCATAGTAATAAACAAAATGGCTAATCTTCAGAGAAAAGTAATGATACTTTCAATGGCATTGAAAGAGCTCGGGATTGATCAAATATATTTAACACCCAGGATAAGAGAAATTATAGACGAAATGGCTGAATCCAAATGAAGATACTTGTAATTAACGGGCCAAATTTAAATATGCTGGGAGCACGCGATAAACAGCATTATGGCAGTTTAACATTAAAAAAGATTGAAACATTGTTAAAATCCGAATTTCCCAAAATTAAGCTTGCTTTTTTCCAGTCTAATTTAGAAGGAGAGATTGTAGAGAAAATTCAGAAGTCTTCTAATGAATTTGATGGGTTAATGATAAACCCTGGTGGTTATGCCCATACATCAGTAGCAATTAGGGATGCACTATCCGATAGTAAAATTCCAAAAATTGAAGTTCATCTGTCTCATCTTGTTAATAGAGAAAACTTTAGACAGAGTTTGATAACAGCAAGCGCTTGTGATGGATATATCTCTGGATTTAAAGAAAATAGTTATATAGCCGGAATTTTTTTATTAAATAAAATAATTGCAGAAAAAGGTAGGTAATATTTTGATTAAAGCTGTCATATTTGATTTGGATAATACGTTGGTTGATTTCATGAAAATGAAACGTAGAGCAATTGAAGAAGCGATACCTGCTATGATAGATTCTGGTTTAAAAATAACGGCTGAAGATGCAAATAGAATTATAGATGAAATTTATAAGGAGCAAGGGATAGAATATCAACAAGTTTTTGATGTTTTTTTACAAAGAGTCCTTAAAAAAGTTGATTATAAAATTTTATCTGCAGGGATCGTTGCATATAGAAAAGCTAGGGAAGCGTCCTTAATCCCATATCCGCATGTTTATCCGACCCTCCATAAATTGATGAAGATGGGAATAAAAATGGGAATTTTATCTGATGCTCCCGTAAAAGAGGCTTGGCTAAGATTAGCTTATTTAAATTTTCATCATATATTTGATACTGTAGTAACTTTTGAAGATACTGGCGAAAGGAAGCCTAATTCAGCACCGTTCTTAATGATATTAAAAAAAATGGAAATTGAAGCATCTGAGACTCTGATGTTAGGTGACTGGGCGGAACGGGATATTGTCGGAGCAGCTAATGTGGGTATGAAAACGGCATTTGCAAAATATGGCGATACATTTAATACAAAACAACATAACGCAGATTATGAATTGAATGACATTAATGAATTAATTGATATTATCATTAGAGAGAATAAATTATAAACTTTAATTAAACCTATAAATTATTTCAAAGCCCTGATATTGATATTAATCGCATGATTACTTATTTTTCTCTCAAATTATTTATGAGGAAAAATGAAAAATCTTTCAATAAAGAAATTATATTATTCAATCAGTGAAGTTAGCAAAATCACTGAGATAGAACAGTATGTTTTACGGTATTGGGAGACTGAGTTTGAGGAATTAAAACCTCAAAAAAATCGTGCTGGAAACCGAATATATACTAACAAAGATATTCAGCTTATATTGTTAATCAAGAGTTTGCTAAGAGAAAAGAAATATACTATTGAAGGAGCAAAAAAAATATTGGAGAACTATTCTCCTGACAATGTTCCCCAGCAGGTAAATAATGATGGTTTAAATGAAGAATCCTTATCTATTAATTCCGAAAATAAAAAGGATAGACCTTCATTAAAAAAAGATTTAGAAGAGATTAAAAGTATTTTAGAAATTTTAGTATCAAAGTTATGAATTATCGGAACGTGGCGCAGCCCGGTAGCGTACCTGAATGGGGTTCAGGGGGTCGTGGGTTCAAATCCCACCGTTCCGACTAGTAAAAGGTGCTATGAAATGCACCTTTTTTTATTTTAAAAAGTAATCTTATTAGCTGAGATGTTATTATTACTAGGTCTGATTTTTATTCAGTTTAAAATTAAAACTTTTCACATTTTTTATGTGCGTAAAAATGTACCTTTTTAATTTTTAAAATCACTCCTATTTTATAACGTTAATTTTATTCTTAATTTTAAGCTTAATTTTTAAAAGAGAAGGAATTGATGGAAATTATATCAGATAAACCGAAGTGTCATTGCGGAATTTTCGGAATTTTCGGAACAGATGATGCGGCAATTAATACTTACTACGGACTTCATGCTTTACAACATAGGGGACAGGAAGCAAGCGGGATTGTAACCAGAGATTTTAATAATAATAACAAGCCCAAATTTAATATTTATAAGGGAGAAGGATTAGTTTCTGAAGTTTTTGCGGATTCCAAAGTTTTTAAAAATGTTTTAATTGGTACTGCAGCAATTGGTCATAACAGGTATTCCACAACAGGATCATCTGAATCAATCAATAATATCCAGCCTTTTGTGGTTAATTACCGGCTCGGTAATATCGCAGTATCACATAATGGAAATCTAACTAATGCAAAACAACTACGTGAAGAATTAGTTAATGAAGGGGCAATCTTTCAAACAACAAGTGATACAGAAGTAATTTTACACTTAATTGCTAGAAGCAGATTGAATGATCAGATAGAACAAATAAAAGAAGCACTGGCTAAATTGGAAGGTGCCTTTTCACTAACAATCCTCACTGATAATAAACTTATTGCGGCACGGGATTCATTTGGCTTCCGGCCATTATCAATAGGAAAAATAAATGGTTCTTTTGTAGTTGCATCTGAGACTTGTGCTTTCGATATAATAGCTGCAAAGTTTATTAGGGAAGTCGAGCCCGGCGAAATAATAGTTATAGATGATGATGTTAAAGATCTGGATCAAATTAAATCGTTCAAATTTAAAGATGATATTTTACAAAATCAGAAACATTGTATTTTCGAATATATATATTTTTCTAGGCCTGATAGTTTTATATTTGGTCATAATGTAGATAAGATGCGGCGAAGATTAGGTAAAATATTAGCAAGGAAATATCCAGTTATAGATAAAGATGGAGAGAAGGTAATAGTAATTAGCGTGCCTGATAGTTCGAATACTACTGCACTGGGTTACCAGACACAATTAGAAAAACAAGGTATCAGATCAAAACTTGAAATTGGGTTGATTAGAAGCCACTATATTGGCAGAACTTTCATCCAGCCGGGCCAGGAAAAAAGAAAGATTGGTGTAAGAATTAAATTTAATATAGTTAAAGGTGTTCTCGAAGGAAGAACTGTTGTAATAGTGGACGATTCAATAGTCAGAGGAACAACTTCTAAACAACTTGTAAATTTAATTAAAGAAGCAAAACCTAAAGCAATTCATTTACGGATTTCATCTGCTCCAATAATGCATCCTTGTTATTATGGAATGGATTTCCCGAGTAAAGAGGAATTAATCGCCAACCAGATGAACGGGGAAATAAAAGAAATAGAAAAATATCTTGGTGTTGATAGTTTAGAGTATTTAACGATTGATGAAATGCTTGAGGCTATCTCAGAAGCAATTCCGGAAAATTTTTGTACAGCATGCTTCTCTGGCAATTATCCCACTGTAGTAGATGCCAGTTTTAAAAAGGAAATCTATGAATTATAAAGCATTTTTTGCTTTCGGTTTCTTTTTCCTTTTCAGTGTTTTTTCCTATTCACAAGTAACGGTATTTATAAAATATGATAATAGTGTTTCCAGAACTTCAATTAGTGAAAAGATTCAGAGTAAAAATTTTTTATCCTCATCACCTATAAGAGCATTAAATAAAGTAAGTCTAACTGCAGATTACTTTGCGAGAAATTTGGGACAAGATGATCCTAATCTTTCACGAATTGTAAAAATAACATTTAGTGATAGTGCCTCAGCTCAGAGTTTTATCAGTCAAGCCAAGAGTGATCCTTCAATTGCCTACGTTCAAACATCAAACATTTATAAAATAGATTATACTCCAAACGATAGTCTAGTTAATCAACAATGGGCATTAAAAAAAATTCAAGCTTTTGCTGCATGGGATATAACTCAAGGTTCGGATTCAGTACTTATTGGGTTGATAGATACCGGAATAGACTACTTACATCCGGATCTTAAAAATAAAATTTACATAAATCCCGGCGAAACAGGAACAGATTCGCAAGGTAAAGATAAAAACTCAAATGGAGTTGATGATGACCATAATGGTTTTATAGATGATTATATGGGATGGGATTTTACGGATAGAAGAGGTTTCCCATTTGATTCAAGCGGAGGAGATTATCTAGGCTGGGATAACAATCCAATGGATGAAAATGGACACGGAACTTACATAGCGGGCATACTGGCTGCAGAAACTAATAATGGTATAGGCATAGCGGGAGTAGCTCCAAAAATTAAAATTCTAAATCTGAGAGCGTTTGATCCCTCTGGATACGGTGAAGAAGACGATGTCGCTGCCGCTATTCTGTATGCTGTTAAAATGGGAGTAAAAGTAATCAACATGAGTTTTGGGGATACTCAATTTTCATATGTACTCAGAGATGTTATTAGATATGCTTATAATAAAGGAGTTGTCCTGGTTGCCAGCTCAGGTAATGATGGTTCTGATGAACCGCATTATCCATCTGGATATTCAGAAGTTATATGCGTTGGTAATTCAACAGCAGACGATTATGTCGCATCAAGTTCTAATTATGGTTCTACTTTAGATTTAGTTGCACCAGGTACTGATATTTTAACAACTGCTCGAGGCGGCGGTTATGCAACTGTCAGTGGTACTTCAGCCTCTGCTCCTTTTGTATCAGCTGCTGCCGGGTTAATTTTATCTTTAGGTAATTTTACAAACGAAGAAGTTAAACAAATATTAAAATCTACCGCGGATGATATTGATGAACCAGGGTGGGATATTAGAAGCGGTGCAGGCAGATTGAACTTGTATAGGGCATTAAGTGTATTGGCACCTTCAATTATTAAATTCAATAATCCTCAACAAGATTTTGCTACAAACTCGGACTCTATTTCTATTTCCGCATCAATTCTGTCTGCATATTTTCAAAACTTTAGTCTTTTCGTTGGGACAGGACTCAATCCTAATAATTGGACAGTATTATTACAAGACCAAAAATATCAATTTAATAATAAGAATATTTATACTCTTAATGTTTCAAATTTTCAAGATTCAGTTTACTGCTTAAGATTGTTAGTCGATTTAAGTAATGGAAAGACAATGGAAGAGAGAGTAAATTTTTATGTACTTAGGTCTCCACCCAAATTAGACTTGGTTTTTGTAGGACCGGCATTCTACGGACAGAAACAAACAATTTTGGCTTCGTGCTTAACAAATCAGCCTTCGGTTGTTAAAATGTTTTATAGAAAAACCGGGACAAATAATTTCAATTTTATTACACTTGACGGATTTGCTACAAATATTCAATCTGTTAAGAACATTCACTATGGTTTTATCCCCACGAATCTAATAGAAAATAATTCTACTTATGATGTTTATTTTGAAGCTGATAATATTGCAGGATTAAAATCAATTGTAAAAAATAATAATTCTTATTTCATAATAAAAACAAATTCGCCGTTGAACCCGGCATTCGAAACTAAGCAAACATTTTCTTTACCTGCCGGTGAGATTTATAAAAACCCGATTGATCTCACATCAAATGATTCTAATGAGGTTGTGTTAAGACCTTTGAGTAATCCAAGAATATCGTATATCTATAAACTTTCCGGTAACGGTTTTGTAAAAGTAGATTCAATGCAAAATAGGATTGTGAAAGATTTTGGAGATTTTAATAATAATGGGAAAAAAGATATACTTTCATATTTTGTGTATGACGGTTTTATTTATGAACAAGAAAATCAGTTCTCGACTAATTTAATTCAAAAATTTGCTGATACTTCTAATACTTTTTGGCCGATTTCTGCTAAAGATCTTTATGATAATAATAAAACAGAAATATTAGATATAGATAGCGATACATCAATAACAATTTGGAATGTGAATTCCGATTTAAGTTTATCGAATCCTCACAAATTAATTAACTTCACCAATTCAGGAGTTGGCGGAAATGTACTTGATTTTCCCAATGCAGTAGTCACCGATATGGATGGCGATGGTAAAAAAGAAATATGGATGGTTGATGAAGATGGTGATATTTTTAGTTATAAAATAAATGGGCCTGAACAATTTCAAAAAGATAAAGTAATATCAACGGGATTCATGGGATCTTCAGCATATCTTGCTGAGGGAGACTATACAGGTAAAGGGACGACGGATATGGCTGTACTCCTTCATTCTTACTCTAATATAGATATTGCACCTTATTATCGGTTAATTATATTCAATTTTATTTCTGATTCCCTTAATGTTATTTTTGATAAAGCTTTCATCGATCCCACTACAGAATTCAACTCGCAGTTCCAAAATGCTGATAACAGCATACGATTTGCGGATGTTGAAAATAATGGGGTTGATGATTTAGTACTTTTTGATTTCCCATACTCATATATATTTAAATATGATAACGGGAAAAATACTATCATTTCCTACAAAGAAAATATTAATTCCAATTCCATATTTATAGGTGATTTAAATAAAAACGGTATTAATGATGTTGCATTCCCAACTAACCAGGGAATTAATTTTTACGAATTTGCTGTTTCAAAACATGCTAGTACGCCTTACAATATAGCTGGTTACAGCATAGATTCAAATTCAATATATTTGAATTGGACGGGGAGTGGGAATCAATATTATATTTATAGAGGTATCAATAAAAATAACTTAGTATTAATTGATTCAACTTCTAATAGCTTTTATAATGATAATACAGTATCAAATAAAGTTAATTATTTTTACGGAGTTAAAACCATAGATAATACTAAAACTTATCCGCTATCAAACTTGAGTCAGGTAATTCAAGTATTTTCACATGTTCCGTCAATAGTAGCTGGGATAAAAAATGAAACTTCAAATTCCATTAAAATAACTTTTACTCAGATGATTGATACTAAAATTGAAAATCTACATTCTTTTGATGTAGTTGGCTTTGGATATCCCAATTCAATTTCTGCAGCAAGTCAATATTCTTATTTACTTAATTTTACAAATGATTTACCAATAGGGAAGAATAAGTTAGTGATAAATTCTTTAAACGATTATTACGGCTCGCCTATTAAATCTGATACTTTAGCCTTCACCATAGACAGCACTTTAATTATCAAAAGCAATTTTTTCATTATATCCCATGAAATATTAAATCCCTATAAAATTAAATTAGTTTTTAATGTAGCTGTTGATCCTGCTTCTGCTGAAGACACTGCTAATTATATATTTTCGCCATTTAATAAAGCAGCTTCAGTTCAAATTGACAGCAAAGACAGCAGAATAATCTATTTAAGTTTGAACGGACAAAGGCCTGTCGGATCTATCGGGAAAGAATATACTTTACATATTTTGAATGTAAAATCATCAATTGAAACTGGAAACCTGAGAATTAATTCCGGCGCAGGGAGTTATGTAGTGCTTTCTAGCTTTGCAAATAACCTTTCCGATGTTTATGTTTATCCGAATCCTTCAAGGATTTTAGATGGTCCTAACAAAATTACTTTTGCAAATCTACCTGCTCATGTCAAAATAACAATATTCAACATGAACGGGAAAAAGATGAATGAGCTTGAAGAAAATAATGGAGACGGCGGCATCGATTATAATTTAAAAGATGAAAATGGAAACCAACTTAGTACCGGTATTTATATTTTTAGAATAGTACAGATGGATAATTCGAACAATGAGATAGGAAATAAGTTAGGTAAATTTGCGGTTATTAAATGAAAATTGCTTTTAATGAAATAAAAACCAAGTCCAATCTTCTGAGTTTAGTCCGTTTATTTTTGGCTATCCCTTTCTGGTTTTTATTGGATAATTTTCAATCAGAACAGGTAAGATATATTACTGTTGGATTTTGTCTAATTGCCGCTGCAACAGATATTTTGGACGGATTTTTAGCAAGAAAATTCAACGAAATTACGGAATTAGGAAAAGTTATCGATCCTCTTGCCGACAAAATAGTTGTCGGTATTATTATATTAAAACTATTTCTCATCGGACAAATTGAAACTTATTATTTTATTATGATAATTGGTCGGGATTTATTGATTTTTTTAGGCGGGATAATTATTTCAAAAAAAATAGGGAAGGTGCTTCCTTCAAATATGCTGGGTAAAATTACAGTATCAAATATAGGTGTGGTAATATTAATGATACTTCTATATATAGGCAGGTCAAACATTATTTTTATGATATTGTACTATTTAAGCATAGTGCTCATGATTGTATCTTTAATTGGTTATGCAATCAGAGCTAAAGAATTTTTAAAACAAACAGAATATGGGATTACTAAATAATTTTAATTTCGATAAATTAAAATCTGGTCTTACAAAAACCAGAAATAAAATCGTTAACACTATAAATGAAACTATCAGTGGCAAAGCGGTTTTAGATGACAAAACATTGGATGAAATTGAAGAAATATTAATTACATCTGATATTGGCTACGAAACTTCCGAAAGAATAATAGAAAACGCACGGGTAAAACTAAAAAGCGAGAAAGACCGCTCAAATTTTAATATTATTCAGACAGTAAAAGAAGAATTAAAATCAACATTAAATGTTGATTCTGCGAATAGTAATGAAAACGGTATTGATAAATTTAAACCTTATGTAATTCTAATAGTTGGTATTAATGGAGCAGGGAAGACAACAACCATTGGAAAACTGGCGCACAATTATAAAAAGGCCGGGTTAAAGGTGATTGTGGGCGCTGCAGATACATTTAGAGCCGCTGCTAACGAACAATTAGAAATTTGGGCAAAAAGAGCCGGGGTTGAAATAATCCAAAAAGGAATAGGTGCCGATCCCTCATCTGTCGCTTTTGATGCAGTTAGTATTGCTATAAAAAATAAATATGATCTTGTACTGATTGATACTGCCGGTCGGTTACATAATAAGTCTCATTTGATGGAAGAATTAAATAAAATAAAAAGAGTAATTAAAAAAGTATTGCCCCATGCTCCCAATGAAACATTATTAGTAATCGATGGTAACACAGGCCAGAATGCACTGGTACAAGCAGACGAATTTTCTAAAGTAACAGATATTAATGGACTTGTTATTACAAAATTGGATGGCACTGCTAAAGGCGGAGTTGTTTTTCAAATATGCGCTAAGCAAAACATTCCAGTAAGATATATCGGTGTTGGCGAAGGTATAGATGATCTGCAGAACTTTGATCCAAATTTGTTTGTGTCTGCTTTATTTGATAACTAAATGAAGAGGAAAATAAAATGCTAATGAAGCGGCCCAGACACCGGGTATTCGATTATACACCAAGACATTATAATCCTGAAATTGATCCGAAAGTAAAACAAAAAAATAGATTGGGTTTTTCAAAACAGCTTAAGGTAAAGCGAAAAAAACGCAGCCCCATAATTTGGATTTTATTTATTCTGGCAGTAATCTTTATAATATTAAAACTCAATAAGATTGGATAAAAGAGGAGATAGAATAGTTTACATAATATACATTATCGGACATTTCTTTCTCTTCTCCAATTTAGCTCATTTTCTTAATAGTTTAACTAAATTTCTTTTCCTCTATAATAATTTTTAATAATGCATTCTAGAAAAATAATATTATTATTTCTTTGTCTGATGTTATTTTTAACTTTCTCTGTTCAAAATAAAGCACAAGATAAAAAGAGAATAGATGGAATATCACTACTTGACTCTGTTAAGACTATATACGGTGATAGTTGTGAAATTGGAGTTAATAGTTCTTTAATAGAAAGGCTATATCATTATAAAAATTTAGAATTAGTTTCTAATTATTTAAATCAATATCAGAAGATTAAAAATATCATATTGAATTTTAGAAAGAATTATATTGATACTATCGAAAAAGATCCGGCACTTTTATTAGATGTTGATCGGATATTTCGAAATAAGAATCTAGACAACATAATTAACGCTTGTGGTATTTATTTTGGTCCTGATAGCGTTACAAACTTAGTTGTTAGCTATACAATTGTAAGGAGCAGCGTAAAAGATTATTATTTTAAATTGATACAGTTAGTGAATTTTGATAAAACGTTCAAAAAGGAGCTTTCAACTAATGGGAAAGATTGGTTTTACTCAGAAAAATTAGCAGAAATTAAAAATACACCGTCCCCCATAATTAAATTATCGAAGTAATTTTACTATTTAGACAGAATTATACTGTATACTGATAGATAATTAAAATCCAATACACTTCGTTTAAAGACTTGATATTATTCCTTTTCAAGGGATATAATAAAAATGCCTCAATCCCCTTCTTTATAACAAAAAAAAAAGTATTGATCCTTTAATTATACTTAAAGAATCCTTCACCCGTTTTTCTTCCTAGCTTTTTAGCTGAAACCATTTTTTTTAGTAAAGGACATGGCCTATACTTAGAATCGTTAAATCCATTATATAAAACATCCATTATTGCTAAACATACATCTAGCCCTATAAAATCTGCTAAGGTTAAAGGACCCATTGGATGATTCATTCCCAACTTCATTACAGTATCAATATCTTCAGCTGAGGCTACACCTTCCATTAAAGCAAAAATGGCTTCATTAATCATAGGCATAAGTATTCTATTTGAAATGAATCCTGGGTAGTCAAATACTTCAACTGGTGTTTTCCCTAGCTTTAATGCTAATTCTTTAATGCTGTTGAATGTATTATCAGAGGTTGAATATCCTCTAATAATTTCAACTAGCTGCATTACCGGAACAGGATTCATGAAATGCATACCAATGAACCTATCAGGCCTATTTAATGCAGATAATTCAGTTATTGAAATAGATGAGGTATTTGAAGCAAATATAGAATCAGATTTAGCTATTTGCTCTAATTGATTGAATATTTTTAATTTAGCCTCTTTGTTCTCATAAATTGCCTCAATAATTAAATCTGAATTAGCAGGAGTATTTTCTACTCCTGAAATTATACTAATATTTGCAATAGTCCTATTTTTATCATCTTCTGAGATTGATCCCTTTTTTAATTGACGGTCCAAATTTTTAACTATATTAGCTAAGGCTTTATTCCCCAATTCATTGTTCATTTCAATTAAATTAACACGGAATCCTTTTAAAGCAAATACATGAGTAATGCCATTCCCCATGGTTCCGCCGCCTATAACAGATACTTTTTTAATTTCCATTTATAACTCCCCAGATAAATTATTTATAATTTTTAACTATTAATGCTGAAGCCTCACCGCCGCCAATGCATAATGATGCAAGCCCATATTGCGAATTTCTTTTTTTCATTTCATGGATAAGCGTAACTAATATTCGAGCACCGCTTGCTCCGATCGGGTGCCCAAGTGCAACGGCACCTCCATTAACATTAATCCTGGAAGCATCCAAATCTAATAGTTTATTAACTGCTAGCGAAACGACTGCAAATGCTTCATTAATTTCGAATAAGTCAATTTCTTCTTTTTTCATATTTGCTTTTCTAAGGACTTTAGAAATAGCATCTGCAGGTGCAGTAGTAAAATCAATTGGTGCCTTTGCCGCTGAACTTTGTGCAACTATTTCTACTAATGGTTTATAACCTAATTCCTTTGCTTTTTCTTCGCTCATAATGATTAATGCAGCAGCCCCATCATTTATGCTTGAAGCATTCGCTGCCGTAACTACTCCATCTTTTTCAAATACCGGTTTTATTTTAGGTATTTTTTCAAAATTAACTTTAGTGGGTTCTTCGTCAGTTTCAACATAATTTTCTCCCGTGCGAGTTTTGATAGGAACCTTCACGATTTCATCATTGAATTTGCCATCTTTTTGTGCATCAATGGCTTTTTTGTATGAATTAATGGCAAATTCATCTAATTGTTCACGTGTAAAATGAAAGTCTTTTGCACAAGATTCTGCACAACTTCCCATGTGAATATCATTATAAACGTCCCAAAGCCCATCTTTAACCATTGAATCTGTAAGTTCCCCGTTTCCTAATCTGTAGCCGTTCCTGGCATTCATTAAAAGATATGGAGCATTACTCATACTTTCCTGTCCGCCGGCAATAATAATTTCAGCATCGCCGCACATAATTGCCTGCTGAGCTAACATCACAGCTTTTAATCCGCTGCCGCACATTTTATTAATTGTTAGGCATTCCACTTTATTTGGCAGCCCTGAAAAAATTGCGGCTTGTCTTGCAGGGGCCTGTCCTTGTCCGGCAGTTAGAACATTTCCGAAAATTACTTCATCGACAAGATTAATATCAATATTATTTTCTTCTAATACACTTTTTATGGCTATACTTCCAAGCTTGGCTGCACTTAATGATGCAAGTGAACCATTGAATGAACCAATTGGAGTTCTTTTTGCTGCTGTAATTACAACTTTTTTCATTTTATCCCCGCTATAATTAAAAATATTAAATAGATTTTACGAATTATTTCTCAAAGTTAAAACTTATATAGGTATTATTTTAAATTTTTATAATTCTAATTTTTAAAAGGAAACGTTAAAGTTGAAAGTTCATATACTATATTCAAAACAATTAAATTTAAATTAACATTATTATGAATAATAGTCGCAAGCTTCTCTAATTTAGAAACTAAAAAGTTGACATCAACGTCTGGAAATCTTTTATTAAATTTTTGTATTGTCTCAACGTAACCCTCAAAATATATATTGTTATTTTGATAACGATATTTTTGAACATCATTCAGCCAGACTATAATCATGTTTATTAGCAATTTTATAGATTCCGGATTATTCTCTGAAAGAAAAACAGAAAATTCATTTAAAGCAGAATAGTATTTCTTACCAAATGAATATCTAAGGATAAGGATTGTCTTTTCAAGTAGCTCTTCAAAAGCATTTTCTAATAATCTAAGAGCATTTACTACTGAGCCTCCGGAAAAAGGAGCAATTTGCTTAGCTAACTTTTCTTCAATATTAAATTTTGAAATAAGTATTTTGCTAAGATCATCACTACTAAGGGGCTGGAAATTTATAACCCAGCATCTTGATCTTATTGTCTCTCTTAAATTGTTTGGAAATGGAGTTGTTAAAATAAAAATTACTCCTTCGGGAGGTTCTTCCAAACTTTTTAATAAAGCGTTTTGTGCTTCTTCATTCATTAAGTGAGCATCTGAAATTAAAACAATACGATAAATAATATCAGAATAATCGAAGGATAAGAATTTTTTTATATCTCTAATGCTACTTATTTTAATATTAGAAGCTTTAGGGATTGTAATTTTATGATATGGATTTTGAATTTTTTTAGAAATTTCATCCTTAATAATTTGAATTTCATCAAGACTTAATTTTTCTGTTGGTCCGGTCGAATCAGATTCATTCTTGCCGCGGGGCAATGGATAAATATATTTTATATACGGTTCAGAAAAATTTGAAATTAAATTATTGATGTGCTCAGCTTCATTAGGATTTAAGAATTTTGAATTTAATGTTTGTGCAAATCTAAGTGCGACAAAATCCTTCCCTATTCCTTCAATTCCACTAAATAAAATTGCGTGAGGTATTTTAGATGAATTAATTAAGTTTTCTAATATTTCTTTAACAATAGTTTGTCCGTATATTCCATTCCAGTTATTTGTCATAAGCTAAAAAAAGGCGCTAAATGCGCCTTCAGTTAATAATCATCTTCATTATAAAAGAAATCCTCGTCTGACGGGTAGTCAGGCCAAATATCTTCAATAGATTCATATGGTTCGTCGGAATCTTCTAATTCAATTAAATTTTCAACCACTTCATATGGAGCTCCAATTCTTTCCGCATAGTCTATCAATTCCTCTTTCGTTGACGGCCATGGAGCATCATCCAAAAATGAAGCAAGTTCAACGGTCCAAATCATAAAGTTATCTCCACAAATAGTTTAGTTCTTGCTTGTTAATTCAAAGAAGCCTAGATCTCCAAAGAAAAATTGGTCAGGATTTAAAGCTATGCCATTATGACGGACTTCATAATGTAAGTGAGGACCGGTAGATAAACCAGTATCGCCTGTTTTAGCTATTTCTTGTCCCCTTTTCACTCTTTGTCCCTCTTTCACTTCAGTTTTCGATAGATGAGCATAAACTGTAACGTAACCAAAACCATGATTGATCTCAACTGCAAGTCCATATCCGCCTCTATGACCGACAAAGCTTATTACTCCATTTCCCGTAGCATAAACTGGTGTACCGACTTCAGCTTCAAAGTCAATTCCCTCATGCATCCTAAGAATATGAAGGATCGGATGCATTCGCATTCCAAATCCATCTGTAACTCTGCCTGTACACGGCCTGATTGCCGGAATTGCAGCAAATAGTTTTTGATTTTCTTTTAATTTAGAAGAAATTTCTACATACTGAGTTTTTTCAAACGATATTTTTCTTGAAACAGCATCAACTAATGCTAAAACTTGTTTAAGCTTTCCTTCAGAAGGATTATTTAAGAAGTCTACCGAATTATCAAATGATCCTCCGCCAATACCAAGCATATTTTCATCTTTTGAAATTGGTGCTAAGTTGGCGGCAATCCTCAAATCATTATTTATTTTGGATAAGCTATCCAATGAATTATTGAGCGTTTGAAATCGAGCCATCACATTATCTAAATTAAAACGCAATTCCTTGTTTTCCTCTTTTAAAGAGCGTAAACTTCTTTGAGAATTAGTTACATTATTAATAAAATAATAACCTCCGAATATTATAGAACTAAAAAGAACTACAGACATAGAGAAATATAATGTCAGTTTAGTTTTATAATTTCTTATCTCAATAAACTGAAGTTTCGATTTGGAGAAGTAATATAATTTTTTCATAAATAGAGGTCGGAATCTAAAAAATTAAGATTTATTTGTCAAGTGTATTATTCATTTATTTATTCAAAATCATGTTCAAAATAATCAACACCTCTTAAATTATCTTTCCCTTTGTTTTTCAAACGCCTGGTTAATTTTTGCTGAAAATACCCAGCCGCATCATAACCATAATGTTTTAGAAGATAATTTAAGCTAATTACTTCAGAAATAACAGTAATATTTTTACCTGGCAAAATAGGCAATTTAATGTAAGGTATTTCAATGTTGGAAATCGTTAAAAAATTACCGTCAAGACCTGTTCTGGTATATTCTGCTTTATCATCCCAGACTTCAAGTTCAACAATTATTTCAAGCCGTTTCTGGTACCTTATTGCCCTAATTCCAAACATTCTCTCAACATCAATTAGGCCCAAACCTCTGATTTCCATAAAATGTTTAACTAAATTAGTTCCGGATCCAATTAAGATACCTTCACCTTTTTTAGTTAATATTATAATATCGTCGGCGACAAGCCTATGCCCTCTTTCAATTAAATCTAGAGCAACCTCACTTTTGCCAATACCCGATTTCCCAACAAATAATATACCAACGCCATATACATCAACGAATGATCCGTGGATTGATATTCTGGGTGCAAATTGATCGTCTAAGAAGTCTCCAACAAGATAGACAAGCTTTGTGGTGTCAAATTCGGAGCCAAATAAGGGAATATGTTTTTTATTTGCAAGATCTGTTAGCAAAGGAAAAGGTTTGTTATTGTCTGTTAAAATAATACATGGAATATCGAACTGAAAAATTCGCTCCAAGGTTTTTTTCTTTTCAGCATCAGTAAGAGATGCTAAGTAACGCATTTCAGTATTGCCAAATACTTGAACGCGTGCATATGAGAATAAATCAAGAAACCCGGCTAATGCCAAACCGGGCCTGTATAAATTTTGGTCGTGAATTTTTTTATCAAAGCCAGATCTGTCTGAATAAAGTTTTAATTTGAATTTTTCTTTTACATTTTGATACAATAATTCGACAGTTATATATTCTTTCCTGGATATTGATTTTTGATCAATCTTCATTATCTAACCCGAGCGGTCCTTTTAGTTTTTAACTTCTTTAATTGCCTTGAGAGTTTTTCTATTGCAGCATTCACGGATTTTTTAAAATCGTCGGTTTCTTCAGTTGCTGTTAAAGTTTGACCCGGAACTTTAATAATAATTTCCGCAGATTTTAAACTATCTTTACTATTGTGGAAACTCAATATAACATCCACATCTAAAATATCATCATAGAATTTTTCAAGCGAACTTACTTCTCCTGTTATAAAGTTTTTTAAAGTATCATGAGCCTTAAATTTTCTAGCTGTTATCGCGATATTCATATTTACCTCCCTTTCATTAGGATTTTGGATGAGCTTTTTTGTACGTCGATTTCAACCTTTCAATACTAACATGAGTGTATATCTGAGTTGTTGAGAGATTTTCATGTCCAAGAATTTCTTTGACTGCACGTAAGTCTGCCCCTCTGTCCAACATATGCGTAGCTGCACTATGCCTTAAAACGTGTGGGCTTTTTCTTTTTAAATCAGTAACTATTCCTAAATATTTTGTCACTATCCTATGCACTAATCTAGGATAAATTCTTTTCCCTCCCTTATTTGTTAAAAGTGCTAAATTCGATTTAATACTTTTCTTATTTTCAAGATACTCTTTAATAACTTCTATAGATTTACCCCCTACCGGGACAATCCTCATTTTTCTTCCTTTGCCTAAAACTCTTAGGGTTTTTTCTTTTAGATCTAAATCAATAAAATTTAAATTGCATAATTCAGATACACGAAGAGCACAGCCGTATAATAATTCAAAAATTACTTTTACTAATTGCGGATCATTATCATTTTCATCTGCTAGTCTATATATTTCCAATATTGAATTAGTTGTTGCAACCTCAGGCAGTTTCCTCTTTGCTTTAGGATTGGAAATTAATATTACCGGATTTGTATCAATGTAATTTTGACGATATGCAAATTTAAATAAGCCTCTGATTGTAGCTAACTTTCGCGAAATTGATTTTTTGTCCAGTCCCTTTTCATTCAGAAACATTAAGAAAGATTTGACAAATTTTTCAGATATGTTAGATATTTCCGATTTTGAATAATTAGCACAATATTGCTTGAAATCATT
Source organism: uncultured Bacteroidota bacterium (assembly GCA_963710735.1). GTDB lineage: Bacteria > Bacteroidota > Ignavibacteria > Ignavibacteriales > Ignavibacteriaceae > FEN-1297. Next base: position 41,247 of record CAVQBN010000005.1, on the reverse strand, counting down.
TAAATCTTCTGTATATGATTTAACAGTATTTGGAGAATATCTTTTAATATTCTTAATATCTTCGAGGTACTCATTCACAACGCGGCTTATCTTCATTAATCTCCTTCTAGTTCTTCAACTTCTTCGGGAACCAGTTCTTCACCGCACTTAGGGCATTTTAAATAATTACCTTTCTTAACAGAATATCGTTTCTCCATATATTCTGAATCATTATTTGGGCATGTTTGTACAACCGGTTTATACCAGCTTACAAAATCGCAATCCGGATATCTCGAACAGCCATAAAATAATTTTCCGCGTCTCGATTTTCTTTCTACAATATCTCCTTCTACACATTTAGGACATTTTACACCAAGAGTAATATTCTTAACATAATCGCATTCAGGGTATTTTTCACAGCCTATAAATCTTCCGAATTTACCATTTCTAAAAACTGTTCTTGATCCGCACTTGTCACAAGTGCCACCTGTATATTCCGGCTCCTGATTTTGAGCAGCAATATCTTTAAATGATTTTATGTTTTTACATTCAGGATAATTAGAACATGCAAGGTATCTGCCAAAACGGCCGAATTTTATTTCCATTTCTCCACCGCACTTGTCACAGAGAATTTTTTCGACATTTTTTTCTACGTTCTTCAGAGCAATTGAAAATGGTTGATAAAAATCATTCAAAACCTTTATATATTCATTCTCGCCTTGAGCAATTTGATCAAGCTCATTTTCCATTGCAGCGGTAAAATCTTCATTAATTATATTAGGAAAATTTTTCACCAATATTTTATTAACTTCTTTACCTAATTTAGTAGGAATTAATTTTCTTTCAACCTGATCAACATATTTTCTATCTTGAATGGTTCCGACAATAAGTGAATAAGTGCTTGGTCGCCCAATGCCTTTCCCTTCTAATTCTTTTATTAGTGTACTTTCAGTAAACCTAGCCGGCGGTTTTGTAAAATGTTGTGTCTTTTTTAATTCATTTAGTTTTAGCTCAAGGCCCTTCTCAAGACCAATCGGGATTGTATCATTTCTGTATTCTTCTTTTTCCTCTGCATTTTCTTTTTTCTCAACGATTTCCTCATAAACCTGCATATAGCCTTTAAATTTTATAGCGTTTCCAAACGCTTTGAACAAAAACTCATCCGCACTAATTTCAATTACCGTCGTTTCCATTAAAGCCGGATTCATTTGAGATGCTACAAAGCGTTTCCAGATTAATTCGTAAAGTTTATAAGATTTATTATCTAAATACTGTTTTACAGATTCCGGTGGATACTGTAAAGAAGTAGGTCTTATTGCTTCATGAGCATCCTGTACATTTGCCTTATTTTTTTTCACATGATTGTTGGGACTATTTGGAATATATTCCGCTCCGAATTTTTCTTTGATGAAATCTCGTACCGAAGTGATCATTTCATCACTAATTCTTGTAGAATCAGTTCTCATATAAGTAATTAATCCTTGGAGACCTTCTTTACCTAATTCAACACCCTCGTATAATTTTTGAGCTAAAACCATTGTCTGCTTTGGACGCATACGAAGAGTTCTCGAAGCTTCAGCTTGTAAAGCACTTGTTATAAATGGAGGCGGAGGATTTCGTTTTGAATTCCTTTTTGAAATATTTGTAATCTCAAAATATTTTTTAGCACTGATTTGGTCAAAATATTTTGTTGCTTCTTTTTCATCTTGAAGAGCTATATATTGATCTATGAACTCTTTCCAATCATCTTCAGTCATGATGGGTTTGGGTTGAATTCTAATGTCTTTACTTGCAATGCTAAATAACTTTGCTTTAAAAGATTCACCCTTTTCAGTTGCAAATACTGCCCAAATTGACCAATACTCTGTTTGAATAAACTTGTCAATTTCAGCTTCTCTGTCACAGATTAATTTTAACGCAACTGATTGAACTCTTCCGGCTGAGATAGATGCACTTCCCGACATTTCAATAACTGCTTTCCACAAAAAAGGAGTTATTTTGTAGCCGATTATCCTATCCATCACTCTTCTAGCTCTTTGTGAAGAAACAAGATTTTCATCAATTGTTCGTGGAGATTCCATTGCCCTTTTAACACCGGTTTTAGTTATTTCGTTAAACAAAACACGATGAATTTTTGAACTTGAGTCTGAATTTAAAATATCTGCAACATCTTGTGCAATAGCTTCACCCTCGCGATCAGGGTCAGTAGCAATATAAATTTTTTTACTTTTGGAAGCCAGGCTTTTTATTTTTTTTATTATATCTCCCTTCCCCCTAATAGTAACATATTGTGGAATGAAATTATTGTCAACATCTACCCCAAGTTTTGTTTTTGGCAAATTTCTAATATGGCCTACCGTTGCCTCAACAATATAATCTTTTCCCAAATATTTATTAATCGTTTTTGCTTTTGATGGAGATTCAACAAGAACAAGATTTTTTACCATTTTTATTTTTCTCTGTTAATTGATAGTGTCGGATGAATACAATAAATATCTACTTCCCGGAGTGGAAATATCATCCAAGTCTAAAAACACCGATAATATTAGCATATTTAAATTTTCGATTGATCTGGATTCTTCTGGAAATAGTTTAATTTGATCTATAATCATATCGAATTCGTTGTTATTTATCAAACCGATATTGTAGAAATGTAAAATATAATCATAATTATGCAACCCAATTGTCGATATTTCTTCTTCAGATAAAATTCTAACACTTTTTGAAGTATTAGTTTTAAGTTCCTTTTTCTGATAATATTCTCTCAATAGTTTTTCATAAATCCAGCTATATGCAGCTGCAATTACTGTTTTATTAACTTTATCTTCAAAATTAATAAACAGTTCAACTTCTTCAAATGAATAATCGTTATTTATAGCTTGAACAAGCTTTTCTAATATTTCAACTAACTCACCGGTCATAAAAATACTTACCCTTTAATGTAATTATTAAATCCTTTTACTAATTTATTTTCCATTCTTTTCATAGTTATTTTATCAACTTTATTTAAATCATCATAATTTAACAAATGCAAAATACCATGTATCACTAATCTAAAATACTCATATTTTGCAGAAACACCATACTTTTTTGCATTATTACAAGCATCCTCAACTGAAATATATAATTCACCATCTAATAAGCTGTGATTTCCGGTATAATTAAATGTAATTATGTCCGTTGAGTAATGATGGTCAAGGTAGCTCTTATTGATTTTAGTGATTAGTTCAGCTGAAATGAAATTAATTATTAAAGATGAGATACTGAAATTTAATTCGTTTTTAATATAATGAACTAAATTATGCAAAATTATTTTCTCTACGCCAACATTTCTAGCAAAATTTATACTTAAATTCTTAACCACAATACTTTAAAAATTTAACCATTATTAACATATTTTAACAATCTATTCTTAAACCTTCCTTTGCTGCAATACATTGGACCTCTGAATTTTCATCTTTCAAAACTTTATTCGTCTCATTAAGTAATTGATCAATTTTATCATCAGTATAATCCGGATTATAATGAAATAAAATTAAGTTTTTAACTTGCGATAATATTCCAAAATATGCAAGTGTTATATTTGCCGAGTGGCCCCAGCCCTTTTTACCCATCAAACTCGCTTCATCATACATAGAGTCATGGATTAAATAATCACAGCCGGAACAAAAATCCATCAAATCTTTATTGGATTCTAATAAATTATCATAAATATTTTTTTTGGAGGAATCATCTATAACTAATTCATTGTCAGTTAAATAAACAATAGTTTTATCACCTTCAGTAATTTTATACGAAATTGTTGGTGCTGAATGATTTGCTCTAAAAGTTTCCAATTTTATACCATGAATTTCATAATTATAAAATGGCTTTATGTCATGATAAATAATTTGAGCATTCATTTCGTCAATACTTATAGGGAAATAATTTGAAGTCATCTGGCATCCGAGAATATCTTTAATTTTTTCTCCATTGCTGGCTTCACCATAAAAATTTACTTTATTTTCTTTAAAAAATAACGGCAAAAAGAAAGGAATTCCCTGGATATGGTCCCAGTGATAATGACTGAATAAGACATCAATGGGATCATGAAACCCATTACTTACCAAATATTTACCAAGTTCTCTAATTCCGCTTCCGGCATCTAGAACGAGTAATTTATTGTTACTTAAACCAATCTCAACACAGGATGTATTCCCACCATATTTAAGTGTATTATTGCCTGGAACTGGAATCGACCCTCTTGTGCCCCAAAATTTAATATACATGTTAATAATTATATTTATTTAATGATTGAATAGAAATTTCAGCATATTTTTTGTATCTCAAAGCTGATTTTTCAAATTCATCAATTTCATCCTTCGTTAAATCTCTAACAACTTTAGCCGGAACACCAGCCGCTAAAGTACCGCTCGGTATTATAAAATTTGGTTTAACCACTGCCCCAGCTGCAACCATAGATTTTTCCTCAATTTTCGCGCCATCAAGAATTACGGCACCCATACCAATTAAACATAAATCTTTTAAAGTGCATCCATGCAAAGTTACAGAGTGTCCAATAGTAACACTATTTCCAATATTTAATGGGAAACGATTATTTGTTACATGCAACATTGAACAATCTTGAATATTAGTCATTTCTCCAATCCTAATATAATTAACGTCTCCTCTAATTACTGTGTTATACCAAACACTTGAATCTTTCAAAATATTTACATCACCTATTATCTTTACACCTGAGGCTAAAAACACATTTTTATGTATTTTGGGAAAAGTGTCTAGATAAGGGAATAATTTAATCTCATCATTTAATTTCTTTCGAATTTCGGCGGCGTCCATCCAGGCCTCTTCCATGATTTTAATTCAACTTTTACATTGCCAATAATAACTTTTAATTTTGCTACAACCGGAACTGATGCCTCATCATCAGTAAACCAGCCCTCAAAGTAACCGGTCAAACCAAATACACTTATGAAGTTCATATTCCCGTCTAATTTTTGGCAGGCAACTTCATAATCTAATCCATCAACCGACACCCCGGATACTTCTTTAGCGGAATATATTTTTGTAAAAACTTTTTTCTCATTCACAAAACAAGGGACTTCAACCGAGTCACCGGTTCCGCTTAATATCCTAGCAAAAAAGAGAATTGATAATCCATCCTGATATTGAGTATCTGCTGAAGTAGTAGAATCAGTCCAGAGTTGATATGGGTCCGTTTTCCCCTTTTTTATTCTTATCAAAGAGCTGTCATATTTAAAGTAATAATTGGTAAAGGTTGTATAATCTTCTTTTTTTACAATGCCGCGAAAAAACGAAGAATAATAATCGGGATTTATAGTGCTTTCATAAATCATGTGAAGATCAACGAATGGGATCCCCGAGTATGAATCCATGTAGGCGATTGTACTGTAAAAAGTTTTTCCTTTTATTGTTTTCTTGTTTTTAACAATGATTTTAATTTCACCAAGTTTTATAAAGGAATAACTTACTACATATGTTAATTCTTCTCCTACTTCAAACTGTTTGGTTTGAGGAACATAGCCTTTATAAACTTTTTCTACAGGCGAACGAGTTAGAGCGACAAAAAAAAATAAAAATAGAAATGGGATAAATATTTTATACCATTTTTTCATTTTAACCCGGCCAATTTAATGGCTTCGTTAAATAATGTAGCTGCTTTTAGAAATTGGTTATCAACTCTTAAAATTACCTCGTACCATCCTTTATTCTGCCAGAAAGATCTAGCGACTTCAGCTTTTAATCTTGCTACTATATAATCTTTATCTTTATTAAAATCTTTTTCGGAATATTTTATTCCTTTAGAACTTGCAAATTTAATCAGGTTATTTAAATCATTTTGCGAAAAAGAAAATTCGTTAACGAACTTATTTAGATTATTCCCATACTCTTTTTTGATATTGTTTTTATTAGCATCCAAATAATTTAAAGTATATTGATAAAAAATATTCTTTTTCATTAAATCGATTGTGTAATCCGAAATTTTAGCTGAAGGAATTATAAAATCCGGTGTAATCCCTCCTCCGCCATAAACGGTTCTGCCATCATGGGTCTTGAATTTAGGTAAAGCTGAATCAGCCTTTGCTTCTGCTTTATGCTCAATATTATTCCCGCTCGGCTCATTATTTTTTCCAGCATCTTCATAATAAACTTTAAAATTTTTCAAATCCTTATAATCTCTTTGAATAAGTCTGCCTGAAGGAGTGTAGTACCTGGCAATAGTTAGTCTCAAAGCAGAGTTATCAGGCAAAGGATATTGTCTCTGAACAAGTCCTTTGCCGAATGTTGTTTCTCCAACAATTAAGGCTCTGTCCCAATCCTGCATAGCTCCCGAAACAATTTCACTGGCAGAAGCGCTCCCGTCATTTACTAAAATTATCAATGGAAGATTTTTATATGGCGCTGGCTCGTCAGCATCATACTCTTCATCAAATTCAGATTTTCTACCTTTTGTGTAAACAATTTTTTTACCGCCGTCTATAAATAAATTTGCAACTTTAACTGCCTGATCTAAAAGTCCGCCTGGATTTCCTCTCAAATCTAAAACTAGCTGCTGCATTCCTTGCTTCTTTAAATCAGATAATGCTTTAGTCATCTCATCAAAAGTAGTTTCTGAAAATTTTGAAAGACTTATATAACCAGTGGTTTTATTAAACATAAAGTGAGTATCAACGGAATATAAAGGTATTTTAGCTCTTGTAATTTCATAATTCAAAGGTTTTTTTACGCCGGCGCGTACAATTGTTACATTTACTTTAGAACCGGCAGTACCGCGTAATTTTGTTACTACTTCTTCATTAGTAATTCCAACTGCACTTGAATCATTTATTTTTACAATTCTATCTCCCGGCATAATCCCAAGTGCATAGCTGGGGCCACCAATTATAGGCGAGACCACTGTCAGCGTATCATTAACCACCTGAAATTCTATTCCAATTCCATCGAAGTCACCTTTAAAAGATTCCTCTACGGATTGCATTTGTTTTGCGGATATATAAACGGTGTGAGGATCTAACTTGTCAAGCATTCCATTTATAGCAGCAACAACAAGTTTTTGTGTGTCAACTTTATCAACGTAATACTTTTGCGTATATGTTAGGACGTCATCAAATTTTGTTAAACTGTCATTTAAATTATCGTCCGAAAATACTTTATGAATTTGAGTGCCGAGAATAATTCCTAAAAAAAGTATTATTATAGTAAAAGGGATTTTTAATCTATTAAAGTCCATTGTCTTTCCTATTATTTAAAATCTGGCAGATATATCGAAATAACTTTGCAACTGATTATTGGTAATTGAATTCTGCAGAGATTCATTATAATAAATTAATTTTAAAGAGATAAATATTTGTCTGAACGGCTCATAACTTAATGAAGCTGTGGTTATTCTTGAGTATTCCAAATCACCGTCCAAAAGCTTAGCACTATTTGAATCAAATACACGATGACCGAGTGCCTCATCACCGCCTACATTGATAATTGTTCCATTTTGTCCAACAGGGTTTGCACCATGCAGTATATAAGAAAAACTGGCAGTTAAATTTAGTCTGTATGTAAATTGATAATTAATTTGGCCTAAAAATAACTCACTGTTTGGTTTAAGTATTGAACCTAAATTATATCCGAGATTCGTAAAATTACTATTGCCGGTCCTATGTGTGTGAACGTAAGGATCAATCCGTGTGTATTCCAATTTAAAGTCTAAAGGTAAAAATTTATAAAGGTTAGCAGAGTATAATCCCAGATCAAATAGAGTTTCATTGCCGTACCAGGAAGTTCCGATTTTAGAGAAGTCAATATCATCTATTAATAATGTGCTGTATATTTTTAATCCCTTAATAGATTTATTATTAAAGTCGAAAAATAATAGTGAATTATCGCGATCCTGGTTGGAATGTTCCACAGATTTATAAAAAGCAAAAGGATTTAAATATGAAAGATCGAGCGGTCTATCCCCGTATATAATTATTTCTCCGGCTCCGAAATTTACTGCATCTGAAAGATTGAATCCTATTCTATGATACCCGATATATTTTTGTGCAACTACTTGAATACCGCCATTAATACTATCGGGCTGGAAATAACTGTTACCCAGTAATTGACCGTGAAAATATGAAAAAGTAAAAAAATGATATTTGATATTGAAGCCTAGATAATCAAATGGAGGAGCGTTATCATCGATAATCGATTTTATAGGGCCGTAACCAATTCTCATACGTTCTCTGCCAAACTTAATACGGAACATATCATAGTCGGCAGTTAAATAACCTTCAGTCTCATCAAAAAAAGCAGCTGCTGGATCAAGATTATATTTAAAATTCTGAGCAATATCAGGCCTTAATTTTGCTACTTCCCTATTCCCGAAAACATCCCCGTTTGTTCCTCTTAAAACAAAACCAAAATGGTTCAGAAAAGTTCCTCTAATATCACCGCCTATAACACCAAGCATCGTGGAAAGGTTTTGATTTGTAGATTTATTGTTTTGAAATATTGCTTCACCTTCACCTAGTAAGTTTATAAATAATGATGATTTGTCAGGGTTGGAAAAATAATAAAGGTATTTATTATTTTGAGAGAAAAGCTTATACTCTCCTTTGCCGATAAAGGATTGTGAATTATTTAATGTCCCGTATAATTCATATTCGAATTCAGTCTTTAAATCATTCAATATTTGTTTGTCCATCGTATCCAATTTATCTTCCGACGCAATTGCCTGCTTTAAGTAATTTACTATTTCTTTTCTTGGCTTGGGAATTTCAAAAGAATTATAGTTGCTAATGATGTGCAAAGTTTCCATCCTTTGCAAAAAATTATAAACCGAATTATTTACACTTACATAATCATCCTGGGCTAATGATATTGTTGAAACTAAAAAAACAAGGAATATTATTTTTTTCAAATTATCTTACCTGTTCCCATTCTTTTGAGATTGATTTATTTTTTAATAAAACAGAAAAACCGTTCATCAGCCAGGACCATGAAACGCCATTATAGCCAATTTTTCTATATCTTCTTGGAGATTCATAAACACAAATATCGGTTGAATATAATATTTTACCTTTTTGCCTAATGCGTCTAAAAAGATCAAAATCTTCACCCGCCGCAAGTAATTCATTATAACCGCCGACTTCAAAAAAAACATTTTTTCTTACAACCTGGCATTCTCCCCTACCCATTCCAATTCCCAAATCATTTAGCAATCTGAAATAAGTATTATAGATTGCATGGAATAATTTATCAGAAAACTTTTCTTCATGAGGGAATACTTTTACTTTACAAGTCATTGCAGAATAATTACTCGTTAAAAAATTCTTATTTAGGAAATCAAAAAAAAGGCTAACATTCTTAAAAATAATATCACCATTAATAAATATTAAAATATCGCCGTTTGCGTATTTAGCTCCCACATTTCGTCCGGCAGCTATATTTTGTTTTTCGTTAGATGAATGTACCTTTACAGTATCAGAGTGCTTAACAGCAATATCAATAGTATTATCATGGCTTCCTCCATCTGAAACAATTATTTCAGAATCATATTTCTCCATCAAGCTACCTTCTGTTAATTGTTTTAAGAGATAAGGAAGCAGCTTTTCTTCGTTGAGAGTCGGAATGATAATACTATATTTCAATAATGTTAACCTTTAGGTTTATTTTCAATAAATTGAGTTTGATAAATCACTTTCATAAATATTGGTTATGATTTGCTTTCAGGCTTCATTTGCGGGAAAAATACTACATCTCTGATTGACGATTGACCTGTAAGCAGCATTACCAAACGATCTATACCAATACCAATTCCAGCGGTCGGCGGCATACCATATTCCAATGCTCTAATAAAATCTTCATCAATTTGATGAGCCTCTTCATCTCCTTCTTCAATCATTTTCTTTTGTGCCTCAAATCTAGATTTCTGATCAATAGGATCATTTAGCTCAGAAAAAGCATTACAAATTTCCCGACCGGCAACATACCCTTCAAACCTTTCAACCACACCTTCTTTTGTTCGATGTTTTTTAGCCAGTGGTGATATTTCCAGGGGATAATCAACAACAAATGTCGGTTGAATTAATTCAGGTTGAACTGCCGCGCTAAATATCTCATCAATTAACTTGCCTTTTGTTTCTAAATGTTCAAAACTAATATCAAGTTTTTTGGCAGATTCTTTTAGATCATTGATTGAAGCAGTAAGGACATCAATACCTGTCTTTTCTTTTATTGCATCAATCATTGAGATTCTTTTCCAAGGCGATGAGAATTTAATTTGCTTTCCTTCATAAGTAAATTCAAGTGTATTAAAAACTTTCATACAAATATCATGAATCATATTTTCAACAAATAACATCATCCATTCATAATCTTTATAAGGAACATAAAGTTCCATCATTGTAAATTCCGGATTGTGTGTCCGGTCCATTCCTTCATTTCTAAAATCTTTAGAGATTTCATATACACCGTTAAATCCTCCAACAATTAATCTTTTAAGGTATAACTCATCTGCAATTCTCAAATATAAAGTAGTGTCTAAAGTGTTATGATGAGTAAGAAATGGCCTTGCTGCAGCTCCTCCATATAGAGGCTGTAGGATTGGAGTTTCAACTTCAAGGTAACCGTTAGAATCCAGGTGATTCCTCATTGAGGAAATAATTTTACTTCTTTTTATAAATACATCTTTAATTTCGGGATTAACGATAAGGTCGACATAACGTTGGCGGTAACGAAGTTCTTTATCCACAAACTGATCGTGAATAACTTTATTGCCTTGCTCATCTGTGGTCTCTTTTGCAATGGGCAAAGGTCTTAAAGTTTTTGACAGTAAAAGCATTGAGGTCACATGCAAAGATATCTCGCCGGTTTTTGTTTTAAATACAAATCCATCAACTCCGATTATATCACCTATGTCTAATAATTTAAATGCATCATAAGATTCGCCGATATCATCTTTACGTAAGTATATTTGAATTTTCCCTTTTTCATCATGAAGATGAGCAAATGAAGCTTTACCCATTCTTCTAATTGCCATTATGCGCCCTGCAATTTTTACAACTCTTTTTTCATCTTCCTTAAAATTATTTTTAATATCTTCAGAGTTAGAGTCGATATCATACGAATATGCGAAAGGTTGGAATCCTTTACTTTTAAGTTCTTCTAATTCTTCATATCTTCTTTTTATTAATACATTTATATCTTGCTGAATATTATTATCCACGAAACCTCCGTTTATTTTCTTTTAAAGTTTGCAAGTCGCAAACATACTAAATCTTGAATATTTTCCGCTAATTTAACCGGCACATTAAAATTATTACAAATAATGGAAAATGCAATTGGTTCCTTATCCCCGGTTAAAGCGTATCCTGAAAGACTTCTTACACCTTCTAAAAAACCAGTTTTTGCTCTTACATTTCCTTGGGCTTTAGTATTTTGAAGTCTGTCTCCAAGGCTTCCATCAACACCTGCAATAGGTAAGGAATTAAAGAATGGAATGAAATACTTGCTTTTATACATATAACTTAAAACTGCAATTATTTGACGCGGGGTTACCAAATCCAGTCTTGAAAGGCCGCTTCCATCCACAATATTCATGCTTTCAGGGTTTATGCCCATCTCTTTAAATACATTATATTCGGCGCTGATACCTTTAGCAACACTGCCAAAACCACCGGTTTCTAATCCTATAGTTTTTAACAGCTGTTCCGCAAAAAGATTCTGGCTGTTCTTATTAATTACTTTAACAATTTCTTTTAACGGAGGTGAGTACTGTGTAAAAAGCTTGGTCATTTTAGAATAATCCAATGCAGTAGTCATATCATTGATATCAATAGGATAACCGTCAATTACTATTCCCTTTTTTCTAAGAACATTTTTTAAAACGACCATTGCAAATTGAGTTGGATTATTTACAGTTACATAGGTTTTTACCGAATCAGAATCATCTCTGATTGTACCGAAAACAGTAATTACATTTGTTCCAGATTCCCTATACGCATCAATCGAAGTAATAGAATCCTTCGGCACTGTAATAACTTTATTCATAATGATGGTATATTTTGTATCAGGCAAAACTTCTATTTGAGGCTGATGACTTTTTTTATTAACTGTCACAACTAAATCCACGCAATTATCATTGAATGAAATTGCACTGGAAGGAGCAGCAAACCAGTTACTTTCATAATCCCATCTCCATCCCTTGCCTAATCCAATTTCATCGAATGCATTATCATCGCCTATTATATTGCCTGTGATCTCATCAATACCTTTGTTCAGAAGCGAATCTGCCCAGTTATCGTACACCCTTAGCATATCTCCATCGTAAAATCTTCCGGAGATTGTTGGGTCACCTCTGCCCTGTACCACAAGATCACCCTTTAAAACATTTCCATCTACCGAGCCATTTATGAATATATTAGTTTTAAATCTGTAATCACTGCCAAGAATTACTAAACCCGCTGCTGTAGTAAAAAGTTTTAAATTAGAAGCGGGCATAAATAATTTGTCTTCGTTCCTTTTATAAAAATATTCGCCTGTTTCCAAAGATTGAATTACCACTCCCCATTCAGCATTGCTGAAATTCGGGTCATTAAATATATCGTTCATTTGAGACCAGAATTCGGGGATGGTATTATAGGCATATTTAGAAGTCGTATCTTTGGGCAACCCCTGAGGAAAGTTGGAAGCAGTAAGAATAAATAAGGAAATAAATACTAGAAATGTTTTATTTGCCATAAACCTTAACAACTCCCGAAACTTCATCATGTGTAAGAGTTCTATATAACCCAACAGGTATATCAGCAGTTATACCTGCGAAACTCTCCCTGTTTAGAGAAACAACAGTATAACCTAAAGCTCCGAACATATTCTTAACAAAATGATTTCTACCTTCAATTGCAGTCACGTGTACAACTTTCCGGCTATTCTTTTTGGGGAATACCACACTAATAAAATTTCCTTTTTGATTATTTATATAAATTCCCTTAACTAATTTCGATTTATCTTCTTCTAATAATTCCTTATCTAATTTTACTTCATACTCCCTAGGAACTTTATTTCGGGGATGCGTTAATAAATTAGAGAATTCACCGTCATTAGTCAGAATTAAAACGCCTGTTGTATTGTAATCAAGCCTTCCGACAGGGAATATTTTTTCTTTTGTATTAATTAAATCTACAACAGTCCTTCTGTTTTTTTCATCGTCTGTTGTAGTTACAACTCCTCTAGGTTTATTAAGTAGGAAGTAAACCTGCCTTTTCGGCATTATTTTTTCTCCGTCGACAGCAACAATATCTTCAGTCGGATTAACTTTGAATGATAGGTTTAAAATAATATTATCATTTACAGATACTCTGCCCTGCAGAATAAATTCTTCTGCTTTTCTTCTGGAAGCAATTCCGCAATCTGAAATAAATTTATTAAGTCTAATCATTATTGTCTGCTTCTTCATTGGTTTCATTTTCAACAGACTCTTCAAGCAAATTCATTAATATCTTTTGTTTCTGCTCCAAAAAATCTTCGTCTTTCATAATTTCTTCAACCTCTCTCGGCTTAGGCAAATCTGTTAATTTATTCAATCCAAAATATTTTAAAAATTCGGTTGTAGTGCCGTAAAGAAGCGGGCGTCCGATTGTCTCAGCTCTTCCAGTAATAGCTATTAACATTTTATCGAGTAATGTGTTAAGTATATAATCTGAATTGACACCTCTAATTGTTTCAATTTCCGGCTTTGTAATCGGTTGTTTATAGGCAATAATAGCAAGTGTCTCAACTGCTGCCTGACTTAATCTTCTTTTACTTTTTTCAGAAGAAAGATAGCCCACGTATTTTGCATATTCAGGTTTGGTTCCGAAAAGATATCCGTTAGCAATTCTTATTATATGAAACGATGTATTTTTTTCATCATACATACTATTTAATTCTTCAACGCATTTATCGATATCTTCATTAGTAATTTGGATATCTTCGCTGTCAATCCCTTTAATTGCCCGGATGATGTCCAATGAAGAAAGCGGTTCATCAGAGGAAAATATTAATGCTTCTATTATTGAGTTATAAATGCTATCCATTAGTAATTTTTAATATTAAAAAATCGTTAAAATTTGGTGATTCTTTCATCCCAATCATTCCCATTTTAGTTAATTCGAGCAAAGCTACAAAAGTAATTACTATCCTTATTTTTTCATTCATCTTTTCTACCAATGACAGAAAGCTCAATTCATTTACTACTTCTAATTGGTCCATGATGTAAGAGATTTGCTCATCAATGGTAATATTTATTTTCTTTATTTCATGAAAAACTTCAGGCTTAACATTTTCGATCGCTTTTTTAAATGCTTTAGCAATATCAAATAAAGTAACATTTTTCAGTAATACTTCATATTCCGGCGGCGCTTCCTTTTCATCAGCAGAAAAGTTGCCTCGGTAATTTATCTTTCTTTGGTTTGATTCAAAAAAAGATAATTCTTCAGACATCTCTTTGTATCTTTTATATTCTAATAAAGCTTGAATTAATTCCGACCGGGGATCAATTTCTTCTCCTTTTTCGTCAACTTCCCTAGGTAGAAGCATTCTCACTTTAATATGCATTAAAGTTGACGCCATTAATATAAAGTCGCCAGCGACCTCCAGGTCAAGCATCTTAATCAAATTTACATATTCTAAAAATTCTTTTGTAATCTTTGAGATTGGAATGTCATAGATATTCAATTCATCTCTCTTGATGAAAAATAAAAGAAGGTCCAGCGGCCCTTCAAACTGGTCTAACTTAATTTTGTACAAGTTTAACCTAATTTCATTTTGGTTCTAACTTCATGCATGGTTTCCTCTGCTGTGTGCTTAGCTCTTTTTTCTCCATCAAGCAGAATGTTTTTCACCTCATCTAAGTGCTGCTCATAATATTTTCTTTTTTCTATAATTGGTTCCAACATTGTTGATATTTTAGAAGCACATTTCATTTTACAATCTACGCATCCTAAAGCACCGGAACGACAACCGGTATTAATCTCCGGAATCTCCGATGGATTGAATTTTTTATGATATTCAAACACTAAGCAGATATCCGGATTTCCAGGATCACCTTTTCTAATCTTGTTCGGGTCGGTAACTGCCTTTTTTAATTTTGATTTGACAATCTCCGGCTCATCGGAAAGAAGAATAGTATTATTTAGAGACTTACTCATCTTGGCGTTACCGTCAAGTCCGGGCAATCTGGCAAATCTAGTTAATAACGGTTCCGGCTCCGGAAAGACATTACCGTATTGATTATTAAATTTTCTGGCAATTTCTCTAGAAATTTCAACATGAGGTACTTGATCTTCGCCAACAGGGACCGCTGCTCCTTTGTACAACAGGATATCTGCCGTTTGAAGCACCGGGTAGCCTAAATGCCCATATATTATTTGTTCGATATTTAAATCTCTTACCTGGTCCTTTAATGTTGGATTTCTCTCCAATCTATTTACTGATATTAACATACTAAAAATTAAATGCAGCTCCGTATGTTCTTTTATCTTAGATTGTCTGAACATCGGGCTTTTAACAGGATCGAGTCCTGTGGCAAGCCAATCAATTAACATGTCAATCGAATCCTGATATATCTCATCTGTTTCAAGTCTCGTTGTTAATACATGATAATCAGCAATAAGATGATAGCTTTCATAATCATCTTGAAGTTTAATCCAGTTTTCAAGAGCACCGACATAATGCCCTATATGCAATTTACCTGTCGGTCTCATTCCGCTTAAAATTCTCTTTTTCGGCATATTAGAATAACATATAAATTTTTGAAATGAAAAATAATAATAATGGGTTAAATAATCTTATTTTAATGGCTTAATTTACTATAAATTGAATAAACTAAGAAAGATAAAGGTATGGCTTCCATTTTTCGTCAATCTTACCGACAACATTTTTAATAAACATAATATGGCTAGGTTTAAATGGTCTGTTAAGGAGAATCATATTTGCTTCCTCGGGGCTGCGGTCGCCTTTTTTATTATTGCATAATGTGCATGCACAAACTAAATTTTCCCAGGAATCACTGCCGCCCTTTGATTTTGGGGTAATGTGATCTATGGTTAGGGGTAAATCACTTCTTCCGCAATATGCACATTTATAAGCATCACGACGAAGTATATTTTTCCTGGTAAGGACTACCTTCTTGTAAGGGACGCTGATAAAATGATTTAATTTAATTATACTCGGCCATGGATAACTTTGGGCAATGCTGCGGATTTCTTTCCTTCTATCATTTAATACCATATCCGCCTTGCCGAGATAAATTAAAATAATAGCTTTCTTAATATTGCAAATTGTTAAAGGTTCATAACTTTGATTAAGAATTAATACTTTTGCATTAAGTTTTCCATTTAATCTATTTGCAGTTTCGAAATCAACCTCCAGAAATATCTTTTTTATTTTGTCGAACGTATAATAATCTAATGACTATCCTTGCAATAAATAGGAGAAGAGCAAATATTAAAGCATATAACCATAAGCCTCGCGGTATTACTTCAGTATACATTAATACCACAAGTAATATAACAACACCTAATGATCCGTAATTAAAATAATCGAAGTAAGTTTTTGTTATCATATTATTAAATGAATTAAATTTAAATTTTTTAGTTCAAATCAAAATTAAGTTGATTTGCTGCTAAAATTAAAAAATATTCAATATTTAACAGATTAATATAATTAATTGAACAAGGATTTTCCAATAAATAAAAAGGCCGGTATTATAAAGGGATATCATTCCCTTCTAATTCTTTATACATAATGGCAACGCATGTTACGTAATCTCTAGAATGGCTCATTGATATTTTTAGATTTTTCCCGTTGGTGAGGAATGTGCTCAATTCTCCTTTTAACTTGACCAGAGGCATACCGTTTGGTTCGTTATAAATTTCGATATTCTGCCATCCTATTTCTTGATTCCAGCCAGTTGTTAACGCTTTAAAAACAGCTTCTTTTGCTGCAAACCTGGCTGCAAGATGTTGGTATTTATTAGCCTTAGCCATACAATATTCTAATTCAGTTTTTGTATATACTTTATCTAAAAAATGGTTTCCATACTTTTCAACACTATTTTTAATTCTGTCAATCTCGATTATATCAATACCTATTCCAAATACCATTTTGCTAAGACCTCTTTTTCAAAATTTATAAATTTTCTTAATAACCTTCTGCAAGTCCGCTCCCTCTCGGATCGGAAGCACCATAAATTACATGATCTTTATTATCAATCATAATTCCTTCTGCTACTCCGAGTGTTCTTTCTTCACCGATTTTATAGCCCATTTTAATTAGATTATTTTTAACATCCGTCGTTAATCCATACTTTTCAAAGTCAATTTGATCCGGAAGCCATTGATCATGAATTCTAGGTATATCTATGGCTTGCTGAATATTCATATTAAAATCAATACAGTTCATTATTACTTGAAGTACAACAGTAATTATTGTCGACCCGCCCGGAGAACCGATTACTATATAAGGCTTGTTATCTTTTAGTACAATGGTAGGCGTCATAGAACTGAGCATTCTTTTCTGAGGCTGAATAGAGTTCGCCTTGCTGCCAAGCAGTCCAAATTGATTTGGAACTCCCGGTTTTGCACTAAAATCATCCATCTCATTATTCAATAAAAAGCCGGCACCTTCCACTACTATTTTAGAACCATAACCTGAATTGATCGTTGTTGTTGTACTGACGGCGTTACCAAATTTATCATAAACAGAATAATGAGTGGTTTCATTACTTTCTTTATATTTAAGAGGATTTCCGGCTGAAATATCTTTTGCCGGGGTAGCATAGTTTTTTATTTTCTTAAAAATTGATTTTGCATATTCTTTTGATGTTAATCCATTCCTAGGAACCGGGTAGAAATCCGGGTCTCCCAGATATTTTGTTCTGTCGGCATATGTATATTTCATTGCTTCAACTAAATCGTGAATGTATTCACTGCTTCCCCAATCTTGTTGTTTGAAATGATAATTTTCTAAAATATTCAGCATTTCAACTAAAGCAATTCCTCCGGAACTTGGCGGAGGCATTGATACAATTTCATATCCTCTATAATTACCCAATATAGGTTTTCTTTCTACTGGGGAATATTTATTAAGATCTGCCTGTGAAATATATCCGCCTAATTTCTTTATCTCTTTGATAAATAATGCTGCAACCGTGCCTTTGTAAAAACCGTCATCTCCTTTATCTCTAATTAACTTTAATGTTTCTGCTAAATCAGGTTGCCTGAAAATATCTCCGGCCTTATAAGGGAAACCGTCATTTGTGAATTTTTTATATGAGCCGGGATATTTTTTGAATTCATTTAAATGCTCTTTAATGGAAGCAGCCGTTGAATAATCTAATTGAAATCCTTTTTCAGCCAAATCAATAGCCGGCTGAATAACTTCCGGTAGTTTCATTGTACCGTATTTATTCAGAGCGTAAATTAATCCTGCGACACTGCCTGGTACACCAACAGAAGTAGCACCTTCCTGGCTTAGCTTAGGATCAAAGTTCCCATTTTTGTCTAAAAACATATTTCGATAAGCTTTTAAAGGCGCTTTCTCTCTATAGTCAATAGTAGTATTTTTCCCATTGTTTAAATGGATGACCATAAATCCGCCGCCGCCGATATTCCCTGCATAAGGATAGGTAACCGCAAGTGCAAATCCTACTGCAACCGCAGCATCAACAGCATTACCTCCCTTTTTTAATATTTCTACTCCAACCTTAGTTGCTAAATCGCTTGAACTTACTACCATACCATTTTTAGCTCTTACGGGTTTCTTGGCTGCCGGATAAATTTTATTAGTATTTAAGAAAGAAGAGAAAATAAAAATTAGGATTATACTAAAACAGGTTAATTTTCGCATCAACTTTTAATCCTTCTTTCTTTAATTGTTCAAGGAGTAGTTTGGTAAGCTCATCAACTTGCTTTATAGATTGGGTAAGGTTGGTATACAAATTTTTGTCGTACATTAATTTACCTAGGTTATTCTTTTGATCCTTAACCTCATTGGAGAATTCATTTAGTTTTGTCATTAAGGAATCTGTTTTTCTTAACACATTTGAAGCTTCTTGTATTGATTTAGTAATTTCATTTTGATTATTCTTAATAAAATTTTTAGCTTCATCCGTCAATTCAACACTATTAGAAGTCAGTTTATTAATGTTTGTTCTATTCTCATCCATCATCAAATTTAATTTCTGTGTCAGTTTATTCAGATTTGCCAAAGACATCTTAACATTTTCATTTAGTTTTTTATCGGTTAAATAATTGTTAAGTGAACTTAACGTAACTTTTACATCTTTCAGAGTTGAGATTAAATCGTCTTGCATTGAACCGACAAGCGACATTACTGCAGGGATATCTGCATTGAAGCTTCCCTGCTGTATTTTATTATAATCCAGTTGCGATTGAGAGTTTCCAGGGTTGATCTCTATTTTTTTCCCGCCCATCATATCAACCATAGCTATATAGAATTTAGCATCCTTTCTTAAATTAACCTCATTACTAATAGTAGCTTTTACCAAAACATCATCTGCTTTAATTTCAATATCCTGTACATTACCTTTCCGAACCCCGTTTACAGTTACATAGTCTCCTACTTCTAATCCGGAGGCATTTTTAAACTCTATTTCCAAAGTTTTTTCATTTGAAGTGAAGCTAAAATTTTTAGCCCAGCCAAGTATCCATAAAAAAATTATTAAAGACACTATAACCGTTATTCCTACTTTTATTTCAGTCTTTCTTTGGTCTTTCATAGTAAAATTTACTTTTTAATATTTTAGAAAGATTTTTATATTCATTTTTATCAATCGCACTATCTCTTAATGCAATTTTTAAAGAATCAGCAAATTGCCCGATCGGTTCTTTAGAAAGCATTTTAACTGATTTTAAATTATTTATATAATCAGTGATTAAAACTCTCAATGAATCCTTTTCAGGGGAATCTTTTACATAATTCAAATCTTTAGTAATTTGACTGACAATCAGACTTTTACTAGGATTAAATATTAAATCATCAAACTTATTATTAACTATATATAGAACTGCCGCTGTGGCAATTGTTAATACAATTATCAATTGAATAAAACACCCTTTTTTCATTTTTTATTCAGATGAAAGTTTTTCTATTAAAACCTTCTTAATCCTTTTATTTGAAACTTCTTTAACAGTAAATTTATAATTTTCTAATTGAAAAGAATAGCCCTCTTTGGGAATATGTCCTGCATAGTTTAAAATTAAACCTCCTAATGTTTCAAACTCACCTTCACTTGTCGGCAATTCAGCATTTAAAAGTTCATTAAGATCATCAACAGGGATTTTTCCAAGCACAAGATAACTTTTTTCTGTTAATTTTGTTACCGGAGTTTCTTCTTTATCATATTCATCTCTTATTTCGCCGATAATTTCCTCAATTATATCCTCAAGAGTTATAAGCCCGGCTGTACCGCCATACTCATCTACTACAATTGCCTGATGCATTTTCTTTTCCTGGAACTCCTGCATAAGATTATCAATTCTCTTTGTTTCTGGTATGAAAAATACTTTTCTGGCAATTTTGGTTAAAGACAAATTTTTATGTAAATCGTCATTCATTAAAAATGGTAAAATATCTTTTGCGTAAATAATTCCTATAATTTTATCAAGATTATTCTCATACAAAGGAATTCTGCTGTGACCGGATGTTGTTACTATTTTCAGTATTGTTTCAAAATCGGAATCAATTGAAACACAAACCATATCAACTCTTGGTGTCATAACTTCATGTACAAGGACTTTACGGAAACTGACTATTCCGTTTATCAAACCGTGTTCTTCCTGTATTATTGCTCCCCTTTCATGGCTGAGATCGGCTAATTCTGAAATTTCATCAGGTGATATTACAGATTTTGTTTTATCAAATTTTATTCTGGAAACCATCATTTTAATCAACTCGGTTAAAGTTTCTGCGATAGGATAAAATATAACATTCAGCCAAAACAATGGGATTGAAATAACTTTTGCAAACGACAAGGGTTTTTTAGACGCCCACACTTTCGGAATTAGTTCACCGAAAATGACTATTAATATAGTCAATAGAATTATCTGAACTGTTAAAACAAAATTTAATGAAAGATTAGAGAATTTTGCGTAATCCATCGCCAATGAAACAGCTACAATGGAAGCAGCTACATTGACGATGGTATTACCAATTAATATGGTGACTAAAAGCCTTCTTGGATATTCGAGCAGATAAAATAGATACCTTTCTATTAAGGGATTTTTAGAAAAACTATCCTTAAGCTTCCTTTTATCTAAAGAAAACAAAGCAACTTCTGAACCTGAAAAAAATGCAGATAAAAAAAACAATATTACAAGAAAAATTAGTTTATAATGCCAATCTATATCCAAAAATTGCTTTTATCCTGAAATGTTATACATAATTGATTAAAATGGAAGGTCCTCATTTTCTTCAGTCTGTATACCTGATTCACTTAATTCCCCTGCCGTAGAATTATTACCTTCATTTGTAGAAGAATCTCCGCTGGCTGTTTCTAAAGGAATAATTTTTTCAGCTACAACATCTGTCGAATATCGTTTTATACCTTCTTTGTCGGTATAGTCTCTTTTAGTTATTCTACCTTCAATATAAAACTTTTTACCTTTTTTTAAGTTTTCCTTATAATAATCTGAAAGATTGAATCCTACTATATTATGCCAAGTAGTTTCATTCAGCCAGTTGCCGTCTTTCCCCTTATAACTGTTTGTAGTTGCCATTGTAAAACTAGTTACGGAAACATTGCTGGTTGTAAACCTGGTTTCAGCATCTCTGCCAAGGTTTCCTATTAACATAATCTTATTAAGTGAAAAAGCCATATTACCTCCCTTGTTTATGATTTACTAATTCTATTTTTAATTTAATCATTCTTTTAAATAAATTCTATTATATCATAAAAATTTTTTTAAAATAATTATATGAATTATAAACTGAAAAAGGGAAAACATTTTTCCCAAAATATAAACTGATTATAGTAAAATTATGAAATGCTGCAACAATTTATTTTTGCTCGGTAACAATCCATGCATCTTTAAACTCACTCATCTTCCATAATTGATTTCTCATATTTTCCGCTTCATCATGCGAAGAATAGTGCGTATCCAATTGAACAACATATAAATTAACTGCCGGATTAAATGAAATATTCATCTCATCCTGGACTTTATTTTTATTTTTTGCTACAAATTCATCAGCGCGGTCTTTTGTGCTAAATGCACCAACCTGAACAACATAATATGTATAAGTAATATTTTGTGATTCATCATTCTGTTGTGCATTCTGTTTCTCTGTTGTTTTAACCGGTTGTGGTGTTTTTACTTCATCAAAAACATAAACCGAATCCTTTTTATTACTAGGTGATGATTCATCCTTTAGCATTTTCAGTTGTTTTTTGCGTAGCCGAACAAGCTGCCAATATAAACGATAATAAGACTACTGATATTAGATAGTAATTTTTGTTTTTCATATCCTCATTCCGTAATGTAATTTTAATTATTGTAGTTACAATGATTGTTTAAAAAGTTTATTTAATCTACCGCTGTAATTAAATAAAAAAAAGTATATTAAAGAAAGATATATTTTCCTACCATAAAAATTTTATTGTAATATTGCGAAAAATCAAAATTTTCAAGTAAAAATTAGTAAGGGATGGTTTCCCATCCCTTATAATTAATAGAGTAGATGATCAAATGACCCTGGTTGAAAATATGGAATACCTAAACTTGAAAGCAGACTTCTTTTTGCCAGAACAATACTGCTCGGAACAGCTGCGACATTAATTAACGGGATACTTGCTCCAAATTTACTGTTAATAACTTTTATAAATTCATTTGCCAAAATAGCCTGCCCTTGATCCGTAGGATGAACACCATCCAATCCAAAAAGCCCACCCAGTAAAAATTCTGCATTAAACTTTAATCCGTTTGTAGAATATCCTGAAGACGCAACTTGGTTAAAAAATGAATTTACATCAAACAATCCAAAACCCTTTGATGCAGCTAAACTTGAAATTGTACTATTGTATGACGCTGTTGTTGTTTTCGCTGTTGATATCTCAGAAGCATCTAGAATTAAAGCGTCCGGCCAAGGGTTAGCTGGCGAAAGTCCAAACGGTTGCGTTGTATCAATTCCACGAGGAAGTGCCGGGTAGCCATAATCTCTATAAAACTGGCCGGTTGGATGGCCAATTAGTGCCGCATATGTCATTCCTGGTAATGTGACCAGAACGTCATAGGAAACTAAATTAATAACTGTAGCTACACTGGTACTTAATCCACCATGATTTTGATAAAAAATACCCTGGATACCAGCGTTAGCCAATTTCTGAGCTATTAAAGGTCCTACTGTTGTAAAAAACGGAATGCTTGTAACGTCTGGAATGTTTGCAACAACTACCTGAGCACCCAATGTACTTAGACTGTCAACAAGATTTGAATAAAGAAATGCAAATGTGTTGGGGTCTGTTGGTGCAGCTGGAGAAGCACCGCCGCTAGTGGCAAAACCAAGTACATCATTATTTCCAATCCAAAGAGTTACAAAAGTCGGATGAAGAGCTTTAGCTTGTGCAAATTGAGATCCATGACCTCTTAAAATTAAGTCAAATAGGGGATTAGGTTTATTTGCAAATAATGCAGAAGCACAAGTGGTTGAACTTGTTGCATTCAGAACATCGTAAAGTAACGCACCAGGTATGCCGAGATTATTATAAGGCTTAGAATAACTGATATTTATAGGTGAGCCCTGTTTTGGATTCGCATAAATATCAATTTGATTTGTTGCCAGATTGAATGATTTTATTTCCAATCTGCCTGCTGTCCCAGGATCGGAAATTAATGGCTCCTCAAAGGTTGTACCGACTTGTTGAGCTATTTGATTACCAAAGGCATAAATTTGAGCACTTTGATAAAGTGAACCGGATTGATAACCAGCAGTTAGACTATTACCAATTGTAACAAATCTTGTTAAATCTGCACTACCACTTTTAGGATTTAGTGTAGGCGCTGTTATGTCTGTCTTATCCTGGCATCCTGAAAACACCAGAAGAGTAACGAATATTGCTATTGTAAAATTAAATATCTTTTTCATTTTTTTCATCCTTTCTTAATTATAAACCATACGATATAGTTAATGAGACTAAATTAGCGGCTGTATTATATGTGCCGTTGAAAGGAGAAATTCCCTGGGCATAATTTTCTTGAGAATCAGTAACTGTAAGCTGGCTGCCTCTGATAAACAAGTATGCCGCGTCGATATTTAAATTATTAGTTAGATTATAGCCCACACCAAAACTGAATCCCAGACGGTTAGCATCCGGTAATGAAGGATTTAAATATTCCGGTTTAACAGGATCTTTATCATAATAAATTCCTGCACGGACTTTCAAGTCTTCAGTTAAAGTATATTCACCGCCGAGACGTATGATATAAGAATTATCATAAAGGCGAGGACTGGATTTTACAACTTTAGGAGTAGAAAAATCTACAGTTAAAGTATCATAGCTTGACCATCCGACATATTGAAAATCTAAACTCAAAAGCAGTTCAGGAATAACTCTATATGCTGCTCCAACAGCAAGATTAAACGGTGTTGTTAAGTCAGCTGAAGCATTACCGTTTGGAAGCTGTGACGCTAATTGAGGAGCTCCAGTCGTAGTTGCTGTTCCTGTAAAATTATATTTAACCTGACTGTGGAAAGATGCACCAAAAGTTAAATTGTCGGTGGGTTTGTATAGTGCACCTAAATTATAACCCCAAGCTGAATTATCTTTCCCAGTAAGAGTTGTAAAAGCATCTCCCGCAAAAGGAGACTGCGGAGTTTTTTGAGAAATAGTAACGTCTGCAAAAGTATAAACTAAGCCCGCGCTTACTGAAAGATTGTCAAGAAGATTATAGGCAACTTCAGGAGTTATATAAAATGTCTGCAGTTTAGTTTCAACTGCTAAATATCTTCCGACCCAATTTGGATCCCATTTAGATGCTAATCCATAAGGGCTAAAAAATCCAAGCCCGAAAGCTAAGTCTTTATTATAACTATAAGTCGCAAAGAAATGTGTAGGAAAAAATGTCTGCTTTGCAGCATCGTATTCTGTAACGTCTGGGCTAACACCTCTGAAAGAAAAAGTAGGCGCTATCATAGTAGTACCTAACATTAAATGTATACCCGATAATTGTGTTAAGCCTGCACCGTTAAAATAAATTGCAGATGGATCATTAGAGATTGCTGTAAAAGCACCTCCCATTGCCATCGCTCTAGCTCCATGTTCATTGAGCTGAAAACCGCCTGCGAAAGTTTCGCTTGCTACTATAATTAAGGAAATGATAAAAGCAAAGAACTTGACCTTCACGAGACCTCCATTATGTTATTAATATAGTTAATTATTTATTGTACTAAAACTTTATTATTCTATTGTAAATAAGACCGTTCCTTTTTCTACAGCACTTCCTTCTTTTGCCATTATTTCACTTAAAATGCCGGAACGCGGCGAACGTAAATCATTTTCCATTTTCATTGCTTCAAGTATTAATATTGTTTCACCTTGTGCAACTTTATCACTTATATTTTTCTTTATTTTAAGTACCATACCCGGCATTGGTGCTTTTACTTCGGTTTTCATATGAATTGGATCTTTTTGCTGCAGCAGCTGACTTACTTTTTCCTGAAGTGCAGAACGGATTATTGTTTCATACTTGTGCCCGTCAATTAAGAGTGAATATTTACCGTTACCGGTTTTGTCAACAGATATTTCAAAAAACCGGTCATTAATTTTCAATAAATAAGTATGGCTGTTTAATAAGATTAATTCATACTCAATTTTCTGATCGTCAATTAAAATGTGTGAGTTCCCGGATAATGAAACCGTCTTCTTTTTATTATTCAAAGTTACAACAAAATCACTCATACATTAAATCAATCCACTTGTTTTCAAGATTAGAATTATTTTTATTCTCATTTCCTTTTCGCCTGGCTGCATTTTCTTTTACCAGAGCAGTAAAAATCGCTGCAGCATTTTCCAGATTAATCTTTTTGCTTTCTTTCTTCATAAAAATATTCAAAGCTTCGGATTCTCTTTCCAGAAAGTTAATATCAAATTTTCCGTTTATAAAATTTTTATTATTATAAACAGATTTTAAAAAGGAAATATTTGTAGTAACGCCGGCAATTTTATACTCGTCTAATGCCCTTTTCATCCTATTGATAGCGTTAGTCCGGTTATCCGACCAGCAAACAAGTTTTGAGATTAATGGATCATAATAAACTGTAATTTCAGATCCGGTATTAAAACCATCATCAATACGTACACCCGGACCCATGGGAGGCTTGTACTCGTAAATAATACCTGTTGAAGGTAAAAAATTATTTTCCGCATCTTCGGCATATATACGGCTTTCCAAAGCATGACCATTAATTTTTATATTGTTCTGGCTAAATGATAATTTATTACCGGAAGCAATAGAAATCTGTTCTTTAACAAGATCAATCCCGGTAATTAATTCGGTTACGGCATGTTCAACCTGAAGCCTGGTATTCATCTCAAGAAAATAAAAATTCTTATTAGCATCCATTAAAAATTCGATTGTACCGGCATTATAATAACCACAGGCTTTTGCAGCACTTAGGGCAGCGCTTGTAATTTTAGCCCTTGTTTCTGCATCGACAAATGAAGAAGGAGCTTCTTCAATAATTTTTTGATGCCTCCGTTGAACAGAACATTCTCTCTCAAACAGATGAGCAAAGTTGCCATGCATATCTGCAATGATTTGTACTTCTATATGTTTTGGATTTTCTATAAACTTTTCGATATAAATTGCATCATCCCCGAATGCTTTCAATGCTACTCTTTTAGTCGCTTCAAAAGATTCCTTGAATTCACTTTTAGATGAAATCTTTCTCATTCCTTTACCGCCGCCGCCTGCAGAAGCTTTAAGTAAAACAGGAAACCCGATTTCTTCAGCTGACTTGATTCCCTCTTTTAAAGATGAAACGGGGCTGGTTGTACCCGGAACTATTGGAACACCGTTTTTCAACATTAATTCACGTGCAGCAATTTTGCTTCCCATCATTGCTACGGATTTTGAAGATGGCCCAATGAAAATAATTTTTTCATCCTCGCATGATTTTATAAAATCAGCATTTTCAGAAAAGAACCCATAACCTGGATGAATTGCATCTACCTTTAGCTTTTTAGCTAATTCTATAATTTTGGATTTATTTAAATACGATTGTGAAGAGGCCGGTTCGCCTATATTATATGCTTCATCTGCTAAGCGGGTGTGTAATGATTTTTTGTCTGCATCGGAATAAATTGCTATGGATTTAATTCCAAGTTCTTTACATGCTCTAATTATTCGAACAGCAATTTCTCCCCTATTTGCTATTAAGATTTTTTTTAACAAAACCAACCTAATTTAATTCTGCTATTGTTATACCTTCACCGCCAAATTCTATTGGGGCAAAATAATAATTTTTTACACCCTCGTGTTTCTTCAGAATATCATGAACGGTTTTTTTTAATGCCCCGGTACCTTTACCGTGTAAAACTTCTACTCTTTCCAGGCCTGATGAATAAGCATTATCAATGAATTTTAATATTTCAAATTCAACTTCGTCGGGTTTTTTCCCTCTTATATCTATTCTGTATTCTGCCGACGTTATGTTAAAATGGGTATTATCCGAGTACGCCGGTTTATCTTTTTGTTGTTTAGCATGAATTAAATCTTTTAAAGCCACTTGCATTTTTACAGAACCTATTTTAATTGTAGCTTTATTTTTTTCTTTTATGATATCTATAATTTCGCCGACAGTTTGAGTATCTTTTATACAGACAAAATTTCCGATATCAAAGTTAGACTTTTCCTGGTACAAATCAAGATTCTCGATGAAAAGATTCTTGTTTACTTGTTTTACTTCACTAATTATGCTGCGGGATTTTTTAATAACTTCCTTTTCAGCATTCGACTCTTTTAATTCCTTAATAACCGATTCTATTTTTTTATTTATTCCCTTTAAATAATCGTCTGCATCCGATTTAGCTTTTTTAATAATTTCTTTTTTTTCTCCATCCAAACTTTCAATTTTCCTGGAGTATAGGTTCGATAATCCCCGCAGCCTGGTATTTTCAATTTCAAGATTTTTTAATTTGGTTTCGAGATCCTGAGATTTTTGTTCAATTTCCACCAGGAAATTTTCTATCTTATGTTTATCCGTATCCAGATGTTTTGATGCTAATGACAAAAAATCATCGGAAAGTCCTATTCTCTTGGCAACTTCAAAAGCATAACTGGAGCCCGGAATACCTTGTTTAAATACATATGTCGGCTTTAGATTTTTGGTATCAAATTCCATTGCCGCATTTTCAAATCCTTCAAGATCATTTGCAATTAATTTCAGGCTTCCGTGATGGGTTGTCGCAAATACTATACTGTTTCTGTTTTTCAATTCTATTAAAACAGCTGCAGCCAATGCCGAACCTTCGGCCGGGTCTGTGCCTGTACCGATTTCATCTAAAAGAATTAGAGATTTGTCGTCAGCATCTTCTAAAATATTTTTAATATTTGATAAATGCGAACTGAATGTTGAAAGGTCATCTTCAATTGATTGCGAGTCGCCCACATCCAATAAAACATTATTAAAAAAGTGAAAGTTTGAATCCGGGCTGGCCGGTATATGAATTCCGGACTGCACCATCAAAGACAGCAATCCTATGGTTTTTAATACTACCGTTTTACCGCCGGCATTCGGTCCGGTAATTAAAACTACTTTTTTATTCCCAATTGAAAAATTTAAAGGTACAGTTCCGCTTTTACCGAATTTTTTTAGAAGAATAGGATGGCGTGCATCGTTTACACGGAATGGTTTTTCATTATTTATATCCGGGAAAGAACCAATTATTTCCAGGGAATAATTTGCCCTAGCAAAAATTGTATCTATGTAAGCTACTGTTGCTAGCGATTCTTTAAGCTGGATACTGACATCACCAATTCTTTTTGTGATTTCTCTTAACAATCTTTCGACTTCCCTTCTTTCAGCAAAGGAAAGTGAAACGATATCATTATTCAATTCCAGCGTCTCTTCCGGTTCAATATAAACAGTTTGGCCGGTGGAAGATTCCGAATGGATAAAACCTCTGATATGTCTTTTATGTTCGGCTTTTACCGGAATTACAATCCGCCCGTCTCTAAGTGTTAAATATTCTTCACGAACTATATCTTTATCTGTTAGAGATTTAATTATCCTGTTTACGGATTTTACCAGCTCATCATTTCTAACCCTAATTTCTTTTCTTATATCGGCTAATTTTGGACTGGCATTATCACGAACCTCCCCGTTTTCATTAATAATTTTCTGTATATAATGTTCAAATAATTTATCAGAAAACAAATGCTGGTTTAATTCAGAAAGCACCGGGGCTGTTTCTGAATTCTGCTTTAAATAGTGCACTAAATTTCTGGAAATAACCTCGAGCTTCAATATTTCAAGAATTTTTTTACTATCGATTACGGCGCCGTCTATATTGCCCATCGATATTGTTTCGTTAAGATCGGATAAATATTCAATAGGAGGAGGAATATTCTTTATTAAAATTTCTTTTGCCTCATTTACTAATTCACCTTCGGATTTAATTTCCCCCAGATTATCCATTGGTGAAAATGTTAATAACAGATTCTTACCTTTTTCCGTGAGGCCGTAACGCGAGATATATTGAAGGACTTTCTGATATTCTAATTTATCGATGATGGAAGGCGATATCATTTTACAGAATCTTTATCATTTATATATTCTTTTATTATTTTTTTTGTCTCCGGGGTATAATTTTTTATTAAATCTATTGTCGATGGAATAATCCCATAAACCGGGCCATAAAAAATTGAACCGTTTGTAACCTTTTTTGAGGGGACATTAAATATATTTAGTAAGAATAAAATTGCGCTGAGGAAATATAAAATCTGTATTATCCCGACAACACCTCCAATAATTTGATTAAATAAATTATTTATTTTATCAAATGGATGAACCACTCTTTTCATAACGGAGGCAATAAATATTACGAATAAAAATATTAAAACTCCGCCGATAATTTCCGAAAGGTAAAATTCGATTCCGAATAGCTTTTCTATGTATCTCCCGGAAATGTCTGAAAATTTTATTGCTAAAAATATCGCGAGGCCAAAACCAATCAATCCGATTATTTTTCTAACAAAACCGTCTTTATAACCGAGTATAAAACCAACAATAACAATGATAAAAATTATTATGTCCAGTATATTCAATTTATCCCCAGAAAATGTTCAACAACAGATTTAACAGTTTTCCCGTCGGCTTTTCCTTTAAGAAGTTTCATAACTTGCGGCATAAGTTTTGAGAAATCATCCTTTGTACCTGCACCTATACTCCCGGCAACTTTTTTTACTTCAGTAAGAATTTCTTCTTCGGATAATTGTTTAGGCAAATATTCCTGTATAATAGCTAATTCTTTTTCTTCTTTGGACGCAAGCTCTTCCCTGCCCGCATTTCTATATTGCTCAATTGAATCTTTCCTTTTTTTAGCAGCAGAACTTAAAAGCTTAATTTCTTCTTCATTATTGAATTCTTTCCCCGTGCCGCTTTTTTCAAACTCCAATATTAATGCTCTAATTGACCTTATAGTTTCCAGGCGGAGTTTATCTCCGGATTTCATCGCAGATTTTAAATCTTCGTTAATTTTATCTTTTAATACCATATACTCCTCATAAATTAAAAAGGCAGGTTAGTAATTACAAACCTGCCTTGAAATTTAATATAAAATATATTTAGTGTCTATCTATAATTTCACATTAGTCGAATAATTGATACGCAAACAAGATGCTTTTCTAAGTTCCTGCTGAATATCAGTTACTTGTCCCATATCCGTGTTCTTATCAATTCTTAAAGAAACTATAACGTTAGGCAAAGCTTTTCTCTTCGCATACATTATCGGTTCAATATCCTTAAGCTTCACAATCGAGTCATTTATTTGGATATTGCCGGATTTTCCAACCCAGATATAAGATACCAGCCTTTTATTTTCAATTTTCTCAATCGCCTTAGCTGAGGGCAAGGCATACTGAACATGAACTTCTACTTCTCTTAGTGTTGTTGTTACCATAAAGAAAAGAAGAAGCATAAAGACAATATCAGGCATAGAGGCAGTTGGAATTTCCTGCTTGGTACTGGCCCTTCTCTTTTCAAATTTCATTAGTTATACCTCAAACTTATTTTTTAATTGATTCAGGTTCAGCAAGTGAAATGATAATTGGAACTTTATCTTTCACAATATTCTGCTCATCCGAACCAAGGTCGTTATATTTTTTCCCGTAATGGGAAAACGAATACTCATCCCTAACCTCAAAATAGGACTGCTTTATCTGGTCTAATGCCTGAATATAAATATTGTAATTTGTTTTCCTATCTGTTTTAACTGAAACGATCAGCTTCTTATCATTTGGTAATTCAATTTTAGAAATTATTCTCGGCTTCAATTGATCTTTTATTTGAATAACCGGGATTTGATTTCCATCAAGAAGCACATCACCGTTTTCGTTAATCAGAATAGCTGCCATTCTTTCTTTAGGAACCTTAACATTTTTTATGTCTGTTACATACTCCGGTAATGTAAGGCCCAAACCGGTATCAACATCAATTGTAGTTGCAACAAGAAAGAATAATAAAAGCAAAAATGCAATATCAGCCATTGAACTTGTAGGAATTGAGGCTTCTGCAATTTTTTTCTTCTTAATCATTTTTAATTTTAAATTTTATTATGAAATACTGATAAATTAATTATTTTTTCTTCGTTTT
This sequence comes from uncultured Bacteroidota bacterium, assembly GCA_963710735.1. Lineage (GTDB taxonomy): Bacteria > Bacteroidota > Ignavibacteria > Ignavibacteriales > Ignavibacteriaceae > FEN-1297. The sequence continues at coordinate 9,396 of CAVQBN010000005.1, read as the reverse complement.
TATTTCGTATAGAGCATCAATTAACTCTACAGAACTTTCTTCCATATCACCGACTAAACGATCAATCCTGGAAACAAAATAATTGTAAAATACCTGAAGGATCATAGCTACAACAAGGCCAAATAATGTGGTTAATAATGCCACAGAAATACCACTTGCAACTACCGCGGGTGAAATTTGTGCGGCTTCTTTAATAGCATCAAATGCTTCAATCATACCTTGTACGGTTCCGGTAAACCCAAGCATAGGAGCAATAGTAATAAAAGTAGAAATCCAAATCATACCTTTTTCAAGAAATCCCATTTCGATTCCGCCATAAGCAATAATAGCTTTTTCAGCGGCTTCCAAACCTTCATCAGCTCTTAACAAACCAGCATGGAAAACTGAAGCAATAGGACCTCTTGTATTAGCGCAAACTTCTTTTGCTTCTTCTACACCGCCGTCTGCCAGTGCTTTTGTAACTTTAATAATAAAATCTTTGGTATTAACTCTAGCACGTGAAAGAGTCCAAAATCTTTCAATAGAGAAAGCTAAACCTAAAACCAGGCAAGCTAAAATCGGGTGCATAAAAATACCGCCCGCAGCATATTTTTCTGCTAACCAATTTAACGGGCTTGTGCCGCTTGTAGCCTGAGCTATTACGGCAGTGATTGACGTGAATGCAGCTAGTATTTGCATATAGCATAACCTCCTAATGATTATATTTTTTATTCAAAATGAGAGAAAGTTTTCTTTTTATTTAATATTTGTTTATAGATTAACCATATAAAATTAATCTCTATAAAAATATTTTCGGAAGACTCCCTTTATCCTCTTTTTTGTTATTTAGTTCCTACTTCAAATCTATCTTTCAATTCCAGAATATTTCCAGTAATGAAATTAAAATTATTAAATAAGCTAAATGCTAATTCGCCCACTTCTTCTGGTTTAATCCATCCTGCATAATCTGTATCTTTCATCCATTTTCTGTTTGAAGGAGTATCAATTATATAAGGAGCAATTGCGTTAACGCTTAGCTTAATTTTTAACCCCTCCAGCGCTAAAGTTTTTACTAAATGAATTAAAGCACTTTTAGAAACACCATAAGCAGCTTTATTTGATTCGGCATGTATCCCGGTTTCAGCTGCTGTAAAACAAATAGCTCCCCCATAAGATTCCGTTACAAATTTAGCAAAATATTTTGCAATTAAAAAACTAGTTTTTAAATTTATTTGAAATATTTTTTCCCACTCTTCTACTTCGGTTTCCCAAAGAGTTTTTCCTCCAAAATACCCGCCTATAGTGCTATACAGAAATAAGAGCTTGTCTTTTTCAATTTTTATGGACTTAAAAGCTTCAATTACATTTTCTTCAACGGATAAATCCTTAGTAATTATTTTTTCTGCATTCGGATATTCATTATCATTAAAGCGGGACGCAAATAGATATACTTTATCAAAATCTTTATTTAATAATACTTCAGTTATCCCCTTCCCCAAATCTCCATTTGCACCGAAAATTAATAATTCTTTTTTCATGAATTACTTTCTTTAAAAGAATATACATTAATGTACTTAGCAATTTACAATCCGGTATAAAAATAATTATTCTTTTTATGAATAGAAAGTGCCTTACAAGAATAAGAAAAAATTGATAAAGATATGAAAAAGTTTTTCCCAGTGCTTATTGATGTTTTAATGAAAAAATAAATATTAAATTCGGAAGCAACAGTAGACTGCTTACAGGCTTTTCATAGGCTTGTTATAGCGTACCTGGAGCGTATGTAAAAAGGTAGCAGAGTGGATGATGTAATAAAAAAATAGAGGTAAACTTTTGGGAAAGTGGAAAAGCAAGGTGCAGAGAATATAAATGAATTATTGGGATGAAGCGAACTGTTGATATGTTTAATTTAAAAATTCGAAAATAAACCCACCCCTAAATCCCCTCCGATGGAGGGGACTTTTGAGATCCATTGCAGCTGAGGAATTGATTACTAAAGCATGCTTCCCAAATGTATTCTCATTTAAACAATTAAAAGCATAAACGATTAAACAATTATTCGGTTGAAGCGTAGAATTGTCTAGTTTTATATTTAATTAGCTAAAGGGAAAAGAAGTTATAAATTAAAGTAAAAAATGAAATGAGTAACTGTGTAACAAAGTGAAAGGAGAAATAAAAAACCGAATACGGAGATCTGAGGGTGGAGAGTTTAATATATTTGATATAGGATTTATTTATTCCTAAAAAATGGGGAGTGTAAAGAATTTTGTGTAAATGATTAATAAAGAGATATAGATAAATGCTGTGGAGCGTAGCGGAACAGCATTTATCTATGAAAAAAAATCACTAATTTATTAATCAAAATCCGAAAGGAGCTTTACACTCATGGAACTAACTGATGAAATGATCGAGCGACTGAAAGCCGATCTGTCCAAAGCTAAAAACTACGAAGACCTAATGGGAAAGGATGGAGCTATAAAAAAGCTTATAGCTAAATCCTTAGAACAAATGCTTGAAAGCGAACTAACTGAACATCTTGGATATGAGAAACACTCACCAGCCGGGAAGAACAGCGGTAATAGTCGTAACGGCAAAACCTATAAAACACTGAAGAACGATAACGGAGAAATTGAAATAACGGTTCCCCGTGATCGAAACGGAGAGTTTGATCCAATAATCGTTAAAAAGTACGAACGAACCATTGGTCCGATAGAAGATAAAATAATCTCCATGTATGCAAAGGGAATGACAGTCCGGGATATACAATCCCATATCCAAGAGCTATACGGTTTAGATGTATCATCTACGTTAATTTCAAACATTACCGATAAGATTGTTCATATAGCAACAGAATGGCAGAATAGACCGCTTGAAAGTATTTACCCGATAGTTTTCTTTGATGCAATTCATTACAAAGTAAGAGACGACTCAAAGAAAGTAACCTCAAAAGCAGCATATACATGCCTTGGAGTTGAGCTCAGTGGTAAAAAAGATCTACTCGGTCTCTGGGTTGGAGAAGCTGAAGGAGCTAACTTTTGGCTTAACGTTCTGACAGAGCTTAAGAACCGGGGGGTACAAGATATTCTTATTGCTTGCATAGATGGACTAAAGGGATTTCCTGAGGCAATCAGTACTGTTTTTCCTAAAACTGAAATCCAGTTATGTGTGATACACCAAATACGTAATACTCTAAGATACGTTGCTTCTAAGGACCAAAAGGAATTTATGAAGCAGTTAAAAACTGTATACACCGCACCTACTGAAGAAGCAGCATTAGAGAACTTAAATCTTCTGGAAGATAACTGGTCTAAAAAATATTCTCTGGCTATAAAATCCTGGCGACAGAACTGGAATAATCTGGCTACTTTTTTTAAGTACCCGGAAGAAATAAGAACCATAATTTATACTACGAATGCTGTTGAGTCTGTTCATCGCCAATTTAGAAAAGTTACGAAAGCAAAGTCACTTTTTCCAAATGATGATGCTTTGAAGAAAATGCTTTATCTCGCTTACAGAGATCTTTCTAAAAAATGGACTATGCCGATAAGAAATTGGGCAATTGTTCTTTCTAATTTTTCAATTATTTTTAAAGATAGGCTTGAACCTTATTTATGAACAAAAAACCATTTACACAAATAATTTTACAGACTCTAACAGCTATGATGGATCAGAGGGAGTGAGGATGTTCTGGGGTGCAATCCGTGGTATATGTTCTAATGGAATGGTCTTCGGTGAAGTACTTTCAAAGTTCTACTCAAAGCATACAAGCGGAATAAATCTCGGAAATCTTAAAGAGCAGCTTGAGCAGACTTATGAACATATCCCGGTCATTAAACAAAGAATCGATATACTTCAGAATATGAAAGTATACGGATGACTTAAAAAATGAAGTTGAAACCAGAATGGGAAAGACAGCTGCAAAGTATGTAGAAGAGCAGACTCCTCCTATAAACCAGTGGGCACTATACAACATACTAACATATTATGTAAGTCATCTTGTTGAACAAAGAATGAGAGCTTCTTATCAGATGAAGGTAAGCAAGCTGTTTAAGCTTTGAAGTAGAGCCGGATAAATTAGTCCGGCTCATTATTTTAATTAGCCGCCAATGGGGGTAAATAAAAAATTATAAAAAAAATTTTACAATCTGATTTTCTAATCAGAATTGTATTGAACCCTTTACCGGGTTTGAAACTTTCGAATTCATATGAGCGATAGAAATCTGGTACCATATGACGGGGCTATGAAATATGGGACCCATTGGGAAAATGAGATTTGAAACTTTTTTCTGCATCTAACAATAAATATTTTTACATTATACCATTCATTTACTGCGACACTGTATAAGATGATGGGAAAATTGTAACTGCACTAAGACACGCATGGGGTCAAATCAAATATCTTCGGCTGAAGTGCTCCGTTTCGGCAAACTTTTCCAAATGATTGGACCTAGCAATCACTTTTCAGATTAACGGCAGATCAATTCTAATTGGCGCTGCTGTTTTGGGCGACCGCATAGAGTTAAACCGGGTAAAACGCGCCGCGTTAACCATCGAGAAAGAAGCTGTCGCGATAGATCATATACCTATTGATTATAATTACAGAAAACTCGCGGAAGAGATGCGGAAAGAGAAACTTCCGAATGAATTTATCGAAACAATATTAACTGGCTGGTGGACAACATGCCTTGAAGTTTTGCCGGCAAAAGAAAGAATTAAAGGATAATATTGAATCCACGATTATGGGATTTGATTTTTTATTGGATAGAAGTTTGATCGACACTTAAAGATTTTGTTTAAAAGTGAAATGTCCTGAATTTGATCTTAAAAATATTTTAAACCAAATTACAAAATTGAATACAAAATTATTTGCAAATATTTACAAATTAATCCGGAGGATAAATGAGCGATATGAGTACTGTCCCCCCAATTCTGCAGATGCTGATACCCAAGATGACTGCAAACATGCGCTTTGTCAGCGTTTTTTACATTATCGTCGGAGTTTTATATTCTCTAACTATAATTGGTGCAATTGTCGGAATTCCTCTCATTATTTCTGGGCTTCGCTTAAAAGAATCCGCCGATGCATTTACGAATTTTGCTTATTCGAATCAGCCCTAGCTTTTAGAAGCAGCGCTGGAAAGACATAATTCATTTTTTTTTCATACAAAAAGTATTCATGATAATAATTCTCGCCATATTCTTACTGATTATTATCTTTATTGTGGTATTTGGTATCGCGATTATGAACCGGATCGATAATAGTGAATTTTCCGTGATGCTTTATAATTCAACAATTAATTTCTTAACATAATAATTACAGATAATGAAAAATCTTTATTCCATTATTACACTACTAATAGTCTCTTCTCTTTTTGCCGGTTGTTTTTCCTCACAATCAACTGTTAAAGGGCTTTACTATGATCCGCCCGGTTCTACTGTAACGACCGATAAAGCGATTGAACTACAGCATAAACGGACATTCCTATTTAGCAGCAGTGATCTTTATGTCAGCAACGAATTTGAAGGCGCCCGGCTGAATGATTTTTTTCAAGTAAATGATACCTTGTATAAAGCAGTTATCGAGCCCGAAAATTCACCGATAAATAATTCCGCATGGTATGCTTTTAAAATATGGTCGCATAAAAAACAAAAAATAAATATTGATCTGACATACAAAAACGGTACACACAGATACATTCCCAAACTCAGCTATGATAAAATCAATTGGGTCAGTATAGATTCGACCAGCTACTTTCCTGATACTGCCAAAGGAACTGCCATGATAAAATTAAATGTCGGGCCGGATACTCTTTGGGTTTCAGCGCAAGAACTGCTTACGTCTAATTCATATAATGTCTGGATTGATAAGCTGGCTAACCTGCCTTTTGTTTCAAAGAAGATCATCGGATATTCTACTTATAAAAAACCGATTTACGAACTTCTAATAACCGAAAGCGCAGATACAAATAAATTTGTAGTCTTAACCGGAAGGCAGCATCCGCCGGAAGTTACGGGGGCACTCGCCTTAAAAGCCTTCGTTGAAACAATTACGGGAAATTCGGAATTGGCCAAAAAATTTCGCAAAAGTTTTACTACTGTTGTAATTCCTCTTGTTAATCCCGACGGAGTCGACAACGGACACTGGCGTCATAACGCTCACGGTGTGGATCTAAACCGCGATTGGCACAGTTTCAATCAGCCGGAAACAAAAGCTGTTAACGAAGAATTATTAAAATTATACCGGCTACCGGAGAAAAAGATTTATTTCTGCTGTGACTTCCACTCAACCCAGGAAGATGTTTTTTACATTATGACCAAAGACAGTACACTTCCTGAAGATAAGAGATACGAATTCATTTCAGCATGGTTTGACGGTATTCATAAAATTGTACCCGATTATAAAATAAACATTGATGCGTCCCTAAACGATCCTTCTCACCCGACCTCAGATGAATGGATGTTCAATAAACTTAACTCTCCGGCATTGACTTATGAAATGGGCGACGAAACCAACAGAAGTCTAATTTGGAATATAGCAAAAGCTGCTTCGGAATCATTAATGAATCTGCTTATCAAAAAAAATGGAGATTAATTACTCAAGCTGGCTGCCTCTTTAAATTGCATACGCCTGTACGGATATGATATTTCCGGAAATTATAGCCAGGACTTTCGGAGGCTGTGAGAAAATTTTTATACTCTCCGCCGCAGCGAACGGAATGACATTCGCCGGTTTTCGCACAACTTCTTGATTACCGGCCCGCTGAGTAATTTAGTTTGACTTTTTTCCCCGGTTATCAGTTTCTAACAAAAATCGACCTATTACAATAGTGCCTAACGTTATAAGGATTCATACCGAGGCATAATCCAGTGTTGGACTAAGCGGCATTATTTTTTCAATTTGAGGCTAATCAACAACGCTGATACACCGATTAAAAATTTTCTAAAAAAAATTAGATCAGATTTCCCATCTGAAAACAAAGAGAGGGTGCCTTGTCTGGTTTGAAAAATTTTATAATTACTGCGTGATAGATCTGGTACGTATAGAGGGACTCTGGCGAGGCTCATTTCAGCGAGTTGGAGTTTGAAACTTTATTAAAGGGGCGTTTCCGCCCCATTATTTACTCATCACTAAGTGATCCTTTGAAGTGCCAACTAGCGGGAGCTACAAATTCGTCAACTGGTTTTTCATCATTGAGGTAAGCGGCCTTTACCACATGGCCTCCATCATCCATTCTTAGCTTACTTAACTTTAACCAGTTTGCTGGATAATTAAATAGATAATTCTGGGAAACAGATGCAACCTCATTAAGTTTTAATCCTTTGTGCAGCAATAGATTAATGAAAAGATCAGAATAACCTTTCCGGCAGCAATTTCCCTTCATTACTTCTAATAATTTTCAATTCAAATTTTTAGTCAATAAAATCTGGAATAGTTTTTGATAAATAATTTTATCTTTAAATGGATATGTTTAAAGTTGAAAAATTAATTATTTGAAAGACTGCCATGCGTAATGTTTTATTGCCGACTTTTATTTTAATAATCATTTCTTTTAAAATTGCGGTTTACGCACAAGACAATTTGAATTTAAACAAAGTTGTTGCAACTATAGGGAATTCTGCCATCACTTCTGAAGAATTTTTAGAGCGTTACGAAATGACTCCGCTCTTTAGAAAACAAATTAAGAGAATAACCCCTTCTCTTAAACTTGAATTTTTATATTCATTAATTGCAGAAAAGTTGTGGGCACAGCAGGCAGAAGCTATGGGATATGACACTACTAAAATTATGAATTTTGTTAATGAAGAATTTGAGAAGATGTTTGTGAGAGATGCCATGTATCATCGTGAAATAAAAGACAAAATAAAAGTAACCGACGAGGAATTAATTAAAGGATACGTTAGAAACGGTAAAAAACTAATGATTAATTTTCTTTTTTCTGAAGATAAAAAAGAAATTTGGAACCTTTATAAAATGTTAAATGACGGAGTACCTTTTGATTCAGTTTTAGCAACGCGCCCCGAACAGAAAGAACAATTGGAACCTGAAGAAATTGTATACGGACAAATGGCTGAAGAAATTGAAGATTCTTTGTATTCGTTAAAAATTAGAAATTATACAAGTCCACTTTTAACTCCTGACGGTTGGTATATATTTAAGTTGACTAATATAATCAACCAGATTTTTAAATCTCAATCCGATAAAGATGATGCATCCGGAGCCGTTCAGAAAGTAATTAAAGCGCGCAAAGAAAAAAAATTGTTCCAGCAATTCTATATTAATTTCTTTAGAGACAAAAAAGTCAATATCAAAAAGCCGCTGTTTCAAAGCTTAGTAAGAAAGATTGCGGCTGATTTTAAAAAAAAAAATGAACTACCAGCTTAAAGATGACCAGCCGCTGTACCTTGAACCTGAAGATGTATTGAAGATTGAAGATGAAATTGGAAAAGATTCATTACAAATGAATTATATCGAATTTAATGAAAACCCTATTAACCTGGATAAATTTATAAGTATTTTAGCATTTAAAAATTTTAATACGGTAAAATATGATTTGAATTCCGTAGCTAAATTATTGGATTCTGAAACCAGAAAAGTAATTGAAGACGAGCTTTTAGCGAGAGAAGGAATTAAGGAAGGACTGAATTATTTACCAGAAGTACAAAAAGATTTAAAAATGTGGAAAGAAAATTATCTGGAACAAATGCTTAAAAACAAGTTTATAGATTCTGCCGGGATTGAAGATAAAGAAGCATATAATTATTACTTAAAGTACTACAAAAATGAAGTGTATCCTGAAGAAGTGAATATTATCGAAGTGCTGACAAATAGTCCTGACACTGTTTCTGAAATAATGAATGAGTTAAGTAAGGGTGCCGATATAAGAGAATTAGCTTCCAAATACAGCATACGTGATTGGACGAAAAAAAACAGAGGAGAATTTGGATATTTTCCTATAACAAGTTTTGGAAACATTGGTAAAATTGCTTCCCGAATGAAAGTTGGCGAAATCTATGGCCCGTTAAAAGTGCGAGAAGGATATTCCATTTTTAAGTTGATAGGTAAAAGACCTTCCAGAGTTGATACTGCGCAGCCATTTGTAAAAGTAAAAGATGAAATGAAACGATACCTTGCAATAAAAAAAGAACAAAACGCAATAAATAGGTACACAGTTAGACTTGCAAGAAAATATGGAGTTGACATTAACTTACCGGTGCTGGAAAAAATTAAGGTGACAAATATAAATATGTTCGGATATCGCTTCTTAGGATTCGGGGGACGAATTACCGCAGCTCCTTTGATGGCTTCAGATGTTGATTGGGTTGAACCTTACTTGAAAAATTTAAATATTGCACAGTAATTTAAATTAATATATTACCTTCTTCTTCGGGGGACACTGCCAGTTTTTCATGTTCATA
>CAVQBN010000004.1:0-521120 GCA_963710735.1 uncultured Bacteroidota bacterium | reverse complement strand
ACCAAAATGCAATAAATATGTTTGCTTACGTCTATCACGGTTTTAGGAATAGAAGAATGGAGCCTATTTAGGGAATGAGAGAACATTTTACCATTAAATTTTGAAAAATGTTATTGCAGCTTTGCATAAATATTTATTTACCATTTTAGCTGAGCAAAATTGTAAATCTTGAAAGAGTTATTGAATATGCCGGAATAATCGAGTGTACATCGGAAGTATATCGAGACCTTAACGAATTTATAGCGCATTCAGAGTGCATTCAGACCCGGATACAGAGCGCATTCAGAAGTTATACGAAAGGTGAGAAAAAGGTTCGAAATGGAATTTAATTAAATGTATAAATGGTAAATTCATTGCAATAATTTTTATCAATTTATTTATCATAAGATAAAATAATAAGGCTAAAAAACAATAGGAAGGGAAATAACTTTGGCAATTAATTGAGATTACTAAAAAATGAATCTCAATATTAGAATAATTCAGTTTGCTATTTATTTTAGATCAATTAAGCATTCAAATTCATTACCAAAGCATGCGTATCACAAAATTTGAATTACTTAATTCAAAAAATTACAAGAACAATTTTTGTAATTTTAATATATTAATGATTAAAATCTTTTGATGAAAAATTATACAAAAAATATAATCCAGGATTCAATTTATTGGGATATAGTCAACTGGTCAAAAGCAATTGAATTTTGGGACAATTTCTTAAAGCATATACCAAATAATGCAAGAGCTATCGAATTAGGTTGTGGAGCGAACGGAGGACTTTCGTTATGGCTAGCTTCAAAGGGCTATGATGTCGTTTGTTCAGGATATAATGAGATTTCCGAAACAACTAAGAATATTCACAACAAATATAATCTTGCAAAAAAAATAGAATACAGGATAGTTGATGCGTTGGCAATTCCTTACAAAGAATATTTTGATGTAGTATGCTTCAAATCTATTTTAGGCGGAATAGTTAGAGATAATGATAACAAACTGCTGAAAAAGTAATTGCTGAGATTTATAAAGCATTGAAACCAGGTGGTGCATTGTTATTCTCAGAAAACCTTTCCGCTTCCAAATTGCATAGATTACTTAGAATCAAATATGGGGCACTAAAAAATAATTGGCATTATTTTTCAGTTAATGAAATGAAAGAACTATTTCAAAATTATTCATCTTTTAATTATAATACTTTTGGCTTTATTGGTTGTTTCGGCAGAAATGAAAAACAGAAAGAATTTTTAGGTAGATTCGACAGCACTTTATTCGATAAAATATTAAATGATGATTTGCATTATATTATTTCCGGGATTGCTATAAAATAAAAAATTGGAATCGAGTTCGGATAATTGAAGTTATATAGATGATTGAAGTTTCAAAATATGTTAAAAAGAACAGCTTTATAGATAACACTCTAAAGATATTTTCATCAATATTTTTCTCCTGCACAAGGAAATTATTTTCTTCTTCAAAATCCAAAAGTTTTAATATAGTTGTAATATCATTGCACAAATTAGGCGATACCGTATTTACCATCCCGGCGATAAAACTTTTATTAAATAAATATGGAAATAAATTAATAATTTATTGCTTTCCGGAGTCAAAAAAGATTTATGAATTAATTTTACCTGGAGTTAGATACCAGGCTGTGAATAAAAAAGAATTTAAATTAAGCGGACGGATAGCATCATTCAAAGCAAGAAAATTATTAAAAGAATTGAAACCAGAAACAATTGTTGATCTGACGGGATCAATTACCGCTGCCTCCCTTATATTTAATTCAAAAGCCCGAAAAATAGTCGGATTTAATAGTTCATATTTTTATGAAATTTATAACGATTATAAATCCCCAAAAGTTACACCTCATCTCATTGATATGTATATAGATGTTGTTAACTTATTATTCCCAATAAATGAAGGTGAAATTGAAAGAGAATATCCAATAGATTTGGACACAAATGCCCCTATTCTCATTTATCCTTTCGGTGGTTGGAAAGCAAAAGAGTGGAATCTGGAAAAGTATGTTGAGTTGGGTAAGTTACTAAACCAAAGCTATAGTTGTACCTTTATTGATAATAGTTTATTACCTAAAGAAATTATAAAAGAATTAAAAGTTAACAATATTAATATACTCCAAAGCAATTCAATTGATGCCTTAATCTCAATATTAAAAAATTGTAGGCTATTAATTTCAAATGATTCAGGACCAATTTATATTGCAAATATTATAAATAAACCGACTTTCACAATTTACGGTCCAACAAATCCACTTTATAGCCTGCCATATGGTAAATATCATGGAATGATTCAAAAAAAACTAAAATGTTCACCTGAACCAAATAAACAGTATTGCTATACTCAAGCCGGGCTATATTGCCCTGCTTATGAATGTATGAATCAATTATCTGTTGGTGAAGTATACGAAGCTGTGAAAAAGTTTTTAAATAAAATAGTAATGTTAGAGAGACAATAAGATGATAGAATTTATTATTCCATAATATTATTTCTAATCTAATAGTTTACTTGTATCTTAGTAAAATTTATAAATGAAAAATATTAAATAATTTTGATTTAAAATTGGTAGCGCATATACTTTATAAAAATAAAGGGTTGATAATCCTCTCAATTTTATTGGGAATAATTGCAACATTCTTTATACCTTTAGTATGGATTGGTTTACTTGCTGCAACTTTGATCCTAATTAAAAGTATCTTAGATGAAAAGTATATTCCTCTAATTCTCATTGTTGCTTTTTTAGTAATTACTAGTGATATCAGCGAACAATTAAGAATTATTGTAAACTTATTTGGTTTTTTAATTCTTGGATATTTATTCATTAAGAATTTTGGATTGGAATTTAAGAAATATGCTCAAATTCCGCTTTTAATGGTATACTTTATTTATTTTACTTTAGCATCTCTACTTATTTCATCTATTTTTTCAGCAAATGTGTCTTTAGGTCTTGAGGAGTTACTTCGTCAAATTACTTTCTTTTTTCTAATTTATATTTTTTATTCACTTCTCCATACAAAATCTAATGCTAAAGCTTATATTTATGCTCTGCTGAGTGCAGGGATTATCTTAGCATTGATTATAGTTTATTTCTTTTGGTCGTCACATGCGGAGCTTGTTGATTTAGAAACACAAGGACTAGTGCATGAAGGTGGGTTTTACAAAAATGTTGCTGCAGCTGGCGGAGTTTTTGCTATTACAATAACAATCAATTTGGCATTTTTATTCATTGATAAATTTAAAAATACCAAGAGTAAAATAGTATTATCATTTTTTCTGGTTTTACAAGTCGCTGCATTACTCTTGACTAACAGCCGTGCAGCATTTCTAGCTGCCTTTATAGGTTCAATTTATGTCTTATTAAAACTAAATAAAAAGCTCTTCAAAAAGATTACAATTTCTGCATTAACTGTTTCAATTTTATTAGTTACAATTTTTCCCAAAATAATAGAAATTTTTGATACCTTTATTCGTGCTAATAGAATTTTGGAAAATACCCGATATTATTTATGGGATATTGCCTTTGGAATTATAAAACATAATCCAATTCTAGGTTGCGGCCCAGGGATGTTTAAGAATTATATGTATAAATATTTACCTGTGATGATTGGCAGCTGGACAGAAGGGCAAATCTATTGGGTCTATAAGGAAGCAGGTGCAGGGCAAGCACATAACTTTTTATTATACAGAACATCCGAATTAGGATTACTAGGATTATTAGGTGCAATTGGTTTATTTATAGTATTTTTTTATTTGGCATATAAAATTTATAGTGCAATAAAAATTGATCAGGAATGGAGAATTATTATAACTGCAATAATTGGATCTGTAATAGGATTAATATTTAGATCATTTTTTGAATCAACTGGATTGTTAACTAACGGCTGGATTACAAGAGATTTACCCTTCTGGATTTTAATTGCTGTCTTAATATTTCTTTACCAAAAATTAGTAGTAAAAAATAAAACCTTAGAAGAAATATAACTATCAAAAATATACAATAAATGGAATTGAAACTATTAATGCTGGCTGACCCTCATTCAGCACATACAATTAAATGGGTTAAATATCTTTGCGGAAAAGGCATTAATATTTTCCTATTTGGGTTAAAAGAATTTAATGAAAATGATTATTTCGGTATAGACAATCTGACAATTAAATCATTTCAAATGAAAGGAGAAATTTTCGGTAAACAGGATGGTAATTTTTCAAAGCTTAATTATATAAAAGCTCTTCCTTCAATAAGAAGAATAATAAAAGAATTTAAACCGAATATAGTCCATGCACACTATGCCTCAAGTTACGGCTTACTTGGTGCATTAAGTGGATTTCACCCATATATTATCTCAGTCTATGGATCGGATGTTTTTAATTTTCCTAAAAAGAACTTAGCAACAAAGAATTTATTAAAGCACAATTTATCAAAAGCTGACAGGATCCTTTCAACTAGTAAGGTAATGGCAAAAGAAATAAAAATTTATACAAATAAAGAAATTGTAATTACTCCCTTCGGTATTGATATTGAACTCTTTAAACCTTTAAAAGTGGATAGCATTTTTAAAAATGGTGAAATAGTTATTGGTACTATAAAAAGTCTAGAAAAAAAATATGGTATCGAATATTTAATTAAAGCATTCAAACAATTAAAAGAAAAACTTAATCTTCCTAAGCTTAAGTTATTAATTGTAGGTAGTGGTAAACTTGAAGAACAATTAAGAAAAATAGTTGATGAATACGAACTGACAGATTCTACGGTTTTCACTGGCTATATTTCTCCAATAGAAATTCCAAAATACCATAATATGCTTGATATATTTGTTTCTCTGTCGATTGAAGAGAGTGAAAGCTTTGGAGTCGCAGTCCTTGAATCTTCAGCTTGCGAAAAACCTGTAGTTGTCTCAAATATCGGTGGCTTGCCAGAAGTTGTTATTAATAATACTACGGGGTTTCTAGTTGAAAAAGAAAATATCGAGGAAACAGTTAGTATTTTAGAAAGATTAATATTAAATGAATATCTTAGAAAAGAGCTAGGGCAAAATGGAAGAGAATTTGTCATCAAATCTTACAATTGGAAAAATAATGTTGATAAGATGATAAATATTTACAATCAATTACTAAAATAAAAAATAGGCTTATGGAAAAACATTTTTTGTTTAATATTTTGGATAGTTATATCCCCAGTGATCACTCGAAGCAGGTAGAGATTAGATACTATATCGAAGATGTGCTTGATTTATCAGGTCAAAAAGAACAATTTACTGTATTAGACTTAGGATGTGGGAACTGTGAATCTTTAAATTATTTCACTTCCTTAAACTCTAAAATTGAATGGTATGGAATTGATATAGATGATTCGCCTACTATTTCAAATAAAACAAAAATTAATGATAGGTTTTTTACATTTGATGGAATAAATATTCCTTTTCCAAATGATCATTTTGATATGGTGTATTGTAAACAAGTCTTTGAACATGTTAAAAATCCAAGAGAACTTCTTCATGAAGTAAATCGAGTATTAAAAGTAAATGGTATTTTTGTTGGGTCAACATCTCATTTAGAACCATACCATGCATTAAGTTATTGGAATTATACACCTTATGGATTTAGTGTATTGTTGAAAGAAGTAAATTTACAATTAATTGAAATTCGACCGAGTATTGATGCGCTTACGTTAATAATAAGGAGAGGTCTTAATTGTCCTAAGTTTTTTAATGTTTTTTGGAGAATTGAATCACCCTTAAATTTTCTAATTACAATGGTTGGCAAAATTTTTAGGATGTCAAAATTAACCATAAATACAATTAAACTTCTTTTTAGTGGTCAGTTTATTTTTTATTCTAAAAAGAATCAATTGTAATTCTATTAACTAATTTCTAATTAAAAATAATGAAGAAAAAGATTGCGACAATCCTAGGTGCCAGACCGCAATTTATAAAAGCGGCAGTCATCTCAAGAATTATAAATAAGATGAATACCGAAAATTCATTTAAGTTAATTGAAGAAATAATCATACACAGCGGTCAGCATTATGATATTGGTATGTCTCAAATATTTTTTGATGAACTCCATATACCCAAACCGGATTATTTTCTGGATGTGAACGGATCTTCCCACGCAGTTATGACCGCAATGATGCTGATGAAAATTGAAAAATGCCTTCTGGAGATTAAACCGGACATTGTTTTAATATACGGTGATACAAACACAACATTGGCGGGAGCTTTGACTGCGACTAAATTGAATATCCCGGTGGCACATGTTGAAGCCGGGCTTCGTTCATTTAATCGAAATATGCCTGAAGAAATTAATAGAATATTAGCTGATAAAATTTCACGATTATTATTTTGCCCGACTTCCACTGCAGTGAATAATTTAACGAGTGAAGGAATTGGTTTAGAAGGTGAAAAATCATTGTACGGACAAAAGGTTATCTTAAGCGGCGATGTTATGTATGATTCGGTTTTATATTATGAAAAGATCGCACAACCTTCAGATAAAATAAAGAAAATGATTCAAGAACTGAAAGGGAATTTTTATCTAGCAACAATTCATCGTGCTGAAAATACAAACGACTTAAATCGTTTAAAGAATATTATTGAAGCATTAGAAAAAATATCAGGGGACATACCGGTTATTATTCCGCTGCATCCCCGGACAAAGAAAATTATTGATGAAAATGAGATACGCTTTAGCCATATTAAAATGATTGAACCCGCTGGATATTTTGATCTGCTAGTTCTTCTTTCTAATTGTAAAGGTGTATTTACAGACAGCGGCGGACTACAGAAAGAAGCTTATTTTATGAAAAAGTTTTGTGTTATTCTTAGAGATGAAACGGAATGGATTGAATTGACTAACAACAAAGCCGCTGTTCTTGTTGGGGCCGATAAAGAACAAATTATAAATGCAGAAAAAAATCTAAGCTCTAATTTAGTTGTCCCTAAATTAGGTTTATTCGGCGACGGCAGTGCCGGAGGAAAAATTATACAATCAATAATTTCGGACAGCTACTGATGAATATTCTGCTAATAAATCATTATGCCGGCTCCCCGCAACTCGGGATGGAATATCGCCCTTATTTACTTGCAAAAGAATGGATAAAAAAAAACAATAAAGTTGCAATTATTGCTTCATCTTTTTCACATGTGCGGATAACGCAGCCCAATGTGAATGAAAATTTAGTTAATGAGCTCATTGATTCAATAGAATATTGCTGGATAAAAACCCCTTCTTATGAAGGAAACGGGATTGGCCGGTTTATAAATATTTTAAGTTTTATTTTTTAATTTATGGCGGAAATTCAAAATATTTTATGCGAAAATATCAGCCCGATATTGTCATTGCATCCTCAACATATCCGCTTGATATTTATCCCGCTTATAGGATAGCAAAATTATCCGGAGCAAAATTAGTTTTTGAGGTCCATGATCTTTGGCCTCTCTCACTTATTGAACTTGGGAATATGTCAAAACTAAATCCGGTTATAATACTTTTCCAATTAGCCGAAAATTTTGCTTATAGGAACGCCGATAAAGTTGTTTCTATTCTGCCGAACACACTTGAATATATGAAAAAGCACGGCCTGCAGGCGGATAAATTTGTATATGTCCCGAATGGAATAAGCGAGGAAGACTGGAGCGGCAAAAGAGAACTATCTGTAATAAACAAAGGAAAAATTAATGAACTTAAAAAACAGCATAAGTTTTTAATAGCTTATGCCGGAGCGCATGGTGTCGCAAACGCATTGGATTCATTTATTAAAGCCGCTGGATATATCCGGGATTTTCCCATTCATCTTTTACTAATAGGGAAAGGACCGGAAAAAAATAAATTGATAGAAATTGCTGAATCGAAAAATTTTAATAATATTACTTTCTTGGATTCAATCCCTAAAAATGAAATACCGGAATTACTCTCCATGATGGATGCTTTATACATTGGATTACAAAATCAACCAATTTTTAGATTTGGGATAAGCCCGAATAAACTATTGGATTATATGATGGCAGGGAAACCAATCATTCAGGCTATTAATGCTGGTAATGATCTAGTAACCGAAGCAGGGTGCGGAATAACTGTTGAACCTGAAAACAGCAAATCCATTGCTAACGCGATGATAAGGTTATATAAAATGCCGCCTGAAGAAAGGCAAGACATGGGCAATGCAGGTCACTATTTCGTTGTTCAAAATCATGAATATAAAGTATTAGCTGAAAAATTCTTGAGTGCGGTGAATACAGATATGTTTAATCACAGTATGTAATTTTATAAATTCAGTATCAATAAAAACAATAAATATCCTGGTTTATTAGTTTTAACATAACTCCAAATGAATCCCTTCGAAAATAACCATCCAAATTAAATTTCCTCCTTTTGAAGTTGTAAATGATTGTTACTTTAGAGGAAATATTGCCCGATAAAAAGGATTATTTTACATATAATTGAGATCTAAAAAATTTCGAGATCATTCGAAAAATGTAAAAAACTATGAAAAGAATTCTTTTAAATCTTTTATAAGGTTACTTGTTTATTTCATTTTTTCAAAAAATTGGATTGTTGAAATAGTAAATGGTTCTCCCGAAAGTAAGAAAAATTGCTTAATAACCATCATCATATTCTCAAGTTGCAAACAATTAGATTTGGTATTATTTTTGCTTCTATATTATTATGAATAAAGAATTTATACAATTTCATAAGCCATTTATAACCGAAGATGAGGTTAATGAAGTTTCCGACTCAATCCGTTCCGGCTGGTGGACAATGGGTCCAAAAACATTAAGATTTGAACAAGAGTTTAATAATTTTATAGGATCTAAATTTTCTGTCTCCGCTAATTCATGGACAGCATCTGCACATCTAGCTTTGGAAGCATATAACCTTCAGGAAAATGACGAAGTAATTATACCCGCAATGACATTTACTGCAACGGCTGAGATTATTTGCTACTTCAAAGCAAAACCGGTAATTGTTGATGTTCAGGAAGATACCTTTAACATTGACCCGGTACAAATAGAAAAAGCGATAACAAAAAAGACGAAAGCTATAATTCCGGTACATTACAGCGGCCAGCCTTGTGACATGGATGAGATTTTAAATCTTTCCACAGACCATAATTTAAAAGTAATCGAAGATGCCGCACATGCCTTACCCGCATATTACAAGAATAAAAAAGTCGGAACTATCGGCGATGTTACTTGTTTCAGCTTTTACGCCACAAAGACGTTGGCTACCGGCGAAGGCGGAATGATTTGTACTAATGACAAAGGAATTGCAGAGCGATGTTCTATAATGAGGCTGCACGGAATTAACAAAGATGCCTGGAAAAGATATTCTTCCGAAGGCTCCTGGTATTATGAAGTGGTATCGCCTGGTTATAAATACAATTTTACGGATATTCAAGCTTCTCTCGGACTGGCCCAATTGAAAAAAGTTGATCAGATGCTAAAGCTTAGAAAAGAAATATTCGGGAAGTACAATTCATTATTTAAAGAAAATCCATTAATAAAATTGTATAGGATTAAAACAGACCGGGAATCGGCGCATCATTTATATCCTATTCTGCTGGATATTGATAATTTAACTATATCCCGTTCCGAATTTATTAATAAACTTAAAGAATTAGGAATAGGAACTAGTGTTCATTTTATCCCATTATACCGCCATCCTTACTACCGGGATACATTTAAATTAACTCCGGAAATGTATCCGGTTTCCGAGTTTATTTATGAAAGAGTTATTACTTTACCCATATGGCCAGGTATGACGGATATACAGATTAATCGGGTGGCTGATGCAGTAAATTCTCTAACTGGAAAGTATAGGAAATAAGATAACAAAAAAATATAATGTAACATTTTATAAGATGTTTTTAAATTAAGTCTTTTTTATGGTAAGGTTGTCCCGGCAATATAAATTTAGAATACAATCTTGATTTAATTTGAAAGGTGAATATGAAATATTTTTTTGGACTATTTGCAACAATAAAGTAAATTAGGATAATATTAAAAATGTCACTAAGTTTTTTAAATATATTATAAAGCTGCTTCTTCAATGTATCTTCAATTAAAAAGACTGGCCGATATAATTCTCTCTTTAACAGCACTTACTATATTGCTACCATTTTTTATAATAATAGCTTTAGCCATATTAATAACCTCCGGCCGGCCTATCTTTTTTCTCCAAGAAAGAGTGGGGAAGAATTGGAAAAAATTTAGGATAATTAAATTTCGTACTATGGTTAAAAATGCCGAGAATATCGGTCCCGGTATATCATCATATAATGACGAACGAGTCACGGAAATCGGAAAGCTTTTAAGAAAATTTAAGATCGATGAGCTGCCGCAATTTATTAATGTTTTATCGGGTGACATGAGCATTATAGGCCCAAGGCCGGAGCTGTTACAATATGTAAATCAATTTAAGAATGATTATTTGAAAATATTAACCGTTAAACCGGGAATATCGGATTATGCTTCGGTAAAATTCAGAGACGAAGCTTCAATTTTGCGAAGGACTAATGATAGTGAAGCCATTTACCTCAGGGATATTCTACCGGAGAAAATAAAGTTGTATAATAAATACATTGAAGAAATGAATTTTTTTGTGGATATTAAAATATTATATTCAACATTTAAGGCAATAATATGACAGGGGAATTACGAAACTTGTTTTTATCTCCAAGTAATTTAATGAGGAAAATTACTTTTATAATTTTTGATATACTGGCATTTAGTTCAGCTTTAATATTAGCATTCATATTCAGATTTAAACCTTCGCTGGTCCTCGAAGTACAGCCGAATCTTTTTACCATAATTCTGGCTTTCTTAATAATTAAGTTAAGTGTCTTTTATTTCTTCAGGCTGTATGATATATCCTGGAGATATGTCTCACTTCAGGATCTCGCGAATATAGCTAAAGCCTGCCTTGTAAGTTTTGGAATTCTTTTCGTTTTAATTTACGGATTAAATATAGGTCTATTTAAAGGATTTCCGAGAAGCATTCTTTGGATTGATTTTTCTTTAACCTTTTTATTCTCATCGGCCTTCAAGATTTCGAAGCGAATGTATCTTGAGGTTATGCGGCAGAACATTGGAAATTCAGAGTTAAAAAGGACTCTAATTATCGGAGCCGGAAGTGCAGGTGAACAGCTCTTAAGGGATATTCATAGAACTGAGTCAAGAAAATTTTATCCTGTTTGTTTAGTTGATGATGACCCGGTCAAACAGAATCTTTATATTCAGGGAATTAAAGTAGTCGGTAAAATAGATAACCTTCCTGAAATAATTAAAGATTTCAAAATCGATACAATACTTATTTCAATACTTTCAGTTGATAGAAAATTTCACAGAAGAATTTTTGAGTATGCGCGAAATTCAGGTATAAATGATGTAAAAGTTGTTTCCACAATAAATGATATCTCTGATTCAGTTAAAGTCGGTATGAATGATATTAGAGATATTGACTTAAGTGATCTGATCGGCAGGCAGGCAGTGTCAATTAACACCCGGATAATAAGCAATTATTTGAAGAATAAAAGGGTGCTAATAACGGGGGCTGCCGGATCAATTGGTTCTGAAATTTCCCGCCAGGTTATTTCATATCATCCCGAAGAAATTGCTATACTGGATATTAATGAAAGCGACTTGAGCGACCTGGAATTAGAATTGAAGCGTTCACAGCCTGACGCAAAAATTAAAATAATGCTTTGCGATATATCCAACCAGGAAAAAGTTAATAAGATATTTGAAAGATACTTGCCGGAAGTTGTACTGCACGCAGCAGCTTTTAAACATGTTCCGGTTATGGAAAAATTTCCTGAAGAGGCTGTAAGAGTAAATATTCTAGGGACACAAATTCTTGCAACAGCCGCTAAAACATACAATACGGAAAGCTTTATATTAATTTCAACCGATAAAGCTGTAAATCCGACAAGCATTATGGGAGTTTCCAAAAGAATTGCAGAATATATTGTTACCGGTACAGGCCGCAGCAGCAATTGCAATTTTGTTGCTGTTCGATTCGGAAATGTTATAGGAAGCAGAGGAAGTGCATTACCAATCTTTATGGAACAAATTAGAAATGGCGGTCCAATTACGGTAACTCACCCGGATATGAAAAGATATTTTATGACTATACCTGAGGCGGTAGCTTTAGTATTACAAGCCGGGGCTACGGGTAAAAACGGAGATGTGTTTGTTCTTGATATGGGTGAGCCTATTAAGATTATTGACCTGGCAAAAGATTTAATTTTGTTGAATAATCTTGTCCCGGATAAAGATATTAAAATTAAATTTACAGGAATAAGAGAAGGTGAGAAACTGTTTGAGGAAATTTTAACCGCAGAAGAAGGTGTAATAAATACATCACATGAGAAAATTTTTAAAGCAAGGTTAGTCTGTGTTCATAATGAATCTTCAATTCAGCAAATGGTAGAAGAGTTCAGCAATTTTAACGATTATCAAACTAAAAAAGACTGGGTAGCTCTATTTAAATATTATGTACCAGCATTTCAGCCGTCTTCGGTAATTGATCCAATAGAAATTGAAAGTGAAAATATAAACTCCACTCCGTTATCTTTAACTCAGAATGGATGAAAGGTATTAAGAAAAGATAAAGGCGAGGGAAGAAAAAAGGCAAAACTAAAAAGATAAAAGTGAAAAGGCAGAAGAGACAAGGCGGGGAGGAAACAAAGTAAAGTGGCCCCCTAAATCCCCCAAAGGGGGACTTTGAGAAATAGAATCTTGGAAAAATGGAATAGTGGAAAAATGGAAATGAGAACTTTGGAATTGTTGAGAAGATGGGATATAAGCGTAAGGAAATTTTCTTAACATTTAATAATTAAGATTTGAAGAAAGTCTGGGCTAAAGCCCTTTATGTTTTTGAGTTTTGTTAATGAAGTTGATCAAAAAGTAAAGTTATTTTGAAAATAGACCACAGATGACACTGATTATAAAGGATTTTCACAGATTTTTTAATTGATATTTACTTTTTGATCTGCTTCTTAAAAGAAATTGGAACTCACCCTAAATTCCTCTCTTAAATAGAGAAGGATTTTGAAAATAGAAATAAGACTCACCATCTTTTCTTAAGTGAGTTATTTTAGGATGGGTTCAAGCACTTGAAAAATAATATTTATTCAGCCGCTAAAAAGCATAGATTTAAAGCAGTTATCTCAAAAACAGACTAGTATACAGTGAATTTATAACTTACTTTATAGAATATTTTTCAAGATAACTATTTTAGAAATTGAAAATAATTGACTTGATGGGCAACATCGAAGATTAGAGAAAGCAACCTTCAATGTTTTAATAAAATTGTGTTAGGCGACTAAGTGAAAATTATTTATATAATGCCAGAAATCTTTTGAGTATGTAATAGATAACATTTTACAGTAATGAAAATATCATCCATCCTAAAATTCCCATTCTTTTTTATAATTCTTACCAGTTTAGGTTTCCAAACTGTTAAGGCGCAAGTAGAGACTGTTCCTGTCGGACACCCGGTTTATCCATTTCTTCAGCGTATGTACGTTCAGGGTATCTTAAAAAATTATGATGATGCGGTCCTTCCGTTATCTCAAAAGAAGGTTATGGATGATTTATTAAAGATTGACAGCAGCAAGGCCGAATTAAATTCAATAGATAAAGAATTTCTGATACGCATGGAAGAAAAATTCGGGATGAATAACAAAGGAAAAAATTTAGAAATTAATATCTTTAATAATTTCCCTTCTGAATTAATCGGAAATATTATAACAGATAAAGAAAAACATCTATATGCTTACCATGATTCGACTATAAAATTTTTTATTGATCCGGTGGCCAACTTAAAATATATGTACTCAAGTAAATATGACAATAATAGTACATTGATGGATATAGGGGGGATTTTTAGAGGGGATTACGACGGATGGTTCGGATTTTATTTACAAGGTGCAGACGGTACTCAATACGGAGACCGGGATGTCGCCAGATTAGACCCACGTGTGGAACAAAGTTTTACTTTCAATAATACTAAAATTAATTTCTTTGACGGAACAAGCGGTTACGCAAGATTTCAGAAAGGAATTTTAAGTTTAGAATTGGGAAGGGAAAGGGTCCTTTGGGGTACCGGTTTCATTAACAAAATGGTGCTTTCAGATAATCCTCAACTTTTTGACTTTGTTAAATTCGATATAGCATATAAAAAATTGCGTTACGATTTTTTACACGGCTGGCTGGTGCAGCCAACAACTTCAACTTATGTTGATTCACTGGTCGGTAATGTAAAATCTGAGCAGCCTAAGTATGTTGCAATAAGCCGTCTTGGATATCAAGCTACCAACAGATTATCATTCGGAATTACACAAATGATAATATACTCTAATCGTCCCCTAGAAGCGGCTTATCTTAATCCTTTTTTATTCTGGGAATCGGCGCAGCGTTCAATGAACGACCTCGATAATTCATTTCTCACATTCGACGGGAGATATTTAATTACAAATGGAATTGAGTTATCGTCGTCAATAATTTTTGACGATATAAACTTTAAAAAATTGTTCAAGAAAGAATGGGCAGCAAGCACCAATAGAACAGAGTGGCAGGCAGGTACAATGTTAACTTATCCTTTGCTGCCGCCGGATGTTTCCTTTATAATTGAATATATGCAGGCAAGGCCTTATATATTTTCACATCCAGGTGTTGGAGAGGCATTAACTTATACAAATAACGGATACCTATTGGGAACAAATATGCAGCCGAACTCTGCAAGGCTTTCTACCCGGTTATCTTATCAAGCAACTTCCCGGCTGTCACTTCAATTGGATTATTCTCATACACTGCATGGGAATAATATTTATGATTCAAAAGGTGATTTAATAAAAAATTACGGCGGCAGTGTTTTTAATAATTCCGATTTCAGCGAACCTTTTTATTCATATCTTCTAGACGGGAACAGGGAAGTCAGCGATGATCTTATGTTGAGTATGAAGTACGAATTATTATACGGCTATTATTTCAGTTTTGTGTATGAATTTAATCAAAGTAAAATGAACGGTTCTACAGACACAAATAATATTTTTTGGAGTTCAATAAATATTGATTTTCAGTAAAGAAGTTTATCAGAAATATCTTTGGTTGAAATTTTACGCCTTGATGAAGAGAATCTAATAATTTAATTTGGAACAATGTTTTTCACAAATAGGATTTTAATGAAGTTTGGATTCTACTTACTTGCAGCACTTCTAATATCATATAACTCACTTTGGGCTCAAAATTATAAACTGTTAGAGTCAACTTCGGATCATGTTAAAATTGAATTTGACTTTAACGGAGTATACAATATTGCGGATACAGTAATTAATGGCAATACTTTTCAATTAATAAAAGGCAACAGTTACCCTCTGGGAAATGCGGGCGATCCCTGGCTGCCTGCCTATTTTATTGACCTGGGTATTCCCACAAATTCAACTCCAACTGTTAAAATATTGGAATTGGATAAAACAAGTTTTACTAATAAACGCATTCTTCCTCTACCTGAGGAGGACACAGCAACCACACCAATAAACACAAATAGTTATAATGAGAGAATTTACGGCTCAAACAACTTTTACCCTTCGACACCGGCAGAAATTATTGATAATTTTATTTATCGTTATTCTAATATAATTGTATTGAATGCTTCGCCATTTCAATATAATCCCGTTACACGTCAATTGAATTATAATAAAAAGATTATTGTTGAGGTCGACTTTACAATGCCTTTAGGTAAGGCGGCTACTTCGAGAAAGATTAATGATCCTGAAACAAATAAATTTATTAAGAATAATATTGTAAATAAAATTGAAGCTTTAAGTTGGACTAATCAATTGGTCCCAGCGAGAAAAGTTGCCGGTACTGAAAATTACTGGTATAATCCCTCAAAAGATTATTATAAAATATATGTCAGAAATAAAGGTATATATAGAATAACATTCGATCAATTAATCGCTTCCGGCGTCCCCGTAAATAATGTATCTTTAGAAAAACTTGAATTGATTAATAACGGAGTTGAAGTTCCTATTTATGTTTCTGATTCAAATCATGACGGCATTTTTAATTCAGGAGATTATATAGAATTTGTCGGCTTTCCGCCTACGCCTACACCTTTTTGTAAATTAAATATTTACAATAACGATAATGTTTATTTCTTTTCATATCAAGCAGATTCTGCCGGACTTAGATATAAAGTAACTGATGGTTATCCAAATACATGGGATAAAACATTTCAAACTAATTATACTACACTCCATTATGAAAAGGATTCTTTGTACGAAAATCTTGGTTATGCGGGAAATGCTAACAGAGATTTCTGGATGTGGGATGAAGTATCAGGCCAAAATAGATCTATACTCCATTCTTTTACGGGAAGGTTTAATAGTATGCCTCATTGGGACCTGGACTCTAACCGAGTTAAGATAAGTGTTCAATTACAAGGATTAACAACAAACGGCAGTTCATGTACTTATGATCATAAAGCATATATTGCCGTAACTGACCAGTCTTCTAGGCAGTATAAACTGGAGCGGGCAGAATACTGCCACATTTAATAAAACTTTTTATGTATCCAATGACAGCATTCAAATTTATCCGACTGGAAATCAATTGCAGTTAAGTGTAACTGGGGATGCTTGTCCGATTGTTAACAGTGATCAAATTGCCGTTGACTGGTTTGATATTTCTTACTGGAGGGATAATACAGCAGATACAAACCATATAAATTTTTCAAGTCCTCCAAATGTTTCAGGTAAAATAAGATTTTGGATGCTGCAATGGGCAAGCGATTCAATTCTAGTTTTTATACCTCAGAAAAATGAAGTAATTAAAAATTCTTTTGTAGCTCACGATATTTATAAATCAATTCTTTTTGTTGACTCTGTAAATAGTCCTACGGACTATTTTTGTGCCGGGTATGATTATTTTATGAACGTGGATTCAATTGTTAAAAGCGAGTCTTCAGACTTAAGGAACACATCCAACGGAGCGGATTATATAATTATTACTCATCCTAAATTTAAAGCTGCGGCCGAGAGACTGGCTGCTTTTCGTGCTGCTCATTTCCCGGATCCGCAAATTCCAAATCCACGTGTAAAAATTGTATACGTCAACCAGATATATAACGAATTCTCTAACGGATTGCTTGATCCGGATGCTTTACAGGAATTTGTTCAATATGCATTTAATAATTGGCAAAAGCCTTCTCCTTCGTATGTAGTTTTGATGGGGGGGATGAGTCATGATTATAGACATTTATTAACAACAAGTTTGAATAATTATGTCCCGTCTATTCCTTACTATACAAATACATATGGCGAAGGACAAAGCGATAACTTAATTGTTTCAGTAGCAGGAAATGACATTCATCCTGATTTAGCTATTGGAAGAATTGCATGTCAAAATTTGGATCAAGCGAACAGTCAGGTTGATAAAATAATTAATTATCCTGGTGATGCTTCAAAACCCTGGAAACAAAATATACTTTTAATCTCTGCAGGATTAAGTATTTCAGACGAGAATAGTCTTGGGCTTAACGATGCAAGTGTGCAATTGGAATACTCATTTTTAGATCCCCACGGACTTAGTACTTCAAAGATCATGGGATTTCCAAACAAACCGGAGTATGTTCAATACCAGGGCGGAGGCCCTGCCATTAGAAATGAAATAAACAAAGGTACCGCCTTAGTAAATTATTACGGTCACGGAGGTGGGTACCAATGGGATTTAATTTTTCTTAACGACGATATTAATTTACTTGAGAACGGAGGAAGGTTACCTTTAGTATTAAGTTTAACCTGTTATACAGCGCATTTTGATGATCAGGATGTATTTGGCGAACAATTTAATGAAGCAGTTGGGAAAGGCAGTATCGGGTTCTTCGGTAATTTCGGATTAACTTATTGGACTGTTGCTAAATATGTCGACAATCTCATATTCGATCAAATTTTTAATCAAAATAATAAAATAACAGGCAGCGTATTTCAAATAACAAAAGATATAATGCCTTCGACCGGAATTTATGCAAGTCAGATAGCTTATTTAACATATTTAGGTGATCCTGCACTATCCCTGGCTATACCCGATAAACCTGATTTCAGTATAAACTCCACGGATATATCAATTCAAAAAGGAAATACATTAGTAAACGATACACTTCAAATTAAAGTTGATATTCAGAACTACGGTGTAAATTTTCCAGGCGATACAGTTACAGTTCAATTATTTATAAATTCACCTGATACTTCATATCAATTGATTAAAAAGAGATTAGCGAATTTTTCTTTGGAGGATTCAACTTACTTTACATGGGTTCCAAAGAAAGCCGGAGCCTATACACTTACAGCAAAGGTGAATGAAGAAAATATTATTCCGGAAATGGATCAATCAGATAACACCGCATCAACTTCAATTACTATTTACAATCTTAATAATCCAAGTATTATTGCGCCGATTGACGGATATAGTTCTTTAAAAAACAACATTGAGTTTAAGATTGCTGATATTGGGTATTACTTATCATACCCTTTAACTTACTACATTCAAATAGATACTTCTTTGAGCTTTACTAATCCTATTATGTCTCCGCAGCTTTCCGGTGTAAACGGTTTAGTAAAGTGGGCCTCTCCGGTTCTTCAAAAAGGAGATTATTTCTGGCGTGCAAGGATTTTAAATTCAAATGATTCAAGCAACTGGAGCAGTCCACGAACATTTTCAATTATTAATCAGAATTTTGAAGGCTATTATGTTTCCAGCAAACAATTAAAGATGTTTAAGACAAACAATATGAATCTTACAGATTCCGGATATGTACTAAATACCGGCATTCAGCCTCCTAAACCTTCAGCCAATACTTTTATAGAAGATATTAATTTCTATACTGCAGTGTTAGATTCTGTAGGAATCTCCGCATTAGCAACAGACGGAACGTACCTTTATTTCGGAGATATCTGGTACTATGCGTTGCAAAATAACAGCAGCGGATCTACAAAAATATACAAAGTAGGCACAGGATTTAACGGAACGGTGAAAGGACAATTTTACGGTGCTATACCTAATTTCTTTGCTCCAATTAATAATTCTTTATTTTATTTTAGAGACGGTTATCTCTATGCATCCACAAGAAATCCTCACTATTTATTAAAAATTAATAAAACAACCGGCGATACAAGCAGCGTATATATACCTGCAGGATTATTAAACGGAGCAGACGGTAAAGTGGACCCCGGATCTTACTATGTAACATCTGACAGTAATTATGTGTACAATATATCCTATAAAGACAGTTTGGGAAATCAAAAATATATATTGAGAACCTTTGATCCATCAAATAATTGGGAACTACTTAAGCCAGATATGAAGATAACTGGAACAAGTTATACAGGATTTACAGGATTTTTTGTAGCAGATGGATATATCTTTCCCTTATGAAAATTATGAGAGCGGATTCATGAGAAGAATTAGATTATCTGACGGATTTTTTGAAGAAGAATGGATTACAATACACCTTATCCAAGGTTATTATGCATGGTGCTATGACTGGGTGAATAATCTTGTCTATGCTTCGGCATTCCGCAGCGGATACGCTTCTAAAATTTCTAAGTTTAAAGGAAGTTATACAAATACTTCGGGGAATGTATTAACAAGTATAATTGGTCCGGCTTCTTCGTGGAAATCTATTAGTTATAATAATGATGTTTCTTCTTCTGATGAAAAGCTTAAAACAATATTAATGGGTAATATTAACGGTGGAAATATATGGGACACATTAAATGTAAATACACCGCCTCTTCTTTCACTTACTAACTTAAATGCAAAGAAATATCAGTATCTACGGTTAAGCTTTAATTTTACAGATTCGACTTTTAATAATGTTAACCCGATAAAATTAAAATATGTTGCTGCTGATTATAATTCTCTTCCGGAAATTTCATTGGGCAAAAATGAATTCAGTATAAATCCGGATACTGTGTTGCAGGGTTTGCCTGTCAATCTTAACCTGGAAGTTCACAATTACGGATTACTAAATGCTGATAGTGTTAACGTTAAATTTTATTTAAATAATTCCGATTCCTCATTTTATTCAAAATATGTTAATCTACCGGTTGATTCTTCAAAACAGATTACAACTACATTATCTACAGATATGCTGCAGCATAAAAATTCAATTAAGGCTGCTGCCATTTCACCAATTAATGAATTTTACCAATTTAATAACACAGCACAAAAAGAATTTTATTCGGCTTTAGATTCTACGAAGCCTTCTTTAACGGTAACATTTGACGGCAAGCAAATTGCTGATGGAGATATTATTTCGGCCAGGCCTAAAGTATTAATTCAGCTTAGAGATAACAGTCCATTCCCACTGGATACAACAGATTTTTCAATTGTCTTTGATAATAATCTATTAAATATTAATAGACCCGATATCCAATACTCTTATTCACCCTATCCCAACTCCGATGCAAAAATAATATGGCAGCCTGCTCTTAAAGACGGCAAACATACACTCGATATACTTGCAAAAGATGCTACAGGCAACTATACCGATTCTTCATCAACTCATTTTGTGTTTTACGTTTATAATAATTCAGGCATAATCAATGTTTACAATTACCCGGACCCATTTAGTAACGATACTTATTTTACATTTCAACTTACAGGCGTACAAGTGCCTGATGAATTAAGAATAAGGTTATTCACTATTGCAGGCAGATTGATAAGGGAAATATCCGTTCCGCCTTCAAAACTGGAAATAGGCTTTAACCACATACACTGGGATGGACGTGACCAGGACGGGGATGTTATTGCGAACGGCGTTTACCTGTATAAAATTATTTATAAAAACGGTGATGTTGTTAAATCTGTTATTCAGAAATTAGCCAAAGTTGAATAAAAGTAAATATTTATTGGGCTAAAGCCCTTTTTATTTTTATTCTATTCCACACCCTAAAGGGTGTGGTTATAAGGTTTCTTTTCACCCTTGATGGTGTGGTTATAAAGTTTCTCTTCACCCTGAAGGTCGAAGATATGTGCGGAGTTAATAAAAAAACTTTAATTGTCAAGAAGGATATTTAATCAATGTTTCATTGACTCCGTCCTTTAGGACGGAATTTGGCAAATAAATACAAACTGGGCTTTAGCCCAAATAAAAAAGGGAGGTATTAGATGCCATATGTAAGAATCTGGCTGCATGTTGTTTTTGGTACTAAAAACAGAGAAAAATATATTACTGATAATGTTAGGAATAAAGTGATTGATCATATATTAGAAAATGCAAAGATGAAGGGAATTTTTATAGATACAATTGGAGGTTATAAAGAACATTTACATTGTTTAATTTCTCTCGGTACTGAACAGAACGTTGCCAAGATTATTAATTTAATAAAAGGCGAGTCATCTTACTGGATAAATAAGAATAAAATAACCGAAATGAAGTTTGAATGGGCAGATGAATATTTTGCAGCGTCGGTTAGTGAGTCGCAAATAAATAAAATAAGAAATTATATTAAGAAACAAGTAGAACATCATAGGAAAAAGAATTATTCAGAAGAATATGATGAATTTATGAAAAAGTATGGTTTTAAATATTTGGGCTAAAGCCCTTTCTATTTTTATTCTGTTCCACACCCTAAAGGGTGTGGTTATAAAGTTTCTTTTCACTCTAAAGGGTGTCAGTTATAAAGTGTCTCTTCACCCTAAAGGGTGTGGTTATAAAGTGTCTTTTCACCCTAAAGGGCGTGGTTATAAAGTTTCTCTTCACCCTAAAGGGTGTGGTTATAAAGTTTCTCTTCACCCTAAAGGGTGTTAGTTAAAAAGTTTCCCTTTGCTTTAAAGGCGAAGTTATTCTTGCGGATAGATATTCTAATATGAACTATAGAACTTTTGATTTGTAATTATGATTAATATGATTATAATTAATATATCATTGAAACATTTATTTGAATAACAACAGTGAGGCTTCGATGTGCGGAATCATAGGCTACATTGGCGAAAAAAATTGTGTTCCGATTCTTATTAACGGATTGAAAAGATTAGAGTATAGAGGATATGATTCAGCAGGTATCGGGATAATTCTTAATAATCATTCTCAAGTAGTTAAGAACAAAGGCAAAGTTTCTTTATTAGAAAATAAAATTGAAAAAATGAATCTTACCGGACCTCTCGGTATCGGTCATACTAGATGGGCCACTCATGGTATACCGAATGAAATAAACGCACACCCTCACTTTAATTCTTCAAAGGACTTATTTGTAATTCATAACGGCATTATAGAAAATTATCAGACACTAAAAATAGGCCTGCAAAAGTTAGGTTATAAATTTGTAAGCGAAACGGATTCTGAAATACTTCCGCATTTAATTGACAGTTTCCTAGTCAAAGGGCATTCTTTATTTAAATCTGTTCAACTGGCATTAAGTGAAGTTGAAGGTACATACGGTCTTGCAGTAATCTATCAAAAGGAACCTGATAAAATAGTTGCTGCGAGAAAAGGTTCGCCTTTGGTTTTAGGGATAGGCGAAAACGAAAATTTTGTTGCTTCTGATGTTTCGGCTATTCTTGCACATACAAAGCAAATTGTTTACATGGAAGACGGAGAAATTGCTGAAATTCATAAAGATCACTTTACTGCAAAGACTATTCTGGATAAAGAAATCGAAAAAGAAGTTCATGAAATAAGCATGAACCTTGAGGAAATTGATAAAGGCGGTTATGCTCATTTTATGCTGAAGGAAATAATGGAACAGCCCGAATCGGTTCGTAATTCGATGCGAGGAAGGTTATTATTTGATAAAGGAACTTCTAAGCTGGGGGGACTGGAAAATGTTGCAGACCAACTTTCGGATGCAAAAAGAATTATCATTTCCGCATGCGGTACTTCGTGGCATTCCGGGCTTGTAGGGGAATATATGTTTGAACAATTTACAAGAATTCCTACCGAAGTTGAGTACGCTTCTGAATTCAGGTATAGAAATCCTGTTGTTAATAAGGACGATGCAATACTTTTTATTTCACAAAGCGGCGAAACTGCTGATACATTGGCAGCTTTAAAGGAAGCAAAATTACGCGGAGTTTTATCATTAGGAATTTGTAATGTTGTGGGCAGTTCAATTGCAAGGGAAAGTTCCGCTGGTGTCTATACACACGCAGGGCCTGAGATAGGAGTTGCTTCAACAAAAGCGTTTACCTCACAGTTAGTTGTCTTAGCATTAATCACACTTTTAATTGCCCGCAAAAAAAATATGAGTTTAATCGACGGCAAAAATATAGCGGAAGAATTGAAAGCTATACCTGACAAGATATCAAGCATTTTAAAATTAAATGATCAAATAGAACAAATTGCCTCTGAATTTAAAGATGCAAAAAATTTCCTCTACTTAGGCAGAGGGTATAATTTTCCAGTTGCATTAGAAGGCGCATTAAAATTAAAAGAGATTTCTTACATTCATGCGGAGGGATATCCAGCTGCCGAAATGAAGCATGGGCCGATCGCTTTGATTGATGAAAATATGCCGGTGGTTTTCATCGCTCCCAAAGATTCCACATACGATAAAATTGTAAGCAACATTGAGGAAATAAAAGCCCGCAAAGGCCGTATTATAGCTGTCGCAAGCGAGCATGATGACAAAATCGACAAGCTTGTAGATTTTGCAATTAAAATTCCCGATACAATAAGAATGTTAATGCCGATCTTAACGGTAATTCCTCTTCAGTTATTGGCATATCATATTGCTGTTAAGAAAGGTTTGAATGTTGACCAGCCGAGAAATCTTGCGAAGAGTGTCACAGTTGAATAATTTATAAAACCAATAATTTACTGCATAAATATTTTATTCATGTCTCATGTTGATTTCAGGAGACTTTCATCCCCTTATTTTTTATCTTTTATATTATAAAAATACAAATTAATAATGGTTATATACGATATAACCGGAATTGATTCTAAAACACAAAATGTTGAACAAAAATAGGAAGGGGTACTTTATGTCCCGAAAGAATGTCCTAATCATGGGAGCCGCAGGCAGAGACTTTCATAACTTTAATGTGTATTTCCGTGATAATGAGGATTATAATGTAACAGCTTTTACAGCAACTCAAATTCCTAATATTGATGGAAGAAGTTATCCGCCTGAATTAGCAGGTAAATTATATCCAAAAGGAATAAAGATATATGATGAAAAGAACCTTGTCAGTCTAATTAAAGAATTAAAGGTTGACGAAGTTGTTTTCTCTTACTCTGATGTTCCGTTTAATTATGTTATGACTAAAGCATCCATAGTAAATGCTGCAGGAGTTTCATTCAGACTTTTAGGTAACGATGAAACAATGATAAAAAGTACTAAACCGGTTGTATCGGTTATCGCAGTAAGAACCGGTTCCGGAAAATCTCAAACTTCCAGGAAAGTAGTACAGGTGCTTCGAGATGCCGGAAAGAAAGTTGTTTCAATTAGACACCCTATGCCTTACGGTGATCTTGTAAAACAAAAAGTTCAGCGCTATGCAACACTTGATGATCTAAAAAAATATAAATGTACTATTGAAGAAATGGAAGAATACGAACCGCATATTGTTATGGGCAGCATCATATATGCGGGAGTAGATTACGAAGCTATTTTGAGAGAAGCTGAAAAAGAAGCCGATATAATTATCTGGGACGGCGGTAATAACGATATTCCGTTTTATAAATCTGATGTTGTTTTTACGGTTGCAGATCCTCACAGAGCCGGTCATGAGATGACTTATTTCCCCGGTAATACTTCATTAAGAATTGCAGATGCAATCATTATAAATAAGATTGACTCAGCGGAACCCAAAAATCTGAAGATCATTCGCGATAATATTAGAATTGTAAATCCAAATGCAAAAGTAATTGAAGCAGCTTCGCCATTGTTTGTCGATCATCCTGAATTAATTACCGGTAAAAAAGTTTTAGTTGTTGAAGACGGCCCGACACTTACACACGGAGAAATGGAATATGGAGCGGGAATGATTGCTGCATGGAATTACGGTGCTTCACAAATTGTTGACCCGAGACCATTTACAGTTAATTCAATCAGCGATACGTACAAAAAATATCCCAAGATTGGTATTCTATTACCAGCAATGGGATATGGTGATGCTCAAATTAAAGATCTTGAAGTTACTATTAACAATACGGACTGTGAATCTGTTGTAATAGGTACACCAATTGATCTTGGCCGTATTTTGAAGATCAATAAACCAACAGTTCGAGTTAAGTATGAACTTCAGGAAATAGGTGCAGTAACGGTAAAAAGTATATTGAAAGAGAAGGGGATTATTTAATCTCAAAAATAATTAACGAAAATTTCGCCGGTAATTAGGAATAAATATTCATTTATTTTATAGCCGGCGAATTTTTTTTCTTGAAATTGTTTTTCATATAATCAATTCTTTTGTATCGTGTTAAAAACTTTATAAATTTCATTAACAAATCAATTTAAATTTGAAGGTAAAATATGTCAGTTAATATGAAGGGGAAAAGTCTTGTTTCAATTAACGATCTATCTCATGAAGAAATTTATCAAATCTTTGAACTGAGTGCTTCATTAAAATTAAAACAATTAACAAGCGAACCGCATAGATTGTTAGAAGGCAAAACACTTGGGAATGATCTTTTCCAAGCCTTCTACGAGAACACGTGTTTCATTTGAAGTTGGAATCTATCAGTTAGGCGGAATAGGAATGTACTTCGGCCCAAACGATTTACAGCTAAAACGAAGCGAAAGTATACCCGATACTGCAAAAGTCCTTTCACGTTTTTTAAGCGGAATAATGATTAGGACATTCGATCATCAAGATGTTGTTGATCTTGCAAAATACGGATCAATCCCGATCATTAATGGTTTAACTGATCTGCTTCATCCTTGCCAGGTGCTTACGGATTTATTTACAATCCTTGAAAAGAAAAAAATCCTAAGAGGATTAAAACTTGCTTACGTAGGAGACGGAAACAATATGGCACATTCGCTGCTTCACGGCTGCTCGAAAGTAGGGATGGATATTTCAATCGCTTCTCCCAAAGGATATGAACCGCAAAAACAATTTGTAGATAACGCATTAAACAATGCAAAATATATGGGGAGTAAAGTTGAAGTAGTTGAAGATCCTGTTAAAGCAGTAAAGGATGCCGATATAATTTATACCGATGTTTGGGCAAGCATGGGACAGGAAAAAGAAGCCGAGGAAAGAAAAAAGATATTTAAGAAGTACCAGGTTAATCCCGCATTAATAAAGAATGCCAAAGGTGATTATTTATTTATGCATTGCCTTCCTGCGCATAGAGGAGATGAAGTGGTAAACGAAGTCGTTGATTCATCTAACTCTGTTGTTTTTGATGAAGCCGAAAACAGGCTTCATACACAAAAAGCGATAATGGCATTAGTAATGTGAAGCGGCTCGAAAAGCTAATTAGTATATATCAAAAATATTTTTGAGATTAACAGAAAAATCTTTATTTTTGGGTTCGATTTTTTGAAGGGCAGATAGCTCAGTCGGTAGAGCAAAGGACTGAAAATCCTTGTGTCGGGGGTTCAATTCCCTCTCTGCCCACGTTAGTGTGCGAATATTACCGGGTATTCGCACTTTTTATTTTAAACCTAAAGACTGATAACCAATTTGATGGCTATTTGATTACTTTAAAATAGAGTATGAGTAATCAATTAAGTAATCAATTTTATAGTTACTTACATCCTTTCAAAGAGCTTTAACACTAACCAATCCAACCGAAAAATTCAAGGCAGTTGGAGACTTCCAAACCAATTAATCTAATTTAATATTTCAATCTCATTTTCATTCCAACTGTTCTTAATATTTCTGCTAATTCAATATTATATAAATTTGGAAATAAATTATAGATAATTTAATGTCATAACTAGTTGGCATAATTTTCCCGCTTTTCTGCTTTGGTCAATTAAACTAATGAAATTCCATGATTGGAATTTTTTTTTATTGACATTATTAAATCAATAATGTATTATTCATCGTACTTATAGACTTTTATAATAAAGCGGATTCCATTCGGTCCAAATTCATTCATCTTATCCTGACATAGAAGAATTTTAAATACTGCGGTTATAGGCAGTATTCAATCATTTTATCTGAAGTGATATTTCAAATTTGCGGATAATTAAATGTAGTATCTTATTAATAACTTAATATAAAGGAGTGGGTATGTTAAAAAACTTTACACAAACATTCATTGGATTACTGTTAATTGCCATTATTACCATATTTATGGGCAATTCTGTAATGGCACAAGATGCACCAAAAGACCAACTATGGTTAGTGCATGAAGAGACTGCAAAAATCGATATGATTTCACAGTACATAAAAACATCAAAAGATTGGTCCGCAATGATGCACGAAGGGGGATTGGCTTTAACTTTTTATGCTTTCCAGCGAAATGATATGCATTTTTATTATGTTAGTCCGATTGCAGACTATGCTGCTATTGACTCTATGCCCGGAGAATTTCAGAATGCAATGAAAAAAATAAACAAGGATAAATTCTCAACCCTTATGGATGAAAATAATGCAAGTATAGAATCAACTAAAGAATTTGTAATTCAACGGTCAACTGGGTTGTCCTATTTGCCTAAAACACCAAGGATAACACTTGATAAAGCAGGATTTGTGCATTGGTCATTTATTCATTATAAACTTGAAAAAAGAAAAGAAGTAATGAAAATATTAAAAGAATGGAAATCTGTTTATGAAAAAAATAATTTTCCGGATGCATATGATATTTATCTGATGGGAATAGGCGGCGATAATAATGAAATAATAGTTTTTGACTATGCAAAAAATGCCGTTGATTATTATAAAAATGATACTGAAAAAAGCGAAGAAATGAAAAAAGAAGAAGGTAAACTTTATAAGGAAATTTCACAGTACTTAATCAGCATGAAAGATTATACAGGCAGGCCAAGACCAGATTTAGACTATATAGCAAAATAATTTAGTAATTAATAAATATAGTATTCTCAAGCCGGCCGGCATTTTATGTCGGCGGGCTTTTTAATTATTTGGTGTATTTATGTAATTCATCAAATCTATACTTCTTAAATGCTTGTGGCGGAGATTATCAAGAAGAGGATTTCTTAAGTCGATTCCGCCTCCGCCCGCATTAGCGTGCGGATATTTCCGGGTATTCGCACTTTTTTTAAAATCCAAAGACTAAAAATTAAATTGATTACTTTTGATTATCTTAAAATGAAAGAAGGGAAATCAGAATAATTAAATGTCCCCAACAATTTAAAGTGCTTATAAAACTAAAACTATTACAAGTGGAAATTTAAAGTCGGTTAAGGTATTTAAAAACTACTTTGGCTTATTTCAGATATCAAAATTATTTTCATTTTTTATTTCCAGAGTTTTGTTTCTGAAATTACGAATGAAATTAATACTGTAATTTCTATATAGGAAAGGTATTAGTCATATATATTAACTGGCTGTACTTTGCATAGAAAGTAATGTAAGCAGTTCTGATTCATCGGCAGTAAAAATTGATTGATGTATTGTTTCATTATCCAAAACATTTTTATATTCTTTTTCAGAAATAGGCAGAATGAAAATTTTAACTTCATTGCCGGTAATTTCAATAACATCTTTTTGTTTCAGAGCTTCTAATATTTCATTGAATTTTTTTTTGTCCCACCCGGGCAGCATATCGATCAATTTTTCTGTATCTAAAATAGTTTTGTGGTGTGTATAGATTCTCTCACGTTTTTTATCATCATTTGTTTTCATCTTATATTTCCTAACATTTTATCATAGTTCAATATAGTCTATTAGTAACCAATACCCTAGTAAATTTGATGAACCTACAAATCGCTGAGTAATGGGAAAAGTGACAATTATGCAGTGTAAAAAATAAAATGGTTAGAAGAAATGGATTGTGAACTGGAGGTGAGATGATTTTGTTGCATTTAATACCAAGAGGACGAGTCCATTAAGTAAAGAATTTACCTGATATGATTTCTGGCGGACATCTTTTACTATTAAATGTTAAATCCGCCCGGAGTTCGAAAACAAATAGAAAGTATGGTCTTGTTATTACCGATTTAATAATGTACATTCTATCGAATTTAACGTATAGGAAAAAGATAATATGGAAAACAAAATATTGGTATGCGGTCGGGATTTGTCATCATCGTTAAAGATAAAAATATTTCTAGAAAAAAAAGGCCTATATGTATTTGAACCAATTTCTTCAGGGGATGAATTGATTGAAGTTGCTTTAAAGCATTACCCATCATTAATAATTACAGATATTGTATTAAAAGGCGAGATAGACGGTATTGAGGCGATTTCTCGTCTTTCAGGAATAACAAATATACCTTACATTTTCATTAGCGATGGAGAAGAAAATATTTCTTTAATTCAAAGTTACTATCTCCACCCGGTTAACGTATTAATAAAGCCGGTCGATTTAAATGAGCTTCATCTTTTTGTTAATGATAATATTGGTATTACAAATCGTACTATGCTTAGTGATTATTATCTAGGATAATTGAGGGAACGGTTTATTATAAACACATCTATTATTATTTGATAATAATGTAACCATTATATTGTCTAAAGATAGACTATGCTCGATTAGGCTGCGTAGTAATTAAAGGCAATAACTACTTTCCGCAAATGAATAAATTCTCCAATACCCTGTAATAACAAATCTAAATCCGATATGTTTGAGAAAGTAGTAGTCCCTTTTTCATCCCTTTGCTCGATTGTGTAACATAACTTTTCTGCATATCATAACCCAATAAATATTTGTTATCAATAAGGTATAGATACGATTATTTAATTAATCAATGTATTTAAAGCTGAAATTAAAAAAGGAAAAACAATATGCGCTATTTATTTGCAGCAATCGTAGCATTTATCTTTTTAAGTGCTTCGTACACTCTAAATGCACAAGTACGTGTTAACATTAACTTCAATTTGGATAGTCAGCCTGCTTGGGGCCCTACCGGGTATGATTATGTTGAGTATTATTACTTGCCCGATATTGATGTCTATTACAGCGTACCTCTGCATCGGTATTATTATTATAACAGAGGGCATTGGATATACAGTTCTACCGTGCCGTCACGTTATCATAATTATAACTTCTATAATTCACATAAAGTAGTAGTAAATGAGCGGGAGCCCTGGCGAAATGATAAAACCTATAGAGAAAAATATTCCCAATATAAAGATCGTCATGATCAGCAGCCGATACGAGACAGCAAGGATTCAAAGTATTTTGCCAACAAATACCATCCCGAACATAAAAACTGGGTTAAGCAACAAAAACAGGAAAAGAATAAGAACAAAGCACAAGGCAAGGGCAACAAACCTAAAGAAAATAATAAGCAAAACAAACACAGTAACCAAGGCAATCAAGATGGGCATAAGA
Organism: uncultured Bacteroidota bacterium; assembly: GCA_963710735.1. Taxonomy (GTDB): domain Bacteria; phylum Bacteroidota; class Ignavibacteria; order Ignavibacteriales; family Ignavibacteriaceae; genus FEN-1297. The sequence goes on along the minus strand of CAVQBN010000004.1, from coordinate 490,685 downwards.
ATCACAAAAAATAAAAACGGACAAATATGCAATCCGATTGATTAATTGTTTTATAAAGAGGAAAAATATAATGAGAGTAACAAAAAATAACTTAATACGGTTGGCTGTATTTTTAAATATTTCGGCAGCAGCCCTTCTCCTTTTTAGTTGTTCTGATTCAGCATCGCCGGAGAACGGGCAGGGGCAAATTAAAATAACAATGGTTGACGCCCCCACTAGTTTTGATCATGTAAATATTTCTGTAACAAGAGTTGAAGTTCATAAATCAGGAGCTGATTCAAGCAGCGGCTGGGTTGTTATAAACGATAATGCTGCAATTTATGATTTGCTTAAATTAAGAAACGGCGCAAGTGTTGTCCTTGGTAACAGTTCGCTCGATGCGGGGCACTATACACAACTAAGATTAATACTTGGAACAGGAAGTAATATTGTAGTAAATGGAATAACTTTTAATCTTGATACGCCAAGCGGAATGCAAAGCGGATTAAAATTAAATCATGCATTTGAAATACAACACGGACTAGTTTACGAGTTAATGCTTGATTTTGATACCGAGCATTCAATAGTACTAACCGGGAGCGGTCAGTATAAGCTGAAGCCTGTTATTAGGGTTGTGCCTATGATAATCTCCGGTACGATTTCCGGCAGAATAAATCAGATAAATGCTTTAGCCTCTGTTCATGCCATAAGCGGAAACGATACTGTAAGCACAGCAGCAGATACAACAACCGGGTTATTTAAGTTAATGGCATTAATTCAAGGGACTTATATTGTGCAAATATCTTCTGGAAATGCTGCGTATAACGATACTACAATTGCTAACGTTATCGTTGCTGCAAAACAAAATACTGATTTAGGAACGATCAATTTAAGTTTGAAATAAATATAAATAATTATAAAAGGAGTTAAAGTTTTGAAAAAGAATTTTTTTTTCAGTACCATCTTAGCCTTAATGATGATCTTGGCAAAACCAGTTGCAGCGCAGGACCATGGATTTGGGCTTGGAATTATATTAGGTGAACCAACCGGCTTGAGCGCAAAACTATGGACGTCAAAGATTAATGCATTCGATTTCGGCCTTGGCTGGTCTGTAGGCGGTGACCGTATTGATTACAAAGGCCACTACGAAAACTACAGTCGCGTCCATTTTCACATGGATTATCTCTGGCACTCATTCAACGTAATAAGATCAACTGAAAGATTTCCAATATATTATGGATTTGGTGCCAGGTTCAACAGCGGCGCAGGTTATGAATCTTCAATAGGTATAAGAGGCGTAATTGGTATTGCCTGGTTACCTCATTCAACCCCGATAGATGTATTTCTTGAGTTGGTACCGGTTCTTCAATTAACATCATCTTCCGGGCTGGGAATTGATGCCGGGCTTGGCGTACGATATTTCTTTGATTAAGAATTAATAATTGTTAATCAATTATAAAAAGGAATATGTAAACTGAAAATGGTTACATTAATAAAACTAATGCATTTGTGATTTTCTCAGTTTAAATGGTGCAGAACGCTTCCGAAATTTCAAAGCATAATTCACTTTTATTTGATATTTGAAAATTGATCTAGCTATTTTAGAAATCATTTAATAATTGCGGAGGGTATTTGAATAAACTCATTTGCCCGAATTGTTTTTGAATTTTAATACATTAACTAAAGCCGAAATAATAAACCGAAGATTTCTTGATTTGGCTGATAACGGTAGTATTTTGTTATAAAATACAACTCTTACGATTAATAATAAGAATGTAAAGATTCATGTTGTCATCTTTCATTAAACAATTATTAAAAGCCGATTCGATAAGGTTCAAAAGCGGGAATATTTCAAACTGAAATATTCCCATTTAAGTTTCTCATCACCCAAAAGATGTAGTCCATTATTCATCCATATGGTCGATTGATTTACTCCAAATACGGATTTAATTTAAATTGAATTATTTTCATAAATGAAAGAGGAAATATTTATATTATTAACAGGTTTATGAATTATTGTAATTCCAAATAGAAATAAGTTATGAAAGAAAAAAAAATTTCTAAAAAGGCGCCGGTTAAGAGGAAGAAAAAAAGAGCTGAAACACCGCGACCGGATAATTCATTTTATGTGGTCGGCATCGGCGCATCGGCAGGCGGCTTAGATGCTCTCGAAACATTTTTCAGCTATGTGAGTAATAATTCCAACATGGCTTATATCATTGTGTCGCATTTAGATCCGAATCATGTAAGTATTATGCCCGAATTAATTCAAAAATATACTACGATGAAATTATTTCAAGCCAAAGACGGAATGGAAGTTGAGCCCAATCATGTTTATGTTGCACCTGCTAACCGGGATTTAGCAATACTCCATGGAACAATCCAATTAATAGAACCAGTTGAGGCACATGGTTTCAGACTTCCAATTGATTTTTTCTTCAAGTCCCTTTCTGCAGATTTAGGTGAAAAAGCTATTTGCATTATTCTTTCCGGTATGGCGTCCGACGGCACTGCGGGATTAAAAGCCATAAAGAATGAATTAGGAATGGTAATGGTACAAGATCCAAATTCGGCAAAATTCGACGGCATGCCAACCAGCGCTATTAGAACCGGCTTAGCCGATTACATTTTACCTCCGCAAGAAATGCCGGAACAGCTTATTAATTATACCTCACAAAAAATTAAAGGTGTTTTATTAGATAGAGCAATTACCGACGGTAAAATTCCAAATACATTTCAGAAGATTTTTATACTTCTAAGAACTCACACCGGGCACGACTTTTCACAGTACAAACATAACACAATTTACCGGCGGGTTGAAAGAAGAATGAATATTTCTCAACTGGATAATCTGCCAGCCTATATCAGAATGCTGCAGGAAAATCCCGCCGAAGTTGAAGGATTGTTTAGGGAACTTTTAATAGGGGTTACAAATTTTTTCAGAGATGCCGAATCATTTGATAAATTAAAGGAAATACTATCAGAGCTGGTAAAAAGTAAACCTGAAAGCGATAAGATAAGAATATGGGTGCCAGGCTGCTCTACAGGCGAGGAAGCATACTCGGTTGCAATTCTATTACTTGAATGTATGAAGGAAGCTAAGAAAAAATTTAACGTACAAATATTTGCAACTGATATAGACAGTATCGCAATTGATAAAGCCCGCACCGGTTTATATTCAGGGATTGAGTCCGATGTAGGCAAGGAACGTTTGAAAAGTTTCTTTACTTCTGACGGAAATCTTTTTCAAATTAGGAAAGAAATTAGGGAAATGCTTGTCTTCGCACCGCAAAGTATAATTAAAGATCCTCCGTTTACCAAACTGGATTTAATCTCATGCCGGAATCTCTTAATTTATTTTAATGTCGAATTGCAGAAAAAAGTAATTCCGCTTTTCCATTATAGTCTTTTACCTGAAGGAATACTTTCCCTTGGCTCCTCAGAAACTATCGGCGGGTTTGTCGATCTGTTTTCTATCATAGATAAGAAATGGAAATTTTACAAAAGAAGGGAATCAATATACTCGGCGCAGCCTTTTATAGAATTCCCGGTATCCAGATTAATTGGAAAAACTTATGAGAAAACTATGGAAATAAATGAATTAAAAAACATACCCCGGCTGGGGGAAAAAGTTATCCTGCAAAATTATTCACCAAATTGTGTTATAATAAAAGAGGACGGAACTATTATTTATATCCACGGAAGAACCAGCAAATACCTTGAGCTTTCCGGCGGTGAACCGAAAATGAATGTATTTGAAATGGCAAGGGAAGGATTAAGACAAGAGCTTCCGGTTTTGGTAAGGAAAGTATTATCAGGCAGGAAATCATTAACTGTGGAAGGAGTAAAAGTAGGAGTAAACGGAAGAACACAATTTTTAAATCTTACTGTTAAGCAAGTTAAAGAACCTAGGGAAATGCAGGGTTCCGTTTTAATAATTTTTGAAGATGTTAAACCGGTTAAAAAAGGAAAGACTACTAAAAATATCCAATTTGATAAGAAATCTGAAAAAACTATCAAAGATCTTGAGCGCGAATTAAAAACCACTAGAGAAAATTTAAGATCAACTATTGAAGAACTGGAAACAGCCAATGAAGAACTTAAATCAACCAACGAAGAGATGCAATCGACAAACGAGGAAATGCAAAGCTCAAATGAAGAATTGGAAACTTCCAAGGAAGAATTACAGTCGCTAAACGAAGAATTAATTACCGTGAACACCGAGCTGGAGAATAAGAATGATGGTTTATCATCAATTAATAATGATATGAAAAACCTTCTGGACAGCATTGATATCCCAACAATCTTTTTAGACAATAATTTATTAATAAAGAGATTTACTATCCACACAACAAAGGTGATGCATTTGATTCCTTCCGATATCGGGAGGCCGATAATCCACATTGCCACAAACCTTAAGTATGATAAATTTATTGATGATGCAAAGGACGTATTAAGAACACTGAAATATAAGGAAGCTGAGCTGCAAACCAATGACGGAGTATGGTATCAGATGCGGATGATGCCTTACCGGACAATAAATAACATTATTGACGGACTGGTGGTAACATTTACAAATATTCACAGTTTAAAAACCGCGTATGAAGAAATCCACAAATTAAATCAAGAGGTTCAGCTTGCGCGAGAGTATTCCGATAATATTGTTGATACGGTAAGAGATTCACTGCTTATTCTTGATAAGAATTTGAAAGTGATTTCGGCCAACAGGTCTTTTTATAAATTATTTAATACCGAAAGTAAAAAAACTGTAGGCAAATTTATATACGATCTTGATGATAAAAATTGGGAAACACCTAAATTGCGGGAGCTTCTTGAGCAGATACTTCCAGAGCATAATTATTTTGATGATTACGAATTCGAACACAATTCCAAAAATGGGGAAAGAAAAAAATTACTGCTGAATGGCCGCGAGATATTTCAAGGCGATAAAAAATCTAAACTCATTCTTCTTGCAATTCATTTCAAAGTATAAAATAAAGAGGGAATAAAATGAAAAGTACAAAGAAAGAACTAGAAAATAATATAAAGAATAGACTGAAGGGAAAAAGCGAATATAGAAAAACAACGCCCGTCGTTAATAAGATTGAAGATGTTAAAAAATTGGTAGAATTGCTTCAAATTCATCAAGTTGAACTGGAACATCAAAATGAAGAACTTCGAATTGCTCAGGAAGAACTTGAAGTATCACGAAATAAGTATGTAAACCTCTTTGATTTCGCACCGATCCCATACTTTACACTGACCTATGACAGCGAAATTAAAGAAGTAAATTTAAATGCAGCTAAAATGATGGGGAGTGACCGGAGCAAATTAATCGGTAGATACTTTACTACTTATGTGCTGCATGAAGATAAGGATATTTTTAATTCTTTTATAAAAAATGTTTTTGATTCACCGGTAAAACAATCATGTGAATTGAAAGTGGTCAACAAAGATAAGCAAGTATTCAAGGTTTTACTTGAAGGCTTAGAATTAGTCCACTTATTTGAGCCGGAACAAAAATGCCAGATTGCGTTAATCGATTTAACAGAACACCAAAAGATAGAAGATTCTTTAAAAAAATCTAACGAAGAACTTAAAATCTTAAATGCCACCAAAGATAAATTTTTCTCGATTATAGGGCATGATTTAAGATCTCCTTTCCATTCATTGCTGGGTTTTTCAGAAGTGCTTCTTACGGAAATTGATACTTTATCACATGAAGAGATATTACAATTTACAAAGGGGTTGAATGATGATTTGAAGAACCTGTACGGCCTCCTGGAAAATTTGCTTAGCTGGTCGATGCTGCAAAGAGACTTGCTTGAGTATAATCCTGTAAATCTTGACCTGACTGATGCAGTAAATAAAGTAATGAGTATTGTAAAGCAAAGTGCTAAGGGGAAAGATATTTCAGTAACTAATAATATTAAGACCGGCACATTAGTTTATGCTGATAATGATATGCTGCGACTAGTTGTTCAAAATCTTTTAATAAATTCAATAAAGTTTACAAAAACCGGAGGCCTGGTAACAATTTCATCTATTGAGGAAGTAGGATTTATCGAAGTATCTGTCCTGGATACCGGTATAGGCATCGAACCTGAAAAATTGTCACAACTGTTCAACTTCACCTCGGTATTTACAAATAAAGGAACGGATGGAGAGAAAGGTACCGGCCTTGGATTACCGCTTTGTAGAGAGTTTGTAGAAAAAAACGGCGGAAAAATTTGGGTGGAAAGTGAATTAGGAAAAGGGACAAAGTTTACATTCACTTTACAAAAAGTAATTAATTAAATATATTGCCTAAGGATAAAGTAAAGGATTCGTTCTTTATTGTTCCGGCATTAATTTCTAAAGTAAAATGATCCAAAGGGAATCGGGATCATAACCAAATTTTAATTTTTCTCTACTCATTTCAGGCACAATGAAAAAAATCCGTATACTTCTTATAGAAGATAACAGACTTCTGCGTGACGGAATTGCCGCAATACTTAAAAAGCAGCCGGATATACATGTTGCTGAGAGTGCGGGTAACGGTGAAAACATACTGGGGCTGATTGAAAAACACAAACCGGATATTGTCCTTATTGACCTTGGTCTGCAAAACCAAAACAGTTTGCGCGTTGTAAAACTAATTAAGAAAAAATTTCAATTGATCAAAATAATAGTGATGGATCTTGTACCGCTTCAGACCGATGTTTTTAAATTGGTCCAAGCGGGGGTTTCGGGATTCATGTTAAAAAACATTAAGGCAGCCGAATTTCTAAAAACGATTCGCTCGGTTTATGAAGGCGCTCAAGTTTTACCGTCGCATTTAACCGGCTCGCTTTTTACTCAAGTTGTTGAGAATGCAATTAACAGTACGGACCACTCCACTATTTTTAAATCCATTCGCATGACAAAACGTGAAAAGGAGGTTATCGAATTGATTGCAGACGGTTTAACAAATAAAGAGATTGCACAAGAGCTTCATATTTCATCCTACACAGTAAAGAGTCATGTCCATAACATACTGGAAAAATTAGCTATCCATACTCGCGTACAGATTGCAAAACATGCATATATTTCCAACCCAAATAATTTAGATGATGATAATACTCCGTTGACCGACAAGTAATTAACCATTCCAATTTTCGTCGAGTCTGAAAAATTAATGGCGAGAAATTTTCCTCGCCTTTATTTGTTTTATTATAAAGTGTAAAATCTGAAGGAATATGCCATAAAAAAATTGCTCAAGAACTTCATCTCTCAACTTATACTGTAAATAGCCATATCCATAACATCCTTGAAAAACTAGCTCTCCATACTCGTGTATTGATTACAAAAAAGGCTCATACTTATAACGATTATACTGCCGGCTTTAGATCAATTTCGCTAAATAATGGAAAAGAGTATTAATCCTTTTATCATCCCTTTGAGCTATAGGAGAACCATTTATTCATATTTATTATCACCAGCGTTAACAAGGTAAATTAAATAAAATACAAATATCATGTTAATGATAAATTTTTATCAGCCAATAATAATCAAATGAATTGTCTGATTAGAATTAATAATAATAATGGAGTAATTTTAATGAAACTCTTAATTTTATCGGCTTTTGCCGTTTTAACATTTGCAGGCGTATTGTCTGCTAGTACACATTTTCAAGCTAACAATAAAGAATATCATTTCTTAAATAATGATAAAGCTATTTCCGTTAGCAATGTTCTGGATGCGGATTCATTGTATACTACAAAACAGTTAAAGGATAGTCTTACTTTAACCGATTCACAAGTAACTGTTGTTGATTCAATCCTAACCGACGCTCAGACAAAAATAAATAACTTAACTTCAACTGATCAACAAAAAGTTGATGATACTAACCAGCTCATCACCGATGCTTATGACGCTATAAAGACTGTTCTAAGCGATGATCAAAGCACAAAATTTGAGGATATGATTTCCGGCAAATAGAAATAAATAACGAGTAATAAAAATCATATTGCTATGATAATTAAAATTCCGCAGTAATACAGCTTGTTGAACCGCGGAATTTTTTTTACCGAATTCGATAAAAGATCATCAACTAGTCAAATACGGAATGACATCTGAGATTGAACAGATCTTTTTGTAAAGATTTAGGCCCTGGTCCAATTAGCTGAAAACAGAATTAAAATAGATTTGGAAATAATAAACACTGTTTGGGAAAATTTAAATATAAGATGTACGAAGCGGACAACAATCGTAATGCCTTCGGATTAATCCTTTTTACGTCCCTTTGTACTATTGATGAAACATTCATAATTATTTATTATAACAAACATTAATAAGATAAATTAAACACAATTATATAATAGGAGAAATGTTATGTATAAGAAACTAATTTTAATCATATTACTATCTATCTCTATTCCTGCAATTATAAAAGCACAGGATATGTATCTCGGACCGCAGGTGGGATGGTATAAAGCAGCAGATGCCGATAATGGTAAGTTATTAGTCGGCGGAGCTTTTCGAATGAAATTATCCCCTGCACTTGGTGTTGAAGGAGCAATATATTACAGGCAAGAGGAATATGGCAACGGTAATGTTAAAGTAACTACCTGGCCGGTAATGGTAACGGGAATGTTTTTTCCAATACCGGTTCTTTACGGAGCCATAGGCGCAGGATGGTATAATACTTCAATAACATATTCTTCACAGTTTCATTTACTGGGTATAAACGACCAGACAAAGCAGGCTTTCGGCTGGCATTTTGGAGCGGGTGTAGAGATACCTATGGGGCAAACCATAATCTCGGCTGATATAAGATATGTATTTCTTAATTATGATTTTCAAACTCTTCCCGGTTCGCCCGGGACAAAAAGCGACTTTGTTATGGTAACGGTTGGATGGCTATTCAAGTTATAATAGAATAAATAAACCAATTCAAAAAGTTAATTTACAAGAATTAAGATTTTTTTATTGAACCGAAGTTAAATGATAATTTTAATGAAAATACATTTTTATAACTGGATTATAAATAATTAATATTAATAAGCTGCCTATGTTTATTGAGGCGGCTTTTCAATAAATATAATTCTTACTTAATCATTGTCCCGATAATCGATTGATTTTATTCAGCTTTTACTATGACAATTGTGATAGTGTTTTTCAATTTATATTAATTTATTCCGGAGTACCTTATGACTTTAAACAATTCTGATAAAAGCAATTATTTAATAGGGATTTTGATTTTCATAGTTAAAGAAAGGAAAATTAAAAAAGCAGATGAAAAAGTTATACACCGGCTAATTGAGGAACTCGGCATGAATCATTACTTTTTAGATAACTCTATCGATGAAATAAGAGGCCATAAATATATTATTGAAGAGCCGCCTAAATTTTCACACAAAGAAATTGCCGAGGCTTTTATAAAAGATGCCATACGGCTTGCCTTTTCGGATCACTTGCTTCAACTTGATGAATTGGAGTGGCTGTCTAAGGCGGCATTGAAAAATAAACTACCCGGACAATTACCCTTTAACGAAATAAAATACTTTCTTAAAAAAAATCAATTCGATAAAAACAGCTTGTTCGAAATTCAAAAGTACACTTAAAAAGAATTACTTTGATATAATGAAATTTTATTTCAATAAAACTAAAAATATTACATTAGATTATTCTCCACTTATTAACTTCATCCGATATATTGCAAAAGCAAGCAATCTATATTATGCGAGTTTTAACCCATCAGTAAAAAGCAATCAAATGTACGGATTCAAGCAAAAGAAGTAGTCCTCTTTTCATCCCTTTGCACTATAGTATATAGTATCTAACATCGGTAATTTATTTTAAAATTAAAAAGAGACTTTCCGTTCTTGGTAAACAGGAATTGAAAATGATGTTACGTGATAATTTAAAAGGAGAACCCTATGAAATATATGAAAATGACTATATTAACCATGGCTATACTCTTCGGGATAGTAATTGCCGGATGCGGAAGCAGCCCAGCGGTGGTCGATAAAGAAGGTTCCACATCAGCAATTAGTGCAGCTGAAGTGGTTGGAGCCTCCGACATTCCCAGCGCATCTCTTTATTTGCAACTAGCAAAAGAGGAGTTAGTAAAAGCTCAAGGGCTTGCGGAAAAGGGCGATAAGGAACAAGCCGATTCGATGTTACTGCGGTCCCAGACTGACGGTGAACTTGCATTAGCTCTATCGCGCAGTGACACCGACAAAAAGGAAGCTGCAAAGGCAATTGAACGGGTACAGCAGCTTCAACAAGATAACAAATTATCTCAAGAAAGGAATTAACAATATGAAAGCCATGATATATATTATTACCCTGGCATTGGCCGGCTTGCTTATTAGCTGCAGTGCAACTTTGCCTCCATCAGAGCTAATTAACGCACGTTCGGCTTTCCAACAGGCAAGTAACGGGCAGGCAGCACAATTAGTTCCCGCAGAATTACACAAGGCAAAAATAGCACTGGACAAAGCCGAAAAATCTTTTCTGGATGATCCTGATTCATATCGTACCCGTGACCTGGCATATGTAGCAGATCGAAAATCCAAGCTTGCCGAAGCTTTAGCTGCTTCAACTTTTGAAAATGCCGCCACTGAAAAAGCAAAAAAGGATTATGAAGCTACTCAGGCTGAAATTATGAAGAACAAATCAGCACAGCTAGTCATATCACAAAAAGCGACTGTTGATGCCGAGAAAAATGCCGCTGATGCAAAATTAGCGCTTGCCAAGCTTGCAGCAGTTAAGGAAGAAGCTCGTGGTCTTGTAATTACACTTTCGGGCAGTGTCTTATTTGCATCGGATCAATCAACACTATTACCGGCAGCACAGAATAAGCTGAACCAAGTTGCTGATGCCCTACTAGTAACTAAAGAAAAAAGGCTCACAATTGAAGGTTATACTGACTCACAGGGATCATCAAGTTACAACATGACGCTATCTCAAAAGCGTGCAGACGTAGTTCGTTCCTTTCTAATCTCACGAGGCTACCCGGCTGATCTTATCCAGGCTCAGGGAATAGGTGAAGAACAACCAGTTGCAGACAATAACAGCGCCGAAGGACGAGCAAATAATCGTCGTGTAGAGATTGTAGTTGATCGTACAGCTACACTGTAAATAAGAGGTAACGATTTAATATTAATTCTAGACCCGGAAATTATCCGGGTCTTTTTTTTAATTTTGTAATCATTACATTTCTTCTTTTAGTAATTCCAGAAACTCCAACCCAAAGAACAATAAAAAAACATTAACATATTTAAAGAAATAAGAAAATAAAAAGCTAATGATTATTATTTTCCCATCATTCCAGAATGTAAAAAGATAAAATTTAAAATTATGGTATCCATAAATTTTTTATGCAAATAAGTCTAATATTAAATTAGAATCGAAAATACTCAACAGAAGAACTAGTCCATTTTCCATCCCAATGTACGATTGTTGTACAATAAACTTGTCCATATATTTCAATCATAAATGTTATGTATCATTTTTAATTGATTACATAAATCAAATTGTAAAAACTTATAAAAAGATAGGACAAACATTATGTTATTTACAATCGCTGTAGTTTTAATCGTTTTGTGGTTATTGGGCTTTTTTGCTTTCCCAGTCACTGGTAGTCTTATTCACGTACTACTTGTAATTGCTATTATAATGATCTTAGTTGGCTTTTTTAGAGGAAGGCGTGCAGTATAGTTTATAATCAAGGCAAGATTATGGATAAAACAATTAATACATTAAGAGGATCACACTTTCTGTTTATCGGTGCCGCGCTTGTAGTTATATTGGCGGGAATATTTCTGGCTCAATCGGTTATTGTATTAGCTCTGCTCTGTGCTTTCCTAGCATTAATCGGTACACCCCCGGTACTTTGGCTTGAAGGCAAGCATATTCCCTCTATAATATCGGTGGCAATTGTGGTAGCAGTCATGGTCATCATTCTTTTAATGATTGGTGTATTAGTTGGTGCATCATTTAAAAGTTTTTCCGATTCTTTACCCTTTTATCAGATGCGTATACAGGAGCAAATAACAGCATTTACATCACTGCTAACAAGCAAAGGCATAAAAATAAGTGATAAGGCTTTCTTAAAGTATATCAACCCGGAGACGATAATGAACCTTACTGCCGGATTACTTAAAGAATTAAGTTCGGCACTCTCCAGTATTATACTAATTCTTGTTACAGTTACCTTTATACTACTTGAAGTTTCAAGTTTCCCCGTTAAATTGCGAGCTGTTCTAGGTGACCCTGAAGCAGTTTTCCCACGGTTCACAAAGTTTGTAATTGATATTAGACAATATCTGATAATTGCGACTTTAATTAATCTAACCGCAGGCATTTTAATATGGATATGGTTGTCAATTTTTGGTGTTAAGTTTCCAATTCTTTGGGGCTTCCTTTTCTTTCTGCTCCATTATATACCAAATATCGGTTCTTTTATAGCTGCAATTCCTGCTATACTTCTCGCTTTCATTCAATTGGGGACAGGCAGTGCCATTTTTATAGCAGCCGGTTATCTATTAGTTGGCTTCATACTTGGTAATGTTATTCAGCCGAAACTTATGGGACAGAGGCTTGGTTTATCCACACTTGTTGTATTTGTCTCGCTGATATTTTGGGGAAGCCTGCTAGGCCTTGTTGGTGCGGTTTTATGCATTCCGCTTACTATGAGTCTGAAGTTTGCATTTGAAAGCAATGAAGAAACGAAATGGATTGCCGTTTTGTTAGGCCCGGGAAAATCTGTTGATAGAAAATATTCAGTACCAAAGGGAAAAAAATATTATGAAAATAATGAAGATTAAATATTTACAGACTATTTATTGGAGAAATCTTTCACCGGTTAAAATAGCTCTGAACGTAAGTCTCGTAATTGGAATTATTATAATCTTATTTGCTTTGATATTCATCCTCTTTCCGCAAACTTACCTCAACGGTTTTCTTAAGAACCGAATAATGGATGGTTTTGTAAAAGCATATCCTGAATACACAATAAAAATTAACGATGTTAATTTTTATATCTTAAAAAACCATTTAGAATTCAACTCAGTAATACTGACAAAGACCGACTCTTCATTTTCTTGCAAAATTAAAATGATATCTTTAGACAGGATTGGCTGGATAAAACTTCTTCTTAATAAGAAATTTCAATCTAATAGCTTTGACAATGCAGTTTTAAATGCAGAAGGAATTGTGATAAATTTTAAGCAGTCACAAAATCAAATTCAATGTGTTCGACTCCATTTATCAGTACCAGATTCAATGATTGTAGCTGATTCGCTTAGATTTCATCCTCTTATAACCGATGAACAATTCTTTGCTGCGAACAAATTTAGAAACACTAGATACAGTTTTGTAATTCCCAGCATAATTGTGAATGGGTTTTCATATTCCGGACTGTTAAATGGAAACAACTATCGCGCCCGGTCAATTAATATCCGGGATGCTTTTATAGATGTGCTTGTAAATATGGATAAGTCCTTTGACACAAAATCCCCAAGTCCCTTAATGCCAAGTGAGGGATTAGATTCGATAAAGGATACAATCCGCGTTGCAAGTCTGCATGTTATTAATAGCCGGTTGAATTATTACGAAAGGTATTATGCTGATGCTAAAGCAGCTTTAGTAACATTCGATAAGATGCAGCTTTTTGCAGAAGGAATTGTCAATCATACCGGTCAACGTGATACTATTATTATTCATGCAAAAGCAGACTTTATGAGTACCAGTACAATGAAACTACTCATGTTTATTCCTCTGGGATCGCCGCAATTTTCTTTCAGTTATAGAGGTTCACTAAATAAAATGGAAGCGAACAATCTTAATAAATTTTTAGAGATAGCCGAACATCATCATATTAATTCCGGAATTCTTCAATCTGCAACTTATAATATCAATGTTAATTCGGGGCATGCAACCGGTTATGTGCGTGCGGTATATAATGATTTATCAATTGCCATTCTAAATAAAAATACCGGGAGTAAAAAAGGTATCTTGGACAGGGTATCTTCTTTCGTTGCTAAGACAATTATAATAAGGGGAAACAATATTCCGGATAAATCCGGCGCTATGAAAATAGGAGTTGTAAAATATACACATAAACCGGACGAACCTTTTATTCAATTTGTATGGTTTGCACTTCGAAGCGGAGTAGGCAATGTAATTGGTTTTTAAAGGTAGTCTATTCGCCCAAAAGATGTAGTCCCTTTTTCATCCCATTGGACGATTTTTTGTTTTTCGGATTTTTATAAATTTTAAAGAGATAAAACTTAAAATAAAAAAATAATCTAAAAGGGAAATGATAAATATTATACTTGCTAGGGAGACAAATAATGGTCAGAGAAAATATTAAGAAGAAAAAAGAAGTAAAATTTCGAAGAAAACCCCTCCCAAAATCGCCTACCAGCATTCAAGGATTAGATGAAATAACCGGCGGCGGGCTACCAAAAGGCAGGCCGACACTTGTATGCGGAGGTGCCGGCTGCGGTAAGACGCTCTTTGCGATGGAGTTTTTAGTTCGCGGTGCAACACTTTACAATGAACCAGGCGTATTTATTTCATTCGAGGAAACTGAGAAAGAGCTTACAGCTAACGTTACTTCATTAGGATTCAACCTGGACGACCTTGTTGCTAATAAAAAAATTTGGCTTGAACATATCCATGTTGAACGCGGTGAAATTGAACAGCGCGGTGAATATGATTTGAAAGGATTATTTATCCGGATACACCAAGCAATCGAAAGCATAGGAGCTAAGCGTGTTGTTCTGGATACTATTGAATCACTCTTTTCAGCGTTACCCAATTCTACCATTATACGCACCGAACTTCGCAGATTATTCGGCTGGCTGAAGAAGAAACATGTAACTGCTATTATAACCGGTGAACGAGGTGATAGCAGATTAACACGCCAGGGTTTGGAAGAGTACGTTTCCGATTGTGTAATTCAGTTGGATCATCGAGTAAGTGATCAATCTTCCATACGCCGCCTGCGGATTGTTAAATACAGGGGTTCGATGCACGGTACGAATGAGTATCCTTTTATAATTGATGAAGATGGTTTTTCTATTCTGCCTGTTACTTCTTTAGGATTGAATCACCATACATCCAACGAAAGAATATCCACCGGGATTTCGCGTCTTGATACAATGCTTTCAGGTAAAGGTTACTATCGCGGCAGTACTGTGCTTGTTTCAGGTACAGCCGGTACAGGCAAGACAAGCCTTGCAGCGCAATTTGTTGAAGCGGCATGTAAGCGCGGTGAGCGTGTCCTTTATTTTGCTTTCGAAGAATCCCCGAGCCAGTTTATGCGCAATATGTTTTCAATCGGAATTCACTTGGAACCGTGGGTAAAAAAAGGATTGCTGCACTTTCATGCAACGCGCCCGACCTTGCACGGATTGGAACATCATCTGACAACTACAATCAAATTAATTAATAAAATTAAACCGCAGATAGTTATTCTAGATCCTATTGATGCATTTATAATGGGAGAGAATAAAACTGAGGTAAAAATAATGCTGCTGCGTATAGTGGATTTTTTGAAGATGAGAAACATAACTGCATTCTTTACAAGTCTTACAAATCTGGGCGATAACCAGGAACTCACGGATACTTCAATATCATCTCTTATAGACACATGGTTGCTTCTACGCGATATTGAAATCGGAGGTGAGCGTAACAGAGGAATTTATATTCTTAAATCTCGAGGTATGGCACATTCCAATCAAATTCGTGAGTTTATACTTACCGACCACGGAATTGAATTGCTTGACGTTTATATTGGTCCGGAAGGTGTATTGACTGGTTCGGCGCGTTTATCACAAGAAGCGAAAAATAATGAAGAACAATTATTACGTAAAGAGGAAATTGAACGCAAACAATTCGGTTTAGAACTTAAACGTGCAGCAGCGGATGCCCAAATTACAGTATTGCGATCTGAATTTATAGAAGAAGAATCGGAAACACTTAAAGTTATCGAGATGGAAAAAGCAAAAATCGAACGGTTTTCAAATGGACAGAAAAAAATGGCTGAGAGCAGAAAAGCAGATAATTTTGAAGACAAACATATATGATTCATAAATTAAGCAAAAAGGAACAAGACTAAGAACAAAACCTTAATATTTTGAGATCAATTATTTAGAGCGGAGTGAGAGTCACGTGCATACTCTATCTCGCTAAACTTATTATCTGATAGTAGTTGTGGTAGTTAAATAATATTAAATCATTATCGGGGTAATGTGGATATTATTATATTATTATATTAAATTTATTGATATACATTGAAAATTTATAAATGAAGAAAATTCAACTACTTATTATAGAAGATAATAGGCTCTTGCGTGATGGCATTGTATCTATGCTTAAAAAGCAGGCTGATATGCATGTTGTTGCAACTGCTGGAAATGGCGAAAACATATTAAAGATGATAGGCCAGTTCAACCCTAATATTGTGCTTCTCGATCTCGGTTTACGAAATCAAAGCAGTCTGCGAATTGTAAAATCAGTTAAACAGCATTACCCTGAAGTAAAATCAATAGTGACGGATTTAATACCTATTCAATCGGATGTTCTTCAATTTGTAGAAGCAGGGGTATCAGGCTTCTTACTAAAAGACGCAACAATTAATGATTTTATGAAAACCATTAGATCTGTTTTTCAAGGAGAACAAATATTACCCGCGCATCTGACCGGATCGCTTTTCTCACAGATTGTTGAAAATGCACTTAACGGATCACAACCATCTATGATAATTGAATCAGTTCGAATGACGAAACGAGAAAAGCAGGTAATCGAGTTAATTGCCGATGGTTCCACCAATAAAGAAATTGCACAAGAACTTCATCTCTCTCCATTCACAGTAAAGAGCCATGTCCATAACATACTTGAAAAATTAACGCTTCATACTCGCATCCAAATTGCTAAATACGTAAACACAACAGAAGCAATTAAAAATTCAAACAATACCGCTTCCCTTATGGACGAATAGTCACTTTTATTCTTCCATCTAGAAAAATCTAGTCCCTTTTTCATCCCTTTGCACGATTGTATTAACAAAGACTACTTCATAGTTTTATTAAGAATAAAATTGTTTTTATAAAGATCCAAAATTTATCAGGTGCCGGTATAAAACACATGAAGAATTTTGATCTCAAGAAAAAATTAAAAAAATAATACTTAATTAGGTGAAATAAATGAATTCAATAAACAATAGATTTTTAGTCTTCGCTCTACTACTCTTAGTAGTGTTCTTTCTTTACTTCGGAAGCGGTTTGTTTCTGGGTGGCGGAATGATTGGGAGGCAAAATGAAAACGGCTGGATGGGGATTAATGGCTGGCTGTGGTTCCTTACTCTTGTTACTGTAATATTTGGTGTATCGCTCAGTTGGCTGCACTTTAAAAAGAAAGTTTAATCATGATAATATTTAATTATAATATTTATACCGTGGAATTAATATGAAGGGCAATGAAAAATTAATCAAAGTCCTTAATATGCGCTTAGCTGATGAAATTATTTCTATTAACCAGTATATAGTTCAATCGGAAATGTGTAACAATTGGGGTTATGAAAAACTTCATAAGGCGATAGATAGACAAGCAATTGATGAGGTGCGCCATGTTCGCTGGCTTATTCAGCGTATCATATTTTTAGAAGGCACACCAGCCTTGGCCAGGCTGGATGAGGTAAAAATTGGCAGGACTGTCCTAGATATGGTAAAGAACAACCAGGAAACAAAACTAATGGGATTACTTACTTATAACGCTGCTGTCAGCCTTGCACATGAAATAAAGGACGAAGGCAGCGTTAATATGCTGACGAAAATAATTAAAATGGAAGAAAGCCACCTTGATTGGGGAGAAAAGCAG
This sequence comes from uncultured Bacteroidota bacterium, assembly GCA_963710735.1. GTDB lineage: Bacteria > Bacteroidota > Ignavibacteria > Ignavibacteriales > Ignavibacteriaceae > FEN-1297. The sequence goes on along the minus strand of CAVQBN010000004.1, from coordinate 472,853 downwards.
ATTACCCAGATTAATCAAATGGGTCTGAAGAATTATTTAGCTAATCAAACAAACGGAGTGATAAACTGATTAGAAGTTAATCGGCACAAAATGAAAACTAATAAATTACTGAGCTTAAAAATAATCGCCAGGCTACTTATTATTAACAATAATCTTGTTCGGTGAGAGGTGATAGAAAAACAAAAGATTGTGTCTTTCGAGATTCGGAATATAAACTTTTTATGAAAGGAAGAAGAATATGTCATTGAGTGGATTAGTAATTACTTTGGTTATAGTAGGTGTGGTCCTCTGGCTGATTGACCGCTTCATCCCTATGCAGGCTACCGTAAAGAGAATTTTGAATGCGGTAGTTATTATTGTACTGATTCTTTGGCTGTTAAGTGCGTTTGGAGTTATAAGCGGGTTCGAGGCAATACATATCTGACGGTAATCTATATTTCGTGGATATTATTTTACATTGATCTTTGTATACATAATAAAGGCTGAAATATGATGCTGTACCTAAGAAGGATTAACGTTGAATAAAAAAGTGGAAACTATTATGTATTTGCTGTTTCCATCTTTTAGTTCCAGTGTTAGGATATTTATGGAAAAGGTGGACTTGAACCGGCATTATTAAAAAAAAAGATGTAGTTCCTTTTTCATCCCTTTGGGCTATTTCTTTGCGGGTAGTTATTCGATAGATTCTAACAGTTTAATTATCTCACTAGCTGAATGGTATCAGCAATGTTTAAATAATGTTATACACAAAAGGTGTCTGCAGCCAGCAAACAGCTAAAAAGGATGAGCATAAAATAATTTATTCTGTTTGTGAAAACACCCATCCTGGAAATTATATGTTAAATCAACTTTATGAAAGGAACAACAATGAAAGCGCGAATTACTATCGGATCTATAGTCATGATGTTTGTCCTGACCATCCCATTAATTGCGGGCGGAAAAGGTGAACTTCAAAAATACTTCAACAATACAGCCAACAAAGTGAAGGCAACAGATAACCCAATTGAAAAACGTATAATCTTAAACGAATCATTTCAAACCATGTCTGAAGCTTTGGATAAAGTTCAAAACTTGGGCCTGATTTCGAAAGCAGATCGTCTAGGTATTGATCGCTTTAAAGTTGCACTGCAGGAAAAACAAGATGAGCTTACAGGCAGCAATGGTTACGAACGGGTTTCGGATTCACAACTTAACTCCTTCTCTAATTACGTCGTACAGTCTATGGAACAGGCATCCGGGACAGTAACAATTGGTGTTGTCACTCTGCTATTAATAATTATAATAGCTGTGCTCTTGCTTTAGCGGATAGTTAAATGCGAAACATAAACTACGGAATGGATAGGAGGGCTCCTTTCAAAATACTGTTGTTGAGCATAGGTTGTTTAGCAATCATTGTGTCTCTATCCTCGTGCAGCGCTAATCTCCCCGTTCAGAGTGAATCACAATATGCAGCAGGGAATGTGGTTCCAACAAAGTATTCAATTGTGTGGGTAATTCATGGTGACGGGGACTATCTTTACCATGATACGAGCGGTAACGAACACAGAGCAGATGAAGAAACTCTGGCAGCAGCAATAAGAGTAGCAAAGCAAAATCCGCAAGCTGAAGTATTTATCTTCCACCAAAGACCTAAGCAGAATTTCCTGTTCTTTTTTCCTTTACGAGACGGGAAGTTCTATTATTTCCGGAACGGACAGCTTATCGCAGATGAAACATATTGGCGGGATCAGGGACAATCTAAGTTAGAACCGGAAGTAGCATTGTATCGCCGTTTCCGGGTGAAGAATCATCATAAGATGGTGAGAATGTTCATCTACTGCGGTCATGAAATTCCCGAATTCGGAGGCGCAGGTTACGATGCATCGTATCCGGAAAGGGCATTTACGGTCAATGATCTTGTGCACGGATTGAAAGGCTTTACTTCTGATACTACAAAGTTCGATCTCACGATACTTTCCACATGTTTTGGCGGAACACCTCACACTATTGGCGCACTTGGATCTTTTTCCCGCTTCATCATTGCTTCTCCCGGATATCTTCATTTATCCTACTTTGATTTTGATCCACTGGAGCAATTGGGCTTAAGTTTGCCAGACGGAGATGTGCATGCTTTTGCAGAAAAATTCGCTCAACAATCATTTGACCGGCTGACAAAGGAAGTACAAACTGCAGTTAGCGTTGCAGTGTACGATGCAGAACGTGTAAGGATATTTTTACATTCAGTCAATAAGATTTATGATCAAACATTGACTGATTTAAAAGGACTAACACAAGACTCCTTAGTAACCATTGAGCATTGTGATTGCGGTGACCTTCCATCATACGTGCGACCCTCAATGAATATGGGGGTAGAAGTTTTTTATCGGCCGGCACGGTTTGGGAAATTAAAACGTAAATTAAATCATTCAGGATGGGAATGCTGGAAGTTTGGAGATCACGGTGTTCAATCTTCACACACTATTGATCATAATTAATAACTAAAGGGAACTTTTTTTGAGCATTGGGATTTAGCTGAAATTAAAATAACAAAATATTTCCAGGAGTAATCCGGCAATCAAAAATTTTCCCGATGAACAAATTTAATCTGACTTAAATTACAAACTAATCCAATAAATCTAGTTCCTTTTTCATCCCTTTGCCCTATATATTCACAAACCTTTTATTCATAATATAATTGTGTTTAATTATCAGAAAGAGGCTTTTTATGTATCAGATTAATAATAAAGGTAATTGGATTGCCCTTAAAAAGAAGATTAGATTAAAATATCCAAAGTTAACCAAAGATGATTTAAAATTAAGCAATGGCGATGAAACCGATCTATTGACCAGGTTACAAAAAAAATTATCCAAAACTAAAAAAGAAATTATTATAATGATTGATAAGCTTTAGTAAGTTCGTCTTCATTTAATCTATCTATTATTGAAAAGTTTTATAAACGGCCAAAAAATATCATAATAAAATAAAGGACTAAAAATGAAATATTTAATAATATTCCTAATAGTTTTGTCATTTCCATTAATTGCTCAGGTTAAAAAAAATAATGACAAAACAGCAATAGATGTTCAGACGAAAGAATGGATGACAAAAATAGCATCAAATTCTGATACGCGGGGAATGATGATGGCAATGCTGTTAGATAAAACCAACGGCGATAAGGCGGAAATGGCAAAGCTGGGGAAAACAATTATGGATAACCCCGAGATGAATTCTATGATTACGGGTATGATGCAAAGGAAAACGAATAGCGGCAATATGTCGATAAAGCCCCGTGGAATGATGAAAGACAGCACTAAGAAAATGCAAATGTCTGGTTACAGAGAAAATCCCCAAAAGTAATATAGGTTATCTTTTAACTACACATTATGATTGGTTCTAAAATATTTTGCAGTAAACCGGAATCTTTTATTATAGTGGCCTTATTTTATATAGAGTGACGGAATAGTGAGAAGACAAAACAACAAAGGCAATGAATTAGGTGATAAAAAAATGGAAAGATGACACTAGGTAGTAGTAATTAAAAGGATTGTATAAATATTTGATTTTAGACGTACCTATCCACTTTTATATAATCCAAAGGGATTAATCCCTTTTCCATCCATTAGAACCATTTACAATCGGATAGGTTTTCTATATTTTATTCGCAAGATAACCGGATTGATTCTATTTAGAATTGTTTAAAGAGCAATTCTCAATCTAACTTACTGAGTGATATAATTCTAAATTTAAAGTATAAGCAGGTGTTTTTATGAACCGTAAACTTCAGGTCGGGATTATAGACCTTGTCTCAAAAAAACCTAACAAAAAATTATTTGCGCGAATAATGTTCGCGAACTTTGCGAGTATAATGCCGCAAGTATTAGGAGTATGGTGTGAGGAAGAAGGCCATGATGTTACATATGTTTGCTATACGGGTAAGGAAGATCTGATGAAGGAGCTTCCGCTAAATGCAGATATAATATTTATCGGTGCATTTACCGAAGGTGCACAAACAGCTTATGCTTTAAGCAATCTCTTACGGTCGCGCGGTGCTGTTACTGTATTAGGTGGTCCGCATGCACGCTGCTATCCGGAGGATGCAGTTAAGTATTTTGATTATGTAGTAGGATTTACAGATAAAAATATTATTAACGAAATTTTACATGACTGTTCACCACATCGTCCGGTAGGATTACATCTTACAGCCCAAAGACAACCGTTGTCGCTGCCGGGAGTTAAGGAGCGATGGAAATTTATTGAACCGACTCTACGAAAGGCTCCCTTAATAAAAATGGTTCCTATGCTGGGAAGTTTAGGCTGCCCATATACATGCAGCTTCTGCATTGATTCAACGGTAGCTTATCAACCGTTAGACTTTGATACAATGAAGGAGGATTTATCTTTTCTTCTCACTAAGTTTAAACGCCCTCTCGTAGGGTGGCACGATCCTAATTTCGGGATCAGATTTAACGAATACATGGATGCCATTGAGGAAGCAATACCCCAAAATAGTATAGACTTTATTGCCGAAAGCAGCTTATCGCTGCTATCCGAACCGCATATGAAAAGGCTTAAAAAGAATGGTTTCGGAGCTATGCTGCCTGGGATAGAATCGTGGTTTGATCTTGGGAATAAATCAAAAACGGGAAGCCTGGTAGGTTTGGATAAGGTTAAACATATTGCCGATCAGGTTAATATGATCTTACGGTACATTCCTTACGTTCAAACTAATTTTGTACTTGGGCTCGATTCAGATAAAGGGGAGGAGCCCTTTGAACTTACAAAAAAATTCGTAGATATGACACCCGGTGCTTTTCCAGGTTATTCTCTATTATCAGCGTTCGGGCAGGCTGCACCTCTTAACCTGGAGTATCAACAGGTAAACAGGGTAGTGCCGTTTCCATTTCATTTCCTGGATAATAATCATGCAATGAACGTTAAACCGAAAAATTATTCATGGACTGAATTTTATTCTAATATTATCAACCTAGGCGAACATACATTTTCCTGGAAAGCAATCGGAAAGCGTTTAATGGCAACAAATGCATTTATTCCGCGGTGGATGAATGTAGTACGGGCAATATCGGAAGAAGGTTTCGGAAGGGTTGCATATAATAAACTGATTTTTATGCACCTAACTTCCGAAACTGAATTCCGGGATTACTTTGAGCAAGAAACAACGGAGCTTCCGCAATTCTATAAAGATATTATTAAAAATGAAATGGGTCCATTGTGGGACTGGCTTCCTGAAGGTGCCATGTTTCACGATCAGAATGCATATCTAAAAACTATTGAGAAACGAATTGCTGTTTAAAAGTTTATTTTAAACAACGAGAGGGATAAATATGAATATTCAATTGTCTTCTGCCAGGCAAAAACATTCATCTGAGGTTCCGAAGATTTCTAAAAATGAAATTGAAAATAGAATTGCCGCAAGGAATTCTGCATTAGTAAAAGAAAATGAAAATATTAAGAAGGAAATCAATCAGGTAAAAATTGCTCAAGAGTACGCAATCCATTCCTTAGATGAAAAAAATATTCTATTACAGGAAGTTAATCACAGGGTAAAAAATAACCTGCAGGTAATATCAAGCTTATTAAATCTGCAATCGAATTATATAGAGGATGAAAGTTTTCGTAAGGTACTCAAAGAATGCCAAAACAGGATTTATTCTATGGCTTTAATCCACGAAAAACTTTGTGAGTCAAATGATTTTAAAAAGATAGAATTTAGTGAGTACATTAAATCATTATGTGCGAATCTTTTTTATTCATACAATATAGATACAAACAGAATTACTTTAAAATCCGAACTAACCAAGCTTTATTTTGAAATAGATAAAACAATTTTATACGGACTTATAGTCAATGAATTGATATCTAACTCATTAAAACATGCATTCCCGGATAACAGAAAAGGAGAAATCACTATTGAATTAAATACTTTCGATAAAGATTATTTATTAATAGTTAGAGACAATGGCATTGGACTTCCTAAACATATTAATTTTAGAAATGCAGATTCTCTTGGATTAAAAATTGTTAATGGTCTTGCAGGCCAGCTTGGAAGTGAAATTGAATTAATTAATCACAATTGTACAGAGTTTAGAATTACAATTCCCGGATAGTTCGATAGCGAAATAAATCAGCTTAAATATTTGAAGAATCCGTTACTCTAAAAGGAAAATTTTAAACAATTTAAAGAGATATTAGATGAATATTCTTTTAGTATATCCGATGTATCCCGACACATTCTGGAGCTTTAAACATGCACTCAAATTTGTATCAAAGAAAGCAAGCTTTCCGCCCTTGGGCCTTTTAACAGTTGCTAAATATGCTGCCCAAAGAATGGTTTAAAAAACTAATTGATATGAATGTAAATAATTTGACAGACGATGATATTCTTTGGGCAGATTTTGTTTTTATCAGTGCAATGTCTATTCAAAGTGAATCGGCGAATCAAGTTGTTGAAAGGTGCAAGAAATTAAATGTAAAAATTGTAGCCGGCGGGCCATTGTTTACCAGCAGCCCCGAATATTACCAAAACATTGATCATCTGATTCTTAATGAAGCTGAAATTACTCTTCCTCAATTTCTAAATGATTTAAACAAAGGAAAAGCGAAACAAAAATACACCTCGGAAGATTGGGCGGAAATTACAACCACGCCGCTACCTCTTTGGGATCTTATATCAATGAATAATTATACTTCAATGAATGTCCAGTATTCACGCGGCTGTCCTTTCGATTGTGACTTCTGTGATATCACTGTCCTTTACGGAAGAAGGCCACGCACTAAAACCAAAGAACAGGTAATAGCCGAATTGGATGCATTATATTTCAGCGGCTGGCGGGGACCTGTATTTTTTGTCGATGATAATTTTATCGGCAATAAATCAAAACTCAAGAAAGAAATTCTTCCAGCTATTGAAGAATGGAATGAAAAAAGGAAAAAGTCCATTTTATTTTAATACTGAAGTATCAATTAATCTTGCTGATGATGAAAAACTGATGCAGCTTATGGTTAAAGCAGGATTTGAAGCTGTATTTATCGGGATAGAATCTCCGAATGAGGAGAGTCTGATTGAATGTAATAAAATTCAAAATAGAAACCGTGATTTAGTAGCTAGCGTAAGGAAAATTCAAGAGTTCGGTTTGGAAGTGCAGGGAGGATTTATCGTTGGTTTTGATAATGATCCGCCGACAATCTTCGATAAACTCACAAACTTTATCCAGGAAAGCGGAATTGTAACAGCTATGGTTGGTTTGTTAAATGCACCTCAAGGAACGAAACTCCAGAAAAGACTGCTTAGCGAAGGGAGATTGCTAAGCGATTTTACCGGCAATAACACTGATTTCTCTATTAATTTTATCCCTCATATGGATTCAAAAGAACTTCTAAATGGTTATAAGAAAATTTTAAATACTATCTACTCTCCTAAATACTATTATGAACGGGTTATGAGGTTCATGAAAGATTTTGAACCTAAGAAGAAAAAAGTTTTCCATCTTAATCCTAATTATGTACTCGCATTGTTTAAATCCATGTTTAAATTAGGGGTAATCGGTGAAGAAAGGATTTACTACTGGAAATTATTTTTCTGGTCGCTATTCCGCAAACCCCAGTTATTTTCCTTAGCAATACTGTTTACGATTTACGGGTTTCATTTCAGGAAAATAGCAAATGCGTTAATAATAAAAATTTTTTCGCTTTTCAGCATATAAGGATTTGGTAATTAAAATGAAAACTGTACTTAGTTATTTTATTATTAAAGATATTTACAGATTTCCTTAAAATTATTCCATAAAAATACCGGAAGCGCTGAAGTTATCACTAAGAATTGGGTATTTTGAAAAATCTAATCCCTTTTTCATCCCTTTGGCTGATTTAATTACTAAACAACTTTTGTAGTTTGTTGTTTATATTTAATATTAGGCTTGTTGATCTTCGTGCTATATAATAATGTTTATAATCATATTGATAATCAGTGGGATTGGAATTCTCTTTCCCATCTTGATGGCAAAACTATGAAAATAATCAACCCGAAAATAAATGAATCTTTATTCCGTTTAAAGGTTCAGTTTAGTGATAATTTTCTTACTAAAAAATTTGATAACGGAAAACCGCCGCTGCGCTCGGAGTTATTCAGCGCCGATCAGATGGAACAGCATGGTAAGAATCTTGGCAAGCTCGCATACCTTAGGCGCCATACATCCTCATCCGGATCAGCACCTTCTGGCACGGTTGGCTGAAAATGAATTCTTTTTGTTTGAAGTCCATAAATTACTGACTGAAACAGTTAAGGCAAATCATCAGATTACACCTGCCGGTGAATGGCTTCTCGATAATTTTTATCTAATTGAAGAACAAATTCGAACTGGTAAGAGACATTTACCAAAAGGCTATAGCCGGGAACTGCCCCGCCTGCTGAATGGCCCATCGAAAGGCCTTCCGCGTGTTTATGACATAGCACAGGAAGTTATTTCACATGGCGACGGCCGTGTTGATCCGGAAAATCTTAGTCGTTTCGTAGCCGCCTATCAGACTATCACAACCTTAAAATTAGGAGAGTTGTGGGCAATCCCTACAATGCTGCGGCTGGCGTTAATTGAGAACCTCCGCCGTGTTGCCGTAAGCGTCGCTGCCGGAAGGGTTGACAGAGATTTGGCTGATTTCTGGGCGGATAAGATGATCGAAGTGGCCGAAAAAGATCCGAAGAGCCTAATACTGGTAATCGCGGATATGGCGCGAGCAAACCCGCCAATGACCACACCGTTCGTTTCGGAATTTGTACGCAGACTGCAGGGTTTAAGCCATACTCTTGTATCACCCTTAACATGGATTGAACAGCGGCTTTCCGAATCCGGACTGACTATTGAAAAATTAGTACAATCAGGCAACCAGCAGCAGGCCGCCGATCAGGTTTCTATCAGCAATAGTATCGGTAGTCTTCGATTCCTGGAATCGATGGATTGGCGCAAGTTTGTTGAGACTATGAGTTCTGTCGAACAGATATTGAGTAAAGATCCGGGCGGAGTCTACTGTAAAATGGATTTTACAACACGTGACCGCTATCGTCATGTAATAGAGAATATCGCGAAGAAAAGTGACCTATCGGAAGAAGAAGTTGCACAAAGAGCTATCCGCCTGGCACAAGAAAGCGTTGTTGTAAATGGCAGCGGGGAAAGAACTGTACATGTCGGATTTTACCTAATCGATAATGGTTTGAAACAGCTTGAAGCTCAAGCCAAGGTACATTTTTCTGCTTTTGCGGCTCTCAGAAAATTGAGCGTCCGAGTTCCTTTGTTGATTTACATCGGCTCGATTATTTTGATGACGGTTATCTTTACTGCCGGCTTACTTGACAAAGCTTATGACGGCGGATTACATGGCTGGCCGCTCGGACTTATAGGAATCCTCTTTATTTTATGTGCAAGTCAGTTAGCAGTTGCTCTGGTAAACTGGGTTTCAACATTACTGGCAACGCCCCAGCCTTTACCGAAAATGGATTTCTCAAAAGGGATACCTCCGGAATCACGTACTCTTGTGGTAATCCCGGCAATGTTAATGAATACTCAAAACATCAAAGAATTGATCGAGGCCCTTGAAGTACGGTATCTTGCAAACAGAGACGAAAACCTGCACTTTAGCCTTGTGACTGATTTTCAAGACTCAGATAAAGAAACCCTGCCTGAAGATGAACCGCTTCTGCTGCTGGCGCGTAAGAAAATCGAAGAACTTAACGATAAATACAAGGGTTTGCATAGTGATACTTTCTTCCTTTTCCATCGTCCAAGGAAATGGAATCCCGGGGAGCTGATGTGGATGGGTTACGAACGAAAGAGAGGTAAGCTTGAAGAATTGAATTCTTTATTGCGCGGAGGATCGAAAAATCGTTTCTCACTCGTTATCGGCAAGACTGAGGTTTTACCAAATGTGAAATATATAATTACTCTTGATACAGATACACAACTACCTCGCGAAGCAGCATATCAGTTAGTTGGAGCCATGGCTCACCCACTGAATCGCGCACGTTATGTAGAAGGCAAACAACGCGTAATTGAGGGGTACGCCATTTTACAGCCGCGTGTTGCAGTAAGCCTTCCGGGAACGAACCGTTCACGTTATGCGCGTCTGTACGGAAGTCAGCCTGGAATCGATCCGTACACCCGTACCGTCTCCGATGTTTACCAGGATGTTTTCGGTGAGGGATCATTCATCGGTAAAGGTATCTACGATGTCGATATATTCGAACATGCTCTTACCGGGCGTTTTCCGGAGAACCAAATTCTCAGTCACGATCTTATTGAAGGCTGTCATGTAAGGGCAGGACTATTAAGTGATGTACAGTTATATGAGGAATATCCGCCCAGTTATAATTCCGACGTAAACCGCCGGCATCGCTGGATTCGAGGTGATTGGCAATTGGTGCGGTGGCTGCTTCCGGTAGTTCCCGGACGCAACGGTATTTTGCAAAAGAATCCGTTATCGGGCCTGTCTCGATGGAAAATCTTAGATAACCTCCGGCGCAGTGTCATCCCCTTGGCGCTGATGCTTTTGTTTCTGTTCGGCTGGACGGTCTTGTCACAAGCCTGGTTCTGGACTTTATCGGCGATCGGAATAATTCTAATTCCTTCAATATTCATCTCCATACTTGATGTGCTAAAGAAACCGGCAGATATGCTTATGCATCAGCACCTGGCTTGCCGCATGCACGTAACGCCGGCATGAATTTCACACAGGCGGCTTTTACACTCATAACTCTACCCTATGAAGCGTTTTTCAGTCAGGATGCAATTATTCGTACTGTCTGGCGAATGCTGATTTCTCACAAAAGACTTCTCGAATGGAATCCGTACAATGTTAAAAGCCGCAGCAACCGCAGCGGACTCTTAGGATCTTACATGACAATGTGGATATCTCCTGTTATTGCTATTTTTATCTATCGTCTATTTCGAGTTTACAAAACAGGCAGTGCCTGTTGTTGTTTTTCCAATATTATTTCTTTGGATTACTTCCCCGGCTATTGCCTGGTGGATAAGTTTGCCGCTTGAAACGACGCAAAGCAAGATTAACTATTACTCAGAAATTATTTTTGCGGGATCTTTCCCGGAAAACATGGTCTTTTTTTGAAACCTTTGTCGGTCCGGAAGATAATTGGCTTCCCCCGGATAACTATCAGGAAAATCCTGTTGATGTAATTGCACATCGCACTTCGCCTACTAACATGGGATTGTCACTGCTCGCGAATTTGTCCGCTTATGATTTTGGCTATATTTCCTCCGGGCAACTCATCGATCGTACGTACAAAACGTTCCAAACCATGGAAACCTTGGAACAGTACCAGGGACATTTCTTAAACTGGTATGACACAAAAACTTTAACGCCGCTGCGGCCATCTTTATATTTCATCGGTAGACAGCGGGAACCTTGCGAGCTCACCTGCTTACCCTGCGCCAGGGTATTCTCACTCTTCCCGATCATAAAATAGTGGGAGCACAACTATTCGAAGGGATAAGCGATACTTTAAGAATTCTAATGGATGTCTCTGGAAGTATTGATCATGCTCAACTCGTTCAACTCCAAAAAGAATTGGAGCTCACAGTCAATTCTCCACCTGCTACTTCCATTTCAGCAGTTTGGCAGATCCTTGACCGGTTGGTAAAATCAACTGCTAAAGTAGAAGATAATTTTATAACAAACCATGAAAATCAAGCTGCGTGGTGGGCGATTCACTGGCTAAACAATTGCCGAAGTGCCCTTGATGAGTTAACGTTTCTCGTCCCATGGATTATTCTACCTAAATCCTTCCGAACATTGAGAATTACTTTCACGGATAATGATGAGATACCAACACTTCGTGAACTGGCAAAACTTGGAACCAAGAATTGCGCCTGTCTGTTGAGCAACAACTTTCCACCAGACATGACTAAAAAGGAAAATGAACCGTTTGATGAGATTCGACAGTTAATTATAGAAGCAGGTAAACGTGCCAATAAGAGAATTGCGAAGATCACATCATCTTGCAAAACAATCAATCGAACTTTCTGATATGGAGTATGATTTTCTGTATGATAAGACTCGCCACCTTTTATCTGTCGGGTACAATGTTGACGAAAAACGGCGGGATTCAAGTTATTATGATCTTTTAGCATCGGAAGCAAGATTAAGCAGTTTTGTTGCTATTGCACAAGGACAATTGCCGCAGGAGAGCTGGTTTGCGTTAGGACGATTGCTGACAACCGTAGGCGGTGATCCGATTTTACTTTCATGGAGCGGTTCAATGTTCGAGTACCTGATGCCTTTGCTGGTGATGCCGACATACGAAAACACACTTCTTGATCAAACTTATAAAGCAGCTGTAAAGCGGCAAATAGAATACGGAAAACAGCGAAGCGTTCCCTGGGGAGTTTCCGAATCATGTTTTAATTCGGTTGATGTTAATTTCAATTATCAATACAGGGCTTTTGGTGTGCCGGGATTGGGCCTAAAACGCGGACTAGCAGAGGATTTGGTTATTGCACCTTACGCTTCCACACTTGCACTTATGGTTGAACCTGAAGAAGCATGCATCAATCTTCAGCAGCTTGCCTCCGTAGGATTAGTAGGGAAATATGGTTTCTATGAAGCTGTAGATTATACAACTTCACGTCTTCCCCGTGATCAGTCGGGTGTTATTATAAAATCTTTCATGGCACATCATCAAGGAATGAGCCTTCTGTCATTGTCTTACTTAATTCTTGACCGCCCGATGCAGAAAAGGTTTGAATCTGATCCTTTATTCGAAGCAACCATGCTGCTGCTTCAAGAGAAGATTCCAAAGACTACATTGTTCCATTTACGAAGCTCAGGACTCTCTGATACTCATACAAATTCCGAAATTGCGGAGATGCCGGTGCGTACATTTAGCAATCCTGATACATCGATTCCGGAAGTTCATTTGTTATCGAACGGAAGGTATAATGTAATGATAACAAACGCGGGAGGCGGGTATAGTCGATGGCATGACATTGCAGTTACCCGCTGGTCTGAAGACAGCACCAGAGACAACCGTGGTAGTTTCTGCTATATCCGCGATACAGCCAGCGGAGAATTTTGGTCAACGGCATATCATCCTACGATGAAACGCTCGAAGAATTATGAAGCTATTTTCTCTGAAGGACACGCTGAATTTCGGCGTCGTGATCAGAATGTAGATTTACATACCGAGATTGTCATATCTCCGGAAGATGATATAGAACTGCGCCGTGTTCATCTAACAAACAACTCCAGAACTCATAGGGATATAGACGTTACAAGCTATGCAGAAGTGGTGCTTGCCTCATCTGCCTCCGACGAGCTTCATCCTGCATTCAGTAATCTGTTTGTTCAGACTGAAATTATCCAGGAGAGACATACAATTATCTGCACCCGCAGACCCCGCTCCCCTGAAGATAAAACACTGTGGATGTTTCACATGATGACAGTGCGCGGAAAGAATGTAGGAAAAATATCTTTCGAGACAGATAGAATGCAATTCATAGGTCGAGGAAATACAACGGCCTCACCTCAAGCGATGAAAACTTCCGCGCCGCTCTCTAACAGTCAGGGGTCAGTTCTAGACCCAATTGTTGCAATCCAATATCATATTATTCTAGAGCCGGATGAAAAGGCCGAAATAGATATGATATACGGAATAGGTGAAACCCGCGACAAAGTCATAAGTCTAATTGATAAGTACCAGGACCGGCGCCTGACGAATAGAGTATTCGAACTAGCTTACACACACAGCCAGGTTGTGCTGACGACAGATCAATGCCGCAGAAGCAGACGCACAATTATACGGACGCCTCGCAAGTTCAATCATCTATGCTAATTCATTCTTGCGTGCAGATTCATCTATAATTATTAAAAACCGTAGAGGACAATCAGGCTTGTGGGGCTATTCAATTTCGGGAGATTTACCAATTGTACTGTTGCAAATTGAAGATCAGGCCAATATAAAACTGGTGTTCCAATTAGTGCAGGCTCATGCATATTGGAGATTAAAAGGGCTTACTGTTGATCTAGTAATCTGGAATGAAGACCACGCCGGTTACCGGCAGCAGCTGCAGGAACAAATAATGAGATTGATTGCCGCTGGTGTAGAAGCAAACTATATTGACAAGCCGGGCGGAATTTTTGTAAGGCAAGCAGACCAGATTTCAAATGAGGATCGTATCCTTTTCCAAACAGTAGCCCGTGTAATCATCTCCGATAAAAAAGGAACTTTTGAGGGACAGATCAATCGTAGACGAATAACAGAAGTGCAAGTTCCGTTATTAAAGCTAGTTAGAACTTATCATGCACAATCTCAGGATAATTCTACTTTGCCTCGCACCGACTTGGTGTTCTTCAACGGTTATGGCGGATTCACAACCGACGGACGAGAATATATAATTACTACCTCAAACGAGCAGGTGACGCCAGCGCCCTGGATAAATGTAATTGCAAATGAAAGATTCGGAACAGTGGTCTCGGAGAGCGGCCCGACTTATACCTGGAGTGAGAATGCTCATGAGTTTCGACTGACACCCTGGTACAATGACCCGGTGAGTGATTCGAGCGGAGAAGCTTTTTACATTCGTGATGAAGAAACGGGGCGCTTCTGGTCTCCGACTCCTTTGCCTAGTCGCGGAGCCGGTGCTTATGTAAGCCGCCACGGATTCGGCTACTCTGTTTTTGAACATACAGAGGGAGGCATCCGCACCGAGCTATGGATTTATGCGGCCATTGATGCGCCGATAAAATTTTCGGTAATTAAAATACGGAACGAGTCAGGAAGGCCGCGCAAGATCTCTGCCACCGGTTACGTAGAGTTAGTGCTAGGCGATCTTCGTTCGAAATCCGGTATGCACGTGATTACGGAAACGAATACAGGCAGCGGTGCAATTTATGCACGAAATCCATATAACTCAGAGTTCTCCGACCGGGTTGTCTTTTTTCAGACAGACGATTCGTCTCATACATTAAGCTGCAATCGCACTGAATTCATTGGACGCAACGGTACGCTTAAAAATCCGGCAGCGATGAGTCGTTCACATCTTTCCGGTAGAACGGGAGCTGCAATGGATTCCTGCGCTGCCATCCAGATTCCTTTCGAATTGGATGACGGACAAGAGCGTGAGATAATCTTCAAACTCGGAAGCGGTCAGAATTATGATGATGCAGGAAAATTGGTGCAGCGCTTTCGTGGGCCAACTGCCTCGAGAACCGCATTAGAAAAAGTATGGCAGTATTGGACTCACACACTTGGCGCTGTGCAGGTTGATACACCTGATCCTTCTTTAAATATACTTACAAACGGATGGCTCTTATATCAAACTTTAGCATGCCGCATTTGGGCGCGAAGCGGATATTATCAGTCTGGCGGAGCTTTTGGTTTCCGTGATCAGTTGCAGGACGTAATGTCACTTATTCATACCGAACCGGGCCTCACAAGGAAACATATACTCCTTAGCGCGAGCCGTCAATTCCAGGAAGGCGATGTACAGCATTGGTGGCACCCACCTTCCGGCAGAGGTGTGCGTACCCATTGTTCGGATGATTACCTATGGCTGCCATTAGCAACGTGCCGCTATGTGTTGAGCACCGGCGATACCGGAGTGCTGAATGAAACTGTAAATTACCTGGAGGGGCATCCAGTAAATGCAGAGGATGATTCATATTATGATCTTCCCAACAGGTCGGAAGAGAGCGGCAGTTTGTATCAGCACTGCGTAAGAGCAATTGTAAGAGGGCTTAAGTTTGGTGAGCACGGTTTGCCGCTAATCGGCACGGGAGACTGGAACGACGGCATGAATATGGTCGGCAATCAAGGTAAAGGTGAAAGTATATGGCTTGGATTCTTCCTTTATGAAGTGCTTATGCAGTTCATAAAGATTGCCGGAATGCAAGGTGATAATAAATTTGTTGAACAATGTAAAAATGAAGCAGCCACGCTGCGGCGGAATGTAGAACAAAATGGGTGGGACGGTGAGTGGTACCGCCGGGCCTACTTCGACAACGGCACGCCTCTCGGATCGGCGAGTAATCCGGAATGTAAAATTGATTCCATTGCGCAAAGCTGGTCGGTACTTTCCGGTACAGGAAATATAGAACGTTCACACTTTGCTTTGAAAGCTTTGGATAAATACCTTGTTCGAAGGGACAATGCGTTGATCCAGCTTTTGGATCCGCCTTTTGATAAATCGGAATTGAATCCAGGTTATATAAAGGGCTATGTTCCCGGCGTTAGAGAGAACGGCGGACAGTATACACATGCCGCTATATGGGCTGCTATGGCGTTTGCCGCTTTGGGCGATAGTAAACATGCATGGGAACTGCTGGGAATAATTAACCCGGTGAACCATACAAAGTCTAAGGAAGGAATTGCAAAATATAAGGTAGAGCCTTATGTAGTAGCGGCGGATGTTTACGCGCTTGCGCCTCACACCGGACGCGGCGGGTGGACTTGGTACACAGGTTCAGCCGGCTGGATGTACAGACTTATTACCGAATCGCTGCTGGGACTTAGACTTGAAGTTGACAAACTATTTATTGAGCCGTGCTTACCCGATGAGTGGGAAACTTACAAAGTCTTTTATCGATACCGGGAAACTACTTACAACATTACAATTCTGCAGATCCAAAACAGCGATTTAAACTTAACGATAACCGTCGATGGAGTTAAGATTAACAATAAATTTATTTCTCTTTTTGACGACCGGAAGTTACATACAGTAGAGGTAAGAATAACGCAATCCGGTTCATCCAAATAATTATGAGATTTACGCTTTTTTCATCTTGTTGCAAGATCAGAAGAATCGAGACAAAATTACTATTCAAAAGACTCCAAGTAATTCTTATAAACTTACAAAAGCAGCATGGCTAAATCAGTTTCTTTTATTCCTATCAATATCCCCCAATGTTCTAAAGATGGTTATATTAAAATTTTAACTCATCCGAAAGATGTAGTTCCTTTTTCATCCTTTTGATCGATTGAACCATTCCGATTTACTTAATATAATATCAATATAATAAATCAACTTTTACAAGGAAAGTTATGAAGTATAACTATTTTATGTTAACCGTTAATCGATTTTTTCAATACAGAAAAGAATAGAGAAAATGTTTACTCGGGAGGAAATAATAATTATTTAATTGAAAAGTCATATAGATGTATTTGTTGATTAGTGCCGGGTTTTTCAAATTACCCCAACTGCCGGATTAGGAATTGATGCTGTGTTGGGAATAAGATATTTCTTTGAATAAAAGGAAATAATTGTTTATGTATCATTAATAAAAGGGAAAAATAAAATGAAAATTGTTTCTTTAATATTATTAATGCTTTTATGCTTTGCACAGTTTAATCTTGCGCAGGACCCGGTTGAGACCCCGAAGCAAAATTCTATGTCAAATGTATTCGGCCTTACGGCTGAAGGTGGAATAACATTCGGAATTACCGATTATTCAAATACTAAAATTAAATACACCGGTAAAGCATCCCTGGAATACTATCTTCCCTCCACCGGTTCCGGAAATATTGGATTAAGAATATTCGGACAGACGGGATTTATTGCAGGCAAAGGCAATCCAACTACTGTCGTGAATCCAACAAATGAATTTTCAACAAAATTTGATATTTGGGGCGGAGGTATTTTTTATGCTCTTTCGTTAGATGATAATATATATCCCTGGATAGGTGTAGGGCTTTCCAACGTTTGGTTTGATCCGAAAGACGCTGACGGAAATCAGTTGCCGAATAACGTTGCCGGAAATTATACCAAATATTCGTTGGGTTTTAATGGCGATGCAGGCGTACGATTCATTATATCAAAAAATATGAGTGTTAATGTTAACGGTGGAATAATTATGGGGAAAACAGATTATTGGGATGATATTAAGTCCGGTTCCAATAATGATATGCTGTACTCTATTACTGCGGGTATATCTTATTACTTCGGCAGGGATAAGGATTCCGACGGTGACGGTGTTCCTGATTCAAAAGATATATGCCCAAACACTCCGACAGGCGTAAAAGTAGATGAATTCGGCTGTCCGCTTGACGCAGATGCCGACGGTGTTCCGGATTACCTAGATAAATGTCCAGACACACCTACCGGTGTTAAAGTAGATAGCAATGGCTGTCCGCTTGACTCTGATGGTGACGGTGTCCCGGATTATCTTGATAAATGCCCTAAAACGGCTGCAGGGGTAAAAGTAGATGCCAACGGATGTCCGCTTGATTCCGATGGTGATGGTGTTCCGGACTATCTGGATAAATGTCCTAATACACCAACCGGAACCCAGGTAGATTCCGAAGGATGTCCTATCAAGAAAGATACTGTTGTAATCACAAAACCGGTTGAAATAAAGTCGTTAGTACTTAGCGGCGACGCAAATTTTGAATTTAACAAGTCAGCCCTGCTGCCCAGTGCTTATACCGCTCTTGATAATCTCATTAGTACTATGAAGTCACATCCGGAATATAAATGGGAAATCGCCGGATATACCGATAGCAAAGGTTCGAAAAGATATAATATAAATCTTTCACAACGAAGAGCTCAATCGGTTGTAGATTATCTTGTAAACAAAGGTGTTGAAAGAAGCAGCCTAAAAATAGTAGGATATGGTGAAGATAATCCGATCGCTACAAATGCAACGGTTGAAGGAAGATCTATGAACAGAAGAGTTGAGATAAAATTACTATCAAAAGATAACCGGTAGATCGAATGAATTTCTAAATAGTGTTATAAAAGCGGCTTAGTTAAAGCCGCTTTTATATATTATGTTTATGAGAAAAAAGCATATGTGCCTTAATTTATTTTTTCGAAATATGCTATAATCTAATAAGTATTATTTATGAAATTTAACTCACCCAAAAGGTCTAGTCCCTTTTTCATCCCTTTGCCCGATTGAATAAAATCTTATTCCTTCATATTATGATACTCAGGACTAAATTATAAAATTAGGAAGGAATAATGACATTTATAAGCAGCACAAAAGTTTATCAATTCCCATCATATACATCTTCAATAACGGGAAATTGGTATATAAAAAAGGCTAAACTCAAAAAAAAATATCCAATTTTAACTGATAAGGATTTACCTTATGAAGAACGGGAAAATGGTGAAATATTGGATAAACTTAAAATAAAGCTTGCCCTAAGTAAAGAGGAAATACAGAAAATAATTTCAGCAGTTTAATTTTTTAAAAAGTCCTTAGTAAATAAAACGCAGGGAAATATCATTACGGGGACTTTCCGTGCTGCTCTTACTAGTATTTCATCTGTAGGAGAAAGACTATGGACACAATTAATAAATTAGGAATAATTCTAATTGCGGATGGCACAGCGGAGAATCTCCGTATCCTTTCACAAATACTAACCGTTCACGGCTACAAGGCACTTGCATTCAAAACCGGCTCAGAAGTTATTGCATCAATTAAAGCTGAACTGCCGGACTTAATTTTATTAAATACAAAACTGCCTGTTATAAATGGTTACGAATTATGTACACGTCTGAAAGCAGATGTTCAAACGAGTGCAGCCCCTATATTATTTATAAGTGAATCGAATGAAACAAATGATAAACTTCATGGATTTGAAGTTGGAGGAGCTGATTTTATAACTAAACCTTTTATTGATGAAGAAGTTTTAGCGCGAATCCAAACTCATCTGGAAATCAGCCGCTTGCGAGCTGAACTTAAATTAAAAGCAACAGAGCTCAAAACAGCAAATAAACAGATTCAGGTTGAGATCGCCGAACGAAAAAATGCAGTTGCAGAGCGTACTGAGGAGACGGTAAGGAAAGGGATTATTTTTGAACAGGCTCCTGACGGTATTGTGGTAGTTGACCCTCACACTGGGCGGTTTATCGAATTTAATACGACCGCACACCGGCAACTTGGATATACAAGGGAGGAATTTGCAGTTCTGAGCATTGCGGATGTAGAAGCTAAAGAAACATACGAAGAAACAAAATCGACAATTTCACGTGTGATGGTAGAAGGTAGAGTCGACTTCGAAACTCTACAAAAAACAAAAAGTGGTGAAATCAGAAATATACTTGTAACAGCACAGAGCATTGATAATTCAGGGCATCCGGTTTACCATTGCCTATGGCGCGATATAACGGATCGCAAATTGGCTGAAATGAAACTAAAAGAAAGCGAAGGAAAATACAGAACTTTGTTTGATAATATCCCAATTGGAATTGGGGTCACGAATTTGACAGGTAAACTTGTAACTTTTAATGACTCGATACTAGAACCCGGCGGTTATTCCCGTGATGATTTGATCAGAATGGGAAGCGTAGAGAATCTTTATTATAATTTGTCCGACAGGGAAACACTAGTCCCTTTATTAAAAGAAAAAGGAACCATCACTCAATACCCTATAAAGTTTAAACGCAAAGACGGCTCTCCTTATGATACTTTATTAACACTATCTATAATCTATATTAATGATCGGCCCATGATCCAGGCGGTCGTAGAAGATATTACCGAACGCAAACAAGCAGAAGATTCACTCAGGCTTTTCCGGACTCTGCTTGACAAGTCGAATGATGCGATTGAGGTAATTGATGTTGAAACGGGACAGTTTGTTGATGTGAATGAACGGGCATGTACCGATCTTGGATACAGCCGGAGTGAGCTTTTAAAAATGTCTGTATTTGATATTGATCCTAATCAAAACATGCATGATTTCCAACTGATGCTACCGAGATATTGGACAGTCAAATTCTATGACGGTAGAATCGTTACACCGCCGTAAAGATGGCTCTACCTTCCCGGTTGAAATAAATATTGCGGTAGTTAAGCTTGAAAAAACATATGCTGTTGCCATTGTAAGGGATGTGACAGAAAAAAAACTTGCAGAAAATAAATTAAAAAGAAGTGAAGAGCAGTTAAAAGAAGCGCAGTCTGTAGGACTCATCGGCAGCTGGGAATGGGACATAGTTAAAAACACAGGTACAATGTCGGATGAGATGTATAAAATCTTTAACATTAACAGCAACTCATTTGACGTCACTATCGAAACTTTTTTAACAACCCCGATTCCGGAAGACCGCAAAATGGTTCAAGAAATCATCATGAGGTCGATGAAAACACATGAAGCTACCACATTTGATTTCCGAACCATCAACCCAAGCGGGGAAATCCGCTGGATTCACGAAAAAAGCACAATAGAAGTAGACGACAAAGGAAATCCGAAACGTGTTTTTGGAACTAGCCAGGATATAACAGAACGTAAACTTGTTGAACTAAAACTTAAAGAAAGCGAAATAAGGGCAAGAGCCCTGCTGAATGCAAATCCGGATATGATATTCCGGATGAACCGTGAGGGAATTTACCTGGACTATAAAGCTGATAGAACAGAACTCTACGCACAATCCGAAGTGTCAATCATCGGCAAAAAAAATAGAGACATCACACCTCCTGAGTTTGCAGATATGATAGACAGATACATCGGGCAAACCTTGGATAGCGGAGAGATTCAGGAATTCGAATACCAAATGATAACTCCAAAGCGTGGCTTGCGTGACTATGAAGCCCGTATGGTACCCAGCGGCAAAGACGAAGTTGTTACTGTAGTACGCGATATAACCGAACGTAAAAAATTAGAAACGAATTTATCAACTGCGGCAGAAATAGCTAAACTGGGTTATTGGGAATTTGATGTTAAATCGGGGAATTTTATTTTTGATGACCAATATTACAGGCTAATTCACGGGTCATCGACTGAAATTCAGGGCGGTAATATAATGGGTGCGGAAGAATTTGTCAGAAGATTTGTCCATCCCGATGATTCAAAAATGATAAGTAATAATTTGCAGGAAGCAATAACTTCAACTGACCCAGAATATTTTGGACAGGCAGAAACAAGAGTTTTTCGTGATAACGGAGAAATCGCGTATGTAATGGTTCAATTTAAGGTGCTAAAAGATCAATTTGGAAATCCACATACGGTTTATGGAATTAACCAGGACATCACCGAGCGCAAAAAAGCCGAAGAGACATTGAAAGAAAGTGAAGAGCAGTTCCGGTCTGTTGCTCAATCGGCTAATGATGCTATTGTTACCGCAGACAGTGAAGGAATAATAAAAAATTGGAATCAGTGGCGCGGAAAAAATATTTGGCTATATGGAAGAAGAGATAATCGGCAAAAACCTGGGTATTATAATTCCACAAGGTTATCGTGAAAATCCATATTGATGGAATGAGACGAATGTGCAGTCAAGGAGGAGAAAATCATGTTGTCGGCAATACAGTTGAACTAAAAGGCTTGCACAAAAGCGGAAAAGAATTTCCATTGGAATTATCATTGGCAGAATGGGAAACTTCTAAAGGAAAATTTTTTACTGGAATTATTCGTGACATTACCGAACGCAAACTGCAGAAGAGGGATTGCAAATATCAGCGATAAAATTTCGTAATATCGTTGAAGGAACAAGAGCAATCCTGCTTCAGCGTTAGCAAACGCGGAATATATTCAGCTTACCGTTAATGAAGCAGCCTGGACTATAAAGCCTGGGATGAATATCCAAGACTCTAATCGGAAAATTCGATTTAAGCGTTGTTCATATTGCAAAGCCGTTCAGATAATATCACTCCACCTGATTTCAGAGCAAATTGTGATAGACCGATACATCGGGCTAACATGAAGCGTTGATGTTCAGGACTTCGATGCCAAAAAGTGGATAATCCAATATCGTGGCTTAATTTACTTGTTAAGTCCGATTTATAAAGATGGAAATATGGAAGGGTTATAACGCCGTCGGCCTTGATATTACTGATCGGAAGCAGATAGAAAAAGAAATAAAAGCAAAAAATGACCAGCTTATTAAACTAAATGCGGAAAAAGATAAATTCTTTTCCATCATTGCACACGATCTAAAAAGCCCTTTCAATGGTTTTCTAATTTTAACGGAACTAATGTCGGATACCAGCGAAAAATTTTCACCTGAAGAATATGCAGAAAACAGTAAATCGCTTAATGAAGCTGCCCGTATTCTATATAAACTTTTAGAAAACTTACTGGAGTGGGCACAATTGCAAAAGGGCTCTATTAACTTTACACCTAAAGACTCTGATTTATCTAAGATGGTTTCGCAAAGTATAGAAACAATTTACCAGCGGGCATTGCAAAAAAGGATAGAAATAATTAATGAAATTGATGATACGCAAAAAGTTTACGTAGATGAAAAAATGATCGATACAGTACTCAGGAACCTATTATCCAATGCAGTTAAATTTACAAGAAAAGATGGTAAAACAATTATCAAATCAGAACCATTAGATGACGGCAAAATTGAAGTATCTGTTGAGGATAATGGAGTAGGAATATCCGAAAAAAATGTAAAGAGACTTTTTAAGATAGAAGAGAAAGTAAGTTCGCAAGGAACCGATGGCGAATCGAGTACGGGATTGGGTTTGCTGCTATGCAAAGAATTTATAGAAAGGAACGGAGGTAAGATTTGGGTGGAGAGTGAAGAAGGCAAAGGATCGAAGTTTAAATTTACTTTGCAAAAATCAATTATAAATTCGGCATAGGTTATTATTATGAAAAAGTACGACAAAAAAGAAGATGTAAATTCAGCAAATAATCCTCCGCCGATGAAAATCAAATTGAATTCCGGCGACGACATCAGTCAATTCGCCGAGAATATTATTAATACTGTACGGGAACCTTTAATTGTACTGGACCAGGATTTAAAAGTTGTTACAGCCAGCCGTTCATTCTATGATTTCTTTAAGGTAAAATCAGATGAAACAATCGGAAGGTTAATATATGAACTTGGTAATAACCAGTGGAATATACCTAAGCTGAGAGAACTGCTTGAGACAATTTTGCCCCAAAAAGCAAGTTTTAATAACTACGAAGTAGAACACGACTTTTCCACAATCGGTAAACATGTAGTGTTATTAAATGCGCGGCAAATTAAAAGAGCATTTGGGAAAGAGAAGGTAATACTGCTTGCCTTTGAGGATATTACAGAACGTCGAGGTATTGAAAAATCGCTGAGTGAAAAAAGCCGTTTAACCGAAGAGTATCTAAAAATACTTTTGGATCACGCACATGCACCAATTATTATCTGGAACTCTTCATTTATTATAAAACGGTATAACCATGGATTTGAAAAACTTAGCGGTTATAACTCAGCTGAGATGCAGAATAAAAAGATAGATTTTCTTTTCCCAAAAAATAAAATTGATTCTACACTTGAGTTAATAAAAAATAATATTATTGACGAAGATTCGGAAGTTATTGAAATAGATATTTTAACAAAAGACAATAGAATTAAGACTGTTCTTTGGAACTCGGCGAATATCCTTGATAAAGAAGGTGAAAATATCGTTGCAACCATAGCGCAGGATATTACAAGCCGTAAACAGACAGAGGAAGCGCTGACAATTTTAGAAACACGCTATAGACGTCTTTTTGAATCGGCAAAAGATGGGATTCTTATTCTTAACTCAGAAACAGGAAAGATTATTGATGTGAATCCATTTTTAATTGAGTTGTTGGGCTACTCAAAAGAACAATTCATTGAAAAAGAAATATGGGAAATTGGATTTTTCAAAGATATTGCCGCTAATAAAGAAAAATTTCTGGAACTGCAGCAGAAAGAATATGTCCGTTATGAAGACCTACCTCTTGAAACTGCTGATGGGTGCCGCATTAATGTTGAGTTCGTGAGCAATGTTTATAAGGTAAATCGAAATGAAGTAATCCAATGTAATATTCGTGATATCACCGAACGCATACAAACTAAAAAAAGACGGGCTTTTGTATCATCTATATTATCAGTATTGAACAGACCGAATGATTGGACACTATTAGTTAAAAATATATTGGAAAATATTAAGAAATTTACGGGGGTTGAAGCTGTAGGTATTCGTTTCAAGGATGATGATGATTATCCTTATTACGAAACTAATGGATTCCCTGCTGATTTTGTTGAGAAGGAGAAATCTCTTTGCACAAAAGATTTGGACGGCAATCTAATTTGCAATTCTAGCGGGAACCCAATTCTGGAATGTATGTGCGGTAATGTAATCTCCGGACACACTGATCCGTCACTCCCGTTTTTTACAAAGGGGGGAAGTTTTTGGACTAATTCCACAACAAAACTGTATGCCTCATCCACTCCGAAGAAAGAGCAACAAACCAATATATGCAACAGCTGTAACCTGAAAAGTTATGAATCTATAGCTTTAATCCCGGTTTATTCCAGCGACGAAGTAATGGGTTTACTTCAACTAAATGATAAACGTACCAACATGTTTACAACAGAACTGATTCAGACGATGGAAGAAATCGGCGCAACAATTGGAATTGCTTTTAAAAGAGTGACAAATGAAAAACAAATTAAAGAAAGTGAAGAAAAATTTCGAATCATCACCGAGAATTCGGCTGACGCTATTTTCATCACGGATAAACAGGGCAATTATGTTTATATAAATCAAGCCGCTTCCGGTTTGCTGGGTTATACTCAGGAAAAGCTTATGACCATGAACATCATAGATCTCTCACCGCCGGATGAAGTTGAGAAGTATATTGAATATTTCAAACAGGTGGCTGGTAAGGGTCGTCTATTTATAGAAATTTCTTTGAGAAAGGTGGACAATACTTTTGTGCCTGTAGATTTAAACGCAGTATTGCTGCCAAATGGATTAATATACGGTAGCTGCCGCGATATTACGGAGCGTAAACAAGCAGAGAAAGAACTCATCGAAGCAAAAGAAAAAGCTGAAGAAATGAACAAGCTTAAGTCTAGTTTTCTTGCCAACATGAGCCACGAGCTTCGCACTCCGCTTATAGGCATATTGGGGTATGCCGAGTTTTTGACGGGTGAGTTAAAGGATAAAGAATTAATTGAAATGGCAAAAGCTATAAGCAGCAGCGGTGAAAGATTGAACACTACTTTGAACAACATACTTAATATTTCCAAAATAGAATCTGAAAAGCAGCAGATTAATTTAAAAGGACAGGATTTAATTAGACATATAAGCGAGCAGATAAAATTATATAAAGCAGCAGCTGAAGAAAAAAGCATATCAATAAATTTTGAATTCGAAGAAGAAATATTAAATGCATGCATAGATAAAGATATGTTTGCATCAATAATAAGTAATCTTTTAAGCAACGCAATAAAATACACGGATACAGGCGGAGTAACATTAATATCAAAGCGAGAAAAAGGCTATGCGGTAATAGAAGTCCGTGATACCGGCATCGGTGTATCGGAGGACCTGCATGGAGTAATATTTGATCCTTTCAGGCAGGCAAGCGAAGGATACGGCAGAAAATTCCAAGGATCCGGCCTGGGCTTAACTTTGGTAAAAAAATTTACGGACTTAATGGGCGGGGAAGTATCTCTTAAAAGCAAACCGGGAGTTGGAAGTACATTTAAAATAAAGCTGCCTATTAATAATAACATTGATGAAGTTTTAATAAACACAAACTGGGCATAATCATTATGGAAGCAATGAATGAGAATAATAAAAACTTAAAACCAAAATTGCTTTTTGTTGAAGATGATAAAGTAACAACAGATGTGCTTAGTCGGTTATTCAAAAATAAATACGACTGTGATTTTGCCGTTAACGGTGAGAGCGCACTATTAAAAGCGAACGAAAATGATTACGATGCTTTTTTAATTGACATTGGGCTTCCGGGAAAAATGGATGGAATTCAAACAACAAAAGAACTAAAAAAAATTAAGCATAATAAAGATAAACCATATATAGCTATGACTGCCTATGCTATGGAAGGCGATAAAGAATATTTCCTTTCAGAAGGTTTAACCCATTATATATCCAAACCTTTTGAATTTAAAATGCTTAAAGATTTAATTGAAAGAGTTTTATTAATTAAAGAGAAAAATAATTAATACTGAAATTACACAAAAATTATTTTTGAAAAGGGGAAAATTATAATTTGTTGATAACACGAAAACTGCCTGTTAGGCAGGCGGGGGGAAATCTAAAAAGATTGCAATTTGGTCGGGAAATAGATTTCCGTTTTCACGGGAATGACATACGTTATTTACAATCTTGCGTAACATCAGTTAATAATTAATTCAATTTAGCAGCAAATTACTTATGTTTGTAATAATCTACATTCATTAAAAGGGAGACATCATGTTATTTATTTTATTTCTGATAATTACTATTATAGCAATCCTGGTTTGGTTAGGCACAAAAAGGAAAATGCCTAAGGATAATATAGCCGTTCGATCTGCAGGTACGGTCAGTATTATAGCCGCAAGTTTTTTCGGATTACTCACACTGCTCCAATGCTTCACACAGGTTCCCGCCGGCCATGTTGGTGTAGTAGATTTTTTTGGTATAGTTGCGGATAAACCCCTTCCTCCCGGAATTAATTTAGTGAATCCGCTTGCCAATGTGATTAAATATTCTATTCAAACTAAAGAACATAAAGAAACAATGGAGGTCCTATCACGGGAAGGTCTTACCATAGGACTAGAAGTTAGTGCACTTTACAGGCTGAATCCGGATTCTGCCGCAAGAGTATATAAAACAGTTGCAGGCGGTGATTATGAAACGATTATTCTGATTCCGCAATTCCGTTCCATCTGCCGGGCAGTTACAGCGAGCTTTCAGGCAAGCGCACTTTATTCGTCCGAAAGGGAACAGCTTGGAATCTCTATTCAGGAAGAACTTGCTAAAGCAGTTGCTCCACGAGGAGTTACTATTGAAAGTACCCCGATAAGGAATGTTGCTTTACCTGTCCAGTTAACTGAGGCAATTGAACAAAAGCAGCGCGCTGATCAGGAAAGCCAGAGGATGGAATTTATACTAACTAAAGAAAAACAGGAAGCTGACAGGAAACGGATTGAAGCTAAAGGAATAGCAGACTTTCAGACGATTGTTGCTGCAGGCATAAGCGAACAATTGCTTAGATGGAAGGGAATTGAAGCAACTATGAAAATCGCAGAGTCAAATAATACTAAGGTTGTAATTATAGGAAGCGGTAAAGACGGGCTGCCAATTATTTTGGATACAAAATAAGTTTTTGCTGTAAAAGCAAATTTAATAAAATATGATTTAACCGGGTTATTGATTCATCCAAATGATGTAGTCCTTTTTTCATCCTTTTGGACGATTGAATATTGCTACTACAATTTATAGTTTTTTATATGAAAAAGACTAGATTGCTAATAATTGAGGATAACCGGCTGCTCCGCGACGGAATTATTGCAATTCTTAAGAACCAGAAGGATATTAAAATTATTGAAGCTTCTTTAAATAGTATAAACACTGCTGCAGAAATCCAGAAACTTATGCCCAATATTATCCTTTTAGACCTGGGCCTGCGCAACCAAAATAGCCTAACTATTGTGGAAATTGTAAAGAAAAATTTTCCAGATGCAAAAGTAATAGTGATGGACCTTGCACCTGTGCAGGGAGATATTAATTTATTTCTGAAAGCCGGCGCTTCGGGTTTTGTTTTAAAAGACGCAACTATTAAAGATTTTCTAAATACCATTCGTAGTGTTGCTGACGGTACAAATGTAGTTCCACCTAATTTATCAGAATCTCTCTTTTCCCAAATTGTGGACCATGCTCTTAAAGGAGGTAAAATAAATTTAAAAGAAGCTGTTCGTATGACAAAACGTGAACGGGAAGTTATCCGATTAATCGGGGATGGCCTGAGTAATAAAGATATCGGTAACATACTGCATGTTTCAACATTTACTATAAAAAGCCATGTTCATAACATAATGGAAAAGCTTGTATTGCATACACGTTTAGAAATTGCTAACTATTCATATTCAACAGGGACACTAAAAAAGATTATAAAAAATATTTCAATTGCTAATTAAAATTAATCATAAGGAAGAATAAGATGAGTAAGGGTAAAGACAGTAAAAAGACTTCGAAGAAAGAGCCTGCTAAAACAATGAAGGAAAAGAAAGCAGCCAAAAGAGAAAAGAAAAATGAAAAGAAGAACCACGGCCTTCTCATAGAATAATGTTGTGATTAAAACTTTGAGTTTTCACCTCTGATATCACAATATAAATTATTTTCTGCTATCTATAGTAATACATAATTTGCTGTCCTAAATTTCATTTTTCTCCTTGATCAAAGATAAAAAAAAATGCCTCTGTTAAATTGACAGAGGCATTTTCTAAATTAGTCTTTACTTTACTCTTACAAATTCAATTCTTCTGTTTTTCATCCTTCCTTCTTTTGTATCATTTGGTGCAATAGGATTATCCGGACCTAATCCGAGGGCAGTGATTTTTTCCGGATCGGCACCATGATCTACAAGCCAGTTCTTAACTGATTCAGCTCTTAGTTTAGAAAGTTTAATATTGTACGAACGTTTTCCGGTGTTATCTGTATAACCTTTGATCTCTACATAAATATCCGGATTTGTTTTAAGTGTTTTTAAAGCTTTCTGTAAGGTTTGTTCGGATTCCGGATTAATTACAGCAGAATTAATCGCAAAGTTTATTCCTTCTAATACAATGGGTGCTTTCAGCTTTACAACATCATCATCAGGATTTAACGGATCGGTGCCTCTAGCAACTTCTTTCCCATCATCAACACCGCCTCCATCAGTATCTTTTTTCAATGGGTTTGTTTTGTACTTCATAACTTCATCGCCGTCCTTTAACCCGTCACCATCTGTATCTGAGTTCAAAGGATCGGTATGGTACTGATTAACTTCCTGTCCGTCGGTTAAACCGTCTCCGTCGGTGTCAGCCTTATTCGGATCGGTTTTATATTTCATTACTTCATCACCGTCAGTTAAACCATCACCATCTGTGTCCATTTTATTCGGATCGGTTTTGTATGTCATAACTTCTTCACCATCGGTCAAACCATCTCCATCCGAATCTTTTTTATTCGGGTTGGTTTTATATTTATTTACTTCATCACCGTCAGTTAAACCGTCTCCATCAGAATCAGTTTTTAAAGGATTAGTCATATATTTATGTACTTCATCACCATCGGATAAACCGTCCCCATCGGTATCAGGGTTATTTGGATCGGTGCCTAATTCTTTTTCTTCCGATTTAGTTAGTCCATCGTGGTCGTTATCGGAATTACCGGCATCGCCAACAAATGTTAATCCAATACCTAAATTGTAATAAGCATCCGGTGCTTTACCTTCCTTATAATAATTTAAATTATCTGTCAACGATAAACCGGCGCCTCCCGAAACATCGAAGAGTACGCCATTGCCTAAATTAAATTCTGCTCCAATACCAAATGGAATTATTCCGCTCCAACCGCTTTTAGCAACTGATTTCGGAGAAACGGAGTTTGGTAAAAATTTATTATCATAATACAATGCTCCGATTCCGGCATATAAATATGGATTCCACTCAGCTGAGTTAATCGGGCTGATAACGAATCTATAATCTATAGGAATAATAATTGATTTATAATAATAATTAGTAAAATCTAACCCTGCATATTGACCGTAGCCGACACCAAAATCACCTTCTACAACGCTGCCGTATTCATATCTAATGAATACTCTGCCTAGGTAGGAACTTTTTAAAACATATCTATAATAATTGAATTCATTAGCAGGGACAACACCGTCAAAGTGAAATCCGAATTTCATACCGTAATCTTTAAATTGAGCCTTTATGGGTATGGAAACCAGAATCAAAAGACAACCGGTAATTAAAAATTGGTAAAATAGTTTGAAACGCATTTTTCTCTCCTTTTGTTATTTTATAAAGAGGCAATCTTATTATTAGAGTTGTATCCTTATTTTTAATCGTTAAACAGAAATTAGCTGTATATTAAAATTTTAGGACTCAACCGTAATAAAAATATTTGGAAAAGATTCAGTAACTACAGTCGTTTTTTCCGCTACTGTAATAAATAATCTTATACTAATTTACTTAGTCAAATTTAGTGAAGCAAGGATTATTTTATTTTTGATCCCAAAATTTATCCGTATTAAAATGCCCCCGCTTAGGGATAAAAATACAATATGACAAAGTCAGAATAATTAGGGATCTCTTTATATTTGAAAATGAAATTATGATTAGAATAATTTTATATTGTCTTATCCCATCATTTTAAAAAGATTTTTTACCGTATTCCAATTTCTTGTCGTCGCAATGGTATTTAATTTTTTCTCGAAAAAACTATTATTAAATTTTGTTTTCCCATACCCATTTGGACAAAAGAGATAAATCTCTTTCCCACTAATCGAAAACTCATCTTCTCCACTTATTGTCTCCATAATTGTCCGGGGAATTGGTCCTTCCTGCATTTTCGACAAAAATGTTAAATGCAGTTTTGAATGATCAATATCTTTTCTTTTAAAAAGGGATTTGTATTTATAATATAGCTCAAGTCTTGTTTAGTTCTAATAATTACTGGAACTTCAAACGAAAATTCTTTTTTTATTTTCTTCTGTATTTTCTCAGCAATATTTTCCGGCTTTTCTTCCGAAGAATCGAACATTACATTACCGCTTTGGATATATGTTGTTACATTTTTATAATTCAATAATTCAAAAAGCTTAATCAATTCATCCATCTTTATAGATTTTTGACCACTCACATTTATGCCTCGAAGCATTGATAAATATTTACTCATTCTTACTTTTTTTATTTGTGAACAATTAGGCAAATGCCTTTTAAAGTTTTATCCAGACCAAAAATAATTAAAAAGTTAAATGATTAAAATATTATTCGGCATAAATAATTGCTGCTGAAATATTTATTTAGAATTCAATTGTCAGGTATCACTTTGTATTTTAAATGAGTTACGGCTAACAAAATTTTGTTTAGTGCTTACATATCTTGAAATCAATTTTTGATATGTTAGGAAAATTTTAAAGACTAAAATGAAAGTTAAAATTTAAATGAAATTGGCGCACCTTTCGGACCTCCACTTTACAACTTTTTTTAGAAATTCAGAACTAAATGGTATCGAATCTTTATTGAGGTATTGCAATTCTGAAGGGGTTGATCATTTAATCATAACCGGGGATCTGGTCGAAAGACCGGAACCATACGATTTTGAGTTACTCAGAAAGGTTTTCAAACAAAATGGATTTTTGTCATCAGACAGGTTATCACTTGTCATCGGTAACCACGATATTTTTGGCGGAGTTTTAACTGTTAATGATGTCTTTAGTTTTCCTAAGCACTGCGAGACTATTAATTACAAACAAAGTGTGTCAGAATTTTGCAGCTATTTTAAAGAGTCATTTGACGGATGCAGTTATATTTCGCGAGAAAATATTTTCCCTTATGCCAAAGTGATCGATGATATTTTAATTGTAGGTTTAAATTCTGTTGCCGAATATTCTAAAACAAAAAATATTTTTGCCTCCAATGGTGAAATTTCACAAAAACAATTAAGTGAAGTGGCCAAAATTTTTAAGTTATTCGGCGATTGTAAAACCAAACTAATTTTAATTCACCATCATTTTAAAACGATTAGTCCATCTCATGAAAACAAGTTCGGAAGTTTGTGGCAATTGATTGAAAAACAAACAATGAAATTAAAAACCAAAGGTAAGTTAATGGAAATGTTCCTTGAATATAATGTCGACATGGTTTTACATGGTCATTATCATGAATCTTCCGAATATTATAGAAAAGGTTTAAGGTTTTTAAATGCCGGCGGCAGTTTCAAAAATGAATTGCCAAATCAAAACCAAATTAATATTTTAGAAACAAATAATGCTTCATTAAAAGTGGAAATAAATAAAATATCGCGTCAAATATTCCCCCAATTTTTATCATTAAGGCAGTTTCAGTCTATAAATATTTCTTAAACATTATAACTTTTTTGATGATTTTAAAATTATTGATTAAAAAATCAACAATTGATGATGAATTAATTAATAACCTTCTATTTTATACTCAACCCAAAAACATCGTATGGAGAGAAGCGATGGCCTCTTTGAAGAGGCGGGTTGAGTAATTTAAATAGAATATGGCATTTTTCTATTAACAATAATTAATCTCCTAATGTTAATAACTCCGCTGAATTCTAATTCCTTTTATATATTTATATGAAGCATTAATTTCTTATTTTTAAATTCACAGTATTAATATCTGTTTTGTTTTATTATAATAATTGAGGTTTAATGAATAACCGAAGGAATTTTGCGCCAAAAGACATTATCATCCCTTTTATTTGTATTATCACATTTCTGATTATGTATTACGTTTCCAATTCTATCAATCCAAAAGATTACTTCGATTTTATGGTTAGCATTTTCGGGCTTACTAATAAATGGTCTCGTAGTTTCGGTCCTAAGTGGTTTGTCGATATAAACAGCGATATGTCAGCTTTAGGCGGCCCGACATTATTCATACTTATTGTAGCATTTGTAATCAGCATGCTCTTTATACAACTCAGATCAAAAACTTTATTTAAGTTTTTAATAACAATATTCAGCACAGTTATATTTTTATTTATTTTAAAATATCTTTTTAATAGCAACCGGCCGAATCAGGTTTTTGACGTTGTTATAAGCAATGATTTGGGCTTTCCAAGCGGTCATGCGCTTATGTCAATAGTACTTTTTTACACGCTTGCTGTTATAACCACTAAAAGGATGCATGATGTTTCTTTAAGACTTTTAATAAAAACATCAGCAGTAATTATAATAATACTAATTGGGTTAAGCCGTATTCTTGTAGGTGCACATAACCCGGAGGAGGTGATAGCTGGATGGAGCGCCGGAATTTTTTGGATTTATATTACAAATTTAGCTTTCAAAAAATACTTGTCATAAGTTAGAGTGAACAACGTAACTCTTATCGGATTGTTTGGAATAAATTAATAAAATTAAATTATTTTTCACACTAAAAAATTTTCAATCATCATCACAACTGCAATGAATAGAATCACTATGCGATTTCTCCAATGATTCTTTACCTTCTCTAAAAGCATAATATGCAATACCAAGAGATCCGATTATATCAATATAACTAATCTGGAAGATTGTATATAATAAACTTGATGCTAATAAGATAATTGATAAATTAAAACAGGTCCTTGTGCAATTAGCATCCGCAATTATCGCATCGGATTTTAATTCTTTACCGATTCTCAATTTATATTTTAAGAGGATGTACATTGAAATAATTGAAATGACTGAAACTATAATCCCAGGGATTGTGGTTTCAGGATTTATACCTTGAATAATATTTATAATAGAACCTAAAGCTAAACCCGCGGCTAATATATAAAAGCTTATTCCTGTTACCTTCAAAGCAAACCTCTCAAAATCATCCCAGGTGTTTACTTCGTTCTTCTGCATTCTCAGAATCATATGAGTTATACCTAAACCGGAAAGAACCTCTACAAAACTATCTATTCCAAAACCCAGCAAAGTTAATGCAGAATCACTTAAGCCAAAGAATACTGAAACGCCGCCTTCAAGAAGGTTATAACCTATGGTAATAAAACCTAAAATAAGCGCTGTTTTTAATAGAATTCTACTTCTCTTATCTATTTCAACGAGAATTATTCATCTTGCATACATGATTTTAATTTAATATTAAGATTGTGAATATATCTAATTATAAAACTAATCAAAATTTATTATTAAAATATTGAATGTTAATAGATGAAATTAACTGATTTACTTAAAAATAAATTTATTTATCCCTATTCAAATGCAAATTCACATTAAATGACTCTCCAAAAAAAATTAAGTATGAGATATATAATTTGAATGTAATATTCCAAAAAAAATACTTAATTTAGCAACACAGATTATCGACTATTCAAAAAAAAGTATTTGGGGCTATAGCTCAGCTGGGAGAGCGTCTCGTTCGCAACGAGAAGGTCGGGAGTTCGATCCTCCTTAGCTCCACTAAAGCTTGTATATTTGCAAGCTTTTTTCGTTTAATATAATTGAGAGGTTTATCATGTATGTAATTGCCGATTTTTGTTTAGTTCCGATAGGTGTTGGTGTATCTGTTTCCAAATATGTTGCTGAGTGCCAAAAGATATTTATGGAATACAAACTTAATTATAAGATGCACGCTTATGGAACTAATATCGAAGGCGAATGGAAAGATGTATTTGCCGCAATCGAAAAATGCCACCAAGTTGTTCATCAAATGGGTTCGCCAAGAATTTCGTCAACCTTAAGAATAGGAACTAGAACCGATAGAAATCAAACTATGCAAGATAAAATGGTTAGTGTAGAACAAAAGCTTGTTGGATAAATAAGTAATTCATCTAAATATATTGGATAAATATTATTAATAGTTAAGCAATAAACTTATAATATATAATTCTTTTACCGGAGTAAGAATGTTCGAAAAAATTATTGATGCAAAAAAACGTTTATCCGGTTATGCAAACCGGACGCCTGTTATAACTTCAAATACTTTAAATGAAATTACAGGATCAAATGTTTTCCTTAAATGCGAAAGTTTTCAAAAAGTCGGGGCATTCAAATTTAGGGGAGCATTTAATGCAATTTCTCAACTTTCGGACTTAGAAAAGTCCAAGGGAGTAATTACATATTCTTCTGGAAATCATGCACAGGCTGTTGCATTAGTTGGAAAAATATTGGGCATTAAAACAACCGTGGTAATGCCTAACAATGCACCTATTATTAAGAAGAAGGCTACCGAGGGCTACGGTGCATCAATAATAGAGTACGATCCTCAAAAGGATACACGCGAAGAAATTGCAAGGAAAATTCAGGAAATCAATGGTTATACTTTAATCCCGCCGTTTGATCATCCGGATATTGTTGCAGGGCAAGGAACAGCGGCGTTAGAACTTTTTGAAGAGATTAAAAATATTGATATGCTCTTAGTGCCTTGCGGAGGCGGCGGTTTGTTGAGTGGTTCAGCTATTGCAGCAAAAGGTATGCGGCCTGATTGTAAAGTAATTGGTATTGAACCGGAAGTAGCTGACGATGCAACAAAATCTTTTCATACAAAAGTATTGCACACAGTAAAAAATCCTCCTACCATTGCTGACGGAACAAGGACAGCATCTTTGGGAAAAATAACTTTTCCGCTGGTATTAAAATATGTGGATGATATGTTGACGGTTTCCGAAAAGGATATTATTGAAGCTGTAAAATTTTTATTTTACAGGATGAAGCTTGTAGTGGAGCCTTCAGGGGCTTTGGGCATTGCTGCTTTGCTAAGTAATGTTGTTAAATCGAACGGGAGAGTAGGCGTTATTATAAGCGGTGGTAATATTGATAAAGAAACTATGACATTGATTTTAAAATCATAAAATTATTGTATGGAACAGAAATTAAATAAAATCGCATTCCCGGCATATGGATGGATAGGATTAGTATTAATTATTTTATTTTGGACATTGAATTGGACTCTAACCGGTTTAAGAACGGATTGGGGATTTTTCCCATTATGGTTAGGGTACTGCCTTACAATGGATGCGATTGTATCCAAAAGAAAAGGCACTTCATTAATAACAAGAAATTTTAAAAAATATATAATCCTTTTTTTAATTTCCGCTCCGGCCTGGTGGTTGTTTGAATTGCTGGACAGTTTTACTAAAAACTGGTATTATGACGGAAGACAGTACTTTACAAACTTGCAATACATTATTTTAGCTTCAATAAGTTTTTCCACAGTAATGCCTGCTGTTTTTGAAACTGCAGAATTAGTCGGTACTTTTAAATGGATTAAAAAGTTAAAATCAAATAAAGAAATTAACTTTAAAAGATCTGCTTCCTTAAAATTATTTTTATCAGGTATTATAATGCTGATATTAATAATAATTTACCCGGAATATTTCTATTATTTAATTTGGATCTCGGTCTATTTAATAATAGAACCTATCAATTTATTATTAAAAAATAGAACCTTGCTGGAATATATTAGAAAAGGTGATTGGCGGCCGGTCATTGCTTTATCTGTTGGATGTTTAATTTGCGGATTTTTTTGGGAAATGTGGAACTTTTATTCATATCCCAAATGGATTTATCATTTACCCTTCGTTAATTTTCTTCATGTTTTTGAAATGCCAGTATTGGGATACATAGGATATATTCCCTTTTCACTTGAGATTTTTGCATTATTTCATCTGGTAATTGGAATAATTTCTAAAGAAAAATTTAAGGATTATATACAAATAATATAGTTGAAAATAATTCTGGATTTTATTTTCAAAAAAATATTTACAATTACTGTCTCTTAACGATTCCATTTTCACTTTATTAAAACGGATATTCGGATGAAAGTTTTTTTTAACGGAAAATTTGAAGATTTAGAAAATGTACATATTTCACCATATGACCGCGGATTTCTATATGCCGATGGAGTTTATGAGGTAATCCGAACTTATAATGGTAAATTTTTTAGGCTAGCCGACCATGTGCAAAGACTTATTTACAGCCTAAATGCAATAAGAATTAATTTTAATGAGGTAAATAAGATTGAGAATATCTTATATAAATTAATTGATGAAAACAAGTACACTTCCGAAGTTAGTGCTTATATACAAATAACTCGCGGATCGTATTTCCCGAGAAAGCACTCTTTTCCTGATAAGGATATAAGCCCGACAGTTTTTATTTCCATAAGTCCTTTATTGGAAAACAGAACTGAAAATGAGAATGGGATTGCTGTAATACTTGAAAAAGATATTAGATGGCAGCGATGCGATATCAAATCCGTGTCTCTGCTTCCAAACGTTCTGGCAAATCAGCATGCAAAAGAAGAATCAGCAGGGGAATCAATTTGGGTTAGGGATGGATATCTTTTAGAAGGTTCTCATACGAATTTTTTCGGAGTTAAAGACGAAACACTTTGGACAGCACCTATATCAAACTCAATACTTTCAGGTGTTACCCGGAAAGTTATTTTAGAACTATGTGAGTCAATTAAAATCTCTTATATAGAACAAGCAATTAATGAAAAAGATATTAAAAGCTTTAATGAATTTTTTATTTCCGGAACGACGACAGAAATTAAACCTGTAATACTAATTGATAAAATGAAAATCTTAAATGGAGAACCGGGAATAATAACAAAAAAATTACAAGCAGCATTTTATGATTTGGTCAAAAGTTAATATCATCTAATGATATTTTAAGTAAAAATTTATCTCACCTTATAATTTTAATAAACAAATCTTATATTGTCTCTCAATATAATCTCACTTAATTAAATAATTAGGAACCAGTTTGAAATCGGCGGATGTATTTTTATTAACCGGAGAATGGTACGATTTACACGGCAAAAACCTGTTGGTTTTTTACGGTGCCTCAGAAGAATTAGGAACAGTAGAAATTATTTTTAGCAGGGTAAAACCCGTATTTTTTGTAGAACATGACTCTATAATTGAAGGAATTGAAAGTACATATTCACGAAAGGAAGTTGAGCTTAAAACATTTACCGGTAAAAAAGTTGATGCTCTATATTTTAGTACTCAAAAAGATCTGAAAATATCACTTCAATCTTTAGATTCACGGAATGTAAAAACATATGAAGCGGATGTTGACCCTGTAAGAAGATTTTTAATGGAGCGGTTTATAAATGTACAAATGAGAATTGAAGGGGAATGCACTCAGAAAAATAATTTTGTTTCTTTTATAAATCCCAAGATCAAACCTTGTAATGTTGTTCCATCTTTCAAAGTTATTTCTATTGATATTGAAACCGGTGTGAAAAATAGTGTCCTTTACTCAATTGCTGTTCATGTTAAAAGTAAGGAGTTAGAAGAAAAAAAAGTATTTATGTTGTCACCGGAATCCTACCATAAAAAGATTCCGGATTATATTTCAACATATTCTTCCGAACAAGAATTGTTAACAGAATTTATTTCTTGGTTTAAGAAGTCTGATCCTGATATAATAATTGGCTGGCACGTTATAGGATTTGACTTAATGTTCTTAGAGCGGAAATGCAATGAACTGCATATTCCTTTCCAGATTGCAAGGGGAAATGGAAAAGTATCCTTAAGAAACAGAAAAGGAGGAGGTTATTTTGCATCTATTTCCGGTAGGATTGTAATCGACGGCCCTCAATCATTACGTTCAAGTTTTTTTACTTTTGAAGATTATAAACTTGAAACTGTCGCACAGGAATTACTCGGTACTGGTAAAACGATTGCACCGGAACAGGATAAAATAAAAGAGATTGAAAGGTTATTTAAAGAAGATAAGGCAAAACTTGCCGAATATAATTTGCAAGATGCAATTTTAGTAACTGAAATCTTCCAAAAAACCGGATTGATTGATCTTTCAATTAGAAGAGCACAGCTCTCCGGATTGCTTATGGATCAACTGGGAATGATGTCTGCTGCATTCGATCATTTTTACCTGCCTAAACTACACCGTTACGGATATGTTGCACCAAACGTAAAAGATATTGTGGGAATGGATCATGCAGCAGGAGGATATGTTATTGATCCCAAGCCTGGGATCTATGATGATGTTGTAGTTCTTGATTTTAAAAGTTTGTACCCGTCTATTATACAAACATTTAAAATTGATCCGCTATCCAACCTGCTGTCTGAAGCAGATCCAATTGTTACTCCAAATGGATATAAATTTTCGACAACAAAACATTTTTTACCGGAATTTATAGAGTATTTAATGGCACAGCGTTCCGAAGCAAAAAGCAAGAATGATAAACAATTATCCCAGGCTATTAAGATTCTGATGAATAGTTTTTATGGTGTAATGGGAGCCTATACTTGTCGTTTTTATCATCCGAATTTGCCTTCAGCCATAACCGGTACGGGACAATATCTACTATTAGGAAGTCGTGACCATTTAGAAGGTTATGGTTATGAAGTGGTTTACGGCGATACGGATTCGTTATTTGTCAAACTGAAAGCTGATGAAAAAAGAGGCAAGGAATTAATCGGTGATGATTTAGCTTCCGAACTGAATGATTTTTGGAGGAAAAAGATTTTAAATGATTATTCCCTTGAATCATTTTTAGAAATTGAGTACGAAAAGTACTATAAAAAATTTATTATAACTCCTGCTCGGGGAAGTGAATCGGGAGCTAAAAAAAGATATGCTGGTTTGTTATTACAGAATGGTAAAGAAAAGTTGGAATTTGTCGGGATGGAATTTGTCAGATCAGACTGGACAAGGCTTGCAAAAGAATTTCAGGTTGAATTATACCAGAGGATTTTTCATAATAGTGAAATTACAGAATGGATAAGAAAAATAGTAAAAAGTGTAAAAGACGGAGAGTTCGATGATAAGTTGGTTTATCATAAAAGACTAAGAAAAAATATTGATGAATACACAAAGAATATTCCTCCACAAGTCCGGGCAGCACGAATGATTGAAACATCAGGCGGAACAGTTTATTATGTTATTACAAAACGTGGTCCAATTCCCATTGAACTTGAACATAATGATGTAGATTATCAGCATTATATTGATAAACAGCTTAAACCTATAGCAGATTCCGTACTTGTTTTATTAGGTGAATCATTTGATGCAATTACAAAAACCAGTCAGCTAAATTTTTTTGATGATGTCAATTAATAATAGTGTTAGTTATTATTCTAAACTAATCTGTTATTCTCTTTCTATTATTGAATTTAAATTCAGTAATTATTTTAGATGTATAAATCTGCCTAAAAATGAAAATGATTATATTTTTGCACTAAATTTTTTATCTTTTTATAAATTATTAATTTATATTTGCGCTAATTTTTATAGCTAATATTTCTAAGGAACACACGTAAAATTCAATTCTTTGTAATTATCTATATTAGATTTAGAAATAAAAAGATATCTTATTTATTCAATTTTATATAAAATTCATATTCTACAAACTCCTAAACCAAATAAGAGTACAAAGGGGTAAATTAATAAAATAATTATCGAAGCATTAATGAAAATAGCTTTAAAGAGGGGCTTGAATGATAAATAATTCCAGTATTTTAATTGCTGAAGACGAAAATATAATTGCTAAAGACATTGCAAAAACACTTGAAAGGCTGGGGTATTCTGTTGTCGGTTCGGCAAGAACTGGCCCTGAGATTATTGAAAAAGCCGCTGTACTTAAACCTGATCTTGTATTAATGGATATAATGCTTAACGGTGAAATGTCCGGGATTGAAGCAGCTGAAAAAATTATGACTTCTTTTGGAATACCGGTTATTTACCTTACAGCGCTTGCAGACGATGAAACTCTTCAAAGAGCAAAAATAACCGAACCTTTTGGATATGTTCTTAAACCTTTTGATGAAAGAATATTACACTCTTCAATCGAAATGGGATTATATAAGCATAAAATTAATACTGAGTTAAAATTAAGAACGCAAGAATTAGAACTGGAAAGAAATAAATCTCTTCAATTACTGCATAATATTTTTCCATCGGAAGTTGTAAAAGAATTGAAAGATAAAGGCTTTATAAAGCCGCGAGAATTTAACGAGGTTACTTTATTATTTACAGATTTTCAAGATTTTACTTCGATTGCTTCAGATATGCATCCGCAGCAGCTTGTTACCGAATTAAATGATATTTTTAAGAATTTTGATTCTATAATTGAAAAGCACGGACTCGAGAAACTAAAAACAATGGGAGATTCATACATTGTAGCTGGAGGCCTTCCAATAGAAACCAACAACCATGCCGTTAAAGTGGTTACTGCTGCATTAGAAATGCAGGAATATTTAAAAAGTAGAAATCAGATTTCCGGACACAAATGGGAAATGAGAGCAGGTATTCATACCGGTCATGTTGTAGCTGGTGTGGTTGGTAAGAATAAATATACATATGAAGTTTGGGGGAACACCGTAAATATTGCAAGTAAAATGGAAAGACGCGGTAAACCTGGACTAGTAAATATTACTTCTAAAACATATGAGCTAGTGAAAGGTTGTTTTGATTGTGAATTTAACGGAGAAGTTGATATTGTGGGAAATGGAAAACTTAATATGTATTTAGTCGGTTCTAAATTATAGCTTGTCAAAATTATTAAATAAATCTTACTAAAATATTTTATATCTATTCTGAATAAAATAGGAATATTCTTATTTTTAAGAGGGTTAGCGTATTTAAAACAATTCAATCCAAAAGATTAAAAACTAATATCAAATAATTATTAAAAAAGAATTTATTCTTTTCTTATATTTATAAATAAATTTTTTAGTCGATTACCTAATAAAGTGATTCAGTTAAATTAAACGGGAAGAATGGGACAGAACAAAATAAAAATTTTAATCGCTGAAGATGAATATATTGTAGCGATGG
Organism: uncultured Bacteroidota bacterium; assembly: GCA_963710735.1. Classification (GTDB taxonomy): domain Bacteria; phylum Bacteroidota; class Ignavibacteria; order Ignavibacteriales; family Ignavibacteriaceae; genus FEN-1297. Next base: position 430,677 of record CAVQBN010000004.1, on the reverse strand, counting down.
ATATAAAAAAAGTATTGGAAAAAATTGGTTATGAAGTTACTTCATTTGTAAATAGCGGAATGGATGTAATACAAAAAGCCGCTACAGAGATGCCTGACCTAATATTGATGGATATTATATTAAATGGTTCCATGGACGGAATTGAGACAGCAAAAATTATTAAAAGTAAATATAACATTCCTATAGTTTATCTCACTGCATTAATTGACGAAGAAACTCTTCATAAAGCTAAAATTACTGAGCCCGGCGGATATATTTTAAAGCCTTTTGACGAAAGAGGATTGCATAGTGCAATTGAGATTGCTCTTTATAAATCGAAAATGGAAATCCAATTAAAAGTAAAAACCAGAGAACTTGAAGAAGAAAAAAATAAAACGGATGAATTGCTTCACCATATTCTGCCTAAGGAAATTATCAAAGAATTAAAAATGAACGGAAATGTCAATCCCAGACATTACCCGATGATTTCCATATTGTTTACAGATTTTCAAGGCTTTCGTAATATATCAAATTCACTTCCGCCTTCGGAATTAGTTGCAGAATTAAATGAGATTTTTTACAGCTTTGATTTGATAATCGAAAAATACGGACTTGAAAAATTGAAAACTTTGGGTGATACTTACATGATAGGAGGCGGACTTCCTAATGAATCAAATGATCATGCGGTAAAAGTAATTTGCGCCGGTTTAGATATGATTGATTTTCTGGATAAAAGAAATAAATACACAGAGATAAAATGGTTAATGAGAGTTGGAGTAAATTCTGGTCAGGTGGTTGCCGGAGTTGTGGGAATAAATAAATTTAGCTACGATGTTTGGGGAGATACAGTTAATATTGCCAGTAGAATGGAAAGTAATTCCGAACCTGGTAAAATTAATATATCCGGCAGTACTTACGAATTAATTAAAGACTATTTTGATTGCGAATATAGGGGGAAACTAAGTGCTAAAGGTAAAGGGGAGATCGATATGTATTTTGTGAAAGATGAAAAATCAGAAGCAAAAGAATATTTAAATGAAATCAAATCTGAGTCTAATCCGCTATAAAGCTGTATCAATTTGAAGACAAAAATTGTTATCTAAATTTCCATTAATTTGTGAATAGCCGGAACTTAAATATTTCTCATTTGGTTTGTAGGTCTCAGAGTATTTACAGGACAATATAATATTAATGGGTGTTTTGTACTTGAGTAATACATACCATCTTATTCCTTCGCCATACATTGCCAGATTTGAAAGAATGCCCGTAATTCCGCTTTCATACTCATAAATTGCGGAGTTGAAAGAATCGGTTTTAAAGAAAATAATTCTACCGGTTAAATCTAATGATTTAGAAATTGAAGATTTGATTTCTTGAAAAACTAGTAACCCTTTTTCTTTCCTTTCAACTTCATGTAAATTGAAATAATCAAGTTCTAACCTTTCTTTAATCTTCAATACCCTGGAAATTTTGTGTATTGCTTCCAATCTAAAACTTTGCTTCAGTCTATTTGTAATTGATAGTATATTGCCAATATCTGCGGCAACATCTTTCTTCTCATATTTATATCTCAGCCTTGTTTCAACTGATTTGAAGGGAGATGATGTCAAATTAAATAAAAATTCATGACCTTCGGATGGTAACGGGTTAGCATATGTTGGATATGGAAATTTAAATTGATCGTAATAAAAATTTACTACTCCGATTTTTGTTGCCCACCTAATTCCATTATAAATTCCGAATTCATTTTCTGTTGAGCCGGAACTTTCTCCGAATCCAAATCCGTGAAGATTTATAAAATTTTTGGGATAATTCCTTATCGAAACAATATATGAAAAATATTTTGTTGTGAATTTAATTCCGCCTACAATGGCAGCATTCTTACCATTAAGCGCTGTTTCACCAAAAATGTTAAATGTAGAAAGATAGAAATCATAGTAAAGAGAGAAATAATTAAAAGATTGACTTTCTATATTGTTGTATGAATTGATTTGAATTGGATTACTGTAAGAGTTATGATAAACTAAAAAACCCGCCCGGATAAAATCTGCAGGGGAGAAAACCAAGTTTGCTCCTATTAATTTTTCAGAAGCTGTTTTCCTTTTAGCAATTTCCGTTTCTGTCCGGTGGTAACCATCTATTGGCATCGATAAAATTTCTTTGGTAAAGGGATCAATATTCGCATCAAATTTATTTTGTGAATAGAAAGCTGAAATATTAAATAAGCCTGATGAAATAGTGGCTGCAGTACCGCGAAAAAAATTGTTTTCATTTGTGCTGAAATAAGGTACAATTCCTCTTCCATTCTTTTTAATTGGAAAAACTGCATCCGAACCCTTTGAGAATCCATATGGGCTCCAGAGGGCTAATCCTTGCCCGAATTCCAAGCTATAATCTCCTACTACTAAATTTTTTACTATTCCAAAATCTTTTAGTGCAAAATGAAAAGATGTGAATTCATTTAATGATTTTTCGCCCGGATCTTTTTCAATTAATGCTCCTAATTGAATCTGACGATTATATCTCAGTAGAATTCTATTGTATACTTTATAAGGAGAGCCTTCAAATTTATTATCTGCAAATCCTTTTCTTATCTGCATATCTTTGGCAATTCTATTCCTTACAGTTAAAGAGGAATTCTGCAGATATTTGGTTAAGAAATTTTCACTTAAAATATTTTCGTCTTTAATTTTTTTAGCAGGGTCGATTGTTATAAAAGAAAGAATTTCCTCAACTTTTTCTGCGGTCAAACCTTCAACGGAATATAATTCTTGTTTAGAAAAAAACTTTCCATACTTTTCTCTATGATTAATTATTAAATTTATATCAATAAGATTTAGGTAGGGAATTCTTTGAAGGTCAGTAGTACTGGCATTATTTAGGTCAATCGGATTTTGAATTAAATACTCAATAATATCATACAAATCTGAATTCTCGGTTTCTTCGGAAGACTCTTCATATAAATTATCAATCAGTTCATCCGCTGTTGCGTCCGATGAATCTACCTGAGCATACAAGGTATTACAAATTAAAATTAGAATTATAAAAAATAGTTTTACAACATTCGAACTCATGTAAAATTATTAACCCCTATTATCCCCAAAATAAATTGGAAAAATTAATGTAAATGTTTTTTAATTTTTTCAGATCGGCTCCCGCTTTTGCCGAAGCTAATAATAATACCGGCTTGATGGGTTAAACCCAAATCCGGATGATTGAAGACCGCATAATCAAGATTGAAGAATGAATAATTAATACCTAAACCAGCAGAATATAGTGACGGTTCGTTTTGAAATCCCGTACGAATTGAGATGTACTTTATAATTTCGTACTCAATTCCAAAACGCAAAGAAGCATTTTGTACAATATCCTTTTCCAATGCAGCGTTAAAGGAAAGATTATTTATTATATCGATACTAAATCCGGATGAAAATATTACAGGTATTTGATCCTCTTCATTTCCAAAAGTTGCTCTATTTAAATTATGGATCGTAAAACCCCACCTAATTTCATCTGATAAATAAATCAAACCGCCTAGGTTCAGATAGAATGCATTTGCGTTACCGTAATTTTTTATCGAAACAGTATGAAAATTCAAAACAATGCCGCCGAAAAACTTGTTCAAATAATTATATGAAAATCCGGCAAGTATTTTATTTTCTCTGTACAAACTAAATCCATAACTCATTCCGCCGATAGTTATCGATCCGAAAGAAAACGGTTCGTTGTAAGCAATATAGCCGTTTGCTAATTCTGTTAAACCGAAAGGAGACGGTGAATAATAAACCCCAACCTCTCTCCAATCAATTTGTGCTAGGCCCGCAGGATTATTGAAAATTGCAAAAACATCATTGCTTAAAGCAATATCTGAATGTGAGAGTGAAATTTGTTTTGCCCCTGGATTAATCTGCGAAAAACTTTTTTGGCCTATAAGAATACAAAGTATTATTATAGTTATATATCGCAAATTTCAGATATTATTTAGTTTCTTGTTAGATTATATTGAAATTCCTATATTAAATCAACTATTATTTGAACTTTAAGGAATTTTTTATGAAATACTTGATGGTTGCATTCTTACTATTTTCCAGTATTATTTATGCACAAGAACTTAATTGCACGGTAACTGTCAATATGGATAATGTTACTCCATCTAACAGACATCTTTTAGATGGTTTCTCTCAATCAATTTCGGATTACATGAATAAAACTCATTTTGCTTCTGATAATTGGCCGGGAGGACAAATTACTTGCGGCATGAGTATCTTTTTGCTTTCAGCTACCAGCGATGGAAAATTTACTGCTCAAGTTGTAGTTACAAGCCAGAGACCGGTTTATCAATCAACCAAAAATAGTTTAATGCTAAGTATAAATGATAATATGTGGTCGTTTACTTATCAAAAAGGTCAGGCATTCATTTCAAATCAATCCACGTTTGACCCTATAACAAGTTTCCTAGATTATTACGCTAACTTGATTATGGGTTATAACGAAGACTCATGGGAAGAATACGGAGGTACACCTTATTTTAATAAGGCTTTGAATATTGATAATCTTGCTCTGACAAGCAGCTTCTCAAGTGGATGGGTTAGAAGCAGCGGGGCATACAGCCGCGAAGGTTTGGTAGAGGATTTATTGAATGATAGATATCGACCTTATAGAGAAGCTTTTTACCAATATTATTACGGAATTGATTATTATGAAAACAGAAGTAAAGTTGAAGGCGCACAAAAGATTGCAAATGCATTAGAAATGATTTACAGTTTAAAAGACAAGATAGATTTCGGAAGTGTTGTTCTTAGAACTTTTTTTGATGCAAGAAGCGGTGAAATTGTTGAATACCTAAAAAATTATCCTGATAAAAATATTTACGTTATGTTAAAACGAATTGATCCGGCACATACTTCCAAATATGATCAGGCTATGGGAGAAAATTAATCTTTAAAATACTATCGCCTTGTGCAATGTTATCAACAACATTAATATTTTTTATTGTTTTAGCAAAAATTGTATATCTGCCATTTAAATGAGGAAAGGTACCGGTGGTAACAAACCATTGGGAGCCTTCGGTATCTTTACCTGCACTTGCCATTCCAACCGTCCCGACATCATAGTTTAACGGTGAAAATTCCGATATTATATCATAACCAGGACCGCCCCAGCCGGTTTCTTCCGGATCACCTCCTTGAATAACGAATCCCGGCACAACTCTGTGAAACGTATTTTTATTAAAGAAATTCTTTTTAGCTAAGTAACAAAAATTTCCTACAGAAATCGGAGCATACTGAGGTAATAATTCAATCTCAAAGGTTCCCTTTATCGTAGAAATTTCTGCATACTTATATTTGAAGGCGTCAGCCCAGAAGTAATTAAAATAATTATCACCTTTGATCAAATTACGGACTGAAAGTCCTAGCTGTTCGTATGCAAATTTCTTAATTGAATATTCTGTTGAATTGCTCATAATCTTTAAAACTTCACCGGATAATTTTTTATCAAATTTCTCAGCTAAATTCGATAAAGACATCAAACTCTCTAGATAATCCGGATCTTCCTTATGGATCGCAGTCTGTTTAATAATAATTGATTTAAGTTTATCTTGATTTTGGAGGATATATAAAGAATCAATTCCATCAGCAGCAATTGAGATTAATGCCGGCGAATTTGAAATTAAAGAATTAAGAATCAATTGGTTTAACTCTTCATTTTTAACGATATATTTTTGAAAATTTAAAGCGGATTCCAAAATAGAAATTTTATCTTTTCCATTTGTATTTGAAAATTTAGCCGACAAATATTTCAATGCATTTTCTGATTTATTGTAAAAACCACATGCTTGATAAAAATATTCTTTAGGTATTTCATTTTCGAAATTCTTTTTAACAAAATCAAAATTCGGATTGAATAATTTTAAATAACTAAGAAACAATTCACCTCTCGTAGAAGAGGAATAAATAGGATTTTTAATTCCATTTGCTAAAAAATTTTCCAAATAAAATTTTAGTGTGTTATTCAGTTTCAAATGTTTTATTGATGAAGCTAATTCCATGCTAATATTTGGGTTATTATCCTTCAAAAGTGCCAAGAATGATTCTAAATCATTTTTATTAGTGAAAGGATAAAATACTAAAGCTTTAATCGCTGCAATTTTTATTGAGAAGTTATTAGATTGAATTAACATTTTAAATAATTCACTGTCTTCCGGAAAGAATTTATTCAGTTGTAAGCATCCAAGCAGGTAGGGGATAGTCATATCTACAAATTTATTTGAGGTATGTACAGAATTCTTATTATTGAAATAAGAACTTAGTTCATGCACTATTATTATATTTACTTTCGGTGTACTTCCGATTCTATATAACGCAAAAACTGCTTCAAAATTTCTTCTGCCGGGAAATTTAGACTTTATTAATTCATTGGACAAAATAGAAATAGTTCTGTCACTTACTCCCAATTTTTCTGAAATAAAAATTATATAAGGCTAAGGATATTCCATCAAATTTATTTTTATCGTTTTTTGCATAAGATTCAACTAAAAAATTATAGGTACTTATATTTCCAACTTTTCCTAAAGCTTCAAGTTCATCATGAACCTCTTCAGCAGAATTATTTGTCTGAGAAAATTTTGATAAAAGATAATTTGTTGATTGGAAGCTTTCACCTAATTCTCCTAAAGTAAAACAAATGTACTTTGAGTATTGCCTGAAGTTTAGTTGCGAAATTTTGTTAACCCAGGAAGTATCTTCACTTTGAGCTAAAGATAGTAGTGCCGCATTTACTTTATTCTCATCATTTGAATTTAAATACATGTCTTCAATATTTCGGTTGAATTGACGAGTATATGTTGTTAATGCAAGATCTCTATCTGCGCTAGAATATTGTGAAAAACAAGTAATTTGAAACAAGAGTAATAAAATAATTATTTTCAAATAAGCACCTCACTTTAATAAAGTTTTTAGACACTTTTTTAGTACCTTGTAACAATAATTGCAAAACATTCGTTATTAATTTTAATAAGAGAAACTATAATGTTAAATTCATGATAGTATTTCTGAAAGTTATTGAAAATCCATTAGATCTATCTGTAATTTAATATTTTTAAAGGTTAATTTATGCCTAAAACAGAGAAATATGCAGTTGGCGTTGATTTAGGAGGCACAAATGTTAAAATCGGTATTGTGTCTCAAAAAGGAAAAATAATTAAGAAAACTTCACTTGAAACTTTAGCAGACAGCGGACCGGAAAAGGTCATCAGTCAAATTAAAAAAGGTATTAAAGAAATTTTAATAAAAAACAAATTAAAAATTCAAGGAATTGGAATTGGTGCTCCGGGAACAGTTTCAACAAAAAAAGGAACAGTTGAAAATCCTCCGAATCTTCCTGGGTGGGAAAGAGTCAATCTGGGTAAAATTCTTCAGAAAGAATTTAAAATAAATGTTCATGTTGAAAATGATGCGAATGTTGCAGCAATTGGCGAAATGATTTTTGGTGCGGGTAAAAAAATTGAATCGTTTATAATGGTTACTCTTGGTACAGGCGTCGGCGGCGGAATAATATTTAATAAAAAATTATTCAGAGGAGAATACGGTGCTGCCGGTGAAATTGGACATATGTCAATAGATTATAAAGGTCCTCAATGCAACTGCGGTTCATTCGGATGTGTGGAAACTTATGTGGGAAATCATTATTTAGTAAAAAGAGTAAAAGAAGAATTGCCGAATAATAAAGAATCAAAAATTTGGGAATTGATAAGAAATGATCTTGAATCTTTAACCCCATTAATTATTCAGCAGGCGGCAGAACAAGGTGATAAATATGCGAAGTCTGTAGTCCAGAATTTAGGCCTTTATCTTGGGACAGCATTAGCTTCAGCAGGGAATGCATTAGATATCGGGATTTTTATAATCGGCGGAGGAGTTGCCGGATTTGGAGAGCCGCTTTTTGATGCAATTCAAAAAAATGTTTGTGCCAGAGTTCTAAAGCCGTTAAGCAAACGGGTAAAAGTATTACCTGCAAAATTAAAAAATGATGCCGGAATTAAAGGTGCATCGGCACTTGTTTTTTATAAATCATGATTAAAGTTTGCATTGTTAAAAATAATGAACTCTAATTATCATTATTTATGAGATTTCTTTTAATATTAATTATTTTATCTGTAAACTTTCCAATCATTCTTGCACAAGAAGCTGATACAACTTTATTTAAAAAGATTGATACGCTTTCTGTCTCTTCAAAAGATTCTTTAAGCTTTGCCGATTCCACATCTAAGAAAAAAACTTACGATGTTGACACTGTTATTTATGCAAGCTCATCAGACTCACTTTTCTTCTTCGTTAATCAAAAAAAAATGGACCTTTACGGAAAAAGCGAATTGAAGTATAAAGATACCGACCTTAAAAGCGCTAAAATATTTATAAATTTTAACACCAGTAATGTAGATGCTTATGGTGTTCCCAATGATTCTCTTCCAAATAAATACAGCGGCACTCCTATTCTTTCACAAAACGGTGAAGTGTATGACGGCCAATCAATGCGATATAACTTTAAAACTACCAGAGGATTAATAACTCAGGCAAATACAAGCAGTGAAGGAGCAAAATATACCGGGGAAATAATAAATAAAGTTGATAAAAACACTTATTTTGTTAAAGATGGTACATATACGACATGCGATACAATTCCACCGGACTATTATTTTTATTCTTCCGAAATGAAGGTGATTCAGAAAAAAGAAATTATTGCAAAATGGATATGGATATTTTTCGGAGGAGTACCATTTCCGATTCCGCTGCCCTTTGCAGTATTTCCACTTCAATCCGGAAGAAGGTCCGGAATTATTCCTCCGGCATTTGGACAAGATGGTACTTACGGTTATTACTTTTCTCACTTTGGTTATTTCTGGGCCATAAATGATTATATGGATTTGAATATGACAGGTGATTATTATACAAGAGGAAGCTTTGGCTTTAATTCCAGGTTCAGATATGTAAAACGTTACGATTATAGCGGATCAATACAAGGCGGATATAGATTATTTAAATCTACCAGTAATTCAAATTTAAGTACAAGCACGAGCAAACAATGGAGCATCGCTCTTAGTCATCATGAAACTTTTACACCTACATTGAAGCTGGACGCTAACTTACAATTTCTATCAGGTAAAAAGTATATCCAGTCAACATCATATAATATGAATGAAGCTTTAACTAATAATATTGTCTCAAATGCAACTTTATATAAAAGCTGGGATGAATCCGGGAACAGCATGTCATTGAGCTATACTAGAAACCAAAACTTGGATAACGGTGACATAAGTGAAATTCTGCCTAACTTTAATTTTAACATTCCATTTTCTTATCCATTTAAAAGACAGGGTGTGTTTAATAATCAAAAATGGTATGAATATATCGGATACAGTTACAGCGGTCAGTTTGAAAATACACGAAATAAATCTGGGGGACAATTAAAAATTCGAGGGGGAATCCAGCATAATATAAATGTAAGCGCATCGCCCAAAATTGGATTTTTTAATATTTCACCGAATTTAACTTACACTGAAGATTGGTACAATAAACAGATTCAAATGTATTCAGCCGGAATAAAAGCTGATAGTTCAGCAGATTCAGTTATAACTAATGATGTTCATAAAATAAGTGAAGTGCGCACTTTCAGATTGGGACTTTCTGCTTCAACAAAATTTTATGGAATATTCCAACCGGATATTTTTGGCATAAGTGCAATAAGACATATAGTTACTCCAACTATATCATATAATTACACACCGGATTTTTCTAAACCAGGATGGGGTTATTACGGATCGTATCTAAATTATCTTGGGCAAAGTGTAATTTATAATAAATATCAGAGAGAAATTTATTCCGCACCGCCTGCAGGCGAGCAGCAAAGTGTTTCTTTTTCGGTGGGTAATGTTTTTGAAATGAAAACTGCTGTTGATCCGACAGATACGACTTCAAAAGCACAAAAAATTCAGTTGCTAAATTTATCCGCAAGTATGAGTTACAACTTTGCTGCTGATAGTTTAAAATTTTCCGATATAGGATTAAACTACCATACTCAAGTTGGAGAATTTTTGAACTTTTCTGGTGCATCTAGTTTTACTTTATATGATTATTCAAGTAAAGGATACGATATAAATAAATTTTTAATTAATGAAGGGAAAGGTCTTTTAAGGCTTAGGAATTTTAATTTTTCTATTTCTACCAGTCTGTCCGGGGAGAAACTAAAATCAAAAGAAAAAGAAAAACAAGAGCAGCCGGTGAGCGATGCTATTCAGCCGCTGCAATCTGATTTATCGCAGGGAATTTATAATAATAAAGAGCCGGATTTTTCCATACCGTGGAATTTATCATTGAGTTATAATTATTCATATTCTAAAAGCAATCCGTTACTTCCAAATAAATCATCTAATTTAAGTGCAAGTTTGGATTTTAACTTAACTCCCAAATGGAAGTTTTCCGTTGCAGGCAGCTATGATTTTAAGGCGAATCAATTTTCCGCACCGCAGATTCGCATTTCCAGAGATCTTCATTGCTGGATAATGAATTTTACTTGGAACCCGGTTGGTATATTCAGCGGTTATTATCTCGAGATAAGAGTTAAAGCTCCGGAATTGCAAGATCTTAAAATTACCAAACGGGGTGAATTCTATAATGGTAAATAGTATTTGAAAAACGAGCGAATATAAGTAAATGGTTAAATACATAATTGACGGAAATAATTTAATTGGGAAATTACATTTCTTAAGCTCACTACAAAAAAAGGATAAACAAGTGCCACGTGAGAAATTAGCTTTTATGATAGAAGATTATTTTTATGATAAGAATATAAAAGTGTCTCTTCATTTTGACGGGTATGAAAATTTGCCTATAAAAATGTCCAAGACGAAAATACATTACAGTGAAAGTAAAATTGCAGATATAAAAATTAAAAATGAAATTGAGCTGGCTAAGAATCGCAAAAATTTATTTGTAGTAACGTCAGACAATAATATTAAAGAATTTGCGAAAGTCTGCGGTTGCAAAGTAATGTCAAGTGAAGAATTTGCAGAACAGTTAACTAGAAAAGGAAACGATGATGAAGAGAAGAGACTAATAGATTCAATGAATGATAACGAATTATTTAAAAAACTTTTTAATGCGAAGAAACTATAAAAATTATTTGCGAAATTTGAACCTTTTCTTACTTTAAGATTTAAATCCAAATGGATTTTTAAGCAACTAATTGTTAAGAAATTAATCTTTATTTTTGAAACGTGAAATTTATGCTAATTCTGATAATCAATATGGATTGAAAATGAACAGTATTGTAAAACTAAAAACATTAGAGGAATGGGAAGAATTAAAAAAAGATTTAACTGAAAAAACTGAGTTAATTATTTTTAAGTACAGCCCGATTTGTGGAATAAGTACATCTGTCGAAGATGATTTTAATGCATGGTATTTAAATTTAAGTGAAGATGTGAAAATTAAATGTGCTAAAGTGGATGTAATATCAGCTAGACACGTAAGTCAGCTAATTGCTAAGGAGCTAGAAATTCAGCATCAATCACCACAGCTAATCTGGCTTAACAAAGATGCTAAAGTAAAGTGGTCTGCAAGCCACTATGATATAAATAAAGCACAACTATCGGCACAGTTAAAAAACGAAGATTAATATTCTGATTTGAACAATATCTATGGTTTACAATTATCTAAGTTTTAGCCGCAAAATGATTAGGCTTAAACGGCCATTCTGTATTTTTCTTTGCCCAATAGAAAAAGAAAGCAACACCAATAATTAGCCAAACCAGACCTAAACTAATTGCTTCAATTCCTGAACTAATAAAAATGTAGCTGAAGCCAATAAAGGCTACTATTGAGGGAATTGGATACAACCACATTTTGAAAGGCCGCTTCATATTTGGTTCGGTTTTTCGAAGAATGGTTAATCCAATTATTTGCCCTAAAAACTGAATTAAAATTCTGCTTGAAAGTGTAGCAGCAATTATAAAATCAAGATTAAAAAGACTTGCAATACAAGTTATGCCGCCTACCAAGAGCAATGAATAATGTGGAAAATGTTTTTTAGGATGAACAGCTTTTAACCAGCCGAAGAAAAATCCGTCTCTTGCTGCCGCAAATGGGAGTCTAGAATAGCTCATCATTAATGCATAAATAGAACCGTAAGCAGTAACCGCTACAAGAAGAGTTATTATTACTGCGGAAACTTTACCGTAAAAAATATTGAAAATATCCGAGACGATGTGGTGGGATTTTGCAACTTCATGCCAGGGCAGTACACCGATAATTGAAAAATTCATTACAGCATAAAGTATAGTTACACCAACTACTGACCAAATAATTGCACGCGGGAATACATAACCCGGATTTTTTACTTCTTCTTCAACATAACAAATATTGTAATAACCCATAAGATCGTACATCGCAATTAAGGTCGCACTTCCAAGTCCCATAACAAATCCCCATGAAAAGGAGAACCAGCCTTTTGGAAAGTTGAAAGCAATTTCCGGTTTGAAGTGAATAATTCCAACGACAATCGTTAGCCCAACAGTTAGAAGCATTACTGCCCAAAGAACAACAGTTACAACACCAACAAATTTTACTTTATTATAGTGAAGTATTATTGTAAATATACCCGCTAAAAATGCAATTATTCGAATATGATCTCCTGAAAGCCAAGGCCAGATAAAAGATAAATACTGCATCATTCCTACGATTCCGGATGCGATTTCAAACGGGCCGCTTAAGAGGAAAGACCATATGAATAAAAAGGCGATCAGTTTGCCAAAATATTTTTTATAAGATTCACGTAGGTAAATATATGAGCCGCCTTCGCCTGGAAGAGCAGTGCTTAATTCAGCCCACACTTGGCCATCTGAAATTGCTATTATTGCTCCTACCGCCCAGCCTAGCATTGCCTGCGGACCTCCCATGGCTGAAACTATTAAAGGAATTGTAATAAATGGCCCTATACCAACCATTGTAGCCATATTAGAAGCTGTTGCATGTAATAAGCCTAAGCTTCTATCAAGGGTGTTTGTTTTATTCTCCATTAGAAATTACTTCTTGTCCTCTTTTAAAAAATAATTTCGGTGAATATACTATAAATCATTTTTATTGCCAATAAAATCTATTAAAATATTTTTTTAGAATTAAAATTTAGACCTTTAGAATAATATCTTTAGCGGAAAGGGAAATCAACCAGAAGCAGAATTGTTTTTGTAAATTTTTACGTAAATATTTATCCCATCTTAAGTCATATCATAAAAATATAAAAAAATTACTTCTCTGCGGAACCTTTTATTTTTTTTCTCGTCTAAAAACTTTCATTAAATGGAAAATATAATTTCTATCACAAATCAATTTATGTATAATTATTATTTTCGAAATAATTCTTTTATAATATAGCCTCTTGTAAAATATATGAGCATTCTTGTTGAAAACCTTACCAAACAATACGGCCCGCAAAAAGCTGTTGATGACATATCGTTCCAAGTTAACACAGGTGAAATATTAGGATTTCTTGGGCCTAACGGAGCAGGCAAAACTACCACAATGAAAATTGTAACATGTTTTATGGCTCCTTCCAGCGGCGATGTCCGTGTAAATGATTTTTCCATTCATGATCATCCGGAAGAGATAAAGAAAAAAATCGGATACTTGCCGGAAAATAATCCGCTCTATTATGATATGCCTGTAATGGAATATTTAGGTTTTGTTGGTGAACTTCAAGGTATTGATAAAAGCAAAATTCAAAATAAAATTGAAGAAATGGTCCATGTCTGCGGATTGAATGTAGAAAAGCATAAGAAAATCGGAGAACTCTCTAAAGGTTACAGGCAGAGAGTCGGATTAGCACAGGCAATGATCCATGATCCTGAAATTTTAATTTTGGATGAGCCGACTACCGGGTTAGACCCTAACCAAATTATAGAAATTAGAAAATTAATTAGACATTTAGGAAAAGAAAAAACCGTAATTCTTAGTACTCACATTTTGCCGGAAGTCGAAGCGACCTGTGATAGAATTTTAATAATTAATAAAGGTAAAATAGTTGCAGACGGTACACCTGAAACACTTAGAAAACAGGCTCAGGGCAACGAAGTTCTTAGGATACAAATTGCGGATTCAAATAATAGAGATAATGTAATCTCTTCTTTACAATCTTTAGAAACTGTTAATATGGTTGATCCTGTTTTGAATTCAAATGATGCATTCATTGTACAAAGTAAAGAAGGTGCTTCGTCCCGTAGAGCACTTTTTAATCTTTGTGTTAAGCAAAAATGGGTATTAACCGAAATGACGCCTATTGAAACTAAACTTGAAGATATTTTTAGAGAATTAACAACCGACTAATAGCATGAAAAAAATTTGGATAATTGCAGTTCGAGAATTAAAATCATTTTTTGACTCGCTAACCGCCTACATTTTAATTGTAGTATTTCTCGGCCTCAGCGGTTTCTTTACATGGCTTTTCGGTTCGGATATTTTCTTTATCGGGCAGGCTACTCTTCAGCCGTTTTTTTCTGTTGCATATTGGACACTATTCTTTTTTACCCCGGCTCTTACTATGCGAATGCTTGCCGAAGAAAATAAATCCGGAACGATTGAGCTTTTACTTACAAAATCAGTAACTGATTGGCAGGTTATTCTGGGAAAATTTCTTGCATGCCTTATGCTGATAGGAATTGCACTATTATTAACGCTTCCTTATTACATAAGTGTTTGGGCATTAGGACCGATAGATCACGGTGCGGTTTGGTGCGGATATCTTGGCCTTATTTTAATGAGTTCGGCATATATAAGCATCGGATTATTTGCAAGCAGTGTTACTAATAATCAGATTGTTGCTTTCTTAATGTCTCTGTTTATCGGGGTTTTCTTCCTGATAATCTTTTCTGAATTAGCCAGCGGTTTTACCGGGTTAAGCGGAGAAATATTAAATTACCTAAGTCTTTCAGCCCACTTCGATTCTATTTCTAGAGGAGTAGTTGACTCGAAAGATGTTATTTTCTTTTTAAGTATTTCAATCTTCGGTTTAATTTTAGCCGAATCATCACTTTCCAAAAGAAACTTAGTAGAATAAACGTTATGTTGACAAAGAAAAAAGTTTTAACAACCATAGTATTAATTTTCGGAATTCTGGTTTTAGTAAATATTGTTGCAGACAGATTCTTTGTGAGATTGGATTTTACTCAAGGACACCAGTTCACATTAAGCCAGGCTACAAAAAATATTCTGAATGGATTAAACGGTCCCGTTACCGTAACAGCATACTTCTCGGAAAATCTTCCGCCAAATATTGCGCAGGTTAAAAATGATTTTAAGGATATGCTGATTGAATACAGTAATGCTTCAGACGGAAAAATTGTTTATCAATTTGTAAATCCCAATAAAGACAGGGAAACAGAAATGAAAGCTCAGCAGGCCGGCATTCAGCCTGTGATGATAAATGTTCGTGAAAGAGATCAGATGAAACAGCAGAGAGCATATCTCGGTGCGGTTCTTCAATATGAAGGTAAAACCGATAAGATTCCTTTCATTCAACCAGGCTCCGCTATGGAATATACTCTATCTTCGACAATTAAAAAATTATCATTGAAGCATAAAACGCAAATTGCATTTCTTCAAGGAAATGGAGAACCGCCGTTATCGGAATTAGGACAATTGAATGAGCAGTTATCAATTCTCTATGATGTTCGAACAGTTAAATTTAATGACTCTACAGGGATTCCATTAACTTATAAAACATTGGTAATTATTGCGCCGTCAGATACAATTGAACCGAACGATATCCAGCAACTGAATAATTATCTTTCACAAGGCGGAAGGATACTTGTCGCATTAAATAGGGTGAAAGGAAATTTGAGGAATGCGACCGGCTCAAGTCTTTTTACCGGTTTGGGAATGTGGTTAAAAAATAAAGGGATTGATGTTCAAGATGGATTTGTAGTAGATGCTAAATGCGGCAATATTATGGTTAGGCAGCAGCAAGGTATGTTTGTAATGAATACTCCGGTTAGATTTCCTTATCTTCCGTTAATTACAAATTTTGCAGATCATCCGATTACTAAAGGAATTGAATCGGTTTTAATGCCGTTCTGCAGCCCGATTAAATATTCAAATAAAGATAGTTTAATGCATATAGTTACTTTAGCAACAACATCTAAAACTGCGGGAATACAAAAACCGCCAGTTTATTTTAATGTTTCACAAAATTGGACAAAAAATGATTTCCCGGTTTCATCTCTTCCTGTTGCAGTTGCAGTTTCCGGCAAGATTGCGGGTAATACTTATTCAAAAATGGTAATTTTTGGTGACGGAGATTTTGCTACTAACGGATCAGGTCAGAACGCACAAAAGCTTGAGCCTGACAATATCAACCTGATGGCCAACTCAATCGACTGGCTTTCAGACGATACCGGTTTAATGGCCTTACGAACCAAGGGCATTACATCGAGGCCCTTGAAAGCAGAACTTTCCGACAGCACAAAAATGTTAGTGAAATATTTAAATTTTCTGGTGCCCATATTTTTAATTATCGGTTACGGATTGTTCCGTTATCAACATAGAAAAAAACTAAGAAATAAATGGATGAACGAGACCTATGATTAATAAGCTTTCCACCAAAACACTTATTCTTTTATTTGTAGTATTGCTTGCAGTAGTAGCCATTTTTATGATTTACGATTCAAGCCATGGCGAAAGGTCATTCAGAAGCCAACTTGTTACTATTGATACTGCAAAAGTTACATCTATTAATATCTTTCCCAAAGCAACACATCATAAAGAAGTTAATATTTTTAAAGAAGGGAATTTTTGGAAAGTTAAATTGGCAGACGGAAAAGATGTAGTGGTTCCGCCGTCAAAAATAAATCAATTGCTAAGCCAGCTATTACTTTTCCAGCCAATAGGTTTAGCAGCTCAGAGTAAAGACAAATGGACTGAATTCCAGGTCGATACGGTCGGAACAAGAATTAAAGTGTACGAAGGAAAACAAAATACTGCAGATATTACAATAGGAAAATTTACTTATCATCAGCCGAATAATATGATGACGTATGTTAGGGTTAGGCGGCGATGATAATGTTTATGAGGTGTTGGGATTTATGAATTTTGAATTCAACCATGATGCTAATTATTTCAGAGATGATCATGTTATTCATGACAATCAAAAAAATTGGAATAAATTATCTTTCTCCTATCCCGGAGACAGTTCATTCGTTCTTTCTAAAGTAAAAAATGATTGGGAAATAGACGGCCGTAAAGTAGATTCATCAATTGTAGCCAATTATTTAAATACTATTTCAAATCTAACAGATCCTAATTTTATTGATGATCCGCCTCAATCGCTGTTAAGTAAAGCTGAATACACTCTTACTATCCAATCTTCCTCAGTAGGAGGAATTACTGTTGCTGCATTTAGCAATGCATCCAAAATGGCAATTAATTCAACTCAGTATCCTGACACATATTTTGATGGAATGAAAAATAATTTCTGGAAGCGTTTATATGTTGGTAAAAAGCATTTCTTCAAAAGTAAAAAATCTGTTAAGCTTAGAAAAGTCTAAATAATTTTGAACTTAAACATTTGCAAATTGATCCTGAGAAAAATATTTCAGCTTAAAATTAAATCCTAAAAATTATTAAGCGTTTATTCCTAATAACTTGTAAAAGTTCTAAATACTTTTAGGCATGGTAAAAATTTCATCAGATATTTTTTCATCCAGCAAAATTTTTTCTACCGTTTGAATCTCTTTAACATTGTTGGAAATAATTACATATCTATAAGGGAATGGTATCCCTCCCACATTTTTATAATTACTGATCAATGTTTCTTTTATATTCTGTGCTCCATTTTCACCTATCCGTTGAATAGTTTTAATTAACAAATAAGTTTTAGCATCCATATAAAGGTCTGCATTGTCGCCATTGTCTTTGGTACACAAAATATTGAAAACTTTTTTACCGTCTTCTTTAGTCAGTCCTTTTAATTCCAGATGATGTGATTTTTCTCTCCAGCAGAAGAAATAACCGTCGAGATCTGCTTCAAATTTTATTTCTTCCAGCTTCCTGCCATTTAAAAGATGAGCAGTAGAATCTCCTGGCAAAATTTCCCAGCCGATTTTCCCGTCATAAGCCGTAATAGTAGTTTGCTTATTGATAGTCCTTTCAATCCTTATTTTGCCTCTTCGCTTATGAAATATTTTCTGTAAACCGGATAAATCTCCCTGGGATATTTTAGCGGTTGTAATAATTGTTTCTAACTTATTAAATTTGTCTTGCTTTGCAGCGTCGAAATGCAAGTCTATTATTTCATTTAATGTTTGAGAATAGGCAGCCGGAAGCATCAATGAAAAGAATAAGGCAATTAAAAAGAAATTACAGTTTTTCATTTTTATTCCCTCTTTTATTTTTCTTTGATGAGATAACCTTATGGTTACTTTCAAAATACATCTTACTTTTATTTCTTATAGATATAGTGAGGCCCTGGTTGGAATTAGAATAGAGAATATTGTAATATATGCTGTACAAAGTTTTCCCCTTACTTAATTTTTGTATTAAATTATATAAAAATTAATATGAAAGCAAGAAAGTAAATATTTTGGCATGTATGATTAAATGTAATTAAATTACTTTTTCTCTAAGCCGGATATCGGAAATTAACAAATATCATCTTGAGTACTTTAATTGTTTCAATCATTTTTTAAGTTTTCAATTAATATTAAATTTCATCATGCTTATATTATGATATTCTATGGCACATGTCTTTGAGAAAATTCTATTTAATTTTAAATAAATAAACACTTCATTAATTTTAGGAACTCCGATGAAAACCTTTTTATTATCATTCTTAATTATTGTTTTATGTTTTTTAGTTCAGACTAATGCCAAAAGCAAAAAAAATAATGGAAATGAAAGCGATTCAAATTCTACTTCAGCAATCTTCGATGGATTAAAATTCCGAAGCATTGGACCAGCAGTTACTTCCGGAAGAATTTCGGATTTTGCTGTCAATCCAGATGATCCTAGCGAATACTATGTCGCAACTGCATCGGGAGGAGTGTGGAAGACTATTAATGATGGCACAACCTGGGAGCCAATCTTTGATAAGGAAGGATCATTTTCGATCGGCTGTATTGCGATGGATCCGAATAATCATTCTGTAATATGGGTCGGTACAGGAGAAAATAACAGTCAAAGAAGTGTTTCTTACGGTGATGGAATTTATAAATCAAATGATGGCGGGAAAACTTGGAAAAATTTGGGATTAAAATCTTCCCAGCACATCGGTAAAATTCTAATTGATCCTAAAAATTCAAACGTAGTTTATGTTGCTGCTCAAGGTCCGTTATGGAATCCCGGAGGAGATAGAGGACTTTATAAAACTATCGACGGCGGTAAAACCTGGAAGGAAGTTTTGACAATTAGTAAATACACCGGAGTAAATGATGTTGTGATGGATCCGAGAAATAATGATGTTTTATATGCTTCTTCCTACCAGAGAGAAAGACATATTTACACATTAATTGATGGGGGTCCTGAATCTGCAATTTATAAATCAACAGACGCTGGAAATACATGGGAAAAGTTAAAAAACGGTTTACCGTCTGTCGATATGGGCAGAATAGGATTAGCGATATCTCCTGTTGATCCGGATGTTATTTATGCAATAATTGAAGCGGCGGAAGGAAAGGGAGGAGTATTCAGATCGACAGACAGAGGTGCCTCATGGGAAAAAAGAAGCGATTATATGACTACAAGTCCGCAGTATTATAATGAACTTGTCTGCGATCCGAAAGATGTTGATCGTGTTTATGCAATGGATACTTTTCTTCATGTTACTGATGATGGAGGAAAAACATTTCATTTCCTTGGTGAAAAACATAAACATGTTGACAATCATGCAATGTGGATAAATCCTAAGAATACAAATTACTATTTAGTCGGATGCGACGGCGGTGTTTACGAAAGTTATGACCGTGGTAAAAATTGGGAGTTTAAAAGTAATCTTCCTGTTACTCAGTTTTATAATGTTGCTGTAGATAATTCATTACCGTTCTTTTATGTCTATGGAGGAACGCAGGATAATAACAGCGTTGGCGGGCCTTCGCAAACCACAAGTGCATCGGGAATTGTAAACTCTGATTGGTTTGTAACCAGCGGGGGTGATGGATTTGTTTCCAGAGTTGATCCTGAAAATCCTAATATAGTTTATGCTGAGTCTCAGTATGGAGGGTTAGTAAGGTATGATAGAAAGAGCGGAGAAATTATGGGCATTCAACCTCAGCCGGGAAAAGATGAATCTCCGTTAAGATGGAATTGGGATTCTCCGTTAATTATCAGTCCTTTTTCTCACACAACTTTGTATTTTGGTGCAAACAAATTATTTAAAAGTACCGATATGGGGAATTCCTGGACAGAAATAAGCGGAGATCTAACCCG
Source organism: uncultured Bacteroidota bacterium (assembly GCA_963710735.1). Classification (GTDB taxonomy): domain Bacteria; phylum Bacteroidota; class Ignavibacteria; order Ignavibacteriales; family Ignavibacteriaceae; genus FEN-1297. The sequence goes on along the minus strand of CAVQBN010000004.1, from coordinate 410,233 downwards.
TCAATTAGACAGAAACAAACTTCATGTTATGGGAAAAATTTGGGGCGTAGAAGCTGTTGAAAAAAATGCATCAACATCTTTTTATGGAAATATTGTTGCATTGGCAGAATCGCCGGTTAAAAAAGGTTTACTTTATGCAGGTACCGATGATGGATTAATTAATGTAACTGAAAATGATGGAAAGTCATGGAAGAGATTAGAAAGTTTTCCAGGTGTTCCGGATACTTCGTATGTAAGTTATATTACTGCTTCACAGTTTGATGCAAATACTGTTTACGCTTCTTTTGATAACCACAAACGCGGAGACTTTAAACCATATATTTTAAAAAGTACAGATGCCGGGAAAACATGGAAATCAATTAGCGGCAATCTTCCTGAAAATGGATACGTTCATGTAATTACAGAAGATTTTAAAGATCCCGATCTTTTATTTGCAGGAACTGAATTCGGTGTTTTCTTTTCAAATGACGGCGGTAAAAAATGGATTCAACTAAAAGGCGGTTTGCCGACAATCGCTGTAATGGATATAGCAATTCAAAAAAGAGAAAACGATTTGGTTTTAGCTACTTTCGGCAGAGGATTTTACATCCTTGACAATTACTCTCCTTTAAGAAATTCCGGTGAAGCTGCATTAAAAAAAGATGCTGAACTTTATCCGGTTAAAGATGCCTTAATGTATATTCCTTCTCAGCCTTTGGGAGATGTTGGAAAAGCTTCTCAAGGTGAATCTTATTTTACTGCGCCAAATCCTCCGTTCGGGGCGACATTTACTTATTATTTAAAATCTACTATTAAAACTAAAAAAGAATTGAGACGTGAAAAAGATAAAAAACTTGAGAAAGAAGGAAAGCCGGTACCTTTTCCGAGCGATGCGGAATTAAGAGCTGAAGATATAGAGCCGGCTCCGTATTTACTTTTCAAAATTTATGATGAAAATGGAAATGAAGTTAGAGAATTAAAAACCAATGCAGTTTCAGGTATTCACAGAATTACTTGGGATTTAAGATATCCATCTCCGGATCCTGCAACTTTAAAACCATCCCGTAATGAAGAAGAGTCCCAGCAGCCTTCCAGTGGAATGCTTGCAATGCCCGGAACTTATAAAGTGAGCATGTATAAAAATGTTGATGGTGTGTTAACTCAAATTGCAGGGCCTGAAACTTTCAAAGCTGAAGTTCTCGGATTTACAAGTCTCCCTGCAGAAAATAGAACTGCATTGGTAGATTTTCAGAAAAAAGTCGCATTACTTAGCGGTGCAGTATTAGGATCAATTGATGCTGCAAAAGATTTATCTAAACGAATATCTTACATAAAAACTTCATTATTAAATACTATGGGAGTTTCTCCGGATTTAATGATTCAAGCTGATTCAATTGAAGCGAAGACAAATAATATTCTTCTTAAATTAACCGGGAATCAAAGTTTAATTAATAGAAATATTAATACTTTGCCGGCAATAAGAGATCGCGTTCAGCAGATAATTTATGATGAATGGCAGTCGACTTCGGCACCAACTAAAACGCAGGAAAATGCAGTATCATATTGCTGCTGATGAATTTACTCCGGTTCTTGCTCAATTAAAAGAGTTGTTAAAAGTTGATGTGGTAAATCTTCAAAACAAAATGGAATCACTCGGCGCTCCGTGGACTCCGGGAGCAATTCCTGATTGGCATAAATGATAAAAAAAATTAAATTGGAATTAAAATAAAATTCTATAAAATAATTTCTTTTATCAAATTTTTAATCAGACATAAATTTGAAGTTAGGCTTAAATAATGAAATTCATAGCAAAATCGTTTAAATATTCTTTTATCATATTCGTTATTATATTTTTCTCTCTTTCAGTAAATTCTTTTGCTCAAGAATTTCACTTCGTGGTTTGGGGCGATAGCCAATTTGAAAATCCTAATACTTTTGAAGAGATAGTTAAAGAGACTGAACTTCTTCATCCTGCCTTTGTTATTCATGTTGGCGATATGATTCACGGTTATACCTATGATATTAATACTGCAAGAAAACAATGGAAAGAGTTTAAAAAACAAATAGCTCCTTTAACTGTTCCATTTTATCCAACTCCCGGCAATCATGATGTTACAACAAAAGAGATCCAGCCGGCTTATTTAGAAGCCTGGGGTAAAGATAAATTGTATTATTCTTTTGATTATAAAAATTCACACTTTATTATTTTAAATGATTTTTTAGATCAGGATTTTGATACGATTCCACCCAAAGAACTTGAATGGTTTAAAAAAGATCTTGAGAAAGCAAAGAATGCTGAAAACATTTTTATTAGTTATCATTCTCCGCTTTATATGAATCCAAAATATAATTGGAAACCAATCCAAGAACTTTTGAAAAATTATCATGTTAAAGGAGTCTTTTCAGGTCACTATCATATTTATGATTACCGTGTTGAAGATGGTATACCATATTTTTGCATAAATTCTTCGGGTAATATGGACTTTACAAATTTTCTTGCAGGTTATGGTCATGGTTTCTTATATGTTACTGTGAATGGAGGAAAAGTAAGTTATGCATTTATTTCAAATGGTAAAGTATATCCTCCGGATGCAGTAAAAGAAGGAGAGTCAAGAAGATCTCCAAAGTTTTTTAATACCGATAAAACGATAATAATAAATGATCCGTCCAAAGAACCTGTTAAGTTGGATACTGAAGTTCCTGTTATAAATAAAAGTGATGTTGAACGAAGCTACAAACTAAACTGGGAAACCAATGATTATAGATGGAACTTCGAACCCTGGGGTGCAAATATTACAGTAGGTCCAAAACAGACAAAGTTGGTTAAATTTACCATTTCTGGCCCGGAAGGCAATTTTACTAGAGATGAATTGCCTAAATTAAAAATTTCTGCTCCGTATAAAACTTTAGCTGGAAGCATGACAAAAAGCGTTTATTACTATCATCTTTTTAATCCTCCTATTACAACTGCAAAATATACTAATGACAAAATTGTAATTGATGGTATTCCCGATGAATCAGCCTGGAAGGGAGTTAAAGGAATTGATCAGTTATACTTGGGTTATACAGGTGAACCGGCAAAAGAAAAAACTTATGTAAAACTTTTGTATGATGATGAAAATTTATATGTAAGTGTGGTTGGGGAAGAGCCAAATCCGCAGAAGTTATCTGCTAAAGCGTACGGAGATATTCCACTGGTTTTTGGTGATGATGATTTTGAATTATTCTTCGATACGAATTGTGATCAATCTACTTTTTACAGGCTGATGGTAAATTCTAAAGGAACTATTTTGTGCAGCAGTCCGAAAGGACTATTCTCTTTTAAGTTTGAAGTTAAAACTCATGTTGGAAAAAATAACTGGAGCGCTGAATTTAAAATTCCTTTTGATCAATTAAATGTTAAAAAACCGGTTAAAGGCGAAGTATGGGGCTTTAATGTAATTAGACATAGGCTTCAATCTAAAATTCAGCAGAGCTTTTGGTCGTTGATGCAGTATTATCTTCCGTATCAGCCGGAATATTTTGGTTTGCTAAATTTTGAGTAAAGACCTTAAATCTTAAAAAATTATTCGGATAGCTCAATTAGGATTTTGGTTGAACATCATTAAACCATATTTATTCAAAAAATAATGAATAAGGTCTTTCCAATTCCATGGAAAGTTCATTTAAATTTACATTTCTGGATTTTCGAAAAAATTCCTTGCCGTCGATAAAAAATAATATAGTCGGGACAGCAAAAATGCTCTGCTGTGCTGCTAATTCTTTTGATGCTTCACAATCTACATAGCCGAATTTCATTTCCGGAAATTTTTGAGCTAATAATTCTTTCAGTTTTGGTTTTAAGACCTTGCAGACATTGCATCCGGGCGTGCTGAAATAAACGACAGCCCCGGAATAAGTTGTAACAAATTCTTTAAATTCTTCTAATGTAAAAATATCCGATTGATGTAATTCCATTTTATTTTTTCCGGTGATAAATTATTCTTTAAGATTTACTGAGCAATTATCGCAATTATGACAGGCCGACTCATCCTTGAATCCAAAATATTCAGAAATAAAAACTCTTCTGCAATTTTCACCTCTGAAGTAATTGACTACAGACAACAGCTTCTTGTTATCGCTTAATAATTTCTTTTTTAGTCTGTCTTCGTTTAATAATTCCTCAGGCAGGTCATCTTTTATAATTATATTGTTATTTTCAATTGATCCTTCGATTACTCCATATCGATCCAGCATTCCGATTGCAGTCTCAATTCTAAAATCCTTGCGGTTTTTAAAATTCATTTGTTCGCGAAGATGTTCTATGCCGTCGACTGAATTTACAGCATGGAGATCTCGTTTTAACAGGTCGTAAAGTGCTGAATAAAAATCAGCGCTGGGATTGGACCATTTTATAAATTCCATTTGAGTGTAAAGATCATCTTGATTATAAAGCATCATACAAAGTGAATCTTTCCCATCTCTTCCGGCTCTTCCGATTTCCTGGTAATAAGATTCAATTGATGAAGGAACTTCAGCATGAATAACAAATCGAATATCAGGTTTATCAATCCCCATTCCGAAAGCATTTGTTGCAAGAATTAACTTTTGTTTACCTTGATAAAAAATCCCTCTGCATTTGTTTACGCTGTTTATCAGGAAGCTTTCCATGATAAACTCCGTGTTGCAAATCCGTTATCATTCAATTTCTGAGAAAATTTTTCGAGTGTTTGAATTAGTGCAAAATAAATAATACCGGAACCTGAATAATTATTTAACACCGAAATAATTGCAGCATATTTTTCTTTTTCATCAAATACATCAACTGCTTCCAATCGGAGATTAGGACGCTCAATTCCTTGATGAAATATTTTAATTTCATCTTCTTTAAGGTTTAATTTTTCAATTATATCTTTTTGAACTTCTTGCGTTGCAGTTGCTGTTAATGCAATAGTTAGTGGATTATTCATAATTTTTCTAAATTCACCCATGCGTGAATAATCCGGCCTAAAATCGTGTCCCCATTCGGATATACAATGGGCTTCATCAATAGCCAATAAAGAAATGTTTGCGGATTTTATTTTATCTACAAATTCTTGTTTCCTAAATCTTTCAGGTGTTACATAAAGAAGCTTAATTTTACCTTCAATAAAATCATTAAGGCGAGAATCACGTTCTTGTTTGGAAACAGTAGAATTTATAAAATGGGCTGGTATTTTCTTTTTCCTTAATGCGTCAACTTGATCCTGCATTAATGCAATTAGAGGACTAATAACGATCGTTCCGCCTTCAAAACACATAGCAGGAATCTGGTAACATAAAGATTTACCCGCACCAGTTGGCATTAGTACAAGGCTATGGCCTTTATCAATGGTTGTTCTGTTTATAATCTTTTCCTGCAAACCGCGAAAGGAATCGTAATTAAAATAGAATTTTAGAATTTCTTTTAACAACATAATTTATAATATTAAAATGTTATTCTAAATATAACGTGAGTAAGGAATATAAGATAGGAAAAGAAACACAGAAGTAAATTTTATTGTTTGTAATTAGGATCTAAATTATTATTAGTTAAGTCCTGTTGTTAATTATTTTGTAATTTATATGAGAATTAGTAAAAAAGCATTATTTCAGCAGTATTAATTTTATTGTCTTATTAAAATTACCTGCTTGCATATTGCAAAAATACACTCCGCTTACTAAAGCATCTGCTGAGAAATCTGCTGAGTATGTCCCTCTTAATTTTATTCCGTTTACTAATTCTTTTATTTCTTTTCCCAGGATATCGTAAATCTTGATAGTAACATAACTTGTTGCCGGAACCTTATACTCAATTATGGTATTCGGATTAAAAGGATTTGGATAATTATTAAATAAGGCATAATCATCCGCCGTATGGCTAACGAGAATTCCCGCTAAGCTGTCACCAATTTCCATGTGGTAAACTCCACCCCCGTAAGTACCAATATAAAGTCTAATTTGGGGTTTGCTAGATATATTCATGCAGGTAATATTTTGAGGGACTGAATTATTATAATATCCGAACCATGTTTTACCTTTATCGCGTGAGTAATAAACGCCATCGCTTGTGGAAATAAAGAGTGTGTTATTGTTTACCAATTTAAAATCATTTACCAAATCGGTACTATCAGATAAGTATATCATTTCCCAGTTAGTTCCCCCGTTTGTGCTTCTGTAAAGATGATTTCCCGTACCGCACAAAACTATATTGGAATTATCCGGGAATACAAATATTTCTTTTGCATCAATATTGCAGTCTTTCCAAGTTTGCCCTGAATCGGTTGACTTTAGTAATGCATTATGCAGTGACCAATCTACTCCGTTTTCTACTGCTATATAAATTATTTGGCCATTCATTCCGATTGAAATATTATTCACGCAGTAATAACCGGAAGGAAGATTAATCAGTTGCCAGGTTTCACCCAGATTTTCACTTTTATAGAATCCTCCATAACATCCGGCATAGATTGTTTGCTGATTTAACTGATCAAATGCAAGTGATAATACATTATCAGAAGGGCCCCGCGCGGACCATGTATTTCCAGAATCGGTACTTAAATTTATTCCAGGAAAAAGGTTAAATCCACCGATAATTAGGTTACTGTTAAAAGGAGATATTATTAATTCCGACGTACCTTTTCCCCAAAATGTTTTTTCCCAATTAACCGGGATTGAAGAACTCATAAATAAGTTGGAAACCGCTAAACCTTGATCTTCCGTTAATGCGTATATCTTTTGTGAATTTTGCGGATTGACAGCAATACTTTTTATCAGCGTGCCAGCAAGATCGCTGCTGCTTCGCTGGACGTTGCTACAATCCAGCGTAGAAGAATATACTCCATCCCTAGATCCGCTTAGTAAAATATTATTATGTGCAATTGTAAATGATGTTGCCGGCATATTGATAGCTTTCCAAGTCAGTCCGCTGTTATTACTTAAGAATGTAGTTAGATTAGTACTGCGGTAAATTATATTTGGGTTCAACGGATTAACCAATACAAAGTCTGTCCAGGGATGTTGAGGATCAATATCTCCTCCGTTTGATATTGAAAAAGAAGTTCCTCCGTCCATACTTTTATAAATTCCCTCGCTTGAAGCAATATATATTATTTTAGTATTATCTGGATCAATGTCTAGATTAGTTAAATAGCCATTAATTTGCAGGATGCTTTCCCAGTTGTTGCCTGCATTTGTGCTCTTAAATGCAGAATTTAAAGAAATAGCATAAATTATACTGTCGTTTTTTGCATCTATTTTTATTTTAGATGTTAGTCCGTCTGAATTACCCGGATAAGCTAAAAAAGTCCATTTATTACCACCATCTTCCGATTTATAAATGCCGTTATAATTTACCCACGTAGAAACATATATTATTTCAGGATTTAATTGATCGATAGTTAAATCTTTAATTCCGTCGATGCCCCAACCTGTCGGATTCCAACTATTGCCATCGTTAGTTGATTTCAGTAATGCTGCTCCGTTACCGCTAGGGTGTAAAGCTATATATACAATGTTGGTGTCTGAAGGATTAAAGGTAATTGAATAAATAGTACCGGGGAAGGAAGAATTCAACTCCCAATTTTTTCCGGAGTTGGTACTTTTAAATAAATAACCTCCGTAAACTGCAGCGTATATATCTTGCGATCCGGGATAAGCTGAATTAATTGTATTTACAATGCCTCCATCCGGTCCTATACTTTCCCAATTATTATTTTGTGCGTAATTATAATGATTGGCAAAAAGGAAAAATATAAAAACAAGAATAATTTTTATTGTTTTTACTTCCAATTTTCTCTCCCTGTTTCTTTAATCTTTAAAATTTTGAGTTACCTATAATATTGCCTAACGACTTTTTTAAGCTCGTTTTGTTTACTTGATTTTTGATCCAATGCGCTAAGTATTCGGATATATTTAGTTTATTCTTCTACTCCTTCTTCATCTTTTCAATAAATGGAGTAAGTAAATCAATCGGTACCGGGAAAATTATTGTCGAATTTTTATCCGAAGAAATTTCAGTTAATGTTTGAAGGAATCTTAACTGAATAGCAACCGGGAATTTTTGAATGATTTCTGCAGCTTCCGAAAGTTTTTGACTTGCCTGGAATTCACCTTCAGCATTTATAATTTTTGCACGCCTTTCACGCTCAGCTTGTGCCTGTATTGCGATAGCACGCTGCATTTCCGGCGGTAGATCAACCTGTTTAACTTCTACAGCAGTTACTTTAATTCCCCAAGGTTCAGTCTGTTCATCAATTATCTGCTGAAGCTCTCTATTAATTTTTTCTCGTTCTGCTAAAATTTCATCTAATTGAGATTGGCCCAAAATACTTCTTAAAGTAGTTTGAGAAATTTGAGACGTTGCAAATAAATAATCAACAACTTCTACCACAGCTTTTTCTGCCTGAACAACTCTAAAATATACAACAGCATTAACCTTCAGTGAAACATTGTCTTTCGTTATAATATCCTGCGGCGGCACATCCATTACAACTGTACGTAAACTAACTTTAACCATACGGTCGACTATTGGCCATAAGAAGATAATACCCGGGCCTTTGGTTTCGATCAATCTTCCTAATCTAAAAATAACTCCGCGTTCATATTCTCTTAGAATCTTTATCACGTTTGCCATGATAAAAATTACAAACAAAATTAAAATTACAATGTAAACCGATACTTCTTGCATTATTACCTCCATTGCAGTCTGTTATTCTTATTTATGCTTTTTTAATTTTCAAAAGAAGATTAGAAACTTCTATAATAATTATTTTACTTCCTTTAAAATTTTCCCTTCGACGCTAACAGCACGCCAGATTTCCCCGTGTACTTTAATCTGGCCGGACGGATCCAAATCGGAAATTGCCTCTCCTATTTCGTTAAGTAATCCCTCTTTGCCTGTAGTAGGTTTTCGGGTTTGTGCTTTTATTCCAAGACCAATTACAAAAGTGAAGAATAAAAAGGTTAAAATTGTTACGGCCGCAATTATTTGCCATGAAATATGTAATACTTCAAAAGCTGAATCTGTTTTTATCAGCATTAAAGATCCCAAGACCAAACAAATAACTCCTCCAATTGTCAATAAACCGTGGCTAACTATTTTTATTTCTAAAATGAAAAGAATAATTCCGAAAATTATTAATGCTAAACCTGCATAATTAATTGGAAGAGTATGCATCGAATAAAATGCTAACACAAGACTGATTACTCCAATTACTCCCGGAAATATTGAACCTGGACTATATAATTCGAAAAGCAGGCCGTAAAATCCTAACATTAATAATATATAAGCAATATTTGGATCGCTCAGCAAGCTTAACAATTTTTGCTGAAAACTCATATCTACATACACAACTTGTACATTTTTCGTATGTAAAACTTCGGTTCCGCTAATCGTTTTAATTTCTTCGCCGTCAATTTTATTCAACAAATCATCCACGTTATCGGCAATTAAATTAATAACATCTAATTTTAAAGCTTCTGTTTCTGTAATCGAAACACTTTTTCTAACAGCTTCTTCAGCCCACTGAACATTTCTATTTCTTTGTTTACTTATAGATCTAATAAAAGCAGCAGCATCGTTTGTTACTTTTTCTGTCATAGTTGAATCCATTTTACCCTGTAAGGTAACTGGATGAGCAGCTCCAATGTTTGTTCCCGGGGCCATTGCCGCAATATTAGCTGATAAGGTAATAAAAACCCCGGCTGAAGCAGCTCGAGCACCGGGAGGATAAACATAAACAATCACTGGAACAGGGGAACGAAGTATATCCGAAACAATTGTCCTTGTAGATTCAAGCAATCCTCCAGGCGTATCTAATCTCAAGACTAAACATTCGGCATTAGTTTTTACAGCCTGTTTGATTCCGTATTCAATGTAATCTGTTGCGGCAGGGTTAATTGCACCATCAAGAGTTATAACAATAACTTTATTATTTTGAGCATTGATCTGCAGGGCGGAAAATAAAATCCATAAAAAAAGGATTACTAATGTACGCATGTCTATCCCCAGGAAGTTATTCGATTAAAACTTATGCAAAAAATGCTTGTTAAGCAAGAGTTAAAAGGAGTTAGCCAAAACAAATAATATGTTGATTCATTTTTAATCTTAAATAAATTAATATTACCTGTATTAGGAGAATTTTAATTTCAAGTGCTATTCATCATTTATCTATTCAAATATTCATTCTATTTTAACAAAAAAATACGTTTAATTATAAAGTTAGGATTAATAAGAAAAAATATATAATTTCATTTTCCTCAAATACATTTCACTCTGATACTTGTACTGAAATTCTATGTATACGTAATTAATTGTTCTTGATCTGTTTATACATTTTGAAAAAATTATTAAAATAAAATATATAGATTGAATAATATTATTCTTAGGCGCGGTAATTGCTTTAAAAATGAAATCCAATAATTATTGGGAGGTAAATAAATGAAAACAATTAAATATCTGGCATTTTTATCATTATTCTTTTTATCGGCATGTTCATCTTTAATATTAAAGCCCGCAGATTTTGCGTGGCCTGTTGAAACAGTACTGAAAGTTGACAGCACAGGGACGGTGGATATACCTCGTTATTCCATCGCTTTCAATACACAAGCACTTTTTCTAAAAGAGACGAAAGATTCGTCAGCTTACAAAAATCAGCAAATAAGAGTTATTCGCAATACAAAAGGCTTCTATTTTATGGTTGCAAATAACTTCAAGAATGTGTACGTCTTTAAAGTTGATGACGGCACTTTTCGATTAGATAGGAAAATTGAAATTTCAGACACTACTGGAATTCAAAATCCGGCATTTAATCAAAGACCTCCATATATAGAACTAGTTTATGGTAATAAAAAAGTCAATCTAACTGAAAAAGGGATTGAAAAAGAGGAGGCAAAGAAATGAAAAAGATAAATATATTATTGATGTTTATTACTATTATAATTGCTTCTGCAAGTCTGATATTTGCTCAGCAGGATTATCAAATAGTACAGAGCTTTAAAGCAAAGCAGCAGCAGATTCATGATTCTATTAAAACAGCTTCATCTCTCGATCAACTTAAAAAAATACACATTCAGATAGACCGGTTTGAAAATGAATTTATAGCACATAAAAGTTTGTTAGACCAAAGTTTATATCCGGATAACTTTAATACAACAATTGAAAAGCTTAATAATCAACTGAATCTGCGAGAACAAGATTACACTCAGATTACTACTTTACAAGTTCAGGTGTCTGAAATGAAAATTCAGATTGATTCATTGAATATTAAAAGTGCTTCGTTAATCAATCAGATTCAACAGATACAGGAGGAGAGCAGTAAAGATAAGGAGACAATAGCGAAACTTGAAAAAAGCATTAATGAACTTCGCTTTTCCTTGCATAGAAGAGACAGGCTTATAATGACTATGCTTGATAGTTTGATTCCTCCTTCCATTGTTGAAGGCGGCAAGCTTACATCAACTGAAAAGAGTGAAATTTATTCTAAAGCAAAGAAGAATGATTTAATATATAACATAAAAAAATCTATAAACGACAATGTTAAATTCCTAGAAGTAACAGCTCTTAACCTGGATGATATAAAAGCAATTCGGAAACAGCAAAAAGATTTTCAGAAATTATGGCAGGGTATAGGACCTCAAATTTTGGATATTTATTCTCAACGGAAGCAGAATGTTAAAAACATGAAGGACATTGACTCTGCATTTGTCGCCTGGAATGATGCTATAAACCAGGAGGTTTGGAATTCTATCCATAAAATATTTGCGAATCATGGAATTAATTTAAACGAATTCTCGGATGGTGAAGGATTTACGGAAACATTAACAACATATATTGCCGAAGAAATAAAAAGCGCCAGCGTAGATATGGAAGCATCAAGAAGCGCTTATAAAACTTTTGTCGACAGTGTTTGGTTTGTAACGATAAAACCAATTTGGATCCCATATCTAGCTGAAAATAAAATGTTGACAAATACTGAATCGGATACTATCAACATTAAAATATCTCAATGGCAGAGTGCTGTTATTCCAAGTCCGTTCAATTGGTTATATGTTGTCATAGCAGTTTTAGTAATATTTATTGTTATACTTTTATTTAGATTCAAATCCAGTAAAAAAGAAAATACTAAATCTGAAGAAAGTAAGACTTGAAAACTGTTTGTGATTTAATAATTAATCGAGAATTATTATAGTGAGCTTGGTGTAGGTAAAGTAAAGAAATTTGACCACCGGTAAAAGTAAAAAAATTAAACTTTGTTCTTATCGGTAGGTCAAATTTCTAAATTTAATTTTCTTAGTTAATTTTAAATAACATAATGCTGATGAATAAAGAATATTCTCCTTTTTGATAAACCGGGATTGACATACCTTGTATTAAAGATTTTTACCTTGCAAGTTCCGCTGATTCCTTTTCATCTAATAATTTGCTTAATTTTCTTTTAAGCTGTTCTTTGGCAGGTTTTGCCTGTTTAAAGATCGATTCCACTTTGGTAAAATCAAAAACTCTTACGTCCTTTATTTCAGGTCTTATATAAATATCAGGTTTAATAAATTTTAATTTTTCCTGGCAGATAGAATTCTGCATTATTTGATAAGTTGTAAATACGGATTCAAAAGTAGGAGGGTATTCTTTCCCATTACTAACTTTATAAGCCGTTACATCGACTGCTACGGTTATATCACATTCATTAATTAGTATATCAAACGGCAGAGGATTTACAGCTCCTCCATCGACTAAAATCTTATTGTGAATTTTTACCGGAGAAAATAGTCCAGGTAGGGAGTAGCTTGCTCTGATTGCAGGAAGAAGCTTTCCTTTTTCAAGTATTACCTCAGTTTTTTCCCAGTAATTAGTAGCTACAATTTTAAGAGGAATTTTAAGCTCCTCGAATGTGCTAACTTTTAAGTAAGCCTGCGTATAATTCTGCAGTTTGTCGCCTTTAATAAAACCTGATTTCAACCATTGCAAATCGAACATTGTCAGCATATTTATAATATCTGATCGTCGAAAGAAATCTGATATTTTACCGTTTTTCGGATAGAGCATATTATTCAATATAGTTTTCATTTCTTTTGATGAATAACCTGCTGCATAAAAAGCGCCTACAATTGCTCCTACGCTGGAGCCGGCGATAATTGACGGCTTCAATCCTAATTCTTCAAAAGCTTCAATCATCATTATATGCGCTAAGCCTCTAGCCCCTCCGCTTCCAAATGCAATTCCAATTTTAGTCATTTTATGTTTATATTATAAAATAATTTCTAATTTAGAAAAAAATTATCTGTAAATCTATTAAAGGAATAAATAGAAAAATAGTGAATAAATTTTAGATAAAAATAAAATAATGGAAATAATTCTTATAATTTTATGCAGGTAATTTAGTCGATAAGCTAAAATAGTCTGTTTAAAATTTATTCTTTAACCTGATAAATTGAATCAAGCACAGTTCCATCTACCCATTTAACAATAGCTACGACTTTGTTTTTATTTATTTTCGGCTTCGCCGGCGCACCGCCGCAGATTTCGTAGACTTCGTCTCGAATTTGTTTTATAGATTTTATCGGTAGATTAGAATTTTTAACTGCATTTATTAAATCTCTCCTTCTTGGATTTATTGCTATACCGCGTTCAGTTACAATTACATCGATTAATTCTCCAGGTCCGCATAAAGTAGTTACTTCATCTATTATAACTGGAATTCTATCCCTGAATGAAGGTATCGCTAAAATAGTGCACTTAGAATATAGGCAGTTCTGCCAGCCGCCGATACCGTGTAATAAATAACCATCGGAATGGCTGACTACATTTGCATTAAAGTTAACATCTACTTCTGTAGCACCCAATACAGCAACATCAATTATCGAAGCAAAATTTCCTTTACCGTGGAAATTATAACTGGTAAAAGGACTTGTGTTAACATGGTTATGATTTTCTCTCATACTTCTTACACCTTCAAGATCAAAAGTCTGGCCATCAAGTATAAAATCCGTCAATCCTTCCTCTAATAATTGCACGAGGTATTTTGTGCTTCCGCCTCTTACAAATCTTGCCTTAACTCCTTTGGCTTTCATTCTTTCTTTTAAATAAAGAACAAATGCTAAATTAGTTCCTCCAGATCCTGCTTGAAACGAAAAACCGTTTTTCATTATGCCGGCTTCTTCAATAAATTGAGCAACGTATTCAGCAATTAAAAGTCTATCGGGAGATTTAGTTATTTCCGTTGTTCCGGAAACTATTTTTGATGAATCACCCAGCGAATTTATATTAACTACATAGTCAACGTTATTTCCCTGTATCTGCCAGGGTATACAAGGAAATGGAATTAAATTATCTGTTACAACTATAACCTTGTCCGCATATTCCGAATCAGCAAGAGCAAAGCCGATTAAACCGGATGCTGATTTCCCGTTTACTCCGTTTGCGTTGCCAAAAGGATCCGCTGTTGGCGCTGCTATTACTGCAATATCTATGTGAACTTCTCCGTCCTGAACAGATTGATATCTTCCTCCATGTGATCTTAAAACTCCGATACCTTTCATTTTACCGCGTGAAGTGAATTTACCTAATGGCCCATTCATGCTTCCTTCTATGTGGTGAATAGTACCGTCCTCCAAATATTTAATCAAATGTTCATGTACGGGAAAAGATGCACTAGGAAACCAACGTATATTTTTAACTCCCATTGAATGAATAGTGTCGAATAAAATATTTGTTAAAACATCTCCATTTCTAAGATGATGATGAGTGGAAATTGTCATTCCATCTTTTAACCCGGATTTTTTAAGAGCTTCTCTCAGAGATTTTACAACTTTATTTCCATCGTCAGGATAATCAATACAAGTTTTAATTTTCGGTTTAGCCTTATTGCCTTTGGGTTTATATTTATTTACACCCTTAAATGGAATTTGTTTTTTGCCATTAACTTCAGATCGGGACTAATCTGTTTGCTTCGTTTTTAATTAATTTCATTTTTATCGATTGTTAAATTGTTGTTTTGCTAAATTGTTTTAATGTTAAAATTTTAGTTTCGAATTTGTAAAATTAATAAGTTGATGAATAGATTTTGGTAGTTTTTGCAGCTCATCAAAAATGAAATTGTATTGATCTGTTTTAATTATCTTTCTCTTTTTCGCTTTTTCATTCCAATCCAAAGATTCATATATTGAACCATAACTATACCGATAAAACTTGATTTTATCTTTTTTAGAATATCTTCCAAAACCTTCTGCTAAGTTCGCTGAAATAGAATCAACTGCACGAATAAATTGTTTGCCGATTGTATCTTTTTCTATGGAATTCCATTTAATTATCAAATCCCAAACATAATTACTTAAGTTGAAAGCAATTTTATACGATTCAATATCATTTAGCTTTAAATATTTAATCTCTTCCATAATCAAACAATTAAACAAAAAAACAATTCAACAATTTCATTTATATCAAACTATTGGATTTGGCTAACTCAATAACCTTTTGGGCTTTCTTAACAATAGGCGCATCAATCATTTTGCTTCCTAATGAAACAACGCCTAAACCTTTTTTCTCAGCTTCTTCAAACGCAATAACTATTTTCTTTGCTTTTTCTATTTCTTCGGTTGTAGGTTCAAAACCTTTATGAACAACTTGAACCTGACGCGGATGAATACAGCCCTTACCCTCAAAACCCAGCGACTTAGCTTCAATTACACTTTGATGCAAGCCTTCCATATCACTGACATCAGAAAATACCGTATCTATTGCCTGAATGCCGGCTGCTTTAGCGGCATTTACAATCATTGATCTTGCAAAGAAACTTTCTTTCCCTTCTAATGTTCGCTGTGTCCCGATGTCGGCAGTATAATCCTCAAGTCCTATTGTAAGTGCACAATTATTTTTTGATGCGGTTGCAATTTCATAAGCTTTTATAATTCCTAGTCCGCTTTCAATGATTGGCATGAAAAAGATTTCATTTTTTATATTATGAATTTTCTTTAATCGAATAACTTCTGCTTCAACTTCTTTAACTTGTTCCGGAGATTCACATTTTGGAATTAATATTACATGAACATTATGAGGTACAATATACTTTAAATCGTTTAATCCCCGTGGAAGCTGATTTATTCGTACCATTCTTTCGGAGCCATAAAAATCAACATTTCTAAGAGCATTCCTTACAATTAATTGTGCAGCATCTTTTTCAGTAGGAGATACACTATCTTCCAAATCTAAAATTATACCATCCGGTTTATGAAGTCCTGCGTTCAGATAAAATTTCGGCTCGTTCCCCGGAAGATAAAGCCTGCTCCTTCTTAATCTATCCTTGGTAGTTTTATATAGATTTTTTTTATTGAGCGGTAAAAGAAATTCTTTATCAATTTCCGGGAATAATCTTTTTAAAGCTAATTCAAATCTTGCAGCAATTACAAATGGGAGCGCCCCGTTATCTTCAAGTAATATCTTTGCATTCTTAAATGAAAAAAACTTGCACATCTCCATTAGTAATTTTTTAATTGAATCGCCGTACATTGAAGCCACTTTACTTTTTATATCTAGCTTTAATCCTCCGGATTTTTGCAATTCAATTTCAATATAGCAGTCTGATCTTACAGACACACCGCGTTTACCGGCTGAAGATTTAATATCTAATTTTTTCATTTGATTTCTCTTTTAAACTAATTTGTCCAATTTTGTTTTTAATCGATAATAGGAATAAAGTCATTTAACAATTCAGCAATTGAACAATTATACTATGAGTAATTTCATAAATTCTCTACTACTTAAACTTTCACAACTCAATATAGCATCTTTAATTTCCCTTTGCCTGCTGGATGAAAGCAGTTTAGATGAAAGTGCATTGAATTTATTTTCAAGATCTTCCATTGTCATTGGCTCTCTCGGGTCGCCTTTAGGATATTCAAGATATTCTGAAAATTCTCTGCCGTCTTTTGTCTTAACTATAACTTTAGACGGCTGTTTAGCCGGGAACATTTTTTCAAATTCAATCGAAGCTTCACCTTTGATTTTATCTATCACTTCCCAAATTCTCGGATCCTTCATTTTCTCATCGGAGAAAGATTGTGTAGTAATTTTGTGATCAACTAAAGCAGCAGCTATGCAATAGGGGAGGGAATGATCTGCTGTTTCTCTTGATTCCGGCCTGTATTTATGAGGATCAAAAAGAATATCACATGCACGAGCGATTGTTGTTACTGTGACAGATTCAATCTGATCATAAGTTATATTATTTTTAGTTACAGCTTTAAGAGTTGCCGTAATATGAGTATGAGTTAGTGCTTCAGTCGGGAAGGCCTTCATTCCGCATTCAAGAATTTTATAATTTTCACCAAGGTTACCGACTAATTTATTTGTATCCCATTTCCATTCGTCTAAAGCATCTCGCCCTTGCATTTTCACCGGATTAATTTTAAGGTTTTTGGGATCCCAGCCGAAAAAGCAATCCATAAATCCTTCTTTGCCTTCGAAAACAGCTTCGGTTCCAGTAAATCCTTTTTGAGCCATTAAAGCGGCAAATACACCGGATTGAACTGCCATAGGGTCAACTGTATTTTTCATCATTGTAAGCTTTCCGGCAGTTGGGCATCCGATTGTATGATTATGACTTCCATTAATCCCAATAGCATTTACCATTTGATCAACAGTCAAACCTAAAAGTTTTCCGGCAACAATCGGTGAAACAAATTGTGTGAGTGTTGCATGATGCCATTTTCGTTCACGAATTCCCGGAACAGCATATTCGCATAACCTTTGTTCAAATTCATATGCAAGTACTATTGAAGTAATTACATCTTTCATTGATGCGCCTACCATTTCACCAACGGCTAAAGCAGCAGGGATCAAATCGGAAGGATGAGAAGGGTCTTCTTTCCAATAGATGTCATTAAAATCAAGCGCACGGATCATTAGTGAATTTACCAGTGAAACATTTACTGCCGGAAGCTTGTCACCAAATCCGATCAATGTCGCTTCAGGCTTGCCTTCCATATTTTTGTAAATGTCTCTTAAAATATTTACATCCTTTGTATGATATCCTCCGAAGGCACAGCCAATTGAATCATATAAGAATCTTTTTACTTCATTAACTACTTTTCCCGGCAAATCTTCATATTTAAGATTTACCGCGAATTCTGAAATCTGTCGTGAGATTGATTTATCCATACTTAGCCTATTTTACATAATCAATTACTAAAATCTGATTTTTAATTTTTACTTAAATTATTTTTTATCCAATTCTCTAAACCTCCCATAACAATTAATTCCTGCGCAGCTTTGCCGACAGGATCGAAGGAATATTTTTTCTTGTTTACTCTGATTTCGGAATTGGTAAAATCAATTACCGCGTTCATTTCTGTTTTAACAGTCAATTTATCTTTTCCGAATTTTATTTTTAAATCGTTAACCAGCATTGGACATTCTAAAAGTAAGAAACCATTATTAAGTGCATTCCTCTTATAAGTTTCGTTTAAAGTTCCGGCAATGACTAATTTTATGCCTCTGTATTTAAGAGCAGTCGCAGCTTGTTCTCTTGAACTTCCTGTTCCGAAGTTGAATCCGCCGACAAGTATATCACCTTCCTTAACAATCTTTCCGAATTCGGGATCATAATTTTCCATGACAACTTTTGCCTGCTGTTCAGGAGTAAAATCATCTATGTATGTATACTTGCCAGGATAAATTCCGTCTGTATTTAAATTGTCCTGATGACAGAAAATTATTTCTCCTTCAATCATTTCAGGAAAGTTTTCAATTATTTCTACCTTTGCCTTAGTTTTACCGGACTTTTTATTAACCTTAATATCCGCATAAACATGGTCCGGAGAATATTCCCATGAATAATCAATTTTCCCGGCAATAGCAGATGCCGCAACAACAGCCGGAGATGCTAAATAGGCCTGAGCTTTAGGGGAACCCATTCTGCCCTTGAAATTTCTATTAGTTGCCGATATTCCAACTTCACCATCTTCAAGAAGTCCCGTACCTAAACCAATACAAGGTCCACACCCGGGAGGAAGCGGTAATGCTCCTGCCTCAACCAGCGCCTGCCAGTCGCCGCGTTTTTCACTTTCAGCTTGAACTTCGCTTGATGCAGCTGCAATATAAAACTTAACACCTTCTGCAACTTTTTTACCTCTTACCACAGATGCAGCTTCAGCTAAATCATCAACTCTGCTGTTAACGCATGAGACTAAATATGCCTTATCAATTTTAACCTGCTTTACTTTTATTTCCGAAAGCGATGTAATGGTTTTAACAGTATTAGGACCGGAAACAAAGGGCTGAATTGATGAAATGTCTATTATCATTTGCTTTGCATAAAATGCATCTTCATCTGCTGAACATTTGTGCTGATCGAGTTTAGAAATTCTTCTTAAATTCAATCTTGGGTGAGTACCTTTTCCATCTTCATCTGAAGGAACTCCGGCTAAGCCTCTTTTTGAAATTATTTCTGCTCTTTCTTTAAGCCATTCTATAGTAATTTCATCGATTGGGAAAACACCTGCAAGCGCTCCCCACTCAGTGGTCATATTTGCTATTGTTAACCTTTGAGAAATTGTTAAAGATTTTGTCCCTTCACCCACAAATTCGAGTGCGTGATTTAAAACTTCATCATTATTAAAATATCCGCATAAAGCAATTATCAAATCTTTGCCTGTTACTCCAGGTCTTAATTTCCCTTTTAGTTCTACTTTTACAATTGGCGGAACCTGCCACCAGGTTCTGCCGGTAGCCCAGATAGAAGCCGCGTCAGTTCTCACAATAGGAGTCCCAAGACATCCTAAACCTCCGTACATATTTGAATGACTGTCGGAAGCAACAGCCATCGTTCCCGGCCACGCATATCCTTCTTCACACATTATCTGATGTCCTATTCCTCTTCCCGCTGGGTAAAAGTCCGCGTTCATGGATTTAGAAAATGCTTCAATATTTTTATACTTTAATAAATTCTTATCACTCTTATCCTGAACATTATGGTCTAATGTATGAACTACCTGTCGGGGATTTGCTAACTTTACTGCACCGATACTTTTAAATTTTGGAATGACAGCGCCGGTATTGTCGTGAGTCATTACATAGGCAGGTTTAATTGATAAATAATCTCCGCTGTGTACTTCATGATTTTTGTCAAGACCGACAGCGTATCTTTGTGCAATTTTTTCGATTAATGTTTGTCCCATGATAATCTCCCATGTTATAAACTCTGATTCATTCGTTTTTTTTGAAATGAATGAAAAAGGAAAATATGTGATTTTGTCTATGCTTTAAACGGATCGAAGCTTACAAAGTCGGCATGATGAACGATTATAGATTCTACCGTACGTTTACCTAAATCACCCTCTTTTGAGTGAGTAGCTATTATGTGCTGTACTTCGGCTGGAATGCCAAATCTATCTGCGACTGCTAATCCGCTGAATGGATGCCTAACTAATTTTCCAGCTTCGCTGGTTGTTAATTTGCCATCCTTAATTTCATATTCTAATAATTTACCCACATCTATTAATATTGCGCCGGCAATTAAAGTATCCATGTCTATTTTTATTTCATCGCCGAAATTTTTCATCATTATATTTGCCATTTCAACTGAAAGATGAACAGCGGTTCTTTTGTGGGTCATAAATGTAATCTTACAATCTTTAATCAGCAATGAAAATGGAATTACTTTCAAATCTTCCGCACTCAATACACTATTCTCAATTGCATAAACCCAGCAGCTAATAACTTTTTCTTTTAGCTCTTCATTTTTAATCCAATTTATTTCCGGCCAAATTTCTAAAACTTTTTCACGCATTTTTTCCTCAGTATAAAAACAAATCCCCTCAGTTTAAGAGGGGATGAAAATAACCAGTTAAAGATTTTTTATTATTTCATCTGTTATTTGCTGTGTAGTACTTGCACCTTTGTCAAAAACATCAGGCCCGCCTTTTAATTTTAACATATCGTAAGTTTTAACTTTGCCTTCTTCTATAACCTTTGCAACAGCCTTTCGTATTTTTTGTGCATGCTCATTTTCACCTAAATGATCCAGCATCATGCAGGCACTTAAAATCATTGCAATCGGGTTAACAATTGAGGGATCTAATTCCTGATACTTAGGTGCCGAGCCATGTGTAGGTTCGAAAACAGCAACATCTTTTCCTATATTTGCACTGCAGGCAAAACCTAATCCTCCTACTAAGCCGGCAAAACCATCACTTATGATATCGCCGAACATATTTTCAGCAACTATAACACCATATATTTCAGGATTTTTAGTAAGCCACATCATTTGTGCATCGATGTTTGTATCCCATAGTTGAATTTCAGGATAATCTTTTGCAATTATTTTACCTTCATTAAACATCATACCGGATGTTTCGCGAAGTACATTAGGTTTTTCGCAGATGGTTACATTTGAATATCCAAACTTCTTTGCAAACTCAAATGCTTCCTTGATAATACGACGGCAGGCATTACGAGACATTATTCGGGTTGAAATGGCTAAATCTTCACTTGGAACGTGTTTAAATGCTTTCATCTTGGGATGAGTTTCAAGAGCATCTCTCACAACCTTTGGAGGATTTGTCCATTCTACTCCGGAATATAATCCTTCTGTATTCTGTCGAAAAATCACCGCATTCACAAGAGGTTCTTCAAATCCGTCTTTAGTTCTTCTAATAAAGTTTAATGGATTGCCCTTGAATGATTGACACGGCCTGATGCATAAATCTAAATTGAAATGTTGTCTTAAACCAACTATAGGACTAAAATATACAAATCCTTTCCCTTGAAGTGATGGGCTTAATTCTTTAGCAGCGGCATCTTTTGGCTTACTTGTAATAGCTCCAAAGAGGCCGATCTTATATTTTTCTAAAAGATCAATTGTTCTTTGCGGTAAAGCGTTACCTTCTTTGCACCAGAAATCCCAGCCTATATCCCCGTGGATATATTCGGCTTTAAATCCTGATGCATCTAAGACTCTTACGGCTTCCGGAAGGACAGTTTTACCAATGCCGTCACCCGGCATTGTTACAATAGTTTTCATATGGGAAACCCTTTTAAAATATTCAAAAATAAGACTGTTCAAACTTAAATAAACTAAATAATCCAAGCAAGAAAGTGACACTCCTTTGTATAATTTTAGAGGTTAAAACGAATTATAAATGCTAAGTGTTATCCAATTTTAAGGCGGCATTAAAATTCTATACATAATATCCGATAATAATTTAGATCGGAATTACAATAAAAATATATGGTTAAGTTGTTAATTGATTGCAATTACAGAGTAACTTATTTATTTTACTCTCCAATTAATATTTTGAAACTTTGGAAAAGTGGACATCGAAGAAGGAAAACTCAAAATTATAAGGGAAAGGTATAATTCTCTCCGAAATTCATTAGAAGTTGCCTCAACTGGTAATCTTGCCGATTTAGATTTATCTAAACTAACTTCACAACTGGAACAATTAATAAATACTACAGAAGAGGCATATCAGGAATATATGCTTATTTCCAAGGTGTCTTTAGATGCAATATTTAGAATATCACGAACCGGTAAGCTTATTTCTATAAGTGCTGCATGTAAAGAACTTTTCGGTTATGAAATAGAAGAAGTAATAGGTAAATCATTCATTAAATTTGTACCTCCAGATGAAATAAAAAAAGTTCTAGGCCTATTATCCAAATTAGTTAAAGAAAAAAAAGTTACAAATACATATACGTATATAGTTCACAAAAACGGTTCGATTGTTCCGGTTGAATTTAATGCCCAACTTGTAAAAGTGAATGGTAATTATATTGGTCAGGGATCTCTGCATGATATAAGAATGAGAATTAAATCTGAAGAAAAGCTTCAATCTTCTGAAAGAACTTTTAGAACTATTTGGGAAAAGTCTATTACCGGAATGAGACTGACTGATAAAAACGGTCGAGTAGTAATGTGCAATAATGCCTATGCTGAAATGATAGGTAAACCAAAATCCGAAATTGAGGGAAAATTATTTTCGGTGATTTATGAAAATAATATTTCGCGGCATGTGTTGATTTCTTTTCTAACTTCATTTCATAAAAATGATTTCAAATCTCATGAAGAAAAAAGTATTGTACTTTGGAACAGCAGAAAAATAACCTTTGAATTAACCAATACTTTTATCAAGCTTGGAAATAATGAAACCGTATTATTAACTATTTTTAGAGATATAACCAGGCAAAAGTCGAATGAAAATTCTCTAAAAAGGAAAGATAAACTTTTACAAGGTATTGCAGAAGCAACAAGGACTTTAATTTCGTTAAACGATCCAACATTGGCTTTTACTACTGCATTAAAAATTTTGGGAAACGCAGCTGAAGTCGATAGGGTGTATATATATAAACACAGAGTTTTAGAAGATACAGGGGAAATGTATGTAAGCCTTTTATATGAATGGGCATCAGACAAAATTTATGCTCAAATTCAAACTCCCGCTCTTCAAAAACTTTCTTATTCAAGGTTTGAATCACTAAGCTTTTATAAAAATTTTTCCCGCGGCAGTTCATTAAAATTTCTAATTAAGGATTTACCAAGGGAGGAACAAAAAGCTTTTATAGATGGAAATATTAAAGCAATTATTCTGGTTCCTATAATGGTTGATAATCAATATTGGGGATTTGTTGGTTTTGACGAATGTAAGGAAGACCGCATATGGAGTGAAAATGAAGAGTCTTTGTTAATTGCTATGGCTTCAACATTAGGCACTGTAATAAAGCGAAATAATGTCCAGGAAGAATTGATAACAAAAAACAATGAACTGGATCAGGCAGTTGTTAAAGCTGAAGCTGGCGCAAAAGCTAAAAGTGAATTTTTAGCATTAATGAGTCATGAAATTAGAACTCCTATGAACGGGGTTATTGGAATGACAGGATTACTACTGGATACTAACCTGGACGAAGAACAAAAAGAATATGTTGAAACTATCCGGCTGAGCGGGGATCAATTGTTAGTTATTATAAATGATATCCTCGACTTTTCTAAAATTGAATCTGAAAAATTAGATTTGGAAATGCAGGCTTTCGATCTTCGGGATTGTGTTGAAGACTCACTGGATCTGCTCGCGTCAAAAGCTTCCGAGAAGGGATTGGATTTAGCTTATCTCATTGAAAATAATACACCTTCTACAGTAATAGGTGATGTTACCAGGCTTAGACAAATTCTAACTAATTTAATTAATAACGCAATAAAGTTTACTGAAAAAGGTGAAGTGTTTGTCTCCATTTCTGCAATAAAAATTTCCGAAAATGATTATGAAATTCAATTTGATGTAAAAGATACCGGGATAGGCGTACCGGAAGAAAGGATGGATAGATTATTTAAAGCATTCAGTCAAGTTGATGCTTCAACGACCAGAACACACGGCGGTACCGGCCTGGGTTTGATTATAAGTAAAAAGTTAACCGAAATGATGGGCGGAAGAATGTGGTTTGAAAGTAAATTCGGTGAAGGTTCTATTTTTTACTTTACAATCAGAGCCGAAACTGCCAATATTACTTCAAAAAAATATCTTAAAGGTCAGCAACTTCAATTAAGCGGTAAAAGAATTCTAATTGTTGATGACAATAAAACAAACAGACGAATATTAAAAGTACAGACTGATAATTGGGGAATGATCTCCAGGTTAGCGGAATCGCCTATTGATGCAATAAAAATGTTTGAAGAAAATTCGGAATTTGATATTGTTATTCTTGATTACCAGATGCCGCTAATGGACGGACTAACTTTGGCTGCTGAAATAAGAAAGTTTGAAAAGGGTAAAAATGTTCCAATAATAATTTTAACTTCCATCGGGAAAAAAGAGAATATAAATGATTTTGAGGAATTGAATTTATCCGCATTTTTAAATAAGCCTATAAAACATCTTCAATTGTATGAAACTATTTCATCAGTGTTAAATGGCACCAATAAGATAAATGCTGATAGAATCCGGCAGAAAATAAAGATTGACAGTGAACTGGGACATAATTTACCATTAAAAATTCTTCTTGCTGAAGATAATGTTGTAAATCAAAAAGTCGCCTTAAGAATATTAGAGAAAATGGGCTTTAGAGCAGATGTTTCGGCAAACGGTTATGAAGTCTTGAGTGCATTAAAGAAAATTAATTATAATATCATTTTGATGGATATTTATATGCCGGAAATGGACGGCTACGAGACATCAGACAAGATATTAAAAAAATATTCCCAGGATGAAAGGCCAAAAATAATTGCAATGACGGCTAATGCAATGCAAGGTGACAAAGACAAGTGTCTTGATGCAGGAATGGATGATTATATAAGTAAGCCCATTAGAGTTGAGGAGTTGTATGCCGTGTTGAAAAAGTGGGGCGAAATTATTTATGAAGAGAGAGATAATGAGTTAAAGAAAGATGAAGATAAAAAAAAGTTGCCTAAACTAATTGACGAAAATAAAATTGAAATAATTCAGGACCTCCAATCGGAGGAAGATGTATTATTCTTACTTGAACTTTTAGATATATATATTAAAGACTTTCCACAAACAATTGCTCATTTAAAAAATAGTTTAGTAGAAAAGGATTTGAAACACCTGCTTTTTTATTCGCATAAATTGAAAGGGAGCAGTCTTACATTAGGCATTGATGCTATAACCGAGTTATGCATCAAACTGGAAGAAAAAGCGAAATTAGATGAATTTGATAATTCAATTGAAACTTTATTTGAAGATTTGGTTAGTAAATTTGAGTCTATTTTAAAAGAACTGGAATTATTAAAAGGAAAATATAGCCATATGTCATTTAACTGACCATTCCGGTAATTTGCTTCAAATTATTTCCTCAATTTTTATTTTATATTTCTTTTGTTTTTTTCAATATATTTTTATCCTCATATTATATTATTTAAAAGATAAATTTTATTATGAATAATTTGCCGGTAAAAAAACGTGCACCTTATAATAGGACTTTGTCAATTTCGAATGAAGAAGTTGTTTTATATAAGAAAAAATTATTGAGTATCAATAATGAAGCTTCTTCTGAAAAGATAACAAACAAAATTATTAACCAGGATTTATTTGAGGTACTTAAATATTTACCGGATAATTTTATTGACCTTCTTTTTATAGATCCTCCATATAATCTTGATAAAAAATTTAATAAAACATCATTCAAAGAAATGGATCCTGCTTCTTACGAAAGCTGGCTGGATTCCTGGCTGAATAAAATGGTACGGATGATCAAACCGGAAGCTTCCGTTTATATTTGCGGAGATTGGAAATCTTCTTCTTCGATATTTAATGTCGGAAGAAAATATTTCAAAGTTCAAAATAGAATTACCTGGGAACGTGAAAAGGGCAGAGGGGCAAAAAAGAATTGGAAAAACTGTTCCGAAGATATATGGTTTTTTACGAAGTCGGATAAATTTACTTTTAACATTGATGATGTAAAAATTAAACGGAGAGTTCTGGCTCCTTATAAAGATGATGATGGCAGACCAAAAGATTGGGAAGGTAAGGGAAAAGAAAGTTTTAGAATTACTTACCCCTCAAATTTGTGGACTGATATAACAGTGCCGTTCTGGTCTATGCCGGAAAATACCGACCATCCGACACAAAAACCGGAAAAATTAGTTGCGAAAATAATCTTAGCCAGCTCAAACAGAGGCGATATTGTTTTTGATCCTTTCCTCGGCTCAGGAACTACTGCGGTTACGGCTAAAAAGTTAGGGCGTAATTATTCGGGAATTGAGAAAGATGAATTTTTTTCATGCTTGGCTGAAAAAAGATTAGACCTGGCAAATGAAAATAATTCAATTCAAGGATATGACGATGGAGTATTCTGGGAACGAAACACTTTAATGGAACAAAAAAAGAAAAATCATAAATAGATATTTTCTCAGTCTAAATTATTTCAGTCTAGGCTTTCACTTGAATAAGAGTTAAAATTTTTCAATCTTTACGTCCCTTGTTTATAAAAAGTTTTTTGGGCACCGGTTAACATGATAATGTTAAACCCCGTCAGGTCCGGAAGGAAGCAGCGGTAGACATGATTCTTGTGTAACTGAGTGCCCTTTTTATTTGTAAGCGCTTGCGGGGATCAAAAACTCCAGCATCCCTTTTCCCAGGTGAGCTTTATTATAAAATGATATTTTAGCAATTGCACCCTTCTTAAATTCGAGATATGCACCTTTACTGGAAATCATATTTGATAAATGTTCAGATAGATCCGGCTGATGACCTACAAACGCAATATCTTCACCGGATAAAGAATTTGCAATTTCAATTAAACTTTCAGATTCGCTTCCCGGAGATAATTTCTTGTCTATCATAATATCTTTTTTGAAGCTATAGACTTCAGCTATTGCTGATGCTGTGTGTTCGGCTCTTACAAGCGGAGAAGAAACAATATAATCGAAATTATCAATGAGAGCTTTCCAATTTGAAGCAGCTGTTTTTATTTTTGTTATGCCCGAAGCAGTTAAATCTCTATTAAAATCTTTTTTGCCGATGGATGATTTCTCAGCATCTCCATGCCTTATTAGATATATATTCATTTTAATTCGCCGAAGGAAAAGTTCAGTAATAATTTTTAGTGTAATAATGATCTAGATAATGTGACGCGAAAAATAATCAAATAATAATTATTTTAAAAATAATCCGAATCTAATTCTAGCGATTGTAATCAACAAAGATAATAGTAACGGATTGATGAAAGTCCATTAAATCTTTATTTAATTCTCTTCCGGACTTTGAATTCATCTTTTCATCCCAGGTCTCTTTAGAATCGACGCTAACTTCGCAGAATTTACTAAACTTCTGTTCAAGCAGAAGACTACTTTCAACCGAAGCTGCTAATACTTTTTGACCTGAGATTTCAGAAAGATATTTTAATGTATAATCATTAAAATGATTTATAATTTTTTCATCGTCTGTTTTATTCAAAAATAATAATAGTTTATACATCAGCAGTCAATTTTAAATGAATTAATAATGGCTTGATAAATGCTCCTGTCCTTTGTGTAAGTGGATTTTGATGTTTTAAGAATTAATAAATATTTTTTTAATCCGCAGGAAAATTCAAAGAATTGCACAAAATATTTCGCTGAGGAAAACTTATCGGAGAAACGAATTTTATATTTCCCGGAAACAGACCTGGTCAATTTCCGATTTATAAACATTTCTGCAGAATCTTCATTAGGAATTACAATTACATAAATGTCCGCATTCAAAATTTTATTTGAGAAAATCGTACCTAACCGATCCCTTCTTAAAAATTCTGAGATGTGCCTATTGCGAAATGTTTTCCAGTTATCGGTAAGTGTCAGCGAAAAGCCCTGGATATCTTTAGTGTTGCTTGTGGTACTTATAGTATCCAGTGCATGATTAATGCTTACTGAGGCAAACATGCTTCTCTTATCTGTTATCTCGGGTTTTTCCAGGTTGTATTTAAAGTTTAATATTTTAGCTTTAATAAAATCATAAAAAACTGCTGACGGGCTTATATATTTTTTATCCCCAATATTGTAATAAAATACATCCTGTCTATTTTTTATAATCGAAGCTGAAGTAGAGTTCAATTCTGTCCTAATAAAACCTGGGGTAATTTTTGTAATATTCTGATTATATACCACTCCATTTTCAACCAGCTTTGTAAAATCCCTAAAGATAAGGCTAACAGAATCATTCCCTATACGGTAAAGCGAAAGCCTATTTAATGTTAGTATATCTTTTGAATTGAAATCCTCGGATATTTTTATATAATGGATATTATCAATATTCAGGGTTGATTCATATAAATAACCGTTTAAAGATTTATCTATTAAATAACATTTAAGCAGGGGATCATAAACTGCGAATCTATTATAAATGGGATTTGAAAAATTAAGAAGCACTGTGTAATATTTCTTTCCATTATTTGTTATAACGCTATCAACATTGAATAAAAGATAATTAGTATTTACCGGGTAATTTAGATCTACCAAACCATTTAATTTATTATTGGAAAGAGTATCCCCGACGGCTGCTTTTCCAACTAATAGTTTTAAACTTTTACCGTTAGTTTCAATAAGGCTGTTCTTATTTTGTTTAGAAAACTTGCAGCCGGTAATAAATAAGCTTGAAAATAATATGATTAATAGGATTTGTTTCATCTTTTCCAACAGGTAATTTAATAAAAATTACTCATTTATATTCCGGTATTATTGCAGTTAAGAACTCATACGTTGATTTTACGATTTGTCTCTTAAGAATTCTATTTGAGTCACCGATTGGAAGTCCTTGATGATGAACATTCCCATTAGAAATTACTAACAAAGGGTGATCTGATAAAAAGTACCGGCCGGAGTAAAGTTCCTGGTACAAATCATTCATCCTATAATAAAGTCCTTTGTAAGTATATGGTTCAAATTTCATTGTTGAGTCGGCGAAATCTAATTCTAGGATATTATTTTCGCTGTGCACAAGAATCGGAGTGCCTTTATCAATTAATTTATAAAGTTCTTTTGCGATAGAACGGGAAACCCTTATGCAACCGTGCGAACTTTTTCTTTTTCCTAAATATATGTAGTACCCGCTTGTCTTTAAGGCATGGAAGCCAATACCGAAATTATACCCGATCCAATTTAACATTAATGTGCTGTCAAATTGTCGGGAATACCATTCAGGCAATTTTGCCTGGACGACAAATAATCCTTCATTTGTTTTTATACCGTCTTGTACATTATCTGTGCCGCTCGAAATTCCGAATACCTTAACTTCCCTGTCACGCGAATGTAAATAGCCCTTTTGTGTTATAAGGTCTATTTCGATGTAATATGGTTTTAATGTATAAACCTTATATCGTAAATATGAAAAATCCATAGTTGCCGATGAGTCGGTAAAATAGCATTTATTATCATTAAAGCTTTGGCCGAAAATATTTATCAAGGATAAGGATGATAGAAACAGGACAATGAATAAATAATGCATAATTTAGTTTTTAGTTTGTTCAAAATATTTAATTAGAAATTCGGCTTTCTGTTTCCCAATTATTTCGGCAAGTTTTTCATAATTAGATTGTTTTACGGCTGCCAAACTTCCCAATTCTTTTAATAATTTTTGTGCTGTAGAAGAACCGATGCCTTTTATACCCGTCAATTCAGTTTGTATTGTCCTTTTACTTCTTCGGCTTCTATGAAATGTTATAGCAAAACGATGAGCTTCATCTCTAACTTGCTGAAGCAATTTTAAGCCAGAGGAAGTTTTTGGGATTGAAGCCGGATCGGATTGCTGCGGAAAGAAAACTTCTTCCAATCTTTTTGCTAATCCGATTATGTTATATTTTTTAAATCCTAACTCATCCAAAATTTCTACAGCACTTGAAAGCTGGCCTTTTCCGCCGTCAACCATAATTAAATCCGGCAGAATTGAATTTTCTTCCATAAGCCTGGAATATCTTCTTTTGATTACTTCCCGCATACTCGAAAAATCATCCGGACCTTCAACTTCCTTAATTATAAATTTTCTGTAAAGGCTTTTTTTCGGCTTGCCGTCTTCAAAAACTACCATGCTTGCTACTGTATCAGTGCCTTGTAAATTCGATATATCAAAACACTCAATCTTCTTTGGCAGAACTTTTAGTCGTAAATCTCTTTGAAGTGCTGCCAATGCATAGGGGACATGACCCTCTTTCTTCATTTTTTGGAGCTGAATTTCTTTAAGCTGAAGAATTGCATTTTCTTTACACATTTTTGTTAAAGAATTTAGGCTGCCTCTTTTGGGAATAGTAAATTTCACTTTCTTATCTGCCCTCATAGAAAGCCATTCACCTAAAGTAAGAATATCCGATGGCTCCATTTCCATGACTATTTCCTTGGGTATTTCTACAAACTCACTATAATAAAACTTTACGGCCGCAGAATAAATATCGGCAGCTTCTTCACCTTGTTCGATACTTAGCCTAAGTTGTTTCTTTGCAACCAGCTTTCCGTTTCTAATATTAAATACAGAGCAGGCAGAATCTTTTCCCTCAAAAGCAATTGAAATTATATCCCTATCCTCAAGGTCCTCGCTGACAACTTTTTGTTTTGAAGAAATAACCTCTAGCTGATTTATCTTATCTCTTATTTCCGCAGCCTTTTCATATTCCAAAGACTCAACACTTTTCTGCATTCTAAAATTAAGCTCTTTTATTAAGTCGTCGGTCTTTCCCTTAAGCACTTTAATAACTTCGTTAACCATTTCGTTATAAGCAATTTCAGATATCAATCCTTCGCAAGGTCCATCGCATTTTTTTATATGATAATCCAAACAAACTTTAAATTTCTTTTTATCTATACTTTCCTGATCAATATTCAGTTTACAGCTTCTTATTTTAAAAATTTGGTTTATCATCCTTAAAGATGATTTCATATTTTTTACATCGGTATAAGGGCCAAAATATTTTGAACCGTCTTTTACAATTCTTCTTGTAGGATAAACCCTTGGGTAAGGTTCTCTAGTTACTTTTATGAACGGATAAGATTTATCATCTTTTAAATTGACGTTATAACGGGGTTTAAATTCTTTTATAAGATTGTTCTCTAGTACTAAGGCTTCTATCTCATTATCAGTTATAATTAATTCCAGATCATCAATCTTATTTACCAGCGCAATTGTTTTAGGTGAAGTAACCCCGTTGTGGAAGTAGCTTCTTACCCTATTTTTAAGATTAATTGCCTTCCCGACATAAATAACCTTACCCTTTTCATTTTTGAATTGATAAATCCCGGGCTTATCAGGTAAATTTTTTAATTTGGATTCTAAATTAGGATTCATAAAATAAATTTTTTTAAATCATTTTTACTGAAAATAGTATAAGTCACCCGTTAATGAAATGAAATTAGAAAAGTCCTCACAACTCTAAAATATTTTTAAGCAAATAATATTAAACAGGCAGAACCTGGTTCTTTGCAATAACTACAATACCACTTTCGGTTACAGTAAATTTCTTTTTATCGTTTTCCAGGTCAAAACCGATTTCGTAACCCTCAGGTATAACAACATTCTTGTCTATTATGGTCCTGCGTATTCTAGCGTGCCTTCCCACATTGCAGTTATTCATTATAATAGAATCAGTTACGTAAGAAAAACTATTTACTTTTACATTTGGGCCAAGAAGAGATCGTTCAACGAGTCCGCCGGATACAATCGAACCGTCGCAAATTAATGAATTTAAAGTTCGTCCGACACGTTCGCCTTCGTGCGAAACAGTTTTTGCGGGGGGAAGCTGAAGCTGATATGTACGCATCGGCCAGCTTAAATCATAAAAATTAAATTCAGGAGTAATCGAAATTAAATCCATGCTGGATTCATAATAGCTGTCTATGGTTCCGATATCTTTCCAGTAAGGCTTTGTTTTCTTGTTTTCATCAAAAAATTTGTAGGCTTGAACGCTTCTACCCGACTTTAACATAAAAGGAATGACATCCTTACCGAAGTCGTGCCCTTTAATTTTATCTGCTTCCATTTCATTGAAGACTTCTCTAAGAGCAGAAGCGTTAAAAACATAAATTCCCATATTAACAAAACTAAATCCTGGCTTATCCGGTATTTCCGGAGGTGCAGCAGGTTTTTCTATAAATGAATTTACAAGATATTTATCATCAACTCCCACAACGCCGAAACGGTTAGCCTCATCCTTTTGGACTTCGATACAGGCCATTGAAAGATCAGCTTTCATATCTACATGATATTGAAGCATTTTTAAATAATCCATCTTATATATATGATCACCGCTTAGTATCAGTACCCAGCTTACTTTTTTATCCATCGAAAAAAGGTTCATATTCTGATATATCGCGTTGGCCGTTCCAAGATACCAATCGTTATTTTGCTTCCTTTGCGGCGGAACATTATAAATGAACTCGCCCAATTCCGGATTGAAGATAGTCCAGGCTTCAAGCAGATGCTGGTTTAATGAATCCGATTTGTACTGGGTCAATACATATATCTTTCTAAAACCCGAGTTCAGGCAATTTGAAAGTGCAAAATCAATTATTCTGTATTTACCGCCAAAAGGAACTGCTGGCTTGCTGCGCAGTGCGGTTAAAGGAAATAGCCTTTCGCCCTGGCCGCCGGCTAAAAGCATTGTTATCGTTTCTCTCAGAATTGAAGAACCGGGAAATGTCATAATCCCTCCTAAAAAATTGTTTCCAATATATAGAAATATGATTTGTTTGGCAATTGAAGAAATTGTTAATTTTATAGATCAATTTTATTATTATATAAAAATTATTTTAATAAGTCTATTGTTTAATTTCAAATGTGAGTTACGCTAAAATTATTTAAATACATGATTATTTATTTTAATTCGGACTATGACCTTTTATTATCTAACTTGTTAGTTTTATGAGTAAAATATTGAAAATATTTTTAACATTACTTTTTCCTTCATTGATCTTCTTAGGCTTTAAATTCTGGATTATAACCCCGGCTTTTAATCAACCTGCATTAAAAACATATCAATCATCTGTGAAAAATAGTTATAATAATAATGAATCTGATTCGGTTAAATATATTTCCGCAAATCAGTATAAAATAAATGTTCTTCACTACTATATGAATTTTGATTTGCATCCCTCTAAAAAAATGCTTTACGGAGATGTTTTAATAAATGGACTTATTCTTGACAAAAGCCTTAAACAAATTGATTTGAATTTTTATGATAATCTGAAAATTTCGAAATTGGAATTAAACGGTAAACAAGTATCCTATTATGAAAGCGGGACTAGGCTTTCAATTCCTCTGGATTCGGCAGTACAGGATACTTTCAAAATTAGAATTATGTACAGCGGTACTCCGAAACGAATGGGCTTTTCTTCATTTGTATTCGGTGAAATAAACGGCAAATCATGTGTGTACAATTTAAGCGAACCGGAATATGCTTCTACTTGGTTTCCTTGTAATGATATTCCCTCCGACAAAGCTCTATTGGATATGAAAATTACGAGTGATTCTTCTGAAGTTTCAGCTTCGAACGGCAAGCTGATCAGTGTAACAACAAAAGGTACACGAAAAACATATTACTGGAAAACAATTTATCCAATTTCGACATACCTAATTTGTTTGTACTCTTCGGATTATGTGAATTTTTCGGATAAATATATTTCGCAGAATAAAGCAGATACAATGGCAATTGAGTATTATGTTTTTCCCAATCAGCTTAAAGAAGCTAGAATTGACTTCCAGGAAATTCCTCAGATGATAGATTTTTTTTCTAAAAAATTTGGAGAATATCCGTTTATAAAAGAAAAATACGGTATGGCGGAATTCTTGTGGAATTTGGGTGCGATGGAAACTCAAACATTAACGGGAGTAGGATTTAGTTTTATCGGAGGTAAGCAATTTTTCAACGATGTTTATGCACATGAGCTTTCCCATCACTGGTTTGGTGATGCGGTTGGTCCCGAAACGTGGAAAGACATCTGGCTAAATGAAGGATTTGCAACTTATTGCGAAGCACTATACGCAGAGCACAAGGGTGGTCCGGGCGCACTGCAATCGAGTATGATGAGTAAATTCCAGGATAATTTCAGAGGAACTGTTTACAATCCGGACGATCTTTTCAATAGTACTGTGTATGATAAAGGAGCGTGGGTGCTTCAAATGCTGAGGCATCAGGTCGGCGATTCGACTTTTTTTAGAATATTAAGAAGTTATTTTTCGGAGTACAAATATAAAAATGCTTCAACAAAAGATTTTGAAGGAGTATGTGAAAAAGTTTCAGGCAAAAATCTAAACAAATTTTTTGACGAATGGGTTTATAAAGGAACCGGAATAATTAATTTAAATTATGATTGGAAAGCTGAAAAGGATAATAATTTATATTCAATTAGTTTGAATCTGGATCAGACACAAAAAGGATATGATGTTTATTATTTCCCGCTGGATGTGAAAATTCAATTTGCAGACCACAGCAGTATAATTAAAACTTTTCAGGTTGATAAACGTCAAAAAGCCATTGAGTTTAAAGTAGAGAAAAAACCTATTGAGATTAACCTGGATCCTAACAATTGGCTGTTAGCAGAGATTCAAAAAAATCGGCAAAGTAGTGAATAATTATGTATGTTTATTTTGTAAAAACCAATCGTTAATTTTTTAACAAATAAAATTGTAATTAGTGAACGACGCTTATCTATTTATTTCCGATATTCATTTGGGACTGCAATCTGACGAATTAGAAAAGAAAAAAGAAAGATTGCTTGTTAATTTTTTAAATTATGCCCGGGATATCGGCAAAGAACTTTTTATTGTCGGCGATCTTTATGATTATTGGTTTGAATATAAAAAGGTCTATCAAAAAGGCTTCTTTAGAACATTAACTGCTCTTCAGGATCTGACCGAAAATGGAGTTAAAGTTCATTATCTAATTGGCAACCATGATTTTATGCACCGTAATTTTTTTAAAGATGAGATCGGTGCAGTAATGTACGAGGATCCCGTTGAAAGAGTTTTGAACGGTAAAAAGTTTTTTATCGGGCACGGCGACGGAATGGTTAAAAACGATTTAGGTTATAATATTTTAAAAAAAGTTTTAAGAAACAAAGGCTTACAGAAAATTTATTCATGGATTCACCCCGATCTGGGAATTTCAATTGCAAGTAATACAAGTAAATCAAGCAGGGATTACACTTCAAAAAAAGATTACGGTGAGGAAGATGGATTATTTGAGGCGGCTAAAGTTAAAATCGATGAAGGTTATGATTTTGTATTGTTCGGGCATCTTCACAGGAGATGCAATTTGAAGTATAAAAACGGGGTATATATTAATTTAGGTTCATGGCTGGATGCGCCGTGTTACGGCATATTTAAAGATGATAAATTCGAAATAGTGGATTGGAATTGAAATGGCCAAAAAGAAGAAATCAAATTTTGAATTCGGAAAATATTTTAATGATTCTGCTTATAGGAATAGGAAAAGCAACAGTAAAAAATTTAATTTAAAAACAAAGCTCATAATTGGCGGTATTTTACTCGTCTTTTTTATTTCGTTTGGTATTTATGTTATAAGCGGACTCCCATCTCTGGAAGAACTTGAGAATCCAAAACCCCAGCTTGCAAGTAAAGTTTATGCCATAGACGGTGAATTGATTGGTACGATTTCAATACAAAACAGAATTGAAACAAGTATAGATAGTCTTCCTCCTTATATGGCGACAGCGCTTATATCAACCGAAGATAGAAAATTTTATACACACTGGGGAGTTGACCTTGACCGTTTCGTTAAAGCCATGATTAAGAATGTATTCTTCTTCTCACATCAAGGCGCAAGTACAATAACACAGCAGCTGGCAAAAAATCTATACCACTTAAAATCAAGAGATGAAAATCTTTTCCAGACAGGGATTCGGAAAATACGTGAATGGATAACAGCCGTACAGATTGAAAAAACTTATACCAAAAAAGAAATTTTGCAGATGTATCTTAATGTTTCATACTTCGGAAGAAGCGCTTATGGGGTGGAGTCTGCGTCCAGGGTTTATTTCGACAAGAAGGGAAAGGATCTTACATTGCCGGAGTGTGCCTTGTTTGTTGCATTGCTTAGGTCTCCAACTTATTATGATCCAATCAGACATCCTAAAAATGCACTGGCAAGACGGAATCTGGTACTGCATAATATGGTAACAAATAATATGTTATCCGAAGCTGAGTATGAAAAGCTTAAAACAGAGCCGATTGCACTGGCAAAAGAAAAAACTATAGGGAATACTTCAATTGCACCATATTTTATGGAATACATACGCCAGCAGATGGTTGCCATGTCTGAAAAATACGGTTATGATCTTTATCGTGACGGATTAAATATTTATACTACTTTAAACCTTAAGATGCAGAAGATAGCCAACAAAGCCGCTTCTGATCACTTAAAAACATTCCAGCCTTTGTTTGAAAAATACTGGAACTGGAATAAGCATAGAGATGTTCTGGTAAGTGCTGTAGATAGGGCAATCTGGGATAGTCCGGCATACAATGCTGTTAAAACCAAAGCTGAAAAGGCTAAGGTGTTCAACAATTTACGATATGATCCGGCGTTTATTGATTCGATTAAAAAAGTCGAAACAACTATTCAAACAGGGTTTGTTGCTATCGATCCTACTAACGGACAAATTAGAGCAATGGTCGGCGGTGCAAATCAAGAATTCGGCAGAGGGTTAAATCATGCAACAGGAATACGAAGACAGGCAGGCTCTGCATTTAAGCCATTTGCTTATTCTGTTGCAATAGATAACGGCTATTTCCCTGCGTATACTTTATTAGATCAGAAGTTTAACTTTAACGGCTGGTCGCCGGATAATTTTGAAAATGACTACGACGGGTATATGACATTAAGAGAAGCGCTTGCGTATTCGGTTAACGTAGTTGCCGGAAGATTAACAATCAGTAATATGGCACCGCCGGATCAGGTTGTTAAATATGCTCATCGTATGGGCATTCAATCTCCGCTTGATGCAGTGCCTTCTATTGCACTTGGTACTTCAGGAGTTTCGCCGCTTGAGATGACTTCTGCATATTGTACTTTTGCGGATACCGGGATTCATGTTGACCCAATTTCTATATTAAAGATTGAGGATAGGAACGGTATTTTGATTGCTAAATTTGTACCTAATTATACGGAAGCCATTTCACCTCAAACAGCATCTATAATGACTAGTATGATGGAGGATGTAATTAATTACGGAACCGGTGCTGGTGTTAGAAGATATTTCCAGTATCCCTGCGCCGGTAAAACCGGAACTACACAAGGTTACTCGGATGCATGGTTTGTCGGTTACACTCCGGAGCTTGCCGCTGGCTGCTGGGTCGGTTTTGACGATCATAGAGTTAAGTTTACAAGCTCATACGGACAGGGAGCTAGAGCCGCACTGCCGATTTGGGCGATGTTCATGGAAAACTCTTATAAAGAATTGAATATACCTGTTGAATATTTTCATCTTGCTTCCGGTGTGGATACGGTTTCATTCTGTAAGACAACTATGGATTTGGGTGACACAAGACTCGCAACACAATACTGTCCGACGGTAGTGCGCGATATAATTAATATGAAAAACCTTCCGCCTAAATGTGAAATACATACTGGAGATAAAAAGATAAAGAAGGAAGGCGTACCCGGTAATTCGGGCTGGTAATATTTATTAAAAAGATTTAACTTTGCAGCGTATTTTGATTATAGTTCTTAAATAGTTTTTGTTATTGCCCGGATGGTGGAATTGGTAGACACGCTAGGTTCAGGGTCTAGTCCGCGTAAGCGGGTAGGGGTTCGAGTCCCCTTTCGGGCACAAGAAATATTCCTTCCTTAAATATTTACTGATAAAAAATGAATACTGGTTATGCTATAAAAAGTTTAACTGTTACAGTAGATCAAAAAATATTAAAATACCTTTAATAAATGTTTTTCTACAAATAATTCATTAAATTATTTCAAAGGGATTGCAGAGATACTTTTTAATATGTATTGTAGTGATGTTTAGGACGAGCCGTTCATAATAACATTAGAAAATGTAATAACTTTTCCTCCTTAAATAAAAAACTCATAATATAATTTTGAGTAAAAGAAAGGGGTGAATGATGATTGAAGTTATTATACTTTGGATTTCCTTATTTTGTATCGGTGGAGTAATTGGTTGGATTTTGTTTGAATACTATAAATCAAGTATTCGCTCATTATCTAAATCATGTTTACCAGAAACAAATCTTAAAATAATCAGGATGTATAGCTTAACAGCATTAAAATTGCTGACGATAATGTCTTCAATTTTAATAGTTGTATTTATTATAAAGGCATGTTCACAAAGAGAATCTGTAAAAATTGACAAATCAAAGCTTAGTTCAGATGTAAAAAGTCTTGCCTATTTCTATAACCTTTATGCAGTTGACCATCCACCGGAGTATAATAAACAATTAAAAAAGTTTAAAAAACGAATTTCAAACTATAAAGATGAAGAAATTAAAATAATAAAGTCGTTTTCAAAATTATACATTGCTTAT
Organism: uncultured Bacteroidota bacterium; assembly: GCA_963710735.1. Classification (GTDB taxonomy): domain Bacteria; phylum Bacteroidota; class Ignavibacteria; order Ignavibacteriales; family Ignavibacteriaceae; genus FEN-1297. Next base: position 371,299 of record CAVQBN010000004.1, on the reverse strand, counting down.
CATAAAACCTTTCACGATGATTTTTTACATGCGGTTATTGATTATATCCCTAAAACAGAGTTTGCATTTAAAACTTGCAATGAGACTGATAATCTAAAACTAAAATTATATTCATATAACATTAAAGATAATTTGGATTTGGAGGATGAAGAAGTGCAGAAGGTTGTAAATGAGCTGAAAGATAAATTTCCCAAATATTCATATGATGAAGTAATAGAAATGAAGGAAATGACAATTAATAATGATCAAAACATTGGTGAAATGATGGATGTTATTTATAAAAATATATTTATTGATAAGTAACTTCAGTAATTAATTAAACTTACTCCAATCCCATATTTTCCGGATTAAATTTCTTTATCAAAATCAACTTTATTTTTGGCTTCTATTTAGTTATATAGTCATTCCGCAATACCTTCAGATTAATATATGATGGAGATCATTTCGGCTTTATGATAGATAATTTTTTTAAAAATATTGATTTTTAAAGATTATATTAGCACCCAATAAGATTTTAGGATTCATTCAAATAAGGTTAAATAATTAAGCGGATTACTTTAATTACTTTTAATTGAATTTTTAATTACCCATTTCAAATATTTAATGGCAAAACTACCGTTACTTAAAACTTTTTGCATATTACTTTTATTTTTTCAGATTCGAATTTTTGCTTTTCAACAATCTGATTTAATATCTACTGCAGACTCAGGGTCAGATTCTCCAGCAACTCAAAGTGAAGCCGGAAACAGCATCAATGAGCAAGTTTCGTGGCATAAAATGTTTACAAATATTCCTTCGGATTATATTACCTTTTTTAAGGATTCATTTAATTCAAAAGAAATTCCGACTTATCTCACGATTGGTGCTTTAACAGGAGCGCTAATGCTGGTTGATCAGCAGGGATGGAAATCCGATCATATGTTGTTTAAAAAATCATTAATCGATCATAGAATTGCTGATCTAACTGTAAATATCGGGGATGGGAAATACCAGTTTTTATCTGCTGCCTTGTTTGCCGTTCCCGGTTTAATATTCCATGATGAGACTGCCGTTAAAACCGGAAGCAATATTGCGGAAGCTATTATTTCAACAGGACTACTGGTTCAGGTTTTAAAAAGAATAGCCGGTAGGCAAAGCCCTTCCGCTTCTACTGAAAACGGAGGGGATTGGGATCCTTTCCCCAGCGTTAAACAATATCAGAAAGATCAGCCTGCATTTTATTCTTTCCCTTCAGGCCATCTTTCAACAGCAACAGCTATTCTTACGGTTATTGCTAATAATTATCCGGACCAAAAATGGATTAAACCGGTAGGTTATCCGCTGCTTGGACTATTGAGCGTATCTTTAGTAAGTAAAGGTATGCATTGGTACAGCGACCTGCCTTTAGCTTTTTTACTTGGATACTCCTTTGGAAATATTATTGCGCCGGTAAGAAATTTACCTTCGCAGAATGGTGAGAAACCTGCTTTTACAATTTTTCCCTCAATATCTTTTAACGGTTTTCAATTAGGGATGAAATACACATTCTAAGTACTTCACATAAATTAATAATCAAACTAGAAATATTTTTTTGTTAAATGTATTTGCAAACTAAGTAATTAAAAATATCCCGGAATGTTCTCCCGGGATAATATTAAAAGAAGATAAAAAATTAACCTTACTGCATTACTGCTTTGTAAGCATTAACCCTGCCGAGTCCATAATAATCATCTTTGCCGGGTTTCCCGAGATCATCTGAAGAGGAGCGTAATATTGATTCAACTTTTGCAGGGCTCAATGAGCCGCCGTGTGATTGAATAATTAATGCAACTACTCCTGCTACGTTAGGGGCAGCCATACTTGTTCCGTCAGCCCAGGTGTATGACCCGGTTCCGTAACTCGGACTTAAGATCATATCATAGTACCAATAGCCGTTGGGGTATAATAAATCGTTACCGCCCGGAGCTGCAAAGCTAATTAAAGATTGTCCATAATTTGTGTACTCAGCAGGATCGTCAAAATTTGTTCCGCCGTAGGCGAAACCTGTCGGACCCGTTGCCGAAACACAAATTACATGCTGTATTTCCGCCGGCTCTGATACATACATACCTGCATGATCGAAATCAATACCATCATTTCCAGCGGCAACAATAACAGTTACACCTTTCTGATAAGCGTAATTTATTGCAAGCCCAAGTGCTGTAATAAGTTTTGCTGCATCAACGGAATTTCTGGGGAATACTGCGCCGAGGCTCATATTAATTATATCTGCATCCGCTTCATTAGCGGCATAAAGAATTGCCGAAATTATTGCATCAAAACTGCCTGATCCGTTATGTAATGCTTTTAATGCAATAATAGTAGCGTGCGGAGCAATTCCTATAGTTCCGATACCATTATCTTCGGCTGCTATTATGCCGGCTACGTGTGTTGCATGCCAGAATGTACCGGTATCCTCATTAAAATTGAAACCTGGTACAAAAGATTTAGATGCCGCCATATCAATATTATCTTTCAAATCAATATGACCACTGGCAATGCCTCCGTCTATTACTGCTACTCTAACACCCTGTCCGGTAAACCCTGCATCCCATGCTTCCGGAGCGTGAATTGCTTGCGGTGCCCATTGAAACGCCCAGAAGCTTTCATCACTTCCTATCGATTGTTCATTAACATTCCTTTCAGGTTTTACCCACTGAACAAGCAAATCGCGTGTAACCGATTTTATACCAGACTTCTTTTCTAGTGAAGCAGCTGTCTTATCAGTCAGTTTACTTACTTTGGCAACTTTAATTTCAGGGTGAATAATATCCACAACACCGCCGGATGCTTTAACTGTGTTTATAAAATCATTGTCGCTTGATGTATATTGAACTAGAAAATAATCGGCAGTAGGATAACTAACTTTTGCTAGCGGTGAGACCGTACTATTACTTTGGGTATCCGATGGACTGACGGGTGGTGTCTCTTTACAGCTGTAAAATAAGAACACGGTCAAAAGAACGATGGAAGAATAAAATAATTTCCGCATAAGTACTCTCCTAAGATTTGTTTAGAAATAAATTATTTATTTGAACCAGTTTAGCATGAATCCTCATTTATAATTTTCTAATTATTCTTTTCGGGAAGCTTATCAAATTATTTAAGTACATAGTAATACTCATGTCTAATTCCCTAACTGAGTAACTTTATCTTTTACAAGCATCCTTGCTTTTAATCAATATTAATAGAGAGTTCTGGAATTAGAACTTCTATTAATAGTGTCATTTGAAATTAAATGATGAGTCGATTTTGAAATTAATATTAAAATTTATTTATCCCTCTTTTGTTTATAATAAAACCAATATTATAAAGTAAAACAGATGAATAATATTTCCAGAAAGAGCCCCTTGGAAATAATTATAATAAAATAATAATACTATTTTTAACTAAAATTATTGATCATCGAATTTTTAGTTGGTCACGCCCTGTAACGAAAATAAATAATATTTAATTCTAAAATAGATATTATTTTGTTAAAAGCAAGAAGAAATAAATTTAATCATGTAAAATAAATTGATTCTGAAAAATATGGAATTGGAGTAAGTCTAATTAATTTTGTTGATTAGTTTAATGGTATATAAAGAATAATTTTTTCGCCGCTTAACGGGAATCTGAAGGTTTTATAAGAAGGTTGTCCCGGAAGTAATTTATCAAATAAAAAATCTGCGTTATAAGTGTGCTAATTTTCAAAAAATAATTACTTCTGAGACAACATGTTAAATTAAAATAATCCTTTAACGTTCTTTATTTCAGTCCGCGGTATTTCAGCATCGGTCCGATTTCCGGATCATGTCCTGTAAATTCATGGAAAATCTTTGTGTAATCTTCAGTAGCTCCGCGTGAAAGAATCATTTTGCGGAAACGTTCACCGTTCGCGCGGGTTAGTCCGCCATGACTCAAGAACCAGTCGTATGCATCATCATCAAGCATTTCCGACCAGAGATAAGCATAATACCCTGCGGCATATCCGTTACCCCAGATGTGCATAAAATAGCTCGATCTGTAACGTGGCGGCACCTGAGGAATATACAAACCGTCTTTCTTTAAACTGGCAGTTTCAAACTTATCGGAATTTTGTAATGGCGCACTTGCCGGTAAAGTATGCCATGCCATATCAAGATCAGCAGCTTCCAGAAGTTCCGTAAAATCATAACCCTGGTTAAAATTGTTTGCTTTTTTAAGCTTCTCAACCAGTTCTTTCGGTATCGGTTTGCCTGTTTTATAATTTAATGCATAGTGTTCGAGAACCTTTGGATAAAGTGCCCAGTGTTCATTAAACTGCGAAGGAAATTCAACAAAATCACGTGGTACATTTGTACCGGAAAGACTAGGATATTCCTCATCAGCAAACATTCCATGCAAAGCATGCCCGAATTCATGGAATACTGTTGTTACATCATCATAACTTAATAAAGCAGGCTGACCCGGTGCCGGTTTAGTAAAATTGCAAACATTGTAAACGACAGGTTTTGTTCCCAGCAATTTAGACTGCTGAACGAAATTATCCATCCATGCACCGCCGCCTTTATTATCGCGCTTAAAATAGTCGGCATAAAATAATGCAAGCGGCTTTCCGTCTTTGTCGTATACTTCAAAAACGCGAACATCTTTCTGGTAAACCGGAATATTGTGAAGTTCTTTAAAAGTTAATCCGTACAGTTCGTGAGCTTCATAAAAAATTCCTTTCTGAATTACATTCTCAAGTACAAAGTATGGCCGAATCTGAGAATCATCTAAATTGAAACGTTCCTTGCGAAGCTTTTCACCGTAGTAATTCCAGTCCCACGGTTCCAGTTTAATGTGGTTACCTGATTTATCAATGAAGGCCTGAATATCAGCCGCTTCTTTTTTCTCATTTGCAACTGTAGCTGGAACCATTCCCGAAAGAAATTTTTCAACTGCCTGAGGTGTTTTTGCCATTTGATTTTCGAGTACCCATGCTGCATAATTCGGGAAGCCTAACAGTTTTGCTTTTTCCGCACGAATTTTAGCGATACGCTCAATATCCGAACGGGTATCATTTGCGTCATTTCTTTCACAACGGTTCCAGGAATTTTCAAACAATTTTTTCCGTGTGTTTCTGTTGTCCAATGATTGAATATCAGGCTGCTGGGTTGTATTCTGTAAAGGGATTACCCATTTATCTTTAAGTCCTCTTGAAGCTGCTGCCTGGGATGCTGCGTCGAGCTGTGAAGCAGAAAGTCCTGCAAGTTCCGATTTATTGCTGACGACTAACGCACCTGCTTTTGTGCCGGCTAATAGTTTATTAATAAATTTAGCTATAAGTGTTGCTTCTTCTTCATTTAACTTTTTTAGTTTGGTTTTATCTTCCTTGGAAAGATTTGCACCTGCATGTACAAATTTATCGTAGTAATATGTAATCAGTTTCTGCGATTCACTATCAAGTTTCAGCAGATTGCGTTTTTGATAAATTGATTTAACTCTTTCGAATAATTTCGAATTTAGAAAAATTGCATCATTGTGCGCTGCAAGTCTCGGTGCTTCTTCCTCCTGCACTTTCTGCAGAACCGAATCTGTATTTGCACTTGTTACAGCATTAAAAACTAAATTAACTCTGTCTAACATCTGACCGCTTTTTTCAAGAGCTACCATTGTGTTTTCAAATGTAGGAGTGGCAGGATTATCGGCAATTTTTTTAATTTCTTCTAATTGCTGTTTCATTCCTTCTTCAATTGCCGGTTTATAATCACTATCCTTAATTTCATTGAACGGCGGTGCCTGGAACGGCAGTTTGCTGGGTTCAAAAAAGGGATTCTTATGACTAGTTCCGGAATTGCTTTTTGTTTGATTATTGCCAGTGGCTGCCATTATCAGTGATGCAACACCAAATGACAGTATACAGAAAAGGGTTTTGTTAAAAATTCGGATCATTTTAATCTTCCTTATGTTGGTTTAACTTAAGGGCCTGCATGAGTAAATACCAGAGGTGAAAAAACCGGATTAATCACGTCCGGTATTTGAGGGAAATGAACATTTTATTCCGTCAATCAAAGCGGTGTCACTACCCGAACTTCATCAAGCTTTTTAATAATGACCGTGAATATAATAATAATTATTTTAGAATTATTGCGCCGATAGCACAGATTTATAGATTTTTGCCGTTAATAATAAAGTAGTTAATCTGCATTCTCTGTTTTAACCGGTTGCTAATTTCATTTGTATAAGCACACTAAATAATTATTCCGGATTGGTTGAATTCATATAAAAGACTAGTTTGAATGTGATTAAAAACAGTAACAAACAATAAAAAACAGTAATAAACTTGACTATAAAATAATAACTATATAAATTAAGTATGGAAATTTTGAAGAACCTTTATGAAAGGAATCTTCCTATGGAAAAGAAATTTAGCTTTATAAATCTTGTTCCCGGACTTCATAATAAAGATGAATTCTTTGACGAGATTTTTAATGAAACAAAAACCTGGGGCCGTATCTGGCGACTTACTCTGCTCTTTATTGGATTAACATTTCTTTACGGAGTAATTATGGGTTTTTACAGTGGACTTGCTCAAGCTTTGACTGCCGGAATTAAAGTGCCTGTATTATTCCTCTTATCGCTTATAATTTGTTTCCCGGCTTTTTTCGTATTGCAATTTATTCTTGGTTCCAAAATGCGGTTGTCGCAAATGGCTATAATTATACTCTCGGGTTATGTGCTTACGGGTGCAATTATGGTTTCGTTTACGCCGATAATAATGCTGTTTGTACTTACGGGTGGTAACTACTATTTCCTTCAGCTGCTGCACATAGCTATCTTTGTAGTAGGAGGAATATTCGGTATGAAAACTGTCTTGGACGCATTAAAATTTTCTTGCGAACAAAAAAACGTTTACCCCAGAACGGGTGTTGAAGTTTTCAGATTCTGGGTTATTATTCTTGCTTTTGTAGGAATTCAATTAGCCTGGAATATGCAGCCGTTTCTTGCAGAAAAAACTGAGGGATATGAACTTTTCAAAAAGTACAAAGGTAATTTTTATACTGCGGTAATTTATTCTATACAGAAATTAACAGAACCTGAAGCAAATACTGTTCAGCAGCCAAAAGGTAATCCTCAGTTTTTACCTGATACTACCCGAATGGAGAAATAATATGCCCAACGATGAGATAATGACACTTGAGGAAGTAGCAGCTTATCTAAAAGTTAAACCGCAGACAATTTATACGTGGGCACAGGAGAAAAAAATTCCGGCGGCAAAGTTAGGGAAAGAATGGCGTTTCAAGAAATCAATTATAGATGCATGGTTTGATCAGCATTTTGATGAAAAGTTCGATAAAATAGTTAACAAATCAGCAGAGAACAGCAGTTGATAAGCTGATGATCATTTAAATTAATTTTGATCGATAGATCCTTTTAGCCCGAATTCTTTATTGTAACGCTCCATGCTGGTTTCAATAATTTTATAAGCGAATTCGCTTTCAAGAAATTCATTTACTTCCACATGTTTATGTTCAAGTTTTTTGTAATCCTCAAAAAATCTTTTTAATTCGACCATAGTGTGAGGCGGTAATCCTGCCAGGCTGTTTATATAATTTACAGCCATGTCCTTATCGGCAACAGCTATAATCTTTTCATCATTCTCATCATCATCAACCATGTGCATTACCCCGATTACTTTAGCTGTTAAAATACACATCGGCTCAACTTCAAGTGAAGAGATGACAAGAATATCCAGCGGATCTCCGTCATCAGCTATAGTTCGAGGAATAAAACCGTAATTTGCCGGATAATGAACCGAAGAAAATAAAACTCTATCTAACTTTAATAAGCCGCTTTCTTTATCAAGCTCATATTTTGCTTTGCTTCCCATGGGAATTTCAATTACGGCATTTACTGTATTAAATACATCGGTTCCGGGTTTTATAGTGTGCCATGGGTTCCTATTATAAATTGACTTCATTTTAAATCCTCTATTTATTTAATTGATATCATATATCAGTTTGTATGAATTAAAAGATATTATATGTCAAACTTCGCTATCAGTATAAATATAACAAAACCATCTTTTACACAAAATATAGTTAAGCACATTAATCCTTGAAGATTTTTAATTCTACACTTTGTCTGTTCAAAAAAAAATTGCGGAAAAGTAAAAGTCTTTTAATTGTGAGGTGCATTTTATTATATTTGAAATGTCTAACATTAGATAATTTTTTAGATTCGAAAAATTTATTGATCTCTTTTGCAGAGGAGCTTCAAATGAGAAAGAGATTATAAAATAAAAAGGGTATCCTTAAAGATTTCACGCAAAAAATATACTCAGCTTTTTTAGTCGCATTAAAATATTAAGAAGAATTTAAAGGGGTTCTACAATATGTCCTGGAAAAAAAGAATTTATATTCTTTTTCTATGCATTTTATTCATCTGTAACTCTGCAAAAGGACAGGATGAAAAGCAAATAATTTACCTGACATGGAGAAATGTTGTAGATATTTCTTTAAAAGATAACCCAGCACTTAAATCAAAATTTCTTGATTATAAAATTCAAAACCTGGAAACCTGGAAATCACTATCTCTATTTCTCCCTACATTAACTTACCAGGGAATAGCGCAGAAAAATGTCGAGCTTCCGGTATTTGTATTCATGGGGCAGCGATTTGTGGTTGGAACACCTTATAATTTCCAGCATTCATTAAGCCTTACTTTTCCGATTTTTACGGGCGGCAGCAGGTGGTTTAACTATGATATTCAAAACAATATTAAAAAATCTTTGCAGGAAGAATTGGAAGGCAAGGAAGAAGAAACAGTACTGATCTCAATGCAGGCTTATTACGGAATCATGCTTTCAGATGAAATGACAAAATCGGCAGAGGAAGCTGTATCTTTTGCAAAACATAATTTGAACCAGGTAAAAAAATTTTATAATGCCGGCACTGCCACAGAATTAGATCTTCAGCGGGCGAAGGCTCAATATACTTCAACTCTTCCTATGCTTGAATCGTCAGTTTCAAATAAAAAACTTTCCATTCAGCGGCTTAAAAGTATTTTGAACTTGCCTCTGTCTGATTCGCTTGTTGTTATTGATAGTCTGCATAAAACAGAATTCCTGAATCAATATTCTAACATGTCTTTAGAAGATTTCAAAATATTATCTGAAGAAAATAGAAATGATATTAAAGCTTTAAGATATCAGCAGGTTGCAGTTAAATCAGGGGAAAAAATAGCTATCGGAAAATTCAGTCCGACGATTGCAATTTCAGCCAGCCTTGATCAGCAGGCGCCGGTTGATAATTACAAAGTTAGATGGGATGATTATATACGTTCTAAATCTATAACACTTTCTTTGTCATGGCCTCTTTTTGAAGGCGGAAGGAAATTTCTGGATTATCAAATAGCAAAGATTAAAACTGCACAAATGGATTTATTGTTAACACAGACTCAGTTTGCGGTTGATCTGGAAATCGAACAAAGTTATTACAACTACCTGGAAGCATCAAAAAGCTTGCAGAGTTTGAAAGATGCACTTGAACAGTTTAAAGAAAGTTTAAGAATATCAAATCTGCTTTATGTTCAAGGAATAAGTAGTCAGCTCGATGTATTGAACGCTCAGCTTCTTTATACAAAAAGTAGAAGTGATTACTTACAAGGAATATATAATTATAATGTCAACCAACTGTCCTTACTAAAATCAATAGGATTATTAGATAAAATCTGGAAATAATATTAGAGGATAAGATGAACCGGAAAATATTTCTTTTTCCGATGGGATGGATTCCCATTTTTTCTATTATAATTTTAATGCTGGCAGGATGTTCAAAGCAGAAGGAAGAAAATGTTCAGAAAACTGTGCCGGTAAAGATATTTAAGGTTCAGGCGGGAAAAATTTCGAAATACATACGCGTAACCGGTTCCGTTACGGCTGAAGAGGATGTTATTGTTTACAGCAAAGTTGCTGAGCGTGTAGAGAAAATTTATATAAAGCCAGGACAAAAAGTTGTAAAGGATCAGGTACTTGCTGTGCAGAAAAATGAAATATTAAAGCAGGGATTGGAAATTTCGAATTCATTATTAAAAACCGCAGAAGCACAAGCTAAATTGGCTTCGGAAGATTTTGAAAGAATGAGTAAGCTTTTTTTGGAAAAAGCAATCAGCCGTCAGCAGTATGATCAAATAAAAACCGCTAAAGAAACAACAGAGCATACTTTTAACCAGGCAAAATCAGGTTACGAGCAGGCAAAAGAACAATACGAAAATAGTTTTGTAAAGGCGCCTTTTGACGGTACTGCGGCCGCGGTTTATGTTGAAGAAAATCAAATGATTAATATAGGCCAGCCGGTAGTACAGGTGCTTTCATCTTCTAAAATGAAAGCGAAAGTAAACTTGACCGGTGAAGATATTCAAAATGTAAAAGTCGGGCAGAAAGTGCTGATAAAATTTCCTTCATTACCGGGAGAAGAATTTGACGGCAGGGTTGAAAAAATAAATTCATCGATTGATCAAATGTCAAAAGCTCTTGAAGTGGAGATTTCATTTTTAACCGGCGACAAAAGACTTAAATCGGGTATGTTTGGAGAGTTTTTAATTGAAACACAAAACCACAATAGCAGTTTAGTAGTGCCGGAAACTGCATTGCTTCCGCAAACAGAAGTAAAAATAAATAAAGAAACCGGCTTACAGAATCCTGTAAAAAAATATTTCTTGTTTGTTGTCCAGAATGGTACCGCAAAATTAAAAGAGGTTAATACCGGAATTGTTAATGATGGTCAGATAGAAATAATAAAGGGACTCAACAACGGAGACATGGTAATTATAGTCGGGCAGAATATCGTCAAGGAAGGCCAATCCATTAATATAATTGAATAAGGGAATTGCCGGATATGATACTTACAAAATTTTCTTTAAGGAGGCAGATAACACTCGTAATGATTTACGGTGTTATAATCATATTTAGTTTCTTCTCTTTCTCACAATTAAAAATTGATTTCTTTCCGGACATTACTTTCCCCATTGCCGGAGTTGTTACAAACTATTCCGGTGTCGGCCCGGAAGATATAGAAAATTTAGTTACAAGGCCTATCGAAGAAGCAGTCTCATCAGTAAAAAATATTGAAAAAGTAAATTCCCAATCTTTTAAAGGTTCTTCTATTATCACACTTGAGTTCAAATATGGAACCGATATGGATAAAGCGGAAAACGATATAAGAAAAAACCTGGATCTTATAAAAGATTATTTACCTTCGGATGCTTCCAAACCTCTTGTTTTTGTTTTCGATCCTTCAATGATGCCCATAAGTTATTTTAGTATCAGCTCTCCTTATCTTGGTCCCGCCGAGCTTAGAAGATTATCAGAAGAAAAAATAGAACCTCTTTTGGAAAGAGTAGAGGGTGTTGCTTCTGTACAAACGCAGGGCGGATTGCAAAGACAGATTAATGTAAACATTAACCCCATACTGTTAGCTTCTTACAATATGTCTCCGAATGATGTCCTTCAGACGATCCAGTACGGCAGCGGTCTTCAGCCGGCAGGCACAATTGAAACTACAGGAAAAAGTTATAACCTTAGAGTGTTCAGCGAATATACAACTCTCGATCAGATTAAAAGTACAATTTTGACTTATAGGAGTGGTGTCCCGGTTTATATTAAAGATGTAGCCAGCGTTGAAGACAGTTATAAAGAAAATGCAAGCGAAGTAAGGGCAGATTACGGCGAAGGTGTTATGCTGCAGATTATGAAACAATCGGATGCAAACACTGTTATCACAAGCAGAAAAATAAAAGAAGCTTTACCTGACATTATTTCAAGACTTCCACAAGGTACAAAAGTCAGCGTTATCTGGGATCAAGCAGAGTTTATTTTAAGATCCGTAAATAATCTTAGGAACACTGCATTAATTGCATTCGTTATGGCATTTATCGTAATCTATTTTTTCTTAAGGAACATACGCGGCAGTATAATAATGGGTATCTCCATACCTGTTTCAATCATAGCGACTTTTGCAGTAATGTTTTTAGCAAATGTAACTCTCAATATAATTTCGATGGCGGGACTTGCACTTGCAGTTGGAATGCTTGTTGACAACTCAATTGTTGCACTGGAAAATATTTATCGTCATCGTGAAATGGGTGAAAGTTTAATTGAAGCGGCGGAGTCGGGAACTCAAGAAATCGGAATGGCTATTACGGCTTCGACATTGACTACCATAAGCGTATTCCTTCCGGTATTGTTTGTTCCGAATATAACCGGCCAGTTATTTAAAGACATGGTTTTAACGATTACATTTAGTTTGGTAGTATCTCTGCTAGTTGCACTTACTCTTGTGCCTATGATGTCTGCTAATATCCTTAAAGTTGAAAGCGTAAAGAAAAACACCTGGTTTACCAGATTTAAAGATGGAGTTGGAGACTGGCTGATAAAATTATCTGATAGATACAGCAGAATATTGCACTGGTCAATTCATCATAAAGTGACGGTATTAATTTCAGTAACGGTTTTGTTTTTCCTATCAATTGGGTTAGCTTCAATTTTAGGCGGTGAATTTCTACCTAAGTCGGATCAAGGATTGATAAATGTTTTAATGGAAGCTCCTTCCGGTACGCCGATAGAACAAACTCGACTGTATGCTTACAAAATTGAAGATATAGTAAAAGAAGTAGTTGACAAGAAAGATTTCCAGTCATTGTCGATATTTTACGGAACAAGGGAAGGCATTGGGGCTTATGGTACTACATCAAGTACAATTGAATTCTTTATTCGTTTAACTCCGAAGGAAAAAAGAAAGATTACACAATTTCAAATTCAAGATAGATTAAGGAAAAAATTTGATCAAATTCCTGGAGTAACTTATGCTTTTCAAGAAGGAGGTTCATTTTCAGCTGAGAAAGATATAGAAGTAAAAGTTGTCGGGTTTGATATTGCGGGAGCAAAAGAAATAGCAAATGAATTAAAGTCTAAGATGGAAAAAGTAAAAGGTCTGGTTGATATTTCCTTAAACACCAAAGAAACAACTCCGGAACTTCAGGTACATCTTAATAAGGATTTATTAAATCACTACAATTTATCTACACTGCAGGTAGCAAGCAATATCTCTACGGCTATTCAGGGAAAGGTAGCTTCCCAATTTCGTGAAAAGGGAGACGAGTATGATATTTACGTCCAATTTGCAAAAGAATACCGTAATAAAAAAGAGTCTCTTGAGCAACTAGAACTTGCTTTACCTACAGGCGGCAGAATAAAGCTGAATGATGTTGCTGTAATAAGTGAGGAAGAATCCAGTCCAACAATATTTAGAGAGAACCAGAGCAGATTTGTTTCTGTCGGATGCGGGCTTTCCGGAATCGATCTTTCTTCTGCAGTAAACATAATTAAAAAGATAATTGCCGATACTCCAATCCCCTCAGAGTATCAGATAGTAATCGGAGGAACGGCCGAGGATCAGCAGGAAGCTTTCTTTTATTTGGGATTAGCTTTCATAGCGGCTATTTTATTAGTCTACATGATAATGGCATCGCAGTTTGAATCATTAGTTGATCCGCTGATAATAATGTTTACTGTCCCGCTTTCAATAATTGGAGTATTTATTTTCCTTGCAATTACCGGAACTTCAATAAGTGTAATGGCTCTTGTTGGAATAGTTATGCTCGTTGGTATTGCAGTTAATAATGGAATTGTTTTAGTTGATTACATAAACCAGCAGAGGCATAAAGGAATGGAATTATATGAGGCAGTTGAATTCGGTTGCAAGGCAAGAATGAGACCCGTATTAATGACAGCTTTAACAACCATTCTTGGTATGGTGCCGCTTGCAATTGAACTAGGATCGGGTGCTGAAACATGGTCCCCTTTGGCAAGAGCAGTAATCGGCGGATTAACAGCTACCACATTGCTTACATTAATTGTCATTCCTGTACTTTATATAGTATTTGAAAGAGCAGGGGACAGAGTTAATAATTTTTTAGGGAGAAGAAAAAAATTAGTAGCAGAAATATAATATGGATTTTTAAATTGATACTTAAAAAGATTTTATTATAAAAGTAATTACTCTCACCCACAAATCATCATTAAATCAATTATTAGGTCTATTGGAAAATTTTTGTATTTGCTTTCATGTTTTATCAAAGGATTAATGAATCCATTTTAAAAATTTTAGAAACAAAATCATTCTAGAAACCACTTTTTAAACAATACAACAATCCGACCAAATATTTGTGGCATTTTGACATTTCTTTGACAACTCAGACATTTTATTTTTTAAGATTGTGGATAGAAATTAAAAGGGAGATTAAAATGAAAGACATAATTTCATCAATTTTAATAATTGCACTACTTATTCAAATTGTCGGGTGTTATAGTTCAAGAGAGCTAACGATAGGTGATTTGAAAAATATAAATGATAAAGAAGTAATTAAAATTGTTGCTAATGACTCAACAGAATATCTGCTTCAAAATCCACCAGAATCATTTAATAGATATAGGTGGAAAATGGACGGGAATAATATTTACATTTATTCAAATGCGGGTAAATTGGGCAATAATAAACAAATAGAACCTCTCGATTCATTAAAACTTCCTTTTTATTCAGTCGAGAATATTTCTACAGATAAGTTTGACACTGGTAAGACAATATTGCTTGTTCTTGGTGTTGTAGTTGTTTTATCCTTAGCTTTTATAGTTGCTTTTAGTATTGCTATTAATAACACTATGAAAGATTGCAGCGAAAGTGTAGGAGCAAATCACTAATAACTTATACTTAAATTTTTGAATAATCCAAAGACAGTTTCTATTAAATATTGTTTTAAAACCGTATGATCGAAAAACTAGATTATGTTTTTGGAAATGTATATAATGATTATTAATTAAAAATGCGATAAGTTTTTTTAAAAGAATCAACTTATCGCATCAAAGATTATTATGTTAAAATTAATTCTGCGTACTTACAAATGGTGAACCTTTAATTTTACTGCGCTCTATCGATTGTAAGGCTAAATATCTGTCGCCGAATTTTTTAAGATTCTCCATCTCGGTGTCATACTGATCATAATGAACTTCTTCTTCAGCAACAAGGCTTTCGAATAATTGCTTAGAAACGGAGTCTGAATTTGCTGCACATTCATTAGCCCAAAGATTATATTCCTTTGCACTGTCATCTTCCATCTTAGCTGCTAACTTCAACATCTCTTCCACATTGAGAATTTTTTGAACTTCAGAAGAAGCTTTCATCTCAACATCACCTTTAAGGAATAAAATTCTTTCGGCTAGTCTTTCAATATGAATCATTTCGGCAATAGCTGTCTTTTTAAAAAGGTTGGCTAGTAAATCATATCCAATATCATCACAGTGAAAATGAAAATACATATATTGGTGAACAGCAGACAATTCATCTGCGACTGCTTTATTTAGTAATGTAATACTTTTTTCATGCATAATTATTTTTCCCTAAATAAAATTAAAAATAAATAAAGAACTAATATCAATATATAAATTTCCCGACATACTTTTCATCAAAGCCTGGTGTTGCATTTTTTTTAATGATCAGCGCGTTCTAATGTCTAATGTAATAATCGATATACCTGATGGAACCGTCCGGATTCATAGAAATATAATTAAGTTTATTTGGCCTTTCTAAAGTAAAAGTTATAAACCCTTGCTCATTTACATTTTTATATCTGAAAATTGCAATCATTTTGCCGTCATATTCATATCCAACTCCTTCCCAGCTAGCCTCATCGCTTTTAAAGTGCAGCAAATAAGTCTGTCTTTGTCTGGGATAAATTTTTAATATTGCACGGCTATTATTGGATGCTTCCCAAACACCGGTAAAGCCCTTATCCTTATGAGTATAATTTAAATTTGTATAAGCGCAGCCACCGAAAATAGAAAGTAGTAATATAATAGGGATTATTTTTAACATAGTTATTCTTTCTATAATTTTTTGGATTTTAATTAATTAGATAGCTATTAACTTGCACTCCCATTTCACATTTTTAAATCAACAAAAATTAAAATTCAATATCAAAAATATTCATGAAAATAATTATCCTAGATAATGGTTCTTGAATGGATCTAATTAAAATTACTTGTGCGGTTGCTCATAATGTTAAAGGCAGCACTTGAAATAATAAAATTAATAATTAGTTTCGCCACATATAATTGGAGAGCAACGAGTATAGTAAATTGTTAAAAGTTATAGTTGTGTAATTACTACAAGATAACTTTTTACAATTAATTGTGTCGTTGCTTTTTATTTTTTAAACAAACGAGGAATAAATGAGGCTGAAAAGGAGAGATGCTTTAATAAATAGTTTTCAAGGTATAACCTTTGTCTTTCCACATTTATAATAAGTTTTAGAACAAGCTTATTTATTATTATTCTATTTACGTTATTAGGCGAGCATAAAACTGAAGCTCAGAATTTATTTATGCAGGATGAACTTAGTACGGAGCTGGCTATGGCTCCTAAACATAGTAAAGATACAACTACTGCATCTGATACTGCGGCTCAGGATTTGGCTTCAATGTTTACTACAACTGAACCTAACTTGTTACCAGACAGAATGAGTTTTGGGGAAAAGTTTTTTTGGGGCAAGAGCGGGTTGTTCAGAGAAGTAGGGCTGGTCGGGCCGCTTACTTTGCCTGAAAGGAAATATGAAATTGAGCTTAGAAGAACAATGCTTACTACACACCAGATAGCAGGCTTTACAACTTTGGCATTAATGTGGACATCTGCTTATTTCGGACAGCGTGTAATTGACGGAAACAGGCGCCTCGGTGGAACTCATCAGGCATTTGTTACAGCAACAATTTTATCTTACAGCATAACCGGATTGCTGGCAGTTCTTTCACCGCCTCCTCTTATTCGCCGCGATGAAGTAGGTACCGTTACCATTCATAAAACATTAGCCTGGATTCACCTGGCTGGAATGATCCTCACTCCTATTATAGGCTCTATGATCAGGCACAGGCATTCATTTAGTATGAAAGAAGCACACTTTCACCAGGTAGCCGGGTATATAACTACTGCAACTTTTACAGCAGCCGTTTTAGTAATTGTATTTTAATATTGGAGAAACATATGAAAAATAAAATATTCGTTCTTTTACTTTTCCTTTTAGCCTGTGGAACTTTCACTTTTGCACAGACGAAAAGACTGGAAGCGGTTAAACATGAATCCTGGATAACATATAAACTCACACATCCTCTGCATGAAGTTGAATCAACTAGTAAAGATGCAACTTGCTACATAGATGCAGATGTATCTGGAAAACAAATTAAAGCTGTTGCTGTTCAGGTAGGTGTAACTTCATTTAACAGCGGCAACTCCAATAGAGATTCGCATGCAATGGAAGTTGTAGATGCTCTGGATTATCCTTATGCTAGATTTATTAGTTCATCGGTAACTCAAAACGGTGATAGCGTAAAAGCTTTTGGTAAATTAACTTTTCACGGTGTTACAAAAGATGTTGTAATACTTGCAAAAGAAAACTGGACGGATAAAATGCTGGTTCTTGACGGCGGGTTTAATATAAGTTTAACAGCTTTCAAAATAAAACGGCCTTCTTTATTACTCATACCCGTTAATGATACTTTAAAGTTTACTTTTCACCAGGTTTTTAATTTATAGATTATCTACAAGTTTTGCTCTTTAATAAAACAAAAAGGATAATTTAAAAGAAGTATTAATGAATTTTAAATAACACTTGTTTATAAATAAACCCGATACAGGGGGGTTATCGGGTTTATGAGTATTATTTTATTCATGTAAATATGTTACACCAGTAACGAAGTAACAATCGAGGTATTCACAATTCGACAGCAAATATTTTAGAATGTTTTTCTTTTTTATACTATAAAATTTTATTTATTCTCAATCCTTTGCCATCTGTTTACTAATCCGTCAATCTGTCCTTTATAATAAGTATATACGTCTTTTTGTCCTTGAGTGGGTGCGGCATCTGCGCTTTGAACATCTGTTACTAGGGAAGCCAAAGCATTTATTGCCGCTGAGAGATTCGGATTTCCTGTTTTTGATATTGTTGAAAGTGAATCGGTCATCGCTGCGGGAATATTTCCGTTTGTCGTTTTAGCCTTGCTATTAATTTTATCATATATCAAAACTGATTTGTTCAAGAGAGTATCTATCTGCTGAGCAAACTTAAGCTGTTCGGCTAAATCAATTTTGCTTGTATGGACACGGGGATCCAATTTTATAATTAAAGGTTCTGTATACTGCTTTCCATTTACATTTAAAGTGACAGTATATTTTCCAGGTAATACAAACGGTCCTTCAGGTTCAACTGGTGTCCCGTCTGTCCAGACCGCTGCGATAGAATAATGATATTGTAAAGAAGAAGGACGCGGGTACCTGAGGTCCCACACAAATCTGTGCATTCCTTCTTCGTCAGAGAGATGTTCTGATTTCCCTATCCACCCTTTTTCAAAATAGCGGTGTGCATGGAGCTCTTTTTCAGTTTCATTGCTTGAAAATTGTTTAACAATATGTCCCTCGGAGTTATGAATAGTTAATGTAACCGGTGTTTGGGAATTACTTTTAATCCAATAATCTATTATTGCACCGGTTGGTGGATTCTGTCCCAGTGCTGTTGAAGGAGGCCACGGAGTATCTTTATTCTCGTCTCCTCTTAATAGCCATGCTTGTGCGGGTTTGAAAAGATGTACACTTTCTTCAGATATCTTTTGTGTAATTTCGCGTAGTGGCTCAAGATCATCCAGTATCCATATTCCACGGCCTTGAGTACCGGCTATAAGATCTCCGTCATGCACAACAAGATCGCGCACGCTGGTTGTGGGGAAATTTAAAGTAAGCGGCTGCCATTGATCACCATCGTTAAAAGATACATAAATGCTGCGGTTCGTGCTTGCATAAAGAAGTCCTTTCCTTTCAGGATCTGCTCTCACAACATTTAAATATTCATTGTCGGGAATTCCCTTAATAATTGTCTGCCAGGTCTTACCGTCATCTGTTGTTTTCATAATTAACGGTGAATATTTACTTAACCTGTGTGTATCAACTGAAATATAGGCAGAGTGAATTGAAAAAGGAGACGGTTCAACTGCATCAACTCTTCCCCAAAGCGGAATGGTTGAAGGTGTAACATTATGCCAGTGTTCGCCTCCATCGGTTGTTAACTGGATAAGTCCGTCATCTGTACCAACCCATATTATTTTTTGATCAATAGGGGAGGGTGCAATACTATATATTACACCGTATCCGATTGATTGTGCCTGTGCGAGATCGGGATCTTTTACTTTTTCCGCTCCCGGTTTTGTTCCGCTTAAATCCGGACTGATAATCTTCCAATGATCTCCGTTGTCCAAAGATCTGAAAAGATATTGAGCGCCGAAATACAACGGGTAAGGTTTTATGTGAGAAAATACTAAAGGAGTAATCCATGTATAACGATATTTAACTGATGTTGGCAATGCCCCGTAACTGGATATTGGCCAGGGAGAAACCTGCGCAACCTGTCTTGTAATTTCATTAAAACGGGATATTGGTCCTCCAAGCCCGCTTCCAAAAACTAAATTAGCATTCCCCGGTTTAGGTACATCATAATCTCTCTCATCCCCGCCTACGGGGTGCCAATCGCGTTCTTCAATTACACCGTAAGGACCTCGACTTAATATTCCGACAGTACCATTATCCTGCTGACCGCTGTAAATTCTATAAGGAAATTGATCATCAACTGCCAGATGATAAAATTGGCCTGTCGGCTGATTGTACCAGCTTGACCAGGTTTTCCCATTATTAACCGTTACAACAGCACCTTGATCTGAAGCCGTTATCATGTGCGTAGGATTTAATGGATTTATCCACAGGAAATGATAATCATCTCCGCCTGGCGCTCCTTTAAAAATTGAAAAATGTTTTCCTCCATCCTCAGATCGATGAATAGAACGATCCATAACGTAAACTATATTGGGATTTTTAGGATCAACAGTAATTCGGCTGAAATAAGAATTAGCTAATGAAGCCTGATCATTTACAAATTTCCAATTATTTCCTCCGTCATCAGAACGATATATTCCGCTTGTTTTTGCGGATGCTTGTATAGAAGCATAAACAATTAATCCGTTACTGCCTTGAGCAGCTCCCAAGCCGATTCTTCCATAATCTCCTGTTGGCAGTCCATGACCGGAAAGTTTTTGCCAGTGTTCTCCGCCATCGGTACTTTTATAGATGCCGGAGCCTGGACCGCTCTGTGGTAGATAATAATCTAACCACGGATGCATCCGCATTTGCCAAAGTGCGGCATAGACAATAGAAGGGTTCTTTGGATCAGATACTAAATCTACTGCGCCGGTTTTATCATCTACATATAATACATGCTGCCAGGTTTTTCCTCCGTTACTAGTAAGAAAAACTCCTCGTTCGGTATTTGAGGCAAATGCATGACCCATTGCCGCTACCAAAACATGGTTTGAATTAGTTGGATCGACTAATATTCTACCAATATGTCTGCTGTCCTTTAATCCGATATTTGTCCACGTTTCTCCGCCATCTTCAGATCTATAGATTCCGTCTCCGCCAAGCATATCATATCTTAATGCGACCTGACCGGTACCGATATAAATTATTTTACTATTCGATGGAGAAATAGCTATTGCACCGACTGAAGATGATTGCTGATGCTGCATTAAAGGCTGCCATGTTCTTCCGGCGTCATCAGTTTTCCATACACCTCCGCCTGCAGCGCCAAAGTAAAAAGTATTTGGTTCATCAGGTATGCCTTCTGCCATTGTTGCCCAGCCGGCGCGGTAAGGACCCACCAGCCGCCAATGCATATCGGAATAAGTGCTTTCGGGAATTGTCTGGGAAAAAATAGTTTTAACAGGTAATGCCAAAAACATTATGGTTAGAACCAATATTAAATTTGATTTTTGACTATTTACTGAATAAAAAATTGACCTAAATCCAAATATAAATAGCGTTGGTTTCTTTTGTTTCATAATGTGTGTCTACCTTGTTTTAATTAGTTAGCTTTTATTACTTCTTAAGCTGATTTCTTAACTACAATATCAATTAAATATTTTAGTAAAGAGATTCTTAATTTTGCACCATTCAAATAAAACGAAAGATTAGATAATTTAAAATGCTAAATAAATAATAGTTCTAATTAAACTGATCTTTAAAAAATTAAGTTATAATAAAAATCCTTAAGTTTAAGTGAGATAAGTATCATATTAAACAATTTAAACAATAAACTTGCACTTCCGAAAACTTATCGGGTTATAATTAAATGATTGAGTAATTACAGAATTTCTTTGAAAGATTTATTAAGAGGTAAAATTAATTAAAAATTTAAAATAAGTTTACCTTATTAAAGGTGAGGAGAAAAAATTAAAATTAATCTTTATTTTATTTAAAAATAATTATTGTATTATATTATATGCCATTCCTACTCATGCAAAACTTACCTTAAGACAACCGGGAAGGTAAAGATCCATTTTCTTAGTGCCTTTTCTGTATAATTCTGTGTGGCCTTCTTTTTTTCCTTCTTGTTAATCCCTTATAAGTATCAATTTAGTTTTACAACTATCAATGTCATATCATCGTGCTGCTGTTGTTTGCCGGAAAATTCATTAACATCTTTGATTATTGCGTTCTTTATTTCATGCGAACGCATTGAATTTGTATTCATATTTAAGAGTAGTTTTTCAAGCCTTTCTTCTCCGTATAATTCTTTTAAATGATCACGTGCCTCAATTATTCCGTCTGTCAGGAAAATCAATAAACTCCCTCTGCTTAATTTTATTTTTTTCTCATCATACTTAACTTCTTTCATCATTCCTAATGGAAACCTTGGCCCCACGGACTTTAAATATTCAATTTTCCCATTTGATTTTAGAATGGGATTTGACAGGCCGGCGTTGGTAAATACGAGCTCTTTATTTTTAGGGTCTATACATGCAAGGCAAACAGCTGTGAACATCTGTTTTGTAGTTTTGTTATATAAAGGTACATTAACTCTTGATAGAATAGTCCCGAGTGATTCAGCATTATTTGCTTCAGTATTTAACATTCCGCTTGTCATTACTGCAGTCATTGCGGCAGTCATTGCTTTTCCGGAAACATCTCCGATCATTATTCCTAATTTGGTACTGTCTTGCTGTGTCCAGAAATAATCGAAGAAATCACCGCCGACTTCATTTGCGGGAATACAGATACTGGATATATCTAGTCCGTCTATTTGGGGATCAGAATGAGGCATAATTGACATCTGTGCATTATGCGCGGCTGAAAGTTCGGCCTTTAATCGTACATTTCTTAAACGTCTTTTATATAAAGTTAAAATAATTGCAGCAAAGACTAAAGCAATTATCAGGGTAAACCACCATGTTTGCCAAAAGGGCGGTGAGATGATAATAATAAGTGAAGTACCTTCATCGTTCCAAATTCCGTCGCTGTTTGAACCTCTCACCCGGAACACATATTTGCCTGGTGGCAGTGTAGTATAATTTGCATATCTTTTTTCTGATGAAGTATAAAACCAGTCTTTATCTAATCCTTCCATTTTATATGCGTATTTATTTTTTTCAGGCGCAGTATAATCAAGTGCGGCAAACTCGAATGAAAAAACATAATCATGGTATGAGAGATTAATCTTTTTGATAAATGAAATGGGCTTTTCGAAATGAAACTCTTTATTGAATTTTTGAAACGAAGTAATAACAATCGGCGGTATATAAGAATTATCTTTTATATCTCCGGGATAAAACGTATTAAATCCCTCGATTCCGCCGAAAAACATTTCCCCGCTTTTACTTTTGAAGTAAGAGCCACCGTTGAATTCATTGCTTTGAAGCCCATCCCTTTCATTATAATTTTTAAATGTTTCGGTTGAAGGATTAAACTTTGATAATCCGTTATTTGTGCTTAACCATAAATTTTCTTTTTCATCTGCCAGAATTCCATAAATAGCATCGCTCGGAAGTCCGTTTTTAGTTGTATAATTTTTGAATACTCCGGTTTGAGGATTAAATTTATTCAAGCCTCCGCCGAAAGTTCCAAGCCATAGAATGCCTGCCTTATCTTCATAAATGGAAAAAATATAATCGTTGCTTATACTGTTCGAATCGTTCGGATTGCTGCTATAATTAATGAATATATTTTTATCTTTGATAAATTTATTTAGTCCGCCGCCTTCTGTACCTATCCAGAAGTTCCCTGCTTTATCTTCGTATATTATTCTAACGAAATCATTGCTGAGACTGCTGGTATTTCCGGGTACGTTTCTATAGTGAATAAAGGTATCATTTCCTTGTTCGAATTTATCGAGTCCCCGGCCGTAAGTACCAATCCAAATTACACCGGATCTATCCTGGTATATTGTCCTTATTTCATCATAAGCTAAGCTGCTTGCGTTTTGTGGATTGTGTCTGTAAGATTTAAACTTTTTAGTTTTCCTGTTAAATATATTTATTCCTCCGCCATGAGTTCCGATCCATAATAATCCATTTCTGTCTTCAATTATATTTCGCACTATATTGCTGCTCAAGCTATTCGGATTTTTCGGATCATTTACAAAATGAGTATATTTATTTTTTCTTCGATCCAATCTATCCATCCCGCCGCCGTGAGTTCCGATCCAAAGAATGCTGTCTTCGTCTTCATATATTGACCAGACGATCGGATGGCTTAAGCTGTTTGTATTATCGCTTATATGAGAGTAAAGATAAAATTGATTTACTCCCCTGGATACTTTATCAATTCCGCCTCCGTAAGTACCGATCCACATTATTCCTGAAACATCTTTATAGATACTTCTTATTTCGTTATAACTTAAAGAACGCGAATTCTGGGGGTCATATAAGTAACGTTCGAATGAATTATTTTTTTTATCGAATAAATTAAGGCCGCCGCCGTTTGTTCCGATCCAAAGAACTCCTGAATTGTCTTCACATAAAGCATAAATTTGATTGTGGCTCAGGCTATTTTTGTTTTTGTAATCATGTTTATAAATAATGAAACTGTTATCTTTAATTTTAAGTTTATTTAAACCATTGTCCGTTCCGATCCATAAATTGCCTTTGCTGTCTTCAAATATTACTCGCGCAGTATCATTGCTTAAACTATGCGGATCTTCTGAATTATGCTGATATCGGATAAATTTAAGCGGCAGTTCTTTCTGATTATTAAAAATAATTTTATTTAAACCATCTCCCGTTCCCACCCAAATTGTTCCAGCTTTATCCTGGTAAATAGAAAGAATAATATTACTGCTTATGCTGCTTTTATCTTTTGGATTATTTATGTAATGATGAAATGAATAAATATTTTTTGCCGAATCATTTACTATAAGTTTATTTAATCCGTTATCTGTTCCTATCCAGATTTGTCCGGATTTATCTTCAATTATTGCATTAATATTTTCATGACTTAAGCTGTTAGTATCATTCGGATTATGCCGGAACCTGATAAAACTTTCATTGGAAGGATCATATCTATTCAAACCGGCATTAAAAGTACCGATCCAAAATATACCGTTATGGTCTTCGTAGATTGAAGTAATGTCATTATAACTTAAACTATTGGTATCATCAGGTTTATGCCTGAAGATTGTAAATTTATATCCATCGTAACGGTTCAGCCCATCCTCAGTACCGAAATACATATATCCTCGTTTATCCTGCCAAATACATTTTACTATACTTTGTGATAATCCATGCTGAAGGAATAATTGTTCAAATATAATATCTGTTTTTTGTGCGTAAATTTTAGTGTGGAAAGAAAAGCAGAACAGAGATGATAAAAGTATAATTAATTTACTGCTGGATATAAATTTTGGAAAGGAATGGGAACTGTTTTTTATTTGCCCGGTAATCATTTTATCCCTCTTTATAAGAAAGTTCTCAATAGAGCACATTCTTTTATCAGGTGCCAGTAAAAGTCTATAATTTATCGTATACCGGAATAGAGAAGAAGAATGATGATTTTTCTTTTATATAAATTATTCACATCTAAGCAAAAACTCAACACAAATAAAATATATACTTCTGTTTAATATAAAAAATTGTTCTATTTGAATGGTGAGTTTTAGAGATAAGCGGATTAATAACGAATCATGCAAAAAATAATTTTAAATATGATAGGCCAATATTATTAAAATGGTAAATCTTTATTTAGAAATTTCCAGGACTTCCTCTTTAAATGGTACATCGCCTAATTTTATCTTTGGATATTTTTCCATAAAATAATTTAACGACCATTCACTTGTTAACAAAATTACAAGTCTCTCCAGTGAATCCATAGCTAATGTTGCACCTGCCGGAAGAACTATATTTCCCAGTTGGTCATTATCAGCCTCCGGGGATACCCATCTTAAGACTTTCCAGTTGGTTTGTTCAAGGCGGGATTCAGCTCCGTACTCACTTTCAAGTCTATACTGAACAACTTCAAATTGAAGAGGGCCGACCGCACCAAGTAAAGGGATTTTTTGAACTGAGTTTTTTACATAAAAAGCCTGAATTACACCTTCCTGTAAAAGTTGATCTAAACCGTCCCTAAATTTTTTATAGTTTGAAGGATTAGGATTATGCATAAATACAAAGTGTTCCGGTGCAAACTTTGGAATCTCGTGGTAAACAATCGATTGATTCTCGGTGATTGTATCACCTATACCAAAATTTGAATTTCCTATAAATCCGATTATATCTCCTGGGTATGCTTCGTCAACAGTTTCTCTTTCCTGTCCGAATAATTTTTGAGAATTGGATAATCTTATCTTCTTTCCGCTCTTAGTGTGAATTGCCTGCATATCTCTTGTAAACTTTCCGGAGCAAATTCTAAGGAATGCAATTCTATCCCGGTGTTTAGGATCCATATTCGCCTGTATCTTAAATATGAATCCGGAAAAAGCTTCATCTTCAGGCTGTATAATCCCGGCGGAACTTTCTCTGGGAGCTGGAGGAACGGCAAACTTAAGAAAACCATCCAGTAAAAGTTGAACTCCGAAATTATTCATTGCACTGCCGAAGAATACAGGTGTAAGTTTTCCCTCTAATAACGGCTTGGGTATCGAATTGTTCTCCGGCAGTGTCAAGCATTTCCAATTCTTCAATCAGTTTAGCATAATTATTTTCACTTAATTTTTCTTTGACTATAGGTTCTGTAATATCCATAACAGAAACCGGTGCTTTATATATTCCCCCTGTAGTTTTTTCAAAAAAGTGAATTTGTTTTTCTAACCTGTCGTAAACTCCTTTAAAATCTATTCCGTTTCCAAGAGGATAATTCATTGGGAATGCGCCGATGCCTAACACACTTTCAATTTCATCAATTAATGCGAGAGGCTCAAGAGTAGGGCGGTCTAGTTTATTTATAAATGTAAAAATTGGAATTTCACGTTTGCTGCAGACTTCAAATAATTTCCTGGTTTGGGCTTCAATTCCTTTTGCGGCATCAATAACCATTACCACCGCATCAACTGCTGTTAATACACGGTAAGTATCTTCGGAAAAATCTTCGTGTCCAGGTGTATCAAGCAAATTTATTTTGTAATCTTTATAATCAAATTGAAGTACTGTCGAGCTGATTGAAATTCCTCTTTTCTTTTCCAGTTCCATCCAATCGGAAGTGGAAGAGCGCTGATTTTTTCTAGCTGTAACCGATCCGGCAAGTTGTAAAGCTCCGCCGTATAATAAAAACTTTTCCGTTAAAGTTGTTTTTCCGGCATCCGGGTGTGAAATTATAGCAAATGTTCTTCTTCTGTTTATTTCTTTTAGATTACTCATTTTTATAAAATATTAAATTTCTAATTTTAGTTTAAAGTTGATTAGATGAAATTTATATGGAGAGGTTCGGGATTACTAATAGAAAAATTCCGAAATTAAAGAGGGAAGTCTTTTTGACTTAACTGAATTTTGTATTTTAAATTGCTTAATCAATGTATTGAATCAATTTTAATTATTTTTATATAGCAAATTTAAGTAAATTATACTCATATGACAAAATGTAGATTATTTTTCCCATGACAAATTTCAATATGTAAAAATGACTGACACTTCAAATCAAAAACAAAAATTTACTGATTTAGATTTGGATACGGCATATTCAAAAGCAATAAAATTTGCCAAAGATCATTATGAAAATTTTCCCGTGGTTTCTTTTTTAGTTCCCGCCTATTTAAAAAAACATGTTGCAATTATCTACTGGTTTGCAAGAACCGCCGACGATTTTGCCGACGAAGGGAAACTCACAATTGAAGAAAGGCTGACAAAGCTTAATACATTTGAAAGTAGACTAAGGGAATTGTTAAAAGGGAATTATCAAAACTCTTTCGAATTCGCTCTTAATTCAACAATTAGCTCTAAAAATCTCACACTGGATTTATTTTATAAGTTGTTAAAAGCTTTCAAACAAGACGTGACAAAGAATAGATATTCTTCGTTTAACGAATTACTAAATTATTGTGAAAATTCCGCTAATCCTATCGGAAGATTAATTCTTGAATTGAATGATATAAGGGATGAAAAAGCATTTTACTATTCAGATAAAATTTGTACCGCTTTACAACTGACTAATTTCTGGCAGGATTCTGAAATTGATTATAAAAAGGGTCGTATTTATTATCCAATTGAAGATATGGAAAAATTTAAAGTAACAGAAAAAATGTTTGAGTTAAAAGAAAATAATCTTAAATTAAAGGAGTTAGTAAGGTATAATGTTGAAAAAACGCATAATCTTTTTGCAGAAGGCAAGAACCTAATTCCTTTTTTAAAAGGAAGATTGAAATACGAAATTAAATGGACTATAGAAGGCGGCGAAGCCGTTCTGAATAAAATTAAAAAAAATGATTTTAATGTTTTCCTGATTCGCCCTAAATTAACAAAGATTGATTTCTTAAAGTTATTATTAAAGGCAATTCTTTAAATGTCCGATTCGGCAAAAGAAATAGCAAAAAACAGTAAGAGCAGTTTTTATTATGCTTTTAATTTGCTTCCCAACGAAAAAAGGGATGCGATGAATACGGTTTATGCTTTTTGCCGTCAAACAGATGATATAGTTGATAGTGAAAATGAGCCGGATGATTTAAAATATGAGAAGCTTCATAAATGGCGGGTGGAACTTGAAAAATCTTTGGACGGTTATTCGGAGTATTTGTTACTAAATAAACTAGGCAAAACCATCCGTCAATTTAACATTCCTATAGATCCGTTTTTTGAACTTCTCAAGGGGATGGAGATGGATCTCCAAAAAAATCGGTATCTAACCTTTGAAGACCTGAGATTATATTGTTATCGTGTGGCTTCAACAGTTGGATTGATGTGCATTGAAATTTTTGGTTACAAGCATAAATCTGCAAAAGATTTTGCGGTAGATTTAGGAATTGCACTTCAGTTGACAAATATTCTAAGGGATGTAAAAAAAGATTCATTGAACGGAAGAATCTATTTACCCCAGGAAGATCTTCAAAAATTTAATTACAGCGATAAAGATATAAATACTCAAAATTATAATGGTAATTTTAAGAATCTTATGCTTTACGAAGCTGATAGAGCGGAAAATTATTTTGCAAAAGCTACAAGGGATTTAAATCTTGATGATAAGTATTCCATGTTTGCGGCAAGGGCGATGCAGCATATATATCATAAATTATTAGAAAAAATAATTGATGAAGACTTCGATGTTTATCATAAAAATATCAAAGTGAATAAGATTGAAAAAGTTGGGATCGCAGTTGGAGTTTGGGCAAAGTATAGCTTAGTGTATTAATGAAAAAATGCATTGTAATCGGCGGCGGTTTTGCCGGTCTCACCTCTGCAGCATATCTATCAAAAGCTGGAATTAAAGTAGAACTTTTAGAAGCTTCGCCGAAATTAGGCGGCAGGGCTTATTCTTTTATTGATAAAGACTCAGGCAGCACAATAGACAACGGCCAGCATATTATGATGGGCTGTTATAAAGAAACATTAAAATTCTTCAGGCTTATAAAAGCTGACAAAAATCTTATCTATCAAAAAAGATTGAAAGTAAACTTTGTAAAAGAAAATTTTAATGTTGTCCCTTTAGAATCACACTCAGCTCCTTACCCATTAAATCTAATCCTAGCGCTTTTAAAATATAAAGCTCTTTCAATAAATGATCGATTCCTGCTCCTAAAATTTTTTCTTAAACTTTCATTTGTTCCTGCAAAAAACTTAAAAGGAAAAACAATTTTTGATTGGCTTCAAAATGAAAAGCAGAATGATAAAATACAAAAAGCGTTCTGGGATATTTTAGCTGTGGGTGCGCTTAATACAAATATTAATTCAGCCTCAGCAGAAATATTTAGGATAATTTTACATGAAATATTTTTAAGCGGCAATTTTTCAGCTGCAATTATTCTTCCAAAATATGGATTGAGTGATACTTATTGTAATGCTTCGAGGAAATTTATTGAAAATAACGGCGGAAATATTAATTTACTTGAAAGAGTTTTGGAATTTAAAATTACTGAAAATAGAGTAACCGGAATTATTACCGACAAAAGAATTATTTCCGGATTTGATTATGTAATCTCAGCCATCCCATTATTTGCTTTAGACAATATAAAAACTGAAATTGATTTTATCTCAAAGATTGAATTAGCTTATTCATCAATATTGTCTATCCATATCTGGCTTAAAGAAAATAAATTTGAAGAAAGTTTTTATGGGCTGATCAATTCAAAAGTTCATTGGGTATTCAATCATGAAGATCATTTGACTTTGGTAATTAGTGATGCTGAAAAGTTTATTGAAAAATCTAAAGTTGAGATCATTGATATTGTAATATCCGAAATGGAAAAATATTTCAGAGTAAAAAAGGATGATATCCTTTCTTACAAAATAATTAAAGAAAAACGTGCTACTTTTATTCCAGCAAATGATATTTTAAATAAAAGACCTGAAGCGAAAACAAATATTAAGAATTTTTATCTTGCCGGAGATTGGACTAATACCGGTTTGCCTTCTACTATTGAAAGCGCTGTTAAAAGCGGAAATACTGCTGCCAATCTGATTATCAGAGAGTTGGAAAATAATTATTAAGAAACTTTAAAGTTAATTTCTGTCATAAATTTTTCCTGCAATTGAAAATCTATATTGATTAAATTTTCATCAAATCCCAATTGTTAATAATTTATTTCTATAGCAAATCTTCCTAGGAATTTTAGTCCTTTTCAAAATATTTCCCGATAATTTTCCTCATTCTTACAATTAAGATATTATCAATTTAAAAATTATCATTGATTGTTATACAGGATGTGTTTAAATTTTATACATAAAAATTTAATTACTTGCAGTCCGTTCAATAGTTGTAGAAAGGAGGAACATTCTCACCAAAAAATTCATCTAAATAACAATCTTAAATAAGTTACTGCATTCTTATAGTAATACATTTAAGAATTTAATGTTCTAATTAAAAATTTAATTAAATTATTTAACAACAAATAGCGAGAGGGGATCAAAATGAATAATGGAAATATAACTCTCACAGATACTGCCAAGTTATCTCTTCAAGGACAAGAATATGATCTTCCAATAGTAACCGGATCCGAAGGAGAAGTTGGTGTAGACATTTCTCAATTAAGAAGTAAAACCGGCGCAATTACCTCAGACAACGGATATGGAAATACCGGTTCATGTCACAGTTCAATTACTTTTATTGATGGAGAGAAAGGTATTCTACGTTACCGTGGTTACCCGATTGAAGATTTGGCAAAGAATTCTAATTTCATTGAAGTTAGTTATCTATTAATTTTTGGTCATCTGCCGAGCCAGGTTGAATTGGAAAAATTTCAATTCGATTTAACTCACCACAGTTTAATTCATGAAGACATGAAAAAATTCTTCGAAGGATTTCCACCTACTGCGCATCCAATGGGAATTTTATCTGCAATGGTTAGTTCGTTATCAGCATTTTATCCTGAAGCAGGTTATAATGCCGATGTCGAACTGAATATAGTTCGTCTTTTAGCTAAGCTAAAGACTATTGCTGCATTTTCTTATAAAAAGTCTATCGGCCAGCCTTATGTTTATCCAAGAAATGATCTTAGATACAGCGCTGATATGCTTCATATGATGTTTGCCGTACCATCCGAAGAGTATGAAGTTCCAAAAGATTTGCAGGAAGCTCTGGATCTTTTACTTATTCTGCATGCCGATCATGAGCAAAACTGCAGTACATCAACCGTTCGAATGGTTGGAAGCAGCGAAGCAAATCTGTTTGCTTCAATATCTGCAGGAATATGTGCATTGTGGGGACCTTTGCACGGCGGTGCAAATCAGCAGGTAATCCAAATGCTGGAAAAAATTAAGAATGATGGAAGTGATTATAAAAAATATATTAATATGGCCAAGGATAAAGAATCCAAGTTTAAATTAATGGGATTCGGCCATAGGGTTTATAAGAACTTTGACCCTCGTGCACAAATTTTAAAAGCTGCTGCTGATAAAGTATTAAACCGGCTTGGCGTAAATGATCCTACGCTTGATATTGCAAAGAATCTTGAAGAAGTTGCGCTGAAAGATCCTTTCTTTATCGAAAGAAAGTTATACCCAAATGTGGATTTCTATAGCGGTATTATTTATCGTGCAATGGGAATTCCAACAAATATGTTCACGGTTATGTTTGCTCTCGGCCGTTTACCGGGATGGATTGCTCAATGGAAAGAAATGAGAGAAACACCCGGTGCTAGAATTTATCGCCCGAGACAGGTATATGTTGGTGAAACAAAAAGGGCATATGTACCTTTAAATAAAAGATAAAAAGCATTTTTATCTGTTTAAGAAAAGCGTACGGTTAAATAAACTGTACGCTTTTATTTTTATAAACAATAGAAATTAATACTGAACATCAATTTTATTTTAATTAGCAAGTGATTGAAAAATAGAGCCAATTATTATATCTCTAAATTAAATTTATCTCCTCATCCGGAAGGAGGTTATTTTAAAGAGATATATCGTTCAGATGAAAAGATTAATGCGAAACACCTGCCTAAAAGATATAAAGCGGATAGAGTGTTTTCAACATCTATTTATTTTTTGCTGGAAAAGAATCAAGTATCTAGTCTTCATAAAATAAAATCAGATGAAATATGGCATTTTTACATCGGGAGTGGGGTCAAAATTTATGTCATTGAAAAAAATGGCAAAATAAAAGAAATTTTGCTTGGTAATAAACTTGAAAATGGGGAATTACCCCTAGTTGTAATAAATAAAAATTCTTGGTTTGGAGCTGAACTTTTGGATAAATCATCTTTCTGTTTAGTGGGATGCACGGTCTCACCAGGATTTGAATATAATGACTTTGAATTGGGGGATAGGGAAAAATTGTTAAATCTTTTTCCTCAACATGAAAAAATTATAAAAAAGTTAACTAAATTTAACCTTTAAATTTTATTGTTCTTTTATTACCCAATTAAATGGGTAAAAAAATATTAGTGAAGAAAAAATTACCTTAAAACAATGTATTTGGAATTATAAATTAAAAACTGATTTTTTAATAAAAATTATCCCATTGTTGAAATTAAATGTTAAAATATATAATTTTTTCGATCAAAAATTAATGAGGAGAACTATAGAATATTTTTACCTTAAAATTTGTTTGTAACATATCCAATTAGGGATCCTTATTAGCCGGAAAATATTAAAACTGATTTCGGAGATTGCTCGCATTCTGACAGTAAGCGTAATTCTTTTCTATGCAGCAATTAATCTTGGCTTCTTATCGAATAATGAATCTCAGATTAATCGGGCTTTCTGGATAAATGCATTATTTAAGTATAATCAAAATATCAATAAAGCAAATTTAGATTTACTTTCTACAAATGATAATACAACTGCTGCTCCTGCCAACTCAGAAATAA
Source organism: uncultured Bacteroidota bacterium (assembly GCA_963710735.1). GTDB lineage: Bacteria > Bacteroidota > Ignavibacteria > Ignavibacteriales > Ignavibacteriaceae > FEN-1297. The sequence goes on along the minus strand of CAVQBN010000004.1, from coordinate 338,473 downwards.
ATACTTTTAAAATTCCGTTTACAACTGGTGCAGATTCCACACAGAAACCAACCATAACTAAAGAAAATCTTAAAGGTATTGATACATCTGCTGCTCATAAAGATACTCTTGCTGCCAAAGCAGATACGGTTAAAATCGATTCAATGGCAATTGATTCAACCGCACGATTAAAATATTTTCATTATGTACGGCATGACGTTCCTTATGTTCAATTAAGTCTTCATAACGAATCAAGTTTTTTTGCGCAACCTTCAACGGGAATTGTTACAAGATCAATTGCAATAGATTCTACCGGTAAGTATGTTATTGTTCAAGAAAAAACCGCCGGACAGGAAACTAAAATTTTACTGCGAATCCCAATTGATGAATATCTTAAGATGCAGCTTGCATTAAATCAAAAAGCTTCATGGGATCAAATTGCAGGCGGATATGAATTGAAGAGTTCCAAAAAGGAATTAGGCGAATTAATTAAAGATATTACAAATTTGGAAATCCCGCTGCCTAGTGTGGGTGTACTTAGTATTTTTGGAAAGCCAAAAATCAGTCTAAGGATTGGCGGAGCAGTTGATATACATGGTGCGTGGGTTAATCAGACAACTTCCGGCGTTACGGCTTCCGCACTTGGTAATACGCGTAATGAACCTGATTTTAAACAGCAAGTTCAAATTAATGTTAACGGCACTATCGGTGATAAATTAAATATCAGCGCTGACTGGAATACCGAGCGTACTTTTGAATATCAAAACCAGCTTCACATAAAATATACCGGTTATGAAGATGAAATTGTTCAGAGCATAGAAGCAGGTAACGTCTCTATGCAGACAACTCCTCTTGTTGGAGGAAGTGAGGCTTTATTTGGCGTTAAAGCACAATTTAAATTAGGACCACTATCTTTAACTACATTAGCTAGCCAGAAAAAAGGGCAAATAAAGACAGTATCTGTCAACAGTGGTTCTACATCCCAGTCTTTTGACGTTAGAGCTTATAACTATGAAACAAATAATTATTTTGTTGATACACTATATGCTAGTACTAAACCTGATTTAAATCTCTTTAATAAATATTATGGAAGTGCAAATCCTCAAATTGAGTCCCAATATCGTATTGTTAAAATAGAAGTTTGGAAATCTAAGACAGGATTAACCTATGACAAATCCAAGGAAAGACAGGTTAACGCCTATTTAAATTTACCTCCGATAAGCGGTACACAGAAATATACTGATAATTGGAGAAGCAGCAATCTTACTCCGATACCTGGTCAAAGTGAAACTGGACGATTTGTATTGTTAACGCCTGACGTTGATTACACCATACATCCGGAAACCGGGTATATAACATTTCATACAAATATACAGGACCAGGATGCTATTGCAGTATCTTATGAAGTTCAAAATCAAGACCCCGGAACAAGTGATGATTCATATTACGGAGAATTTTTAAGTTCAAGTGCTGCTCAATCTGATTCTTCAGTAAGATTAGTATTAAAATTAATTAAACCTGCATATTTAAAACCGCAGTATAAAGAAGCCTGGAAGTTAATGTTAAAAAATATATATTCATTAGGCGGTTCAAATATTAAGCAGGATGGTTTTAATTTACAAATTGAATATGATAATCCCGGTGGAAATGCAGTTACTACACTTAATACTTCTACGGGTACTGTTCAGCTTTTGAATGCTTTTGGATTAGACCTTTATGATGCCAGCGGTAATCCCAACCCTGATGGCAATTTCGATTGGCGCCCTGATCTTACAATCCTTCCAGCAACAGGTGAAATTATTTTTCCTACACTTGAACCATTTGGGAATAATTATCCTTCTAATTTACCGGATTCTCTAAAGTATCAATCTATTTATGATACCAGTCAAACCGGTGCACAAAATGATAGAATTCATGATAAGTGGGAAATAACCGGTAAGTATTCCGGTGAGGCCAGTTCAACTTATCAATTAGGTTTTAATATTGTTGAAAATTCCGTGCAGGTTACTCTCAATGGAAGAGAGCTAACGCCAAATGTTGATTATACAGTTGATTACAATATAGGCCAGTTAACTATTTTAAACCGCGATGCCTTAATTCCCGGCGCTGATTTAAAAATAACTTTTGAGCAAAACGATTTATTCCAGCTGGCTTCAAAAACTTTGATTGGTGCTAGAGGAGTTGTAAATATTTCAGACAAAACCAAACTTGGTTTTTCAATAATGAATTTAAATCAGCAGACGTTAAGCCAGAAAGTTAGAATTGGTGAAGAGCCTTTAAGCAACACAATAATGGGTGTTGATTTTAATACCAGTGCCGATCTTCCATTTGTTACAAACGCGCTCGATAAATTATTCTCTACAAAAGAAATGTCTAGTATAACATTATCCGGAGAATATGCTCGTATAAATCCAAACCCCAATACTATGAAGAGCACAATTCCAGACGACAAAGGGGAGAGCATAGCATATATTGATGACTTTGAAGGAGCAAAAAAACTTCTACCGGTTGGTGTAAATTATACTACATGGAAAGATTTAAGTCCACCCGGTGCTCTTTCTGCATTTAAAGATACTAGCCTCCAAAACATGATGTTTTACAAGGCAAAAAGTATTTGGTATTCAATAACTCCTTCCATTGTAAACGTAAAAGATATTTGGGGAGCGAAAAAACAAGTTGCAACTCAGGATCAACAAGTGCCTGTGTTGGATTATGTATTTATGCCGGACAGTCCTGGAACATATAACTGGAATCCAAGACTTCAAAAACCGAGTAATAATTGGGGCGGAATGATGCAGTCTCTGGCATCTACTGCAAATGATCTCCAGGCTCAGAATATTCAATATATCGAATTTTGGCTTAATGTCGAGGAAGCTCCTGATAGCTCTTATCTTTATATTGATTTAGGCAGAATCAGTGAGGATATTATCCCGAATGGTATTCTTAACACTGAAGATAAGAATAATAACGGGGTGGTTGACCAAGGTGAGGATACAGGTCTGGATGAAATGTTCGATGCTCAAGAAAGAGATTCAGTAAAAAAACTTGGGTATCCGACTTGGACAAAAAATGATCCAAGCGGGGATGATTTTTCATATAATTCTTCTGGCAACCCTTATGATGTTTATACATGGTATCACATAAATGGAACAGAGGGAAATGCTATTCTAACTGATATAGGTCGTATACCGGATACTGAAGATTTAAATTTAAACGGAAACCTGGATAAAGTGAATAGCTATTTCAGATATAAAATCCCATTAGACACAAATGAAGCAAAGAAAGACAAATTTATAACAAGTTATCCAAATACCACAAAAGGCTGGTATTTGTATAGGATCCCTCTCCAAGATACCTCATTAACTGTTGGGAACCCCAGTTTATCTGATGTTGAGTATATCCGTTTATTTACTACCGGTGAATCCAGTAATTTACATGTAAGGTTTGCTGAGTTTAATTTAACCGGCAACCAATGGGAACAAGCAAGGTTATACGATACAGTAATGGCAGTATCTGTTATTAACATTGAGGATAATCCAAATTATTATCCTCCGAGTGGTGTAACTCAGGTAAGGGATTTAACACAGCCAAACCAAAATGTTTACAGCAATGAACAGTCAATGGACCTAATTGTAAAAGGATTACAGCCGGATAGTACAAGAGAAGCAGTAAAATATTTATATCGACCTCTTGACGTTTTCAACTATAAAGAAATGAAATTTTTTGTTCATGGAGACGAGACTCCGGGAAGTAATATATCAGATACCTCAGGCGGAGGTTACTCGGCTCAGTTATATTTTAGATTCGGTACTGATACAAACAATTTTTATCAATACAGTTTGCCAATTACAAAAGGATGGAATGATGTAGACATACCCTTCGGCAGTTTGACTGCAATTAAACAACAGTTAGACTCTACAAATATCAAGTATGTATTTAATAAGGAAATACCCGGTCAGCCTGGACATTATTATGGTATAAAAGGAAATCCTTCGCTGACTTCTGTTAGCTTTATTACTATAGGGATCAAAAATATTACAAAAATTCCGCATCCGATAAATGGGGATGTGTGGATTGATGAACTAAGAGTAATTGGTGCAGATAATCATCCTGGATGGGCTTATAGTTTTGCAACCTCCCTGAAATTAGCGGATTTAATGACCGTTAATTTTAATATGAGCGAAACAGATCCATACTTTCACAATCTTTCCACTCAATTTGGATCCAGGGTTGATTCAAAAAATTGGAGTCTTGGTGCTAACCTAAATATTTTAAAGCTTCTGCCGTTTAATATGCCGGGTAGCAGCCTAAGTCTGAGTTATTCACATACCGAATCAGTAGGAAAACCGTTATATATTCCTGGTACTGATATAAAAGTAGCCTCAGCTGCTACAGTTGCTGATGAGCGAGTAAATAATCAAACTGATTCAACTAAGTATAGGGGAATGACAGGGCAGCAAATTCTTACAAATTCTCAAACGATAAATGTTTCCGACAGCTGGTCTGCATCAAATATTGCATTTAGAATTCCAAGTTCTTCCTGGATAGTTAACAGCACGTTTAATTCTTTAAATTTCGGATTTAATTATAATAAGTCTTTCAGTAGAAGCCCCACAGTTCTTGTAAACAGGAGCTGGCAGTGGAATGCCAATATGAATTATGCGGTTACATTAAGTCCAGATAATTATATTTATGCGGCAAATATACCCATTATAGGTGCCATATTTAGTTTGCTAAAAGATTATAGGAATTTAAAAATTTATTATTCGCCGCAGAACATTAATTTTAGTTTAGCAGTCAGAAGAAATAGAAATTTTAGTGAAAATACTTCTGTAAATAACAGTCCAATTCAAGCGATTTATTCACACGATTTTACAACTTCACGTAATTTCAGTTCAAACTGGAAATTAACTGATGGCGGTTTATTTAATATTACGGCAAACTATACCATGTCATTAAGTTCATCTTTAGCCTATCTTGAGGCTAATGCTGACAAAACATTAAAACCAGAAAGTGAAGTTTGGAGAAAAATTCTATCCGGTAATTTCTTTGGAAATGATTATCAATACAACCAAAACTTAAGTATACAAACCAATCCAAAGTTACCTACATTATGGAATATTGACAGATATTTCAATTTAAGTGCGAGTTATTCCGTCGGATATCGTTGGAACAATAACTTTGCTCAGAAAGAAGCGGGCAGGGGTGCAGGTTATGCTAGTCAATCAAGTGTAGGACTGAACCTTGCGTTAAAGGCTTTAGCAGCACCTTTGTTTGCTAATAACGAAAACAATGCAAATGCACCAAACGAAAATAATCTGGTGAATCAGAGGCTGCAAGGGCGTGACCGTAATTTTGGTCGTGATAATACAAATACAACAGAAAAAGTAGTCCGTCCAGAGCAAGCTAAATCTAATGTGAAAGATACCTCAGCCATAAAAGATACATCAACAATAAAAATTAAAAAGAACCCGCTAAAAAATGCGTGGATGTTTGTAAGAAATTTATCCAGAATTTTATTCTTCGATTATGAATCGATTAATATCAATTTTACAAACAGCAATAATGTTTCAAAGTCAGCGCTATTGGGTGCCGGAACAGGTTTATATAATTTCTTCGGTTTAACATACAATGAGAACTATGGCCCATCAAGATTATTTATGTTGGGATTGAATTCTTCTGTGGGGAGAAGGGCGCCAAATCAGAGTATTACAGATGTTTATGCACAGCAAAACAATCTTAGTTTCCAAACCTCAAAACCTTTGTGGGAAGGTGCAAAGATTGATTTGAACTGGAAAGTAGGGTGGTCTGTAAATAAAAGTACAATATTAAATTCTGATGCTTCCGGTAATACTTCATTACAATATATCAATTCAACCGGAACAATAAGCCGTTCATTTCTGTCGCTTCCTCCGGTATCATTATTAAGTATTTTTAAAAGCGGAATTAGCAGGGTGCATGAACTATACAATCCTAATGCAGCAGATCCGGCGGCTAATCTATCCGATGCATTTACACAAGGCTTTGAATCCTTGCCGATTTTATCAAGGCTTAGTTTTCTTAAGGATTTTTCAAATTTTATTCCTCGTCCAAACTGGACTATTTCGTGGGACGGATTGGAGAAATATTGGCCTTTTAAATCTTTTACAGAAAGAGCATCTCTCAGTCATGCTTATACTTCTCAGTACAGCCAGGGATGGAGTTTGGATCCGAATGGTAACACTGTAGTGCAGACACAAACAATCACTTATGGCTTTGCGCCGTTGGTAGGCCTGAATATGACTTTCGCTAAACTGTGGAGCGGTAATTTAAGCGGAAGCATAAAATATTCAACTAACTCAAGCTATAATTTAGGACTTTCAAATCATAGTATTACGGAAAGTTTTCAAAAAGATATCGGAATTTCAGCTACATACTCAAAAACCGGTTTTGAAATTCCGATTTTTGGACTTTCTCTTAAAAACGATATTGAATTTACTTTTTCATACACTAGCTCTCAAAGCACAAGTATTTTGTACGAAATGGATAGTTATAAGGACGGCGGAGTTCCACAGGATGGAACCAACAGGGTAACTATAGAACCGAGGGTAAAGTACACAATCAGTTCGAAAGTAACTATTTCTATATTCTATCAAAAATCTACAACAGAGCCGGTTGGTGCATCGCGTATTCCGCCGATGACATCAAATACTGCGGGATTGGATGTCCATATAGCAATTCAATAATTTTTTTAGTTTTAATCACACTAAATCCAGTTTTTGTGAAAGTTGTGGCGGAACAACATATATTTAAAAGTTTTTCTATTACTTTTAATAAAGTTGAAATCTGGTATTTAATTTAGAAGGGACAATTTAAATGAAAGAAAAGAAAATACTATGGGTGGACGATGAAATTGATTTGTTCCGTTCACATATAATATTTTTATCTGAAAAAGGATATTTGGTTGATACCGTAACTAATGGTGAAGATGCTATTTCTTCGGTGAAGGAAAATGACTACGATTTAATTTTTTTAGATGAAATGATGGCAGGGATGGGTGGTTTACAAACCCTAAGTGAGATAAAAGATATAAACCCTAGTTTACCTGTTGTGATGATTACAAAAAGTGAAGAAGAAACTTTAATGGATGAAGCCATTGGAGTAAAAATAACTGATTATCTTACAAAGCCAATTAACCCGAGCCAGGTGCTTTTAGTTTGTAAGAAAATTCTTGAAGGAAAAAGAATATCCGGTCAATATGCTGCCAAAGATTATCTGCATGATTTTAATGAAATTTCACAAGCATTCTTAAATAATATGGACTTTGCTGAATGGACTGATATTTATTTAAAGTTAGTAAACTGGGATGTAGAATTAGACTCTCATCCGGGAATTGATTTACGCCAAAGTTTGAATGATCAAAAAAAGGAAGGAAACAAGGAGTTTTCAAAATTTGTTGAAAAAAATTATAGAAATTGGATTACTTCTATTGGCGATAGTTATACTCCAACATTATCACCGGAGATTGTTTCTAAATTTGTAGCTCCGCACTTAAAAGATCCGAACTCTTCCGTATTTTTCTTTGTCCTGGATTGTTTACGATTAGATCAGTGGCTGATAATGGAACAGCATCTTCGTGATTATTTTAAAATTGAGAAAGATTATTACTACTCAATACTGCCGACCGCTACACCATACGCAAGGAATGCCTTATTCAGCGGCCTATTCCCGTCTGAAATAGAAAAGCATTATCCTACTCTTTGGAGCAGCGGGGACGACGATGAAAAAAGTATGAACAAATATGAAAAGGAACTTCTTCAATTATTATTAGATAGAAAAAAAATAAAACTTCGAAATGATTTGAAGTATTTAAAAATAATTGATCCTGAAGTAGGCAGAAATTTTGAGCAGAACATTCAATCTTACCAAAATACTCAATTGACCGCAGTTGTTGTAAATTTTCTTGATATGATTGCACATGGAAGATCGGATTCTGAATTATTAAAAGAAATAGCCCCTGATGAACCTGCTTACCGATCGTTAACAAATACATGGTTTACTCATTCATCACTTTTTGGTTCCTTTAAAGCATTGGCAAAAGTAAAAAATGCCAAAATTATTATTACAACCGATCACGGCAGCATTCGTTCATTAAGAGGCGCTAAAGTTCTCGGCGATAGGGAAGCCTCCGTAAATTTAAGGTTTAAGTTTGGAAGAAATCTTAAAGTTGATGATAAACATGCAATATATATTAAAAATCCTGAAGAGTATAAATTGCCTAAAAGAGGTGTTACCATAAATTATATTATTGCAAAAGAAGATTTTTATTTTGTTTATCCTACCGATTACCACAAGTATTTGACCTATTATAAGGATACTTTCCAGCACGGAGGAATTTCTATGGAAGAAATAATTTTACCGGTAATAACTATGGAACCGAAATAAGTGGAATATCCTTTTAAGAAAATTGTTTTTGCTGAGGATGAAACAGTTGAACTGGCAAACAATTTTGCTTTGGGAATTAAACCCGGCGATGTAATTATCTTAAATGGCAACTTAGGAGCGGGCAAAACATTCTTTATCAAAAATGCAGTAAAAGCTTTAGGCGGTAATAATGTTAATAGTCCCACTTTTGCGATTATAAACGAATACGAAAGCAAATTTAAAATATATCATTTCGATTTCTACAGAATAAATGAAATGGTTGAATTATACGATATAGGTTTTAATGATTATCTAAATAATCCTGACGCAATAATATTTATTGAGTGGGGAAATTTATATCCGGAAATTTTACCGAAAAAAAGAATAACTATTGAAATTAAATTAAACGAAGATTTTTCAAGAGAATTTATATTTACAAAAAATGACCGAAGATAAACCTATTTTATCAATTGAAACATCTGAAAGTATTTGCGGAGTCTGTGTCTTTTTCACGGAGACTAAATATTTTGAATCCCAAATTTATTTGAAAAATTCACATGCTGAAAAACTTTTTGAGACAATTGATTATGTAATGCGCTCGGCAGGTATTGAAACCAGTGATTTAGGAGGTATAGCAGTTTCTTCAGGGCCAGGGTCATTTACAGGATTAAGAATAGGGTTATCAGCAGCTAAAGGAATTGCTTTCGGTTCGTCTTTACCGATAATACCTGTACCAACCTTTGAAGCTATGGCGTTACAGTTAGCAGCTATATTACCTGACGGTTCAGAGTTTTTAATTGCAAATAAAGTAAATATGGAAGAGATTTATTATGCAAAGTTTAAAATTAATTTGAATAATTATATATTTGTGGAGAATTTACAAATTGTAAACCATGATGATTTTCGTAATTTAGCTAAAGATACACTAACTTTCGGCAATGTGAATTTTGATAACAGCAGCGATAAGATTGAAAGTAAGAATATCTTTGCAGCGCCATCACCTAAATATGTTGCAATTTGGAGTAAAACTTTTGGTGCTGATTTAACAACTTTTAATTATGAGTACCTGGAACCTAACTATTTGAAGAAATTTATAATAAAGGAAAGAAAAAATGGTTAAAAAATTATTAACCGTATTCGTTTTCTTTTGTACAATTTTGTTTGCACAGGCAATCGGGCCTAGAGTAACAGTTCCTCAAGTGGATTATAATTTTACAAATATCGCTAAAGGAACCACTGTTTTCCATACATTCATTCTATTTAATGGAGGCGGTTCAGCATTAAAACTTAATGATGTTAGAACTTCATGTAAGTGTATAAAAGCTTCTTTAGATAAAACTACATTGCAGCCTGCCGATTCAGCCAGACTTTCAGTTGAATATACAAATATCGGCAATTCGAGTAATTTGAATAATTATGTCTCTATCAAAACTAACGATCCTACTAACCCGGATTTAAGGGTATTTGTTACACATGCAATTCCGCGGACTGGACCGACCTTAACGCATATGCCAAAGGATTCTTTAAGTGATTCAACCAAAGGCCCAAGAATTTCATTTGAAGAAACAGAATTTAATTTTGGTAAGATTAAACAGGATACTATTGTTAGCCACATCTTTAAATTTATAAACAAAGGTGATGCGGTTCTTCATATCCGGCATATTAGTACATCATGCGGTTGCACTGCTGCGGCACCAAAGGATAAGAATATTGCTCCGGGAAAAGAAGGGGAAATTTTAGTTAAATTTGATTCAAGCGGTAAAATTGGTAAGTTAGAGCGAAGTATTTCTGTCTTATCAAATGATCCTAAAGAAGTTTCTAAAACTTTATTAATTTATGCTAATGTAACAAAAGACTAAAGATTATGGCTTGGTTTAAAAGATCAAAAGAAAATATTTCTCCTGATTCACAAAAAAAAGATTTACCGGATGGCTTATGGGAAAAGTGTCCCGGCTGCGGAGAAATTATTCACAAAAAACAACTTGAGTCAAATCTTTGGACTTGTCTGAAATGCGGATATCATTTTAGAATCGGCAGTAAAGAATATATAGAAATTTTAATTGATAAAGGCAGTTTCAAAGAAATTGATAAAAAAATGCGTTCTGCCGACCCTTTAGAATTTGAAGATACTAAAAAGTATACTGATAGAATTCAAGAAACTATTAAAAAACTTGGATTGAATGATGCTGTAAAAACAGGAACCGGTAAAATTAATTCTATGGATGTTGCATTCGCATGTATGGATTTTAAATTTATCGGCGGAAGTATGGGATCTGTTGTCGGTGAAAAAATTGCTCGACTAATTGATAGAGCATATAAAAATAAAATTCCATTAATAATAGTTTCAACGAGCGGCGGAGCCAGAATGATGGAGGGTGCGTTTTCACTTATGCAGATGGCTAAAACCAGCGCACGTTTAGCTCGGTTAGCCGAAGCTAAAATTCCATTTATTTCCGTAATGGTAGATCCAACAACCGGGGGGACAACTGCAAGTTATGCAATGTTAGGCGATGTACATATTGCCGAACCACAAGCTCTTATTGGGTTTGCAGGGCCGAGAGTAATCAAACAGACAATTGGTAAAGATTTGCCAAAAGGCTTTCAAAGATCAGAGTTTCTGCTAGAGCAAGGTTTTATAGATATAGTATCTCCAAGAAAAGATTTAAAGAATAATATTTACACTGTGTTATCCTTAATGAGCTGAGGGATCTATCAAATCGATTTTCAGTTCAAAAAAAATGCAGCAGCTTTCTGCTGATTTAAAAGCTGAAGGAAAAATTATCGGCTTTGTCCCGACCATGGGGTATCTGCACAAAGGCCATCTCTCTCTTATTAAAAAATCAAAACAAAAAACAGATATAACGGTCGTTTCAATTTTTGTTAATCCAACACAATTTGCTCCTAATGAAGATTTAAAAAATTATCCAAGAGATATTGAAAGAGATAAACGATTATTAAGAAAATATGGTGTCGATTATTTATTCTTCCCAAATGAAGATGAGATTTACCCGAAAAATTTTCAAACTTATGTGGAAGTAAAAAACATTTCTAAAATTCTGGAAGGGGAGTTCAGGCCAACTCATTTTAGCGGGGTTACAACAATAGTCTCAATTCTATTTAATTTGGTTAAACCGGATTTTGCATTTTTTGGTCAAAAAGATGCTCAACAGGCGGTGATCATCAAACAAATGGTAAGCGACTTAAAATTTAATATCAAAATTATTATTTGTCCCATCGTCAGAGAATCTGACGGCTTAGCAATGAGTTCAAGAAATATTTATCTCTCTAAAAAAGAAAGATCTGATGCTTTAGTTTTGAATAAGTCATTATCGGAAGCCGTGAAGAATATTAGAGGAGGGGAAAAAAGTTCTTCAAAAATAAAATATGAAATGCTGAAAATTATGAACTCTGTTGATTCATCTAAATTGGATTATATAAGAATAGTTGAATCTGAAACCTTTGTCGAAGCAAAGAAACTTTTAAAAGGTAGCGTATATTATATTCTAATAGCATGTAAAATAGGTAACACAAGATTGATTGATAATGTCCTTGTAAAAGTGTAGGACTTGTATTCATAAATGGAAGTAGTTCATTTCGAAAAATTTTTATCATAAATCGATTTAATCCCAACAAGCACTAATCCCTTTTCAAACTCAAATTTAAATGGTAAATAATTCATGATTTTCTCTGCATTACCGCCGGTGACAAAAATTAATATTTTTGTTTTGTCTTTCTCGGATTTTAAAGATTTGATCACCTTTTCAATTAAACCTATAGTTGAGTTTAATACTCCGCTGGCAATTGAAGATTTGGTATCCGTGCCGATTAGGTTTTTATAGCTTGCAAAATCTACATTTGGAAGCTGAGAGGTTTTTTTGTTTAATCCATCAAACATCATGTTCAAACCAGGAGCAATTATCCCGCCGATAAATTCTCCTGGATATTGGATTATATTTACTGTTGTAGCAGTTCCGAAATCAATTGAAAGGATATAAGTTTCTGAATTATAATTTTCTCTTGCTTCAGATTTATTGAAAATAGAGAACGCTCCCTCGACACTGCAAATTCTGTCAATTCCTAAAGTATCAATCGAATCATAAATTATTTTTAGATTATATTTGACATCTTTAGTAATGACAAATGGTTTAATATTTTTTATTGTGAAAATATCTTTGGTTATTTTCTCACTGGATTTAGGAACGACTGAGGAAATAGCGGCCTTGTCGAAAGTTACATTACGCAAATAATGTAATAAGGAAGAATAATTTTGAAAGGAATTAAATTCTTCAAGTTTATCTTTTTTGAAAAGTCCGATTTTTATATTGGTGTTTCCAATATCGCAGGCTAAAAACATTATGCAATGCTCACATCGCCAAAATGAATTTTTTCAATTTTATCCTTATTTTTCAGCAGAAGGAATCCTTCATTATCTAAGTCATCAAAAATTCCGTATTTAATATTTTCACCTTCAGTAATAGATATCTTTTCACCGATTAATCTGCACCGCAATTTCCAATCCTTTAGGATTTCTCCAGGCTCTGTTTCTATCTTGTTTAATATTTCTTCAAAATTATTCAAAAATTCTGCTAAAAGTCTTTCCCTATCGATTTGTTCTTTTAATTCATGCTTAATAGAGGTGGGTGAAATATTATAATTACCCTGGAAAAGGGTTTGATTAACATTTATACCAATCCCGATAACCAGTCTTTCAATTTTATTTCCTTGCGATGTTGATTCCAATAAAATACCGGCTATCTTTTTACCATTAACTAAAACATCGTTAGGCCATTTAAGTTCGGTTTTCAACTGATAAATATTTTCAATTGAAATTGCTACAGCTAAGGATGTAGCAAAATTAATTATATTTAAATTTTTACCAAGGTATTTTTTATTAGTAAGGAGAATAGAGAAGGTAAGATTTTGTTCTCTTGTACTGTACCAAACTCTGTCTTTTCTTCCTTTCCCTTTATTCTGCTTTTCGGCAAGCAGCACCGTACCATCAATAGAATATTTATTTGATTTATCTAAAAGAAACGAATTAGTTGAATCTATTTCTTCCGTATAAACAAAATTTCTCCCAATTACTTCTGTACTCAGCTTGATATCAAAACGTTCTAAGTTAAACAAGAATTACCTCAATTTTTATAATGTTAAAATAATTAAATTTTAACAAAAGTGTCAGATAAATTGTCATTAAATTAATTGGAAATGCCAATCTGGCATACAATGCGACAAACTGTTTGCTGTATAATTAAACTGTTATAAATAGTTAACTTATTATTATATATAGGATTAAGTTATATTTCGCTACATGGCATAATGATTGCTAATTATTAAAGAAAATCTAACAAAGGAAAGGAAAAGATATGACATTCGTAAGATTTAATCCGGTTAAAGAATTTGAAAATTTTAATGATAAAATACAAAATATTTTTGGAGAATTTCCAAATACTGATTTTAATTATGAAAATTCATTCAGACCAAAGGCTGATATTTATAGCGATGAACAGAACATTTATGTTGAACTGGAAGTACCTGGAGTTAAGAAAGAGGATTTAAAATTCTTTTAAAAGATTATGTTCTGACTGTAACCGGTGAAAAGAAAAATCAAAATAGTGATAGCCAAAAATTAAACTATTTTAAGAATGAGAGAAGCTTTGGAACGTTTTCTAGAAATTTTACTTTATCAAAAGAAGTTGATCAGGAAAATATACAAGCAAATTATGAAAATGGAATTTTGAGAATTGTTGTAAATAAACAATTAAAAGAACAAAAATTAGAAAAAGAGATTAAAATAAAATAAATATTAATAAACATGGCAGGAGAAAATCTGCCGCTAATTTAGTGAAACATAAGGAGTGATTTACAATGGGAAAAATTATTGGAATTGATTTAGGTACTACAAACTCGTGTGTCGCGGTAATGGAAGGTAATGATCCGGTAGTAATACCTAATTCAGAAGGTGGCAGAACAACACCGTCCGTAGTAGCTTTTACAAAAAATGGAGAAAGATTAGTTGGTCAGCCTGCAAAAAGACAGGCAATTACTAATCCTAAAAATACTATCTTCTCAATAAAAAGATTTATGGGAAGAGTTATAAACGAAGTACAAGATGAAAAATCAAAAGTACCTTACGAGGTAATTTCCGGTGATAATAGCTCTGCTCGTGTTAAAATTGGAGATAGAGTTTATTCTCCGCCGGAAATCAGCGCCATGATTCTGCAGAAGATGAAGAAAACCGCTGAAGAATATTTAGGCCAGGAAGTAACTGAAGCAGTAATTACTGTTCCTGCGTATTTTAATGATTCTCAGCGCCAGGCAACTAAAGATGCCGGAGAGATTGCGGGATTAAAGGTAAGAAGAATTATTAACGAACCAACTGCAGCTGCTCTTGCCTATGGTTTAGACAAGAAGACTAAGGATCATACGGTTGCTGTATATGATTTGGGAGGTGGAACGTTTGATGTTTCCATTTTGCAGCTTGGTGATGGCGTTTTTGAAGTAAAGTCTACAAATGGTGACGGCCATCTTGGTGGTGACGATTTTGACCAGCGAATAATTGATTTTCTCGCCGATGAATTCAAAAAACAGGAGGGTATTGATTTAAGAAAAGATCCTATGGCGTTGCAAAGATTGAAAGAAGCTGCAGAAAAAGCAAAAATTGAATTATCATCTTCTTCAACAACAGATGTTAATTTACCATTTGTAACTGCAACTCAGGATGGGCCAAAACATCTTAATATTAATTTAAGCAGATCAAAGTTTGAACAGTTAATAGATGACTTGGTGCAAAGAACAAAAATTCCATGCGAACAAACTATTAAGGATGCCGGAGTTTCTGTTTCTGAAATTCATGAAGTAATTCTAGTTGGTGGTTCTTCAAGAATTCCAATGGTTCAAGAACTTGTTAAGAAAATATTTGGCAGGGAACCTCATAAAGGAGTAAATCCTGATGAAGTGGTTGCTGTCGGTGCAGCTATTCAAGGTGGCGTATTAACAGGTGATATTAAAGATGTATTGCTGCTTGATGTAACCCCGTTGTCTCTAGGAATCGAAACCCTTGGCGGAGTTATGACAAAATTAATTGATGCTAATACTACTATTCCGACTAAGAAGAGCGAAATCTTCTCTACTGCATCTGATAGTCAGCCTTCAGTTGAGATAAATGTATTACAGGGTGAACGTCCTATGGCTGCAGATAATAGAACTTTGGGAAGATTTCATTTGGATGGAATTCCGCCGGCACCAAGAGGTGTCCCCCAAGTAGAAGTAACATTTGATATTGATGCTAATGGTATTCTTCATGTTGCTGCAAAAGATAAAGCAACCGGGAAAGAACAAAGCATTAGGATTACTTCTTCCAGCGGTTTATCTAAAGATGAAGTTGAAAAAATGAAAAATGATGCAAAAGAACATGCGGCTGATGATAAAAAGAAAAAAGATGAAGTTGAGATTAAAAATCAAGCAGATAGTTTATTATTCCAGACAAAGAAACAAATGGAAGAACTAAAAGATAAAATACCGGCTGATTCAAAAACCAAACTGGAATCCGAAATTAAGAAGGTTGAAGAAGCTCTTTCCACAAATAATTCGGATCAAATAAAATCTGCAACGGATTCATTAAGTAAAGTATGGAACGAAATTTCCTCCCAGCTTTATTCACAAACAAATTCCGGTCAGCCTGGTGAAGCTGGTCCGCAAGCAGAACCGCAGCAAGAAGCTGAAAGTAAACCGAAAGGTGATGATAAAGACGTCCAGGATGCATCTTACGAAGTTGTAGATGACGATAAAAAATAAATAGATTATTTTATTCTTCAGGCTTTGCCGTTCGGGTAAGGCCTGAGACATTACACGATGTTAAAAAAGATTTAATTGATTAAGAAATAGTATAAAATAGGAGATATAAAAATGATTGAAAATCAAGAGAACGGAACTACAGAGGTAAAAGAAGAGCAGAAATCATGGTTAAATCTTTTAGAAAGTCAGAGAAGTGTGACTCCTCTAGTAGATATTTACGAAACCGATAATGATTTTGTACTTGTTGCAAATTTACCCGGAGTTTCTAAAGAAAATATTCATTTAAAACTTGAGGAAAACGCATTGTCTATTTTCGGGAAAATAAATTATGAAGAAACAATAAATCGAAAATATCTATTAAACGAGAATATCATTGGAAATTATTTTAGAAGATTCAGACTTTCGAACAGTATTGACCAATCCAAGATCGATGCGAAATATGAAGATGGACAATTGATTATAAATCTTCCGAAGCATGAAAGAATTAAACCGAGAACAATTAATATCAATTGATTATTGAATAATTGTACATGTTAAACCCGCTGAAAAGGCGGGTTTTCCATTTTAAATGAACTGTAAAAATTAAAAATATTTATGAGATTTGTCAGATAAAATTTTATCTTTAAATACCGAAATAAATTTTATCATTAGAATAGTCATAATCAAATTATATACTTACTCTTTAATATTTAATTATTATTATTGATTGTTTATCTTACACACCTTACTTTTTAAAAGTTTAAAAAACAAACTTTATGACTGAAAGTTCTAAAAAGAATAGGATCATTTTTATTGATCTAATGAGAGCGTTTGCGGTTCTTCAAATGGTCCAGGGCCATACTGTGGATGTACTTTTAGCTAATAATTACAGAAACTTGGATTATCCCATCTTCCATTTTTGGTTCTTTATGCGCGGTATGACAGCCCCTATTTTCATGTTTACCGCCGGGACTGTTTTCACTTATTTATTGAGACTTGTTAACCAGCCGTTTAGAGAAAATCCTCGAGTAAAAAAAGGAATAAAAAGGTTTTTACTTTTATTATTCTTAGGTTATTTACTAAGGTATCCTACGCCCACAATAATAAATTTTTCAAATATTTCTACTGCACAATGGGATACTTTTTTTGCAGTAGACGTTTTACATCTTATTGGATTCGGAATATTTTTTCTATTGGTTTTTGCATTTATTTCCGAAAAAGTAAAGCTAAATGATTATTTTGTCTTTTCGATTGGCGCATTGATATTCTTCGGACTTTATCCTTTATTCAGTAATATAAATTGGTTAAATATTTTTCCTCAATGGCTGGCCGGATATTTTTATACCGGAACCGGATCAAATTTTCCACTCTTCCCCTGGGCTGGTTATGTAATTGCAGGGGGAGTACTTGGCAGTTATCTAGCCAAACATCCGTTAATTTTTAAATCTTATAAGTTCAGTATTAAACTTGCAATTTGGGGTGCTATACTTATAGTCTTAGCTTTAATAGGTAATGAAATAGAATCTGTAGTATACGGACAAAGTAATTTCTGGACTACAAGTCCCAATTTAATTTTTTTACGACTTGGAGTAGTTCTAATTTTAAATTCAATAGTATCACTCATTTCTATCAAGGTTGAATCAATACCCAGAATATTCATTCTGATAGGAAGAAATACGCTTTTAATCTATGTTGTTCATCTTACCATATTATACGGAAGCGCATGGAACCCGGGTTTAATAGCTTTATTCGATCATAGTCTGGGAGTTTGGAATACTGTCGGAATTGCATTGTTAATGATTTTATCGATGACAACAATGGTCTTTATTATTCATAGGTTCAAAATAAGAAATAAAGAATTAGTAACTTAAAAACCGACTAATTTAATTAATGATTTTGTGTAATGTTAATTGAATTGACTAAATTTGTATTAAAAGCATTGTCCGATAACTAAAAAATTTATATACGATAATGAGAAAAGCTGAAACTACTAATCCGGAAATTAATGATGAAGAAAAAGTTTATGAACAATCGTTAAGGCCGCTTAAACTAACTGATTTTGTCGGGCAATCCAAGATAACAGATAATTTAAATGTTTTCATTTCTGCCGCTATTAAAAGGGACGAAGCACTGGATCATGTTTTACTTACAGGCCCTCCGGGATTAGGCAAAACAACATTGGCTCATATAATTGCACATGAGATGGGCGTGAAACTTAAAGTAACTTCCGGTCCGGTTCTTGAAAAACCCGGCGACCTTGCTGGATTATTAACAACCTTAGAAGAAAAATCAGTTCTTTTTATTGATGAAATTCATCGATTAAGCCCTGTTGTGGAAGAATATTTATATTCTGCAATGGAAGATTATAAACTGGATATTATGATTGATAGCGGACCGAATGCAAGATCAGTTCAAATTAAGCTTCCTAAATATACTTTGATAGGCGCAACAACAAGAGCGGGTATGTTGTCTTCACCATTAAGAGATAGATTCGGAATTAAATTCAGATTGGATTATTATGAATCAAATACTCTACATAAAATAGTTGAGCGTTCTGCTAGGATTTTAGAATTAAAAATTGACAAAGATGCTGCTTTCGAAATTGCAAAACGGTCGAGAGGAACTCCGAGAATTGCTAATAGACTATTAAGAAGAACACGCGATTTTGCTGACTTTGAAGATAAAAAAATTATTGATATCAATATTTCAAAAAAAGCTTTGGTTGCTCTTGAAGTGGATGAGTATGGTTTAGATGAAATGGATAAAGAAATAATTTTAGCAATAATTGAAAAATACAAAGGCGGGCCCGTTGGTTTGAATACATTAGCTGTAGCAGTTAATGAAGACCCAGGGACTATTGAAGAAGTTTATGAACCATTCTTGATCCAGCAAGGTTTCATTCAAAGAACACCAAGAGGCAGGGAAGTAACAAGTTTGGCATACAAAAGGTTCGGTAAGATAAAGTACGACAAACCCGATTCGAACAACCTGTTCGATTAATATAAAATTTCTCTTTCGAATTTTTATATTTTGGTTAAGGAAATATCCCACAGAACAATTTAATTAACCGGAAATTGAGCAACCGTTTGTGTTTCCGTTGTCTTATTAAAAATATTGTAAATTTGATCATGAATATTTTTTGATCCGAAATACTGCTTCGCCACCAATGGTATAACTTCCCAAAGAATATCTTCTTTAATAGCCGCTGAGTACATATTTATAGCAATAGCATCCTTTCTTACACATTCCCTTAAAAGTTTTTTAGTATCACTTTCAGCTTTTATGTTTAAGATAGGATATACAACTGTGTAATTATTTTTCGGCTCATTTAAGTCTCCGCCAAGCCTTTTCACTTCACATTCCAATTTTATAACATGCTCTCGTTTCTCTTGAGAATATTTTTTGAAGGTTTCTTTTAAGGTATCATTTTGTATCTTTTCAGACGCAGCGTTAAAAAGTAAATATTCATCGCGGCAGGCATCAATTAAATCCTTTAAGATTTTAATTGTATATTCCCTCATATGTTCCATATTTTCACCTATATATTTTTGTCATCAGAATCTTTATTTAATCATTCATTAAAACCGAATAATAAACTAGTATTCGATTCAATTTTTATGAGAGATATATCAAAATTTCTTTTCTCCCCGTGAAGTTTTACCTAACCTCCTTTCATTAAAAAATTATTTGAATACGTCAGGAATATATAATTCAAACATTTCATTTTCGTTGATTATTGGCACAAAAGCACATTAATTAAGAGAAGGGGAATATTTTTGCATATAAAATTTATTTAACTTTTTAGTGATGATATAATATTGATTTTAAATATTTTGTCGTTACAATATTTTATAAATCTTATTAAAATAATTTATAATTTAATTCCTAAATTAATAACCATAATTTAACATAAATCGTTGACTTAAAATTTGAATGAAAGATTAGATATTCGCATATTTACAAATTCTAAATAATCGAATTTATGAAATCCTTTAAATACCTACTTTATTTTTCGCCTATATTAGCTTTCATAATAGCTATTTCTGTGCGTCAATTAAACGAAGGCGCACTCGGGACTTACTCCAATCCCGTTAAACTATATTTTACCCCGTCAGTCGATGCCAAAAGAATTTCATTTAATGCAGTTGCGTTAACTGATTATCTGCATAAAGAAACCGGATATTATTTTGTAACTGCTGTTCCCGCCAGCTACGTAGCAGTTGTTGAAGCATTCGGAAGCGGTAAGGTTGATATCGCTGCAATAAATACCTTCTCATACTTAATGGCACATGCAAAATACGGTGCAGAAGCAAAATTAAGGGTTGTCAGGGAAGGTAATCAGACAACTTACAAAGGCCAGTTCATCACTCGTTTTGATTCCGGCATAAATAGTATTGCAGACATAAATGGAAGAACGATGGCATACGTTGATCCTTCATCTACTTCAGGATACATACTTCCAAAAGCAATACTTGATTCAATGGGAGTTAAACCAAGTGAAACTGTTTTTGCTATGAGGCATGATAACGTTGTTACTATGGTTTACCAGGGTCAAGTTGCTGCCGGCGCAACATATTATGCTCCTCCTGACCCTCAAACCGGAGAAATAATGGACGCACGAATGAGAGTATTGCAGCAGTTTCCTGATGTTGTAAAGAAAGTAAAAATTATCGGATTTACACAGGACATTCCGAATGATCCGTGGGTTTTTAGAAAAGGTTTAAGCGAAACAATGAAAGAAAAAATAATTAATGCACTTTTAAAATTTATTAAAACTCCTGCCGGCGAAAAATCTCTATTTGATATTTACGATATTACAGGATTAATTCGTACAAATGACAGTGACTACGATTCCCTTCGAAAACTTTTAGAAAAGCAACATATTTCATTTGAAGATTTAGTGAAGAAAAAATGATACTTAAAGTTCAAAACTTGAATAAAATTTACGATAACGGTACTCATGCACTTAAAGGCGTAAGCTTTGAAGTAAAAGAAGGTGAATTTCTGGTAATTATCGGTTTAAGCGGCTCAGGCAAATCTACTCTTTTAAGATGTATAAACCGCTTAATAGAACCCACTTCCGGCTCGGTTTACTTTCTTGATAAGGATATTACACATATTAAAGGCGAAGAATTACGCAAAGTAAAAAGACAAATCGGAATGGTTTTTCAGCAATTCAATCTTATCAAAAGAAGATCGGTACTTTCAAACGTAATAAATGGAAGGTTAGGATCTTTAGGAACCATCGAATCGATACTTGAAAAATATTCAGATCATGTTTATGAAGAAGCTTACAAGAGTCTTGAGCAAGTTGGAATAACCGATAAAGCTAAGATTAGAGCGGATTCTTTGAGCGGTGGACAGCAGCAGCGTGTTGCTATTGCAAGAAGCTTGATGCAGAATCCAAAACTTCTTTTAGCTGATGAACCGGTTGCTTCTTTAGACCCGGCAACTTCTAATTCCGTAATGCAGTATTTTGAAAAAATAAATAAAGAACTTGGAACAACCGTAATTTGCAATCTTCACTTTTTAAGTTTGGTAAGAAGGTATGCCTCGCGCGTTATTGCATTAAAAGCCGGAGAAATCGTTTACCAAGGTTTACCATCGGATATTGATGAAGCCTGGTTTAAAACCATTTACGGCGAAGAAGCTGAGGAGGTGGAAATAAGGTGATACGAGATCCGGAATTAGAATTACATCCTCAGCAAATAATTGCAGAAAACAAAAAAAGAGAAGACAAATTTAATTTTGTTAAAGCTGTTTTATTAGATATATTTTTCGTTTTCTACAGCATTTTAGTTTTACAGCGGGCAATTTATTATAGGTTTTTTCTTGATCTAAGAGAACTTCCTTTCTCCTGGGGCGAAATATCAATCCTATTTATTGCGAGTATATTAATCGGCTATGCCTGGGCATCAACAAAAACTTCTCTCTCCTGTAAATTATTCGGTATAGCTAAAGATAATAAAACTACAAAATGGACTGTTGAAATTTTCGGCTGGTTCCTTTTTAATATCACTTTTATTGCCGGATGGATTGTAACAAAAATTTCTATTATAGGTCTGTTCAGCACTGATGGTTTACAGGGTGCTCAGCGAATTTTCGGTGCATTGTTCCAGCCTAATTTTGGCATTTTTGATGATGCATTATTCGCCATGATTGAAACTATTTATATTGCATTGGTTGCCACATTAATTTCGATTCCGCCAACGCTCTTCATTAGTTTCTTTACTGCTAGAAATCTTATGAAAGAAAATAAAGTAACTTTTGCTGTTTACTACGTACTTAGACTCATTCTAAATTTTGTCAGATCAATTGAACCATTAATTTGGGCAATAATATTTTCTGTATGGGTAGGCATCGGCCCATTTGCCGGAATGATAGCTTTGCTTGTTCATACTATTGCATCCAACGCTAAACTTTATTCAGAGGCCATTGAAAGTATTGAGCAAGGCCCGGTTGAAGCAATTGCTGCGACCGGAGCGAACAGAGTCCAGGTTGTATGGCATGCGGTTGTTCCTCAGATTGTCCTTCCATTTCTTTCTTTTACAATATACAGATGGGATATAAATGTTAGAATGGCAACTGTCATCGGTTTGGTTGGCGGCGGAGGAATAGGCACAATGTTAATGCAGTATCAAGGACTTGCCAGATGGCATGAAGTCGGGCTAATCGTTTTGATGATTGCATTTGTTGTCTGGGTGATGGATTATATAAGTGCGAAAATCCGCGAAGCGATATATTAATTTTTATATAACATCTTTCAATAAAAACATTTTAATTTTTATTAATTATAAAATGAAATATTTGAGGTGAAGTTATCCAAATATTTTCATGTTTATTTACATTGCATAGAATTTATCGATGAACGCAGATAAGATTATAACAAAGAATTTAGATCTATTTTATGGAGATAAGCAGGCACTCAAAAATATAACTTTAAATATACCTGCTAATAATGTAACGGCTTTAATCGGCCCATCCGGATGCGGTAAATCAACTTTTTTGCGTACATTAAACCGCATGAATGACCTGATTCATGGAGTAAAAATTAATGGCGATGTTATTATTGATGACGTTAATATTTACGCAAGGAATATTGATGTTGTAAGCCTTCGAACAAAAATCGGGATGGTATTTCAAAAAGCTAACCTATTCCCCAAAAGCATTCGTGATAATTTAATTTACGGCCCAAAATTAATTGGAGTGCGGCAGAAAAAAACTTTGGATGAAATTGTTGAGAAAACCTTAAACCAGGCAGCATTGTGGGATGAAGTTAAGGATCGGTTAAATTCGTCAGCTCTAAGTTTATCAGGAGGCCAGCAGCAAAGACTTTGTATTGCGCGCGCTCTTGCAATTGAGCCTGAAATTGTTTTAATGGATGAGCCTGCAAGTGCATTAGACCCCATTGCCACTGCAAAGATAGAAGAACTTCTTCATGAGCTTAAGGTGCACTATACGATTGTAATCGTAACACATAATATGCAGCAAGCTGCCCGGGTAAGCGACCAAACAGCCTTTTTTTATATCGGCGAATTGATCGAATATGATAAGACGAAAAAAATATTCACCAACCCTTCAAAAAAACAAACCGAAGATTACATCTCGGGAAGATTTGGATAATAGTTTTAATACTCAAATATTATTTAATAATTGCGCAACTAATTCTCTTGGGCTTGATTCTTTTCCAAAACCAATTACCGAATTAATTTTATTTCCTAAAAATAAACCCCAGCTCTGAAGTACTAAATAGGATGGAGATATTTGAGATGTACTTACATCCTTTACTGAAAATTTTTTTGACAGCGCATCCTTAATTAACTCTTCTTCTTTGTTTAAGAGATTTTTAAAAAAGCTGATCTCTTTATCAAAATTATTTTCGCTCACTATTTGAATGATTGTATCAAAAATAAGTTTATATTTTTGAGAAATTAATTCTTTAAACAGAAAATATTCAAATAAACATTCTTTAAATGTTAATTGTTCATGGTTTAAAATTGCTTTTATTTCTTCAAGGAATAGTGACCCTTCCCAATCTAACGCTGCAAAATATAAATCTTCTTTCGATTTAAAATAGTGGTAAATGGTAGCTTTACCGATTCGAAGATCGCGGGCGATTTCATCGAGGGTTGTTTTATTTAAGCCGTGTTTATCAAATCTCTTTACGGCTGCTTTTATTATCTGAAGTTTCCTCTCTTTTTCCAACTCTTTACTTTTATAAGATTTTAAAGAATAATTTTAGTTTAAGAAAAATAAGGAATAATTTATTAAAACAAATTCTTATTCTTCAAAAAGAAATTATTTGATAAATCAAATAAAAGAAAATACGTAGTAATCTAATTTATCCAATTAGAATTTTTCCCAGCTGAAATTAAATTAACAAACAACCTAAAAGCTCCAGGAACGCCAGCCGGAAGTTCTCTAAAAAAATCATACCCGGTGTATATAAAAACTCCTTTGCCGTATTTTGTGTATAAAAGGCCTCCGTCAAGCGGTTCTTCCCCAGGGTCATGACAAGCCAAAACAGTTTGATACTTTTGATCCCATTTATCGGGAAAATAAACACCTCGTTCTTGTATCCAGCCGTCAAAATCCTCTTTTGTTATTTTATTGGGAAAATTTAATAGCGGGCTGTTCGGGTTTGTAAACGTAACTTTAGAATCTTCATCAGTTACACGCTTACGAGAAATGTGAAATGGATAAGGACCGATTTTATCGGTGACTAATCCAAAATCTTTATTGTATTGCACAACCAGAGTACCGCCGTTTTTAACATAATCCAATAATTTTGGCTGCTCAAATTCCATCTGCTGGTTGGTATTGTAAAGACGTATTCCCGTTATTATCGCATCATATTTTGATAAGTTTCCATTTTCAATATCTTTATTGTTTAACAATGTAACATTGTATCCTAATTCTTTTAAGTTGGTTGGAATTTCATCTCCCGGGCCCATTATATAGCCGATATTATTTATTACTTTTTTGATGTCCAAACGTATCAATCTAGCCTGCGAAGGCGGGAACAATGTTTGAATTGGAACATAAGAGTGATTAATTGTTACCATACCTTGTTTGATAATTTTATTTCCAATAACTGCTTCAGCGGTTAATTTTACATCAGAACTTGTTTTTGGCGGATAAACTTTAAACGATAAAGGCAGTTCATCACCTTTATGTATTAATTTAAATTCTTTTTGCGGGGGTTCAACTTTCCAGTTTCCTGGAACATTTAATTTTATTGTTCCTGATATGTTGTCAGAATTAGCAATCAAGTTCAAGTTCAATTCTTTTTCTTTGTCATTTGGAAAAAGATAATCCTTATTCTCTATATTAATTGCTACAGGTGGAACAATAATAAATGAACGCTCAACCACTCCTTGAACAGGATCGGTTCTTCTATAAAATACCGGGGTTGAAAAATTTAGAATTGTATTCTCCGCTTCAACAGAAAATTCAGTTTCCAATACCGGATCATTTTCCGGTTTTCCAATTAATCTCTGGTCTTTTACCACATAATCTCCTAAGCCATGAGGTTCTCGCAACCAATAAGGCTGAGAATATTCAGCATTTTTGGGAATTTGAATTGATGAGCTTACGGTTACCAGTTTATTATCCGATAATTGTGTATTTAAATTTTGTGTATTCTTTTGATAGGTGGTTTTAATTTGTTTTAAAGTGAATGGAAATCCGGAGCGATTAATAATCTTTGCGTTAATATTAACTGACTCACCGGGTGCTGCAGAAAAATCAGATGAGGATGATTCAATTGAAATACCGGCACATTCACGAATAACATCCAGGGTTTCTTTTTCTTTTATTTGTACCCAATAATGTCCTTTCAAACCTTTCATCTCCTTATACGCTTTTAAAAGGAGAGGAATAATTTGGGAAGGATTTTCCGCATCAAATTTTTCATCAGCTTCTTTAAGAATCTTGCCTACTTTTTCACCGCCATCAATTCGGCCCCAGGTTATATTAACCCCCTCCAAAAGATTTTGTTTGGCAGGCTGGCCGTCAATTGGTTCAAAATAGTTTATAGATTCACCGAGTTTGGCACTGGAACCGAATCCTTGAGTCTTATGCATACTACGTGCTTTGGCAGCTATTTGAGTATAAGACTCACCTAGGAGCGGATTGTAAGCTCCTACATCAATTTTGACGAGTTTAGAAAGATCAACATTGTGTTTTTCAAGAACAGGCGGCCAGGCGTTCCATACAATCCTTTTTGCTTTCCAGGGCTTTACATATTTCAACTGCTCGGGAAATTTTGTGGAGTCGCCGGAAATTTTAAAAGCTTCAGCTGCAAGAATTTCAGAAGCAATATGATTTCCATGTCCATCCTCTTTTGTTCCATGAAAACGTGTAATTATTATATCCGGCCTGAATTTCCTAATTATCCAAACTACATCGGATAATATTTTTTCTTTTCCCCAAAAACGCAGTGTTTCTTCTGCTGTTTTTGAAAAACCAAAATCGATTGCTCTTGAGAAAAATTGTTGAGCACCGTCTATTCTTCTAGCTGCTAATAATTCCTGAGTTCTAAGAACTCCAAGCATATCGCCCTGTTCGGTTCCGACTAAATTTTGTCCTCCATCGCCGCGAGTTAATGATAAATAACCCGTCCTTAATAGTTTTCCTTTTGCAAAGTAAGCAAGCAATGCATTGTTCTCATCGTCAGGATGCGCAGCAATATATAAAACGCTTCCAAGTACGTTTAATTTATCCAGTGATAATTTTAAATTGGATGAATTAATTACTTGGTCGGATTGGGCAAATGATAAATTTGATATAAATAAAAAGACAAAAACTTTTAACAGGTGTGCTTTATTTTTGGTAATCACTTTAACAACTCAATTTTATTGATCAATATTATTAAATTTCTTAAAACTCATTTGAAGGTTCATACTTTTTCCGCATCGAATTATACTATATAAAATTGAAATTTGAAAGGTTCTTGATTTAATTGTGTCTCGGATTATAACCAAATCACATCCTATTTCATCAACGTATTATCTTAATAGAAGGTGAAATATATTATTCAATACAAATACAAGTTTGCACTTTTCACTGAATGTTAGCATTTTATTTTTAGATTAAATAAATATATGTTTTTCTTTATATTTGGTTAATAAAATTCAAATAAAATAGAATTCTTTTATGGTTGAAATAAATAATATCAAAATTGGAAATAATAATCCTTTTGTTCTTATCGCAGGCCCTTGTGTCGTTGAGAATGAACAAATGGTATTAAGCACTGCTGAATCTATCCAAAAAATTACTTATGAATTGGATATCCCTTTCATTTTCAAAGCGAGTTATAAAAAGGCTAATAGAACCAGCATCAATTCTTTTATTGGACTTGGTGATGACAAAGCATTAAAGATTCTTGAAAAAGCTAAAAAAGATTTCAATATTCCAATTTTAACTGATGTTCATACTATTGAGGAAATAGATAAAGCATCTGAGGTTGTTGATGTTTTGCAAATTCCTGCTTTTCTTTCTCGTCAAACGGATTTATTAATTGCAGCAGGTAAAACTGGAAAAATTATAAACATAAAGAAGGGTCAGTTTCTTGCGCCGGATGATATGAAGCATGTTGCTGAAAAAGTTGAATCAACCGGGAATAAAAAGATTTTACTGACCGAACGGGGTACAACATTCGGCTATCATAATTTGGTGGTGGATATGCGTTCATTAATTATTATGAAAGAATTTGGTTACCCGGTCGTGATGGATGCAACTCATTCGGTGCAGCTTCCAAGTAAAGGCAACACAAGCGGAGGTGAACCTAGATTTATCAAGCCGCTTGCTCGTGCCGCCACCGCTGTTGGAATAGACGCACTGTTCCTTGAAGTTCACCCAAATCCTAAAGAAGCATTAAGTGATGCAGATAGTCAGCTTCCACTTAGTGAACTAAGAGATTTACTGGTAGAAATAAAAGGAATTGACAAAATAACAAAGCATTATTAATCGATTTGTTATTGATGAAAAATTGCAAATAAAAATTATATTTAATTGAATCAATTAAATGAAAATAGTTCAGGTAATGTCGAGAAAGATTTCCCAAGAAAATTAAATGATAATGAGAAAAGATTTATTTTATCGGTATTACCGGAAAACAAGCCTGGTTATAAAGCTGTTTGGGAAAACATAAAAGATTTATATGTAATTGGTTTCGGAAATTTTGGTAGCGGTGACTTAATTCTAGGAAATAAAGAAGATAAACCGGATAGATCAGGCCCGTCTTCTCCTGTTTTTGCAGTTGGTACTATTAAGTATAGTGAGTTAGAAATTGATATTATTATTCACGAGCAGGTTGAAAATAATATCGAAGTAGAAATATCATATTCTAATAATGAACAAAATTTAAATAATTTATCATTGATTAATCAATGGAGTTATTCTGATTGGTCGCCCGGGAAAAATGCTCCTGGAGATAATTCAATTGTTAGAGAAGTTGTTTTAGTTCCTGACATGTATATTATTGCTATTGCCCCAAAACATAAAAGATTATGGGTGCATGATTATAATACCGGAGTTAACCACCTGATACCGGTAAGTAATTTTTATAATCACCTTATGATTGTAAAAGGGATCAAGAAATCTGATGCAGTATTTAAACCTGCATTATTGTTTCAAGAACTTGATACATTTACATCCAATGAAATTATTTCTGCTTTCTTGTTATATAATAAATATTTAAAACATATTGATCTGGATTATTCACTTTTTAATAACGATCAAAAAAATAAAATTGAAAAGAAAAAGATTTTTAAATTGTTCAAGCGAGGTTAAACATTGACATCTGATGAAATTATTCAAAAGGGGAGAGAAGTAGTTAGAATTGAAGCCGAAGCAGTTGCCGGTTTATCTGAAAGTATAGATGGAGAATTTGTAAAAGCTGTCGAGGAAATTTATAAATGTAAAGGGCGTGTTGTTTTAACCGGTATGGGAAAATCCGGTTTGATAGCCAGAAAAATTGTCGCTACTTTAAATTCTACAGGAACCGCCGCAATTTATTTACATCCCACGGATGCACTTCACGGTGATTTAGGTATGGTAAGAAAAGAAGATGTTGTAATTCTAGTTTCAAAGAGCGGCAACACCGAAGAAATTTCTAATCTTCTCCCTTTATTAAAAAGATTGAAGGTAACACTAATTGCAATGTCCGGAACAAAGAATTCAAAGCTGGGAATTGAATGTGATATCTTTCTGAATATTGAAGTTAAAGAAGAAGCCTGTCCTCACGATCTTGCACCTACTGCGTCAACAACCGCAACGCTTGTAATGGGAGATGCTTTATCAATTGCGCTGCTTCAGAAACGGGGTTTTACAGTTGAAGATTTCGCATATCTGCATCCTGGAGGAAGTCTCGGTAAGAGATTGTCTCTTGAGATAAAAGAAATTATGATAAAAGGAAATAATATTCCGACAGTTCAAGTAGATGCTTCTATTAAGGACGTTATACTTGAAATTACAAGTAAAAGATTAGGTACTACTACGGTAATAAACGATGATGGTATTCTTGCAGGGGTTATTACCGATGGAGATTTGAGGCGTCTGCTGGAAAAGACACTTGATATAAAAAATCTAAGAGCTAAAGATCTAATGACTAAAAATCCAAAAGTTATGAATGAAAATTATTTAGCTTCTTTTGCCTTGCAGCAAATGGAAAATTTTAAAATTACAACAATGATAATAATTGATGAGAGCAAAAAGCCGATCGGTATAATTCATCTTCATGATCTTATTAATCTTGGTTTGCGCCAAAGATGAAATATTTAAGCATATTATTTGTATTTATCTTAGCCTCCGGTTGCGGGCAAAATAACGTAAAACCTACCATCAATTTTTCAATCCAGGCATCTAAACTCCCTGCTCAGGAAAGCTGGGGAGACACCGTCTTTTTTAGTGATTCCGCAAGAACTAAAGCCATTTTATATGCCGGGCATATGAGTGTCTTTGATCAGCCGTCTGAAACTTTGCTTGATAGTAACATTACGGTTTTATTTTTCAATCCACAGGGCGAAAAAACTACTACTCTAACAGCACATAAAGGAAGAGTAAACGATATTACAAAAGACTTATATGCAATTGATAGTGTAGTTGCTGTGAGTGATAGCGGCGTTACTTTAAAAACACAAGAATTAGAATGGAAAAATAAGGATAGGAAAATAACTTCTGATAAATTTGTTACTATAATTTCCCCAAAAGAAAAAATACAAGGATACGGATTCGAATCGGACCAGGGCTTAAGAAATTATACAATTTATAATATAACTTATATAACCAGATTAGATACAACGAAACAGAATACAAGTAAAAAGAAATCCCGGGAAAAGTGAGTCGAAAATTATTTAAACTTTTCATAAACTCATAAAATATTTATAATGGCATTTAAAAAATATTTGGTATTAGTAATATTTATCTTGGCAGCATTAAAATCTTATGCGCAGCAAGAACAATATATTACTGTTGTTGGAGATAGTCTTGTTGGAAGAATGATTAGCGGTGAATCAATTCGTGAAGTATTTGGCCACGTAATCCTAACTCAAGGTAATGTGAAAATAACTTGTAATCATGCGATTCAATACCTCTCTAGAAATGATGCTGAACTTATCGGCAATGTTATTGCAACTCAAGATACCTTGACCATAATTACACCGCGTGCTTTTTATTATGGTAATGAACGAAAGGCAAAATCAGTTTCTGGACTTAAACTTGATGATAAAAAAGTAATTCTAACCGCGGATTCGGGTGTTTATTTTTTTAATCAGCATAAAGCTGTATTTGAAACTAATGTTAATTTATTTGATACTTCTTCTACCTTAACTTCAAATGCACTTACTTATTTCAGAGATGAAGGAAAGGCTGTCGCAGTTGGAAATGTAAAAATTATCCAATCAAGCAATATTATAGTTGCAGATAGCTTAATTCATTTTAGAGAAACAAAAATTACGTATGCATTTAAAAATGTAAGAGTTAGCAGCACCGCAAATAATTCTTTTATATACGGAGATCACCTTGAAGATTATCCGGCTAAACATTATTCACTAATTGATAAAAATCCTTTGTTCATTCAAATTGATACTTCTTATATAAAAAAAATAGATACTTCTTCATCAAATAATGTTAAAGATACCATCCTTGTAATGCAGCTGGATACGCTAGTAATTAAATCGGAGAAAATGGAAGCTTACCGAGATACTTTAAATGTTTTTAAAGCGGAAGATTCCGTAAAAATAGTACGAGGTGCCTTTGCATCTAGAAATGATTTTACTGAATATTATAGAACTAAGGGTTTAATTGTAACAAAAAAAATTAATACACATGCTAAGCAGCCTGTAATTTGGTATGAAAATTCGCAGCTAACAGGTGACTCGGTGACAATATTCTTGATTAAAAATAAGATAACTAAGCTTGAGGTTGATAATAATGCTTTTATAATGTCACAGAATGAAATTTATAAAAAGAGATTTGACCAAATGTCCGGAAGTAAAATAATCATATTTTTTAATGATACCGGGATAAGATTAACAGAAGTATACGGCGGCGTACACAGTATTTATTATTTATATAATGATAATTCTCCTAACGGTTTAACTAAATCTTCATCTGAAACCTCCAAAATTTATTTTGAAGATAAAAAAGTTAGTACTGTAAAACTTTACGGTACTCCTACAAGTGAGTTTTATCCTGAAAATAAAGTAAAAGGAGATGAGTTATCATTTACTCTTCCTGGTTTTATCATTCATAAAAACAGACCATTTAAAAATGAATTGTTAT
Source organism: uncultured Bacteroidota bacterium (assembly GCA_963710735.1). Classification (GTDB taxonomy): domain Bacteria; phylum Bacteroidota; class Ignavibacteria; order Ignavibacteriales; family Ignavibacteriaceae; genus FEN-1297. The sequence goes on along the minus strand of CAVQBN010000004.1, from coordinate 306,529 downwards.
CCATCATCTCTCAAAAGAAATTTTCTAGTACATTGCCGGTGATAAAAAATAAAAAATTTAATATTAAATAGTATATTGATTATTGTTTATGTAACTTTTTTAATAATTAATGGAATAATAGAAATTACAAATAGAAAAAATAATGAGTTCAACGACATTAAAAAGTGAAGATTTAGTAAAGGTTTATAAAAAACGAGCGGTTGTAAATAAAGCTTCTGTACAGGTTTCTAAGGGAGAAATAGTCGGGCTTTTAGGTCCGAATGGTGCCGGTAAAACAACAACTTTTTATATGATCGTCGGGATGATTAAACCTGATAAAGGAAAAGTATTTTTAGATGATAACGAGATTACGAATATTCCTATGTACAAAAGAGCTCGAATGGGAATAGGGTATCTTCCTCAGGAAGCTTCTGTATTTAGAAGATTATCAGTTGAGGAAAACTTACTGGCTGTTTTGGAAATGATTAAACTTGATCCGAAAGCAAGGAAAGAAAAATGTGAAGAATTGTTGGAGGATTTGAGTATCACTAATATTAGAAAGAGCAAAGGTTATCAATTAAGCGGCGGAGAAAGAAGAAGAACTGAAATTGCTAGATCTTTAGCTACCGATCCCAGTTTCATTTTACTCGATGAGCCGTTTGCCGGCGTCGATCCAATTGCCGTTGAAGATATTATGAATATTGTAGCTAATTTGAAAAATCGAGGGATTGGAGTTTTGATTACGGATCATAATGTACACGAAACTCTTAGTATTGTTGATAAGGGTTATATCTTAATTAATGGTACTATTTTCAAACAAGGTAAAGCTCAAGAACTAGCTGAAGACGCAGAAGTTAGAAAATTATACCTGGGAGAAAAGTTTAAATTGGACAGATATTCTTGATGCTGACTATTCAGATTAATTGAATTTATTTTTTACCAAACATAAATTCCAGATACCTCCAATTTCTTTTTGCCCAAGCTGCTTCATTGTGTTCAGCTCCTTTTGCAATATAAAATTCAAAATCTTTATTTGTAATATATCCTTTTCCCTTTAAGGCTTTTATCATTTCTTCCGTGCCGGGCTTAAGTCTTGCATCCAGTCCGTCTGTCCCAACATCAATATAAAAACGTACTTTCTTTTTAGAACCTTGATAATTCAATACTTTTGGAATATAATCTATATCATCAATGTGAAATGCCGGTGAAAGGCATGCTGCTTGAGAAAATACATCTGAATGTTCCCATAACAACATAAAAGAAATCAAGGCTCCGGCAGATGAACCTCCCACAGCAGTATTCTCACGATCCGGAAGCGTTCTAAAATTTTTATCGATGAATGGTTTCAACTTATTTGCAACAAAATTCATGTATTTATGACCAAGTTGAGTATCAAGATATTCGATGTTTCGGTCTGATGTGTTATATATACCAACAATAATTATTTCCTTAATAGCTTTCGCTTTGATCAGGCTATCGGCTGTTTCATCTAGCTGCCAATCGATTCCAAAAGCTGAAGTTTTCGGGTCGAATAAGCTTTGACCGTCTTGCATATAAAGTACGGGGTATCTTTTATTCTTTTTAATATTATATGATGGCGGCAGCCATACAATTATGTCTCTTGGTTTGATGCCTTTACCAGTTAAGTTATAGAAATATTTTACATTGCCTGTTATTTGTCCCTTAAATTCCGGTTTCGTTTCCGATTCAATTTCATTTTTCCATTTCCTGATGGAAACGTAAATTACTGTATCACCGTTAACTTTCAAATAACTATTTCCTGGAACCTTACCATTAAATGTCAATGCTTCTTTATTCCATGAACCTTTGGTGAACTTAAAATTTATTTCTTCTCCCTTCTGGAAATTAAAAATCCTTTCCCAAGTTGTATCATTTGATTTTTTAAGGCGAACTTTAGAAGGATTCCAAAATCCCAATTTGGAATTATCACCCGTAATGTATACCGAAGAATCTTTAGCTAGTCTAGTAGTAGTAACGATAAAAGTTATTTTGTTCTCTTTTTCCTGGGAAAAAACGAGACAGCTGTTAATCAGTAAAAAAATAAGAAGAAAATAATTTTTCATCCGGTTTATCAAAATTTAAAAGTTCATTATCAATAATAAAAAAACATTTTTAGTTGACGTTAAAAAATTACAAATTTGTTTTTGAAAATTAAAAAAGCAAAATATTAATGTTGTAAATTATTAAAAGTCCAAATTAAAAAGATGTACATATAATTATTATGGCGGAAATGAAATTCAACTTAAATAATGAGATTAAGGACTTAGCCGAAATCGTAAAGAGTCTTGACAAGAAAGTCTTGGTGATTTTCTTGTCGATTGCAGTAATTCAAACTATTTCATGGTATTATACTTCCAGATTATTTTTTAGGCAGAATTATTTTGATCTTTTAGGCACGAACCCTAATTATAATTATTATGAATTTGCATTTTGGTTTGTCGGAGATTTCATTTCACTTTTTGTAATTCCTTTTCTTATTATAAAGATAATTTTAAAAGAAAAAATTAAAAATTACGGAATTTCAATAGGAGATTATAAAACCGGATTAAAGTTAACGGTTATATTTCTTCTAATAATGATACCGATAATCTGGTTTGTTTCATCCGAACCCATATTTGCTGCAACTTATCCCTTGCTTGTTAATGCAAGAGATTCATGGAGTATATTTTTTCTTTATGAGTGCGGCCTATTATTTTATTTATTTGCATGGGAGTTTATCTGGCGGGGATTCATGCTTTTCGGTTTAAAGGAAAAATTTGGATATTACGCTGTAATTATTCAGATGATACCATTTGTAATTTTACACGACGGTAAAGCACCTATTGAAGTATTCGGAGCTATTTTGGGCGGAATAGCATTGGGCATTTTGGCTTATAGAACAAAATCAATTTACTATTGCGTAATTACCCATGCAGGTATTATGTTTAGTATAGATTTTATATCAACTCTTCGTTATCGGGCAAGCGAGTTCGGTACCGGATTAAATTCGCTTATTCACATTTTAAAACAAATAATTTGAGGGCTATAAAAATGAGATTTTCTTTAAATGTCGATCACATAGCAACATTACGTAATGCTAGAGGTGAAGATCAGCCTGATCCTGTAACTGCAGCATTACTTGCAGAACAGGCAGGCGCGGATGGAATTGTTGTTCACCTTAGGGAAGATAGAAGACACATTAGTGAAAGAGATGTTCGCCTGCTGAGGGAATTAATTACAACTAAGCTTGATCTTGAAATGGCGGCTACTGATGAGATTATTAAAATCGCATGTGATATCGGTCCTGAACTCTCAACAATTGTTCCAGAAAAAAGGCAGGAATTGACCACTGAAGGCGGAATAAATGTAATCGATAATATTTCCAGATTGAAATCCGCTATCAAAGATTTACATAATTCCGAAATATTAGTTTCGTTGTTTATTGAACCCAACCTAGATCAAATAGATGCAGCAGCAGAAATCAATTCTGATTTTATCGAGATTCATACTGGTGTATTTGCAAATGCAATAACTGAGGAAGAACAATTTGATGAATTGGAAAAAATAAGAATAGCTGTTAAACATGCAAAAAAATTGGGCCTTGGTGTTAATGCCGGCCATGGTTTGAATTATCAAAATATAAAGATATTCAAAGAAGTTCCGGATATTGACGAGGTTAGTATAGGTCATGCTGTTATAGCAAGGGCTGTGTTTGTAGGCCTTAGAGAAGCCATTCGTGAAATGATTAAGCTTATAAATTAAATATAGGTACTTGCTTTCCTTTTTATACGAATAATATTTTGAGATAATAATTGTTCAACCGAATTGGTTGAAAATAACAAATTCAACCAAATTGGTTGAATAATAGTAATTCAACCGAATTGGTTGAATATGATAATTGCATTTGCTAAGTTGGTGTTATATAAACCGCAGCTTTAACTATGAAGAAGATAGCTCTAATAGGTGACATAGTCGCTTCAAGGAATATTAAAAATAGATCGGGCGTACAGAAGAAATTGTCCCGCCTATTTTTGAATTTAAATAAAAACAACAAAGCGCTCGATTCTCCATATACAATTACTATCGGAGATGAATTCCAGGCATTATATAACAGCGCCGATTCTATTTTTCACGATATTTGGAAAATATTGGAATCCTTGTATCCTGAGACCGTTAGGTTTTCAATCGGAATAGGAAACTTGACAACAAGAGTAAATAAGAACCAGGCCTTAGGAATGGACGGACCTGCTTTTCATTATGCAAGGGATGGTCTAAATGAACTTAAAAGTTCTTCGGTTCTATTTAATATAGAAACCGGAGACGAAAAAGAAATTTTGCTTATAAAGGAAGTCCTTTCCTTAATATCACAAAATACAATAAGATGGAAACATACACGGATAAAAATATTCAACATGCTGAATGAAGGTAAATCGGTTAAAGAAATATCAAAAAAACTTCATGTTACGGATAAGGCCGTATATAAGCATATTGATGCTGGTGCATTAAATATATTGATGGATTTATTTAACCAGATAACTTTTGAAATTAATTTACGTTTAAAAGCAAGGTGATGATGGAATTTAGTTATTCGCTGAATATTATCATGCTTACCAGGTTGATATACGGACTTAATGACCGGCCGGTAACGCGCGGTAAAACTATAATAGTTATAGCCCTGCAAATTATTTTATTCCTTATTTTTAAACTAACTATAGCATTGTTTATTCTACTGGTATTTGTAGTTTTATTAAATACTTGGATTTATTACTCTGAAAGTAAAACAAAAAATCTGAATTCCTTCCGTACACTTTCAATCGTTGTAATTATTATTGTTCTAAGTGTATTTACTTCACCTGCAGTAAATATAAAATTTAGTGGAAACATTTTCTCTTTAGCTGATAGTATAAAAAATTATTCTTCTATCCTTGCCGGTATTCACAGGTCGAATGCATTCGAAATTTGTTTGATTGTAACCGGGCTATTGCTTGTTCTTAATGAATCAAATTTTGTAATTAGATATTTGTTTAATCTATTTAAACTATTTCCTCTGATGAAAGAGGATGCAAGTGAAGAACTGGATCAAAGCGAATACAATGCAGGAAGAATAATAGGAATGCTGGAAAGAATCCTGATATTCTTCTTTGTATTATCAAACCAGTTTACAGCTATAGGATTAGTAATTGCTGCTAAGGGATTTACCAGATTCAAAGAATTAGATGATAGAAAGTTTGCCGAATATGTGTTGGTTGGAACTTTTTTATCGGCAATATTTTCTGTAGCTATTGCCGTCATTATTAAAAGCTGCCTTTAACCCGGATTAGAATGAATTTAAAACAGAAGCTCGATTATCATTATAAGGCCTTTGATAAATCACAAATCTCACCTGACCCGCTTCAGTTCTTACATTTGTTTAGGGACAAAAGAGATATTGAAACTATCGGATTTATTTCCTCTATTTTCGCCTATGGGAATGTAAGAGCAAATTATTAATACAATGGATAAAATTATTAATCTTTCGATAATCATCCTTATGAGTTTGTTATAAATTTTAAGAAAAAGAATTATGCTTATAAATTAAAAGACATAAAACACCGGTTTTATACTGAAGAGGATATAACGGTTTTCTTTTTATTGTTGAATGATGTAATTACAAAGTTTGGCTCAATAAAAAATCTTTTTTATAAATTTTATAATTGTGAAGATATTAATATTAAAAATGCCCTCTCTAAATTTTCAGAATATTTCATCAACTCTGCACAAAATAGATTTGGAAAAAATATAAGTTTGGGAGTAAAATTTATGTTCCCTCTGCCTGAACTTGGCAGCGCGTGCAAACGAATGAATTTATTTTTTAGGTGGATGGTACGAAAGGACGAACTGGATTTTGGGCTTTGGAATGAAATTCCAAGACATAAATTAATAATGCCGGTTGATACTCATGTTGCAAGGATTTGTAAATCCTTAAACCTGACTTCTCATAAAAATGTAGGTTGGAAGATGGCTGAAGAAATTACGCAAAATTTAACCAAATTTGATCCGCAAGACCCTATAAAATATGATTTTGCTATTTGTCATATCGGAATGCGCAAATTAATCTTTTAATAAAATCAAAATATAAAGTTGTATTTCTATCAATTTATTCAAATATTTACCTTCAATTTTTCTCTATATATATTTAAGGAGTAATCCAATATGGCAGAAAACAAATCTCCCGCTGAAGATTTCAAGCCTTATATTTCCGCAAAAGATTTTATACCTGAATTTACTTTAAAAGCTGTAATACTTGGTGCAATCTTTGGAGTAATATTTGGTGCGTCTTCTGTTTATTTAGGACTTAAGGTTGGGATGACAGTGAGTGCATCAATACCAATTGCAGTTCTTGCAATTTCGGTTTTCAAGAAGATGGGCAAGGCCACAATCCTTGAAAATAATATAGTCCAGACTATTGGTTCGGCAGGTGAATCGGTTGCGGCAGGTGTTGTGTTCACAATTCCCGCACTACTTTTCTTACCTGGCGGAATGGCATACTTCAAATATTTTCAGATCTTTGTCCTGGCTTTGGCCGGAGGAATTCTGGGTGTCCTTTTCATGATACCTTTAAGAAGAGCACTAATTGTAAAAGAACATGGAGTTCTACCTTACCCTGAAGGAACCGCCTGCGCCGATGTTTTGGTTGCCGGTGAAAAGGGAGGTAACCTTGCAAAAAAAGTTTATTATGGTTTGGGGATAGCATTTTTATATAAGTTGTTTATGTCAATCTTTGGTTTATGGAAGGATGTACCAACATTCGTATTCGGAAGAAACTCTGCCTTACCTAATGGAACTATCAACGGAGAAATAACTCCCGAATTATTAGGTGTCGGATATATTATAGGACCCAAAATTGCCGGCATAATGGTTTCGGGTGGTGTTTTATCATGGATAGTCTTAATCCCTCTAATAACGATATTGGGTGATAAATTAACAACCGTTTTTCCTCCCGGTACAAAGCTAATCAGCCAAATGTCCCCCGACGAAATTTGGAATAATTACATAAGATATATCGGTGCAGGCGCAGTTACATTTGGAGGGCTTATAACTTTAGTAAAATCAATTCCTACAATAATAAGTGCTTTTAGTGATTCATTTAACATTTTAAAAGCAAGCAGAGCTAACAAGAAAAATAATGTCAAAGAACAAACTGAGAGAACTTCAAAAGATTTACCATTATCAATAGTGCTTGGAGGCAGCTTGGTGCTGGTAGTTTTTATGACTTTAATTCCAAGCATTCCTACAAACTTTCTATCGGCTGTAATGATTGTAATATTCGGCTTTTTCTTCGTTACGGTTTCCTCAAGAATTGTCGGTTTAATAGGTTCATCATCTAATCCGGTTTCTGGAATGACGATTGCAACACTTATGGCTACTTCCTTAATATTTGTCGGCATCGGATGGACCGGAAGTTTTTATGAACCGTTAGCATTAGTAGTTGGTTCTATAGTTTGTATTGCGGTTGCAAATGCCGGTTCGACTTCTCAAGATCTAAAAACGGGATTCTTAGTAGGCGCTACTCCTGTAAAACAGCAAATTGGTTTATTAATAGGTGTTTTAGTTTCTGTTGTTGCTGTAGGTTTCACTTTACTATTACTTGAGCGTACTGTAGGAATCGGTACAATTACTCCTCAGCATCCGGATCCTTTACCGGCTCCTCAGGCTATTTTAATGGCAACAGTTATTAAAGGACTGTTAAGCCAGAATCTTCCATGGGCACTTGTTATAATCGGAATGGGCCTTTCACTTGTAATGGAATTAGCTGGCGTGTCATCATTGGCATTTGCTGTTGGTGCTTATTTACCTTTGTCAACAACCACTACAATATATGTCGGCGGATTAATTAAATGGTTTGTTGATAAAAGGAAAAAAACAGATAAAGAAGAATCCGATATCGGGCCCGGTGCATTGTTCAGTTCAGGTTTAATTGCCGGCGGAACTATAACGGGAATCTTAGTGGCTGTTTTGATCGGCTGGACTGTAGGACATAATGCCGCTGGTAATCCAATTTCATTTATTGTAAAAGTACATCAAACAGTATTAAGTATATTTTCAATTTCCGGTACTGGTACATTTGCAGATTCATTAGGCGGCTGGGGAGATATTTTAGGATTAATATTCTTCGGGCTGCTTAGTTTGTTACTGTACAAAATAGCAATGGGCAAAGAAGATAAAATTTAAGTGTCTGCTAAATTGCGGATTCGATTATTAGTGCCTAATAAAATTATGTTGTCCCGAACCCCTTCGGGACAGCATCTAAAAATTAATAGATTAAGATATATATTAAAACTTGATTTTATTCAAACAGTTTAGTGTTAAATAAATTAATTATTCACTAAAATTGTTAATCGAAATTTTAACGGATTTAGAATGTCAACAATCAATTCTGGTGCGGAAGTTATAAAAAAAGAACCAACTTCCTTTTACAGGTGGATGGTCCTTTTATTTCTTAGTATTGCAATGTTTGGCAACTACTATGTGTATGATTCAATCTCGCTTGTTGCTGATCAATTAAAACACTCACTTCATTTTACTGATTCTAATATTGGGCAGTTATATTCTGTTTATAGCTTTGCGGCATTACTCGCTTTAATATTTGGCGGCATACTTGTTGACAAATGGGGGACAAAAAAATCTGCAATACTATTTGCCTCAATCTGTACTGTATCAGGATTTATCGTTGCATTTTCATCAAATTTATATTTAATGCTTGCCGGTAGATTTTTATTAGGAGTCGGTTCAGAACCTTTAATAGTTGCAATAACCGTTGCGATTGCAAAATGGTTTAATGGGAAAGTATTAAGTTTTGCTATGGGAATAAATTTGTTTCTTGCAAGAAGCGGTACATTTACAGTTGATAATTCTCCAACTATATTTCCCGGACTTTACAGTCACGGCTTTTCAGAGCCATTATTTGTCGCAGCATTGTTTGGTGTACTATCGTTCGCGGGGATACTTGTTTATTATCTGTTTGAGTCTTCTGGTGAAAAGAAATTTGTTTTGGGTAGGGGTGGACAGACAGATAAGTTAAATCTTAAGGATTTATTTAAATTCAGTAAATCATTCTGGTATATAACCCTCTTATGTGTGACATTCTATTCCGCAATTTTTCCTTTCAGAGATTTTGCTGTTAAATTCTTTATGGAAAGCCACCATGTAACTCGTGAAAACGCTGGATGGATGATATCTAATTTGCCATTAGCTGCAATGTTTGCAACACCTATTATCGGACTGTTAGTGGATTATATAGGAAGGCGTGCCCTTTTGATGACTATTGGCTCAATACTTTTACTCCCGGTTTATTTATTGATGGGATATAGCAGCATCACTCTTTATGTACCGGTTATAATGATGGGAGTTGCTTTTTCATTAATACCTGCAGTGATGTGGCCGGCAGTTGCATATATTGTTGAGGAAAAAAGGTTGGGTTCCGGTTATGCACTTATGACTGTAATTCAACAAATAGGTATGATGCTTTTACCCTTAATTATCGGCTGGGCAAACGATTATTCAAAAGCCAGCGCTTCAAATCCCGGCGGCTACCATCTTGGAATGTGGATATTTTCCACTCTTGGAATTTTAGGTTTAATATTTTCTTATCTTTTAAGAAAGTCTGAAACTGGACCTAATGGTCATGGGCTTGAGCTAGGTATGAAACATAAAAAAACATTAGCAGCTGAGGCTTGAAGTTTATTTTATAAGCCTTTTCAACTTATATTTATTTAAGTTTTGCAACATTCGGATTTAAATGGGGGATATTTTAATCATATATTTATTTTTGTACTTTGTCTTCTAAAATATTTTAATATTTTAAATTAAAATAATTTTAAGGGGCCCTCTAAAATTGGGGACTAAAACTGTGAAATCAAATTGCACTCTTCATAATTCATTTTTACATCTTAAACAAAATTAAGGGAGAATATTAATGAAAGCATTCCTTTTAGTATTCCTATATTTTTATCATTTCCAAATTGGGAATAAAATTTTTGCTCAGGGTGAAGCGGCTATACCAGGGTTATATTTAACTCCTTCACCAAAATTCAATGCAATGGGAATGATAGGAACTTCTATTCCAAATAACGATCCTTTTGGCTTTTATTATAATCCTGCACAGCTTGGTCATGCAAGTCAATCAACTAATTTTGCTTTTCAGTTTTATCCTTCAAAAGTAGATTGGCTTAATTTTCATTCACTGAACTATGATAACACTGCCTTCAATATCGGATATAATTTTAAGAATTTGTTAAATGGATTATCCTTAAGTGCCGGATTTGGGTATATACATTCGAAAATTGATTATGGCAATTTATTTATACCGGGCCTGAATCTCCTACTCCGTTAGGTACTTTGATACTTATGATGAATTTAATGCATATGGTTTTGGGATTGGTATTGATTATCACTATATTCAATTTAGTGTCGGGTATAACTTATAAGAAAATACAATCTGTTCTGGGCCTCCTATTTTTATGAATAATACTTTCATTGTTCCATATAAGGCCACTCCATCTGCTATCGATTATGGGGTTTTATTAACTGTGCCAGTTGTTAAACTTATCAATCCGAAATACAACTTGTTTACTTATTATGATATGAATGCAGTTCCATATTTTAATGTTTCTCTTGGTTATGCAAGACTAAATCAAGGAGGGGAGGTTTATTATATTGATCCTTCTCAATCTGATCCGCTGCCGAGAACCGCCAGACTTGGATATACAATTTCTGCAGGCTTTGATATTCATTTAAATAATATTTCTATAAAAATGTTAGAATACGATTTCTCAGTTGATGCCGATGATATTTTAATTAACGTAGATACTATTTCTTATACTAAATCATACCAAGGTGGAATTGGTGATATTCAAATTGGGAGAAACTTATTTGAATTAAAAAGCAGTGATAAGGTAACCGTCCATAAAGGACATTGTTTTAATTTTTTTGATACATTCTCTTTTATGATTGGAAGATATCGACGGCAGGGGATACGATAATCGAAGATCATCTGGAATAGGATTTAGGGCAAAAGGATTGCTACAGCTTTTTAAAACTGCTATCGATATCCCCTGTGTATGACTATATCGCAGATCATTTTGATATACAATATTATTCTACTACGTTATTTGAAGATTCTCAACTTCAAACGGATTTAAAAGGATTAGGATTGACATTCAGCGGGTTCATTCTTTAATGAATAAAGGCCGGTTTTTCCCGGCCAATTTTAATTCTTATTAAGTTCTTCTTTTAATGCTGTCAGGCATTTATCAATATTCTGCCGGTTTGATGTATAACCCATTAAACCGATTCTCCATATTTTTCCAGCTAAGGTACCTAAACCAGCACCTATTTCAATATTATGTTTTGTCAATAAGTTATTTCTAACTTTTGACTCGTCAACTCCTTCCGGAACTATCACTGTAATTAATTCAGGTAAACGGTCTTTTTCTTTTACAAAAGTATTAAGTCCTAATTTTTTCAAACCGTCAATAAAAATTTCGCTGTTTTCTTTATGCCGTTTCCATGAATTTTCCAGTCCTTCTTCATGTAAAAGAAGAAGCGCTTCATGAAGTCCATAAAGAGCATTTATAGGAGCAGTATGATGGTAAGATCTTTTAGAACCGCTTCCCCAGTAACTTGTAATAAGATTTATATCCATAAACCAGCTTTGCACTTTTGTCTTTCTGTTTTTAATTACTTCAAGTGCTTTTTCATTAAAAGTAACCGGCGATAATCCGGGCGGACATGAAAGGCATTTCTGGCTTCCGGAATAAACGACATCTATATTCCATTCATCTACTTTTACAGGAATTCCTCCAAGCGAAGTGACAGTATCAGCAATTGCAAGACAATTAAATCTATGAGAAATTTCTGTTAACGTTTTTATATCGGATCGAGCTCCGGTTGATGTCTCCGCATGAACAAACGCAGTTAATTTTATACCAGGATTCTCTTTTAATACGTCTTCAAATTTTTGCGGATCGATAGCATTTCCCCATGGAATATCAACTACAATAGATTTACCTCCGCATCGATCAACTATTTCCTTCATCCTTCCGCCGAATACTCCGTTTACACACACGGCTATTTTATCACCGGGTTCAATTAAATTAACAAGGCATGTTTCCATTCCAACCGAGCCTGGCCCTGAAACTGGAAACGTTACTTCATTTTTAGTTTGGAAGGCATATCTTAATTCGGATTTTATATCATCCATTAAATCGATAAATGCCGGATCGAGATGACCGATTGTAGGTTTTGCCATTGCAGACAAAACTCGCGGGTGTACATTTGAAGGGCCCGGGCCCATTAAGATTCTCTCCGGTGCTATAAAAGATTTATTTACCATGTTATAATAATACTTCCTTTAATTTTATTTAATAATTTCAGCTTTCTTTAAAATATTTATAAGATCTTCTTTTTGTGGTTTTGTTAATCCTGAAAGAGGTGAACGCGGTTCGCCTCCGAAAAAGCCTGTTAAATCTAGAGCAGCTTTCAAACCTGCAACACCATATTTTGCTGTTACTGCTTTATTTGCTGCCAGCATTTTCAACTGAAGATTTTTTGCTTCCGTGTGTTTGTCGGTCTGAACATAATTGTAGATTTGTATGCATTCATTCGGAGCTATGTTAGCCAAAGCAAGTATTCCTCCCGATGCACCCATGCAAAGTCCCGGATATAATACTGATGCTGTTCCGACGATGGTTAAAAAATCTTTTGATGTAAGATTAATAATTTCAGAAAGTCTTGCAACATTTTCTTCGCTATTTTTTATCCCGATTATGTTTTTATGCTTTGCTAATTCAGCAACGGTTTCAGCTTCTATGCTTACCCCGGTAAACTTTGGAACATTATATATTAGAAGCGGGATTTTAATATTGTCGGCGATTTGGGTAAAATATTTAATGAACGCTTCATGTTTCATTTGGCCTTTATAAAATGATGGTGTAAGTATTAATGCGGTTTCAGCACCATATTTGGCAGCATCATTAGTGAGTGCTATTGTCTCTTTTATTGAATCTGATCCGGTGCCGGCTATTAAATTTTTATTATCGGGAATATTGTTCTTAACAAATTCAATCAGCTTTAACTTTTCATCTCTTGCAAGATAAACACTTTCACCGTTTGAACCGAAAACAACATAACCGCTTAATTCAGTTTTATTCCAGCGTGATAAATTTTCTTTTAATTTTTCAAATGCTACCTCGTTATTTATAAACGGAGTAGCAATAGGAGGCATAATTCCTTTTATCATATTAACCCGAAATTAAAATAAAATGTTTACAATATTTCAATTAAAAATTTTATTGAAAAATATTTTTAATTACAAAGCCGACATTAGCAGGTCTTTCTGCCAGACGGCGCATATACCATGGATACCATGCAGCTCCATAACTTATCAAAACTTTAAGTTTATAACCTTTCTTCACCAGTTTTAATTGTTCGGCAGTTTTAATTCCGTAGAGCATTTGAAATTCAAGTTTATCTTTAGGTACATTTAACTTGCCTGCAGAATCAATTATTTTATTAATTAGATCAATATCATGAGTTGCAAATGCTGCTTTCAAATTGTTATCTCTAATTTCATTTAATAATATTTCAGCTAAACGAAAATAATTGTCATCTACATCTGATTTTTTCTCAAAAGCAATATCCTTTGGTTCGTTGTACGCTCCTTTTACTAGGCGGATTGACGGTTTTATTTTTAACAAATCCTTCAAGTCATTTTCGGTTCTTTACAAATATGCTTGAAGACAAATTCCTGAGTTTTGATAATCTTCCTTCACACGTTTATAAAAGTCAAGAGTAGTGGAAGTATAAGGACTGCCTTCCATATCAATCCATGTAAAGTTTTTTAATGAATCGGCTTTTTTAGTTATAGTTTTAAAATTCTCCAGATGATTTTTCAAACGAAAGATCTAATCCGATTTGGGTAAGCTTTAATGAAACTTCAGTCTCAATATTATTTTTTGAAATTTTGTCAAGCACATCAAGATAATGATTAGTGACTTCATCAGCTTCTTTTAACTCAGTAATATTTTCTCCAAGATGTGTAAATACAGTTGGAATGCCTTTCTGCGAAAAATCTCTTGCTGCAATTAATTGCATCATTTAAATTCTTCTCCAGGCATGAACCTCTTTACCGCTTTTTTTACGAATTTATAATTCGGAACATGATTAAGAAGCCAGGGGTTTTTTGAGCCCCATAAGAGAAGATTTCTCGATATGCCCATGTGATTATTTCTCCAAATTGTTGAAGGATTCAATGAATTAAGAAGAAATCACTTACAAAACAAATGAAGCAGCAGAAAATCAAATGCTAATCTAATAAGCCGGACATAAAACATCAATTGTTGAAGATCAAAATCTATTTTTCGTTTCTAAGATATTTCTTAAACAAATATCGTTTTATTTTTATAGATTTTAATTGAGTAGAATACTTTTTATAATTTCAACTTGAATATTGGAGAAACTTGGAGTAATATTTGTGTGTTTATAAAATAAAATTTTGGGCGCTTGGCTCAGCTGGTTAGAGCGCTTGCCTCACACGCAGGAGGTCAGTGGTTCGAATCCACTAGCGCCCACTTCCTAAGTGTTTATAATTAAATAAGTTAAAAAATTACGATAAAATGGGTGAGCTTTTCTGTAACGAATATTGTAATGAATTGGTACAAAAAAATATTTATTAAATCTTATTGCCTAGTTAATACTATATTAAAAATTAAAAGATAGCTTTAATTGGCTTCTGGGTAAAATAAATTAATTTTTGAAAACCAATTTTTAGGTTGCAGAATTCTTATTGAATAACAAGACAAATTGATAGGCTGTATTTATGAAAAAAATGATACTTTTATTTTTAGTCCTTTTCAGTTATTCAGCATTTAGTCAGTTCGAATCTCCTAAAAGCGAATTAAGAGGTGTATGGATAGCTACGGTTACGAATATAGATTGGCCTTCTAATCAGGGTATAACTGCATCTATTATTCAAAACCAAAAAAATCAATTAATCAACATGTTTACTGCTCACAAAAGTTACGGATTAAATACAATCTTTTTCCAGGTGAGGACTATCTGCGATGCATTATATAAGAGTAATTACGAACCTTGGTCGAGCTATCTAACCGGAAACCAGGGCACTCCTCCGTCGGATACAAGCTACGACCCGCTTCAGTTTGCAATAGAACAAGCACACCAAAGAGGAATGGAACTTCATGCATGGCTGAATCCATATAGAGCAGAATTACAAAGCGGAAGCCCGGTATCTGCAAATCATGTTATTAATAAACATCCGGATTGGATAATTAAATGCAATGGAAGCCAGTATAGATTTTTAGATCCGGGTTTACCAGAAGTCAGAAGGTATGTTTTAAGAATCGTTATGGATATTGTTGAGAGATATAACGTTGACGGAATTCACTTTGACGATTATTTCTATCCTTATTCAGATTACGGTTCATTTAATGATGATTCAACATTCGCAAAATATTCCTATGGCTTTACAGATAGAGCAGCCTGGCGCAAAAATAATGTCGACCTTTTGTTAAAAATGATTGACGACAGTATAAAAGCGGTTAAGCCCTGGGTTAAATTCGGTGTCAGCCCTTCAGGTAATCCTTCTGTTAATAGTTCAATTTTTATTAATCCGGCTGATTGGCTTGCTGGAAATTACACGGATACTACGGGTACATTTCATACCGGTGAACCGTATATAGATTATATAATGCCTCAGCTTTATTGGGAAAGATACAATAACAATCTTGGAGCCTGGGACAAAGCGAGTTTCTTAAACGGCAGGCATCTATATGTGGGACAAGCAGCGTACAGATACAATACATTTTCTCCGGGAGAACTAACGTGGGAAATATTGATGAACAGAGGAGATCCAAATGTTGATGGAGGGGTATTCTTTAGTTCTAAAAGCGTAACGAATAACTTTGGCTTTTGCAATGATACTCTCCAATACCATTATTTTACTCATCCGGCTATAACTCCTAAAATGGGCTGGAAGGATGACGGCAGTAATAAACCAAATGCGCCTCTTAACTTAAGGTTCGAAGTCAATTCTTCAACTGGGATGTATGAATTACACTGGGACAAGCCGGCGCCTTCGTCAAACGGTGATACGGCTTTTTCATATATCGTATATAGGTCGGCGGATAATCCTCCTGACAATTCAAATTCTTCGAACTTATTCGGAACAACAGGTGAAAATTATTTGTCTTCCGATTATGCAAAATATTCAGTAACACAAGGAAACTATTATGTTGTAACAGCGATCGATAGGTATTCAAACGAGTCCGCAGTGAGTAACACAGCAACTCTGGATTTGTCATCATTAATTCCTGGAAATGTATCGCTGCAGTCACCTATCGATAACAGTAATGATTTAAGCATGTCCACAACTCTAAATTGGGCAGGCGATGCAAATACGGTAAGTTATACTGTCGAGGTTTCAACAGATTCAACATTTAATTCCGGTATGAAACTTTTAATGGGTGAATATAAATCTACTCAAGTAAAATATTCAGGTATTGTTCCCGGAGGAACTTACTACTGGAGAGTAAAAGCATTCGGTCAGGTTGGTGCAAGTGATTATTCAGCAGTCTATAATTTCAAATCCGGAATTCCGATTTCTCCTGTGTTGGATTTACCGGCTCATGCAACTACAGATGTTTCATTAACACCGGTATTTTCATGGCATCCGGCTGACGGCGCAACTAAGTACAGAATTCAGGTTTCAACCACGGTTCAATTTTATAGCGGCACTTATGTAATTGATACCACGATTGCCGATACTACGTTTAATTCACCAATAGCCCTGCAGCCTCTTAAAATTTATTACTGGCGCGGAAACGCCCAGAATTCTTATGGAACAAGTTTTTGGTCGAGCGGTTTCGGGTTTAAAACCGGTGAAGCTACGGGTATAGCAACCGAAGACGTGCCTGTCACTTTTGGGCTATATCAAAATTATCCTAATCCGTTTAACCCTACAACCCGGATAAAGTATTCCGTACCGAAAACCAGCTTTATTTCTCTGAAAATATATAATGTACTTGGACGTGAAGTAAAAACTTTATTTGAAGGTATGAAACAAGCAGGGAACTATACTGTAATATTTAACGGTAACGGACTTGCAAGCGGAATTTATTTTTGCATAATGAAGGCTGAAAATTATATCTCAACAAAAAAATTAGTGCTGTTAAAATAGATTTATGGGCGCTTGCATCACACGCATGAGGTAAGTGGTTCGAATCCACTAGCGCCCACGTTTTAATAAACATTACACAACCAAATAGGATACAAACCATCAAATTTGTGCCCGTGCATTAAATTAAATAATTACCTCTAACTATTATTTTACACGGCACTGGATTTTAGAAAAGCAGACTTTATTTCAGTGTTAAGTTTAAGGGATATAACAATAATGTTTTGGAAAAATAACATCCTATATTTTTCTTTATCAATATAGTTGCTTTTCTCTTTGTTTACTATTAGGGGTCGGTACATGTTCACTATTAAGGCAAAAACATAAACCAAAAGGATTCATTTTGTTCCCTATTTTCTACAGCAGTCATTATACTCCTTTTATAAATATAAAAAGCCCTCATCATCTATAATGACAAGGGCTTTAATAGTTTTATAATAAACTAACATTCAGCTAAATAATTATTTAACCGGAGCTGGTTTATAATTTGTTTTAATCTTATCGTATTTAGCTTTCTCTACTTCTGTTAAATGCGGAATCTTAAATGCTTGTTTAGGGTAAATCAAATTAGGATCTTTAATTTGATCACGGTTTGCTTTGTAAATATTAGGCCAAGCAAATCCATTGGAATAAATAGTAGATTTCTTAGCTATATTCCATAAGCAGTCACCCTTAACCACTGTATAAGTGATTTCTTTTGGAGCTTCAACCCAAGCGTCTAAAGCTGCCTGCATCTGGTTATCTACTTTATCATTAAATTCCGGAAGAGCACTAATCTTATTCATTTTTAATGCATCAAGATCTTTTTGTCTGTCAGCTTTTGGACCTTCTTTTCTACTAATTTTGCCATCTAGTTCATTAACTGCGTTTCTAAAATTATCTACATCTTGTTGAGTAGCACCGACCATTGCATAGAGTTCTTTCATGCAATCGTCATAACTTTCAATATTTTTAGATTTCAAGTTATTAACATCGGTTTGTAAAGAACTAATTTCTTTTGTTAAGCTGGCTTTCTGGCTAATTAAGCGAGCCGTATCAGCTTGCCATTCGTCTTTCGTCATCTCTTTTTCCTGAGCAAAAACAGCTACAGAAAAGAAAAGTAAGAGAGAAAAAACACCAATTATATATCTACTTAATTTCATAAAATTTCCTCCAAGTTAAAATTAAATTTCTTCTTTAAGCTTATTTAGAAGACATTTTTTCCAAATTAGCTTTGGTTTCTTCTTTTTCTTTATTGCACTGTGCAAGTTTTTCTGTTTTTGCAGCTATTTCTTTTTCCAGGTTAGCTCTCTCGTCTTTCAACGAATTGGCTTGTGATTGTAATGAATTAACCTCACTCTTCAGGTTATTCAATTGCGCCATTTCAGCTTCACTAACACCACCACAACCGCTTAAAAATGCTGTTGTAATAGCAAAAGTAGCTATAATAGCGGTATTTCTTACAACTTTTACTATCTTCATATTGAAACCTCCAATTATTAATTATTTTAGTACTTTGATTAAGAAATTATCTAAATGATAAATCATAGTTTTGGGAAAAATATAATTTAGCACTTATGTTTTTTTAAAATTACAATATCGAATAAACTATTTCTAAAACATCAAAAGCTAAAGCAAAGGGTTAGATAATTCAATCGATCAAAGGGATGAAAAAGGAACTAGATCGTTTGGACTAAGTGCTGTTTTTAATAAAACTACGATACAATCTCATTATAGTTCCAGTTACGAAAATAGATAACTCAATCATAACATTAAAAAATTACTTTTTCTTATATTTGCGATAAAAAGCCGATACACCTTTTGTGATAGCTCTAAATTTTTTTCTAAGTTCAATTAACTGCATCTTAACATCGCGGAACTTTTCCCATGATCCGGAATTCGAGATCTTACCGCGCAGAGTTTCGATAGAATGGTCTATTTCCTTCCAGTATCCTTCAACTCCTGTTACTATTATGTTTGCACGCTTAGTAACCTCTTCCAGATTGTTCAATATTGGGATAGTATTTTCTACAAGCCGATGAATATCTTTGCTAACGGCCTCAACCTGCCCGGAAACTTTTTTCAAGTATAAGATTAAGAAAATGCAAAGAGAAGAAGCTGATAAGATTAATATTATAAGGAAAATGTCAATTAAATTCATACTCTATCAAGTTTCCTATTCGTTCTTATAATCGTCAACACCTGCCTTAAAGGCGGATTTCAAATGACCACTTTCTTTTTCGAGCTTAACTTTGCTCTTCTGTACGTAATCTCCCACTTTGTTTTTTGCGTCGGTCAGGATTTTCTCGGATTCGTCTAAAAGTGCATCTACCTTTTCCTCAGCGTCAGCAACTAATAATTTGGACTTTTTTTTAACATCTTTGATCATTTGTGAAGCGTCCTTTTGGGCATTGGAAATATATTTGTCGGCATCGTCTATAAAATCCTGCGATTTGATCTTTATATACTTACGAAACTTTTTCCCGGACTTAGGAGCGTATAGAAGTGCAATGATTGACCCGATAGTAGCACCGGTAAAAATTCCAATCATTAAACCTTTTCCCATTCCTTTTTTTTCATTTGTCATCTTAAACCTCCTTCGGTTATATATTATACCTTTCCCATTATTTACATTATGAAAAATCTATCACTTAAATTATGCGTAATTATTAGATTTTATTCCGGTTCCATTATTGCCAGTTATAAGGTATTATTCAATCGAGCAAAGGGATGAAAAATGGACTACATCGTTAGGGTGAGGCAATTTTTAAGATTATTGAATTTAGAAGATATTATAAAAAAGTTATCAAGATATAAACTTAATGAGTGTATCCACTATTAGTTAATCTTGTATAATATATTAAATCCTGCATTATACTACTTCTTTAAAAGGAATTACTGTTGATTAAATATTTAAAAACCCCACAGCAGCCAGCTGCTTTTCGCCTGCTTCATCAGTATATTTAAGTTATTGGAGCTTTCTTTCATATTAACAAAAGTAGAATCAAAGTTCAGTCCCCAGGTTTTGTCCATTAGCAGCCTTCCTATTATTCCGTCCCCTGCATGTATGCTGTAAGTAATTTTAGATAAATCGCCAGTAATTGCGGATGTATTATCAATAGTTGTTTTTAATGAAGTTAGAATATCTCCCATTTCACTCGATTTATCCATAAGTGTTTTAAACCCTGCCGAACCGTCTTTCAAATTAGTGAAAGTAGAATCAAAATTTCGCCCCCACGATTTATCCATCATCAACCTTCCTATTATTCCTTTACCTGATTCTACATTTCTAGTAATTTTAGATAAATCACCGGTTATTTGTGATGTATTTTCAATAGTTGTATTTAGTGATTTCATTATATTATCCATACTAATCGGCTGGATTGTTTCGATAACATCGTTGTTTTCTATTTCCTTTTTTCCGCCTGTTCCCGGTTTTATAATTAAAACTTTATTCCCCATAAGCCCTTCCGAGCCAATAACTGCAATTGCATCTTTCTTTATAAACTTCCGGGTGCTTTCATCAATTAGTATTTCTACCTTAACGGAAGTATCACTTACTATACTAACGTTTTTTACAGTTCCCACATTTACACCTGATAACCGTACATTGTTTCCCGCCTGAAGCCCGGCAACATCATTAAATACTCCGTTTAGTTGAAAGGTATGTCTGAATAATTGCTGCCCTTCACCGATAAAATATATTGCCACAATAAATACAAGAATTCCAAGAGAAATAAATATTCCCAGCCTGATATTATTTGTTACGTTATTTTTCATTTGATCTTCTCTTATAATTTTTCTGAATTATTATTCAAAAAATGATCTTACCCATGTATCTGTCGAATTCTGAAGGTCGGTATATGATCCTTCCGCAGCACATATTCCATCTTTGATAACTATGATCCGGTTTGCTGTTAGCCTGGCGCATTCGATATCATGTGTGATAATGATGGAAGAGGTATTATATTTTTTTTGTACTTCCAAAATGAGCTTACTTATTTCTTTTGATGTAATGGGATCCAGTCCTGTTGTCGGTTCATCATAAAGCATTATCTCAGGTTTTAATATCAAAGTCCGGGCTAATCCTAACCTCTTGCGCATACCCCCGGAAAGTTCTGAAGGCATCTCATTAATTGTTTCAGAAAGTCCTACATTTTCCAATGCTTCTTTTATCAGCAATTTGATTTTTTCTTTCTTCATCGAACCTATTTGTCTTCTAAGCGGAAATTCAAGATTTTCTCTTACAGTCATGGAATCATACAAAGCTCCGCTTTGAAAAAGAAAACCTATCTTCTCATGTACTTCAATTAGCTCCTCATCCTTTAATTCAGAAATATTGTGCCCGAGTATTACAAGCTTCCCCTCATCAATATCAACCAATCCCACAATACATTTTATAAGAACTGATTTACCGGTGCCGGATTTCCCGAGTATTACGAGATTTTCTCCTTTATGGATCACCAAATTAATATCCCGGAGAACTAGATTATTCCCAAAAGATTTCTTAAGATGTTCCATCTCAACAACAAAAACATTTTGTCTCTTATCTTGTTCGGTTATTATTGCTGTTGAATTATCTGTCATTTTTCTCATTACCCAATTTAGTGTTGGAGCAAACTTGTGATTTGTACCGCTATCATATCTATTATAAAAACCATTAAAGATGCGAATACGACGGCTGAGTTAGCGGCTTTTCCAACTCCTTCAGTTCCTTTGTTTGAATAATATCCTTTATAACTTCCGACAAGCCCGATAGCAAACCCGAAGAAAAAAGTTTTGATAAAAGCAGGGAATAGATCATTAAATCCAAGACTTTTAAATATCTGCGAAAAAAAGAAGTAGATACTTACATCTCCTTTTATATTAACGCCCACAAACGACCCTAGCAAACCAACACCATCTGCAAAAATTACCAATATGGGAAGCATCAACGTAGCAGATAGCACCCTTGTAACAACGAGATATTTAAATGGATTAGTATGCGATACTTGCATTGCATCAATTTGCTCGGTTGTATTCATCGATGCCAACTCCGCACCTATTCCCGATCCGACTTTCCCGGCAAAGATTAACGCAATTATAACCGGTCCTATTTCCCGTATAATTGAAACTGCAACCATAGCAGGCAGCCAAGATTCCGCCCCAAACTTTGCCAATGTCGGCCTTGACTGAATAGTAAGGACAAGCCCTATAATAAATCCTGTAACAGCAACCAAAGGAAAGGATTTGTAACCGATTAGGAAAGATTGTTTGAGTAGCTCATTAAATTCATACGGCGGTTTGAATACTTCTTTAAAAAAATGCCATGTAAAAATTGTAATTGAAGCTATTTCCAAAAAGAATTTTTTAAATACTGAACCTTGAATTATTTCGGAATTATTTCCCTGGTTGACATCTGGTTCGGGATTTTCATCCCGTGACTGCTGCAATATTATTTTTTCCATTTAATAGGTGTCATTTAATATCTAATTTATCCAATTGTAGCTCTAATCTGCGCTCGATATAATTTAGAAACAAAAAACATAAAGTATACATCTTTAATTCCATTTTTACTTCCAATTCAATTATCAATTAAAGGTTAGTCTTTTTTTGCGAAAATATCATTAAGTGCATTTCCAACACTATCGATATTATTACTAAATTCTTGTTTGAATTCTTCCCAATTAGCTTTTCCTTCATACTGATAGTTGTTAATCATTTTCTTCAGTTCGATATTTTTTTGTTCTAAAGTCAATACTTTATTTGAATATTTAGCTTTAAATTTTGCACTCGTCTTTTTCATTTCCACTTTGAATTCATTAATCCTTTTTTCGTTATCGCTGATTTTTAATTCAGCATCATTCTTGAATTGCTGCCATTCCTTCTCATATTGAGCCTGCGCATCTATCATATCTTGATTTGCTTGCTTAATATTTTCTTTTGCATTTTCTCGATTATTTTCACAACCGGTTAAAAGTGATCCTGCAATCAGCAAGATAATCGTTAAGCTGAAAAATTTATACTTCATAACTCTCCTTGTAAAAGTTGCTTTATTATATTGATATTATATTAAGTAAATCGGAATGGTTCAATCGATCAAAGGGATGAAAAAGGAACTACATCTTTTGGATGAAGAGATTGTTTGCGAATTGTTGTATGTTATATACGGATTGAAGAACAAGGATTAAGCTGTTCCTTAATGAATATGACAAAACCAAGATTAGCTATCATAATAAATATATTTTTTAAACAAATCATTTCGATAAATCAAATTATCGATAGGATACATACCACGGTATTTAAATGAATGAATTTTTCAAGTCCATCCAAAAATATTTTAATTATGTAAAAGATTTCCTCAGCATTCATCTTATTGATATTGGGAATACTTCAATAACGCTCTGGACTCTACTTTATTTTATTTTTCTTGCATGGCTTCTTTTCTTCATTACTGCAAGACTCAGAAAATGGATGATCTATAAAGTCCTTTCCAAAAGCAAGGTAGAGCTGGGAGTGCGGCTGGCGGTCGGTACAATTATTCGTTACGGCATTCTTATATTGGGGCTTATAATTGTAGTACAAACCGTTGGAATTAACTTGAGTACAATTACTATTCTCGCCGGTGCTCTTGGTGTTGGCATAGGGTTCGGTTTACAGAATGTAACAAACAATTTAGTAAGCGGAATAATTATTCTTTTTGAAAGACCGATAAAAGTAGGGGACAGGATCCAGGTTGGAGAAGTCTTTGGTGATGTTATGAATATTTCTATGAGGTCTACAATGATTTTAACAAATGATAATATTTCGGTGATAGTTCCTAACTCTGAATTTATTTCGACAATAGTTATTAACTGGAGCCACAACGATAGGAATGTGAGATTCAGTATTCCGGTGGGGGTTGCTTATAAAGAAGACCCTGAAAATGTAAAGAAAATTTTACTGGAAGTTGCGGATAAAGAAGACGGAGTTTTAAAGAATCCCGAACCTGTTGTACTTTTTAAAGAATTTGGTGACAGTTCACTCAATTTTAATCTGCTGATCTGGACAAGCAGTTACATCACTACGCCGGGATTCCTGAAAAGTAAACTTTATTTTGAAATATTTAAAAAATTTAGTGAAAACAACATCGAGATACCTTTCCCGCAGAGAGATTTACATATTAAGAATACGGAATTTCAGGTAAGCCAGCCAAAAGTTGAAAAAGATTAATTACCCGGCAAACTAACCGTTATAATTTTTAAATTATTTTTTGTTGTAATAGCCGTACTTTATTAAAAAGCATCGTGGATAATAAAATTAAAATGAATTTAGCTTTAGTCATACCTGCTATACAAAACTCTCTTGTTGTCATTCAAGTAATGTATTTATGCTAAAGAACTTCAAACTTACAAAACAAACAGTCACTTTAACGCCCCCATCTTTTTCAGTTCAAATATAAATTGAGTAATACTGTTATTATTTAATATTCCAATGCAATTGCCATTTTCAATGACAGGGACCACACTCACATCATTTTCGTTTATGGACCTTAATGCGTCTAATAATGGTTCAGTGGGATTTATTTTATTAATGTCTTGTAATGGAATCATTACATCTTTTACTGTTTTATTTTGCCTATCCTTTATTGCAATAGAATTTATTCGTCCGGGTGTAAGAAATCCGACCATTATATTATCATCCTTAACAAGTAAGTTCCTTCGATTGGCGCCGATGAAATGATTATCTATAATTTCCTGAACCGTAGAATCAGGATATACTATACCATAATCATTAGACAAAGCTTCGTGTACCTGGTGCCCTAATAATAAACCGTTAAGCGCCTGTCTTTTAATCTGGGATATTGCAGCAATTTCAAGGAACCAGCCAATAAATATCATCCATAAACCGTTAAAAACATTATTTTGAAAAATCTGAAAAACACCGAGCATAATAAATAAGAGCCCGAAAAATCTTCCTGCGTTAGCGGCAATTATAGTTGCTTGTTTATAATTTTTTGTAATGGCCCATACGATCGCTCTCAAAATTCTTCCTCCGTCTAACGGAAATCCGGGAATTAAATTAAATATTACCAAAATAAAATTAATAAAAGCAAGGTATTGAAATGAAGCTGCAAGATATTGATTTTGTACAAATACCTTTGCTGATAAATAAAAGATAGCAGCTAATATGATACTGGTAATTGGACCGGCAACAGCAATCCAAAAATCCACCGATGATTTCGACGGTTCTTTTGAAATTTCAGCTACTCCGCCGAATAAGAAAAGTGTTATCCTTTTTACTTTAATCTTATATTTTATTGCAATTATAGAATGACCGAATTCATGAAGTAAAATACTAATGAAGAACAAAATCGAAGTTATAAAACCGACCGTCCAATAAGAGAATATCGTCCAATTTTTGAATTCAAGCGGGAAATAATTTTGCGCCAACATCCAGGTTAACAGTGCCAAAATTATGAACCAGGAATAATCCAGAAAAATTGGAATCCCAAGAATTTTACCAATCGAGAAATGTTTATGTTTCATAAAATTTCTTTTTTCCCATTACTGCCTTTACCATCCTTTAACATAATTGCTTCAGTATCTAACTTTTAAAAGCTTTTTTAATTGAATTCCTATTTAACAAATTTTATAATTATCATTTACTTTGTTTGGTCGGAATGATGAAAAGCGGTATAGAAGTATTATGTAAAACTTTTTCCACAACACTACCCATAACTATATTTTCCAACCATCTCCGGCTGTGAGAGCCCATAACTATAATATCGATATGCAATTCTTCAGCAGTCTTTATTATGGTATCAGCACAATCACCTTCGCTTACAAGGGTTTCAATTGTTTTATCACCAAGATGCTGTTTTGATTTATCCAGAAAAAGTTGAGATGCTTTTTTCAGTTCTTCGACGGTTTCTAATTGTAATAGATCCATATTCGTGTAACCGGAAAAACTCATTCCCATTATGGGGGAATATTCTACAGAGGAGTAATAGACCGGATCTAATATTACATGCAGCAATATAACTTCAGCGTTCATAGCGTTAGCCATTGAAAAACCTATCTCTGCTACTTTTTGTGCCGTTGGATTATAATCCAGTGCAATCAGAACTTTTTTCATTTTTATAGTTTTCATATCGGATCACCTTTATTTTTTCATTTCACTGAATTCAGCGGTTGCTTTCAATAAACATTCATGTTTAATAATTACAATTATTGATGCTTATTCTCATCGCTTAAAAATGCTATGATATATCCTTACCTGCTTTATTTCTTTTTCTAAACAGCAGCCAGCCAAGTGCAGCACTCAAAAAGAGAGTAATTGAAGCTGGATACATTCTCCAACTCACGCTGCCAGCCCAACCGTTTCCGTGCATACTTCCATATATCCCGGCGTCTATCATAGCCCCTGCGCCGAAGTAAAAAAAGAGCGCGACCACTATAATAAACGCAATCATTAAAAATCTGTTTTTAATTTTTTTCATTGGTTTTACTTATCTTAAAAATTGTGAGCTAAGTTCTTATCTTTTTATCAAAAGTCTACTTGTTTTTTATTCCTAGATTTCATTTATAAGCATAGGACTTAATATCTTTATACAAATATCTAATGACTTTAGAATTTATAAAATACAATTCTATACTTTATAATATTATGAAGAGTGCAGTCCTAATTCAATCGAGCAAAGGGATGAAAAAGGGACCATATCTTTTGTATGTGCTGGTACCTTCATCAGTGAGAGGACTCTGCAAAATCGTTTTAATATATTTTCCATTGTGCTATGGTATTCGCCGCGGCGCGCAATTCTTCATAGATATTGCTTTATCGTAAAGGGAAAAATTTCCTTTAAGATTAACCAGTAACTCGTCGATATTTTAGTTCACCAGCTTTCGACGATAACTTGCTAATGAAACGCTCACTTCTCCTCGGGAGAGTTCAACTCGGGTTCAGACTGTTCTGTATTATGATTCCTTTGATCGCGTTGACGTCCAAGAATGCTTTCAATCATACTTATTAATTTACCAGTAGCACCGTCGAGGGCCTGGTTCAAGGTTGCTGCATGATCTATGACGACTATAGGCTGACGTCCTTCTAAATGTGCTTCTATCATGCATCGTTTGTCGTTCTTTCCTTTTTTATCGCCGTCTTCATCTTTCAGATGGACTTGCACACTGGTAATATGATCGCTCATCCGACTTAATGCACTTTTAATTGTGCTACTGAACTTAGTAATTAGTGTTTTATTACCCTGGATATTATGGCCGGTATTGATTAGAATATTCATAATCTTTTCCTTATTTGATTGTGTAATTTCGTTACTGCGTCAATTATTGCTTTCTTATTTATTTGGGATTGCTCCATTTCCAATTCCGAATTTCGGGCATGTCCTGCCCATATTTATCAATATACTTTTTGTGATCTAAAAGCTTATCACGTAGGAATTGTTTAACATATGCCGCCCGCGAACCTAAACCCGGCACGCGGTCAATCACATCGCCTACAAGATGGAAACGATCCAATTCATTCAGTACCACCATATCGAATGGGGTAGTTGTCGTCCCTTCCTCTTTATAACCGCGCACATGAAACCGCTCCTGGTTGGACCGGCGGTAAGTGAGACGGTGGATCAGCAGCGGATAGCCATGGTAGGCGAAGATGACATGCTTATCTTTTGTAAAGAGTTTATCAAAATCCTTATCGCTGAGTCCGTGCGGATGCTCGCTTTTCGGTTGGAGCGTCATAAGATCTACCACATTAATAACCCTGACTTTAAGTTCTGGGAAGTTCTTCCTTAGCAGTTCGACAGCAGCCAATGTTTCCAGTGTAGGAACATCGCCGCAGCAAGCCATTACTACGTCAGGTTCTTCGCCTTTGTCGTTGCTTGCCCACTCCCATATGCCTAACCCGGCGGTGCAGTGTTTAATGGCAGAATCAATATCCATCCATTGCAGGGCCGGCTGCTTGCCTGCAACAATAACATTAACATAATCGCGGCTGCGTAGGCAATGATCGGTTACCGACAAAAGTGTATTAGCATCCGGCGGAAGATACACACGGATAACATCCGCTTTCTTATTTACAACGTGGTCAATGAAACCTGGATCCTGATGACTAAAGCCGTTATGGTCTTGTCTCCAAACGTGAGATGAAAGTAGAATGTTCAATGAAGCAACGCGACTTCGCCAGGGGATTTGGTGAGCCACTTTGATCCACTTGGCGTGCTGATTAAACATAGAATCAATTATGTGGATAAACGCTTCATAACAAGAGAAGAAGCCGTGCCTGCCTGTTAGTAAATAACCTTCGAGCCAGCCCTCGCACTGGTGCTCACTTAACATTTCCATTACGCGTCCGTCAGGTGCAACATGATCGTCAATTGGAATTATCTCCGCTGTAGAGCAGCGATTTGTCACTTCGAATACATCTCCCCACCGGTTCGATGCAGTTTCGTCCGGGCTGAAAACGCGGAAGTTGGTCTGGTTAAGTTTGACTACATCGCGGATGAAATTACCTTGTACTCGCGTGGCTTCTCCTTCAACAGTGCCCGGGTTAGTTACCTTTAAAGCGTAATCACGGAAATTCGGAATTTTTAATCCTTTAAGAAGAAGTCCTCCGTTAGCATGGGGATTCGCTCCCATACGCCGTTCGCCTTTAGGCGCTAACTCAGCAAGTTCAGGAATTAACCTACCGCTTTTATCAAATAATTCTTTTGCTTTATAACTCTTCATCCAATGCTCAAGCACTTTTAAATGATCAGGTTTATTCACAAAATCTGTGATCGGTACCTGATGCGCGCGGAAAGTGCCTTCGATCGGTAGTCCATCAACTACCTTCGGGCAAGTCCATCCTTTAAGGGTACGGAATACGATCATAGGCCACTTTGGTCTTTCCTTAAAGCCCTTGTTTCGCGCTTTGGTTTGTATGTTCCTAATCTCGGCAATTACTGTATCAAGAGTGGCTGCCAAGACTTGGTGAAGCTTGTAGGGATCGTCTCCCTCAACAAAATATGGTTTGTAGCCGTAACCGCGGAAGAGCTGATCTAATTCTTCGTGACTGATGCGTCCCAGAACAGTTGGTCCAGCTATCTTGTAACCGTTCAAATGTAAGATGGGCAGCACGGCTCCATCATTAACCGGATTGAGGAATTTATTAGAGTGCCAACTGGTGGCTAACGGTCCGGTTTCCGATTCACCGTCGCCTACGACGCATGTAACGATTAGATCCGGGTTATCGAATGCTGCACCATAAGCATGAGATAAAGAATAACCGAGTTCTCCGCCTTCATGAATAGAGCCCGGTGTTTCCGGCGCAACATGACTCGGGATACCGCCCGGAAAGGAAAATTGTGTGAACAGTTTTTTCATACCTTCTTCGTCCTGGGTGATATTTGGATAAACCTCGCTGTAAGTTCCTTCCAGGTAGGTATTGGCTACTATCCCGGGCGCACCGTGACCCGGGCCGATAACATATATCATATTCAAATCGTATTCCTTGATGATACGATTGAGGTGCACATAGATAAAATTAAGGCCGGGAGTAGTTCCGAAATGCCCCAGCAAACGCGGCTTTACATGCTTCAATTTTAATGGTTTCTTTAATAGCGGATTGTCAAATAGATAAATCTGCCCTACCGAAAGGTAGTTGGCAGCACGCCAATAAGCATTCATTTTTTGCAGAAGTTCTTGTGATAATGGTTTATCCTTTGCATTCGTCTTTTTCGTTTTGGCTTCAATGTTATCTTCAAATCCTTCTCTTACTTCTTTAACTAATTTCTTCTCAGACATTTTTTTTGTTTTCATGATTAATAATTCTTTCAATATTAAGTTTAAAATTTAACCAGCACTAAAATCGTTTTTCACCGGAAGTGGACACATTTCCGCTTGAGCTGCGGACAAGCAGGCTCCGAAGATGAAAATGCACCCGCAAAGATAAATCCACAGCAACAATGCCATGATTCCACCAAACGTCCCATAGACAGCGTTCAAGGTGGCGAAGTTTTTCAGATAGATTTCGAACAAACTTTCGCTAGCTTGCAGTAGAACTGTAGATAACAGAGCGGCGACCCATACTTCGGCAAACCTGGTGGTACGGAGCGGGGCGAGCCTGTAAAACAGGCTCAGACTGAAAAAAGCCAGAATTAACGGGATGAAAAAGCTTCCTATGTCATACAGCCAGGGACTGAAATCATTTGTCGCAAAGAACCAATTCTTCGCTATTCGTATTGTTGCCGGCAATACCATACCCAGCAGAACCATACTTGCTGTAATACCTAGCAGCGCCAAGCTTCTGAGAGGTAGGCGCCACCAATTTTTATCCACTGCTGTTCCCCAGGCACGGTTGGCAGCAACGATGAGTGTGATGAAACATTGGACGGAAGCCCAAACAAGTATGACAAGCGCGACTATACCTGCTTGTTCGCGCGCATTGATCACACCAGTGATGGTATTAAAAATGTAGTTATGCATTTCACCGCTAATAGGGACATAGCTTTCTATATAAGTAATTATCACTTTTCCGGCCCGATCCCTGTCAATAAAAGTCGAAGCAATGCTTACGAAAAGAACGATTAATGGAAACAGCGAGAAGAACGTGTTAAAGGAGAATGCTCCCGCCCACTGTACTCCATCAATCCGGAGAAACTTTTTGAAGGCAAGGCGAAGAATCATCCATACTCGTCTGATCCATTGGCCAAACCTGCTTGAACTGCTTAAGGGTGACATGTTACCCATTTATAGAATTCTCTATGATATTTTTGTTTTTTTATCAATATATTCTTGAAGCATGGTTGCGTGAACCTGCATGCAAGCATGCCTACTGCATTCATTTTGGTTGACGGCTTGTCCCTTGGGGGCAATGCTGCGCTATGAATGTCCTTTTTCGTCAATGTTTCAACTTTGATGTTCCTTAACAACCGGTTCATCAACCCAGTATCCTTTACGATTATAATGTCGATGCAGTGCCGATTCATAATCCCTGGTTAGCAGAGACTCCTCAGTGTATTCGGGGGACTGCTTAATAGCTTCGCGGGAAAGATTGATGAAGGCTTTCCTCTCGCTCCAACTAATGCGGTCCATCCATTTCGGTGAGACCAGTACCTTTTTCCCCGGCCACCAGTTTTTTGTATCGATGATTAAATAACGAATCGCCCATGTCTCGTCATCAATAATAAAATCCTCTACATGGCCAATCTCACCGTCGTCGGCATGAATATGGTAGCCCTTAACTTCTTTAGCACTGCGCAAGTGTGTATCACCTTTGAGTTGTTGAGTTGAATCATTGTCTTCCTTCACCGGTTTCCTATCGTAATAGGTATAAAACGGAACCATTCCGATTGGTCCGGCATAAAATCCATTTCCCCAATAAACCGGCAGTGCGTAATGGTTAAACAATACTATCTCATGCTGTCGGGATACGGTTTTTTCAGTATCTATATCGGGGCTTTGCCGAACCTGTTCCATAGTGAGGTTTACTTGAAATGTTTTCTTCTTCCAATCAGTCTCGCCAAGTGCCGCATGCGGAATAAGTACCTTCCGTTCAGACAACCAGTTGCCGGTTTCCACAACTAAATAACGGATTAACCATGTTAGATCATCGAAGAAGAACTTACTTACCTTTCCTAACTCACCATCCTTTGCACTAATGGTGAAGTCTATCAAATTATTTATACTACGCTGCATAATTACTCCTTATATAATTAAATGTCTTTACTTTTTTAGGCTGCCTTTCCGGTAACCTTTTTCATACTTTCATAATGTCCGTGCAGGCTTTCTCGCCCGCCAGTGTGCTTCAATTTGTTCAAGGCTTTTGCCCTTGGTTTCCGGTACAAGGTAAAATGAAAAAATCCATGTACCGATACTAATAAGGCCGTATAACCAAAACGTAGCGGCTTTACCGAGGACTTGAGTGAGTGACAAAAACGTCAAAGCCACAATCAAGTTAGCTCCCCAATTGGCAACCGTAGCCACGCTCATCGCCCGGCCCCGGATGCGCAGCGGATACATTTCCGAAATTAACAGCCAGAAAATAGGTCCCATTCCCACTGCGAACGAACCAACATAGGTCATAACAACTATTACCGCGATCACTCCCAGACTGCCGGTAAATTGCGGAAGCGAAAACGCCAGCCCCAACACGAACAGACTCAGTGTCATTCCCGCCAGGCTAATCAGCAAAAGCGGCCGCCGCCCGATCCGGTCAATCAGCTGCAGGGATACCACAGTCATTACAACATTGATAACTCCAACACCTACGCTTGCCAGAATTGCTACCGACGACGAAGACATGCCGGCAAACTTGAAAATGGTAGGGCCGTAATAAATGATAGTGTTTATGCCGGTGATTTGCTGCGCAATCGCAAGTCCGATACCAACTATCATCGCCACACGTAAGTACGGCATGAACAGTTCCGGCCAGTGTCCCTTCTGCTGTTCGGCGCTGTTCTTAATCTCGCTCAGTTCACTCTCAACCTGTTCCGGTGATCGGAGCCGTTTCATCACGATGCGGGCTTGATCCAGGTGTCCGCGGCTTACGAGCCATCGCGGGCTGTTCGGAATGAGCATCAATCCAATTCCAAATGCTGCCGCAGGAATCACCGCCATTGCAAACATCCAGCGCCAGGCCTGTGCCCCGGCAAGGCATAGTGATGCCTAAGAAATAACAATGCCGAGTGATCGCGAGTTGATTGAGCGAAACGAGCTTTCCGCGAATGGCAACCGGTGCAATCTCGGAAATGTAAAGCGGTGCAACAAACGATGCAACGCCGATAGCGGTGCCCGCAAAGAACCGTGCGACAATCAGCCATACAGTGTCAGGTGACAGAGCCGCCCCGACAGCGCCTAAAATGAAGACTACCGCAGTGATAAGTAATAATCTTCGTCGTCCATAGCGGTCAGACAAGAATCCTCCCACTATTGCGCCGGTGAGACATCCCAACAGAACCGAGCTAACTACTACTTCCTCCATTTCCGGGGAGAGAGCGAATTGTTTCGTGATGAACAAAATGGCGCCGGAGATAACACCGATGTCATAGCCGAAAAGCATGCCGCCCAGCGCCGAGATGGCGGCGGCTAGATAAACAAAACGTTTTCCGTTCGATTTAGTATTATTTTTCACAAGTTCTACTCCTTTTGGGAATCAAGCTTTAAAATTTGGCTTACTGTTTTTGCTATCATGTATTCTTCATCTGTGTGAATTACGCGGACAGAAACCCGCCCGGTATCTGTTGAGATAACCGGAGCGTTAGCAATGTTTTGTTTTTCTTCAAGATCAATTCCTAGAAATTCCAATCCTTTACAAATGCGGGAGCGAATGACCGGACTTTTTTCACCGATACCTCCGGCAAAAACCAATGTGTCTAAACCACCAAGTGCAGCGGCGAAATTTCCTATCCATTTCTTAGCCTGGTAACAAAATAATTCCACAGCTTCCGCTGCTCTAACGTCATCGTTTTCTTTCTTGAGCAAATCCCGCATGTCGGAACTGGTTTCGGAAATACCGAGAAGTCCGGAATCATGATTGATTAGCTTATTGAATTGTTTGGCAGTCAGGTTTTCAGCCCGCATCATAAACCACGCGGCACCCGGATCCAAATCGCCTGAACGAGTGCTCATCATCAGACCGGCAGCAGGTGTAAAGCCCATGCTGGTATCAATACTTTTCCCATCGCGAACAGCAGCCAAACTCGCCCCATTACCAAGATGAGCCAGAATCACCCGGCCTTGCGCTGCTTTTGTACCGGCTACACGAGCGAGTTCCTCCATGAGAAAAGCATAGGACAAACCGTGGAATCCGTACCTCCGGATTCCCAATGCTTCGAATCGGCGGGGGATAGGCAAAATTTTGGCAACACGCGGCATTGTACGGTGAAATGCCGTATCATAACAAGCAACTTGTGGTATTTTAGAATAACGCCGCACCAACGACTCGACCAGTTCAATCTCAGCAGGCAGATGGTCGGTATCGTACGGGCTTATTCGATGCAGTTCGTCCATCAATTCATGTGTAATGAGTTCGGGTTCCGTATGTTTCAAGCCGAAAACCACCCGATGTCCGATTCCTTTTATCGAAGAAAAATCAATCTTTTTTTCCAGCCAATCAATCAGAAAATTTGCTGCTGATTTGGTGTCGGAGGATTCAAGAGTGAGGCTCTCTTTTGGTCTACCGTCTGATTCGCTGAAAGTTAAATTTGTACCCGGCAGACCAATACGGTCAACGCTTCCATGAAGACTTTTTTTTAATGGCGCGCCTGTATGATACAATGCAAACTTGATACTCGATGAGCCGCCGTTGATTGTAAGAATATATGTGTTAGGTCTTTTCATAGTTAATTTTATGTTAATTTATTTGTTCGTTTGCTAATCAGCCGCCCTGATTTTTCCGGATAAATATTTTTTATTTGGTAATGAAGGCTTTTACATCCAAAAAATCGCTTTGCAACAAGAGGAATTACCTCCCACATAATATTTTTTCTTATTGCATCGAAGTATCTTAATATCGTATAGTCGTCTTTCTTCAAGAATTCTGCAATTAGATCATCCTGGCTCTATTCAAATGAGGATAATTTGGTGAGACTAAAAAAGATCGTCTTCATATCCGCTATCAGGAGTCCATAAACTTTTTTCAGTACCAACAACTGTAGCATAGGTGTGAAGCATACCATAATTAGTACAACGTACGCTAGAGTATTCAATATCTTTCAGCAGGGAGAGCTCATTTTTTATCTCATCTACCATTTCGACACTGGTTTTGGAGGAATCATGAATTTTTTTAATTATATATACTTCGTCCTCTTCAGTTAAAAAAGAATGAATAGGAGATAATGCATGATTTTCTACAATTTCAATTATATCTTCGGGATAAATATCTTTAGACGATTCAACACTAATATTAACTATACTTAGTTGGCCAAATAAGGTCCGTACATCAACATGAGACAAAACCGGATATGAAGTAATAACAGGGATTTCAATTTTTAATAAAACCTTAGGTTCCATTACTGAAGATTTCTTTTCTGAATATGTGCAACGATATCTTACCAGGCATTTTTCATGAGAAACGGGTGTAAGCTTTTCAACAAAGAATGAAAAATCAAAATCTATTTTTACCATTGTTGCTTTTAAAGAGTAGAAATAATCCATAATATTCTTGCTCATAGTTTTAGTTCCAATTGTATCCCGGTGTTTATGGAGGATTTGAATGAATTTATTTATCCATGTGGCTTCAAACTCTTGCATGATACGAGCTAAAACTGATATTCTCGCTTCTGTCTGTTGTCCCATAGGATTTTCTCTTGATAGAACCCTGATTGGAAAAGGAAGATTTCTTATTTCCACATCTACTAAAAATCTTTTTTCATTTTTCATTTTTTTAACTCCTTTTGTTATTTAACATACTTTTGAACTTATTATTCATTATTTCCCACTTATTTATATTAAGGCAGATTACTTTTGTTTTAGAATCAGTTTTAGAAATAACGTTGATGTTAGATTTCTCTATTTCATCCGTTATTATTTTTACTCCGATAAAATTTAAACCACGACAAATCTCATTTATTAATTCCCGGGATTCTTTTATGTGATTGCTTATGAAAATAATTAAATCAACACCATTTAAAATTGATATATATGAGCCTATATATTTAAGGACATTGTATTTAAAACTTTTAAGCGCTTCTGCTTCGTCAGTTCCATTTTTATTTTCTAAAACTTCATAGATAGTAGTCTTCTTTCCAAGTAAAGCAGTGAAACCGCTTAAGTGAGATAATAAATTATTTATTTCTTCGAAAGACATACCCGCGGAGTAAAGCTCAAATATGATGGTAGGGTCAATATCTCCGCAGCCTGTATCGGAAAATATTCCTTCGATCATAGTAAAGCCAATTGAAAAATCTATAGGGATTCCGTCTTTGATTGCGGCAATGTTTGAGTTATTACCAATATAAATATTAATAATCCGTTTAATTGAAGAACCAAAATATTGTTCAGCACATTCTAATGCGTGCTGATGATATATACCGTAACCGCCATATCTCCTTATTCCCGTCATGCTTAATTCTTTAGGTACTGCATATAAACTTGCCTCTAGAGGAACGCCTGTGAAGAAGCCAGTATCGCAAAATAAAACATGCATTACCCAAGGCATCTTTTCGTACCAGAGCCGGGCGGATTCATAAGTTAAGTTGTTATACTCCGGTAAGAGAGGGACGCATTTTTTTAAGTTCTGTAAAGTATTCGAATCAAAAATATGGATTGAACTTTTAATTTCTTTACCACCATTGTATAAAAAATAACCAATACCTTTTATTTTCCTTATATTTCCGATTGCTTCAACTACATTATAAATGAATTCAGTTCCTAACTTGCTTTTACCTTCAAGAAGGTTCTTACCGTCCATAATAATCCATTGCATTAAGGGAGGGTAGGGGTTTAATAGCAAAATCATTTTTGATTTCCCTCCATCAATTTTACACCTTCGTTAAATATTTCAAATTCTTCTTCGTTTGGAACAATTAATATTTTTACTTTATCATTGGTAGAATTTATTTGTGAAATGCTATTCATTACTACATTCTGATTTTTCTGTAAATCCATTTTAATTCCACACCAATCCATCTCTTCGCATACTTTTTCCCGGACAAACCAATTATTAATTCCTATATCATCAGTAAAGATTAATAGATCTAATCCACCTAAAATAATTGCATAGCTCCCTATGAATTTTTTTAACCGGTAGATATACATATTAAATGCAAGTTGAGCATGTTTATCAGTACTTATTTTTTTAATAATATCTCTTATATCACTGGAAAATTCAGATACACCAAGCAAACCGCTTTTTTTGTTTAATAAACTCATCAGGTTATCCGGACGGTAACCGTATTGATACATAAAATAAATACCGAGCATTGGATCTATGTCACCCGTACGTGTACTCATAACCAAGCCGGTTAGGGAAGTATAACCCATAGATGTATCTACAGATAAACCATTTTTAATTGCTGCTACACTTGAACCGCCAGTACCTAGATGACAAGCAATTATTTTCAGTTTTTGTATTGGTGTCTTTAAATAATTGCTAGCTTTGTTAGCAACATATTGATAGGAAAGGCCGTGAAATCCGTATTTCCTAAATCCGAATTTATTAATTAGATTTTTAGGAAGAGCATATGTATAAGCTTC
Organism: uncultured Bacteroidota bacterium; assembly: GCA_963710735.1. Classification (GTDB taxonomy): domain Bacteria; phylum Bacteroidota; class Ignavibacteria; order Ignavibacteriales; family Ignavibacteriaceae; genus FEN-1297. The sequence goes on along the minus strand of CAVQBN010000004.1, from coordinate 269,191 downwards.
CGGCGGAATAGATGAATGAAATGAGCTGTCAACTGTAATATATTGCGGTATATAGGGCAAGAGACTTTTACATTTATTTATAACACTAATTATAGAGGGATGATGGATAGGAAATAACGGTATAAGCTTATGTAATTTACGAATCAATTCGTCATTGATAAAGACAGTTTTAAACTCTCCGGCACTATGAATCCAGCGATGACCTATAAAATTAAATTCTATTTCTGTATCATTTAATTTTTTAAGAATTAACTCTGCCGCATACGCGTGGGTCTTTTCAGAAAGTTTTTCGTTTTCATAACTATTGTTGAAAAAATATTCGATGAAAGGAGACTCATCACCTTCGACATTTAATCTGTGTGCTTTCCCGGAAAATACAACATTAATCGAGTGATTAATATTCCTCTCAAATAGTTTAAAGGTCAAAGAAGAACTCCCACAGTTAAAAACTAATACTTTCAACTCATACTCCAATTTTTTCTAATCCAAATTCAAAGCTTTAAACCAAACTAAAACAGCTTCGCACAATTGGATTCGTAATCAGTGTGAAGAACGCTTCAAATTCTTAAGCCTTTCGCTATCTTGACGAACATCGGAGTGTATTTGATATAGATTACTTGCCGGGCTGGATTTGGGCAGTATCCAGCGCAAACTGATATGATCAACCTTTCCAAAAAGTCTCAGTTTCGATGGTTTGACCACTGCTTACAGCGTTAAATTGATGCTCGACGAGCCGCCGTTTATTGTCAAAATGTTAGTGTTATATTCTTTCATAGCTGATTCGTTGTTACTTTGCTTGATTAAAATTATCTATTCAATGAACTCCGATCTTGTTAATCGAACGCTCTGATCTTTCCAGACATATGTTCTTTATTTGATCATGAAGGCTTTTACATTCAAAGTATTGCTTTGCAACAAGAGGAATTACCTCCCACATAATATTTTTTCTTATTGCATCGAAGTATCTTAATATCGTCAAGTTGTCCTTCTTTAAGCATTCTGCAATAATACCGTTTTGGCTTTCCTCAAAGAAAGATGATTCGTAAAATTCTATTGAAATTTCCAAATCATCTTTATTCGTTTCGGAATTTCCGCCTAATCTTCGAATTTCTGCTTCTAGTTTTATTATATGCTCTTTCTTTTCGACGGCGTAAACAGCAAACAAGGATTTTAATTTTGCATCACTGGATTTGCGAGAAGCTAATTCAAGCAAAAAATATTCATCTTTTGATGTTTTAATCAAATCATGCAGAACCGCTATTGTATAATCTTTTACGACTTTCATGTTATTACCTATTCTTTATTTTGTCGATTAATTAATAGTTATGTGTCTATTCATTCATGCGATCACTTTGAATATCATTCATTTATAACATTTAATCCGAGCGCGGATAGTTTTGAACAAGTGGACTTGTAATCCGTATGAAGAATGCTTCGAATACCTAATCCTTCCGCAATCTTGACGAACATCGGGGTGTTTTCTATATAGACTACCTGCCGGGCGGGGGCCTGGGCTGTGTCCAAGGCAAGCCGGAAGATGTCCTCATCCGGCTTTCGTAAGTGGACATAGCATGACGATACGAAAAAGTCTACAAACTCTTTAAGCTTGAACTTTCGAATCCGGTACGCATTAAGCTCACGAGCTTCGTTGCTTAAAACGATAATCTTCAATCCGTACTGTGCTTTAATCCGGCGGATCAAATCAATCATTTCAGGATATGGCTTCGACTGGTCGAACATGAATTTTTTAAACTGAGCCGGAGTAAAAGACCGTTTCTCGTAAAACACAACCCGTTTCAAGTATTCCGTAATTGTTAGCTTGCCCTCTTCGTAAGTGTCGAAGGCCTGGTTATGCCTTTTTTCCAACTCTTCGGCATTAAGGTCAAACTTCTTAGCTGCCAGTTTGCGGAACTCGTGAACCCACCCGTCGGAGAGTAAAACACCGCCAATATCCACAAATAAATATTTAATTTCAGTTATTTCTTTCATCTTATCTCCATAACCATAATATGTTTTAAACACAATCTTCTATTCTAAATAGAATCATCGCTGCCATAGTATTTGTGAATCTTCAAGAGGAATAGAAATTCCGGCATAGTGCGGTATAACTCTAGCCGTATAGTCTGCCGCAGGCCGGCTTACCTGTACTTGCGCACCGTAGAGGCAGCTGCTTGCAATGTCAGCCGCTTTACTTATGAGTTTCATCTCCTGCTTTACCGGACTGTCGCCGTTTATTCCATCCGCATAAAGTTCTACCCGAACCGCATCCGGATCAATTTCATTTAGATATACCTTAACTTCAAATACATACTCATGTCCTTTAGTCTCAAATTTGATTTCGCCGAAGCGTATTGCTGCCCAATTTTGTTCGAGAGTATGCTGCCAGTTTACATAATTTTTGCCCTCTGCACCTTTACCTGAAGCGCGCTTAAGATATGATGCAGCAGCCGGAAGATAATACTGGGCGGTGTATTCCCGAACTGAGCGGTTAGCCGAGAAACGGGGTGTTAAAATCGCCATGCTTTCACGAATGCGAGCTACCCATGCTTTAGGAATACCTCTTTCGTCCCGATCATAAAATTCGGGAACAATCTCTTGCTCGAGAAGATTGTAAAGTGCATTTGCTTCGGCAGCATCCCAAGCGGGGTCTTCGCCGTGCTCCTTGCCGTCTCCCAGAGCCCATCCGATTTCAGGGGCATATGCTTCCGCCCACCAGCCGTCAAGCTCCGACAGATTGATTCCGCCGTTGACAAGTACCTTCATTCCGCTGGTTCCGCTTGCCTCCCACGGCCGCCGCGGTGTATTTATCCAGACATCCACGCCCTGTACAAGATGCCCGGTTAAATGCATGTCATAGTCGCTAAGGAAAACCGCATGCCGGCGCACTTCGGGCTGACGTATAAAATGCACCCATTCCTGAATTAGTTTTTGCCCGGCGAGATCTTCCGGATGGGCTTTGCCTGCTATAATGATCTGTACCGGACGCTGCGTGTCGCATAACAGGCGAAGAAGCCGCTGTGGGTCATGAAGCAGCAGATTCGGCCTCTTGTATGTAGCGAAGCGGCGTGCAAAACCGAGAGTTAATGCGTTTGGATCAAATAAATATTTTGTGTCATTAACTATTTCGGTCGAAGCGCCTGATTCAGCAAGCTGCCGTGACAGCCGTTCGCGGGCATATTCAACTAGAGACTTAATTGCAACGGTACGAAATTTCCAGAGCTTTTTATCTGAGATACGGCGAATGTTCTCATTCAATTTTTCCGTTGTTCCAAGCCAGCGGTCTTTTCCGCAAGCCTCGGTCCAGAGATCGTCGGCTGCTGCCGAATCCCAAGTAGGCACATGTACTCCGTTTGTAACGAAACCGACAGGTACTTCATTTGCAGGCCAGCGCGGAAAGATAGGTTCAAAGAGGAGACGGCTGACTTGACCATGCAAGCGGCTTACACCGTTCACGGCCCCGCTGCCGCGAACCGCCAGATAGGCCATGTTGAAATTTTCAGACGAGTCTTTAGGATTACTGCGGCCCAGAGCTAACAAATCTTTTAGCGTTACACCGAGTTTCTGTTCTGCGTAACCGCCTAAATATTGTTCGATAAGAGCCGGAGTGAAACGGTCGAAGCCGGCAGAAACAGCCGTGTGGGTTGTGAAAAGATTTCCGGCTCGTGTTACATGCAATGCGGATTCAAAAGATTGGCCCGTTTTTTCCATATAACTTCTTGCACGTTCAAGAACAGCGAATGCAGCATGTCCTTCATTTAAGTGACAAACCTCCGGATGGATATCGAGGGCGGCTAGCAGACGCCATCCGCCGATTCCGAGTATGATCTCTTGTTTAAGCCGCAGTTCCTGCCCGCCTCCGTAAAGTTCGCTTGTAATACCTCTGTGAGCCGGAAAGTTCGCTGTGTCATTTGTGTCCAGTAAGTATAGTTTAATTCTGCCCACCTGAACCTGCCAGGCGCGTAGCCACACCGAATAACCAGGAAGTGCAATTTCAAGACGAAGCCAATCACCGTTCGGTTTTAAAAGTGGTGTTATCGGCAACTGTCCCGGATCGTTATATGGGAACAGTGCCTGCTGTGCCCCATCCTTATCAATCACCTGTCGAAAATAACCCTGCTGGTATAACAGTCCAACGCCGACTACCGGCACACCCAAATCGCTGGCGGCTTTAAGCTGGTCTCCTGCAACATTGCCGAGACCGCCTGAATATATCGGCAGCGCCTCGCTCAGCATAAATTCCATGCTGAAATAAGCGATGCTGGTTAACGTAGTCTTAGAATGATTTATTTGAAACCATGCCGGTAATTCTGTGGCTTGATTCTTTATCTTTATTAGGTTATTTACTTCCTTACGAAACAAAGGATCAGCTAACTTGCGCTCAAGTTTATCCCGCGAAACAGTCTGAAGTACTACCCATGGATTTTGAGTAAAGTCCCACAGCTCTGGATCCAGCTTTCGCCATACTTCATCGGCGTAATGACTCCAGGACCATCGCATATCAAGTGCAAGTTCGGCTAGAGAATCGAAACCTTCTATTTCCGTCGGCAGAAAAGAGTAAAGCATTTTCATATTCGTTTTATCGTTCATGATTTATCCTTTATATTTATCTTTAACGGCATTTTAGACTCTGGGTTTTATGAATGAGTTTTTATAATTTTACCTTCATTTGCCTGAGAAGATTATAAGCGGCTATTGCTGTTGGTTCCGGAGTTGTGCCTGATTCTAAAGACTTTATTAGATTTACTAGCAAATCGTTAAATCCGTCCTCTTTCTGATTCCGTAAAATATGGTGAGCTCCTTGCCTCAATAAAATAGAATCCGGTTTGCTTTTTATCAACAGGTTTAATAATTGCGGCCATGCTGTCTTTTTGTACTTTTTCAGTGCTTCGGCAGCCAACCATGCCACATCATGGTCCTTGTCTTCCAATGCTTTCACCAATGATGCTATCGCTCTGCTATCGTCGATCGAACCGAGAGTCTTGGCTGCCTCCCACCGAAGTTGATCTAATTTGGAATTCTGCAAAATCCGGATTAGTGAAGGTACTGCGGGTTTACCAATAGCCACTAATGATTTCCTTGCTTTCTGGCGAATCAAACCGTCTTTGCTTGCAAGCATATCCATCAACGATGCTATATTTATACCAGTCAAATTTTGTTTTATGACACCTGTTTGATTATTCATAATTTATCCTTAATATTTTTCTTTAACGATAATATCAGGCTTTTGACCGGCCGCAATTGTATTGTTAACAATTACCTGCGCTTCATCGAGAATGCCATTTAAATGATCCGCACCGCGAAAACTTTCCGCATAAATTTTGTAAATATTTTCGGTACCCGACGGACGGGCAGCGAACCATCCGCTTTTTGTTATTACTTTCAATCCGCCGATTGAAGCTGAGTTGCCTGGCGCTTTAGTGAGAACAGTCTGGATTTTTTCGCCGGCCAGTTCGGTGAGCTTTACCTGCTGGGGAGAGAGATTTGCGATAATTCTTTCATTTTCGTTTTTTGCTTAATTGTTGTGGTAAATCGTGATTGAGTTAATATCTCTTTCTATAAAATAACCAGCCGAAAGAGACGCCCCAAATGAGTATAGCTGCAGTGGAGAACCACCACCAGCTATTGACGCCGAGCCAGCCGTTTTCATTCATATTTCCATTCATACTGCTATTCATTATTTCGCCGCCGTTGAAGTATAAAAAGAGCACTACTATAACCATGAACGCAAAGACAAGGAATCTTTTGTTTGTTTTATTCATTAGAATAGTCAGCTTAAATAATTTCTAACTATTGATGGAAGACCTACATATATTTCATTTTTGATCTTTTATTTGAATTTCGAACTTCCATTTTTTGAGCTTGCGCCTGGTGACTCACATGTATAGAAGAACTATTTTAAACTTTTTTAAAGTATGAAGAGAGCTTTCTTAATTCAATCGTTCTAAAGGATGAAAAAGGAACTACATCCTTTGAATTAGATCCTGGTATTGTTGGATAGGTAAATTATTCGCTGGGTAATGCGGTGGTATCTGCTGTAGATATGTCTGAATCTGAGGAGTGAGCGTGTTTTGCAATCTGCACCCGAGTATGGAAAGCTAATTTTTCGAGAATGTTATGAATGGGGCTCTTTACAGTGTAGGTTGAGAGATGAATTTTTTGTGAAATCTCTTTATTGGTCAAACCATACGCAATCAAATCAACCACCTGCCGTTCGCGTTTTGTCATCTTTACGGATTCAATTACCTTAGAAGGATTTAATTCGGCCACAGCTTTATAAACAATCTGTGAAAACTGAGAAGCGGTTAAATGCGGCAGTATAACTTTAGCTCCTCCGACAACAGATCTAATTGTTTCAAGAAAATCTCCGACTATTGCGTCTTTAAGAATGAAGCCGGATACACCTGCCTCCACAAAGGCCAGTACATCCTCCTGCAGTGGAACAAGATCCATTACAATAACTTTTGTGGCGGAGGAATTCTTTTTAATATCTTACTAGTTGAAGGCTATTTTGATTTATTAATCCTAGGTCTAGCAGTACTAATTCAGGTTTTAATTCACGAATGTGCTGCAATACTATTACACAGTCACCACAGGCTGCATGCTACTTTTAGATCACGTTGGTCACTGATTATCGCAGTTAAATATTTGCAAAAGCCGGTTATCTTCATTAAAAAATATTGAGATTTTTTTCATTTTATTGGCTTAGACTTAATGAATTAAAGATATTCATTTAGGCCGCTTATAATAATGATTCAAATAATAGTTGAAAATATTAATTATAAAGAAACATGAACTAAGTGTTTGATTTATAAGCAGACTACGGAATTTATTAAGAATAAAAAGTTATAATAAGTTAATTACTTTCATCAAATTTTGTTTTTGTAAATGGGAATAAACCCGCCAAATGTCGGGCAGGTTTGGGTTGTGCTTAAGTCTTCATGGCCTAACAATTCTTTAACAACATAAAGCGAAACTCCTTTTTGAACCAACATGGATGCGAAACTATGGCGCAAGGTGTGAAAGGAGCCCATTCCCCAAGCTCGTTTCTCAAGTGAAGGGGGTAAGAAGGAGAAAGTAACACGTGACGGGTAACGAGTGAAAAATAAAAGGGTTTTAATAATTATAACTAATTATCTAAAAAATCCTTTTTGTACTCCCAGTCTGATATTAAACGTATCAGGATTAATTTTTAATAACTCCAGCCAGGTGTATCTATAAGAAGCGATAAATTCAAGAACGGCTATATTTAATATTGTAGTCAAAGCCGGCACAAATTTCCGTGCAATATCCTACATCAGAATAATCGGAATTACTGGAATTATACGGATTATTATACATGGCATATTCGTTATTAAATGTCAATTCAGCATCATAATTATAACTGACATGCGTTAATGCCAATCCAGCACCGATAAAAGGCTGCAGGTATCTAACATTATTAAAGTTTTTTCTTATATCCGCACTCAGATATATTTGATTAAACGACGATGTCAGATCTAAAGTTCCAGCATAGTCTTTATATCTTGAAAATGCCTTAGTGCTTGTAAATTCCGGTCCGAATACCAGACTTAGACCGGGAGAGAAATACCAAAATAAATAACCACTCCAGGAAATATTATTTGGATACAACCGCTGAACCTCAAGGGGAATATCGTAACTTTGCGCTATGCTGTTCACGCCAGCCTTAAAGTTGTCTTTTAAGGGAGATAAATCGTAAAAAGTATAACCCGCATTTATTTGAATACCGAAATAGTGATTGAATTTTGAATAACCGGATTGAGGATAAGAATTGGGGACAGTAATAAATAAAATAAGTAATAAGAATAATTTTTTCATGTTACTTTCCGTATCTTATAGAATACCCAAGAACATCAGCTTGTCCGGTTCCGTTTATTGGTGGTGGCCCCATGTATATATTTTCTTTGTCTATTGCCAGAGAATTATTTGTATTAACGAAAAACTGCATAAGCTTATTCGATTGATCGTTATAAAGACTGATTTTTTTGCACGATACAAAATAATTATCCGACAAATGATAAGTATATAAGCCGTCTGTAACTATAAAACCATCGGTTACTGCATAAGAATCTATAGTCTCGTTAATATTTAATGACCCGATCAGGTTCAGAGTATTTACGTCGTAGATACTTTTGGTATCGCAATACAGTTTATTACCAGCCAATTTAATCGCTTGATAATTATTGTTTATATTAACGTAATTGAGGATATTAAAGCTACTACTGCTTGCAAGCACCGTAAAGAGGCACAAGCCCTTATCCGGATCATTACATACGCAAACAATTTTTGCACTGTCTTGAACAACAACAGCTGGACCGTACAGATGCAAATAATTACCGGTACTATTTAATACAGAATTAGTATCGGTATCAATGATAATATATCCGTTATATGAAAAAAAGAGTATTCTGGAATTATCCAATACGTATAGATTATTTCCGCCGGCTGGAAGAGTTAATGTTTTAATAACAGATAAATCCGAAGCATTAATAATCCATAGTTTATTGCCGTTTGGATTATAAAGGTAAATTCTGGATTTGAAAAAGTTGAAATTAAACGAGATATAATCCGACGGACTAATCATCAAACCGTTCAGAGCGACTTCAGCGAGATTTGAGAGGTCAGCAGTTGAGAATGCGACTAACTTTTCATCGACAATGAAATAAATTCTTGACAGGGTTTCATTTAAGAAGGGACCCGAATTATATTGATTAAAATTATATTTGATGGGCATTCCCAACACGCACCCGGCGGGATTACTATCGGTTTTAAATGTAAATTTAGAATCAGTAGTTACTGCAACCTTATATTGAAATTTTACTCCCAGCAAATCGGAATATGCAGAATCCTTGAAGCTTGTAACATTTCTATCATAAACGGTATCTATTAGTATGTAAGGCGAGCTACCAACAGATTTATAGATAAGGTAGGCGTAAAAATCATTACTTTTGCTTTGCGACCAGATTAAGTCCCTTGTGCTGCTGTTTTCAGCTATAACCGACAAATTAACTTTGTCCGGAGGAGTTCTGTCGAAATAAAGATAATGTGCCGTAAACTTCAGCCGGGGCATCTAATAAAATTAAGCAAACCTAAATTATTATCCTTTTGATATACATAAAAATAAATATTATGCATACCCTCAGAATAATTTCTTGTATTTAATTCCAATGTATAGGGGAGGGAAGAAAAGTAACTGTAAAAAGTACTATCTACATATATTCTAACTTGAACATCCTCATTGGCTGATGATAATCTTGGGATTAAAAGTCACTTTAATTGTACCATCAACATGCTGACCGGGAGATAATTGACTAAAATTGTAAGTGATGAGTGCCGGGGGAGCTGCTTTACTGTTATATACACTTGTGGGTTCGGTAACAAGAGTGCATGAGTAAAACAAGAATACCGAAAAAAGAAGAAAGTAAAGATATTTAAATCTATTCAATATGTTATGGGCTTTAGAGTAAGAAATCATGAACCCGTTTTAATCCCTAATTTTTCCCTTAATTTTTTCTTCCTAAACTTAAAAACATTTTAGTTTAAATGCAGTAAATATTTATAAAAAATTGAAATGCTATAATAAATTAACAGCATCCATTAAATTTTGTTTTTGCAAGTGGGAATAAACCTGCCAAAGGTCGAGCAGGTTTGAGTTGTGCTCAAATCTTCATGGCCTAAAAGTTCCTTTACAACATAAAGCGAAACACCTTTTTGGACTAACATAGAAGCAAAGCTATGGCGTAAAGTGTGGAAGTTGATTTTACTAGATTAGAAGAAAAGTAATAATACAATAGGCTATGAAATATAGGCCTTGATGGTAAGTATTAAAAAATGCTTTTTGAATGATAACATTAAATTAAATTGCACCCATCCCAAATGTAATTGGGATGAGTACAAAAAATTATTACAGGTAAATTTATTTCAGCAATACCATTTTTCTTGTTTGGACAAAGTTCCCCTCTTTCAATTGATAGAAATAAATACCGCTGGATAAAATTTGGGAGTTATGAACCTCATTAAATTCTACAGAATAATTTCCCTTGTTTTTATAACCATTCACCAAAACAGCTACTTCCCTTCCGATAATATCATAAACTTTTAAAGTTACAAACCCTTGATGCGGAATAGTATAATTTATTTGTGTATTAGGATTAAATGGATTAGGATAGTTTTGTGATAAATTAAATGTTAGCGGAGTATTAAAATCTTTTGATGAAATTCCGGTTACTATTAAATCAGCTTTACTAATGGCATCGTTAAGCAGCGCAACGCTATAAAGGTGATTGTGAATTCCACCGCTTTCATCAGACTCGGCATAAGTCATATTATACTGTGCCTCAGCATAATTCGTTGAATCAGCGTTAGTCTTTAAAAGGTTAGCGGCAGTAGTTACTTTAGCTTCGGCAACTGAATCCAAAGCTTGGAAGTTATTCTTCCATTTTGCAACTAAAGCCATTGCAGAATCAGCTGTCATTGTTGAATGGCATTTTGTACAAGAAGCATCGGTGCTTCCATCAGATTCTTTCACAAAAACTTTCCAGGTATGGCCTTTATACATAGCTGATGTTGAACCGTCAATCCCGGTATTATACATGTGGCAGTCAATACATTTTATACCGTTCATTGAAGTAATATTGGAAACATTCTTACCGCCGGTACCGGAATTAATATTATAACTTAGATGATCTGTGTCCGGGAAACGTAAATTACCATGGCACTGGCCGCATAATGAATCTGAAGAGCTCATAATTTGATAAGATTTTGTAGCCGAATTAAAGTATGAAAGCGTATCGGGGTCATGCGGATTATGGCAAGCAATACAGCTAACGTTAGGATAATCGACGGTATCAGCTGGTGAAGTTGAGGAATTGAATGTACCTCCAGTAGTTGTGAAGAAATTACCCAGTGCTTGAGCTTCAGTCATTCCTCCATTAAGAGTAACCGAAGTTGGCGCATGGCAGGCAATACAATCTTCACCGGCAATAACTGATTCAGGAGTTTCGCCGTTATGACTGTCGGCTAATTCACCTGCAACATCATCTTGGCCTTTATGACCATGTTTGCTGGAAAGCCAAGCATTATAAATTTGATGGTCGGTATCGGGATGCCTTATTGTGCCATGACAGTTACCGCATAAATCATTTGCAGTCTTAACAGCATCATAAGTTTTTGTAACTGAATTAAATACACCAAATGTTGTCATATTGCTTTGATGACAAGTTTGGCAATCGACATTTGGCCAATAAGCAGTATTTATAGGTTTTGTTGTGTCGGTGTAAACGCCATTATTTGTTGAGAAGAAATATCCCATAGCTTTAGTTTCAGTCATTCCACTATTTACAGTATCAGCAGTTGGCGCATGGCATGAAAGACAATCCTCAGCTTGAGAGCCTACAATAACAGAATCGGGCGTCTGACCAGCCCAATCAGTTGAAAGTTCTTTAGCCACATCCGGCTGAGAGTTTGCATGTTTACTGCTTGACCAAAGAGCTGCTTCAGCGGTATGGCATGATTGGCAAGTTTGCGCATAGCTATTATTTTGCAATATCAGCATACCAAGCAGACTTAAAAAAAATAAAAAGTAATTTGTCGTTTTCATAATATTTCCTAATTCTTAATTCAATATTTTAATACCATCCAAAACTATGTAAGGATAATTGGAAAGTGTAATTAACAATAATGAAAATTCATTCACTTTTAGATTGAATCTTGTTAAGAGGGAAATATTTTATTATTTATAGGTGGATAAAATTATAAGACAATGGAAATATTAATTGCTGAAGATGATGAGCAGATAGCAAATTCGCTGAAGAAGAATTTTACGGAGGAAGGTAATCATGTAATGATTGCAAAAGACGGCGAAGAAGCCATCCATTATTCAGATTCAATCTTTTTTGATATTATTCTTCTTGATTGGCGGATGCCGAAAGTAAGCGGAATAGAAGTATGCCGTCATATTAGAGAAGGCGGAAGTAAAGTACCTATCATTTTGCTGACAGCATTAAGCCAAGTAAAAAATAAAGTTGAGGCCTTAAATCTCGGCGCAGACGATTATATAACCAAACCGTTTTCATTCGATGAATTAAATGCACGAATTAACGCAGTTATAAGAAGGTATCAATCAAACTCAAATGAACTAATTTTTAATGATATAACGCTTGATCTTATTGGAAGAAAAGTCAGCACACCGCGTGGTGAAATTTATCTTACTTCCAAAGAGTTTGAATTACTCAAATATTTTATACTTCATAAGGGTTCGATAATGAGCAAAGAAGATATATGCAAGGAAGTATGGGATTTAGAATTTGTTCCTTCAACAAATATTATAGAAGCCACTGTAAAAAATCTAAGAAGAAAACTTGAAGAGAATAATGAGAAAAATCTAATTAAATCAATATACGGAGAGGGGTATCTTTTCATTGCAGAATAAAATTAAAAAACCTCTTTTTACGGGCACAGTAAAAAGGATTGTATTATGGGATATTGCAATCTTTTTTCTTCTATTCGTTACTTCAAATGTTTTTACAATTGCAATAACAAATAAAATTTTAACCGATAACCTCGACGATAGGTTAAAAAATGAGGTAGAAACACTTCTCGCTTCATTTAGGATCCAGCAAGACTCCATAGTTTTTGTAGGTTACAGCGAAATAAAAGAACCGGATTTTACAACGGTAAATTCCGGCGCGTTTTTCCTTCAAGTGCAAAATAAAAAAGGCAAAATCCTTTTAAGCAGCGATAATCTTAAGCCATTCGGGAAAATCCCATTTAATTACCCGGGCATAAGTTCAAATTATGAATTTGAAAATCTAACTGCCGGTAATCATCAGCTTAGAGTTGTTTACTCTCCAATGTTAAATGAACAAAATAAAATAACTGCTTATCTTCAACTTTCTGTATTCCGAACTGAATACAGTTCAATAATGAAAAAGATAATTTTATTTAATCTGTTTAATCTGCCTTTAATTCTTATCATAATTGTTATAGTCAGTATTTTCTTAGCAAAAAAAAGTTATTCCCCTTTGAATAAGATCATCACCATTGCAGAAAATATTTCCGCTAATAATTTAAATGCAAGAATTAAATATGACGCTCATCCGCAGGATGAGTTAGGCAGATTAAGGGATACTTTAAATAGCTTATTTACAAGGTTAGAAGTTCAGATAAATCAGATTTCTCAATTCACTGATAATGCATCGCATCAATTAATGACGCCGCTTACCGCAGTAAAAACAGAACTGGAATATATTCTAAAGCGCGAAAGAACATCGGAAGAATATAAAGAAACATTAAGCATGCTCAACGCTCAAACAGATAAAATGATAAGCATAATTAAATCACTTTTAATAATTGCTAAATACAGCGGCAACATAGAGCAACAGAAGGATGTATTTAAGGTATCACAGGTAATAGATGATTTTGTAAAACCAACTTTTAAGGATAATAATATAGAATATATAATAACTGATGACCTATTTATTCGCGGCAGTTACGAAGGTATCCAGATAGTTATGGAAAACTTAATTGATAACGCAATTAAATATTCGCCGGATAAAAGCAGAGTAATTGTTAGAGCGGAAAGATTGAATGGGAATATAAATATCAGTGTTGAAGATAACGGAACCGGTATAAGTAATGAGGAGAAAGATAAAGTATTTGAAAAGTTTTACCGTACAGTTACTTCAATAAAAGAAAATATACATGGTTACGGCTTGGGCTTATGTTTAGTTAAAACAATAGTGCTTTCCATGGAGGGAACAATAAAAGTCGAAGACAATTATCCTACCGGCACAAGGTTTATAATCAGTTTGCCTTCAATAAATGTTGTTTGATAAAGATGTTTTTTATTGAAATAAAAAGCGGAGCCATTTGCTTTTTATCCTTGTTTAAGTCAAAGACAAAACTTTAAGAAATTCGATTACATTAGATTTTATTTTTGTAATGTCGAATATATTTTAGTTGTGCTTAAATCTTCATGGCCTAAAAGTTCCTTTACAACCTAAAGAGAAACATCTTTTTGGACTAACATAGAAGCAAAGCTATGACGTAAAGTGTGGAAATGGATTTTAGAATCTAAATACCTTTAATAACTATACAGTAAATTAAATAATAGACTCTACCTAACCAAAAATTCTTACTAACTGATTTCTTATTCAAAATTGAATTGAACCCGCTTTTAGGTTTGATACTTTCTTTTTTAATGAGCGAGAGAAATCGGGTACCATATGACGGGGTGGGTTCCCTTAAAAACCGCGAAGAAATATTTGAATTAATTCAAAATAAAGAAACGACACCTATACATTGTTATTTTAATATTCAATATTTTATAAATTGCTCATAGAGTTGAAAAGTTGACAGAACGTATCTTATTTGAATTTATACTTGTCAAAACAATAAATAAGAATTGAATAGTTTATTTATTATTTAATGATACCTTAAAAACTAAATATACTGGTAATGCCCTTTGATTGAATCTCTATCATATATTGAAGACAAATAATTTGTCGCAACATTTAAAGTGTGAATATTAGATAATCATATAACCAGCTTAAATTCTTTGTCAAAATTTCTACGGGCCATTCTTTCTTGCATTTCTTTGGAGTCATCACCTCTCCCTGTATTTTCACCTACTCATTTACTTCTAAAAATAAATTCATTAAATTATTCAACAATATTGCTTTGATAATATAATTAGGTTTAGCTTATGGTAAACAGGGTGAGTCACGCATAAAGACAAATCGAATTAATATGAATTTCACTAAGGCAACATATATGTCGAGGATATTTTAAAATAATTTCCATGAATAAAGTCTCTTGCTCTAATATATCACTTTATTTCATAGTCTTTATAAATCTAAAAGATAGCTAAATGAAAATTTATAACTTCATTATATTTATTATAACACTTATTAGTATACCTATGCTTTTTGCAGGGTGCTATTCATATTATATTATTTCCGGTGATGATCATTTAAATAAAAGGGCAGAGACTAAAGTAAAAGTCATTTTAAAAGATAAAAAAGAAGTATTTATAGAAAACCCGAAACAAATTATTATTAATGATTCCGACGAAATTAAATATTCACTGCCTGATTCAACAACTGCTAATATTTCTTTAAATGAAGTAAATAAGATAATGGAATACAAATTTGATTTTGGAAAAACACTTTTTTCAACGTTCTGGATTTCTACAACAGCATTGCTAGCGGCACTTTTAATATATCTTATTATATACGGACCTTTAAAGTTTGGATGAAAATATGGACTAAATATTTAGCTCTCAGCCATTTTGATTAAAATAATATTTATAAAACATCAGCGAGACCGGCAGACCTATCATAAACATAAGATAAAGCATTCCCATAATTGTATGCGACCAGGTGAATTTTACTTTATGTACATTGGAAAGCGGGACTACAATCAAATTCATTATCAGCCAGACAAAAACACCATATAATAATCCAACCGGAATTTTGTACTTCGTAGAGATTTTGAATTTTGGAATAATTAAGAAAAATAATACCGTCCAGCAGCTTGCAATAAAATAATGAAATAACAGTCCGGCTGCCGCCACCGGTATTCCGCCGGAAAATGCTTTCGGACCGAAGACCCCGCTTGCAATAAATTGGAATAACTCAATTGGCGTAATTTTAAATCGAATCGAAGAATCAACAATAGCGGATAAAATATCGAGAGTTCCAGCATAGCAGACATGTAAGTACAATTATCCTAATCCGGCTTTTAGATTTTTGTTCAGAGGGAAGTATAGTTTCGTTTTCCATTGCTAAATCCTTCTATTATAATCAATAATTTTTCTGATTTACGAAACATTTTAACAAATCAACATACTTCTTAAACAATATAAAAAATGTGTTTTAAATTAAACTGCTCAATAACATTTTAACTACTCTAATTTCATCCGCAATTAAAACAATCAAACAAATTATTTATATCAAAGCATCACATTTTATTTTTCATTTTGCCTTTTTTAGTCATTTTCGTTGGCGGTGCAAATTGGTCCATATCGGACATATTTGAAAATCCCCAATGTGCTGTAATTTTATTATTATCGATTAGAAACATATCAATTCCGGATAAAGAAATTTCTTTGTTTAGCGGCGGAATATTCATCAACGAATCAGTCATAACACCTTTTATTGTTCGATAAACAAAAACAGTATCTCCGGCAACGGCAACAGAATGATATGTAATTCCCAAGTTAGGGAATGCTCTATGAAACACCATAAATGATTCTTTGGTTGCCTCCAATCCCCGAAGTTTAGATTTTAATGTATCCATTTCATATTCAACATAATTAGGTGAGCACAAGTCAGCAAATGTGTTAAAATCCCCATGTGTAAATGCATCCATCGCTTTGTATGCAAGATCTTTTTTCTGCATGTCCATCGCGTCATTACCGGTTTGGCAGGAAATAAGAATAAATGCAAATGAAGATATTAAAAGATAAAGGAGATAGTTTTTCATCTTTCTATCCTTTTATTTTGTTGAGAAATATTTTTAAGTTCTTAAAAGAAGATACCGCTGTTCAGATGATTAGTCTAAACTTCCATTAAATTAGTTAATAGATAATTTTAATGCAATAAATATTATTAATGGGCGTTAATATAAATTGAAGGAAGATGTGCAATCTCTAAAGAAAGTTTTAATAACTTGTAAATAAAAAATAAAATTATTTATGAATTAAAGAAAATTTATAAAAATGAAATTAAGTGATATTGCAAATTTAAGACTTGCTAATCAACAGATAATCAGCAGTAATTTCAAAGCGGCGAAAAAAGTTGTTGACTGGATGGGTGCTATGCAAGCACAGGATTATAATATGGCAAAGTTTGCAGTGGGAATTCGATCAAATAATTTAACCGATCAATTAATTGAATCTGCAATTTCCAAAGGCGAAATTATACGTACGCACTTATTAAGACCAACCTGGCACCTTGTCTCTTCAGATGATATTTATTGGATGCTGGAATTAACGGCTCCGCGAATTAGATCGGCTATGAAATCAAGGCATAAAATTCTCGGCTTTAATGATGTCATCATTAAGAAAAGTAAAAAATTAATTGAAAAAACAATTTCTGAAAACGGTCATTCTACACGAGGGGAATTAATTTCGGTACTGGAAAAATTTAAAATTCCTACTAATGATAACCGCGCATCGCATATATTTCTAATTGCTGAATTAGACGGACTAATTTGCAGCGGTGAGATAAAAAATAATAAGCAAACCTATGCTTTGCTGGAAGAAAGAGTTTCGAATAAAAATTTATTTAACAAAGAAGAATCATTGGAAAAACTTGCAAAGAAATATTTCTCAAGTCATTCTCCGGCTACCTTAAAGGATTTTAAATGGTGGTCCGGCTTGAATGCATCTGATTCCAAACGGGCATTGGATATGGTTAAAAGTAATTTAGTTTCAGAAACTATCGGCGAGCAAACTTTTTGGTTTACAAAAAACACTTCTCTTTCTACACTCAAATCTAATAAAGTATATTTATTACCTGCATTTGATGAATTTATCATTGCTTACACCGACAGAACTGCAGCACTAAATTCAGATCATCTTAAAAAAACAGTTATACGAAACGGCATGTTCATGCCGGTAATTGTAATAAACGGCCAGGTTGCCGGATTGTGGAAACGCACTATAAAAAAAGATGAAGTATTTGTTGAGACAGATTATTTTCGTTCTATACGTAAAAGTGAAGAGAAACCCATCCGGGAGCAATTTGAAAAGTTTGCAAGTTTTTTAAATAAGAATCTTATCGCTTTAAAAAATTAAAAGGATAAATCTTTCGGTTATAGTTTGAGATTAAATTTTTTATTTTCTATGTTACATCCTTCAAAAGCATTAAATGACGAATATTAATTAACCTGAAACCTATTATGATTATTTTACAGTGATTTCATTCCAACTAATCTTTCATTTAATAATGTGGAGGTAACATTATGCGCATCAATAAAAAATCTGCATCAAGTGAAGGCCGAAGAAGATTTTAAAAACTAGTGTGCTTGGCGGAATTGCTGCTGCCTGGTTCCCTAAAATGACTTTTGGGGAAAAAGCATCTGCATTATTAAATAGTAATTTTACCTTTCAGCCTTCCGAGCTTGATGAAATTACAATTAATAAATTAAGAGAAGGATTTAAATCAGGAAAATTTACAATTCGCTCAGTTGCAGAGGAGTATATTTCCAGAATTAAAAAAATTGATAAGAACGGGCCAGGGGTAAATAGTGTACTTGAAATAAATCCTGATGCGTTAAAAATTGCGGATGCTCTTGATAAAGAATTAAAAGAAAAAGGAGCAAGAAGCCCACTCCACGGGATTCCAGTTCTGATTAAAGATAACATTGATACTGCCGATAAAATGGAAACTACTGCAGGTTCGCTGGCGCTGCTTGGATCAAAACCAATTAAAGATTCTTTTGTTGCAAAACAGCTTCGGGAAGCAGGCGCACTTATTCTTGGCAAAACAAATTTAAGTGAATGGGCAAATATGCGCTCTACCCATTCTACAAGCGGCTGGAGCGGGCGTGGCGGTTTAACAAAAAACCCTTATGCTCTTAGACAGAAATTGTTCAGGCTCAAGTTCAGGTTCCGGTGCAGCGGCTGCTGCTAATCTTTGCGCTATTGCAATTGGAACAGAGACAGACGGCTCAGTTGTGAGTCCATCTTCGATAAATGGAATAGTAGGAATTAAACCCACAGTTGGTTTAGTAAGTCGAGCTGGAATAATTCCTATTTCACATTCACAGGATACTGCAGGACCAATGGCCAGAACTGTTGAGGATGCGGCAATTTTACTAGGCACTATGCAGGGGGTTGATTCCGAAGATGATGCAACAAGAGCAAATGGACGAAAAGCATTTAAAGATTATACAAAATTTCTCGATGTAAACGGACTTAAAGGTGCGAGGATTGGAATAGTGCGAAATTATTTTGGATTTTTACCTCAAGTTGATGAAGTGATGGATAAGGCACTTGATGTTTTAAAAAGAACGGCGCTGTATTAATCGATCCTGTGGAAATAGACTCAATCGGGAAATTGGACAGTAATGAGAATACGGTTTTATTGTATGAACTTAAAGCAGATATGAAAAAATATCTTGAACATCGCGGCCCGCAGACTAAAATGCATACTTTAAAAGATTTAATTGAATTTAATAAAAGTCATGCAAAAGAAGAAATGCCTTATTTCGGTCAGGAGTTATTTTTAGAAGGAGAAGTAAAAGGTCCTCTAACTGATAAAGTATATATTGATGCACTTAATACAAATCACCGTCTTAGCAGGGAAGAGGGAATTGATGCCGTTATGGATAAACATAATTTAGATGCACTTGTTTCCCCGACTGACAGTCCGGGTTGGATGACTGATTTGATAGACGGCGATCATTTTCTCGGAGGAAGCTCACAATTGGCGGCTGTAGCAGGTTATCCTCACATTACTGTCCCCGCCGGATTTGTATTCGGTATGCCGGTTGGAATTTCATTTTATGGAAGAGCATGGAGTGAATCCGTTCTAATTAAAATAGCTTATGGATATGAACAAGCTTCTAAAGTCCGTAAACCTCCAAAATTTCTCGCAACTGCAGATTTAAAAGTGTAACCAATTGAAGCGTTACAGAATTTTCTATGTTATTGAATGAAGCAATTGATTTAATTAAAAATGATTTAATATCTAATTACCAAACCAGAGGTATGGGCAGACTTAGGCTGCGGATCCGGTATGTTTACAAATGCCCTTGCAAATCTGCTTCCAAGCGAGAGCAAAATATTTGCTGTCGATAAAAATAAATCTCAGCTTAATAAGATTCCTTATACAATTGCACGTGTTAAGATCGAAAAAATGTATGGAGATTTTACACGAGTTATTCTTCCTGAAAATCTTGACGGCATTCTCATGGCAAATTCACTTCATTATGTGAAAGATAAAAGTACATTTATTAAAAATGTTAAAGAAAAATTGAAATCCGATTGCTGTTTTTTAATAATTGAATATGATATGGATAATTCAAATCCTTGGGTACCTTATCCAATCAGCTTCAATTCACTTCAAATTTTTTTTAAAACAATGGATTACAATTCAATTAATAAAATTAATGAGATGCCGTCAAGATTTCGAAGAGCAAACCTTTATTCGGCAATAGTAAAAAAATAATTCCTTCGGTTACTTAAACAATATAAGTCCTGAGCAATTTTAAATATACTACCGGTTCAATATTTTGATTCCGGTACTACTTTAATCCTTTTCTTAATTATTCAAATCACTTTATTAATTATTTAATAAAAATTTATCCTTATCACACATTAGAGAAAAAAGTACCTATAGTCACAGTGTCGTTTATAATAAAAAGTTACCTTTGAATAAATTTCAAAAACAAAATACTGAGTTATAATAAAGTTGTTTAATGGTGTTTCTCATTTCTTTTCGCAATTATTTGCTTCATATTCTCCGGAAGCCTACGATATTAACAACCTTTTTTTAAAGTTCCTAATACTTGCAGGTGTTATAGTTGCTTTAGTTACGGGATTAGTAATTGTAGGTGCAATTCGTTTTAGAGCTAAAAAACGACCTGAGGAACCGCCGCAAATATTCGGAAACAAAAAACTTGAAATAACCTGGACTCTTATTCCTTTTTTAATTTTAGTTTTTTTCTTTGTACTTACTTTAAGAGCAATGATAGAAATAAATACTCCGGTAGGAAATGATCCGAAACCGGATATAATAATAATTGCACATCAATGGTGGTGGGATATGAGATATCCCGAATATAAAATAATAACGGCAAATGAATTACATATTCCCGTTGGTAAAAAATTATTAATGGCTGTTAAATCCGCAGATGTAATACATGACTGGTGGGTTCCTGATCTAGGAAGAAAAATTGATGCAATTCCCGGCAGAACAAATTACACATGGATAGAAGCTGACAGTGCGGGTACTTATTTAGGAACATGTGCAGAATTCTGCGGTGCAGAACATGCCTGGATGAGAATAAAAGTTATTGCACAAACACCATATGAATTTAATCAATGGGTAAATAATCAGCAGCAGATGCCCACTCAGCCTAAGGATAGTACTGCAGTATTAGGCCAAATGCTTTTTCAAAAAGAAACTTGCGGAGACTGCCACGCAATTGCCGGGACATCTGCTAATGCACATGTAGGTCCGGATTTAACTCATATTGCATCACGGACAACAATTTTAAGCGGAAGATTAACTAATACAAGAGAAAATTTATTTAGATGGTTGGCGAATCCTCAAAAAGTAAAACCAGGTGCTCATATGCCTGACTTTAGATTTAATAAAAATCAGTTGAATGAACTTGTTGCATATCTGGAAGGATTAAAATGAGTTTTGCTTTTCAAATACCGGAAAGTATTGAACCTATTCCAAAACTTCGATCTAAAAATGGCTTATTGCAGTGGATATCAACAGTAGACCATAAGTTAATCGGTATTATGTATCTATGGACCTCATTAATTTTCCTGATAATTGGTTTTGGTGAAGCAATGCTGATGAGGATACAATTAATGCGTCCTGAAAATACAGTACTTTCTCCCCAGGCATATAACCAGATATTTACCATGCATGGCACTACAATGATTTTTCTGGTACTGACGCCAATCCTTATCGGTTTTGCAACCTATCTTCTTCCATTGATGATAGGTGCGAACGATATGGCTTATCCAAGATTAAATGCATTTAGCTTCTGGATGTTTTTCTTTGGAGGCATATTGCTGTATTTCAGTTTCTTTGCAGGCGGTGCACCAAATGTGGGCTGGTTCAGTTATGCACCTTTAAGCGAAAAGTTTTATAGTTCGTCTCCCGGTGTAAATTACTGGGCTATAAGTATCCTTTTAATGGGAATAGGAACGATTGGTTCTGCTTTGAATTTTGTCGTAACCACTTTAACAATGCGTGCAGAAGGATTAGCTTTATCAAAACTTCCTCTCTTCGTCTGGATGGTTTTTGTAAACGGCTTTTTAATATTAGCTGCATTCCCGGTGTTGAATGCAGGATTGGTTATGATATTAATTGATCGTTTGATGAACGCACATTTTTTTACTACTGCAACCGGAGGTTCTGCTTTAATGTGGCAGCATGTTTTCTGGACATTCGGTCATCCTGAAGTTTATATTTTAGCTTTGCCGGCTTTCGGAATGATTTCCGAAGTTATCCCGGTATTCTCCAGAAAGCCAATCTTTGGTTATGAATTTGTAGCAGCATCAACAGTTGCAATTGCACTTTTAGCATTCGGTGTATGGGCGCATCATATGTTTGCTGTCGGCCTCGGAACAACTTTTAATGCTTTCTTTGCCGCAACAAGTATGCTTATTGCGGTTCCTACAGGAGTTAAAATATTCAATTGGTGCGCAACCATGTGGGGAGGTTCTATCATATTTAAAACATCAATGCTGTTTGCAATGGCATTCTTAATAGATTTTACCATCGGCGGTTTAAGCGGTGTCGGTTTTGCAATGGTGCCGATTGACTGGAGGTTAACGGATACATACTTTGTCGTTGCACATATTCATTATGTCTTTGTCGGAGGTGCCTTATCTGCAGCTTTTGCAGGATTTTATTATTGGTTCCCCAAAATGTCCGGCAAGATGTTATCGGAAAAATTAGGCAAACTTCAATTCTGGCTGTTCTTTATCGGGTTTAACTGTACATTTTTTGTTTTTCATTTATTAGGTCTTCTTGGAATGCCGCGCAGAGTCTTTACTTATCCGAATTTACCCTATTGGGGTTCGTTAAATTTGTTTTCAACTATTAGTGCAATGGTACTGGGATTATCGTTTGTAGTGTTAATCTGGAATATTTTTTATTCTATAAAACGAGGAGAACCTGCTGGTAATAATCCATGGAAAGCATGGACACTGGAATGGTTGGCAGACTCTCCGCCAAAACCGAAAAATTTCGAGAAAGTTCCGCTAATTAGAAGCAGAAGGCCTTTATGGGATTTAAGTCATCCCGATAACCCCGATTGGAAACATGAATTAAAACCGGAAGCAGCTGATGAATAAAAATAAAATATTGATGTTCCTATTTATAGGATCTGAAGCTTTCTTTTTTATTGCTTTAATAATTTCTTATGTGTATTACAGCCGTGTCGGCGGAAGCCTATCTGCATCGGCGAAATACCTCGACTATAAAAAGACTTCTATATTTACTCTGTTTCTAATCTTAAGCAGCTTAACGATAGAACTTTCAGGAAGAAGTTTCAAAAAAGGAAATCGTAAATTAATGCTTGGATGGCTTTTGACTACTATTTTATTCGGAGCGATTTTTCTTATCGGGCAAGGGAATGAATATGCCAGACTGATAAGTTTGAATGTAACAATTAGCAAAAATGTTTTCGGCTCTGCTTTCTTTACGCTTACCGGTTTTCACGGTTTACATGTATTCATCGGACTTGTAGTATTATCCTTAATGACGGGTCTTTTTTATTCGGGGAAATTCAAAAAAATAGAAGAAGGCTTTTTTGAATCCGCTTCTTTATATTGGCATTTTGTTGATGCGGTATGGATTGTCGTGTTCACTGTAATTTATCTTGGACCAATATTATGACAACTTTAAAATTTTTAACAACCTACTGGAACTTAGATATCATTGCTATAATGATAGCAATTGCTCTTATTGTATTTCACTTCATTACGAACGGAAAAACCTTTAATAAAAAGAGCTTTTTGTTTTTAAGCGGAGTGGCTTTATATATTCTCGCAACATGTTCGGCTTTAAATTACTTAGCAGACTATTATTTGTACAGTGCCCACATGGTGAAAGACATAATTATACTTCTTATTGTACCTCCGATGCTTTTGAGTTCAACCGATCCGGGTTTCTTGAAAAGGATTGTTGACAGACCCGGCTTCAATAAAATCGGTAAAATATTATTTCATCCTATAGTCGCTTGGATTTTAGGTGTCGGTTCAATGTGGCTTTGGAACTTTCCGGATATATTTTACTTATTGGAAGATTCGCCATGGCTGAAACTGTTCCAAATGATATCACTTTTAATATTTGGATTAATTTTCATTTACCCTGTTTTTACTCCTATTAAATATCATAAACTGCATCCGCTGCAAAGTGCTCTTTATCTTTTTTCTGCTTGTGTAGGTTGTACTATTATGGGTATTATGATAACCTTTGCTCCGGCCTTTATTTATACACCATATTTTGCTGGACCTGTATTTTGGTGCTGCGGTATACAAACAGCTGGGCCTGCAGCATCAATTTCTGCTGCCGGAAGTAATGCCGCAATTTCAAATTTGATTCAAAGTAATTGGGGAATAAGTTCCAGGTTAGATCAACAGATAGCCGGTCTTATTATGTGGATCCCGGCATGTTTTGTCTATTTAACAAACATTATGATTTCGCTTACAAAATGGTATGCTAAATCCGAATCTGAAACTTATTCAAAAAAGAATTTCGTAAAAGAAAAATTAAGACTATCCTAATTATTACGGAGGTTGATTAATGAATGAAATAAATTTAAATGAATTATCAGATGAATATGAACTAAGCCCCGCAGTACCGGAGGAACTGCCTCATTCGTCTTACTGGCCTATTATGCTTGCGTTTAGTGTTGTATTTTTATTCTGGGGTTTTATAACGTCTCTTTTAATTTCTGGAGTAGGTTTAATTACAATGGGAATTTCTATTTGGGGATGGATAGGAGACATGGTAAATGAGTGAAATGAACTTCATGGAGAAAGAGGAGACACGCAGAAGTTTTATAATTAAAATATTTTCCATATTCGGCGGACTGCTTGGAGTTTTAGTTGCTATTCCAATTGTGGGAGCAATGGTTGCACCAATTTATAGAAAAACTTCAAAAGACTGGAGGTCAGTTGGCAAGGTAGACAGTTTTGAAATCGGTTCAACTGTTCTGGTTAAATTTAAAAACACGTCACCGCTGCCCTGGTCCGGAATAACTTCTCAAACTGCATCATGGCTGCGAAGGGATACTGCAGATAAATTTATAGCCTTTTCAGTTAACTGTGCACACCTCGGCTGTCCCGTTCGCTGGATACCTGATGCTCAAATTTTCCTTTGCCCCTGCCATGGCGGAGTTTATAACAAAGATGGATCATATGCGGCAGGCCCGCCTCCGCACGGGTTAAGCAAGTATCCTGTTAGAATAAGAAATAATGAAGTGGAGATTTTATCCAGCCCGATTCCTATTACAACAATTTAAGAGTACTGCTTAATGAATAATTTAAAACAAATTTGGAACTGGATAGACGACAGAACAGGGATAAGCGAATTTATTAGACCGCTTGCTAAACATTTAGTACCGCCGGACTCAAGGTGGACTTACATTTTTGGAAGTGCAACTCTATTTGTTTTTATATTGCAGGTAATTACAGGTGTGGGATTATCCTTATTATATCAGCCTACTTCTGAGACAGCATATAGTTCTCTTAAATATATAACCAACGTAGCTCCACTCGGCAGTTTTCTCCGCGGCATTCATTATTACGGTGCATCAGCTATGATAATCCTTATCGGCATTCACATGATACGTGTTTATATTTCTGCTGCGTACAAATATCCGCGTGAAATGAGCTGGATAAGCGGAGTTGTTTTACTCGGACTTACAATTGGAATGGGATTTACCGGACAATTGCTTCGATGGGACAGTAACGGTGTGTGGTCATCTATTGTGGGAGCAGAGCAAGCCGGGCGTATTCCGTTTATCGGTACATGGGTAGCTCATTTTATCCTAGCCGGAGGAACATTGGGAGGTGCAACACTTAGCCGGTTTTTTGCAATACATGTCTTCCTCATACCTGCAATTTTATTCGGGCTTATAGGACTTCATCTATACCTGGTAATAAGAAACGGAATTTCCGAACCTCCCAAAGCAGGACAACCGGTAGAACCGAAAACTTACCGTCAGTGGTATCATGAAATGCTACAGAAAAAAGGTGTCCCTTTTTGGCCTAATGCCGCGTGGAGAGATATGGCATTCGGGCTTTTAGTTGTTGCTGTTGTTTTGGCGCTTGCCTACTTTATTGGTCCTCCTAAAATAGGTGCACCGCCGAATCCTGCTAATATAAATTCCAACCCTAGACCCGATTGGTATTTACTCTGGATATTTGCTTTGTTTGCTTTAATGCCAAGAGGAATAGAATCCTATGTAATTGCATTTGGTCCTCTTATTGTAGGATTAATTCTTGTCCTGATGCCATTATTATTTAACAAAGGCGAACGCAGCCCAATCCGTCGTCCATGGTCTGTTGTAATAGTAGTTTTTATTATAACTATGGTAGGAACGTTTTGGTATGAAGGTGTAAAATCTCCCTGGTCGCCTAACTTTAATGCAAAACCTCTTGCTTCAGAAGTAGTAGGAAATGTTGGACCTGATGCTATTGCAGGTGCAAGTTTGTTTTTTAAAAAAGGCTGTATATACTGCCATACTATTTCCGGCGATGGCGGGCACCGCGGCCCGGATCTTACAAGAGTTGCCGATAGATTGAATACCTATCAAATGACCATTAGAATCGTTAACGGCGGCGGCAACATGCCTGCTTTCGGAAGTTCATTAACTAAAAATGAATTAACCGAATTATTAGACTTCCTAAATACTAGAAAATAAAATTTAAAAATTTGAATTAATTATCATTCAAATCTTATTACATCTGCTCTTATATAAATTTTTGCACTTGTATATAAAAATAAGTTTAAAGCATCGGAATCATATCTTACATTAATAAGGGCTAATTTATCACCTTCAACTTTGCCGTATTTTTCTTCATAATTCTTCCATAAATTTTCTAATGCTTCTTTATATAGCATACCTGTTCCGCTTACCCTAACAAGAGCCATGGTATTTGCCATTGGGCCTGTTCCAAAAGAAACCCCGATAAGGTATCCGGCTTCTGCAGCTCCGGAAATATTTGTAGCGACTATCTTATAATTCGGCTGCTGTAATTGTACATTTGTAATATTTGCAGAAGTAAACATTCCCGAAGTTGAACATCCGTAAATTAATAATGAGAAAAAAGTAATATACAGCAATAAATATACTATGTTTCATAGTTCACCCTATTAATTAGTTAGTTGTTAATTATTAATCTAAGAATATTATCTTAAGTATATTTATTGAGCAGTTAGATTAAATAACCTGTTACGAGAATCCGGCAGAAATGATTTCCCTATTAAAATTTATCATACACAAACTTAGTTTTTTTATTTTTTAAATGTTAGTCAATTTTTTAATTATTTGATTTCTTTGAATTTACATGCATTAAAGAATAATTATATTTTAATTTTATCTTTTATTACAAGAACCTTTTTCCTTTCACTAAGACTAATATTACTTGGATTTAAGTTATTTGAGTACTTGTGATTTATAATACGGTTAAGGTATTTTATTTGGCCTTCTATGGCATTTAAAGTTTTAATTCTTTAACCTGAAATAAAGTTAGTAGTCCGATAATTTTATAATAATTACTTACCAATCAAAGTTTTTATTATATATTCATAATTGACTGATTGAAAACCAATATTTTTCAAGATTGACATTTATTAGATTATATTAAAATGATATAAACCTGCAGTAACTTTTGTAATTGCAATTTCTTCTTAAGCGGATCACTTTAGGATCAATATTAATTATTACAAAAATTTATATATGATTGCCCGAATTCTTAGCGGCTTTAGGAGAATTTATTTTTAAAAAGTCGGGGAGGGAAATAATGGATCTTAATAATTTAATTTTAATATCCATTCTAAATAATAATTTATTAATATCGGTAGGAGGTTATGATGAATAATGAAAATTTCGATATAGATCTCAAACAGTCTATGAGTATTTTAAGCCATAAGTTATTTAAG
The DNA here is from genome assembly GCA_963710735.1 of uncultured Bacteroidota bacterium. GTDB lineage: Bacteria > Bacteroidota > Ignavibacteria > Ignavibacteriales > Ignavibacteriaceae > FEN-1297. The sequence goes on along the minus strand of CAVQBN010000004.1, from coordinate 241,304 downwards.
CAAAGTTTTAATCCAGTCATGAAGGTTTTAATGATATTAATCGTCTCATTGTTTTTTTGTCAACCGTCATTTAGCCAGGAATCTTCTTCAAAGGATCAGCCTGTAAAAGCAGCTAAATATAAAAACGTAACATGGTACGGTGTAGGACGTATAAAATTTAAACCAGGTAAAATGCATGATGCAATGAATATAATTAAGAAATATTATATGCCCGCGACTAAAGCTGCTGGAAATCCCGGCCCGGTTATGGTACTTGAAAATCAGACAGGTCCCTGGAGCTTAACAGTAGTCTGGAAATTTAAGGACGGACCTTCAGATCTTGAATGGAAAATAAGCCCTGAGGATGCTGCTTACCGGGAACAATTATTTAAGATAGCCGGAAGCAAAGAAAAAGCAAAAGAAATAGGCGAAAAATTTGATTCGTATATTGCTAATGAGACATATAATATTGCTTTGCAGAAAAACGATATGGTTAGCAGCAAATAAGTAGTAAAATTCTTTTGGCTGTAATTCATCCCGACTTTCTGCAGCCGAAATTGACAAAAATTTCTTTTATGTAAATTTTAATAAACTTCATTATTGTTATAAATTTTAAGAAATATTTCTTGCTAACAAGCATATTTTATTTTAATTTTTACATAATATTAATTATAAAATAAAGCTGATACTTAAATCATTCCAAAATTGCGGTGGCTGTTTTCTTCTGCAAATATTTAAAATTTCTATTTCCCAGTGTGTAAATCCTTTTTAGAATATTCTGAAAATTTTCATTCAAATTAATTCTTAGTTAACTATGTTAAAAGAATCTAAAATGAGACAAGTGAAAAATGAAGAGGATTCTGCCATTAGAGCTATATTTGAGGGGACATCTTCATCTACAGGAACCGATTTTTATACTTCACTTGTTAAAAACTTATGCATTATATTAAACACAAAAGGTGGTTGGCTTACTAAATATTTTGAAGAAAAGAGATTCCTTCTTGCTCTTGCTTTTTGGTATGACGGCAAATGGATTAATCATTTTGGTTACAAAATTGACGGGACACCCTGTCAAAATGTAATTGAAGAATCACGATTTGTACATATTAAAGAAAATGTTTCTGAGTTGTTCCCGGACGGTCCGGATTTAGGTATAAATGTAGTTAGCTATATGGGCGCTCCATTATTGGATACCGGTGGCAAAACCTTAGGTCTTTTGGGTGTAATTGATGATAAGCCAATGCCTGAAAAACCTAATAATGAAGCAATATTTAAAATTTTTGCTTCAAGGGCAGCTTCAGAATTACAAAGGGTTGAAGCTGAAAATGAGATTGAAGAAAAAGAGAAAAAACTTAGAAGATTAGTTAATACTGCTTTAGATGCCATAATTGAACTAAAATCTGATTTAATCATAACAATGATGAATCCTGCTGCTGTAAAATTAATTAAATGCGAATTAGAAAATATATTAGGTAAAAGTATTTTAGATCTTCTTACTGAAAAAGCTAAAAAGATTTTTGAAAATTCCATTAAAGAATTATCCGGTATGCCCAAGGGAGAAAAATATATTTGGATTACCGACAGCCTGGTTGTTAAATGTAAAGATGGCCCTAGCTTCCCTGCGGAAGCTACCATTTCCCAATATGATTTAAATAATGAAACTTTCTATACTGTTATTTTAAGGAATATAAATGATAAACTGGAAGCTGAGAAAAGAATTCGAGCGCTGGAGTTGGAGTCGGAATATCTTAAAGAAGAATTAAAATTGCTGAATAATTTTGACGAAATAATTGGTCAAAGTAAACCTGTAATGAAACTGCTTCATGATATAAGCCTTGTCGCAAAAACCGATTCTACTGTCTTAATTTCTGGTGAGACAGGTACAGGTAAGGAATTGGTCGCCAGAGCAATTCATTCGGCTGGCAGCAGAAGAAAGAAACAGCTTATAAAGGTAAATTGTTCGGCAATTCCTTCATCTCTAATAGAAAGCGAATTATTCGGTCATCTGCCCGGTGCATTTACCGGCGCTACTAAAAGAAGAATTGGAAGATTTGAACTTGCTCACGGCGGAACTATATTTTTAGATGAGATAGGCGACCTCCAATTAGACTTGCAGTCGAAATTATTAAGAGTACTTCAGGAAGAGGAGTTTGAGCCTGTAGGAAGTTCCGAAACAAAAAAAGTAAATGTTCGAGTTATTGCAGCAACAAATCGAAATCTTAAAGAAGAGATAAAGGACGGGAAATTTAGAGAAGATTTGTTTTACCGCCTTAATGTATACCCTATAAATGTCCCTCCTTTAAGAGAGCGGGGAAATGATATAATTAAACTTGCACAAGAATTTATAAATAGATCATCAAAAGTAATGGGAGTAGAACCCCCTATTTTAACGCAGGATGTTATAAAAAAATTAACATCTTATAAATGGCCTGGTAATGTTAGGGAACTTCAAAATGTAATAGAAAGAGCAGTTATAACTTCGTTCAACGGGAAGTTAACTCTGGATAATTTATTTTCAGACAACTTGGTTGATAATACAGATCAAACAATAAAAGAAACTAAAACATCAAAAATATTATCTCAAAAAGATCTGCTGAACATAGAAAGAGAAAATATTGTCGAAGCACTAAAACATACCAACTGGAAAATTTCCGGGGAAGATGGTGCGGCAAAACTTTTAGGCATACCTCCTACAACTTTAAGTTCAAGATTAAAAGCTCTGGGAATTAAAAAATTACAAACATCATTAAAAATTATTACAATTAATTAATAAATAATACATACAATTAAATTTGTATTTCGTATTCATGTTGCAATCTTATTACCATTTAACGAAATCTCACCAGTTAGTTCACGAAATTTCATAATTCACGAAAAATCGTTAAAACTAAACTTCTTAATTCCTTTTAATTTTTAGATAAAAACGATAATAATGAAAATACTTAACATGGCATGATGTGTGCGTAAATATGTTCAAATGTTATTTAACTTTTTGAAGAAGAATGGCAGAACCGAAAAGAGCAAACGGCATTGATATAAATAAATTATTTGAAATAACCGATGCGGTTAAAGAAAAACCTGAGCTGGCAAACTTTCAGTTTCGTGTAAAGAATACCTGGATGAACGGCGGGCACAGCCGTGCTATTATAAAGGATTTTTACGGCGCAGGAAGTGAAGATAGTACACGGACATCTCCTTTTATTTTTGATAATGATTTCCCTTTGACTCTGCTTGGCAGTAATCAGGGCCCTGCGCCAATCGAATATGTTTTAAATGCTTTAGCCGGATGTTTAACTGCTTCAATAGTTTATCAAGCTGCTTCTAATAATATTATGCTGGATGATGTAGAATCGGAATTAACAGGCAACTTTGATTTACATTCGTTCTTAGGAATTTATTCGGAAAAACCAGATGATAATGAAAATATACATGTGATAATAAGAATTAAAGGAGGAAATCTTTCAAATGAACAAAAAAAATTTTTAGTGGAATTAGGTAAAAAATCATCTATGGTTTATAATATAATTGCAAATTCATTTCCAATCCCTATATCTATTGAGGATGAGTTTTCAATAGTTGAAGTTTAATATTTAAGACTTTAATCTTTTTCTTACTAAATGTAATGCGGATTACATTATTAATTATCACTAACTAAAACGAATTGATTTAATTCAATCATTTATTAATTAAAAAACGGCGGAGGCTGTATGAAAAAAATTATTTTTTTCTTATACGGAATAATATGTTATGCAATATTTTTCGTGACATTCCTTTATGCAATAGGGTTTGTCGGAAACTTTGTGGTTCCCAAATCCATCGATTCAGGTTTTCAAGGAGGAACTAATTTAGTCTGGCTTATTGATATACTTCTTCTTTCTCTTTTTACAATTCAGCACAGTGTTATGGCTAGACAGGGCTTTAAAAGAGTTTGGACAAAGATAGTTCCCAGGCCAATTGAAAGAAGCACTTATGTGTTATTTTCAAGCATCGCTTTAATATTACTTTTTGCTTTCTGGCGTCCAATGGATGAAGTAATTTGGAACACTCAAAATACTCCTTTGGCACCTGTTTTAACTTGTTTATATTTTCTTGGCTGGTTCATAGTATTATTCGAAACATTTCTTATTAATCATTTTAATTTATTCGGACTTCATCAGGTCTATCTGAATCTAAGAAACAAAGAACAGGAATATCCGAAATTTGTTAAGCCGCTTTTTTATAAAGTGGTAAGGCATCCGCTAATGCTTGGATTTATAATAGCATTCTGGTCAGCTCCGCATATGACCCTGGGACACTTATTGTTTGCTTTTGCTACTACCGGTTATATTCTAGTTGCTATTCAATTGGAAGAAAGAGATTTAGTAAGATTCCACGGTAACGCATACATCCGTTATCAGCAGGAAGTATCTCAAATAATTCCTATGCCGCCCAAGAAAACATCAGAGTTTGGTGCTGCCGGTAAAGCGGTTTCTGAATAAAATTTTATATAGGATGATTTCTGGGCCTTACTCTGTAAAATATTAGAATGAAGAATAATTAAATTATGAATAAGGAATACTTTTAATAAATTTTAATATTTAAAAATATTAGAAAGGAGAATTAAAATGCTTTTTCATATAACATATAAACTTACTTCTGATAAAAGAGATAATGCTCAAGAGCGATTCAAAAAAACAGGCGGGCTCCCTCCGGATGGAGTTGACTATGAAAAGCCGATGGCACAGTGTAGACGGCGACCGTGGATTCATCATTGCCGAAACCTCAAATATAGATGCTTTCGGTAAATGGATCCAGGATTGGTCCGATTTCCTCATTTTTGAAACTACTCCTATATTGACTGACGAACAAGTTGCTAAGGTAATCGGTTAATGCTTAAAAGTTAATTTATATTTTAGAAGGAAAATAATGGCAGGTCTGGCCTGCCTTTCTTAAATGAAAATTTTTCATAAGTTTGACCAATTATAAAATCTAAAAAAAAGTAAAAGAAATAACTTTATATTTATTCTGATCAGAGGCTGTAGCGATTTCTAGTTCAACTAATAATTAAAGAAAAAGTGCTGTTGTAAGTGGAGCAAGTATGGGGGACTATTAGCTGCCAGAGTTTTATCGGATTATTATGAAAAGGTAATTTTGATTGAAAGGGATATCTTTCCTGTTGATTGTGAAAACCTGAAAGTGGTACCCCAGGGAAAACACGTTCACGCACTATTAGATCTTGGCAGAAGGATTATAGAAAAATTTCTTCCAGGCCTTTTCGGAAGGATAAATAATGGAGATGTTATTTCCTAGAATTATCGAATTGACTAACGACTTTAGCTGATAAAATACCCAATCATTTGCTCATCCTATTAATAAAAAATAAAATGTAATTGTTGAAATTTCTTTCTATCAAGGCATAGCGTTCCAAAGGAACTTGCGTGACTGCCATGCTGATAATGGTTTTTAAAATTTCCGCTGTTCTAACAAAAAACAGAATTATTGTGCAGTTGTATTCTTTTTCTCGGTCTTTTCATTTGTCAAATACATCTGATAAAAAACCTTACACATATTTCTAACCCATTCGCTTTTATCAAAGGTTATCGCTTCCTTCAGAGCATAAATTCCTCTCTCGTCACCGATTTTAAATAGTGATAATGCCGCCATTATTCTTGCTGAAGGAGATTTGTCCATATGAAGCATATCCATAAGAGGAATTACAGCTTGACTGCTTTTCCGCTCTCCCAGATAATATGCTGAACTGATTCTTAATCCTTCATTCTTTGAATTCATTCCCTCTAGATAATTTTTTACAATTGATTTCTTGTTTATCTTTGGCAATACCTTGATTGAATCTTGGGAGTATATCGAAGCGGAAGAAGATATTATTAAGAAAATTACGGCCAATAAAATGGTGTAAGGTTTCATGACCTCTCCTTATTTTTAATGATTGAAAGATTTTATATGAATTAATGCTGTCCGCTCAGGAGGAACTATATATTATAAATTCATAAATTATTTGTTAATAAGCAAGAAAAATATTAAAAAAGTGAAAATATATTATTCTTAATAAGAAAATTAATTATACTAAAGAATTCGATTCTTACTCACTAAATATTTATTTCTGCATCTTAAAAGCTACATTATTATTTAAATTTTAAGTTCTAACACTTGCTACGTAAAATTTATTTTGTAGATAGGAATATACTCGTCTTCGTTGGGCATGTGTGAGTAGTATTTAAATCTTTATGCCCTAAAAGCTCTTTTGCAAAATAAGAGAAAAATTTTTGAACTAACCTTCCGTTATGACAAATCGGACATCCTTAATGTTTTAAACAAAGCATTTAAATATAAAATCTATACAACTGTCAATAAGATGACAGAAACAGGCAAACAACTGATTTATGTTTACCTCAGAAAATGTTTAACAAAAAAAGAGGTGTAAAATGAAAAACAGATTATCTATAAAATCGCTACTGGTTTCCGGTATAGCCGCTACAGCTGCAATGACCTTATTTACTTACATGGCACCGTTGATGGGAATCAAAATGAACATCCCGGCAATGCTTGCAAATACAATGGGACTTCCTTTAGCATTTGGGTGGATTGCACACTTTATGGTTGGAATAGCACTAGCTTTAATTTATGCGGGAGTGTATCTGCCCGTAACAAAAACAGAAAGTTCCTTTAAAAGCGGGGCGTTATATTCTTTGTGGCCATGGCTTACGGCACAAATTATAGTTATGCCAATTATGAGTGCAATGAACGGAATGAGCTTTGTTGCCGGATTATTTTCGGGCTCAATGATTACCGCAATAGCAAGTTTTGCAGGTCATCTAATTTACGGTATAGTATTGGGGAAATTATATAAAATAGAAACCGGGAAAGTATTGGTAGAAAAATTTGCAGAAAGATAAAAGTCAAGAACTGTCAACCTTTTGACAGAAGGTTCTTCCGTTGGCTTATAGATTAACAACAGACATTAAAATAATTATTAAAAATTTAAGGAGTCGGTATCATGAAGAAATTCAATTTTAGTTTAGCTGCATTATTATTTGCAGTAATATTATTTTCCGGAACATTATTGCAGTCAAACCAACTGTTTGCTGAGAGTTCAGGCGTAGTTACTGTTCAGTCAAAACAATCATTTGATAATACGGTAAAAGAAGTGCGGGAATTAGTGGCAAAAAACGGGATGATGGTTTTATCAGAATTAAACCAGGGTAAAGTGCTATCTATGACAGGGCTTTCTATTAATGCAATTTCGCTGTTTGTAGGCAATCCGCAAGTAGGTAATAAATTATTCAGCGCAGACCGTGGGGTTGGTGTTGCTGTCCCGGTAAGGCTTAATATTTATGAAGGTACAGACGGTAAAACTTACGTGAACTATGTAAAACCTTCAGATCAGCTTGCTACTTTTAAAAATGATAAGATTCAAATGATTGCGCAAAAGCTGGATGAAAAATTAGAGATGCTTACGGGAATGCTTACTAAATAATAAAAGTATGTAAATGGTTGGGCTTTGTGCTCAACCATTTTTAATAAACGTGTTATTTGTAAATTAAGCTGGAAACAGAAAATGAAACATGAATATAAAAAAATAGCATTAAGCATTATAGTTTTATTAGCTGCCGGTGTTAGTCCAAATCTGTTTGTTATATCGCAAGCCGGCTATGCTGCCCTTAGTGATCTGGCCGTAAATTTTCTTCTTCCTTCGATAGCAGTTTTGATAATTGGGTTTGCTTTAAGCTATTTTTTAGGATTACATGATTTAAGTAAACAAATTAGAAACGGGTTCATAGCTGGATTAATTGGAACTATAGGTTTGGAGATAGTTCGTGAAACCGGTTTTCACCTGGGCGGAATGCCGGGTGATTTACCAAAACTAATGGGCGTTCTGTTGTTAAATCAATTTGCTAACGGGCCGGATACTTTATCTAACATTGCCGGCTGGTCTTATCATTTCTGGAACGGTGCTTCTTTCGGGATTATATACAGCATCATATTTGGAAGAGGGAAAAAATGGCTGGGCACTATTTATGGAATACTAATAGGAATTGGTTTTATGATGAGTCCTGTTGTAGTTGCACTTGGAGTCGGGCATTTCGGAGTTGAATTCGGATGGGGATTTGCAGTAACTGTAAGTATAGCGCATTTAGCATTCGGGACTATATTAGGCTGGCTTATTTATAAATGGAATTCCGAAAGTACAAGTATCTTAACTACTATAAAAAGATTATTACAAGTTAAAGATGATATCGTTTAATATGTAGCATAAGCTTATTTGAGTTCTAATTAATAATTAAACATTTAAAATATTTTATTCCCAATATTATATAGCCTAATCTCAATCACATTTGTATTTGTCAGATGAGTTATTTCGATTTTGTTAAATATTGTTGATCTGAAGTTTTGGATAAAAGCTTTACCTCATCTACATCACCGTATGAAAACAATTCGTCATCTATCAGAAGAGCAGGCACAATACTAATAGCTTTCCCCTCATAATCATTTACATCAACAATATTCAAAGAAATATCCGGAAAATTTATAACGATATTTCTTAATACTTTTTCTGCGCGAAGACAAGTAGAACAATTTTGTGTTATAATTAAAGTTAATTTCATTTTTTTTATTTAAATATAAAAAGGAAGTAATAAATATAATGTCTGGTATTTGACATTAAATTAAATTGATAATTTCTTTAATGCATCCGGCTTTAGAATTATAAGCTTTTTCCGGTCAAAGCTGATGATTCCTTTTTCACGCAGATCTGTTAAAAGATAATTAACTGTCTGCCTGGAACATGCAGTAATTTCACCAATATCCTGGTGTTTAAGAAAAGGCTTAATAAAGATCTGGCCGCCTAGTTCTTTACCGCTTTTTTCTGCAAGCCTTAATATGAAAGAAATAATTCTTTGATTGGCGTCTTTAAAAACAAGGTCTTCAATTCTTTCCGAATAGCTTCTTAATTTCAAACCAATAAGTTTTGTTAATTTTAAGTTTAAGCCCGGATTTTTATTTATGAATTCTGCAAGGTCATTTTTATTTATGGCGCAAATAAGAGATGGCTCTATAGTGATCGCATAATCGGTTCTTTGTTCCTCCTCAAAGTAAGCCATTTCGCCGAATATTTCTCCGGGATTAATTAACGTTAAGATATTTTCTTTACCGTCACTGGAATATTTAACAATTTTAACCCGGCCGGTTTTAAGGAAGAATATTGCTTTGGAAGGTTCGGCGGCAAAATATATTGATTGATCTTTAGAGGTTTCTTTCATAGATGAAATTTGATTTAATTTCATCATGTTCTCTTCATTCAAGTCCTTGAAGAGATTAAAATTTTCAAGGTACCATAGTTTTGTTTTATCTGCCATTTTACTATCCAATTATCTATAGTTAAAAAGATGGTTATAAAAATACAAACAGTCTTTCTAAAATAAATAATAAATATAATGAGTCGTTCTTGCAAACCGGAATCTCTAAAGAGATAAACTTTATATAAATATAGAACTCTGCTATGGTGTGGCTCAATTTCAAAATCTATTATTTTAAAAACATTTGTAATAAGTACTTTTTATGCGCAAAATAAAAATTAATTAGAAGATTTCTCAGCCAAGGACTTCCACGAAACGGACTTTTAATAAATTTTTAGTAGCTAAATATGGTCGATGTACATTTGCATTAATCTTTTTATAAAATTTAGAAGTATATTTTTAAAAATTATGTTTTATAAAATCATCCTTGTAATTTGAAAAATGAATATCAATTTTTATAATTATTGGATAATGGTCTTCTATTTTCAAATATTGAGAGCCAATCTTGTTATCTAGAACACATTGATATTATTCTCAATCAGTTAAATTATTAAACAAAGTCTATTTATATTATTGGCGGAACTCACTTTCCTTTCATAGTTCGACTTAAAAAAAATAAATACACAAAAATTTAGTTAATAAATTAGATCCAATTTAGGTACTGTAATGAACCAATCAGTGACAATTGAAGAATTAAAAAAGAATATTGCCCTGCGTGATCTTCCTGACCAGCATCTCGAATGGATATTAGCTCATTCTGAATATGAAGAGCACGAGGATGGAGATATAATCTATAAAACAGGCATTCCCATTAATGAGATGTCATTCATATTGGAAGGAAAAATATATTTTTATATGAATATGAAAGGCAAGCTGGTTTTTTACTTCAGTTTTGAGAATAATGAGCTTACCGGAGGTATATCCGGACTTCTTCCTTACTCAAGAATGAAAACATCTCCAGGAGCTTCACATGCCGTTGGGAAATTACGGATACTAAAACTCCATAAAGATTATTTCCATGAACTGGAACAGCTTAATCCAGATTTAATCCAGCGCATAATCGGATATATGACAGAAAGAGCCCGTGTTTTTGCAACGACGCAAATGCAGCAGGAAAAAGTAAGTGCACTGGGAAAGCTTGCCGCGGGAATAGCACATGAAATGAACAATCCCGCAGCGGCAATCAATAGAATATCTGAAGAGCTGGATAAAAGATTGAAGCTAAATATTGAGCTAACCGAAGAATTGATAAAACATAATGTTTCTTCAGAACTTATCAGGAGTATCCGGGAAACAGCAGAGGAAAAAGAAAATAACCATTCCGCAAAAAATAAAATTACCCCTCTTCAGCGAATGCAGAAGGAGGATGAACTTAACGAGTGGCTGAATGAAAAAGGAATTAATGGGCGGAATGAAAAAGCGGAAACATTTACTGAGGCAGGTTTTTCAACTGATGATCTGGAAATAATTAACAACAGTGTAGGCAATAAAGCTTTTCAAAGTATTCTTAACTGGCTTGAAAATTTATTAAGCTCCGAATTGATAATAAAAGATCTTAATGATGCTTCCAGTCGTATTTCGATGCTTGTCGGCTCTATTAAATCTCATGTTCATATGGATAGATCCGGCGACCTTTATAACACAGACATTCATAAAGATATTGATGATACTCTTATACTTTTAGGATATAAAATCCGTGAGAAAAATATTAAAGTTAAAAAAAATTTCTGTGATGATCTGCCGAAAGTTGAAGTTTATATAGGAGAATTAAACCAGGTATGGACTAATATTATTGATAACGCTATTTATGCAGTTCCTCAAAACGGCGAAATTATAATCGAAACATTATGCGATAATAAAAACGTTACAATACAGATTACAGACAACGGCCCCGGTATTCCCAAAGAAATTATATCCCGGATTTTTGATCCTTTTTTTACAACAAAAAATGTTGGAGAAGGAACCGGGATAGGGCTCGATATTGTAAAGACTGTAGTCAACCGCCATAACGGAGAGGTAAAAGTAAATTCAATACCGGGTAAAACTGAATTTATTATTAGTTTACCGGTTTCACAAAATTTATTAACGGAAGAAAGAAAAGATGAAACTTCCATTCATAATAATAATTGATGACGATGTCCAGGTACTAAGGGCTATCCAGCGAGATGTCCGGAATAAATTCCGTGAGGATTACAAAATAATTGCGACCGAATCGGCTAATGAGGCTCTGGAAGCGGTTAAAGAATTAAAATTGAAAAATGAAACGGTTGCACTTTTTATCTCCGATCAGCGGATGCCTGAAATGGAAGGTACTGCTTTTATGGAAAAGGCTATGGAGATCTTTCCGGAAGCAAAAAAAATACTGTTAACTGCTTATTCGGATATTGAAGCAGCAATAAAAGCAATTAACAATTTAAATTTGGATTATTATCTGCTTAAACCCTGGAACCCGCCTGAAGAAAAACTCTTTCCCGTATTAAATGATCTGCTTGATGACTGGCAGAATAGCTTTATACCGGAGTTTGCAGGCATAAAAATTATCGGCTACCAGTGGTCACCGGCATCGCATAGAATAAAAGATTTTTTAACGGGCAATTTAATTCCTTATAAATGGATAGACGTAGAATTAAATAAGGAAGCTGCAGAATTGATAGATATCCATAAAATAGATTCCGCTGAATTACCTGCTGTATTATTTGAAGATGGTACATTGTTAAAATGTCCTGCTGAAATAGATTTAGCAAAAAAAATCGGATTAAAATCGACTGCATTGGAAGAACTTTATGATGTAGTAATTATTGGTGCCGGACCGGCAGGGCTTGCTGCCGCTGTGTATGGCGGAACGGAAGGGCTTAAAACTCTTATGATAGAAAAGAGAGCGCCTGGAGGACAGGCAGGTACAAGTTCAAGAATTGAAAATTATCTCGGGTTTCCTTCTGGGCTATCAGGTGCGGACCTGACAAGGAGAGCTTTAACTCAGGCATCAAGGTTTGGAGTTGAGCTTCTTTCACCCTCTCAGGTTGTTGATATAAATACTAAAGAAAATTACAAGATTTTATCTCTTTCAAGCGGTTCTGAAATAAAAACACACACAGTTATAATTTCTACGGGTGTTGATTATAGAACCCTAGATATTAAAGGAATAAGTGAACTGACAGGCGCAGGAGTCTATTACGGTTCAGCAACAGCGGAAGCGCACTCATGCAAGGGTAAAAATGTTTTTGTAGTAGGCGGAGGCAACTCTGCGGGGCAGGCCGCAATGTATCTTTCCGGTTTTGCTGAAAAAGTTTTTATAGTCATTAGGAGAAGTTCTCTCGATTCAACTATGTCTCGGTACCTGATTGATCAGATTGATAAAACAAAAAATATTTCTATAATTTCTAATTCAAATGTTGTTGAAGTAAAGGGGGAAAACAGGCTTGAATGTATAACTCTGGAAAACACCAAAACCGGGCAGCAGATGGTAAATGAAGCAGTTGCATTGTTTATTTTTATAGGTGCAAGGCCAGTAACGGATTGGATTAAGCTGAATATTTTTAAGGACTCAAAAGGTTTTATTGAAACAGGAAGAGATTCATGCAAATACGAAAATTTTAAAAAGATCTGGAAGCTTGAGCGAGATCCTTACCTGCTTGAAACATGTATCCCTGGAATTTTTTGTGCAGGTGATGTAAGAGCCGGCGCTATGAATAGGGTAGCATCTGCGGTAGGTGAGGGGGCAATGGCAATAAAGCTTGTGCATGAATATCTGGTTTCTGTTTAATTGCATTCAAATTGAATTTATCTTTACTCAATTTTAAAAGTTTGTTTTCGTTTCAAGTCTTGAATGAAATTTCAGTGAAACCTAGGCACCTTCTGCAGAAATCTCCTTCGATTAAAAAAAACTTTTTATAGATACTATTCTTGGCCCCGCATCCCCGCTTAGGGGCTGAGGGGCAGGCAAGTGAGGGGTAAACTAAAGGAAAGTGTCAACCTGTCTGCATACCTTCGGTATGTAAAACGTTGGCAGAAAGAAGCTGCTCTTCAAAAGAATAAAACACTATTTATTCGATATCATTTAATTCAAAGAAATTAAAGAATTGCAAAGCTTTAATTAGTCATTATAAGAAATAGTTTATACATTTATTTAAAAGATTTTTTCTTGACATTATTATAACTAAGTATTATTTTTTGCCCGGTAAAGGGAAAAACTTCTTCTAATTTCTTAAAGTTTTTTCAAGAAAATTGATCAGTAATTTTAAATAAATATTACAAGCAGGTTTCCCTTTTTCCATAAACTGTAGTTCTAAGTATTACATTGCTAAAAAAACTCAGTAATAAAAGGGCGAATTGTGTTTATAAAAACTGTACACTTTAAAGGGAATCGCTTCAGCTTGAATTTTGACTTTAATCAAGTTGATTTCTTAACATGCTGCACTTTCAATTTAACTGCATCTCAACAGCGAACACAATACACTTCCTTCATTAACTGCACTACAAAGATTATTCACTTCTTAGCAAATAAGATTCGAAAGGAGAAGTAGTACCGCATATGATGAAAATTTTTACTATTAGCTTCATTCCGAAGCAATTTCTGTCTGTGTTCCTGTTGTCGATTATATTGCAGTTTGCTTTTATTCAATCTGCATATTCTCAGGTAAAACTGGCACAGACTGGATTTGGTTTCCTTGATGTAAGCACAAATGCAAGGGCGACGGGAATGGGAGAAGCTGTTACCACACTCAGCGGAACGTCGCTTTCAATGTTTTATAACCCGGCAGGTCTTGCTGAAATGAGTACCACTGTTGAAGCCGGTGTGGACCAGATGAAGTGGATAGCTGACATAAAGTATTTTTCCGGTTCAATTGCATTTGCACCTTATAATGGAAAGTACGGAGTGATCGGGCTTGACTTTGTGAGAGTAGATTACGGGACATTCAATTTTACAAGTGTAGCCAACAATGAACAAGGTTATGTTGATAATCCGGGATATCCTTCACCTTACGCTTATGCATTACAACTCGTTTACGGCAAGCAGCTTTCTGAACAGTTTTCGGTGGGAGGAAGAATAAAATTTGCTGACCAAAATCTCGGCAATAGCCAGGTACCGCAATACAGCCAGGTTATAGTAGATTCCGTATTAACCACAGACACAACTTATGCAGTAAAAAATTATTCGCTAAATGTTCTTGCATTTGATTTCGGAACAATCTATAGGACAGGATTAAAGAGTCTGGCATTCGGAATGTCTATAAGCAATTTCTCCAGAGAGATAGCATTCGAGCGTGAAAGTTTCCAACTGCCTTTAACATTCCGGTTCGGGATTTCAATGGACATAATGGATTTTGTACCAAGCATGAAAGAGAACAGCTCGTTTGTTGTTTCTATTGATGCTGTTCATCCGCGCTCATATTCTGAGTTTCTGAACATCGGCGGTGAATTTGTCTTTTTGAAGACCTTTGCTCTCCGTGCCGGTTACGTTACTAAGCAGAACGATTACGGTCTGACGGTAGGATTGGGCATTACCAAATTCGGATTTGCGTTTGATTATTCTTATACACCGCACACGATTTTCGATAGTATCCAAAGATTCTCATTTAGTTTTGCTTTATAAATTAATATTAAAAAGTGAAATTAAGTTTTATGAGTGCCATACAATTTGAGGAGATTTAAAATGAAATTAGTGAATACTTTGATGATAATTTTAGTTCTGGGTATCTCAGTTACTTTGCTTGCCGGGACGACGGGAAAGATAGCAGGAAAAGTGACGGATTCGGAGACAGGGCAACCTCTTCCGGGCGTTAATATTCTTATCAATGGAACTTCTATGGGAGCAGCAACAAATGCAGACGGCACATACGCAATTCTTAATGTTCCGCCTGGGAGTTACAATTTAAGGTTTAGTATGGTAGGTTATGAAAAGACCACTGTTGAGGGTGTCAGAGTAGAAATAGATCTTACCAGTAATATTAATGCAAGCCTGCATCAAAAAGCTCTTACGGTTGGAGAAGTTGTAGTTACCGCACAGCATCCGATAGTAATAAGGGACGTTTCTAATAGTGTTTATAACATCCAGACTGAAAATATAGAAACACTTCCGGTTCAAACGGTGGCTGAGGTATTAACTGTGCAGGCAGGAATACAACAGGGAAGCAGCGGTATTCTTGTAAGAGGCGGAGGCGCGAACCAGACTATTTATGTTGTTGACGGATTTAGGCTTAACGATGAGAGATCGAATATTCCTTATTCTGCAGTCAGCCTTGCGTCAGCTAAAGATATTCAAGTACAGACCGGCGGATTTAATGCTGAATATGGAAATGTCAGATCAGGTATTGTTAATGTAATTACAAAAGAGGGCGGTCGCAGTCGTTATACGGCTTCTATTAATGTAAATTATGGCCCGCCGCAGCAGAAACATTTTGGTATATCTCCTTACGCTGCTAATTCTTATTACAACCGGCCTTATACAGACCCAGCAGTCTGCTGGACAGGTACCAAGAACGGCGCATGGGATTTATATACTCAGGAAAGCTATCCTACTTTTGAAGGATGGAATGCTATTGCACTTAAAACTCTTCAAGATAATAATCCCGCAAATGACCTGACACCTTTGGGAGCGCAAAGGCTATGGGAATATCAGCGTCGCCGAAACGGCGATATTAGCAAACCGGATTATACTATTGATGCGGGATTCGGCGGACCGATTCCGTTTATAAGTCAACAGCTGGGCAACTTGCGTTTCTATCTTTCATATTTTGCAGAAAGAGATATGTTTGTTATTCCGCTTTCAAGAGATTCTTATACAGATAATCACATAGAATTGAAATTAAATTCTAATATTACTCCAGATATGAAACTGACTGTAATGGGAATTTACGGAGAAGATAATTCTGTTTCCCCTTACGAATGGACCACTGCACCAACCGGCTATTTAATGAGAAGTCAATCCGAGGTTGCAGATCTTTTAAGCAGCACAGACGGAATGAATGTTCTGTATATGCCTGACAGATACAGCCCCAGCTCAATATATAGAAATGTTTTTGGAATTTCATTGACTCATGTATTGAGCCCGACAACTTTTTACGATATTTCAATCCAGCGTAACGAAAGCCGGTATAGTACATTTCAAACACAGCTGCGCGATACTTCAAAAATATATCAGCCGGTTCCGGGATATTTTGTAGATCAAGCACCGTTTGGTTATTGGGGCTACAGCACGGGAGCAATTGACGGTGTTATGAGCATGGGCGGATGGATGAATCTCGGCCGCGACCAGAGCGTAAATTCAACTACGTCTCTTTTATTTAGTATTACAAGTCAGCTTGATGAAAATAACCAGGTAAAATCCGGATTTCAATTTTATTATAATGATTATAATATAAATTCCGGAACTTACAGCCCGTCTATGTCAACATGGACTAGAAGCTTACAATACCACATCTTTCCTTATAGGCTCGGTGGATATGCTCAGGATAAACTAGAATTCCAGGGTTTTATTGCGAACGTGGGAGTAAGACTTGATTATTCAAATCCTAACACGGATTATTTGAACCTGGACCCTTACAGCAACTTATTCAGTGCAGGAGCCGGGAATCAAATAACTCAAGAAGCACCAAAAGTTAAAGCAAATTCGGAATTTTATGTAAGTCCACGTATAGGCATTTCTCACCCGATTACAGAAAATTCGAAACTGTATTTTAATTATGGACATTTTGTTTCCGAACCTTCCTCTTCATACAGATTCCGACTTCAGCAGGAATCTAACGGGCAGGTAGATTATATGGGTAATCCTAACATGAGATTTGAAAAGACGATTTCTTATGAACTCGGTTATGAGCAGAATATATATAATACCCTACTTATGCATCTGGCTGCGTATTATAAAGATGTAACAAATCAGCCGGGATGGATATTATATCAAAGTATAAATACATCCGTAAATTACTACATGGCTGCCAGCAATAACTATGCTGATATTCGCGGATTTGAAGTGACTTTATCAAAAGTTACAGGCGGATGGTTTAGAGGATTTATAAACTATACCTATGATGTGGTTACTTCAGGATACTTTGACGTGACACAGTATTACCAGGATATAAATAAAGAACGTGCATACCTGCTTCTTAACCCTCAGCAATCCAAACCTGTACCGCAGCCGTATGCAAGAGCCAATTTCGAAATAGTTACTCCGGCAAATTTCGGCCCGGAATTTATGGGCACAAATCCTTTAGGCAACTGGAGCCTTAGTATACTTGCAAATTGGCAGTCGGGTGCACATGCTACCTATAATCCAAACAATATTCCGGGAGTCTCAAACAACGTTCAATGGGTGGATTACTTTGGTGTTGATATGAGATTGTCCAAAGACTTCAGCGGATTTGCAAATCTTTCCGGAGTGAATTTCCAGATTTATATGGATGTTACAAATGTATTTAACTTAAAATATCTTAATATGGCCGGCTTTGTGGATTCTTATGATTATCAGGATTATCTGACTTCTCTGCGCTTCTCATGGGAGACAGGCGATCAAAAAGGGACTGATAAGATTGGTGATTATCGACCTGCAGGTGTAGCTTACGATCCGCTTCAGGCTAATCCTAATAATGATCCGGCAATTACGGCAGCTAACGACAAAAGAAAATCTTCAAAATCTTATATAAATATGCCTAACAATGAATCTGTAACGTTTCTTAATCCTCGTCATTTCAGTTTCGGCATCAGGGTAAATTTCTGATTTTATTTCTTGGTATAATTAAAGGGAAAATATGATGATTCGAATACATAAGTTTTTAATTACTTTAACCGCAACAGCTTGTCTGATACTATCAGCATCACCGTTATCGGCTCAGGTGTCCGAAACACAGACACGTTATATCCGCGTCGGTTCTCTGCAAAGTAAGTTTACAGCAATAGGGTCTGAACGTGCATGGAACAATGTTTATTATGAAGGATTGACATGGCCATCCGATTATTTGTACCAGGACAATGCAGTAATTGAGCGTACATATATCGGCTGCGAGAATTTTACTGATTCTAAAGGACAGCATTGGGATTACTACAATAACGGTATTTCAACTGCATACGCAAGTACAAACATTTTCCCGATGGAAATTAAGGAAACAGCTAAATTCGTTAATCCTACAGTGTACGTGGATGGAGTTAATGTTAGTGCGCCGTATTTTGGAGATGTTGACAGTATCGATGCAAATCAGGTAGCTGACAGAATTGTTACTAATGTTGTGAATACATCGATGGGTATTACAATGACAAGAAGAGTACTAGCATTTAGTCAGCAATATCATGATAATTACTTTATAATTGAATATACTTTTAAAAACACCGGGTATGTCGGTTCGGATCATAAAAAGGTTCTTAATGCTACCGTAAAAGGTTTCCGTTTCGGTTTTCTTAACCGATATAGTGTCTGTAGAGAAGGTGCTGATAAAATGGGTTATGATCAGGAATATGGAAAGCACAGCTGGGTTACCAGGCGAGGCGAGGATTATCCCCAGCACGCGAACGATGTTTCCAGTCTAACTGAATCAAGTCCTATTCCTGAATGGCTTCGTGCGGGTTTTGAGTGGACAGGCCAAAGAGCAGAAAATACTTACGATAATATTGGTTCTCCGGATGTTATTACTGGAACCGGTCGTTTATGTTCGCCTCAATTTGCAGGTATTGTTACTTTACATGTAGATAAATCTGAAACCGACAAGTCGGATGATGTCAATCAGCCTGCAGTTTTAGGATGGCATGCCGGTGATACTTACCCTTCACTTGGGGATATGTCGTTGACAACGGCTCCTCAGCAGGCAGATATGTATAACTTTTTAAGCGGGGTTCCATACAAAGGCTTAGGCAGTCCTTCACAAAGAATGGATGAAGTATACATGGCAAGCCAGCCGGATCCATGGAAAGTTCATGGCGATGGAGGAGGCACCGGGCTTTGGATATCCTACGGGCCATGGGATATAAATCCGGGCGACAGCGTAATGGTTGTACTTGCTGTCGGAGTTGACGGGTTAGATAGGCAAATGTGCTGGCAAATCGGCAGACGCTGGATGCAGGCTCATAATAATTCCAGCGATAATGGACCATTTACTTTACCGGATGGATCAACCACAACCGATGAAGATGTTTATAAAGATACCTGGGTTTATACAGGCAAAGATTCTATTATGAAGACATTCAGCCGGGCAGTTCGCAACTATGAGCTTGGGTTTAAGATTCCTGAACCACCTCAACCCCCGCCGATTTTCGATGTTAAATCAGGAGGTGACAGAATTAGTTTAACCTGGGATAAGAGCCCATCAGAAAGCATGCCTGGATTCGGAGGTTATAAAATATTCCGGGCGGTAGGGACACCTGATACGACTTTTGATGAAATCGCAACACTTTCTCCGGGTGCAACTGAATATAATGATGTATCTGCGCAAAGAGGTTTTTCATATTATTATTATATATGTTCTTTCAGCGACGGCAGCAACAATACTTCGGACGGACCAAACCCCACAGGGGAACTGTTAAGTAGCAGGTTTTATACAAAGACAAATATAGCCGCATATTTAAGAAGACAGGCCGGGAGTAGTATTTCAGGAATAAGGATTGTTCCCAATCCGTATAATATAAGAGCTGCTCAGCTGCAATATCCAGGCGAACCGGATAAAATTATGTTCTTGAATATACCTGGGCACTGCACAATTAGAATTTACACCGAAAACGGAAACCTAATAAAGACCATACACCATGAAGATGGCAGCGGAGATGAAAGGTGGAACTCAAATACATCTTCAGGGCAAGTTGTTGTAAGCGGAGTTTACATAGTCCATTTTACTGTTACTCAAGATTATACTGATCCATTAACCGGCACATTAAAATACCGGAAAGGTGATACAGCTTTTCAGAAGTGTGTAATCATCCGGTAATTACTATTTAAAAGTTTATTCTGTGATTACAGCAGAAAATAATGTGGAGAAAGCATGAAACAAAATTTATTCAAATCAATAATATTAATAATAGTTATGGCATTCGCCTCATTTGTTTATTTTCCCGGATGTACTAATGAAGTATCGCCGAGTCTTTACTCAGGTACACCTACGGATCCGAGTGGAACAACCCCGAAAATAACTTCAGTAAACCCTGCAAGTGCTGCTCTTGCCCATGTAGATCTGATTACAATAAAAGGTGAAAATTTTTTAACTGATACCTCTGCAGTAAAAGTATATTTCGGCAAGCAGGCGGGAAAAGTACTTCAAGCTTCTCAAACACAATTAACAGTATTATCGCCGAACATTTCGGGTAATTTAAAGATTAAGATTAGCACTAATGTTGCGGAGCTTTTCAGCAATACTTACGACTATTACCTTGAAGCTGCAGCCGTGGACCGTTATCCGGATGTTAAGGATAAGACAAATATTCCTGTGTGTATTGCAATAGATAAAAATGATAATTTATATACATCTAATTCTTCGATTGGCGTAGTACAGATAACACCGGACAGCGTTACAAGTCTTTATTCTCCTAAAGGGGGAGAAACATTTTGGGCGGGTATGAGATTCGGGCCAGGCGGAGATTTATACGCAGCAAGAGGTTTGCAGGCTGTATTTGAAATTCCTGCCGGAGGTGGGGTTAAAAATTCTCCGTGGGTTGTGCTTTCACCAAGTTCAATAAAACTCTCACATATTGAATTTGATCCTATGGGCAATTTATGGGCATCAGGTAAAAACTCGGATATTTACAGAATAAAACCGGATAAAAGCTATACCTCGTTTCCTTTTGATTATAATGTAACAGCTATGCGTATATTCAAAGACGGCGGCTCTACATATATTTATTTAGCCGCTCAGCAGGATTCAATGACTACTATAATGCGTATACCTATTGATGCAAACGGAGACCCCGGATCGCCTGAAACTTATTTTAATTTCTCTGCAAATTACGGTTCGGGTTATGTAATAAATGACCTTACCTTTGCTGCAGACGGCGAGATGTTCCTTGCAACAAATTTGCCGTCACCGATAGTCTATGTTAATCCCGATAAATCCAGCGGTATTTTGTATCCGGATATAATATTGAAATCGCCGGCTTTATCATTTGCATGGGGCAGCGGGAATTATCTTTACTATGTGAGAAGTCAAATAAATGATGCTTCAGGTGCAATGGTTCTGCCGCAATCAATTGTAAGGCTTAATGTTCAGAAACCGAGTGCACCTTATTACGGGATGTAATATTGATATTTTAGTATTTAGCTATTTGCCTGGTTGAAATCCGATAAGATTTTTCCGGAAATTTAATAGTAAGGCAAATACTAATTACATAGAATATCTGCTTCTTACTTTATACATAATACATAGATCAAGCGTACTAATAAAGATTAATATTGCTTTTACAATAACGGCATATTGGCACAAAAGTTTACCGGTACTATTAAGAGCGAGTAATCGTTAGTATAATATGCATGTTTACTAAGTTTTTAAAAGATTAAATTTACGCCTATAAAAAAGGGGATAAAACACCTGCTTTCATCTTTACAATTTTTTGTAAAATAGTAAGAGGAGATTACGGAATGAAAAATATTTTTACATTTCTTTTTGTTTCCTTTATACTCATTTCATTTAATTCCTTTGCACAAATAAATAATTTGAATACCGATTCTACAGTGCAGCTTATAAAAACTGAGGAGATGAAAAACTCCAAAGTAATGGAGATTGCCAGTTATCTTACCGATGTTTATGGCCCAAGACTAACTTATTCAAAAGAGTACAAACAAGCTGCAGATTGGGCAGCGTCAAAACTAAAAGAATGGGGAATAGAAAATGTCCATTTTGAAAAATGGGGACCTGCGGGCAAAGGCTGGACATTAAAAAGTTTTTACGCTGAAGTTATTGAACCAAGAACCATCCCATTAATTGCATTTCCTAAAGCCTGGTCTTCTTCAGAAAAGGGAATTGTAAAAAATGATGTTGTATGGCTGAATGTCAATTCCGAAAATGATTTTAATGCTTATGAAGGAAAATTAAAAGGAAAGTTTGTTCTTATCAGCGATGAAAGAAAATTATATCCTCATTTTGAAGCTGATGCTCATAGATTAAATGATTCAACATTGCTTCAGTTAGCCAATATGTACAGGCAATCCCAAAGAAGCAGATTCAGATTCCCCAGGGTTGATATGGCAAATTTTGATTCGCTATTTGCATTGTTTAAACGATACAGGCCTAATATCGATTCAGCCTCTGTTGCAAGCTTTATTAATGAAAGAACATTAGGTCCTAAAAAACTTCAATTCTGTGAACAGGAAGGTGCAGCCTGTGTACTTACAAATTCAATGGGTGACGACGGAACTGTATTTGTCCAGCAGGCATCAATGCCTCACAAAAAGGGCAGCGAATTTTATTTACCGGTTTATGATAGGAAAGCGCCGGACATAATACCGCAAATTGTAGTCTCTTCAGAAAATTATAATCGAATGATAAGGATGATTGAAAAAGGTGAAAAGCTGAAAATGCAAATGGAATTGAAAGCAGATTTTACGAAACCGGATTCGGCATTTAATATATTAGGCGAAATTCCTGGTACTGATAAAAAAGATGAGATAGTGCTTATCGGAGGTCATTTTGATTCATGGCATGGCGGTACCGGCGCCGCAGATAATGCTTCCGGTGCCGCGGTCTGTATGGAAGCAATGAGATTGTTAAAATCCCTAAACCTTACCCCGAGAAGAACTATACGAATAGGGTTATGGGCCGGGGAAGAACAGGGTCTCCTCGGGTCGAGAGCTTATGTAGATGAACATTTCGGATTAAAATCCGAAGATTATAATTCGACAGCTACCAAGGATAGTATTATGTTCAGTTCTGATGCTAAATCGGAATTCAAGAATTTTTCTGTATACTTTAATGATGATAACGGAACAG
Organism: uncultured Bacteroidota bacterium; assembly: GCA_963710735.1. Classification (GTDB taxonomy): domain Bacteria; phylum Bacteroidota; class Ignavibacteria; order Ignavibacteriales; family Ignavibacteriaceae; genus FEN-1297. Next base: position 218,140 of record CAVQBN010000004.1, on the reverse strand, counting down.
GTAAGTTTAGGGGAATCTACCTTCAGGGCAATGAGAATGCCGGGCCGATTTTCAGAGGATGGCTTCATGAGTTTAATGACAAAGATGCACAGACGATAACCATTTCTAATACCGGCGGAACGGATCATCTTTCATTTGATAACGCCGGCTTACCGGGTTTTCAATTTATTCAAGATCCGCTTGACTACGGTGTTCGCATTCATCACTCAAATATGGATGTTTACGATCGCCTGCAGGAAACTGACCTAAAACAATCAGCTGAGATGATGGCTTTCTTTGCTTATAAAGCTGCTATGATGGAAAATCAGTTCCCGAGAAAAAAGCAGTAGTAACAAAAGTACATCGTTACTGTAAAACGGCAATAAAAAATTAATTATAATTTACCTTCTCTTCCTTTATTAAGAGGAAAGAAAAGGTTTTGTTATTTTTTTTACTAAAACTAAAAATATTTCCCACTCAGGTATTAAGAATTCTGCGTATTATTGAATTTGATGATGATCATTATTATCATTAAACCAAAAGCATAAACAAACTGCTTCAAAAAAACCTATAACAATTAAAAATATTTATGATGAAAGCTAATTATAATTTTATTCTATGTTTATTAATAATCGTTATAACTGCTGGTATAACCAGGGCACAGATAAATACAGAAAAGTTTAGGAAGAAGTCGATAGAACAGGGTTTTAGCGGTTATGCAGGTGTTGAGTTTGGATTGAATAAGGGCAATTCCAATTACCTGTCAGTTAACGGCAATTTAAGATTGGATTATCTGATTAATAAACTTGATTTCTTTCTTGTTTCCAATTATGAATATAAAGAAGGCAACGGGCAAAAAATAATTTATCAAGGCTTTACGCATCTTAGGTGTGTTATTTCATTATCGGGAAGAATATTTTTAGAATTTTTCACACAAAAAGAATTTAATGACTTCATTTCACTGAATGACAGAAATTTAATTGGAAGCGGTTTAAGATTCAATATTTTAAATCGGACACCTATCAATGATAATTCTTCAAGCGTGAATATATATCTTGGTATCGGGGCTATGTTTGAGAATGAAGTGTACAAGATACAGCCTCTGGAAATTACAAATAATCTGATCCGTTCGACTAATTATTTAGATATTTACTGGAAGCCGGATACATTGATGAAATTTTCTTTTGTCAATTACTACCAGCCTTATGTCTCATCTATTAAAAATTTCCGCTGGCTGTCTGATGTAAATTTAAAGTTTTTCATATCCCGAAGTTTTTCTTTTATTACGCATTTTACTTTAAGGTATGACAATCAGCCTGTAACAAAAATTAAAAAGTATGACTTTGAATTAACAAATGGGGTTTCTGTTCAATTTTAGTAATTCCTTTTTAAGTATTTTATTATTAACTTAATATTACATAAGCAATTGAGGTTTTATGTTGTTAGCAAAATCAATCATTTTATCGATTGCTTTTTGTCTTATACTATTTTCTGTTTCTTTAAAGGCTCAAACATTTGGATTCGGATGCCTTGGATTTGTAGGCGGTTATGGTGGATACAGCTACCAGGTATACAATCCCAAAGGCTTGAATGACTATGTTGATTCTTTCAATAGTGAGATTAAAGATTCAATCACTTCTCCGATGGGTAATTTCGGTAAGTTACAAGGCTACCGAGTCGGGCTCAATTTCTTTCGAGCCGATATCAAAGGTTTTATCCTAACTGCAAAAGGGTTTTACCAATACGTTAGCGAAAAAAAATCTGCAAGTACAAATTCCGGATTGGGGGAATCTAATATTACTTCTGAAGTAGAGCTGAGAAATTGGGGAGTCGGAATCGACTTAGGAACTGTTATTACCGGTGCTCTCAGTTGGAAAGTAATTGATGCTGCTTTTCTTTATAACAGTGCAACATTTACTAATACATTGAACACACCTGGCCCATCAACCATTATAGTTAAATATAACAATGAAAATCCTTCCTTAGGTTATACAATCGGAACCGGATTTATTTTATCTGTTATACAGCGATATATTAGTATAGAAGGGGTTGCAGGTTATTCGGTATTCAAAATAGACAAAATGAGAACAAGCAGCGGTACGGAATTAACAGTTTCGGATAACTCTTCCGAAGTAATGCGTAACTTTATAACGGCGGGCGGATTTAATGCTGTAATTCAATTGAATGTAGGATTTCCGTTATAAAAATTTCTTAAATAAAAAGTACACATCATAAAATGAAACTTACTAAATTGGATAACGCGTGCATTACCGCAATTAAGGAATGCATGGGGGCTAAAAAGAATGAAAAAATATTAATCGTCACTGATGATAAGAAAAAAGACATCGGTTACGCACTTTATAAAAACGCCTTAAACCTTGGCCTTTACTCTGTCTATATCGAAATGAAATCCGCAGAGATAAACGGGGAAGAACCGCCTAAAGAAATTGCAAATATGATGAAAATGTTTGACATGGTATTATGTCCCACGGATAAATCATTAACGCACACAGAGGCAAGGAGAGAAGCCTCAAGAAGCGGTGCTAGAGTTGCAACTTTCCCGGGAATAACTAAAGATGTAATGATTCGCGGGATGAATGCAGATTATAAAAAAATCTCCGGCCTTTCAATAAAACTTAAAAAAATATTGGACGAAGGAAATTCGGTAAGAATAACTTCGCCAAAAGGAACTGATCTATCATTTAAAATTAAAGGTAGAAAATCGATAGCTAGTAAAGGATTATTTCATAAAAGAGGTGAAAGCGGGAATCTTCCTACAGGCGAAACGTTTATTGCCCCGATAGAAGGAACAGCAAACGGAGCTTTTATCGTTGACGGATCAATGGCGGGATTCGGACTTGTGAGGAATGCTAACCTTAAGATTGTTGTAAAAAACGGCTATGCTGTGAAAATAACCGGAGGTATTATTGCCGCAAAATTAAATCGGTTATTAAACAAGGTTGGAAGGGAAGCTAGAAATATTGCCGAATTTGGAATTGGAACAAATAACAGCGCAAAGCTAAGCGGAGTTTTATTGGAGGATGAAAAAGTCCTGGGGACAATTCATATTGCGTTAGGTAATAATTTATCAATGGGGGGGAGAGTTAATGTCCCTCTTCATTTAGATGGTGTAATAAAATCGCCGACTGTAATTCTTGATGGTAAAGTTTTACTTGATGATGGCAGATTGATATTCTAACTCAGTGTGTTTTTACGTCTGAGATTGCTGTGTGTAAAAAAATTGATTTGTACAAATATAGACCTAAGATTTATAAGCTTTATAATTAAAGTCAATATATTTTTAAATAAATAATTTTATAATTTTTTACTTGTTTATTATAAAAAAAATTAAGATACTAACATTAGGAAATTAATTATTTGAAGTAATGTAATTTTATACACTATTTTGGTCGAGTATACTTAGATGTCAATTACTAAAAAGAGGAAAGCAAATTTTTTTCATAAAAAATCATTTTTTAATCTAATTAGTATTGACAATACCGACAAAAAAGATTAGTTTTTTCTGTAGAAATAATTTTTTATATGCTAAATTTTTGATAATAAGAATTATTTTTCAGGCTGACCGTAATATTGTGCATGTCTTTCTGATTAATAAAGGAGTATTAAAATATGAGGTCATTGTTACTTTTAGGCCTTCTCACAATTTTTACATTAACAGACCTTACCTTCGCCGCATCCGGTAAAATAACAGGTACAGTTAGAGACTCAAAAACGAGAGAACCATTAATTGGTGTAAACATTGTTGTCCAAGGCACCAGTATGGGTGCTGCCTCTAATATTGATGGATATTATGTCATATTAGATGTTGCTCCCGGAACTTATACTCTTAAGGTCTCGATGATTGGCTATGCAACGCAAACTATAGAGAATGTAAGAGTAAATATCGATCAAACAACAAATCTTGACATTTCATTAGAAGAAAAGTCAATTCAAACACAGGAAGTTGTTGTTGTTGCTCAAACCCCGGTAATTCAAAAAGATGTTGCTGCTAGCCGAGTTAACCTTAATTCAAAAGATATACAAAACCTGCCTGTTACCAGTGTTTCTTCTGTCGTAGGTTTACAAGCCGGTATCCAATCAGGTTTAGTAATTAGAGGCGGAAGTGCAACCGAAACCGGTTTTATGGTTAACGGAATGATGCTTAATGATCCACGTGATCAAACACCATTTACCGGGATTAGTTATACATCGATTTCCGAAATTCAAGTTCAAACCGGAGGTTTTAGCGCAGAATACGGTAATATCCGTTCCGGTTTGGTAAATGTAGTGACCAGCAGTGGTGATAAACATAAATATACTTTAAATGTACTTGCACAGATAAGTCCTGCTACTCAAAAGCATTTTGGAATTGATGCTAATTCACCGTATTCTTACTGGATACGTCCTTACGTTGAACCCGGAGTTGCCATGTATGGAACTCAAGCAATAAATCCTGCTACCGGGAAGCCATATTGGGACGCGTATACTCAATCTCAGTATCCACAATGGGCTGGATGGATTGCATGGCAGGAAGCAAAGTATAAAAATCCCAATTCATCTGATCCCTATAAAGGATTAAGCCCTTTCGCAGCCCAACAATTATTTTTATGGCAGCACAGAAAAAATACTAATATAACCAATCCTGATTACGTATTGGATGCAAGTGTCGGCGGTCCGGTACCGGTTGTAGGCGATGCATTAGGTAATTTAAGATTTTTTGGTTCTTACAGAACCACACAAACAGAATATTTTATACCGTTAGCTACACAAGGTGTAAATGATTTCACCGGCCAGTTAAAACTTACTTCAGATATTGGCCAGGGGAAAAAATTGATGGTGCAAGGAATGTTGGCACACGTGAACGGCACTAATAATAATAATGCCGGATTGCCTGGCTATTTTTCTAGTCCGTCAGCTGAATCCCAATCTTTAGACCGGGTGAGCTATATAGACGCAAGAATTTTTTCTAATGACTATTGGGCACCTACTTCAATTGATTATTATACCCTAGGTGGTAAATATACACAAGTCCTAAGCCCTACAGCTTACTTTGATGTTGAAGCAAGTGCTTTTGGTTCTCAATACCATACAGATCCGGGTATACCAAGAGATACAAGTGCAGTCTATAATTTTGGAGGTTATTATTTTAATGAGGCTCCTTTAGGATATATAACCGGTCCTTCAACTGCAATAGACGGTTTTAGAATGAGTGTCGGTTTCAGTAACTCTAGAGATAGTAGTAAAGTTACTGTCTATAATTTAAAATTCAAATTGCAGAGCCAGATTGATAAGTATAATGAAATTAATACAGGCTTTGAATTCCACTATACTGATAATAATGTTAACTATGCGTCAGTAGATGAATATTTACCGGTAGGAAGATCAAAATCTACATGGCATACATTCCCCATCCGTGCGGGATTATATGCACAGGATAAACTTGAATTTGAAGGTATGATTGCCACCCTGGGATTAAGACTGGATTATTCCGACCCGAATGGATACTGGTACGATTTTAGTCATTATCCTGTGGCTTTCGAAGCATCATCCGCGCCCATAAACTTTGATACAATGCTTGTCAGGGCAAAGGCGATTAAACAACTTGATTTAAGCCCAAGACTGGCAATTTCATTTCCGATTAGTGTAAATAGTAAACTATATTTTAATTACGGACATTTCAGGCAGATGCCTACGCCGGATGATCTTTATCTAATAAGAAGATTTTCAGACAATAACGCTGTAACGCGTGTTGCCAACCCGAATGCACCTCTTGAAAAAACAGTTGCATATGAATTGGGTTATGAACAAAATATCCTTAATCAAATGTTAGTTAGAGTGGCTGGGTATTACAAAGATAACTCGCTTCAAACTAGGTATGTAAATTATCAAAGCCAGGATAACAAAATTAATTATAATATTGCCGTGCCCAATAACTATAGCGATACTAGAGGGTTTGAAATAACTTTAACAAAAAATAGAGGCAACTGGGTCCAGGGATTTATAAATTATACTTATGATGTAAGTACCAGCGGTAATTTTGGATTTGGGACTTATTATCAAAATCCAGCACAACAAAGAAGATATGAAGCAACAACCACCTCGTATTTCCAGAATAAACCTGTACCGCAGCCTTACGCAAGAGCTAACATAGATTTCTTTACCCCGAATGATATAGGCCCAAAGCTTGGAGGAATAAGCTTATTGGGCGATTGGAGGTTTAGTTTTATAAGCACCTGGAGTGCAGGTCCCTGGATTACCTGGTCCGGAGGATCAACGGTTCCCGGCGTATCAAATAATGTTGAGTGGACGGACTTCTTTAATACTGACTTACGGATTACAAAATCACTTAGCTTTGGAGGGGTTGAACTCAAATTATTCTGTGATATAAGTAATTTATTTAACTTTAAATATATGTCTCCTTATTATGGATTTTACGACGGCAACGATTTTATTCTGTACATGGAATCTCTTCACTTACCGGCAGGTGTAGTTCAACCTACGTTTGGTTATGTAAATATCCCAGGCAATGATAAACCCGGCGATTACCGAGTAGGAGCTTATCACTCATGGAGTGAAATTCAAAGTGCACCGCCCGCACAAAGAGATCAGTGGACTAAGGATAAAGCATATATAGATATGCCCAACTTAACTTATTCTACGTTCCTTAATCCCAGGCAAATTTTTTGGGGCTTGCAAGTAACATTGGCGATTAATGATTAACTAAGAAATCTCTTTAGAGGATTAAATGAAATTAGTAACTAAAATTAATAATTATTTTGCAATCTTTCTCGTTCTTGGTGTTGTATTCACCGCAAAGAAAACTCTCGCTCAATACAATAATAAATGGATGACTGCCGGTGCATTCCAGGATTGGTATTCTGAAATAGGCAATGAGGTTGAAGAAGGATTTGTGAAAGAGCAGCAATACGGGGGGCAATGGCCTGCAATACATCCACATCAGGACAGCAAAGCTGCCAGAGGGCTCTGGATAGGCTGCACAAATTTTACCGATGCTTCCGGTGCAAACTTTCCTTATAAAGTGGTTCATGTCGGGCCGCGTGTTTCCGGTGCAGGAGAATTCTTCCCGCAAGAATTTAAATTGATTAGTAAATTTAACTATCCGCAGGTATTTGTCGACGGTACACCATCATTTAATAACAATGTTGAAATTGATGCAGTGGATCCAACAATAAAATCTGACCTGGAATTAGTAACAGTAGATAATACTCAAATCGGCCTTACTATGACGCGGAAGATTTATCAGTTCAGTCAGCAGTATAATGATAATTATATGATATATGATTATACTTTTACGAATACAGGCGTTACCGGAACCAGTGCAAAGCTAAACCAAACATTAACGGGTGTTTATTTTTACTGGCAGTATAGAAATGCGATGTGCGCCGAAGCGGGTTATGAAATCGGTAATCCTACCAGGTGGGGAATAAATACCATGGATGACGCACGCGGAGATACCTCGGCTAATTGGGCTAATGACCCATCAGATGAACAAAACTTTAACATAAGAGCTCAATTTTCATGGCAGGGACATTATCCACCATTTACTACATATGATAATATCGGTGGGCCATTATGGACTAGTGCGGTAAATGTTCCAGCAGGTGATACTGTCGGTCGTCTTTCAGCAATTCAATTTTATGGTGTTGCTACTTTACACGCTGATACTTCTCCTACTGATACGGCCGATAATGTGCACCAGCCGGCTACAACTAATTATGTCAGTTCCGATGCAATATTTGAGTCGAATAACGATGCATTTAATCCTTCGAAGATGCAGACTGAATATACAACTGTTATGACCACAGGTCATGAAATTCCGCGTCATGCCTGGAAAGTTCAACCGGATGGAAAATTTAATATGGATACACCAAACAAAGGAGACCCATCATTAGGCACAACCGGCGGATTTTCGTTTGGCAACGGATACGGCCCATATACAATTGAACCAGGCCAGAGTGTACATATTGTTATGGTTGAAGGAATGGCCGGTTTAAGTCGTGAAGCAGCAACAAGAGTCGGAATTGCTTATAAGAAAGGTTTAATAACAGCTGTACAGAAAAATGATTCAGTACTTACAGGTGCTGACTCGTTAATGCAAACATTTAAAAGAGCTATTTCAAATTATAATAGCGGTTATAATCTACCTGAAGCGCCATTACCGCCTCAAACTTTCAATGTAAACTCCGGAGGCGACAAAATTTCGCTTTCATGGGATCTATTTGCTGCCGATCCTAATATAGACCATTTCAATCTCTACCGAGCTACAGGCCAATATGACAGTACTGCACACCTAATTACGAGTGTTGCTTATTCAGGGGCAACCAGTTATAGTTTTGATGATGTAACTGCAGTGCGCGGTATATCTTATTATTATTATGTAACCGCGGTTGGCAAAAACGGTTTGCATAGCAGCAGATATTATACTCAATCTTATGATCCGGCTGCATTAAAAAGGCCTGCAGGTACAGCTATGTCACAGATTAGAGTAGTTCCAAATCCTTTTAATATTTCTGCGGCAAAAGAACTTGGTTTCGGAACTGAGCAGGCAAACCGGTTATATTTCTTTAATATACCCGGTCAATGTACTATCAAAATATATACTGAAATCGGAGAATTAATTTATACTATACACCATACTGACGGAAGCGGTGATGCTTATTGGGATTCAGTTACTTCTTCCCAGCAAATAGTTGTTAGCGGTGTATATATAGCCGTAATCCATAATGATTCTACCGGCGAACAAAGAATAGTTAAATTTGTAATAATTAGATAATCTGGAAATAATACACAATGATGAGTATTATAATGAAAAAAAATATTAAAACAGCAGCTTTTGTCTGCATAATAATTTTATTATTGCCTTCTTTTATGTTTGGGCAGCAAAAACTTGCTCAAACCGGAATGAAGTTCTTAAGCCTTTCTGTAGATGCTAGAGCAAGCGGATTCAGCGGTGCGGCAGCTTCTTTAGAAGAGGGGGCAATGTCAATGTTTTATAACCCATCGGGTATGGCTCGTCTGGAAAATTTTGCGAGTGTTGTAGTAGGCAGAGTACAATACATTGCCGATATAAATTACAATTACGGTGGTGCGGTATTTGCACCTTCAAACGGAGCATTCGGAGTTTTTGGCGTTTCTTTTGAAAATGTAGATTACGGACAGCTCCAGGGAACAGTTAGGGCAGACAATGAGCAAGGATTTGTAGATTTCGGAGCCTTTAGCCCAAGCGCTTATGCAATAGGACTTGGTTATGCAAAAGCACTTTCCGAAAAATTTGCCGTTGGCGGCGATGTAAGATATGTCCACCAATCTTTAGGAACAAGTGTTGTTAATATTGATCCAAACGGAAATTTTGTAGAAGAACAAAACAAAACAAATGTTCTTGCATTTGACTTTGGTATCCTCTACAAAACCGGTTTTAAAAGCCTGGATTTCGGAATGGATGTAAGAAACTTTTCCAGGGAAGTGCGTTACAAAAAGGAAAGCTTCCAGCTTCCTCTTATCTTTAAGTTGGGAATATCAATGAATCTGATGGATTTTCTTCCTCAGATTGATCAGAATATGAACTCATTCCTATTTACAGTTGAAGCAACTCATCCCAGAGATTATCCTGAGCAGTTAAGCTTTGGCGGAGAATATACTTTTATGAAATTAATTTCACTGCGCGTTGGCTATATTACTCCATCGGATGTTGAAGGTGTAAGCGCAGGTATAGGTATTAAACATAATTTCTCCGGGTTCGATTTTTCGTTTGATTATTCTTATACGGTTTATCAAGTATTTAATGATGTAAATCGTTTTTCGATAAGCTTTGCATTATAAATTCAAGTGAAGTTTGTTGTACATAACAAAAAAATAATTGTGGAAAATGTATGAAAAAAATCATTTACAATAGATTTTTATTTAGTATCGCGGTTCTATTTAGTGTACTAATTTATTTTACCGGTTGCACGGATAAAGGGTCGCCGAGTTTATATCAAGGCATTCCCAGTGGTCCTGTCGGCGCTACGCCGTCAATATCCTCAATAAATCCGCCTGATCTTGCGCTGGCAGGAGTAACTGAAATTACCATTACAGGTACAAACTTTTCTTCCGTACCTTCACAGAATCTGGTATTTTTTAATGGCATTGCCGGATCAGTTACTGCTTCTTCACCAACACAGTTAACCGTTATATCTCCGAATATATTTGGGGATACGGTTGAAGTAAAAGTAGCGGAGTTAAATTCGGAATTATTTAGTAATAGTATCTTTTATAAATTGAATCAAGCTGCAGAAGATTTATACCCGGACAGTAAGAGTACATTCGTTCTGCCGTTTTCCATAACTTTCGATAATGTTGGTAACCTTTATATCTCTGCAACAACTAACGCAGTGGGTACGGGTATCCAAAAAGTCAATCCTGATGATTTAAAAGGAATGACTGATTACGCTTCAAAAGGTGCTGAAACATTTTGGAATTCGATGAAATTCGGTCCGGGCGGAGTTCTTTATACTGCAAGGAGTGTTAGGGCTATTTTTCAGATACCTGCCGGCGGCGGAGCACCAGCAACTTTTATAGTTTTGAAGGAAAACGCATCAATTACACAGCTTGATTTTGATGCAAACCATTTCCTTTGGGCAGGAGGTAAAGCCGATTCTGTCTACAGAATAAATGTTTCAAACAAGGCATATAAAGGCTTTGCTACATCGGGTAATGTATCGGCATTAAGAGTATTTGATAATTATTTATATGTTGCCCAGCGCGTTGATTCACTTACTACTATAGTGAGATATCCTATTGATTCAAATAACGATTTAGGTCCTGCTGAATCATATTTTGATTTCTCCGGTGCATACGGAGCTAATTATTTAGTTAATGCAATAGACTTTTCTGCCGATGGCGACATGTATTTAGGCACTAATTTAACTAATCCGATAATTATAGTTCATGCCGATAAAACTTCGCAGCCATTGTATCCGTCTATTCTTAAAAGTGCACCAGCTATTTCTTTTGCATGGGGCAATGGTAATTATCTTTATTACGTTAGAGCTAAAGTTACTGATATAAACTCAAATGTACTGGTTCCTCAAACCATAGTTAAACTAGATTTGTTAAAACCTGGTGCGCCATATTATGGAAATAATTAATAATTTCTAACTGTTAGCATCTTATCACTAAAAAAGGAGTAATAAATGAAAAAATTAGTTTCTACAATTTTTCTTTTTGCGTTGTTGTTCAGCGCAAATGCCTTTGCCCAAAATTGGGTTTACAAAGGAATATTCCCATCGCAAGATACTCTTAAAACCAATAGTGGTGCCCAAGGCGTTACTGTTGATCCGGACGGAAAGGTCTGGATAGCACCTTACAGAACAGATGTAGATTCTTTCTATTGGGCTGATAGTTCAAGATGGGTTATCGTTCGTCCAGTTTATGTGTATAATTCGGACGGAACACCATGGGATACAATTCGAGCGGTAACTGTTAACGGAGTAGTTAACCCTCTATTAAGTAGTAAATATGGAATAACTTCCGATAATAACGGAAATATTCTTGTTTGTGATTATAATATTTTAGTTCAAATCAATTACAAAACGGGTGATGGAATGAATATTGTTGATCCGGGTATTTCCGCTATAGCCACCCCAGCAGTTGACGCAAACGGCAATATATATATGGCACCGGTATTACCTGGTTATCCGGTTGTAGTATATGGATCGGATTTCTCATTCCAAGGTAATGCTGTTGATACCGTGAAAGACTATGGAAGATGTATGCTGGTTTCATCAGATGGTAATACACTTTATGTACCGAGGTTTGGTATTAAAGGTATGTTGGTTTATAACAGAACTGATGAATTTAGCCCTTATGTATTTCAAGATACTGTTTTAAAAGGTGCAATGATTGAATCAGGAACCTGGGACCCGATTGATAAAGGCATGATGTGGTTAAGTGTCAGTTCATACTTTGATCCGGGTACAGGAGAATTTGCCGGAAGAGAAGGCCAATGGTTGGAATTTGATCCTACTAACTGGACTGTAAAAGATAGCATTCAATGGAATTTCTTTACACCTCAAGATCCTAATGAAAGGCCAAGAGGAATAGCATTTAGCCCTGACGGCAAGGATGCTTATGTTGCCTGTTTCGGAAGCAGCGATTTCCCGCCGGTAGAAACATTCCACTATGACCGTACAACCGGTATTCAGGTTAATAAGAACAGTGTTGTTAAGAGCTATAGTCTGTCACAGAATTATCCAAATCCGTTCAACCCATCAACAGAGATTAATTTTACTGTTGCTAAAGCAGGCTTTGTAACTTTAAAAGTATATGATATGCTGGGCAGGGAAGTTGCTACATTAGTTAACCAGGAAATGTCAAGCGGTAATCATAATGTTAATTTTGATGCTTCAAGATTATCATCAGGTACATATATTTATCAGCTTAATGTTAACGGTGTAATGATTTCCAAGAAGATGACACTTCTGAAATAAGAAGAGTTTATCTGCTTATTCCAAGCCCCGAGAAATCGGGGCTTTTTTATGTTTTTACGGGGTTCCAATCAACTGCTAACTATAACTACATTTATTTATCAAGGATTTATTTTGGATTTTTCCCGTAACCATTTACTAAGTTTTTATAAGTTCTTACAATTTTAGATAAAAGGGAACATTTTCTTAATTAAGGTCTTACGATGAAAAAATTACTTCCTTATATAATTACTTTCTTGTTTGTAATTCAATTTAGTACTTCTGCACAGCAAATTCCGCCTAAAAGAGAATTTAGAGCTGTATGGGTTGCAACTGTTGCAAACCTCGATTGGCCTTCGACCAACAATTTAAGCACCGCTGTCCAAAAATCTCAATTGATTTCAATTCTCGATAGTTTAAAAGCGCTTAACTTTAATTCTGTACTTTTTCAAGTTAGAGATGAATGTGATGCGTTATATGATTCACCATATGAACCATGGTCATACTGGCTGACTGGTCAGCAGGGAAAAGCTCCGAATCCTTATTATGATCCACTTCAGTTTGCAGTGCAGGAAGCACATAAACGTGGACTGGAACTTCAAGCATGGATTAACCCATATAGAGCAGTTAAAACAGTAATTAATGGAAGTCCCAAATACCCTTTGGCTTCAAACCATGTGGCAAAGTTACATCCGGATTGGATATTGAATTACGGAAACGAATGGCTTTTAGATCCCGGAAATCCTGCTGTTCGTAATTATGTAACTAAAGTGATTATGGATATCGTAAACAGATATAATATAGACGGAATACATTGGGATGATTATTTTTATTCATATAGCGGAACAACTACTCAAGATTCCGCCAGCTGGCGTTTATATCACGGCAGTTTTACAAACATAGGAGATTGGCGCAGAAATAATGTAAACCTTTTAGTCCAGGAAGTACATGACAGTATACAAGTAGTAAAGCCGTGGATTAAATTTGGTATTAGTCCTTTCGGAATCTGGAAAAACGGAGTACCCTCTGGAATTGTCGGTATGGATGCATACAATGTGATTTATGGGGATGCTGTAACCTGGATGGCAAACAAATGGTTGGATTATCTTACTCCTCAATTATATTGGCCTTTCGGCGGAGGCCAGGATTATGGAAAGTTAATGCCGTGGTGGGCTTCCCAAGTAAACGGGAGGCATCTTTATGTCGGTGAAGCGGGTTATAGAATTGATGCATGGGCTTCACCCAGCGAAATGCCTAATCACATAAGATTATCACGATCAACACCGAACTGTTATGGAAATGTTTTTTTCCGCGCCTTGGTAGGAGTACTTGATAATGAGAAAGGGTTTAAGGACAGTTTAAGAACTAATTTTTATAAGTATCCGGCTCTTCTGCCTGTAATGCCATGGAAGGATACTATAGCTCCGAACCCTCCGCAGAATTTACGTTATGAACGTATTGCATCAACAAGGAGGGCTGGATTGGTTTGGGATGTATCTTCGGCAGCCAGCGATGGAGATACTTCTTTTAGATATGTAGTATATCGTTTTAATAATAATTCAATTACTTCCACAAGTCTTGATGACCCAAGAAATATTTTATCGATCGAAGGACAAAAAATAAGCTTTCCCAATACACCCTCACCTTCTGTGAACGGCTATTATTATGTTGTAACCTCTTTAGACCGTAATAGTAACGAAAGTGGAATGAGTCAAGTAATTAATGTCACTCCGCCTCAAACACCGTTACTTGCTACTCCAAATAATGGTGCAATTAATCAGAGAGACACAATTGTATTGAACTGGCAATATCCGAATTATGCTTCTTCATATAGATTACAAGTATCAACCGATTCAGCTTTTAGTAGCGGAATAGTTATTAACCAGTCAACGATCATAGATACTTTCAAAGTAATAACAGGTTTATTAGGGCAGCAAAAATATTTTTGGCGTTTAAGTGCCAGCAATGCAGGAGGTACCAGTTCTTACTCGCAAATATTTAGTTTTACAACCGGATTCCCAATCTCACCAGTATTGGCTTATCCTAACGACAAATCGTATATTCATAATCCTAATCCAGACTTTGCATGGAATGCAGAACCAACAGCAACTGCATACAGATTTCAATTAGCTAAAGCTGCAGATTATAATCTAACTTTTCTTGTTGCTGATACAAGCATTACTGGCGATACCAGCTTTGCATTTAGTAAATTGAATATTAATTTAGATACAAATAATATTTATTTCTGGCATGTTAGTGCAGCAAATCAGTATGGTACCAGTAAGTGGTCTGAAACATTTAAATTTATTATAAATGATGTAACAAGTATAGCATCAGAGAATCAAGCCCCAAAAGATTATGTGTTGAGTCAGAACTATCCTAACCCATTCAATCCTTCTACAAGAATAGATTTTGATATACCAAAAGCAGGATATACAACTCTAACTGTATATGATATGCTGGGAAGAAAAGTGGAAGTATTGATGAATAAAGAATTGCCGGCCGGCAGATTTTCTGTAAACTTTAATGCTTTAAAACTATCTTCGGGAGTTTATTTTTATACCTTGCAATCAAACGGTATCTTGATAATCAAAAAAATGATGCTTCTGAAATAATTAAAAGTAATAATATCATTTTTAATTAAGGATTGAATTTAATTTCATAAGCTTAGATAGTGCTAAATAATTTATATCACAAATTTTTGATCTTATTTATAGTTAATGTGATGTAAGTTCCTAATCTTATTTTAAGAATAAATATCATTTTGATTTTTAACATAATATTTTGTAACTAGATCATCATTACTTAATTATTTGTGTAAATAATTTATCCAATTATTTAAAAGCGGTAAAGATCGAAAAGCAATTTATTCGAATAGACTTTTTTCTTCCTTCTGATTTATTTATTTTTCGACAAATAAACTGGGTATAACTTCTTCATTAAATATTCGATAAGTTTAGTTCAAAAATAAAATTATTTGGAGACTGGATGGCACTATTACCAATAACATTAATTGGCGATAAAATTTTAAGAAAAAAAGCTAATCAGGTAAGAGATGTAGATTTTAAAACTATCGAACTAATTAGAGATATGTTTGAAACAATGAGGAATGCAAATGGTATTGGTTTAGCTGCTAATCAGGTTGGTTCAGACAAATCTATTTTTATAGTCGATATTTCTGTTGCGGAAGGCCACGAAGATTCTAAACCAATTACTTTTATTAACCCCATAATTATTAAACGGTCAGCAAAAAAATGTTTTATTGAAGAGGGCTGCTTAAGTCTACCAGATTTAAGGTCTGAAATTGAACGATCTGAATCAATAACCATTAAATACCAGGATACTGAGTTAAAAGAACATATCCTTGAGGCTGATGATATACTTGCAAGAGTGATACAACATGAATTTGACCATTTGCAAGGAGTATTATTTACAGATTTGCTAAGTGATGAAGAAAAAAAGAAGCTGAATAAGGAGATAATAAAGATAAAAAAACGCAAGTTCGAAATAACTTATCCGGTTACTGAAAATATGGATTATCAGCTAGTTTGATTTATGAATGATGCAAGATGAAAATTGTCTTCATGGGTACGCCGGATTTTGCTCTCCCTTCATTAAAAACTTTAATTGAAAGTAAACATACTATAAGTGCAGTAGTTACAGGTCCCGACAAAGAACGAGGGAGAGGACAAAAATTAACTTACACACCAATAAAAGAATTTGCATTAATAAATAGTATTCCTGTCCTTCAACCAGAAAAATTAAAAGACCCGAACTTCATCCAGCAACTTAGAGATATAAATGCAGATCTTTTTGTTATTGTCGCTTTTAAAATTTTACCAAGAGAAGTTTTTACAATACCAATGAAAGGATCATTTAATCTTCATGGCTCTTTATTGCCGAAATATAGAGGTGCTGCGCCTATTCAGTGGGCATTGATTAACGGTGAATCGGAAACGGGAGTAACTACTTTTATGCTTGAAGATAAAGTAGATACCGGCAACGTTATAATACAGAATAAAATAGTTGTTGATGAAAACGATGACTTTGGAACTTTACATGATAAGTTAAGCATTCTTGGAGCAAAGGTTGTATTACAGACAGTAGATTTAATTTCTGATGGAAATTTAGAGCTAAAAAAACAGGATGATATTCTTGCTTCTCCTGCTCCAAAGATTACAAAAGAAATAACAGAAATTAATTGGGAAAAAACGGCCGAAGAAATTCATAATTTAATTCGAGGTCTTTCACCTTTTCCAGGTGCTTATTTTAGATTTGACAATAAAATAATAAAGATATTTAAAACAAAAATAATTCAATCTTCGAAATTAAATCCCGGAGAAATTGAACAGTCAAAAGGAAATTTGATGATCGGATGCGGTAAAAATTCTCTCGAAGTTTTGGAACTTCAGCAGGAAGGGAAAAAGCGGTTGAAAGTTGGAGAATTTTTACGTGGATTTAGTTTTGTTTAATTGTGAATTATAGTACTTCATTTTAATAGCGGATAACTTACTATATAAATACTATCTGTAAATCAATTACCTGTATATATACTAATTGTATTGAATTAGTTGTAAATCATTTTAAGGACTAAAATGAATTATAAAAATAATATTTTAGAAAACATTGGTAACACGCCTTTAATCAAATTAAATAAGATTAACTAAAGGATTAAAACCACAGATATTTGCCAAACTGGAATCTGCAAATCCGGGTGGAAGCGTTAAGGACAGAATTGGTTTATCGATGCTTGTGGATGCTGAACGAAGCGGAAAAATTAAACATGGCGGAACAGTAATTGAAGCGACAAGTGGAAATACCGGAATCGGACTTGCTTTGGCTTGCGCAGTTAAAGGATATAAATCAATTTTCGTCGTGACAGATAAAGTAAGCACCGAAAAAATAAATTATCTTAAAGCTTTAGGGGGAGACGTGATTGTAGTCTCTAATGCTGTCAATCATGATCATCCGGATTATTATATAACAGTTGCAAAAAAAATTAATAAAGAAACTCCGAACTCTATATTTATGTATCAATATTCCAACCCGGCAAATCCCGAAATTCATTATAAAACAACCGGCCCGGAAATATGGGAACAAACAGATGGGAAAATAACTCATTTTATTGCAGGCATCGGGACAGGCGGAACAATCAGCGGTGTGGGCAAATATCTAAAAGAAAAAAATAAAAATATCCAGATAATAGGTGCAGATCCTTATGGTTCGATATTTAAAGAATATAAAGAGAAAGGTAATCTTATAGAAGGATTGCCCTATTTAGTTGAAGGTATTGGGCAGGATTGCCTTCCTAAAAATGTTCATTTCGAGTATATCGACAAGGTATATAACATAAGTGATATGGATTCATTTAACTTTGCAAGAATATTATCAAAAGAAGAAGGAATATTTTGCGGAGGAAGTACCGGAACTATCCTGGGTATTACTCTTGAGGTTGCCAAAGAATTGGATGAGAATGCAATAATTGTGTTCGTCGTTTGTGATACGGGGGAGAGATACTTATCAAAGTTTCACAGTGACGAATGGCTGAGAGAAAAAAGACTTTTACCGGTCGAAATAAGAACACTGCACGATATTTCTTTGGCAAAAAGAAATGGTAAACCGAAAGAATTGGTTTTTCTTAATCCTAAAGACAAAGTTAAAGCTGCTGTTGAAGTATTGAACGAGAAGGGATTTTCTCAGCTTCCGGTAATTGATAACGGCGAATCAGTGGGGAGCGTTAAAGAAGCTAGATTAATGTCAAGTTTACTGGATAATCCTGACCTGATGGACTCCAATATTGAAAACTTAATGGGGCCAGGATTTCCTACACTTGATGAAAGAACCGAACTTAATGTAGTTAGAAAATATTTAAGCGATTCTCCGGCAGTACTTTCAACCGAATACGGCAGAATTAAAGATATAATTACCCGGTATGATATTTTAGAGCACGCCAACTTTTCTTAATTTTATAATTGTAATTATATTAATTCATTATAAAAAAGTTAATTTTCATATCGCATAAATAATTAAGAATCTTATCTAGAAATTTAAAATATGTTAAAAAAAATTCTTCGAATTAAATTAAAAGGAAATTTATAATGGGCTTTTCAACAGATGCAATCCATGCAGGTCAGAAACCTGACCCCGTAACCGGAGCGGTTATAACTCCAATTTATCAGACATCGACTTACGCTCAAGAAGAGCTAGGTAAGCACAAAGGCTTTGAATATGGAAGAACGCATAATTTAACCCGCCAATCGATGGAAGCAAATATTGCTGCGCTTGAAAAGGGTAAATATGGAATAGCTTTCTCGTCCGGTTTAGCGGCCACGCACGCGCTTATGAGTTTAGTAAAAGCAGGTGATCATATAATAGTTTCAAATAATGTTTATGGAGGCACTTATCGTTTATTCGAATTGATAATGAAAGATTATGAACTGAAATTTTCCTGGATTGACAGCAGTGACCTGAAGAATATTGAGAATGCAATTCAAAAAAACACAAAACTTGTTTATCTGGAAACTCCTACAAATCCAATGTTAAGCCTAACCGATTTAACCGGCGCATCCGAAATATGTAAAAAACATAATCTGATTAGTATAGTTGATAATACGTTTATGAGCCCGTATTTGCAAAATCCTCTCTCCCTTGGTATAGATATCGTTTTGCACAGCTCAACAAAGTATATAAATGGGCATAGTGATGTAATCGGAGGAATAATTATAACAGATAGTGAAAAAATTCATGAGCGTATAAGATATGTTCAAAATGCAATTGGTGCAGTACCTTCTCCTTTCGACTGCTGGCTTGTTCTCCGCTCAACAAAAACATTAGCTGTTAGAATGGAAAGGCATACTAAAAATGCAATGGTATTAGCTGAATATTTATTCAATTCTGAAATTGCCAATAAAGTATATTACCCTGGTTTAAAAACCCATCCGCAGCACGAACTTGCCAAAAAGCAAATGAGAGGATTCGGAGGTATGATATCTGCCGACTTAGGTGATGTGGAGAAAGCAAAAAAACTTTTAAGAAATGTAAGAATATTTACTCTCGGCGAAAGTTTAGGCGGCGTTGAAAGTTTAATTAGTCATCCTGCAAGTATGACTCACGCTTCTGTACCCAAAGAAGAAAGAGAAAAGATGGGATTGACAGACAGCCTTGTAAGATTTTCCGTGGGAATTGAAGATATTGAAGATCTGATTTCGGATATTGAAAATGCATTAAAATAATGTGAGTATTTTCTATGAGCATTAGTATTGATGTAAAAGATAATTTTCATTTCCAATAGTAAGTAATTGTGCAGAAGTTAAAGCCTATCTATTAGAAAAATTTCTGGTTAAATTTGATCAAATTATTTTTCCAAAAACATTTCGGGGAATTTAATGAACTCACAAACCAAACATTCGCAAAATAAAAACTCCATTGATGACACAAAATATTCTATGGAAACCCACATGATTTATGGTAAAAATATTTCAAAAAAATGGGATTATAGTCATCATGTCCTTCCGCCTATTTCCTCTTCCGTAATTTATAGACTAGATTCGGTTGAAAGAGGGGCTGAAGGTTTTATGGAGTTTGCAAACTCGCCGGTTGCAGGCGAAGATCCAATGCCTATTTATATTTATGACAGACTAGGCGAGCCAAATAAAGATATTCTCGAAGAAAATATAGCATACGTGGAAAAGGGAGAGATGGCGGTTACCTTTGCTACGGGAATGGGAGCAATATCCGGGATCATGGGGATGTTGACCAGATCAGGTGATGAAATTATTTCTCACCATACATTGTACGGCTGCACATATTCACTTTTTAGTAATTGGTATCCTCGATATAACATTAAAAGTACTTTAATTGACCTTACGGATATAGATAATCTAAAGAGTTCAATCACTGATAAAACTAGGGTTATATACTTTGAAACTCCTTCAAATCCAAACCTAGATATCATTGATATTCAAGCAGTTAGAAAGATTACTGATGAATCTAATTCAAGTCGTTCAGAAGCTGAAAGAATAAAAATTGTTGTGGATAATACTTTTGCCACACCTTATTGTCAGCGGCCTATAGAATTGGGAGCAAATTTTTCTGTTAATTCACTAACAAAAGGTCTTGGAGGATTTGGAACCGATATGGGCGGGGTTGTTATAGGGAAGAAAAAATATAAAGACATGCTCCTTCTATATCGAAAAGATTTTGGAGCAGTGTTGAATAATAAAAGTGCATGGAACGTTATGACTTACGGTTTACCTACCCTTCATTTGAGAATTAGACAACAGATAAATACTGCACAGAAATTAGCTGAATATTTAAGTGCTCATCCTAAAGTTGAATTTGTAAATTACCCTGGTCTATCATCTTATAAATTTTATGATTTGGCAAGAAAACAAATGTCAGATTTTAATGGAAATTTTGCACCCGGCAGTTTGATTTATTTTGTCCTTAAAGGAGCCAATGCTATTGAATGCAAGGAGAATGCAAAAAAATTTATGAATCATGCTGCAAAGAAAGCATATACAATGACACTAGCGGTCAGTCTTGGACATACTAGAACTTTAATTGAACACCCTGCTTCAATGACGCATTCTATGGTTCCGGTTGATAAACTATCAGAATATAAAATTGACCCGGGAGGTATTAGACTTGCTGCCGGACTAGAAAATGTTGATGATATTTTAACAGATATTGAAGAATGTTTAAAGAAGGTATAATATATATTTTTAATGAAATAGAGGTTGCCGGTCACTTAAGTTTAAATTAATTTAAGTGACCCTATTTTATCCGTATATTTTAGATAAATATTCAAAGGCAGATATGAAAAAATATTTTTTTATTGTTTTACTATTCGTAATTTTCTCTTCTACTTCATTTTATGCACAAGGAAGAAATCAGGAACAGGATTCAATAGAAGTTACTGTAATTGATTCTTATGTAACACCTGAAAAACCTCATACTTTTATGTTATCATTTTTTACAAGTTCCGATTGTAAATCGAAGGTTCTAATTGATAATAAATATGAGTATCCTGTTACAGAAAATTATACGGTAAATCATAATATTAAAATTGATTTAACAAACCTCAATTTCAAAACAAAATTAATTCCTTATGTAATTATTGTTCAAGATTCTGCAGGTCATACTTATCATAGTGATAATTATGATTTTGAATTGCCCGGTGAAATCAAAGTAGAAAGCGAATCAAATTTTTTGTTATTATGTTTATTTGGCGGGACTGTTTTTGCTTTACCTTCACCTGTTTATGTTTCTCAAAATAGTAAAAATTATTTTAGCCTTACCAAAGAAATTCCAATCATCTCAATAAGATCATCACGCTTTAGTTACCCTGCAGGATATATTTCTGCAGAATATTCGCATATTTTTAATGCGCCGTATAAAAATTTTCTAAGATTAGGTTATAAACAGATATTTGTAGTCCCGGGAATTCAATATATTTCACCCGGAATTGATTGGTTTACAAATTTTAAAGGATTTAACGGTGCCAGTGCAGAACTTTCAATCGGATGGTTTAAATTATTAAATACATTTACAGTTTATACAAGATATAGATTCAATTTAGCGCCGAACCACTCTGAAAATAATTTTCATGAAATTTCAATTGGACTTTACTCAAGTTTCTTCTCGGTTTATCTATAAATAAAATGTTAGTTCCAATTAAGTCTATATTAATCCGGATACTAGGTTAATCATCATACATTAATAAAAAAATATAAATGGCCAACCGAATAAATACTGAAAACATAATTGATTTTGGAGATCGCGGTAAATATAATTTAAACAATAAACTGAACCATTTAACCGGAAAAGAATGGATAAAATTCTCTAAATCATGGTTTATTCATAAACCGCCTCGCAGAAAAAAAAATGAACTATTACATCCGGCTAAATTTCCGGAATCTTTAATCGAAGAATTTATATCATTTTTTACTAAAGAAGGTGATTGGGTTCTGGATCCTTTTATGGGAACTGGAAGCACATTAATCGCTGCTGGAAATCTTAAAAGAAATGCTGTGGCTGTAGAACTTTCAAAAATATTCTATAATATTACAAGAGATAGAGTAAAAAAAGAAAAGTATAAGGAAGAAATTTTGCCTCTAAATGGTTCTTCGGAAAATTTAAAAGATTTGTTGTTAAAAAAAGGATTGGATAAAGTTAAATTCGATTATACGATTACATCGCCGCCATACTGGAATCAGCTTGAAAGAAATTCCTTACGGCAAAAACTACGAACCGATAAAGGTTTAACAACCAATTATTCTAAAAGTAAGGATGATATAGGTAATGAAGAAGATTATGAATGTTTTATTGAACGGCAGGCCAAAATATTTGATCAAGTTTTCGATTTAACAAAAACAAACGGGTATCTGACCGTTATTACAAATAACGTATATTTTAAAGGCAGACTTTATCCTTTAGCATTTGATACGGCTGTTTCCTTAACAAAACGAAAATCAAGAAGCTGGGTACTAAAAGATGAAAAAATCTGGCTGCAAGATGATAAACCTTTAATCGCACTTGGTGTAAACAGTGCTTGGGTTTCAAACAGGCATCATCAATACTGTTTAATATTCAGAAAAGAAAAACAAAAATAAAGATTCATTATTATTACAAAACTATCTTATCTTAAATTAACAAATTCAGATTGAAAGAAATAAGATTAGTGGCTGAAACATTAGAAATACTAAGTGTATCTGATTTAACTAAACAGATAAAATATACTCTTGAAACGAATTACTCTCAAATTGCTGTCCAAGGAGAAATCTCCAACTTTAAACCGCACGTTTCCGGCCATTGGTATTTCAATTTAAAAGATGCTGATGCAGTAATCTCTTGTACAATGTGGAAAGGATTAAACAATTACGTTTTTTTTACTCCGCAGAACGGGATGAAGGTAATTGTTAAAGGAAGAATTACCGTTTTTCCGCCCAGGGGCAGTTATCAGCTTGATGTACGCTCAATGAAGCCTGCCGGTGTTGGAGAGCTTCAAGCAGCTTTTGAGCAGTTAAAACAGAAACTAGCTGATGAGGGGCTTTTTGATGAGGAAAATAAAAGGCCTATTCCAAGTTTTCCTGCAAAGATTGGGATTGTAACAGCAATCGATGGTGCAGCTTTCAAAGATATGATTAGTGTCGCATCAAGAAGATATCCTTTAGTTGAACTTATTATTGCACCTTCGAAAGTTCAGGGGAGTGGTGCTGCAGAAACTATTGTTAAAAGTATAAAGCAGTTAAATAAACGCAAAGATATTGACGTAATTATAGTAGGGAGAGGAGGAGGTTCAATCGAAGACCTTTGGGCATTTAACGAAGAAATTGTTGCGAGGGAAATATTTAACTCCACTATTCCTATTGTAACAGGTATAGGGCACGAAGTTGATTTTACTATAGCTGATTTTGTTTCGGATTTTAGAGCACCTACGCCATCTGCTGCAATGGAAATTGTTACACCGGATAAAGATGAACTTTTTGCCTTTATTAATGAATTTTCATATAATTCAACACAAAACATAAAGAAGATATGCGCTGACTTAAAGCAGAATGTGAGCATCATTTTAAATTCGTATGGATTCAGAATTCCTATAGATCTTGTTCGAAGGAAATCACAACAAGTTGATAATATAACTTACCGTTTTACCCAGAATAATGAGCGACAATTTTTATTAAAGAAGAATAAACTCTCTTTATTATTAAAAACAATTGAATCTCATGATATTAAAAAAGCGCTTAAAAAAGGATTTGTTTTAGTCAGGCAAGATTCTAAATTTATAACTCGGGCTAAAAATTTTGATAATAATCAAGATTCCTTGCTTGAATTTTATGACGGTGAAATTCATTTAAAATCTAAATAAAATTGAATTATTTATTTGGGTTTGTGTTAATAAAATTTTAAACTTAATGCCAAAAATTTTTTGAAATAGTTCCCTAAATAATATGGCGAAAAAATCGACTAAAAATAGTTTTGAAAAGGATTTAATACGACTTGAAGAAATTTCTGATCTTTTAGAAAGTGATGAAGTTGGGCTTGAAGATGCAATCAATTTATATGAAGAGGGAATTGAGCTATCAAAAAATTGCATTACTGCTTTAAAGAATGCTGAATTAAAGATTACAGAATTGAAGAAAAAAATTGATAAATTATCTTCAGAAGAAAGTGAATTATTTGAAGAGTAAGTGAGGATTTTATAGTATTATGAATGAGTCCGGGAAATATGAAATATTATCAAAAATAAATTATCCTTCCGATATTAGGCAGCTTGATGAATCACAGTTAAAAATTTTATGCTCCGATCTTAGAGAATATCTTATAGATACGATTTCTGAAATCGGCGGCCATTTTGGCGGCGGTTTAGGTACTGTAGAACTGACCGTTGCTATTCACCGTGTTTTTAATACACCTTACGATTTAGTTGTTTGGGATACCGGACATCAGGCCTATCCTCATAAAATTTTAACCGGACGGAAAGAAGAACTTAAAAAGATTAGACAATTTCACGGCATCAGCGGATTTCTAAAACGCTCGGAAAGTGAATATGATACTTTTGGAGCAGGGCATGCATCTACATCAATTTCTGCAGCACTCGGTATGGCGGTTGCTAGGGACATCAAAAACGAAAATAGGAAAGTAGTTGCAATTATGGGTGACGGTGCTATGACTGGCGGAATGGCCTACGAAGCAATGAATAATTCCGGAATAATTAAGTCCAATCTTATTGTAGTCCTTAATGACAATAATATGTCAATTGCTCCAAATGTCTGGCAGATTTCAAATTACTTTACCGAAATGATTGCGCACCCTGATTACAATAAGTTTAAAGGTCAAATCTGGGAATTAACCGGCAAGTTGGATCAGTTTGGAGATAGATTAAGAAAAATTGCTTCGCGTTTGGAAAATGGAATTAAAGCTGTTGTTACTCCGGGTATGCTTTTCGAAGCACTTGGCTTTAGATATTTTGGGCCTGTTAACGGGCATAATATACATCAGCTAATAAAAATATTTGAACAAGTTAAAGAACTTAATGGGCCAATTTTGGTTCATGCGATTACTCAAAAAGGGAAAGGATATCTTCCTGCCGAGAGTGATAAACAAAAATTGCATGCATCAACACCTTTTGATAAATTAACCGGGAAAGCTATTAAAAAAGGCGGAAGTATTCCATCATACACTTCTATTTTTGGAAAAGCACTTTCACAAATTGTAAAAGAAAATCCAAAAGTTGTAGGAATCACAAGTGCAATGCCGGACGGCACCGGATTAGATTTACTCCAAAAAAATTATCCTAATAATTATTTTGATGTAGGAATAGCTGAAGAACATGCGGTTACTTTTTCCGCCGGATTGGCTACACAAGGTATAGTTCCCGTGGTTGCAATTTATTCAACATTTTTACAAAGAGCATTTGACCAAATTATTCATGACGTTGCGATTCAGAAACTTCATGTTGTATTTGTATTAGACCGCGCCGGCTTAGTCGGTGCCGATGGCCCTACTCATCACGGTGTATTCGATCTTACTTATTTAAGAATGATTCCGGGTATGGTTATTATGGCACCAAAAGATGAATCGGAATTAAGAGATATGTTATTTACTGCCATCAACTATAAAAATGGCCCTATTGCATTAAGATATCCAAGGGGCTCCGGCTTAGGAGTTAATTTGAAGGAAGGATTTGATGAAATTGAAATTGGTAAAAGTGATCTGTTGAGAGAAGGTAAAGATGTAGCTTTGTTAGCAGTAGGTTTGATGGTCAATTATGCTCTTAAGGCTGCTGAACTTTTAGAAAATGAAGGTATTAGCTGTGAGATTATTAATATGAGATTTGTAAAACCTTTGGATACAAAAAGGTTAGATGAAATTTCTAAAAAGCATTCTAAAATTATTACTCTTGAAGAAAATGCATTAATAGGAGGTTTCGGCAGCGGAGTGTTGGAATATTTTTCTAAGAAAAATTATAAAAATGATATATTGAGAATAGGATTGCCTGATCAATTTGTCGAACACGGCACACAGGCAGAACTTCATAAAATGCTTAAGATTGACCCCGAAGGTATTGTTGAAAAAATAAAAATATTTTGTGAAAAGAAAAATGTTGATCATGAGGTTACCATTTAATGGAGAAAACTAAAGTTGCAATTATAGGTCTTGGTGGAATTGCTCAGTTAGTGCATCTACCCAATTTAACTAAATTTGACAATGTAGAAGTATGTGCAGTCGCTGAGGTTAATAAAAACAGACTGCAAACCGTAGCAGATAAATTTAATATCAAAGAAAGATATAAAGATCACAATGAACTGCTAGAAAAAAGCGATGCAAGTACAATAATTATCTCAACACCTACAAATTCTCATAAAGATGTTGCAATTGCTTGTTTAAAAGCTAACAAAGATATTCTTGTTGAAAAGCCTCTGGCACGTACGTTTCAGGAAGCAAAACTAATGGTTGATGCCGCAAAAAAGTATAAACGTAAAATAATGGTTGGTATGAATCTGCGGTACAGGCCCGATGCAATGATATTAAAAAGTCTTTTAAGCTCTGGTGAAATAGGTGAGCCGTTTTATATAAAATGCGGCTGGTTAAGGAGCCAAAGCAGCGGACAAAAGTGGTTTACAAAAAAAGAAGAATCGGGCGGCGGGGTAATAATAGATTTAAGCATTTTATTATTAGACTTGTCGCTTTGGCTTTTGGAATTTCCTACAGTGGAATCGGTAAGTACTCAAAGTTATCACCAAAATACAAAAAATGTGGAAGACTCATCGATAAGCTTCCTCAGGTGTTCAAAATCAACTACTATAAGTATGGAAGCAAGCTGGTCACTGCCGTTAGCAAAAGATTCTTTTTATTTCAATATATATGGTACAAAAGGTGCCGCGTCTTTAAATCCGTTTCATGTATATAAAAAGATTGATAATCAAATTATAGATTTAACTCCTTCCCAATCAGAGAGCGCAGTAAGTTTGTTCAAAAAATCTTATATGAATGAATTGAAAAGTTTTATTGGTTCAGTGAATGGTTTGAATCCGGTTTTTTCTTCCGCCGAAGAATCCTTACCAAGAATGAAAGTTATAGAAGCGATGTATAAATCGTCTTCATTAAATAAAGAAATTAAATTATAAGCTTATGAAGACAAAAATTTTACTGGTTGATGACGAACCGGATATAGTTGAGTTCTTACAGTATAATCTTAAATACGAAGGATTTGAGGTTATAACTGCGTTTGATGGTTTGGATGCGTTATCCAAAATTTCTGAAAAACCTGATCTCATTATCCTTGATATTATGATGCCTAAGATGGATGGTTATGAAGTGTGTAAAAAAATTAGAAGTACTTCAGGTTTTGAAAGCACACCTATAATATTTTTGACAGCTAAGGTTGGGGAGGTTAATGAAATCCTTGGCTTAGAACTTGGGGCAAGTGATTATATTCAAAAACCAATTTCCCCAAAAAAATTAGTCGCTAGGGTTAAATCAAATCTTCGTAAAGTTGAAGTTCAAACCGGTGAAAAAAAATCCCCTTCAAAAATAAAAATAGGTCCGCTATTAATTGATAGGGAACAATACGTTGTTCATATTGACGGAAGTGAAAAGGTTTTCCCGAGAAAAGAGTTTGAAGTATTATTTTACTTAGCTAACAATCCAGGAAGAGTTTTTAGCCGGGATTCTTTATTAAAAGATGTCTGGGGAACTGATGTTTATGTGGTAGATAGAACAGTAGATGTTCATATTAGAAAAATAAGAGAAAAACTTGAAAAGTACTCTGACCTAATTGAAACTGTGAAAGGAGTTGGATATAGGTTCAAAAGTGTGGAGTGAAATCAAATTAAACATTTCTTCTGCCCGGATATATTTAATTGAATTATTGGTATTCAATTTTTTTCTAATTCTCCTAATTATTTACTTCTTAAATAACGATTCTTATGAAATCCCTTTAATTCTGCTTTCAATTCTATTAAGCCTTATTCTTTTAAATTTTATGGGGAAAAAAAGAAATCATGAATTGAATGAAATTAAATCTATAATTAACAATATCCGTAAAAATTATTACTCTGTTCCTGAAGAAATTAAATTAAGCAAAAATTTATCGAGTCTTCAAGAAGACATAAAATTGATGTTTGAAAAAACAAAGGCTGATATTGAAGATCTGAAACGACTTCAAAAAGTGAGGACTGAATTTTTAGCAAATGTTTCTCATGAATTGCGTACTCCTATATTTACAATACAAGGCTATATTGAAACTCTCCTGGATGGGGCTGTTGATGATAAGAAAGTAAATAAAAACTTTTTGGAAAAAGCAATTCAGCACACCAATAACTTAAACACACTTCTGAATGATTTAATAGATATATCGATGATTGAATCCGGCGAAATGCGAATGACTTTTCGATATTTTGATATAAATGAATATCTCCAGAATATTGTGAAAGAATTAGCTCCAATGGCAGCAGAAAAAGAAATTGAATTAATCTACATTCCTGCTGGAGATAAACTGCAGCTTTTCGGCGACAAAATTAGACTCCGTCAGGTGATGGTAAATCTTATTCAGAATTCAATTAAATATACTGAAAAAGGCAAGGTTGAAGTTTTGGTTATTGAGGAACAAAAGTTTGGTAAAATAATTGTAAGAGACACAGGAATCGGGATTTCAGAAGAAGATTTAGGAAGAATTTTTGAAAGATTTTATAGAGTTGATAAAGCCAGATCTAGAGCGGTTGGCGGAACAGGCTTAGGTTTAGCAATTGTAAAGCACATTGTTGAAGCTCACGGATCAAAAGTTGAGGTAAAAAGTGCAGTCGATTCCGGATCGGAGTTCTCATTTAGGCTGAAAAAATGATTTTGAATATACCCAGCATTGAAAAATTCATCAAAATTAGATAAAAATTTTTTTATGTGTGTTTGACTTGAGATAATCAATTTCTTAACTTTACTTTCTAAATTTTAGAGGATGAGGTTAAAATGTTTGCAGTTGTTGATATTTTAGGACAACAATTTAAAGTAACTGAGAATACAAAATATTTTGTTCCGCGTTTAAATGAAGAGCCTAATAAAAGTGTTACTTTCAAAAATGTACTTTTATTATCGGATGAAAACGGTACAAAATTAGGAAGCCCTTATTTAGAGGGTATTAAAGTTAAGGCTAAAGTTTTAGAACACACTAAAGATAACAAAGTGATCGTATTTAAAAGAAAAGAAGAACCGGCTATAAGAAAAAAAATGGTCACAGACAGTCGTTAACGCAAATTGAAATTACTAAGATTGGATAATAATAGGAGAATTAATAATGGCTCATAAAAAAGGTCAAGGTTCATCCAGGAACGGAAGAGATAGCAACGCGCAAAGATTAGGCGTAAAAAAGTTCGGCGGTGAAAAAGTTGTTGCAGGTAATATTCTTGTAAGACAAAGAGGAACCAAATTTCATCCCGGTGCGAATGTGCTTAAAGGCGGTGATGATACACTTTTTGCTACAGCTAATGGAACTGTAAAGTTTGAAACAAAAAGAGGTGACAGAAAAGTTATTAGTATCCTTACTAATTAATTCTCAATAATTTTTTATCCCGTTGATAAAATTAAACCCTCCTTATTAGGAGGGTTTTTTATTTTCAAATAAAATATTACTTATTAGAAGCCAAGCCTATCCATATCTTCTACTAATTTTTTAACTGAACTTACGGATTTGTCTAACGAAGCTTGTTCTTCATCATTTAAGGACAGTTCTACTACTCTTTCTACACCATTGGCGCCTAATATTGCCGGAACGCCGACGTAATATCCGTTCACACCAAACTCTCCATTTAAAAATGCACATGCAGGTAGTAATCTTTTTTCATCCAGCAGGATTGATTGAGCCATTGCAACTGCCGAAGATGCAGGTGAATAAAAAGCGGAACCGGTTTTAAGAAGTTTAACTACTTCGCCGCCAGCCATTTTTGTCCTTTCAACCATTGCTTTCATTACTTCTGCAGCTTTGGTTTTGTCTTTATATTTTCTTTCCAGCATTTCCATAGCAGGGATACCGTTTACGTTTGCATATCTAACTAAAGGAACCATTGTGTCGCCGTGGCCGCCTAGGACCATAGCGTTTACATCTTTAGCTGATACACCAAGTTCCCATGCAATAAAAGTAGCAAAGCGGGATGAATCTAAAACCCCAGCTTGTCCTAAAACTCGATTTGCCGGAAATCCTGTAACTTTTTTGAATAGTGTAACCATAGCATCCAAAGGATTTGAAATAATAATAACGATTGCATTTGGTGCGTTATCCTTTACTCCCTCAGCAACAGATTTCATTATCTTTGCGTTAGTTGCTAAAAGGTCGTCTCTGCTCATGCCGGGTTTTCTTGGTAACCCAGCGGTAATAATAATGAGGTCTGAACCGGCTATATCTTTATAGGTATTCGTACCTTTCACACTTACATCAAAACCATCCACTCTTGCTGCTTCTGCAATATCTAAAGTTTTACCTTGAGGCATGTCTTCAACAATATCGAAGAGTACAACGTCGCCTAATTGTCTTAAAGCAATTAATTGAGCCAATACTCCGCCTATTTGGCCACCTCCGATTAAAGCAATTTTTTTTCTAGCCATAACTTGTTTCTCCTAAAAAATTATTTTACATTTTTTGAGTGGTAATAAAATATGCGGTCCCCGTAATTTTATTACTAACAATGTTTTAAAAATAAAAATGAATTACCCCATTTGCAAAGGACAATTCATTTATTTGATAAAAATCATTACTAATATTTAGAATGAATATAGAAAAGTATATTCCCAAGTTTTATGAAAATTTTAGGTTTTAAAGATAGGAGAATATTATTAATTATGTCCTTCGATGAAAACAGGGGGAGTTTGCTAAATATTTAATATAAGAATTGTTTCGGTTCCTTCAGGAGTAATATTATATTTTAGGTCATCCATGTATATTTTCATCAAATAAAGGCCTCTCCCGGAATCTTTTAATAGATTTTCCGGTTCAGTCGGATCAGGCACCTTTTCGGGATCGAATCCTTTTCCCTCATCCTTTATTTTGATAAATAATTTACCGTCTACTTTATTGACAGATATTTTTACTTTTTTATCTTTATTACTTTTGTTCGCATGTATAATTGCATTGGTAGTTGCTTCTGTTATAGATAAAAGCAATCCCGGGATTTTGTCTTCAGCAAGTTTTAAGTCGACTGAAAAATAATTAACAAATTCTTCAACTGTTATTAAATTGTTTGGATCGCTTTCAATTTCAAGGTAATAATTGTTGTCAGCCAAAATATTCCTAAATTTTTATTTGGGAAAATAATAAAAAATATTGTTTAATCAATTTAAAAATTCCAATTCATCGTCATTGACAAATTGGCTTGCTGCCGGTAACTCCCTTCATTAATACTAATAAATTCATACCAGCCTAACAGGTAGAATGTTAATTTATTTAAACTTATAGTAATTTCTGTCAAAGGGGCAACACTTAAGTACCTAGAATTGATCACTCTTAATAATCCTTGATAATTATAAGTATTTAGTGAGTAGATCCTTAGTCCGAACGCATAAGCCATAGAATTATATCTGAACACGAACTTTGGTTCGGAATAAATTTCCTGCAAATACCTTGTCGGATGTGTTGAAAAAGAAGCCCATTTTAAATCTCCCTGTTCCGATAACTTAATGTAGCCGAAGTGTACAAAATCAATATCCTGATATAATTTTATCTTAGATGAATCTATCGCAGTAAATTGTCGAAACGAAAAACTTCTAAAATTCTGAGTAATATCTTCAAAATCATAAACAGTGTAATTTGCAGACACTTCAAAACTATTAAGTGTACTTATGTTTGTTCCGTAATAACTTCCTCCAGAGGATAATCTGATAATCCGGTTAATATTATTATTTGAACTTCTTTCGGAAAAAATATAAACAATATGATTTAATGTCCCTTCAGTATTTAAAAAAACGGAAAAGAAAGGGCTTAGCATTTTTGTATACCTTATTCTGACAATTGATAACAATTCATCTCTGTCGTCATAATTTAATAAGCTAGGTGTGTCATAAGTTAATTTATTTTGTAACATGCTAAATTGGACTTTGTCTGTAGGCGAAAAATTTAGATTGCCGAACAAAGAAACAAAAGTTCTTTTAGATGTATTATTTTTAATGCTTTCTTCATCAGCTCTTTCTTGATAAAAGATTTGATTTGCACCAGGAAAATCTTTTGCTTGATGTTTCTCATCTCTTTCAGAATAATCTATTCTAAGAGATCCGTCAAAAAATGATGATCTGTAATTTATCACTGATCCTAATTCAAATTTTAGTTCATTTATTTTAGTATCAAAAATAGACGGTGAGGCTATATCAAGAGAACGGTAGCGCGTATCTCTATCAATAGTTCTCGATGACACACTCCCAAGCATTTTCAGCGAAAATAGATCGAGGAAATGGTTATAATTTAGAGTATCAAGTAGAATATTGTTTGACTCGATTCTGCTTTGAATGTTATTTGTTATATGAAATTCTTTTGCCGTTATGGAATCCGCCAGGTAATAAAAATCTTTTCTGCTTTGAAAATATTGAAAATTAATAACATTTGAAAATCCCGACGTGAAAGTGTTGGCTGCAACAAAATTTAGATATCGCAGCGTATTTTTTCTTGGTGAAATATCTTCATTTCTGAATTTTATTTGAGAAAGTATATCAAAGTCGGAAGTGTTAAGGTTATTCAATAAAGCCTCTCCTCCGTATATATATCCATTATCGCTTTCTCCAATTTGCCTGTTATTTTCATAACCAAAATAAGGAGCAATCGTAAATTTGTTTAAAGGTGTTATCTGGCTAAAAACTGTAGCATTGGAAAGTGAAGCCTGATTAATTTCAATGCTGCGGCTATCGGAATAAATATTGTTATTAGCTCCAATTCCTAATGTTAATACCGGATTAAAAATATATGAACCCGATACTGTAAACATGTGCTCATCACGATTACTTCTGTCAGCCGACCTTACAAAAGTTGAATTAAAATTTTCCATCAAGTTCAGATTTACATTATCATATTTTTGGCTAACTTCTAAAATAGAATGAAGATTAAAAGTATTTAATTGTTTATCGAACTTATTTGAAAGAATACTTAGTGGTACAGAACTTTGAATATAATCCAAGCTATCGAGTTGATCCTGAGCTTTTGATTGACTTGGAATTATCAATGAAATGATAATCGTTATTAAAATTTTGAGTAATAAATCCTTTTTCAAACTTTCGGTATAGATTTTTATAAAAGACTTTTTTACCGTAAAATATTTCGCAAAAATTGCTTTTTATTGGTTTCATTCAAATCTACTGCTTTATAATGAATTTATAAAGCGGGGAAACACTATTTGGTTGATTAGCACCATTTGAAAATGTAATAATTCTTAAGTAATAAGGAACATTGGTGTTAATATATGTCGGATTGAAATTAACTGCCAGAGTATCATTTACAGTGGACGAGAAAAAATTATGGCTCCATACTTCACCATAAAACATATTATCCTGAACAACTATTTTATAATTTGCCGGTACACCAATCGCTTTTATTAAAAAGCTGCTGAAATAGTTTACTTCCGAATTATTTGCAGGAAAAATTATTTGTGAAACTCCCAAAATTTCATCGCTAACCTGATTACTTGCAATCCCAATCAATCCGCCTTTGTCGACAGCTCTTAATTTATAATAATAAGTTGTGTAAAGTGATAATTTTAAAGTATCCGTATAATTTATATCTGTTGAAAAACCAACCAGGCTTGTACTATCCGCGTTAAACTCCTGTTTTAAGCTTCTGTAAATATTATAACCTGCTATATCGCTTTCATAATTTGGATTCCATGTTAAATATACCGAAAGACTTCCTTGATAATTCCTGGCATTTATTGATAAACCGATAGGAGCGCTTGGAACGTATCTATTTATCGGTTTTGCTGAAACAACTTTGGTCGGCAGGCTTTCATTATTCCAGATATCTATCGCTGTAATTCTATAGTAATAAGTTTTATTATATTGAAGCGAGTCATCATAATAGTAATTGTAACCGCTGTTGCCGATTAAAATAAAATTTGTGCTGTCTCTACTTCGATAAATATTATAACCCGCCAGATCGGCTTCGGAATTGCTTTGCCATGCTAACACAACTTCGCCGTCTGTTGCATATGCAACTTGCAGTCCAACCGGAACAGCAGGAGGTATTCCATTATCTGTCTGGCTTGTATCAACAAGCCGGTCACATCCATAATAGAAGAATAATAACACTACAAAAATGTAACCGGTAATTCGTATAAAATTATTTTTATTATTTAAAGATTTATAAATCTTATCCATTCTCGAATCATTGTTAATGTATATTTCAATTAAATTTCAACAACATCTCCGCGTGAAGGAATTTTTACATTATTGAACCCGACCGTTTTTAATCTCTCTGCAAATTTTTGCTGTTGGTCAAAATCTCCATGAACTAAAAACATATTTTTCATTTTATCTTTATCAAAATTTTCACAATAATTAGTTAGTTCATTAGAATCGGCATGAGCACTTAAGGAGTTAATTACAATTACCTCGGCCTTAACATCGTACTCTTCACCAAAGATTTTAACAACCGGTTCTTTTTCAATTAATTTTCTTCCCAGAGTATGTTCGGCGCAGTAACCAACCATCAAAATTATATTTCTTACATCTCTTATATTGTTTGCCAGATGATGTAAAATACGCCCGTTTTCTGCCATACCTGATGCTGAAATTATAACCATCGGTCCTTCCTTACCATTAAGCGCTTTAGAATCTTCAACATCGGTTATATAAGTCAGTTTATTAAATCCGAACGGATCTTCGTACTTCAGCATAAAATCGTGCGTTTCTTTGTCAAAACATTCCGGATGATTCCTAAAAACTTCGGTAGCATTTGTAGAAAGGGGACTATCAACATAAATCGGTATTCTTGGTGCTAATTTATTCTCGAATATTTGATGAAAAGAATAAACTATCTCTTGCGTCCTCTCTAAACTAAAAGCCGGAATTATTATTTTCCCATTTCTTCCCACAGCTTTTTTAAGAACTTCAGCAAGTTTTGCCTTTGTGCCTTCTACATGATCATGGAATCTTCCGCCGTAAGTACTTTCACAGATAAAATAATCTACATCTGGAATTTTTTCAGGATCTTTTAGGATTGGATAATTAGGTCTTCCTAGATCTCCAGAAAACCCTAAATGAATTGTCTTTCCGTTTTCCTTAATTGTTAAAAAAGTAATAGCTGAACCAAGTATATGGCCTGCATCAAAATATTGCACTTTAACATTTGGATCGATTTCAAATTCTTCATGATAACTTTTTTCTTGAAGCAAAGGGAAAACTTTTTCCGCATCGGCAGTTGTGTATAGCGGTTCGAAAGGATTTTTGCCCTGTTTAGCTCTTCTTTTATTTACATACTCAACGTCTTTTTCTTGAATGTGTGCGCTATCCCTTAACATTACTGCAGCTAAATCTTTAGTTGCGGAAGTACAGTAAATTGGTCCATTAAATCCGTTTTTTACCAATGTAGGAACATTCCCAATATGATCAATATGCGCATGAGAAAGTACAAGCGCATCAATTTCGGAAGGATTAAAGAAGGTAAAATTTCTATTTATTTCGAATGCCTCTTTTCTTTTACCCTGATAAAGCCCGCAATCGAGCAGATAATTTTTATCGTTGATAATTAAATGGTGCATAGAACCGGTAACAGTACGATCCGCACCGACAAATTGGATACGCATAATTTCTCCCTCATTAAGTTAATTTTTAAATTAGAAAATAAGAAAAAATAATTTATAAAGTTGGGTTATACAACAACTTAAAACGAGAGGCCGGTAAAGGCATTTAGTAAAAGATAGAATTTCTACCTAAAGCTAGATTTAATCCATTTTTAGATATGAATCACAATTTAATTGAATAAAATAAAATTGACTTGACCAATAAAATTTAGCTGTTTACTTATTAATTAAAAAGTATGTTAAAAATTAACAAACTGAAGCACAAATGGTATTCTCAAAATTGACTATAAGTCATTTTTTAAATAGTTTTGCATGATTAAAATAAAGAAAAGTAAATATGTTAGAACAATATATTCCGATATTTTTGGTAATTCTAGTTGCCGTAATTTTTGCTTTAGGCACAGTGTTTTCGTCTGGAATTTTCGGTCCGCAGCGGCCAAATAAAGTAAAAAATTCAACTTATGAAAGCGGAATGAAGCCTGTCGGCACAACTCACGAAAGAATTTCAGTTAAATATTATCTTGTAGCAATGCTTTTCATAATTTTCGATTTGGAAGTAATATTTGTTTACCCCTGGGCCGTACAGTTTAAGAAATTGTTCAGCGAAATGGGAATATCGGTTTTTATTTCTATGTTGATATTTTTAGTTGTGCTTGAACTTGGGTATTTATATGTGTTCAAGAAAGGTGGTTTTAAATGGGATTAGAAGCGAAATTAAACCATGAAGGGTTTTTAACTACTACTGTTGATGCACTGGTTGAGTGGTCCAGAAAAAATTCTGTTTGGCCGATGCCTATGGGAATTTCTTGCTGTGCAATAGAAATGATGGCTTCTGGCGATCCTAAATATGATATTGCCCGTTTTGGTTCGGAAGTAATGAGGTTTACACCTCGTCAATGCGACTTGATGATTGTTGCAGGAACAGTTACTTATAAAATGTCGCATGTCGTAAAAAAGATCTATGATCAGATGCCGGATCCCAAATGGGTTATTGCTATGGGTGCTTGTACATCATCAGGCGGAATGTATAGAACTTATTCTGTTGTACAAGGTATAGATCAGTTTTTACCGGTAGATATTTATCTTGCAGGCTGTCCGCCGCGTCCGGATAACTTGCTGAACGCACTTATCCAAATACAGGATAAAATCGGAAGAACAAGAGCAAGAGAATTCCAGGATCAACCATTACCAGAATTAACAGTCATTCAAAATAATTAATCAAATGGAATTAAAAGAATTATTAGATCAGAAGCTAAAAGAAAAATTTAGCGGTGAAAATTTTATATTTAATGAATATCGCAATGAGCTGACCCTTTCTTTCGACAAGAAAAATGTGGTAAGCGTTTGTAAATTATTAAAGGAAGATCCGGATTTACAATTCAAACTTTGCGAGGATATAACTGCTGTAGATTGGGCAAAAAGAAAAGACAGGTTTACAGTTGTTTATCACATCTTTTCATTAAAGTTAAATTTAAGATTAGCACTTAAAGCCAATGTTGATGAAGCAGATTGTAATATAGATTCTGTCTGCTGCAATCTGGAAAACAGCAAACTGGCATGAGCGAGAAACTTATGATATGTATGGTATAAAATTTAATAATCATCCCGATCTCCGCAGATTTTATATGCCGGAAGAATTTGAATATCATCCTTTAAGAAAAGATTTTCCTTTAATGGGTATTCCGGGGTCGCTTCCTCTTCCAAAGAAATAAAGAAAAATTATGCAGAAAATAACTAAAGAAGATGTTAATCCTAAAATACTTGATGCTCTGTTAGCAGATACAGAACTTAGTGTTGAGGATGCTCTAGAAAATGAAATGATATTAAACATGGGTCCGCAGCACCCTGCTACGCATGGTGTTTTACGCCTTCTGCTTAGGCTCGACGGCGAAACCGTTATGGGATGCGTTCCTGAACTCGGGTATCTGCATCGAGGATATGAAAAGCTGGCGGAAAACATGAGCTATTATGAATTCATTCCTCATACTGACCGGTTAGATTATCTTTCTCCTATGGCAAACAATGTTGCCTGGGCTCTTGCAGTTGAAAAACTTGCCGGAATTGAAGCTCCTCCCAGAGCTCAATATATCAGGATGATTATAACAGAGCTTGCAAGAATAGCTTCTCATCTTGTAGCAATAGGCGCGTTGGCAATGGATATAGGCGCACTGACTGTATTCTTGTGGACATTGCGTGAAAGAGAAAAAATACTTGATGTATGGGATATTTTGTGCGGAGCTAGATTCACAAACAGTTATACTCGCATTGGCGGCGTTGCTAATGATGCACAGCCTGAAGCTATTGCAAAGGTAAAATGGTTTATTGATCAATACCTGGAAAATTTAGACGAATGCGAAAGACTTCTTAACACTAACAGAATATTTGTAGAAAGATTAGATGGAGTAGGAATAATTACTGCTGATGATGCGATTGATTTAGGCCTTACAGGGCCAAGTTTAAGAGGCAGTGGTGTTGATTTTGATTTACGCAGAGCTCAGCCTTATTTGTTTTATAATGAAATGGATTTTAAAGTAATAACTTTCCCTGATGGTGATTCTTTAGCGCGTTATTTTGTGCGGGCCGATGAAACAAGAGAGAGTATAAAAATAATCCGTCAATCATTAGATAAAATGCCTCAGGGTGAAACTCTATTAAATCAGCCTAAAAAAGTTCTACCAAAGAAGGCTGAAATTTATTCCAAGATGGAAGAACTGATTCATGATTTTATGATAGTTAATTTCGGTATAAATCCTCCTGTAGGCGAAATCTATCAGGCTGTTGAAAACCCGAAAGGAGAACTGGGATTTTATCTTGTCAGTACCGGTGAGGGCCATCCATGGAAGTGTAAAATCCGATCACCTTCGATGGTAAATTTACAATCAGTTCCGCATTTAGTTAAAGGAAGAATGATATCGGATGTTGTTGCAATAGTCGGCAGCCTTGACCCGGTAATGGGTGAAGCTGACAAATAGAATAGAAAACAAAAAGTCATTATTCAAAAGAATAAATAAAAATGGAATTTAAATTTACGGAAGAGAATTTAGGAAAGATTGAGAATCTCCTAAAAAAATATCCTACCAAACAGGCTGCAGTTATGCCGGTTTTATATTTGGCGCAGGAGCAAAACGGCTGGATATCCCAGGAAGTAATGATAGAAGTTGCTTCTATATTAGACATGACTACTGAAGATGTTTTAGGTGTTGTCACATTTTATACAATGTATCATCAGAAACCGATGGGTAAATATCATCTTCAAGTCTGTACAAATGTATCCTGTATGCTAAGAGGCGGTTACGATTTATATAATCATGTGAAAGCAAAATTAACAATCGATAACGGCGGCTTAACAGAAGATAAAATGTTTTCATTGGAAGAAGTAGAATGTATGGGCTCATGCGGCACTGCTCCCATGATTGCCATTAACGAAGATTATTTTGAAAATCTTGATAAACAAAAGTTAGACCAAATTTTAGAATCCCTAAAAAGTAAAAATTAAATGGAAAAAATTGTATTACCAGATATTAAAGATCTCCATATTATAAATGT
Source organism: uncultured Bacteroidota bacterium (assembly GCA_963710735.1). Lineage (GTDB taxonomy): Bacteria > Bacteroidota > Ignavibacteria > Ignavibacteriales > Ignavibacteriaceae > FEN-1297. Next base: position 178,386 of record CAVQBN010000004.1, on the reverse strand, counting down.
CTATGAACAGAATGGCGGTTATACTGCTGTAAAAAAAGCTTATGCCCAATCTACAGATGATATAATTGATCAAGTAAAAAAATCAGGATTACGAGGAAGAGGCGGAGCTGCTTTCTTAACTGGATTGAAGTGGAGTTTCATGCCTAAGTCTAACGACAAGCCGAAATATCTTTGTATCAACGGCGACGAAAGCGAACCGGGTTCATTTAAAGACAGACAAATATTCGAATTTAATCCGCATCAATTAATTGAAGGTATATTAATAGCCGCATATGCCATTCAGGCAAAGACAGCGTATGTTTATATAAGAGGCGAATATCATAAATGGATTAAACTTTTTGAGAAAGCTTTATCCGATGCGTACGAAGCCGGCTATGTCGGTGAAAAGATGAAAGAGAAATTCGGTACTGAATTTTATTGTGATATTTATGTACATAAAGGTGCAGGGGCTTATATTTGCGGAGAAGAGTCTTCACTAATGAATTCAATAGAAGGAAAAAGAGGATATCCAAGAGTAAAACCACCATTCCCTGCACAAAATGGTTTATGGGGAAATCCGACCACAATTAATAATGTTGAAACAATTACTAATGTTCCTGCTATTATCAATAAGGGATGGGAATGGTTTTCGAAAATCGGCGAACCAAAACATCCTGGAACAATTTTATACGGATTAAGCGGACACGTTAACAAACCGGGTGTATATGAGCTTCCTTCCGGTACGCTCTTAACTGATTTAATATACAAATACGCCGGAGGTGTTCCGGGTGATAAAAAAATATTATGTGTAATTCCCGGCGGATCTTCAATGCCGCCATTAAGAGGAGAACAGATTGAAGGCGTAAAAATGGATGCCGAATCTTTAAAAGCATATGGAACTGCTATCGGAACTGCCGGCGTGATGGTTATGGATGAAGATACTGACTTGGTAAAAGTTTTAGCAAGAATAGCAAAATTTTATTATCACGAAAGCTGCGGACAGTGCACACCGTGCCGCGAAGGTACAGGCTGGATGCTTAAGATATTGAATAGAATAGTTAGGGGAGAAGGTTCAGTTCATGATTTAGATTTGCTGGTATCAGTTGCTAACAATATAGAAGGGAACACTATATGTGCTCTAGGCGAAGCAGCTGCATGGCCGGTTAAATATATGGTTACTCGTTTCAGAGATTATTTTGAGAAGAGAGTCAGCCAGGAAGTTATGCTGCCTGTTGCTAATAAGGTTCACTCAATGAGAAATACAGCATTCCCGTTAGCAGAAATTAAAGAATAATTTTTTATCATATAGCCAAACGAAAACCTCTTATTAAAAAGAGGTTTTCGTTTTTAAATCATTCCAAATTTATCTGTTAATATTAATGAGCTGCACGCTGTCCCAATTCATGATCGAGAAATAACAAACCGCTCATATTATCTGCAACTAATTTAATTCTATCTAAGATTTTTAGTGCAGTTGCTTCTTCTTCGACTTGCTCGGTTACAAACCATTGGAGAAAAATACTTGTTGCATGATCTTTTTCCGCAATTGCCAGATCAACAAGTGCATAAATTGACTTTGTAACTTTTTGTTCGTGTTTAAATGTATCTTTAAAAACTTCTTCAGCTGAGCTCCAGCCAACCTTCGGGGAATTAATTTGAGTCAGATTTATTTTACCTCCCGCTTGGAGGAGATAATTATAAAATTTCATTGCGTGGCCGTATTCTTCCTGCGACTGTAAAGTCATCCACTTTGCGAATCCACTTAAATTTTCCGATTCAAAATAAGCTGCCATTGCTAAATATTCGTAAGAAGAATATAATTCGGCGTTTAATTGCTCATTTAACGAATTTTGAACTTTTTCCTTTACCATAGCTTGATCCTTTTATTTGTTGAAATTGCTTAAGTATTGAATATATAATGTAAAAAAGTATTATCAACACTTCAACCTTTAATTTAAGATTTAAATTGTTTAAAAATTGGACAAAATAATTCAAAAACCTTCCATTTAATTAGGGAAATTTCCAATATGAACTTATTTCTTTCCTTTTTATTCGAGTGATAATTCCATATATTTGCAGTTTAAATCGAACAAATTAATAAATATTTACAGGGTTTATGATTAACTTAAAGTCTTTAAATAGCGAACAGAAAAAGGCCGTAGAATACGATAATGGGCCTCAAATGATAGTAGCTGGTGCGGGATCCGGCAAAACCCGTGTGCTAACCTACAAAGTTGCTTATCTAATCGACATCGGCTACAAGCCGGAAAGTATTTTAGCGTTAACATTTACAAATAAAGCTGCCAACGAAATGAAGGAAAGAATTAGGGAGTTGGTAGGTGCCAAAGCTGATAATATTTGGATGGGGACCTTCCATTCAATATTTGCTCGCATCCTTAGGATTGAAGCCGGTTCATTAAATTATAGAAGTAATTTTTCTATATACGACACCGAGGATTCTTTATCTCTGGTTTCTAATATCATTTCTAATTTTGATATAAATATTGAAGGAATAACAGCTAACTCCGTTAGACATAAAATAAGCAATTTAAAAAATCATATGATTATGCCTGATGAATATAAAAAACATCATGTAAAATCTTTTATTGATGAAAAAGTTGCCGAAATATATGTTGAGTACCAGAAAAGGCTAATTGAAAATAATGCTATGGACTTTGATGATCTATTGTTAAAGCCTATAGATTTATTCAATGAAAATCCAAAAATTCATCAGAAATACAAAAAGAAATTTGAATATCTTTTAGTTGATGAATTTCAGGATACTAATAAGGCGCAGTATGAAATATTAAAACTTTTGGTTTCAAAGGACGGCAAAATTGCGCTTGTCGGAGATGATGCGCAAAGCATCTATAGTTGGCGCGGGGCAAACCTGGCTAATATGCTGAATTTTGAAAAGGATTTTCCGAAACATAAAATTTTTAAGTTAGAACAAAACTATAGATCAACAAAAAATATATTGGCTGCTGCTGATTCAATAATTAAAAACAACAAATCCCAAATAGTTAAAACTCTCTGGACTGAAAATAATGACGGTGAACAGCTAACATTGTTAAAATGTTCAGATGAAAAAGACGAGGCATTTCAGATTGCAAAATATATTAAACAAGAGATCTCAAAGAAAAAATTATCCTTAAAAGATTTTGCAATTCTTTATAGGACTAATGCTCAATCCAGAGCCTTGGAAGATATTTTTAGAAGAGAAAAAATGCCTTATACAATTATAGGCGGTGTTGAATTCTATAAACGCAAAGAAGTTAAAGATATAATTGCTTACCTGCGTGTTATTTCAAACCAAAACGATGAGGAAAGTCTACTCAGGATTATGAATTTCCCTCAGCGAGGAATTGGTAGTACAACTATCAAAAGAATGATTGCTTTTGCTAGAAAATTGAATTTAACAATGTTCGAGACAATGGGAAGAGTATTTGAAGTTATAGATATTAAAGAGAGAATTCAAAAGAACGTAAAAGCATTTAAAATTCTTTTAGATAAATATATAGAATTAAAGGATAAGCTTTCGGTAGGCGAACTTTCCAGAGTGTTGGTAGATGAGCTTGGTATTTTAAGGATGTTTAAAGAAGAACGTACTCCGGAATCAATGGCAAGATGGGAGAATATAAACGAACTCTTATCGGCATTAAGTGAATTTTCAAATTCAAATAAAGATGCAAAGCTGGAACAATTTATCGAAGATGTTTCATTAATGTCTGATGTAGATTCTTACAGTGAAGAAAAAAATGTTGTTACTTTTTTAACCGTACATAGTTCTAAGGGACTTGAATTTCCGGTTGTATTTATTTCCGGTTGCGAGGAAGATATCTTTCCTCTTTCAAATAGATTTAGTTCTGATGCAACATTAGAAGAAGAACGAAGGTTGTTTTATGTTGCAGTAACCCGTGCACAAAAGAAAGTATATATTTCCCACGCCCGTTCACGATATCGTTTTGGTGAAGTAGCTTATCAGAGCAGATCAAGATTCATTGATGAACTAGATCCATCAACATACTCTGAAGTAAATGGAGGAATTGGTAGAAAATCCTCAGTGCGTAAATCTAAAAAGGAAATGTATTACGAATATTTTCAAAATGTAGATTATGAAGATTTCGATCAGGACAATAAATCACTTCGTCCCGGAAGCAGAGTAATGCATGAAAAATTCGGATTAGGAAAAGTAACTCAAGTTACCGGTGCCGGCGATATGCAGAAAGCCACAGTTGTTTTCGAAGGGAATAATGTAAAACAATTAATGTTAAAGTTTGCTAAACTAAAAGTATTATAGAATTTACTAAGTATTAATTGTTTACTGTTAAATCTTATTCAGTAAAAAAAGGTTTAACGAAATTCACTGGTTTTTCAGATCAATTTTATAAACGAATTAAAGCGGGAATTAGCAAACCCGCTATTCTTTTATCAACTTAAAAGTAAAGCATTTGTTTTGTACTGATTTAGGTATAAAAGAAATTGTGGATAGAGCAAAGAAATTTTCATATTTTGATATGATTAAAAAAAGATTTTTTATGATGTTTTATAATTAACATCATTTAGAAAAAATAACGGAATCTTTAATAAAAATATTCACAAAGCAAATTTTTCAATTTAAGGAGTTGAGACGATGTCCATTGCACCCAAAAGATTGGCGGTATTAGTTGGAGGAGGTCCAGCACCTGGAATAAACAGCGTTATTGGCGCTGCAACCATTAGAGCTGTTTTAGAAGGCGTAGAAGTTATTGGCATAAAAGACGGATTTAAATGGATTATGGAAGGCGACATTTCACATGTTAAAGAGTTAACTATTGAAAATGTAAGCCGTATTCATTTTAGAGGCGGTTCTTATATTGGTATTGCAAGAAATAACCCTACAAAAGATAAAAAGCATCTAGAAAATACTGTTACATCCTTGTTACGATTAAACGTAGATAAGCTTATTACAATCGGCGGTGATGACACGGCTTTTAGTGCACTTAAAGTTGATGAAATGGCTTCTGGCAGAATCAAAGTAGTGCATGTTCCCAAAACAATTGATAATGATTTGGATTTGCCTCACGGTATTCCAACTTTCGGTTTTCAGACAGCGCGGCATATAGGAGTAGAAGTAGTTAAAAATTTAATGGTTGATGCACAAACTACCTCAAGATGGTATTTTGTTGTTTCAATGGGACGTAAAGCAGGACACCTAGCTTTGGGCATTGGAAAAGCGACAGGTGCTACTTTAACACTTATCCCGGAAGAATTTCCCGGAACCGATATTAGGTTAATGCACATAGTTGATATACTTGTCGGTGCTATCATCAAAAGATTGAGCTACGGCAGAAAAGATGGTGTAGCCATTATAGCCGAAGGTTTAGTTGAACATTTAAATCCAGGAGACCTTGAATCGCTGGTAAATGTTGAACGGGATGCACATGATAATATAAGAATTGCAGAAATTAATTTTGGGGAAATTCTTAAGTATAAAGTTCAAGAACGGTTAAAAGAATTTGGAATTAAAACTACTGTCGTTGCAAAAAATATCGGCTATGAATTACGCTGCGCCGATCCTATTCCGTTTGATATGGAATATACAAGAGATTTAGGTTTTGCAGCGGCACAATTTATTTTAACCGGCGGTTCCGGAGCAATGGTTTCTATTCAAAACGGCCGTTTTGTTCCAATGTATTTTGCTGACATTCTTGATCCAGTTACAAAAAAGACTAGAGTTAGGTTAGTCGATCCTTCTTCAGAATCGTTTTATATTGCAAGAAGATATATGCTAAGATTAAATCAGGCTGATTTTGAAGATCCGCATGAACTTGGCAAAGTATGCGGCAACTTGCGGTATTTCTTTAGAGGAATTTCAAAAACAATTTTATTATTTGATGGAAAGCGATTTACTTTATCAAAATTTGAAAGATGGTAAAATAAATTTAGCTGCCGCTGAAAATAATGAGGCGCATAAACCGTGGCAGTCTATTAAAGTGAAAGAAGTTAAAGGCGAAAATGGCAGCTTGATGCCATAAATCTTTTCAATTTTTTCTTAAAGAGATGGGTGTAAAACTCATCTCTTTTTTTTATCTATTTTTTTTCTGAGCGGAAAACCCTATAGAAACAAAATATAGTTAAAGTAATAATTACTCCCCAAGCTAATGCCATAAATACAATTCCAGCTGGTTGTAATCCCATAATTTGTCCTCAGTTATTTTTCTTATAATGAATTAATTTATAATTTCGGTACTGAAATTAAATCTTACTTTCGTATAATAAAAATATACTTATAAATTGATAAACCATCAATATTTGAAGAGATTAATTAAGCAGATATGTTTTCCAAATCATGCAAAGATAAATGATTTTATGACCTATTTGGAAAATATATCCACATATATTTAATATATAAAAGGAAATTTTATAAATTGTTTTTGTAATTTATTAAAATGAAATCGGTTCAATATTAAAATAATCGTGATAATTGATAAAGGATATTCTAAATATGTCTTCTACTGCTCAAAAAAATAAACCTCTCTTATTAATTGCTTTTACTATAGTTTTTATCATGCTTTTAGGTTACTTTTTCAATGGCGTTACCATATTTGGCTATACCATAAAACCGGTTGATTTATTTATGGATATAAAACCGGATTCACTTCAAAGTTTTAACCAAAATTCATTAAAGGATAAATCTGATTATGTTGAAAAAAATTACAAAGTAAATAATTATACTACCTCAAAATTCGAAAAGCTTTCAGCCGGCTTTTCTCTTAATCCCATAAACAAAATAATTTCAGATACCAGACATTTATTATACCAGGATGGAAAATCAATAAACTTTGACCAGCAAAAACTTAATATTAAAGATGAGCCTATAACCGGAAATTTAGATCAAATGAAATATTTTTTTGATGAATTAAAAAAATCAGAAAACGAAAAAATTAGAGTTGCTCATTACGGAGATTCAGGTATTGAAGGAGATGAAATTACTTCAAACATACGAAAAAATCTGCAGAATGAATTCGGAGGAAAGGGAGTCGGATTTTTATCAATCACCTCGCAGGATATTTCATTTAGGATGACAACCAAACAATCCTTTTCAGATAATTGGAAGACGATTTCTGTACTAACCGCAAATCCGCAAAATCTTCCTCTGGGTATAAATGGTTTCGTTTTTATTCCTCAGGGGATTAGCTGGGTCAAATATTCAACAACCGATCGAATTGCAAATTTAAAAACTTTCAGTACTGCAACGCTTTATTATTCTGATGCAAAAAATTCTTCGATAAATTATTCATTTAACGGTACAGCAGACCAGACTGCAAATCTCAAAGCGGGTAACACTGTGCAAGAATTAGTTTTGGATGCCTCTAACGCGCAGGCTCAGTCATTCAAACTAACAACAAGCGAAAAAGATCAGGCCTATTTTTATGGTGTTAGCCTTGAATCCGGAAACGGAGTTTATGTTGATAATTTCCCGTGGAGGGGAAATACCGGCTTGGGATTTACAAAAATACAGGAATCATCATTTCAACAATTCAGCAAGCTGATGAATTACAAATTAATAATTTTATCCTTCGGGGCAAATGAAGCCAGTTTTAGCTCTCAGGATAATACCTGGTACGCAAACCAAATGGTAAAAGTGATAAACAACTTAAAGAAAGTTTTTCCTAAGACCAGTATTTTGTTAATTGGAGTAGGGGATAAATCAGTTAAAAGAGGTACTAGGTTTGTCACCGATCCGAATATACCGCTTATTTTGAAAGTACAGAAGGATATTGCTAAAAGAACCGGGATTGCATTCTGGAATTTGTTTGAGGCAATGGGCGGATATAATTCAATGGAAGCCTGGGTAAATGCTAATCCCCCCCTGGCTTTAATGGATTATACACATCCTTCGGTGCAAGGAGCTGATAAAATAGGTGACTTAATTGCACAAGCGCTAATTAAAGCATATAAAGATTTTAAATAATTCTGAATTTTTATTTTTAAGGGAATAAAATGGTTTCTGAAAGACTAAAGAAAATTATTTTAAATGAATTAAATTTAAGCGACTTTGATTTTAAAGACGAAACAACTGCAAACCAGGTTCCGGGCTGGGATTCATTTAACCATATAAATGTAATATTAGCAGTTGAAAAAGACTATGACATTCATTTCAAAGGTTTGGAAATTCTAAGGGTGAAAAATATCGGTGAGCTTCAAAGGTTAATAGATTCGAAATTGAACAGTACCAATTAAAAACTAATAATTAGATAAATTTATCTTCATAATAAAAATAAATTTGAATGTTCACTACTATTGATTTTAATAAGTTATGGCAATTATTCGTTTACAATCCACAGGATCCGCTATACTTTAGCACCAGCTTTTTCCTTTTCTTCTTCTTTACTTTACTTATTTTTTATAGAATATTCAGTAAGAGCAAAAGTCTCAAAATTTATACAATAATATTTTTCTCTTTATTTTTTTATTATAGAAACTCGGGAAACTTTTTCTTACTCTTATTCTTCTCTACATTTATAAATTTTTATTTCGGAAATTGGATTTACAAAACAAAATCATCTTCAATAAAAAGATTACTATTCTATTCAGTTTTAATAATTGATATCGGACTACTGATTTATTTTAAATACACAAATTTTCTTATCCAAATTTTAAATGATTTACATACCGCTAACTTCCAGCCTCTTGATATCTTATTACCTATAGGAATTTCATTTTATACATTTAAAGCAATGAGTTATTCTATCGAACTTTATATCGAAACAATGGAGCCTACGGACAGCCTACGTGATTTTTGTCTTTATATGTTTTTCTTCCCGAATATTCTTGCCGGCCCAATAGATAGAGCAGCTGCATTTCTACCCCAAGTGCAAAATGATTTCACAGTTACAAAAGAAGACATAGGACGTGCCGTATTTTTAATCCTTTGCGGGTTATTCAAAAAAAATGTTATTGCTGATTACATCGGTTTAAATTTTGTTGATCGTGTTTTTCAAAGTCCATTAAGATTTACCGGTGTAGAAAATTTATTGGCAAGTTACGCCTACTTTTTACAAATCTATTGCGATTTTTCCGGTTATACCGATATGGCTTTGGGTATTGCTTTGCTTCTTGGTTTCAAACTTATGGACAATTTCAATATTCCGTTTAAAGCTTCAAGCATTGCGGATTATTGGCGAAGATGGCATATTTCCTTATCTACCTGGCTGCTGGATTATCTTTTCAAACCGCTTCAAATAAAATTTCGCAAAGCAAGAGTTTACGGAAGTGCCGCTGCAATATTTCATTACCTTCTTTCATCGTCGGGCTCTGGCATGGAGCGAATTGGACATTTGTCGTTTTTGGATTAATTCATAGTACTTATCTTGCGGTATCACTTTTAACTCAAAAACTTAGAAACTGCTTTTTACAAAAAGGTTGGATTAAGCGGAACTAGAACTCTAAAAGTATTTCAGATATTAATTACATTTCATCTCCTTTTAATTACTGCAATTGTTTTTCGATCTGATTCATTGCAGACTGCATTAAATGTATTTCACCAAATATTTACATTTTTCCACGGTGTTGTGTTTTTCCAATGGATTGTTGGTTATTCGAAAGTATTTTACTTGATGCTCCTAGGATATGCACTTCATTTTATTCCGAAATCTTTTGATAATAAGGTACAAAATATAATCACGGAAAGTCCGGTCATCGTTCAAGCATTATTGATAGCGATTATGATTGTTATTGTCGTTCAGGCAGAATCAGCACAATTGCAGCCTGTGATTTATTTTAATTTTTAAGTAAAATGTTAGTAAAAAAAGTTTGAATTACAAAATCTGAACTCTTTTAGTAAGTTCATTTAGAAGAGAATATCCATCCCATGTTGGCGAAAAATTTAAAGCTTGTCCTATCGGAACAATTCTGTTTATCCCTCTGCCATTTACTTCTGTTATAAAATTCTTTAAAGTCGTTTTGTTAAACCCGAAATAAGTTAATGTTTGATCTTTTCCCCTTACTAGTTCCGTTAATTCCTCAATATTGTTTAAGAAACATTCGAAGAAAAATCCTCCTCCGCAGGACTCGCGGAAGTTACTTATTTCGTTTTTATCAACTCTTAGCACGACAGGTTTATCATTCCCGCTATTCAAAACGTTATTTGAAATTGTCTTAGACATAGATTCATATAAATAGACAATCCTTTCCATAGCAACATCAATTGTTACTTTTTGATTTCGTCTCTTTAATTCTTTCTCTAGATTATTCCAAAATAATTCGCTGGCTTTTTCACAATTATTTTTGCTTCCGGAAAATATTACAAATCTAGGTGATGAACATGCCATTTGGTTAAACCAATAAGAGTCATTGTAAAATTGTTTTCCTAGTTGAAATTTCTCCTGGTTGTCTAATTTTAAATAAGAAGATGCATTGACAATTGTGTAAGAAAATTTATCTGCAAAGGCTATATCTTTTGTAGTTGGTTTAGAAGGTAAATTCCTAATATTTCTAACAGTTTCATCTCCGCCCCATAAAATTCTGATATCAGAAAGGGAAGAGATAAAAATATTAATTTTATCATCTTTCAGATAACTTATAACAAGGTTTCTTTTAGAGATTAGTGACCATTTCTTATCACATAAAACTTTTCTTACTAATTGTAGAAGCAAATTCAATTGTTCATTTTGTGTTTGAGAAATTCGTACAATATTTAGATTCCCTGCAAGCATTGATAAAGCCCATGAATAGAGAAAAATTGTGTCAACGTTTGACGGAGCAATGTGAAATGCTAATCCTCCGGGTACGATTAATTCAGATTTATTAATATTTTTACGTAAGGCATTTATAATACTGGATATATTTGATTTTCTTAACCAATAAGCAAGCGCTACAAGTTCCGGATAATTTTTTATTCCTTTATATTTTAATATAGTTTGAGATAACGTTGATAAAAATTGAATACTAATTTCATCAAAAGGCTTAAGAAAACTTTGATTACTAAATTCTTTATTAAGAAGATTTTCAATCTCCGCATGTTCGATAAATTCGGGGACAAATTTAGTAACATACATTTTAACTACTCACCGTAGAATTTAAAACCATTTCGGCATGAGTATCACTGCAGCCTCTTAATTCTGCTTTCGGAATTCTACCATTAACAATAAAATAAGTACCTTTACGTCCGCATTTACAGTCATCAATTCCGACAATTGTTCCAAGGTCCTCGGTAAGCAAAGAATGGCCTGGATAACTTTTAGGCAACACACTTAAAGTTTGTATAATTCCTTGTTTGCCTATTGGAAGTACTGACCAATCAGTATAGTCTCTGATTAATATTTCTGCAAAATTAGGCGAATGCAAATATCCTTCTTCACATTCCATAAAAATACTGCCCACCTGTTCCACCATTCCGTAAAAGTTATATATTCTTTCAAGCTTAAATTGATTATATAATTCTTCTTTAAATATTTTATTCGAAACTAAATCTTCGTTTAGTTTTTTCCAGCCCCCGCTGTGAATTAAAATAGCGGAGCTTAAATCTAATTTCAAATTTGTGCTTTTGAGACTTTTATAAAAATACTGCCAGATCATATAGGTAAACCCGAAAATCAATATATTTTCATTTTTATGTTTATCAATATATTGCAATAATTCTTCGATCTTTAAATTCATATTTTCATCAACTGCAAAAAAATGATCTCTTCCAAAATTTGAAAGCCCGATTAAACCTGCACCCCTTGCGCTTAAAGAAGCTCGATTTTTTATAGTAGAATCAGTATCGATGATAATCATTGGCAGCCGCTGAGTTCCAATATAAGAAGTTATTATTGAAGCAAGTGCTTTTACTTGAAGCATTGAAGTTTCTTTATCTAAAATAATTTTAGATAATTGCTGACCTGTGGTTCCGCTTGATGTAAGAGTTTTGAAAATGTCTTTATCGGGTATACTTTTAATATTTTGTGATTTAAATAATCTTACCGGCAAATAAGGTAAATCTTCTATTCTATTAATATTTTTTGATAAATCGATTTTCAAATTATTAAGAATATTCTTATATGGTATACAATTTGAATAATGAAACCTGGTAAGTCCGTTCAATTCTTCTAAAAGGAATTCTCTTTTTGTGTTGTTATCAATAGAATATTCCGGCAATTCAAATAGTTTTTCAATTGTGCTCATTATATTCTAATTCTTCAATTGATTTATAATCTTTTTTCCCAAGTGAATTATGAGGAATGGATTTAGTCAATTTTACACTTACAAATGAATGATGAATATTATACACTTTTATAATTTCCTTTCGAACGGAATCAGAAATATCCTCACTTTGCGACTGAAGTAAAACTTTTAACGAATCATCGCTTCCAAAGCATGCAGAAGAAACATTAAATTTATTTTCAATCATTTTTTCTATCTCGTCAAGATTTACTCTTAAACCGAAAAGTTTTATGAACCTTTTTAATCTTCCGGTAATAAAAAAATAGCCATCTTCATCTTTATAAGCAAGATCTCCTGTATGTAATACACCTTTTTGTTCATCTCCTTTTGCAATATCATCTCTATTATTCGCATATCCCATCATAACATTATCGCCGCAGTAAACAAGCTCGCCTTCCACTCCTGGTTCATAAATTTCATGATCGCCTGAATAAAGTTTAATTTCTCCATTTGGGATGGGTTTCCCGATTGAATTATTCTTTTCACCTAAAATTTCAAACGGGACAAATGAAATTCTTGCAGTCGCTTCTGTTTGGCCATACATTACAAAAAACTTAATCCTTTTTTTTAGTGCGCTCTCATAAAAATACCTTATCAAATTTTCGCTTAATCTTCCGCCTGCTTGAGTCATATATTTAAGCGATGGTAATTTCATGCTGTCGAATTTCAATCTCTGTAAAATTTGATAATTATAAGGGACCCCTGCAAAAGAAGTACATTCTAATTCATTAAAAGTATTCCAGAAATCTCTTGTCACCATAGAGTGATTTGAACAAACAATTTTTGCGCCTTTTTGTAAATGACTATTAATTACGGACAATCCATATGAATAGCTTATGGGAAGACTGGTAATCGGTTTTTCATTATGAGTTATATATAGATAATCTGCTATTGATTCTGAATTTGATTGAAGGCTTTTATATGAAAGCTTTACAAGCTTTGGACTGCCGGTCGTCCCGGAAGTTGAAAGCAGTACAGCCAATTCCTTATTTGGCGGGGGATACTTATCCAAATATTTTGATTGATAATAGAATAAATCTAAATTCGTTTCACTTTTTAAATAATCATCTATAATTGTGGCTAGTTCATCTTTGCTGATGATAATTTCGGGATTATAAAGATTTATTAAATCTTTTTTTAGTGAATTATCCATCCTATTGTTAGCAAGATAAACTACATTGCCCGACCGAAGAATTGATAAGTAGGCAATAATACTTTCAACAGAATTATCACAAAACAAAAAAACTAATTTCTTTTTTTCAAATTTTAACTTATCGCCTAATTGGCTGCAACGGTTTATTAATTCTCCGTATGTTAAAAATTTTTTTGACGAACCATCGATTAATGCGATAAAATTTGGTTCGATATTTTCTAATTCCCAGAACACTATAAAATCATTCCTCCATCTACACCTAAAACTTGACCGGTAATGTATGCAGAAAGATCAGATGCAAAAAACAATGTTGCTTTTGCTACATCTTCCGGCTGGCCAATTCGTTTCATTTTAATGGACCTTAGCCGTTCTTCATATTTTTCTTTGGACAGAGGTTTAATAAAATCTGTATTAATAAAACCCGGTGCAATTGCATTCACTCTAATATTCTTCGGAGCCAGTTCGCGTGCAGCCGATAAAGTTATCCCAATTACTGCTGCTTTACTGCCGCCGTAAACCACTTGACCTTCATTACCGACTCTGCCAACTAAAGATGAAATATTAATTATTGAACCGGAATTATTCCTGGACATAAGTCTTGCTGCTAATTGAAGGTTATAAATAATACCTGTAGTGTTTGTGCTGAAAGTATTCTGGATGTTTTCTTTACTTATCATGCCGACTAAATTATCCTCAAGAATGCCGGCATTGTTTACAAGAATATCTAATTTTTTATATTTCTTAAAGATTGAGTTATAACAATTTTGTGCAGCATCCAGATTTCCGACATCAAAAAGATAGCCATCTGCTTCAACATTAAATTCTTTTTTCAATTCTTCCTGGCGCCGGTCTAATAACTCCTGGCTGTGAATCCCGTTTAATATAACTATAGCTCCATGTTCAGTTAGAAGCTTGGCAGTTGCCCAACCCATTCCCCTGGTAGATCCGGTAATAAAAGCTATTTTACCTTCTAAATTAAAAATGGATGTCATATTTTTCTAATATTTCTTTAGCTTTCTTAAAACTGCTCATATCAATTACATCGTTAGAAGTTAACATTATATCAAATTCAATTTCTATCGAAGCAACAAGAGCTAGGTGCGCAACTGAATCCCAATTCTCGGCACCGTAACTTAATTCATCGTTTATTTTTTCAAGCGGAATTTCCAGTGCTTCATTAAATGCTTTTTTTAGTTTATCAAGATTATTCATACAAATAAATTTTTCCCTTTATGTTGAAATTAAAAGTTCTGAAAATTTTCTTCACTCAATTCCATCAATACTTTCGAATTATATGGAAAATATTTTAAGATTTCCGGATCTTCAACTTTTTTTTCTTCAACCACATTATAACCTAATTTTAAGTGAGCTTTAAAAGATTTATAATTCTCATTAAATAAAATTCCTTGAACTTTAGAAAAATTATGATGTTGAAGATTCTCTTTAATATTCCGCTTAATTACATTTGTAAATATACTCTGCCTTCGGAACTTTTCTTTAGTATAACCATGCTCAAGCTGCAAGGTCCCGGGTTCTCTATTTAAAGTTAATCCCTTTATTACTTTGGTGTTTTTATTAATTTCTTTGAACTTTGCTGCTCCAAGATATTGGAAAAGGACGGTAGCTTTTACCATTCCGCTTGCTGTTCCATCGGCTGCTTCAAGCCATGAACCTACCGTTCCAATTTTTTCACCATTAAATTCTGCAATTAAAAAACCGGATAAATAATAATCATAGTTTGGAATATCCTGTAACAAAATTTCTTTCAATATATTTTTAAATTCGTTTTCTGTGAAATTAAATATTTTACAGGAAGAAACCATATCCGAACCGCTTTTTTCAGA
Source organism: uncultured Bacteroidota bacterium (assembly GCA_963710735.1). GTDB lineage: Bacteria > Bacteroidota > Ignavibacteria > Ignavibacteriales > Ignavibacteriaceae > FEN-1297. Next base: position 163,221 of record CAVQBN010000004.1, on the reverse strand, counting down.
TTCTATAATGGCTTCTATTACAAATTCAATATCGTCATCATTTGCTTTTCTAAATATTAGATTATCTATCATTAAATATGTATCCTAATTCTTAAAACATTTTTTTATAAAAAATATTTCATTACAGAAAATTTATAATCAAACTTAAATAAAACAATTGCAAGTTTATTTAATTTTTATCAGATAATGACATTAATTTATCCTTATCAACTTTTCCATTCCCATTTAGCGGAAAGGCTTTAAGTATTGATATAGAAGAGGGGATCATGTATCCGGGAACCTTAGTTTGCAGGTAACTTTGTATGTCTTCTGTATTTCCAGAATAATTTTCCACGAATAAATGAATTTGGGTTATTCCTCTTTTATCAACTGAACTCACAGCTTTTACATTTGCACCCTTAGTAAATTCTCTAGCAAAATGTTCAATTTCTGTTAATTCAATTCGGAAGCCCTGTATTTTTATTTGATTATCAAGTCTGCCTGCAAAAATAAAATTACCATCATCATTAATGTATGCTAAGTCCCCCGTTCTATAAAATCTTTCTACTTTATCATCATGATCTATTGTAAAAAATGATTTTCTATTTTGGGGGAGATCATTTAAATAACCATCGGCCAATTGTTTTCCGCTTAAACAAAGTTCTCCTTTAGTCCTATTTGTAATTTTATTCAAATTTTCATCAATTACTATTGCTTTCATATTTTCCATTGACTTACCAATTGGCAAACTTCCATTAAAAGTTTTATTTGAAGTTTTATTATCCCAAATATAAGTCATGCAGAAAACAGTAGCTTCAGTCGGACCATATGCATTTATAATTTTTGCGTTTGGAGTACAAACAGACCATTGTCTTGCTATGTCTTCATACAAAATTTCTCCGCAGAATAATGAGTATTTCATTTTATTTAATTTGATTTCTTCAAAATAGGGCTTTAGATAATTTAATACTGTTGGCACCATACAGGCGAATGTTATTTCATTTTCTTCTAGAGTTGTAAATACATTAGCAAATTTTATCCCTTCTGTTGGTACTGTATAAATGCAAGCTCCTAAACATAACGGGATCGTATAACAGACAACAGAAAAATCAAATGTAAGTTCAAACATCTGTAAAAATCTATCATTCTCATTTATATCTAAATTAAGATTGTAAAAAGCATGAATAAAGGAATTTATATTTTTTCTGGTTATTGGAACTCCTTTTGGAGTGCCGGTACTTCCGGATGTAAATAAAATATAGGCTATTTCATTTTCATCTACATTTGGCAGTTCTATATTTATGTGAGTTTCTGGAAGTAAACAAATTTCAATTATATTAATGCTCTGTTTGTGTGCTAACTCTTTTATCTTTTCATTTGTCCTTCGGCAGAGAATAGTTTTTATTCCTGTCTGTTTTAATATTTCTATATTTCTGTTAATTGGATTTGTTTGATTAATCGGAACGTATCCGTGGCCAGAGTATAATGTTCCATAGATTGCTCCGTAAGTTTCAATATCTGATTCCGGATTCGCAATAATGCCTATTAATTTTTCTGAACTATCTAAATTTGATTGAATATAATTTCTAATTTTAGAAACTAACTTGGCAAAATTAAAATAAGTATAATATTCCCTATTGATGCAAAATGCATTTCTGTTAGGATATCGAAAAAATGTTTCACTTATCTTCTCAAGCACTAACTCTTTTCACTCCTTTCCGGTTTAGACAAATATATTATGAATGAAATATTCCTAATTATTACTTAATATATTTAAAATTAAAATCTGAATAGAAAAAGAATTAGGATAATCATTTAAAATCATCTAAAATTATACCACTAAAAAATTTCTTTATTATTAAATTTATTGAGAAGAAATTCTAATAAAACTTGTCTCATTAAAAGTCAGTTTACAGATCTTTTTGGAGAAAATGAGATAATTGTACAATTTATTTTGATTTAGAATTAAACTTAAATATTTATATTTTAGTAAATGTAATTTATAAGCAGAAAAAACGAGGAATGTAATGCGGTATTTGTCAATCCTTTTAATCATATTTATAATTATACCTATTTATTCACAACAAAGTAAATCTATGGATAAAGTTCAACTAATAGTAAATGAAGTACAGCAAAAATATGCACCCGATAAAAGGACAGCCTTGTTTGATGTTTCATACCAAACAAAAAATCAAAATGAAATAATTCTTAACGGTGAAACAAATTTACCGGAAGCTAAGGCTATGCTTTTAAATAAATTAAAACAGAATGGATATTCAATAAAAGATGAAATTTCCCTTTTACCTTCTAAAGATTTAGGTGAAAATATTTACGGAATTATTGACATTTCAGTTTCAACAATGAGGACAAAACCTAAAGAAGCTGCCGAGCTCGCATCTCAAGCTTTATTGGGATGTACAATGAAAATCCTTAAAAAAATGAGAGGATGGGCTTTAGTTCAAACTCCTGATAAATATATTGCATGGATGGAATTTAGCGGTTTTCAACCGATGAATAAAGAGCAGGTTGATCAATGGAATAATTCAAAGAAAGTTATAATTACAAAAGAATATGGATTTGTTTACACACAGCCGGATATTAAATCTTTACGAGTGTCTGATTTAGTTGCAGGAGATCTTTTAAAAAATTTAGGAGATGAAGGGAAATATATAAAAGTAGAATTTCCAGATAAAAGAAGCGGATATGTATTAAATGAGATTTGTGAAGATTATAAAACTTGGCTGAAAAGCAGAGAACCTAATGAAGAAAATATTCTTAAAACTGCTGACAGATTCATGGGAACGCCATATTTATGGGGGGGGACATCAACAAAAGCAATGGATTGCAGCGGATTTACACGTACTGTTTTTTTCCTAAACGGAATATATCTTCCTAGAGATGCTTCACAGCAAGTTCATGTGGGAATTCAAATTGATACGCAAAATGGTTTTTCAAATTTAAAACCCGGTGATCTCCTTTTCTTCGGTAAAAAAGCTACAGAAGATTCAAAAGAAAAAATTACTCATGTTGGAATTTACATCGGCAATGATCAATTTATAAATGAAGCTGGAAGAGTAAAAATTGACAGCTTCAATAAAAATGATAAAAATTTTAGTCGTTATAGGTTGAATCAATTTGTAAGAGCAAAACGGATTCTCACTTCACTTGGGAAAAATGGTGTTGAGTTATTGAAAGATATTCAATATTAAAAATTCACTTATATAGATTTTATAAGAGGGGATTATGAAACAAAATAGAAGGGATTTTTTTAAAACTACCGGTCTGTTGGCAGGTTCTATGCTTATGTCCGGTTACAATTCTAATTTATTTTCAAAAAATTTAAATGGTAATAAAATGGCCGGAAAATTAAAATTTAGATACAAACCTTATACATTAGAACTAAAACATGTTTTTACCGTAGCTACAAATTCTAGATCGACAACACCCGTGGTATTAACAGAAATTGAATACGACGGAATTATAGGTTACGGAGAGGCTTCTATGCCTCCATACTTGGGTGAATCTCATCAAACTGTTCTGGATTTTCTTTCAAAAGTGAATCTTTCTAAATATGAAAATGTTTTTGATCTTGAAACTATTTTAAGTGAAATAGATGCAATTGCTCCAGGCAATCCAGCTGCTAAAGCGTCTATTGATATTGCTCTTCATGATTTAATTGGTAAATTATTAAATCAACCATGGTACAATATCTGGGGATTAAATAAAGAAAAAACTCCATATACTTCATTTACAATTGGAATTGATACTCCTGAAGTGGTTAGACAAAAAGTTAAAGAAGCTCAAGAATTCAAAGTACTGAAAGTTAAATTAGGTCGTGATACTGATAAAGAAATGATTGAAACTATCAGGTCGGTTACAGATAAGCCGATTACGGTAGATGTAAATCAAGGCTGGAAGGATAAAGATTTTGCGCTTGAAATGATTAATTGGTTAAATGAAAGGAACGTACTTTTTGTAGAACAACCAATGCCGAAAACTCAAATCGATGATTTAGCCTGGCTGACCGAAATGAGCCCTTTGCCGACAATAGCGGATGAATCAGTTCAGAGACTTGGTGATATAACAAAAGTTCACGGTGTATTTTCCGGAATTAATATCAAACTTATGAAATGTACGGGAATGAGGGAAGCATATAAGATGATAATATTAGCAAGAGCATTAGACATGAAAGTAATGCTTGGTTGCATGACTGAAACATCATGTGCTATTTCTGCCGCTTCGCATCTTTCTCCTTTAGTCGATTGGGCTGATTTAGATGGCGCTTTATTGATAAGTAATGATATTTATGAAGGAACCAAAGTTATTAACGGTAAAGTTACATTAAGTGATTTACCTGGAATAGGTATAAAAAAGATAGTGTAAAAATAATTACAAATTTGAATAAATTTAATTTTATATCCCATTTTATGTGATTACAATTATAGACACATAAATTTATTAATTTTTTATTAACAAAAAATTGTTAAATTTACCGCTAAATAATGAAGATGGGAGGAGTTGTTAACTATGACTAAGAATTTTGTTTCGAATAAAGATGTTACCGTAAGAATGTTTAAAAGTGATTTTATGGAGTCCCTTTCAAAAGTTCACCCGGCAGTTCCATTAATTGTATTTGTTCCTGTTATTACTTTTTTTATTTATAAATCAATTGAATTTCAAATATCTTTAACAAATATTTTATTTCTAATTGTTCTTGGCATATTTATATGGTCGTTTGCGGAATATACTTTGCACAGGTTTATATTTCATTTTAATGCGAAATCTAAATTTGGTCAAAAAATACATTTTATTTTCCATGGAGTTCATCACGATTATCCAATGGACTCACGTCGTCTCGTAATGCCGCCATCCGTAAGTGTTCCTCTGGCAGTTTTATTTTATTTCCTATTCGAAGTGATACTTGGAAAAAGTTTTGTCTCTCCGTTTTTTGTGGGCTTTTTAGTCGGGTATCTTTTTTATGATATGACACATTATGCAGTTCATCATTTCAATATACATAATAAGTTTTGGTTAGCTCTGAAAAAACATCATATGAGACATCATTTCCAAAATCCAGAATTAGGGTACGGGGTTAGTTCTCCTATGTGGGATTATATTGTCGGCACCGGTTTTCCTAAAGCTAAAGATGAGAATGATGAAAAAAGTGTGGGCGTGGAATCGATTAAATAAATCTATTTCCTAAAAATTAATTTTATTAAAAATATAACCTCTGATTTTAAATGACTGATAAATTAGGCGAGAAGAAAAAATTACTTTTAATTGAAGATAACATTGAAACTCAATTAATTTTTAAGGTTTATTTAAGAGATAAATATTCAGTGGAAATTGCTGAAAATGCCGAGAAGGGATTAGAAAGGTTGAAAAAAGAACCTTATGATGTTCTTCTTTTAGATATACATCTTCCAGGTGAATTGACTGGTGAAGATGTAATACAGGAAATCCGGACGACGCCTAAACTGGAGAAAATCCCGATAATTGTTATAACTGCATATGCGCTTAAAGGAGACAGAGAGAAATTTCTAAAGCTCGGCGCCGATGATTATTTACCGAAACCCGTGGAAAAATCGACTTTGTTGGGAGTAGTTGAAAAATACATTTAGAGTTTGAAAACTATTCCTTAATATATTTTTTATTGAAAAAAATCAAAGATCTTATTCATGCCTTAATAAATCTTTTTCAAATAAAAGCCAATCACCACCATAAAAAATTATTAATAATCATTTAATTATGAAGTTTGAAGTGCACTTCTTATTTCAGATTAATGAACTTAAATTCTATAAGATCAAATGCTAGGGAAATATCATGAATTGAGAAAGAATTATTTTCCATTGCAAATCAATAATTCATTGCTTCAATTATATCTTTGCTGTAAAATTTTCCTAATTTTCAGCAAAAATTGAAGCAAATTTCAATTGTAACATTATAATACACTAGTAATTACTTGTCTCTATTTAGATCAAAATAAACTATTACGTACGTATAAATTTAGGATTTAATAGTACTTAATTTCGGCATAAAATTTGGCTAGTTTACAAAAAAATGTGATGAGGTTATGAAAAATAAAATACAGCTGTTACCTTCCGGCATCTCTTTTATAGACAATGCCTGGGGAGGATTTTATAGAGGGGGTACCTATTTATTAATAGGACCTAAAAAATCCGGGCGAACTCTTCTTGGTCTTCAATTTGCCATGGAGTGTGCAAGTAAAAAAGAGGTATGCCTCTACTTTACAAGCATGCGTCCAAAAGATTTAATGATACAAGCAGCTTCTATAGATTTCGATTTACAGCATTATATGAATCAGAATTTTATAATTGTTGTCAGAGTAGCCTCACCATCCGATTTATATGAAGTCGATAATGCCGATAATTTTCTTGTAGAATATTTAAATGATATTATCGCTCTTGTAGAACAATATCAGCCTAATAAAATCGTATTTGATGAATTAACGCCCTTTATTGGGTTTAATGATATTCATTTACTTAAAGAAGTATTCGGTCAAACCGTAGAAAGAATCGAGGAAAACGGTATCACGAATTTATTCTTGCTGGGTGATCCAGTTTCACCTTTAACTAACTCAATTGTGGATGCAATTGCTGCATCTTCTACAGGAATTATTTATCTGCAGAAAAATGAAGATGAAGTTAATCAAATAAAAGGAGGGACTATAACTATCACTCCAAATATCGGGCATCCGGAGGGGAAGTTTACTTCTAATTATTTTATTGAGCCTTATAAAGGGTTAACTACAGATTATCGCCCGAAACAAACCATTTCAAAATATACAGCTCCCTCTACTAAAGAAACACATCAGAAATATAAATCATTAGCTGAAATATATACAGAAGAAGAACAGTATTCGTTTCCTAATTATTATTCGGAAAGTGATTTTTATTTAATATTGAATAATCAAATAGCGCTATATAAAAGTACCGGACAATTGTTTACGGTTATTTCTTTTAAATTAGATGCTACAGCAGAAAGTTTGGGACTACTTACTCTAACTCAATTGCAAAATGCAATTAGACTTTCTACTGAGAAAAAAGATAAGATTTGCCTGATTGATAATAAAGTAATTGTGCTGGCTACTAAAGAAGATCCAAAGGGGATAAATGCAATTATTGCAAAAATAAAAAGTAATCTTCCTATTCATGATTCTGTATATCTGACAAATGTTACTCAATACATTGCCGTTTATTCAATTAAAGTTGACGAACGCATTCAAAATGCTGACAGTATAATGGATCGTCTTCTATCTGAAAATGGCTCGGAGAAGAATAAATTAGGAATTTACTAATTGAATGTTTCAATGAAACAAAATGCAATCAGTACTGTTATATTTTTTCTATTTTTAGGACTATGCTTCTCAGTTAAAGCTCAAAATCAAATTAATGATATAAAAACGGAAGCGCAAAGTGAAATGCGTTCCGGCCGTTACGGTGAAGCCATAGATCTTCTTAATAAATATATTTCCGCACATCCTCAAGAAGCCTATGGTTATAATCTTCTCGGGCTTTGTTATGAAAAACAACAACGCTTTGAAGACGCAGTTTATGATTATCGATTAGCTTATAAACTTGAACCTAACAATTCAGATATAAATTCCAATCTCAACCGCGCAACTAATTCCTGGTACAAATTATTATATAATGAAATTGAAGGTTATAAAAGAGAAGTTGCTATAAATCCTAAAGATCCAGATAATTTTTTAGCTATTGGTAAAGCTTATAAGAATTTAGGTAAATGGTTGGTTGCTGAGGAATGGTATGATAAGTATTTAACTCTCGCACACGCTTCTCCCGATGAAATAATCAGGTACTCTGAAATTTTAGGAAAAAATAATCATATAGCAAAAGGCTGGCCTATTCTAAAGAAGTATACAGAAGAATATCCGAATGACCAAAGGCTTTGGTCAAAGTTTGGCTACTTTTCATTATGGTTGGGAAAATATAAAACATCTGTAAAAGCCTTCGAAAATGCGCTTGCACTAAAACCATACTTCAAAGAAGCTATTGACGGTTTGGATTTAGCAAAAGGGAAAGGTTATGTTTATACTATAAACGATACAGCTTATAAATATTATAATTACGGATTATCTTTCGGAAGGTCCAGGTTTGTTTATCCTATTGATAGAGACTATCGAATTTTAAAGAAAAATCCTACTTATAATAAAATTAGATTAAGATTAATCAAAGAATTATATAAAGCTAATCGTTTTGAAGAGGCAAATCAGCAAATACAAATTCTTGTAAATATAAAGTATGACTCAACTCAGGTTGCCCAAATTTCGCAAGTAGTGGATTCACTTCAAACCGTTTATTATTCTGCACAGATTATTAAATATAAAGGAGTTTTAGCTAAAGACTCTTCAAGTAAAATTGCAGTTTTAAAATTAGGTCAGGCGTATAATAAACTTCAGGAATATGATTCCGCAATGGCAGTATTTGAAAATTATTTAAGCAAATTTCCTGATGATAAAGACATCTTATATAACTATGCTGAAGTTGAAGCAAACAATCGTGATTATTTCAAAGCACAAGAAACTGTAAAACATCTTATCGCGCTGGAGCCCAATAATTTAAAATACCAATTATTTATGGCTGAGCTTGATGGTTGGACAGGACAAAACTTTGATGAAGCTAAAAAATATCTCAAAGATGTATTATCTAAAGAACCTGATAATCTTAGAGCTTTGGTAGCCATGAGTTTTATTAATATGCAGCAAAACGATTTTGCGCTTGCTGAAAATTATATTGATAAGGTCAAAGCTATCAATCCAAATAGTTCTCAACTAAAAAGCCTTCAATCTGCATTAACTCTTAACCAATTTAGATATAAGCAGGAAAAAGATTATGCAATCCTTAATGAAGCTGAAAAATTATATGCATCAAATAAATGTAAAGAAGCATTATCTAAATATGAAGAATTTTTAAAAAATTCTCCGTCTAATCCTATAATTGAAAAAGAATTTGCTGATGTAAATGTATGCGCCGGTAATTATCAAAAAGCTGTTAATATTTATACTGAATTATTAAATAACAATTACGACTTTAACATCGATTACTCAAGAGCTACAACTTATTATGCCATGGGTGATTCAATTAATGCACTCTCAAGTTTTGAAAGACTTGAAAAGAAACAGCCTGATAATTTTTATGTTTCTCTTTATCTCGGTGATTCTTATGTCCGGATGAAAGAATATAATAAAGCTAGAGATGTTTACGACAGAATGGAAAAGCAGATGAAATTAGATTCGACGCAAACTGCAATAGTACAACAGCGCTACAAATGGTTGCCTGTCACAGGTTTTAGAGGGATGTTAACATCTTTTCCCACTTATACCTTAATAACACCTTATGGTTCATATTATTCGGACAATATAGGAATCATCAATAATATTGAAGGACTTAGAGTCGATTTAGGATTAACTACTTTTTTATCTATTGGAGCTGAAGCATTTAGGACCAACTTGAAATCTGATACTTCGCAAATCAATGCAAATACTGTTAGGTTTGGGCTAACATTTAGATTATCTGAAAGTTTAACTTTCGGAGTAAATTTAGGCAATGCTTATTATCCCAATTCATTACAACGATCGATTGCAGATATTTTCATTCGTTCGGAGGTAACAAATCATTATTCAATTTATGGTAATTATTCCAAGCTGGATGCATCTCAAATAATTTATGCACCATATTTAATAGGTACAAGATTAAACGCAAATCTATTTCGATTAGGCGGATATTATCAAACTAAATCAGGGATAAAATTTTCAGCCGGTTATTCAAATTTCGGCTTTCAAGATGGCAATGATGGATACACCCTGTCTTTAAGACTTGGTAAATATTTTTACCCCGATTTTATTTTAGGCTATGAGTTTTATAACTCTGGATTTAGAATTTCTACAACAAATTATTTCTCACCGAGAACATATTCGTCTCATAACATTTGGGCTGATTGGGACATTATAAAGAATTCAGAGTCAACTGTTACAATAGGCGGTTTAATAGGATTTGTTGAAAATAGTAATTATATACTCAGGCAAGCATATGCAAATGCAACAGTTCGAATAATTAATCGGTTGACAATTCAGGGAAGAATAAGCGGCGGAAGCAGCTTTCAGAATGTGGTTGGCTATAGTTCATTTTCAGCAAGCCTAGCAGCATACTGGGCATTATAAAATCAAACTTGATTTTTTAAATTATTTCAAATTGAAATAAAATATTTTTTAAGAAGTTAAAAGAATATTTCTAATCTAAAGGTTCATCTGCTTAAAACTAATTAGTCAATTATAATGATTGCTTTTTAAGATCTAAAGCTTAAGTTAATCAGAAGCAATATTTGCAAATATATATTATTAAATAACTGGTTTTAGAAAACTTTTTTTGGTTTTAAATTAGTTTTTTGTAATAATAACAAATAATTATTTTTGACTTAGTTTGATACATGGATGTTTATTATCCTAATCTGTTACAGATAGGGAAAGGAAAACATCACTTAATTGTTTATAAATAAAGATTTTAGGTGGCATTATTATTGACCAATTGCTAAAAAAAGCTTTAAAATACTATGCAATTAAATCAGGAAGTAAATCGTGCTACACTAATTCTAGACAATAGAGAACCAGCGCAGCAGGAAGAAAATACAAATCGAAAGTACATTAGGAGAATTATTATAAATGGATTATTATCTCTTTTATTAGTATTAGTTATAATCTATACACTTCCGATGACTGTTTTAAGTCTTAAGGCCTTGTTAGAATATGCTACTATTGTCGCACTGGTTATTTTTCTGTTTGTCCTGTTATTCCGTTATTTTGCAATACTTTCGTTAGCATATTTATATATAAATGAGTATACCTATAATCCTGCTGAAAGCGGATACTTTCCTTTCGTTTCCATTTTAGTACCCGTTTACAATGAAGAAAAAGTAATTAAAGATTCCATCACATCTTTACTGCAATTAGATTACGCTAATTACGAAATAATAATTATTAATGATGGTTCGACCGACAGTACTAAAAATGTTGCTGAGGCTTTTGTCGGATATCAAAGAGGAAAATATAACGACATAAAAATATCTTTAATTAGCAAGCCGAATGGCGGAAAAGCAAAAGCATTAAATGCCGGAATTAGACTATCCAAAGCTGAAATAATTCTTTGTATGGACGGTGATTCCCAGTTATCTCCCGATTCTGTAAAATTGGCAATTAGACATTTTGTTAACAGAGAAATTGGCGCGGTTGCAGGGAATGTAAAAGTATTGAATAGAGGAAGATTATTCACTGATCTGCAGGCTCTTGAGTACATTGAAGGTTTAAATATGGCTAGAAGTGCTCAAAGTTATGTTAGGTTAGTAAATATTATCCCAGGCCCTATCGGATTTTTTAGAAGAAAAGCGATAGAGGAAGCGGGATTTTATTCAAGTGATACTTTTGCAGAGGATGCAGATTTAACGCTTAAAATTTTAGCAAATGGTTGGAAAATATATTACGAGCCGAATTCAATTTCTTTTACTGAAGCTCCAGCAAAATTGCAGCAGCTATTAAAACAAAGATATAGATGGACACGTGGTATCCTCCAATCAATAAGAAAAAATAAAAAATTAATGTTTGACCCCAGCATTAATTTTGGAGATACTTTTATTTTATGGACAATGTTTTATGAAGCTTTAATTTGGCCGGTAATGAATATTGCGGCAAACTTATTTTTTATAGTTGCAGCATTAGCATTTGGTTTTTCAAATTTGATTTTTTTCTGGTGGGCAGGTTTAGCTCTGCTTGATCTAGTGACTGCTTTGTATTGTATTGCAGCTGAAAGGGAAGAGTACAGACTTGTGGGATATTCAATAATTTATAGGATGTTTTTTATACTGATAATCGATATATGTAAGGCAATGTCTACAATTGAAGAATTCCTCGGTATTAGAATGACCTGGGGTAAGTTGGAACGAGTCGGTACTGCCAAAAGTATAAATTAATAATAAGTATATTAGAGAGGGACTAATGGAACTAATTCCGATTTTATCAGCAATCATTCTTGTCGCTACGATAAGTACATTCCTGCTGGCGATAGGAGCGTATATCCTCTACAAGATTAGAGAGAGGAAAGGACAAGTTGCCACGATTACTCAGCCTTCTGAAGTAAAAGCAGAACTGGTTACTCCAGCCAGTGTGCAGCAGACTTCAAGAAGAGGCAAATTCGTAACAATGCCAAAATATGCCGAAGCTCAAAAAACACCAGCATATCAGCAACCGGGCTTTTTTCAACAAGAATCAATTAGAGCACAGAAGCCTATGCAGCCACGGTTTACTCCAAAACCACAGCCATATACAGCTTACAGGCAGCCAAATTCAGCAACCTCTGAACAAGCAGCAAGGCAATTTGGTTCGGTCGGCTATTCACAAACGGGTTATCAAGAATCTAGATCCCCTCAGCAATCAGATGAAGAAAAAAGATTGCGAGATTCAAAATTCTTAAAATATACTTCCGAAGGATATGTACCGGCTAAAGAAGATAAAGATGCTGGGGCATTAAAGTGGCGGTAAAATCTCGATATCGAGGTAGAATCAATCAACCACTCATAATTATTTCTGGCATAGTTTTACTAGTCAGCTCCATCTTCATTTATTTATTCATTCTTAGGGGAGTTTATGGAAGAATAGATTCTTCAGAACTCATCCCAAATTCCAAATTTATAAAGAATGCTATTTACGGTAAAGAACCAAAAGTCTGTATTTTATATTCCCAGTACACAGAAAATATGCTACCCCAGGGAAGCACATGGCTTAATGATAATATTAATACCTGGAAAAAATTACTTTCTATTAGTAATTATAAATACGATGTCATTAGCGATTCGACAATTGAACTCGGCAAATTATTTAAATATCAATTATTAATTTTACCCGGATCAAAATCCCTAAGCGATAAAGAGATTATACAGATAAAAAAATTTTTAATTAATGGTGGAAGTGTTTTTGCAACAAGCGGAACTGCATCCTACTCTGATGATGGTAAATGGAGGGGGTGGGATTTTCTATCGCAAACATTCGGGTTAAAATATACAAAGGAAATTTCTCCAGATGAGTTTACTAAAATACATACGCTTAGGGGCGGACTTCCGATCACAGCAAATATCCCGGCCGGTTTTTCTTTAAAGGTTGCTACATGGGATCGACCTATGGCTGTTGAGGTATTAGATCCAAGGACAATACAAGCCAGTTTCTGGTATAATTACAGATTACAGAAAGGTATTGCGAGAGAACAGATTAAAAAAAGTGCTGGAATTGTTTATGGATCCTATGGAAACGGACGATTTATTTGGATGGGATTTGATATAAATTCTATAATAGGTGTTCAAGAAGAATATATTTATTTTGATAAATTATTCCATAACTGTATGGATTGGCTTTCTTATAAGCCGATAGCGTTTATAAAAAACTGGCCAGCAAATTATAATGCTGCAGCAATTTTGGTATCAGTGCTTTCCAAAAATATTGAGAATGAAAATAATTTATTTCCAATTCTGAAATCTGAAAATGTTCCGGCAACTTTCTTTGTAAACTCATCCAAAGCTGAGATCTATAAAAACGTTGTTAAAAAGCTAGCCCGCTATGGGGATATTGGTCCAATTGTAAATATAGGGTATTCATCTTCTTCTAATGATTCATTAAATAAACTAAATGATTTTAATACTCAATTAATGAAATTCAAAAGAGCAAAAACATCCCTCGAATACTTGACAAATACTTCTATTACAGGCGGTATACCTTTTTATGGCACTTACGATCATAACACGCTTCGGTCATTAATAAAGGATGGGTACAAATATATTTTTGCGGATTCATTAACTGATAGATCTGTGCCTAAAACTATTGTTTTAGGAGACAGCTTGATAATATCAATACCTAAAACAGCTCGCGATGATTATGAAGTGATTCGTGATTTCGGATTAACAGATACAAGTTACCAATATTTTACTTATCAGGAAGATGAAGATAGAGTACTTTTTGAAGGCGGTTTATTCACATTTAAATTTCATACAGATTATCAATGTAAACCGGAATATGTGAATGTAATAAGAAAAGTTATAGATGACTTGAAAAAGAAAAATTTTTGGATAACTAATGCATCTCAAGTTGAAAAATGGTGGGCCAAGAAAAATTATATAGAAGTTCGGGTAAATCAAAGAGGAGAATATCGTGTTGCATTAACAGTTTCAAATGCTGGCAAACAGATTGTAAATGGATTAGTTGTTCAAATTGATATGAATAAACCAATTAGTGATATTGCTTTAAGTACGGAATTGGTAGGAACTAAACCCGCAAAATATGTTTATGATAAAGACAGTAAAATAATTTATGTGTATTTGAATGATCTTCAACCAGATGAGTCGCGCACCTACTTTTTTGATTATAATAAACAGGACAATTAATGTTTAATTAAAATGAAGTTTAGGGTAATCAAATCCTTAATAGTTGTGTCACCAAGAGGGTCTTAAGAAAATATGGTTCTGATTTATTATTATTGTTACTAATTGAAAAATAAAAATATTTTTAGACAAATACGGAGAGGATGAAAGGGTGAGAAACTTGAGTCCTAAGTGAAAATGTTTTTTGCCCTTTATTATTGATGATCTTTTAATTGTTTTTATAATAAAGGGTATTTTTATTTTATGTTTAGATGTTAAATTTATATTATAGTTTTATTAGTTTTTGTTAAATTTTTTATGGCCACAAATAAGTTGAATAATAAATATTGAATAAAAAATTATTTCATTAAAAAGTGAAACAGTCAAACAAAATAAATAGTGCCTTATTCAATGCCTTAAATGAAACTATCATTAATCCATTCTTAGTTTTAGATAATAAAGGGAATATTTTATCCTTAAATAAGGATGCAGAATCTTTATTTTCGATTAAATCCGATATAGAAAATATTTTTGATATCTTTAATGAACAATCGAGTTCCGAACTAAATAAATTATTTGAGAATCTTTATCTTAATAATAAACCTATTTTAGAAAATATTACTCTCAAATTGGTTGATGGCAAAGAACTAAATTTACAAGTAAGTATAAATTCTTATAAAGAAGAAAATGAATATTTTATATTCTGCACTTTTAAATATCAGAATTATTCCACAGAAACAAAAGGGACAACCGAATTCAGAGTAGTAAGAGATATAAATAATTTTATTAAGAATAATGATATAATAAATATTATAGAAGATATTAAATCTCTTTATCCGTTTACTTTTATTGGTAAAGAAAAAATACTTAAGAAAGTAAATGATCTAGAAGAATTATTTTGGATCAAGGATAATAGGGGAATTTATGTATTGGTAAATGATAAACTGGCATTAGGGTTAGGCTTAAAACCTTCGCAAATTGAAGGAAAGCCGGTACAGTCATTTTTACCATCATATTTAATTGAGTTTTATAATTCAATTGAGAATTACTTAAAAGTTTCAATTAACAATATTATTATTGATGGTGTCCCCCTTTCCGGCTTAGGTTCGTCGGCAAATTATCAAACTATTGAAATACCATTAATCGATTCGGAAAATAATGTTATTGCAGTTATCGGGATTGCTCAAAAAACTGAAAAATATAATTCAAAATCTAAGGACGAAACCTTAATAAGCACTCAACTTTTAATAAATAGTTTTTTAAAACCTTTCGCTGTAATTGATAAAAATGGAATTATTAAGCATGCTAGTTTAGAATTTTGTAAATTATTTCCCGATGAATTTAATAATTTTATAGATATTCATTTTGCAAAGATACTTCCATCTCATTTTTCCGAGAAAATACAACAATTTATTATTGGGCTGAACAAATCGGATAAATTTGAGTTAGAAATCAAGAAAAATGAAAAAAATTTTGTTATTTATTTAAACAAGATAATTGAAAATAATAATGAGATAAAAGGTATTTCAATATTACTTGAAGAATCACAAATTGAAGATAATCTTGAAAGAATAATTAATAGAAGAGGAAGAATGTTTGAAATTTTAATACAAAATAACCCTGAGCCAATCTTTATTTATGATACCGAAAACCTAAGATTTATCGAAGTAAATGAAAGTGCATTAGACCTATATGGCTATAGGAAAGATGAATTCTTACAAATGGATTTGACCGACCTCTACACACCGGAAGATATTCAAACACTGCTGGACTCTTCGAACTTTGCAGGTAAGGAGGGAAAATTTACCGGCCCATTCAAGCACAAGAAAAAAGATGGTTCCTATGTTTATGTCGAAATAAGTAAGATCAGCTTTAAATACAAAGAGAAAGATGCACATTTTAATATTATAAAAGATGTTTCGGAAAGACTTGAGGTCGAAAAGAAAAATCAATTATTCAAAACCGTTTTTGATAATACGGACAACATGCTGTTTGTAACAGATCATGCCGGATTTATAATCTATAATAACAATTCAGTAAACGACATTTTAGGCTATTTAAAAAAGGATATTGAAAATACATTATTCACTGCCTTGTTTAAGAATGAAGAACGAGGAAATATTAATTCATCAGTTTTCCAATCTCATATTAAAGATTCGGTAACAATTTCTTCAGAGCTAAAACACAAAAATGGAAATTTTATAGAAGCGGAAATAACGGCGTCGCCGGTTCTTAATTATAAGGATGAAGTAGATTCCTTTAGTATAATCTGCAAGATTATTCAGCAAAAAGTAGAACCCGAAATTGTATATGTAGAAAGACCTTCATCAGTTGTTCCAGCAGAAAATACTTCTGAAACTGCAATAAAAGAAACTGGACCGGAAAGTGTCAATTTTCTTTCAACTCTTTTCCATGAATTGTTAACCCCTATAAATGTAATACTTGGTTTTGTACAAGAGCTTGTTGATAGTATTGATGAGTTAACCCCGGAACAGAAAGAAGCTTCAGATTTCATAAATCAGAATCGTGAAAGACTTCTCAATATAATGAATTCGGTTGTCGAATATTCCAATATTCAGCAAAGCAATTATGAATTGAAACCGCAGGAAATTGGGATAACGGAAATAATTGATCAGCTGCAAACTGATTATGAGATAAATTCCGGATCTCGAGAAGTAGAATTCGCCTACGGCAAAATATCCTCTTCTTTAAAATTTGAATCCGACAAACAAAAATTCCAAAATTTTATTTTCCAATTAGTTAAAACCATTGCCAAAATAACTAAAGAAAAAAAGATTTACTTTTCTGCATATTCTTCAGATGAATTAACTTTTATAATATCCATCCGGGACAATTATTCATCTTCATCAAAATACTTATGTGATAACCTGGTAAATATTTTCAAGAAAGGGAATGAGTCTAATTTAAAAAATATTGGTTTGTCACGATTTACCGCCCGTTTATTAAGAGCATACTTATCACTTCTAAATGGAAAATTTGAGTTATCAGATTCATCAGATAATAAGGCCGATTGTAGTTTCATTTTTCCAATTAAATTCACAAAACCCACTGTTCAAAAGGAAAAAATTCAGGAAGCTTCTAATGAGGTATTTGAAGAAGAAACTAAATCAAGTGAACAACCCGAACCGGTAGGAGAAATTTCGGTACCTAAAAAAGTTGTCATTGAGCCAAAAAAAGAAGAAAAAATTGAATTCAGCCCTGCAGAAAAAGAGAATATTGAACAAGAAGATTTACCTGACATAGGATTTGAACAGATTAAATCATCCGAAAAATCGTCTGATAGAATAGATTTAAAAGCGCTTAATTGTCTTTATATTGAAGATCAGGTCGATTCGCAAATTCTCTTCAAAGTTCAGTTGAAAGAACTAAAAGAGATAAAGTTTGCCGTTAGTTTTGAGGAAGCACTTCCGCTGCTCGATAGTTATCATTTCGATTTCATTGTTATGGATATAAACCTTCAGGGTGATTATAACGGATTAGATGCACTGAAAATTATTCATAAAATGCCAGGTTATGAAAGTATTCCCGTAATTGCCGTTACGGCTTACGTTCTGCCAGGTGATAAGGAAAAGTTTATTGCTACCGGTTTTAATGATTTCATTTCAAAACCGATTTTCCGGGAAAAGATGGTTGATTCACTGGAAAAAATATTTTTGATGCAATTTTAAATTTTATATCTTCAATTCTTTTATAATACTTGAAGTTAGACTTCTTTAAGAATTAATCTATTCAACCCCAGCTTTATAATATTGACAAATTCCTTCGTCTTTTATAAATTGCCATACAAATGTATGGTAGTTTATACCGCCCCCATAATTTTAATAATCGGGTATAAATGCCAGTTTTTTAAACCTCAGATATCTCATCATTAACGCAGTTTAAAATTAGTTTATGTAACTGACCAGCCGAAGGTGTAATATGTCAAAAGAAATAACAGAAATACAAAAACGGATATTAAATTTTCTTATAGAACAAAAAACCGGGAAAGGAATTCCTCCTACTCTTGCGGAAATGGCAAAGCATTTTGGTTATAAAAATCGCGCAACAGTACAGCAGCATCTTGCCGCACTTGAAAAGAAAGGATTTATAAAAAAGAATCCAAAACTTTCACGTCATATAGAATTAACACTTGAAGATAAATTTTTTATCCCGCGTCCAATTTTAGGTGAAGTTGCTGCAGGTAATCCTTTAACAATTTACCCAGATGCAATTGATACTGTTGAACTTCCTACTATTGCCAGAATGCCGAAAGATTCATTTCTCTTAAGAGTTAAAGGCAATAGTTTAAAGGATGCTTATATTTTTAGCGGCGATATTATAATAGTTAATCCTAACCTTGAGCCGAAGAACAGCCAAATTGTAGTCGCAATTTTGGATGATGCTGCCGTGGTCAAAAAATTTTATAAAAAGAAAAATGAAATTGAATTGCATTCTGAAAATCCGGAATACAAACCGATTATTATTGAAAAAACGTATCAGAAGTTTAAGATTGTCGGAGTGGTTGTCGGGGTTTACAGAAGCATGGAGAAGAAGGCTAGGTGAATAATCTATTTAATAAAAATCTCATGGTATTTAGAAAATTATTCATATATTCATCATTCATATTTATAAAAGTAGCGGATACACTTTTTATCAAATAATGCGAAGACGAATGGAATTAAATTTTCTTAAAAGAAATTGGGAAAGATTATTATCTGTTTCCCTTTTATTGATTATTAATTTTTACTTAACCCCCATAAATGCCCAGACCTTGCCTGAATATAAAATGAATGAAGTAATTGTTACTGCCGGCAGAACACCGGTGTCATTTGCCGATCTTACAAGAAGCGTAGTAATAATTACTCCTGAAGAAATAAAAGAAGCACCGGTACACAGTGTCCAAGGTCTTCTACAATATGCAGCCGGAGTAGATTTAGAACAAAGAGGCGTGGATGGTGTTCAAGGCGACGTTAGTATTAGAGGAGGCTCTTTTGAAGAAACACTTGTTTTGATAGACGGTGTTAGCGTGGATGATCCTCAAACCGGGCATCATAATTTAAATTTGCCGGTTTCATTAGATGATATTCAAAGGATAGAAATTCTTAAGGGCCCTGGTTCAAGCATATACGGAGCTAATGCATTCAGCGGAGTAATTAACATTATAACAAAAAAGGGAAGTGAGAAAGCTTTATCGCTTCAAACAAGCGGCGGACAAAATGGTTATTATGACGGTTCAATATACGGTGCATTGCCTCTGGGAATAGTCAATAATCATATCTCATTTTCCAGACAAAAATCCAATGGATTTATACACAACACTAATTTTGATATTACAAACTTTACTTACGGAGCATCCATTAATAGCGGTAGCGGAAATGTAAATTTGTTTTTTGGGTATAATGATAAAAAATTCGGCGCAAACAGTTTTTATTCAACGCTATTTCCCAACCAATGGGAGCATACAACTACTAAGTTTCTAAACATTGGCGGCGAATTTGGAAACGAAGCTTTTTCTATTTCACCAAAAATTTACTGGCGTAGGAATGACGACAATTATCTGTTGGATTACACAAATCCTTCATTTTATCAGAACATTCACCAGACAAATATTTACGGTGTGGAAATTCAGGCGTCTTTTATTACTGATCTTGGTACAACTTCTATAGGCGGAGAGTATAATACAGATAAAATTAAAAGCACAAACCTTGGAAATCATTCGCGCGATAAAAAAGGTCTTTTTGCTGAACAGAAATTTTCTCCGCTAAAGGATTTTACTATTATTGCCAACGCTTTTGCATATAATTATTCAACTATTGGATGGAAAGTTTGGCCGGGAATAAACCTTGGATATGATATCGCAAAAAATGTCAGAGTTTACGGTTCAATCGGCAAAGCATTCCGTATTCCTACTTACACAGAACTTTATTATTCTTCACCTGCAAGCGTTGGTAATCCTAACCTGAAATATGAAGAGACGCTTAATTATGAAGTCGGAGTAAATATTTTTCAAGACAATTATAATGCAAAAGTAAGTCTTTTTAGAAAAGAAGGAACTAACTTAATTGATTGGGTAAGAGAGAATGACGGTCAGCCATGGGCCGCAAAAAATATTGCCTCGCTTAATACAAATGGAATAGAAATTAGTTTTAATTTTGATCCGGCATTAATGTTAAAAAATTTCCCAATATATAAAGCTGGAATTGATTACACATATTTAAATTCAAATAAATCAATAGGAAATCTGCAATCGCAGTATCTTCTTCAATATTTAAGAAACCAGCTTATTCTTAATGTCGAAAATAATTGGTGGTTTGGCATTCGAGCAAAGCTGGGAAGTTCGTTACGAAGACCGGGTTAACTTTCAAGATTTTTTTCTCATAGATACTCAGCTGTTCAAAAATTTTCAGCACTTTAAATTATTCGTTAAAGCTACAAATCTGTTTAATAAATCTTACCAGGAGGTAAGCGGTATACCTTTACCTGGAAGATGGATAACCGCGGGGATAAAATTTAAATTGGGTGAATAATTAATATCTAAAAGAATTTGATTAATCAAATTCCTACTTTGTTTTGTTAACAATTCAACAATAAGAAGATTTAACCATGCCAAAATTTTATATCGGTACGGCCGGCTGGTCTTACAAGGACTGGGTGCCGGCATTTTATCCAAAACAGCAGACCGGCGGCTTCGACTGGCTGCAGTTCTATTCACATTATTTCAATTGTGTTGAGGTAAATTCAACTTACTATTCTTATCTAAGTCCGAAAATTGTGCAGGGCTGGATAAGGAAAGTAATTGATTCGGAAGATTTCATTTTTACAATTAAGCTCCATCAGGACTTTACGCATAAAAAAGATTATGATCAGCAGAAAATAAAAGCCGTAAATTATAATCTTGATATACTCGCCAAAGAAGAAAGACTCGGCGGGCTGCTTATTCAATTTCCATATTCATTTCCATTTACAAATGTTACCGCCGAATATGTGAGAAAACTTAGTGAAATTTTTCAAAATTATAATTGTTTTGTTGAGGTAAGGCATTCTTCATGGAACAATAAACAAGCGATGGAATTATTTAAGGAGCTTAATTTAACTTTCTGTACAATCGATCAGCCGCAGGTAGGAAAATCAATTTCGTTTGAACCTGCTATAACAAACGATAAAGCATACATCCGCTTCCACGGCAGAAATGTTGAGGCATGGATACAGTCGATAAATAATTATGGTAAAAAGCAGACTTACGAAGAACAAAGCGGCAGGTATAAATATCTTTATTCTCCCGGCGAGTTAGTGGAGATTCAGCAGAAGATAATGGAAGTGCGTGAAAAAGTGAAAGAAATTTATGTGATAATGAATAATCATCCTACCGGCGATGCAGTAGTTAACGCGTTTGAGTTGATTCATTTGCTGGAAGAAAAAATAAAAGTCGATATGCCGGAAACAATTGTAAAGGCGTTTCCAAGATTGCAGCAGATAGGGGAAAGCCAAAGGCAATAGCACGCAGATGACACAGATTTAACAGATAGTCGCAAGATAAAAAAAGGGAGGCGATATGGAAGAATATTTATTCAAAGATTTAACTTCAAGAATTATTTCTGGATTTTATAAGGTTTATAACACATTGGGGTTCGGATTTCTTGAGAAGGTATATGAAAACGCTTTGAAGATTGAACTCGAAAAGATGGGATTTATTGTTGAAAGACAAAAATCTATAAATGTTTACTATGATGAAATCCTTGTAGGAGAATATTATGCTGATTTAATTGTAGATGGTAAAATAATTCTAGAATTAAAAGCTGCGGAATCTTTAATTGAGGAACATGAATTACAATTGATAAATTATTTAAAAGCTACGGAAATGGAAATTGGACTGCTGCTTAACTTTGGCAAAAAACCTGAGATAAGAAGAAAAATATTTTCCAATCTGCGCAGATCAGTTTAATCAGCGTTATCTGCGTGCTATTGAGATTAAATTATGCGTACAATATTTCATTTAGACCTTGATGCATTTTTTGTATCTGTAGAGAGAATTCTTGACCCTTCCCTTGAGGGGAAGCCGGTTATTGTAGGCGGTGATCCTAATGGAGGAAGGGGAGTGGTAGCCGCTTGTTCTTATGAAGCAGAAATTTCGGTTTGCATTCCGCTATGCCTATAAGAACAGCATATAAACTTTGTCCGCAAGGAATTTATCTTCACGGTCATTTTAAAGAATATACATTATACTCTCATGCGGTAAAGAATATTTTATCAGGCTATGCACCGGCTATCGAGCAGGCTTCCGTGGATGAGTTTTATATGGATTTTACAGGATGCCAAAAAATTTACGGTTCCATGTTTGCCTTCGCTTCAAAAATACAGAGAGAAATTTGGGAAAAACTTTCTTTGCCATGTTCCATTGGAATTGGAAGCAATAAAACAATTGCAAAGATCGGTTCCGACTGTATGAAGCCGAAAGGAATTACATATATAATCCCTGGAATGGAAAAAGAATTTCTTGCCCCAATGCCGGTTGAAACTATTCCTGGCGTCGGCAAGGTTACTTTAAAAGAATTGAACAGTAAGGGAATTTTCAGGATAGGTGACATTACAAGTCTTCCATCCGATTATTTTGCTGCAGCTATGGGTAAATACGGAGTTGATCTTTGGAGAAAAGCAAATGGTGAAGGTAGTGAATATTTAACAGTTGAAAGAGAGCAAAAAAGTATTTCAAAAGAAACTACTTTTGACCGGGATATGGTTAATAAAGAAATAATAGAAAAAATATTATTTGACCTGACGGGGAAAGTTTGTCAATCACTTAGAGATAATAACTGGCAGGCATCGACAATAACATTAAAATTTCGTTATTCCGATTTTCAAACAATAACACGCTCAAAAACAATTAAGCCTGCAACAGATGATGATAAAATTATTTATGATAAGGCAATTGATTTATTAAGGAAAGCTTACACTAGAAGAGTGGCGGTTAGGCTTATCGGAATTGGCTTAAGTAAATTTAATGAATATAGTGAACAAGAAGTTTTGTTTGAAGATGAAGAGATTAAAAGAAAAAGACTATTTAAAGCTATAGATATGCTAAGAAGAAAATATAATTATGCAATTGTTAAATTGGGTGCATAGTAAGAAGATTTTATGCACAAAGATAATATTAACCCGGAGGCCATTTCATTTGTCTGCCGCCGAGTAGATGCATATGCAAATGATAAACTTCCTGCCCGCCGTTATTACCGCAGTTGATGACTAATCTAAAACCATCTTGATCGATCTTCATTTCTTTGGCAAGTTTATTGGCTGCATCAAAAAGTTTTCCGAGAAGTGTTGCGTGTTTATTCCCATCAATGTCGGTTACTTTTGGAATTTCAATTTTAGGTATAATTAAAATATGTACAGGTGCTTGCGGATTGATATCGCGAAATGCGAGGATATCATCAGTTTCGTAAACTATCTCAGCTGGTATTTCCCTTTTTATAATTTTTGAAAAGATTGTATCGCCCATAACTATTCTTCCTTTTCAATTCCATACTTTTTAATTTTATTATATAAGTGACTTCGTTGAATCTCAAGTATTTCTGCCGTCTTGCTAATGTTCCAGTCATTTGCATTTAACTGTTTAACGATAAAAGCTTTTTCAGCTTTCTCCTTAAATTCCTGGAATGAATTACTTGTATCAATTATGTCGCCCAACGAAGTTTGATCTGATGAAAATAAAAATTCAATATCTTTTTTACTTATAATTTTATTATCGACTAAAATAATAATCCTTTCAACTGTATTTCTGAGTTCCCGGATATTGCCGCTCCATTGCAGCCCTTGAAAATATTTAATGGCATCTTCGCCAAATTGAATCAGAGGCTTTTTGTGTTTATTCAAAATTTCTTTGGTAAAGTGCTCAACTAATATCGGAATATCATCCGTACGTTCCCTTAATGGCGGAATATGAATGGGAATTACATTTAACCTATGGAAAAGATCTTCTCTGAAATTTCCTTTCTCAATTTCTTCTTTAAGATTTTTATTGGTTGCTGCAATAATCCTTACATCCACTTCTATTTTTTTTGCTCCGCCGACTCTTTCAATTTTACTATCTTCAATTGCCCGCAAAACTTTTGCCTGCGCCTGTAAACTCATATCGCCTATTTCATCCAAAAATATTGTGCCTTTATTAGCCAATTCAAATTTACCAATTCGTTGTTGAAAAGCGCCGGTAAAAGAACCTTTTTCATGCCCGAATAATTCAGATTCAATTAATTCATTAGGTATTGCCGCACAGTTTACTTCAATAAATGCCTTATCATTTCTTGAGCTTTTTTTATGAAGTGCTTTAGCAACCAACTCTTTGCCGGTCCCATTTTCGCCGGTAATTAAAACTCTCGTCTCGATCGGCGCAACTCTGTCAATTATTTCAAGGATACCATTAATAGCTTTGCTGTTACCGAGTATTACCTCTTCATTTTCAAGAGATTTTTTAATTTCTTTATTTTCATTTATTAGATTTGACTGTCCGACAGCATTCCTTACACTGATTAATAATTTTTCTCTGTCAATCGGTTTTTCAATGAAGTCAAAAGCGCCAAGTTTCGTGGCCTTAATGGCATTTTCAATGCTTCCGTGTGCAGATATAATAATAACTGAAATTGGAGAATTATTTTCTTTGACCTTTTTTAGAACTTCAAATCCATTCATCTCCGGCATTTGAATATCCAGCAATAAGCATGAAAAACGGTCGGCAGTAAGTTTATCAATTCCTTCAATCGCACTCGTTGAATAATCGACTGCATAATCCTCATATTCAAGGATCATTTTAATGCTTTCGCAAATTTCTTTTTCGTCGTCTATAATTAATATTGATTTCATAAATGATATCTTAAATAAAATAACGTTCTAACCGTCATAACCTGTGAGGGGAGAATACTTTTATCTTTTTTTAGAATATCTCCGAAAATATTTCCTAAATAATTTACTTCAATATCCCGCTGGTCTATTGCATTTTGAACTTCAAAATCCTGTTCAAATACTTCCACAAAATAACCAATAAGATCACCTAAATCAAAAATGTTTGAAGAGTAAACAATATATGCACTGCCGAAAAAATGAGCTAATTTATCTTTATCGCCGTAATTATCTTTTGGAGTATCAAAGAAAAGTCTTTTAGGAAGATTCTCATTCTTCTTCTTAAATATTTTTTCTTCAGCTGATGTTAAATGATAAACGTAATCAATTCCAATCAAAGGAATTCGGATATGAACTTTATTATATGGAATGACAGCAAATGTTAAATCAAAAAGTGCACTAGAATAATTATAGTTTTCAAAATGCAATGCTCTTAAATAAATTGTATCGGCTAAAGCTAAATCATCATTCGTTTGATGAAGATTTTTAAAATAATCAGATGCAATGAAATCAGATAGGTAGTTAACTGCCTTTGATAAATGACTTTGTTGTGCAATTATTTTGAAGGGTATCAGTAAAATAATAAAAATTATTAATGCTGATTTTTTACTTCCGCATGAAAGTGGAGTAAGCATAGTTAAGTTTGAATAACTCCAACATTAAACTTCGGAATGTCCGGATTGTTGTCGGCTGCTTCAATTGCCATTGAAATATATTCTCTGGTCAATGCCGGATCGATAATCTCATCAATCCATAATCTTGCAGCTGCATAATAAGGTGTGCTGCTTTCTTCATATGACTGCGTTATTTCGTCTAACAATTTTTTCTTATCTTTTTCATTAAATTCTTTGCCGCTTTTTTCAACTTGTTTTAATTTTATATCCAATAAAACACTGCTGGCTTGCGAACCTCCCATTACGGCAATTTTAGCATTCGGGTAAGCAAATATAAATCTAGGGTCGTAAGCTTTGCCGCACATTGCATAATTACCTGCACCAAAACTATTTCCCACGATTATAGTAATTTTTGGTACAACAGAATTTGCAACTGCGTTTACCATTTTTGCACCGTCTTTTATTATTCCACCATGTTCTGCACGACTTCCAACCATGAAACCTGTAACATCCTGTAAAAATAATAAAGGAATTTTTCTTTGATTGCAATTCATTATAAAACGTGTAGCTTTATCAGCACTATCGGAATATATAACTCCTCCTACCTGCATTTCTCCGGTTTCAGTTTTTGTAATGTTTCGCTGATTTGCAACAATTCCTACTGCCCAGCCGTCAATTCTGGCATAAGCAGTAATGATAGATTTTCCATACCCAGCTTTATATTCGTCTATTTCAGAATCGTCTACAATTCTTGCAATCAATTCATACATATCATATGTTTTTAATGGATCTTCAGGAAGAATTCCGTAAATCTCTTTTGGTGAAAATGACGGTGGCTTACTTTCTGCTCTATTAAAACCTGCTTTAGAATTTGTTCCAAATTTTTCAGTCAATTTTGTAATCTGTTTTAAACATTCCTCATCATTTTTCATTATATAATCGGTCACGCCGGAAATATTTGACTGAACCTTTGCTCCGCCGAGACTTTCATTATCTATCACTTCGCCTATAGCCGCTCGAACCAAATGAGCTCCAGCTAAAAACACGGAACCTTCTCCTTCAACAATTAAAGCTTCATCGCTCATAATTGGTAAGTAAGCGCCACCGGCAACACAAGGGCCCATTATTGCAGCGATTTGTGGAATCCCAAGTGATGACATTACTGCATTATTCCTAAAAATTCTTCCGAAATGTTCTTTGTCGGGAAAAATTTCATCTTGAAGAGGTAAAAAGACTCCAGCGCTGTCAACTAAATATATAACCGGCAGCTTATTTTCTATTGCAATTTCCTGAGCGCGTAAATTCTTTTTTGCAGTAATAGGGAACCAGGCACCGGCTTTTACTGTTGCGTCATTTGCTACAATTACGTGAAGCTTATTATTTATTTTACCAATACCATAAACAGTTCCCGAAGAAGGAGCTCCTCCGTATTCATTATACATATTAAACGCTGCAAAAGTACTTAACTCAAAAAAATCTTTTTCATTGTCTATCAATTTACTAATTCGTTCACGTGCGGTTAATTTCCCTTTAGCTTTATGTTTCTCAATTGCTTTTTTACCGCCACCTAGTTTCACTTTCTCTTTTTCAGAGTTCAATTTCCTTAAAATATTTTTATAATAATCTTCTCTTTGGAGATAGGTCGAATTCTGTTGTACATGATTTCCGATTTTGCTCATATAATTTTCATGAATAATTTAATGATAAAAATTTAGAGAATATTCTTTAGTTTCAATTCAATTATGATTCAAGTAATTCTCTTGCAATAACAATTCTTTGAATTTCGGAAGTGCCTTCACCTATGGTTAAGAGTTTTACGTCGCGATAAAATTTTTCTACAGGGTAATCTTTAATGAACCCATAACCACCAAGTATTTGGACAGCCTCGCTTGCAGCTTTTTCCGCAACTTCACTTGCATAAAGCTTAGCCATAGCTGCTTCTTTTTTATTCGGCAAACCCTTGTCTTTCATATTAGCAGCACGGTAAGTTAATAGTCTTGCAGATTCAATACCGGTTAGCATATCTGATAATTTAAATTGAATAGCCTGAAACTCACTCAATTCCTTACCGAACTGCTTTCTTTCTTTGCTGTATTTTAAAGCGGCATTAAGTGCTCCTTGTGCAAGACCTACACTCAGCGATGCAATTGAAATTCTTCCTCCTTCTAAAATTTGCATAGCCTGGATAAATCCTTCTCCTTCATTGCCGATTAAATTTTTAGCCGGAACTTTACAATTGTCAAATGCAAGTTGTGTGGTGTCGCTCGCTCTCATGCCTAATTTATTTTCTTTTTTACCGGCTATAAATCCTTCCATTCCTTTTTCTAGAATGAAAGCTGAAATTCCTTTTTTACCTTTTTCTTTGTTTGTTATTGCCATAACAACGGCGGTTTCTCCGACCGTTCCATGTGTGGTAAAAGTTTTGCCTCCATTTAAAATATAATAATCGCCTTTCTTCTCGGCAAATGATTTTAATCCCGCAGCGTCACTACCTGAAGATGATTCAGTTAAACCCCATGCCCCAATTTTTTTACCAGAAGCCAGGTCCGGAAGATATTCTTTCCTCTGTTCTTCATTACCGAATCTGTAAATGTGATTAGTGCATAAACCATTGTGTGCTGCAACTGATAGGGCAATAGAAGGGTCAACTTTAGCTAGTTCCTCAATTATTATGGCGAACTCTAGATAGCCAAGCCCGGCTCCGCCATATTTCTCAGGAATTACAATACCGAGAAAACCAAGTTCTCCAAGTTGCTTAATAATTTCAGACGGAAATTTTTGGGATTCATCATAATCCATAATAACCGGCCGAATATTTTTTTCGGCAAAATCACGGACAGTATCACGAATAATTAATTGGTTCTCGTTCAGGTCGCATAGAAACGGGTTCTCCATAATATCCATTGGATTTCCTTTCGAAAATTTTTGTGAAAAAATCCGGTTTTGTATACCGGTACAATCCAAATGCAATTAAAGATTTTTTGAATCTTAATTGCTGTAAAAATTTTAACTTAGTGTATAAGTTAAAGCTGATTTTTAAAATTTTCTATAATTTCTTCTGCGATGTGATATGGAGAAAGATTTCCAAGTATAACTTTTTCAAGTGAAGAATTAAGTGAATCTTTCCCAACTTCACTCCATAGTTTTTTTCTTATACTTTCCTCTACAATTTCTTTTATTCTAATTTTAGTCCGTCGTTCTCTTCTCTTTATGAATTTATCTGATGTCTCAAGATATTGATGATGCCGGCTTATCTCCTCAGCTAATTCGCTAATGCCTTTATTTTCAATTGCCACAGCATTGATGATATTTGGCATCCATGAATTTTCATCATGGTCTCTCATCATTAAAATAGTTTTTACTGCAGTTACTGCTTGCTGAGCACCAGGCCGATCACTTTTATTG
Source organism: uncultured Bacteroidota bacterium (assembly GCA_963710735.1). GTDB lineage: Bacteria > Bacteroidota > Ignavibacteria > Ignavibacteriales > Ignavibacteriaceae > FEN-1297. Next base: position 133,900 of record CAVQBN010000004.1, on the reverse strand, counting down.
ATTACAAAAAAATCAGCAATTTCCATTAAACCTGCTTTCATAGCCTGTACTGCATCGCCTGATTCAGGGACAAGAACAACTACGGTAGTATCGGAAGCTTGAGCAATATCAAGCTCAGACTGACCAACTCCGACAGTTTCCATAATAATATAATCATAACCAGCGACATCTAAAATATCAGCCGCGTCATTTGCTTTTTTACTTAGGCCGCCAAGACTTCCTCGTGTTGCCATACTTCTTATAAAAACACCGGCATCCTGTCCGATTTCATTCATCCGTATTCTATCGCCTAATAATGCTCCTCCTGTAAAAGGACTGGTGGGATCGACAGCAATTATTCCAACCGTTTTACCCTGGCTTCTATAAAATTTAGTCAGTTGATTAGTAATTGTACTTTTACCTGCCCCCGGAGGACCTGTAATTCCAATACGGTAAGCTTTACCAACTCCATTATAAACTTTTTTTAATAATTCCGTTGATTTTGAATTATTCGCTTCAACAATAGAAATGGAACGTGCTACTGTTCTTCTATCATTCTCAAATATTTTTTCTATAAATTTATCATCAATCATTTATACACGTATTTCAATAAAAACCGTTTATATTATGAATTGTTATTGTTGATTCTTAAAGAATTCAACCGTCTTTTGTAATCCTTCTTTCAAAGTTGTAGATGGCTTCCACCCGAATTTTTTAAATAATTTGTCTGAAGTTATTACACTGCGCATTTGTTCTCCTGGTGCAGCTGGACCGTGTTTTTCTTTCTGCCCATTACCAATAATATTATTTAACTGAGTATACATATCGTTTACATTTGTCTCTTTTGCAGTCCCTACATTATATATATCGTTATTTTCATCGCCTAAAGCTAATACATTTGCTTTTACAACATCGCCTACAAAAACATAATCTCTGGTTTGCAGCCCGGTTCCATTAATTATAGGTTGTTCCTTTTTTAATAATTTGTTGGAAAAAATTGCCACAACACCGGCTTCACCAGCAGAATTTTGTCTTGGACCATAAATATTTGCATAACGCAAAATGCTATATCTTAATTTATATTGAGCGTTATAAAAAAATAAATATTTTTCAACTGTTAACTTGGAAATTCCATAAGGGGAAAGGGGCGAAGTTGGATGTTTTTCATCCGCCGGAAAATAACTCTGTTCACCGTAAACAGCTCCGCCGGTAGAGGCAAACATGAATTTTTTCACGCCCGTTTTTACACAATTTTGAAGAAGATTAATAGTTCCCAAAATATTAGTATTTGCATCGAAAGCTGGGTCAGCAACGGAACGTCTCACATCCATCTGAGCTGCATGATGGTTTACAACATCAAATTTTTCTTTCTTAAATAATTCACTTATTTCTTTATCACAAATATCTGCCTTAATAAATTTTGCTTTTGGATTAATGTTCCTTTCGAAACCGGTAAGTAAATTATCGAGTACGAAGACTTCATGTCCGTTATTTATAAATGCATCGGCAATATGAGAGGCAATAAAACCAGCTCCGCCGGTTACTAATATTTTCAAATGTTTTTCTCCTTATATAAATTATTTTTATAAATATATTCTTTTACTCTATCAGGGACAAGGAAATTTATCGGCAAATCCTTTGCGACTTTATTCCTAATTTCGCTTGAACTGATTTCTATAACCGGAGTTTCAACAAAAACTGCTGAATTGTAATATTTATCTTTTACTTTCGGTTCGATAGAAGTTTTTCTTTTTAACACAATAATTTTAACAAGTTCCAAAATAGCATCAGGCTCTTTCCATTTTTTAAAATCAATTATGTTGTCAAAACCAATGACCAATTCTAAGTTATTATAGTTTTCTTTCAACTTCTTTATAGTATCTATAGTATAAGAAATTGTTCCTCTTCTAATTTCAATATCCGAGAATTTAAAATATGGAATTCCTTCGATCGAAAGCTGAATCATTTTTAATCGGTGTGCTGCATCTAAAATCTGATTATTTGTTTTGAAAGGAGAGATGAAAGCAGGAATAAAAATAATTTTTTCAAGGTTACGAAGTTCTAGAACAGCCTGAGCAGTAATTAAATGTCCCAGATGTATTGGGTCAAAAGTCCCTCCCATAATCCCAACCGCTTTCATTTTAGTAATTCCTTATATTCAATAAATAAATTTGTAAACTTTTCATGCATATTAGGACTGCAATAAGTTAGGCTTTCTTTTTTAGATAACTCTAAATATAAGTTTTTAAAATCTTCCAGATTATTAATTGACATAAAATTATCAAGGACATGGACGAAATTTTCATGCTTATTTACTCTTGCAAGTAAATAATCATAATTACAATTGTTCCAGTCAATATCAGAAAATAATTCTTGATTAAAAGCATTGAAACCAATAAATGCTGCTTTATTATTTTTCGCTTTTCCGATGACCACAGCCTCATCATCGATGGACAGAAGATTGAAAATTCTTTGTATATCAGCGCTGCTCATCCCAATTGAATTTGAAAAGATTAATAAATTTTTACCACTTTGTCCAAAGTATTTTTCTGAAAGTGTTTTCAAAATCTGGGTTCGGTTTCCTGTATCTCCAAAGATTATATCGGATTGGGAATCATTAAATTCACTTGGTAAAAAATCTTTATCCTTCTCATCGAAACAATAAACTATATTTTGAGATTTAATAAATGTATTTAGAATTTCTTTATGGTTAAAAATAAGCGAAGAGTATAATTGCAATGAATAGTCAGCACTAAAAGTTTCAAATTTTGGTGATACATCTCTATTAAATTGCGGATAAATAGAGATTAAATAAATAGAAGAGTTAAGTTTCATATATTTAGCTTAAATGAGTTTGCGCAAGTAAGTTATGAATGAAAGTCCTATAATATTCAACATCTTTTTTGTAAAACTCTTTGCTAGAGCCCGTGGAATTTTTCAATTCCATTTTTCTAAATGCTAAAGTAGTTGCTGCCCTAATATATAATTTCCTGATGCTTTCATCAACCCAGCCGAGTTTATTCCTTTTTGCAGAATTTAAATATTCCAGGTGGTCAAGCGGAATTACCCCATCGACTACTTCTTCAAATAATTCATTATAAATTATCTTTCTTTCATTCGAAACCGCAACCGAGAATACAGTTATAAATATTAACACGGTAAAAATCATGAATGCAAATCCCGGCAGTGTTGTGGCTTCAAAACTTACGCTAAAGTTCCAGGCAAAATGTATAAACATTGCAATTGCCAAACCAATTATAGGAAAGGTGATTTTATAATATATATTTCTAAATTTAGCATATCCTAAAAATGCACCGAAAGTTGCTGTTGCTACACAATGCATTACGCCTGAAAAAAGTGTTCTTATCATTACGATTGTTAACCACGCAGCTGGAGTAGTTCCAAAAGCTATGAAAGTACAGGAAGTTTTCAGTCATTCCAAAACCTAAACCGATCGCTCCGCCATAAACAATTCCATCGGTTATGTTATCAAATTTTTTATTTGAAAAAGTAATTAGAAGAAAAATTCCTTTTGTAATTTCTTCCACGAAAGGAGCGACGAATATTGTCTCGGCATGATTAAGCTGGGTTTGATCATGTATCAAAATTGATAAGCCGGAAGTTATTATACTGCTTCCGATTATTGCGAAGAAAATTGCACCCAATGCCCCCCACAAATAATTCTGTAATACCAATCCAAATGGTTCGCGGTCATACCTGTCAAACCGCCAGATTACAAGTAAATAAATTATCATTGGTATTATAGCAGCTAATGCTGAAGCAATGTATAACATGAAATTAAATATTTTTGATTTTTATTATGGTAGTTAAAATTCTTAAGATAAAATAATAATGTTATCTCAAGTAAAAAATCAATTATTCCTTTTGAATATTTTTTTTGCAAAAAATATGAATAATAAAACTAACAGAAATTAAATTTTGAATTATTCCTCTTTTATCCATGAAATCAATTCTTTAACGGATGGTCGTTTTCCATAGGATAGTACTCCAATTCGAAATATTTTAGCTGCAATACCAACTGATATATAGGTTGAAGCTACCATTACCATTGATGTTGTTATAATATCCAAAGTAGGGACAGAGCCAATGTTAAATCTTAGTATCATAATAGACGGAATTGTAAATGGGATATAGGAAAGTATTTGCACTAAGATTGATCCAGGATTTTCCATTGCCGGAATTGTTAGTACTATTGGTAAAACAAGAACCAAACTAAGATAGCTGGTAATTTGCTGTGCTTCTTGTTCTGTTGTTACAATAGAACCGACGCCAACAAAAATCGAAGTATAAAAAATAAATCCCATAGCAAAATAAACAAGAATAGGTATTATATTTTTGAAAACTTGCGAAGGAATAATATGTAAGCCGACTAACGATAGACCAATCAACGTCCAGATTAAAACTTGAGTAATACCTAAAGAGCTTAAACCGATTACTTTCCCTGTTAACAGCTCATCTGGAGAACAGCTTGAAACTAAAATTTCAATTAGCCTATTTGACTTTTCTTCTACCAAACTTCTAATCAACATACCGCCGGACGATAAAATCATCATCATCAATAATATTATATAGATAAAAGATGTAAAAAAGAGAACTAAAAATTGAGACTTAACTCCTCCTTCTCCTTTATCTACATCTATGCTTTTAATATCTACGATCGATGAAATAACTTTCATTCTATCGTAATTAATACCTTCTTTTGATAAAGCTAAGTCAATTCTAACTTCATTGAATGCGTTTCCTAGCGTTCCTATATCATTCGACAAGTCCGAACTTTTATGTCTGAATTCAACATTAACTGTATCAGTACCGCCGGAATTAATCAAAAGATATCCTTCAACTCTGCCGGTTATAGTATATGTATTTGCTGTTTTAATTATTCCCTTAATATCCTTTCCGTTCCCGGCTAAGTTAATTAGTAGAAATCTTGGTTGTCCATTTTTAATTTTATATTTTTCAAGGACTTTTTCTAAAGGACGGAAAAAAAGTCCGGATGTATCAATTATACCGATTGCCTGTGTAGATGAATTTTGCGGATTTGATAATAAAGTAGGAGTTATTGCAAAAGCAATAATTATTGCCGGAGTTAAAATTAGTGAGATTACAAAAGTTTTAGTCTTAACTTTTTCTATGAGTTCCCACTTCGCTACTATTAAAGCTTTTTTCATTAACCCTGTCTAATGCTTTCCTTTATTACATCAATAAAAATTTTATTTAATGTCGGCTCAATAACCGTGAACTGATTAACCTTAATTTTATCAACAATATTTCTTAAAAATTCATAAGGCTGCACATCATCTTTTAACTGAACTTCAGCATAGTTACTGTAATTATCAACATGTATAACGTAAGGTAAATTATTTAAAATTGATCCGTCACCCTGGTATTCCAATTTAACGATGTTGCTACCGAATTTCTTTTTAATTTGAGAAAGGTTCCCACTGCATACTTCTTTCCCTTCATTTATTAATAAAATATCGGTACATAATTTTTCTGCAGTTTCCATTTGATGAGTGGAAAGCATAATTACTTTACCTGAGTTAACAAAATCCAAAATCAATTCCTTAATAATCTGCTGATTAATCGGGTCAAATCCGCTAAATGGTTCGTCCAAAATTAACAATTTCGGATTATGAATTACCGCTGTGATAAATTGAATTTTTTGTTGGTTCCCTTTAGATAATTCTTCAATCTTTTTAGACTTATAATTTTCTATCTCTAATTTCTTCAGCCATAATACTGCTTCTTCCTCGGCTTTCTTTTTGCTCATTTTCTTTAATTCAGCAAAATATAAAATAACATCAAGTACCTTACTTTTTTTATATAATCCTCGCTCTTCCGGTAAATAACCAATTATATTAAAGAATTCATAGGTTATTGGTTTATCTTCAAATGCAATTGTGCCGGATGTGGGCTTTATTATATTTAATACTGTTCTTATTGTAGTAGTTTTGCCGGCGCCGTTGGGCCCAAGTAATCCAAAAATCTTTCCGGGTTCTATTTTAAATGAGATATTATCAACGGCGGTAACATCTTTAAAGATTTTGGTGAGACCTTCGACAAGAAGCATGAAAAATAAAATCCTTTAATTAGTGTATAATTTTTTAAAAATATCTAAAGAAAATATATTTTATATTATTCAATATAAATAAATATTGATGATAAATTCTTATTTTAGGTATACTATTGGCTAAAGCTTTTTTTTATTAAAAATGAATGAATTATATATATATAAATCCATTTGAGAATTCTTATTTTTAAACATAATAAAACCAATGCTTAATTTGACTATCTTTGAAAGTATCTCTATATTTTGGCTTGTTTTTTGCCCTTTTTTGAGAAAATGCGATGAATATTAAGATTTCAAATCTTAGCGATGGCATTCATAATTATAAATTTGACGAAGCTGTAAGTGAACTAGGGTTAGATGAGCCGTTTGTTGAAAATTTGCTCGTTGACATTGAATTAAAAAAATCGCATAATCAAGTTATTTTAGATACAAAGCTATCTATTAAGACTAGTTTTAATTGCGATAGATGTACTAAAAACTATGTTGATGTGTTGACTAGTTCATATAGAATGGTATACTTGTTTGGTACAGAACCTGTCGACAGCGGATCGATTAATATAACTTATTTATCTTTAGACACGGATAAAATAAATATTGACAATGATGTTCGAGATTATGCATTGTTATCTATCCCAATGAAAAAATTGTGCAGAGAAGATTGTAAGGGTTTATGTATAAAATGTGGCAAAGACTTAAATGATGGAGATTGTGGCTGTCAGCGAGATGATATTGATAATAGATGGCTGCCTTTATTAGAATTAAAGAATAAAATAAATACTAATTAAAAAACGAGAAAATAATGCCAAATCCTAAACGTAAATGGTCTAAAAGCAGAAGAGATAAACGAAGGACACATTATAAAGCAACTTTGCCGGCTTTGGGTACATGTTCAAATTGCGGTGAGATGAAATTGACCCATCGCGCTTGCCCTTCTTGCGGCTACTATAATGAACGTTCAATGTTTTTACCTAAAAGCTAATTTATTAATTAATCCTTTTAATGTACAATTCTGATTCTAACAGATCTAAATGCAGAATAGTTGTTGATGCTATGGGGGGTGATTTCGCCCCTCAAAATGCTGTAGTTGGTGCAGTGCATGCGGCTGAAGAAAATCAAAATATAGATTTGTTCTTAGTTGGAAAAGCTGATCAAATCCTAAGCACACTGTCTTCTAATAATCTTAATTTTAATAAAGATAATATAATTAGTGCAGATGAAGTTATAGGAATGAACGAAATACCAACTGTAGCTATAAAAACAAAGCCTAATTCCTCGATTGTAATCGGTGCGCAAATTGTGCATGATAAAAAAGCAGATGCTTTTGTAAGTGCAGGGAATACAGGTGCTGTTGCGGCTGCCGGTACTTTATTGATTGGACGAATACCAGGAGTTGAAAGACCAACTATTGGAACATATATTCCAAATTTATCCGGAATCACTACTCTTTTTGATGTCGGTGCTTTTGTCGATTCGAAACCGCAGCATCTTTTAGGTTATGCCATACTTGCAAGCGTGTATGTGAAAGAGATTTTTGGAATCAATAACCCTACTATTGGCTTGTTATCTGTAGGTGAAGAAAATGAAAAAGGGAATAAACTGACAAAAGAGACTTTTGAGTTGTTAACGAACTCAAAGTTGAATTTTTATGGCAATGTTGAAGGAAGAGATATTTTTACTGGTAAAGTAAACATTGTTATTTGTGATGGCTTTGTTGGAAATATTCTTTTAAAATTCGGTGAATCATTCTTAACAATTATGAAGCCATTGTTAAAGAAAACAGCTGATGAAAGTTTCTTTGATAAAATTAAAATCGCTATCTCAAGAAATGCTATAAGAAAAACTTTCAAAGTATTTGATCCGAATTTACAAGGGGGAATTCCGTTACTTGGTGTTAATGGAATTACCATCATTGGACATGGATCAAGTACGGTGGTTGGCATTAAAAATATGGTTTTGAGGGCTAACGAAATGTATGAAAAAAATCTGATCTCGAAAATAGAAAAATCTATAAATCAGTATTCAAATTTAAATTAGGTTAGTAATGAAAGAAAAAAAGTACAATGCAATTATAACAGGGGTAGGGATGTATGTTCCGGAGAAAATTTATGATAATGAATATTTTGAAAAAATTGTAGATACAAGCGACGAATGGATTAGAACTAGAACAGGGATAAGAGAAAGAAGAATTCTTGAAGAAGGCGGTACGAGTGTTTTAGCAACAAAAGCTGCCGAAGATTTATTAAAATCAAAAAATATGTCTGCCGAAGAGATTGATGTAATTATTGTTGCAACAGTAACGCCGGATATGTTTTTCCCAGCTACAGCTTGTCTTGTCCAGGATAATTTAGGTGCAAAAAATGCATGGGGATTCGATCTTTCAGCTGCCTGCTCTGGTTTCCTTTTTGCATTTCAAACAGCATGCTCATTAGTTGAAAGCGGAAGGTATAAAAATGTTTTATTAATTGGCGCTGATAAAATGAGTTCAATTACTGATTATAAAGATAGAAACAATTGCATCCTTTTTGGAGATGCGGGCGCAGCTGTTTTAATTGAACCAACTGAGGATAAAAATTTCGGAATGCAAGATTCTTTATTAAGATGCGATGGTTCCGGAAGAGAAGCTCTAAATATGAAGGGTGGCGGTAGTCTAAATCCTCCGACTCATGAGACAGTAGATAAAAATATGCACGTCATTTTTCAGGACGGTAAAGCAGTATTTAAGGTTGCTGTAAAAGGAATGGCTGATATTTCCTATGAAATAATGAAAAAGAATAATTTAACTTCCGATGATATCGCCTATTTGGTTCCTCATCAGGCAAATTTAAGAATTATTGATGCTACAGCAGCAAGAATGGGAATTGATAGAAATAAAGTGATGATAAATATTGATAAATATGGTAATACTACTGCGGCAACGATCCCTTTATGCCTGGTAGAATATTACCGTGATGGGAAATTAAAAAAAGGCGATAAAGTAATTTTATCTGCATTCGGTGCTGGATATACTTGGGGTGCGATTTACGTTGTTTGGAGTATGGAATAATCAAAAATATTTTTAATAATAGACCTATATAATGGCAAAAAAAGCTTTTTTATTTCCTGGGCAAGGTTCCCAATATGTTGGAATGGCTAAAGATTTGTTTGATAATTCCGTTGAAGCTAAAGAAATGATTAAAACGGCTGACGATGCATTAGGGATTAATCTTTCATATATTTTATTTAACGGTCCTGAAGAACAATTGAAGCAAACGGAATTTACTCAGCCGGGAATTTTTTTACATAGTGTTGTTCTTGCTAGCATTATCAGAACAATTCAGCCTGAAGTTGCAGCAGGTCATTCGTTAGGCGAATATTCAGCATTAGTAGCGGCCGGTTCCATTCAATTTTATAATGCAGTAAAATTAGTAAGAGCCAGAGGAAAAGCGATGCAGCAGGCAGGTATTGATAATCCCGGTACAATGGCTGCAATTGTGGGCTTAGATCCGGAAAAAGTTGACGAATGTTGTTTGGAAGCTTCATCTTCAGGGATCGTTCAGTCTGCTAATTTTAATTCTCCAGGTCAGATTGTAATTTCAGGCTCTGTCCCTGGTGTTAAAAAAGCGATGGAAATATGTAAAGCAAAAGGGGCTAAATTAGTTAAAGAATTAATAGTCAGCGGCGCTTTTCATTCACCATTAATGAGTTTAGCCAAAGAAGAATTATTAAATGAGCTAAACAATACTGATATTTATGATGCAAGATTCCCTGTTTATGCTAATGTAACAGCCGAAGCTGTAACTAAAAAAGATGAAATAAAAAAATTGTTATACGAACAGGTTACTTCACCTGTTAAATGGGAACAGACAATTAAAAAAATGGTTGATGATGGGGTTACCGAATTTTATGAAATTGGTCCCGGTAAAGTTTTACAAGGATTAGTAAAAAGAATAACCCCGGATTTCAAGTGTTTTAATATTGATAAATATAGTGATGTGGAGAAGTATTTATAATGGCACAAAAATTTACCAAAGAAATCAATGGGCTTAAAATTGATCCCCAGATATTTACATTCAGTTTCAGCTGCAGATGTAATGGAGAATGCTGCTATTATGGTGTCTATACTGATCTAAAAGAGCATGATTTGATTTTATCAATTAAAGATAAAATAAAATCTATTATGGATGAAAGCCAGACTAAAGACATTAGCAAATGGTTTGAACCGCCGGAAAAAGATGAAGATTTTGAATCCGGTGTTGCCGTCGGAACTGAATTATTTAATAATAAATGTGCGTTTTTAGATAAAGACGGTTTATGTACACTTCAAAAACTTGCCAATAATGAAGGTGTTCATAAATGGAAATATAAACCGCTTTATTGTATTTTATTCCCTTTAACAATTTATGAAAATGCATTAACAATTGATGATGACCATATAAATAGGCTAAAAATATGCAATAAGTTTCCTGCAATGCAGACTACAATATTTGAAGCATGCCGGGAAGAATTAGAATATTTTTTTGGAGAAGAAGGTTTTGCTGAATTGGATGAATATAGAAAAGAGTATTTAAGCTCTGAAGATTCCCGAGAGGTTGCATGAAATTAAAAGGTAAGAAGGCTTTAGTTACTGGGGGATCTCGTGGTATTGGGAAAGCAATTGTTTTGGAATTAGCTTCAAAAGGCTGTGATGTACTTTTTACTTATCATTCTTCGGTTGAATCGGCAAAACTTGTTGAAGCTGAAGGGGTTAGGTTAGGAGTTAAAATAATCGGGTTCCAAGCTGATGCTTCTAAGTTATCCGAGGCAGAAAAAACTATAACTTTTATTTTGGAAAATTTAAGCGGTTTAGATATCTTAGTGAATAATGCAGGAATAACTAAGGATAATCTGCTTATTCGAATGAGCGAAGATGATTTTGATAAAATTATTGCTGCAAATCTTAAAAGCGTATTTAATTATACCAAAGCTTCATTAAAGCAGATGATTAGTCAACGATATGGAAGGATTATAAATATTACCTCAGTTGTAGCAATAATCGGTAACCCTGGACAAGCTAATTATGTAGCATCAAAAGCAGGTGTTATAGGTTTTACAAAATCATCGGCAAAAGAATTAGCTTCCAGAAACATAACTGTAAATGCAATTGCTCCCGGTTATATTTCAACAGATATGACTGAAAAACTAAATGATAAACAAAAAGAAGCAATCGTAAATTTAATCCCGCTAAAACGTATTGGTGTCCCGGAGGATGTAGCAAAAGTTGTTTCATTTTTAGCATCTGAGGATGCTGATTATATTACCGGGCAAGTAATTTCGGTTGATGGCGGAATGGCAATGTGATATTATAAATAATTAATCTAAGCAATCAAATAAATCAAAAATAATTAATTTAATAGGAGAATAAATATGGACGTTGAAGCTAAAGTTAAAGAAATAATTATTGACAAATTAGGTGTTGAAGAATCCCAAATAACACCGGAAGCTTCATTTACCAATGATCTAGGTGCTGATTCACTTGATATAGTTGAGTTGGTTATGGGTTTTGAAAGTGCTTTTCAAATTTCTATCCCTGATGAAGATGCTGAAAAAATCGGTACAGTTGGGGATGCCGTAAAATATCTAAAAGAAAAAGTAGCTTAAGTTAAGTGTAGTCGAGAAAAAATATTTTCTCGACTTTTATTTCAAGCTGACCACAATGCCTCTTCTGTTATCTGCTTGATCTATATTTATTTCAAATTCCTTGGAGTGGAATATGAAAAAGAGGAGAGTCGTAGTTACCGGTCTTGGAGCAATTACCCCAATTGGGAATAATGTCCAAGAATTATGGGATGGCTTACTCAAAGGGAAAAATGGTATTGGTTTAATAACGAAATTTGATGCTTCAAATTTTGAAACTCGTATTGCTGCCGAAGTAAAAAATTTTGATCCGGAGAGCTATCTGGATAAAAAATCAATTAGAAGAATGGATCCCTTTACCCAGTATGCATTGGTAACTGCTGATATGGCACTTAAAGATGCAGAATTTAATTTTGATAAAGTTGATAAAGACAGATTTGGTGTTATTTTTGGAAGTGGTATTGGGGGAATGGTTACTAACCAGCAGCAGCATTTCAATTATTTCGAAACAAAAAATCCGCGTCAAATAAGCCCTTTCTTCGTTACAATGATGATTTCAGATATTGCTGCTGGGCAAATATCAATCAAGTATGGATTAAAGGGACCAAATTACGCTACAACTTCAGCATGTGCTACTTCTTCTCATGCCATTGCAGATGCCTTCATATTAATTCAGAGAGGAAGCGCCGATCTTATGATCTGCGGCGGATCAGAATCTGCAATTACAGAAATGTCAATCGGTGGATTCAATGCAATGAAAGCCCTCTCCAGGTGGAACGATAGATATAAAGAAGCCTCACGCCCTTTCGATAAAGATCGCAACGGATTTGTAATGGGTGAAGGCGCAGGGACTATTGTTTTAGAAGAATATGAACATGCTGCAAATAGAGGAGCAAATATTTACTGTGAAATTGCTGGTATAGGTCTTACGGGAGATGCCTATCATATAACTGCTCCTGCCCCAGGCGGTGAAGGTGCTGTTAGATCAATGAAAGAAGCGATTAGAGATGCAGGTGTTTCATTAAATGACGTTGATTATATAAATGCACATGGAACCTCAACTACGTATAATGATGTTAATGAAACCATTGCGATTAAAACTGTGTTTAAAGATCATGCATATAAAATGATAGTTAGCTCCACTAAATCAATGACCGGGCATTTACTTGGAGCGGCAGGCGGTGTTGAAGCTATTGCTTCTATTTTAAGTGTAAAGAATGACATAGTTCCTCCAACTATTAATTTAACTAATCCCGACCCTGAATGCGATCTTAATTACAGCCCACTTACTTCAACTAAAAAAACAATAAACTGCGCTATTAGTAATACATTTGGTTTTGGCGGACACAATGCTTCTCTTTTGTTTAAAAAATTTGTGGAGTAGCTTTGGGTAAATTATTAGCTTGGCTTCTTGAAAAGCTAAAACAAAGGGAGAAAAAAAATACTTCTAAATTTATATCAAAACTTTTAACTCCCAAAAAATTTGCTGAATTAGAAAAATTAGTTGGCTTCAGCATTAAAAACCGATCTTACTTTATCCAGGCATTAATGCACCGTTCTTTCTTAGAACAGAATACAGAATTTAAAGTTTCAAATGAAAGACTTGAATTTTTAGGCGATTCGGTTTTAAGCCTTTCGGTGGCGGAATATTTATTTGAAACTTTTCCGGAAAAGGATGAAGGATTTTTAACTAAAGTCCGTGCGAAGTTGGTGAACAGGATTGCATTAGCTAATGCAGCTGAGGAAATAAATTTGCTGGACTTTTTGTTAGTCAGTAAAAACTTATCTAATAATTTTAAAAACGGTTCCAGAACTGTTATTGCAGATGCTCTAGAGGCTTTAATAGGTGCGATTTATTTAGACAATGGTTTATCTGCTGCAAAGGAATTTATTGAAAGAATATTAATAGATCCTAATTCTAAAGATGGGGAATATTTGGTTGATGAGAATTTTAAAAGTCAGCTTTTAGAATATGCACAAGCTAACCGGATGGATAATCCACTTTATACAGTTGTAAAGGAAGAAGGACCCCAGCATAATAGGATCTTCACAATGAAAGTTTCTATCAGTGAAATTGAATACGGCAGAGGCAAGGGGAAAAATAAAAAATCCGCTGAACAAAGTGCTGCTCATGCTGCCCTACAGAAAATTTTAAATGAAGAAAGTGAAAATCAAGAATAAAATTTCTCCAAGTTATTTCCCTTAATTTTAATTATTTAAGATGATATCTACCATTACAATTAATCCATGCACAATTTTCAAAGCTACTAGGCAATATTCTATGTGTATAAAAACATTTTTTGGTAATAATACTTTAGTTATTTTTAAGTAATAAATTTTTAAAGACTTTTTCTAGCGAGTAAATATTTTATGAACATACTTAAACATCCCGATCATTTTGTTAATCGCCATATTGGCCCGGATAAAGAAGAAATTGAAGAAATGCTTCAAGTTATTGGTGTAGATTCTTTAGAACAATTAATCAAAGAAACCATCCCTTCGAAAATTAGACTGGATAATGATTTAAAATTAGATGAACCTTTAAGTGAATATAAATTTCTGGAGAATTTAAAAAATGTTGCAGAGAAAAATAAAGTATTTAAATCCTATATCGGAATGGGATATTATCCTACGATTTTACCGGCCGTTATTCAAAGAAATATATTAGAGAATCCCGGCTGGTATACGCAGTATACACCATACCAAGCTGAAATTTCACAAGGGAGATTAGAAGCGCTTATTAATTTCCAAACTATGGTTATGGATTTAACAGGAATGGCAATTGCTAACGCTTCATTGCTGGATGAAGGAACTGCCGCGGCAGAAGCAATGTCTATGCTTTATTCTTTAAGAAAGTCTGATCAAGAGAATGCCAACGTTTTTTTTGTATCACAAGAATGTTTTCCACAAACTATAGAAGTTTTAAAAACACGTGCTAATCCTTTGGGAATCAAACTTCAAATCGGTGATCATAATACCGTTGAATTGAACGATAAAATATTCGGAGTACTTTTACAATATCCTGCGGAATCTGGAGAGGTTTACGATTATAGAAATTTAATTAATAAAGCTCATCAAAATAATATAAATGTAGTAGTTGCTGCTGATTTGTTAAGTTTGGCATTATTAACTCCGCCGGGAGAATTTGGTGCGGATGTAGTTGTTGGAAGCACACAAAGATTTGGCATACCAATGGGATATGGCGGACCCCATGCAGCATATTTTGCTACCAAGGATGAATTTAAAAGACATATACCGGGAAGAATAATCGGTATTTCAATTGACGCTAATGGAAATCCAGCTTATAGAATGGCTCTTCAAACCAGGGAGCAACACATTAGGCGTGAAAAAGCAACAAGCAATATATGTACTTCGCAGGTTCTTTTGGCAATTATAGCCGGCATGTACGCTGTATATCATGGGCCAAAAAATTTAAGAGAAATTGCAGAAAGAATTCATATCTTAACGAAACTATTAGGTCGTGAACTTCAATCGCTTGGTTTTAATCAAGTAAATAAAAATTACTTTGATACAATAAAAATTTCTCTTAATAATTCAACTAAAGTTACATTAACTCATATTAAAGAAGAGGCAATTAAGAAGGGTATTAATTTCCGCTATATTGAAGATAATTGCATTGGTATATCAATAAATGAGACTACTGATTTAGAAGATATTGTGGAAATCCTTTTGGTTTTTTCTTATGGAGTGGAAAACAAAATAAATATTTCCAGTCTTCAAAAAGTAGCAGAGGATATCAAAATTAATTATCCTGATTATTTAGATAGAAAAAGTTCATACCTGCAGCATCCTGTTTTTAATTCTTTCCATTCTGAAACAGAAATGCTAAGATATATGAAGAGTTTGGAGAATAAAGATTTGTCACTGACTCACTCAATGATTCCTCTGGGTTCATGTACAATGAAATTGAATGCTACAACGGAAATGTATGGAATAAGCTGGCCTGAGTTTAGTAAACTTCATCCATTTGCCCCTTTGGACCAGGCAAAAGGTTATTCTGAATTATTTAACGAACTTGAAAAAGATTTAAAAGAAATAACAGGCTTTGCTGCTATTTCGCTTCAACCTAATTCTGGTGCACAAGGTGAATATTCCGGGTTGATGGTGATAAGAGAATATCATAAGAGCAGAAATGATGTTCACAGAAATATTGTACTAATTCCTTCATCCGCACATGGGACTAATCCTGCAAGTGCAGTTATGGCAGGTATGAAGGTAGTTGTGGTAAATTGCGACAGTAATGGAAACGTTGATTTAATAGATTTAAAAAAGAAGGCCGAATTAAATAAAAATAATCTTGCTGCATTAATGATTACATATCCTTCAACTCATGGAGTGTTTGAAGAAGAGATAAAGGAAATATGTGAAACAATCCATGAGAACGGTGGTCAGGTGTATATGGACGGAGCTAATATGAATGCTCAAGTTGGACTGACGAGTCCTGCAGCTATTGGTGCGGATGTCTGTCATCTTAACCTTCATAAAACTTTCTCTATTCCTCATGGCGGAGGCGGTCCTGGAATGGGACCAATTGGTGTTGCTTCTCATCTGGCTCAATTTTTACCAAAGCATACAATGATTGATCTCAATCATAAAATGGGTATAACCGCAGTTGCATCTGCTCCTTGGGGAAGCGCAAGCATTTTAGTAGTATCTTACGCGTATATTAAAATGATGGGATTTGAAGGTTTAAGAAACGCTTCAATAATTTCTATACTTAATGCAAATTATATTAAATCAAAATTAGAACCATATTTCAAAGTGCTTTATTCCGGTAAGAATAAAAGAGTAGCTCATGAACTGATTTTCGATATGCGTGGTTTTAAAATTTCTGCTCAAATTGAAGTTGAAGATATAGCAAAACGATTAATGGACTATGGGTTCCATGCACCGACTGTTTCATTTCCGGTTCCCGGAACATTAATGGTTGAGCCTACGGAAAGTGAATCGAAAAAAGAATTGGATCGTTTTTGTGATGCATTAATTTCAATTCGTGAAGAGATTAAAGAAATTGAAAATGGCACTGCTGATACAAAAGATAATGTTTTGAAGAATTCTCCACACACAGCATCAACAGTCATTTCTGATGATTGGAAGCATAATTATTCAAGAGAAAAAGCTGCTTATCCGATGAGTTGGGTTCGTATGAATAAATTTTGGCCAAGTGTTGGAAGGATAAATAATGCATACGGCGATCGAAACCTTGTATGCAGTTGTAATCCAATAGCTGATTATATTGAAGAGCCTGTTGCTTAAATGAAATTATAACGGCAGATAAAATAGTAAAAATGTTTATCTGCCTTTTATTCAATTTATATTTTGTTTTCCCGGGAGATTATCGCTGTTAAATTTTATCTTTAAATTTTTCCTTTCGTTATCACTCATAATATACTTTTCATTAAATGTATTTGCCCAGAGTAGCGATACTTTGCTTTATACCGGAAATTACCCTGTCAGAATTGACTCAATCAAAGTAAAAGGGAATAAAATTACACAAAAGGATGTAATTTTTCGCGAGCTTACTTTTAGTATTGGTGACACAGTTACTAAAAAAATACTCAACTATAATTTGAACAGAATCTATAGTCTTGACTTATTTACCAAAGTAGAACTAAATGTAAAAGAAACGGGAAATAAAAACGTACTTATTATTAATGTTGAGGAAAGCTGGTATATTTATCCTATTCCGTTCATTGAGTTAGAGGATAGAAATATTAAGAAATTATCTTATGGGATAGATTTCTTTTTGCGAAATTTCCGAGGAGAAAATGAATCGATCCGTATCAGGGGTGCATTGGGATATGATCCAACAATTCTTTTATATTATGAGCGTCCCTATTTAATTAGAAAAGATAACATCAATTTCAGCGGCCAAATTTTCTATCAGAATGCTTCAAATAAAAGTAATAGAGCAGCGCAGTTATATGGCGGAGATTTCCGACAAAAATTTATTGGCGGTTATTTAGATTTTGGTAAACGATTTAACATATATAACAAAGCCGATTTTCAATTTGGTTATTATTATATAGAATCTCCCCGATTTTTCCCTGGTATATCTGCATCGGGAAAGAGAATTGACCACGAGTTTACTTTTGGAATTAGTTATTTATTTGATACTAGGGACTTGGCACAATTTCCAAGTGTGGGTACTTATGCTTTTTCCATGATTCAATTTAAAGGTTTAGGGATTGATAATATCAATTATCAAGTTGTTAATTTTGACTTTAGAGAATATTTTAGAATATTTAATGAACTTCGAGTTAAAGGAAGATTTACTAGCAGGCTTGCTTTTGGTAAACTTGTACCATATTACGATTATTCATTTATTGGATATCAGGAAAGAATTAGAGGTCACTATAATCAAATCGAGGAAGGAGATAATTATTATCTTGGATCTTTCGAATTAAATTACCCAATAATAAAAGATGTTAATGTTAATTTAGATTTTTTACCAATAATACCGAGATCTTTATTATCATACCGCTTCGCATTTTATATGGAATTATTTATGGATACAGGTACCACAATGATGAATAATCAAAGATTCAATGTAGATTATCTTAAATCAGGTTACGGTGCCGGATTAATTTTCCTTATCTTACCATATAATATTTTAAGAATTGAATACGCTTTAGGGCAGCAAAAACATTCGGAATGGATATTGGGCCTTGGATTATCTTTCTAACATAGAATTATATTATACTCCGCCTTCTAATTGTGAAGAAGGTCAAATCAGAATTGAAGGAGATGAATGCAACCATATTGTTAAAGTAATGCGTCATTCCGTTAATGATTATATACATGTAACCGATGGGATTGGCCATATTTTTGAGTGTGAGGTAAATAGAATCTCCAAAGAATTTTTAATTTTGAATATTAAAAAAACACTCACATATAAAAATGAATTTCCTAATATTGTTTTTTGTATTCCGAAGTTGAAAAATCCTGAACGATTTGAATTTGCACTTGAAAAATGCACAGAACTTGGAATAACTAATTTTATTGTATTTGAATCATCAAGAACAGTTTCAAAATCAAATAAAATTGATAGATGGAACAAAATTGTCCTTTCCGCAATGAAACAATCACTTCGCAGCTATTTACCTCAAATCTCGATATCAAATTCACTTTCCGAATTAATTAAGCAAGAAGGTGAAAAAATTATTTTCGAACAAAATGCAGAAGTTAAATTTGAGAGTAAATTTATAAATTCATCAAAAAAAAATTTTTTAATTTTCGGCCCGGAAGGCGGGTTGTCGGAAGAAGAAATAAGTAACTTTGAAGGAACTGATTTATTTAAGTTAGCTGAAAATCGTTTAAGAGCCGAGACGGCTATTGTAAAGTGTGCTTCTGTCTTAAACCTCTGATTAAATATGAACTTGGATTATAATTCCTAAATAATTATTTCTGTCTTTCTAACGAATTTGTTCTGAGAAAAATTGTCTAAGTTTTCTTAGATTATTGTTATAATAATTTTACTTATGATTCATAAAATAATCGTTATAATTTTTTTCTCAATTACTTTTATTGCCTGCAGCAGTGTGCCTCGATTTACTAATAGAAATAATAATAATGGAGATGGTAATGAAAGAATTCCCCGCTCGGAGAATGATAATCAAAATACCTATACGAATACTAAATCATTGAAGACTTTTTATGGTACAGCTTCCTATTACGCGGAAAAATATAACGGAGGCAAAACTGCAAATGGTGAAACTTATGACATGAACGATCTGACGGCTGCGAGTAATGATTTACCTTTTAACACCATTGTTAGGATTACGAATTTAAGTAATCAAAAGAATGTCATCCTAAGAATAAATGACCGCGGTCCATTTGTAGACAATAGGATTATTGATGTATCAAAAAAGGCTGCTGAAGAATTAGGCATGATTTTATCAGGTACCGCAAAAGTAAGAATAGATGTTTTAAAATGGGGAAAGTGAAATCCGTTTCAAATCTTTTTTAAAATTGTGTAAAAAATTTTTATTTCTGAATATTAAGATAAGTACAAAGATTGGTGGTTACGAATAGTTATGTTTTGCAGATTTTAATAAATTAAAGACAAGTAATATAACAGCTACTATCAAAATAACATGTAACATTCCGCCTAAAGAGATTTTTAATATTACTCCAATAAGCCACATTAAAAACAGCAGAGAAATAACTGCCCAAAGCATTCCGATTCCTTTTTGAAAAATAATTCTGAATGGAAAGTTAGAATAATTATTATTCTTTATAGTGCACACTATCACATGTGGAATTTAACATTAGGCGCATATAGTTTTCAAATAATCTCATGATCAACGAGTGTATAATTATTGTGCTATAAGGAAGGTATATTTAAACGAATAACCTGTGAAATTACTTCGCTTTTAAGTTATTCCAAATTAATATTTTTAAATGAATAATTTATAGTGAAATATCTTACTTTAAGTAACAAGTGATTTGTTTAAAGGCTTTGAACTTTTATATAATTCATATAAAAACAGAGTTAAGACCGGTACATATTCTAGAGCAAGCACCCATGTGTATTCTTCCCATATACCTTGCAATTGATAATGTAATACTGTAAAGCTTGTAAGACTTATTAAAGCTGCAAACGCAATTCCGCTCCATCTTGTAACAAAGGGTAAAATGATAAGCAGCCAGCTAATATACCATGGATGAACTACAGGTGAGAATATCATTAGTAGAAAGATAGATAAATAAATTTTAGTGATTAATTCTTTATGACTAAATATTACCGGTAAATAAGTTATAACAAGTAAAAATCCGCAAATAGTTCTTGTTACCTGGTTATCCCGAATAAATGAATCGAGGATGTCAAAAATAATTCCATTGAATGTCCAATTTTCTGTAAAGCGTATTAATGACTGGAACGGGGCCCCTGTAAAAATATATGGAAGATACAGTAAACCGCAAACTAAAATGGGAACGAATAATGTTTTCAACCTCTCAATAAAATCTTTTTCATTTAGAAATAAAATTGGTATAAGAAGTAATCCCACCGGTTTAATACAAATTGATAATCCAAGAAAAATATAACTCAAAAACTTTTTCCTGTCTAAATAAAAGTAGATTGCAAAGAGGATTAAAGGCAGTCCGAATCCGTCAACATGTGCATCGATAATAAATTGGAAAATGGGCAGAGGACACAAAACATATATCAAAATATTTTTGAAAGGCAGTTTTAATTTTTTTAAGATTAAATATATACCCCAGATTATCAAAATATCAAAAAACAATAAAAATATTTTTAATCCTAAAAAACTTTCTCCGCTAATTAAATAACTCAGGTAGAATAAATTTTCTCCCAGCGGGGGATAAATTGTTTTCATCTTAGGGTAATTAACCATTTTGGGCAAATCAGCAGAATGAAGATTGTTTAGGGCTGCATCTGATGGGGCGTATTTGTAGGGGTTTATTCCATTCGCTTGAACTTTACCATCCCAAATATATCTGTAGTAGTCATCCGAGCCTATTGGATGTATGAATAATAAAGCAATTTTTAATATAAAAACTAACCCTATAATCCCGATGATATATTTTTTTGAAATATTATATTTTAGTATTTGCCAGCAAAGCAGAATAAAAATAAGAGATGTTGAAATAAATACGAAAGTGTATGTAACAATATCTTTTATTTTAGGAACAGCAAAGAGCAAAAAAAGAATAAAGAACAAAACAATAGATGAAATAAAAAAGAATCTCTGAGCTTTTTGCATTCGCTTACGATTAATAAATGAAAGTTAAAAAAGTAGATATTATAAATAACTGTAATTATTCAAAATCACCAAATATTCTTACTGTTGACCTCAATCATGAAGTATTATCGTCAAATTTTACAAATTACTTACAATAATTTTTATTAAATAAATCTAGTTTATTTAAGATTATAGACCAAAGTAAAAAACAAAAATTCACTATTTCTACTTTAATTGTTAAAATTTGTGTGAATAAAATTAACGGAAAAAAATGATAAGTGCGAAAATTATTCGTATAAATTACAGCTAAAATCTTTTGGAAATTTTTAACAATAATTGCAAAAATTAAATATGGTTTCTGGATTTCATTATTTAGTTAAAGAAAAACATTAAGTAAGTAAATTAAAATTCAATTTATTTTAAGTTAATTTATAAAATGCAAAGTTTTGTTGCCATTAATTGAAATACGCGCCTGATTAATTGGCACACCAGGCAATACCTTAAAATAACCAGGCATAAAATTATTAGTTACTTAAAGAAAATATTTTGAAAACGGGGAAAATATTTAGATTAGTTTATTGGCATGATTTTGTATAAGCTTTTACCATAAGTAGTTATGAGAATAATTGATTGCCACTCTTAATGAATGCGGTAAGCACATATTGTAATGGAAAATAAATTAAAGAGAAAGGAAGATCATGAAAAAACTTGGTAAAGTATTTTTAGCCCTTTTGTTTGTTTTGAGCCTCTCAGGTTTAGTAAATGCACAGCCTGTCAGCCCTACGAATTTAACTGCTACTCAGAGTGCATGGGGACAATATCTTTTTATTCAACTTAATTGGAAACCAGACGTCAATAGAGATATGGATTCTTTTTATTTTAATGTTTACAGAAAAAATGGCGGAGTTTCTGATACGGGATCGTTTCATAAAATGTATACACATGTTCATATGAATTTCTGGATTGATAAATATGTTCAGAGAGGAGAAACCTATTCTTATTATGTTACTGCAGAAAATAACTCAGGTGAAAGCGCACCTTCAGATACCGCTGTTGTTTCTATTGACTCAAATCTTGCAAAGGGAGTTATTTCCGGAACATTAAAAGATAATTCAACTAATGTACCTATAGTTAATGCAAGAGTTGCTTTTATACCTGTCTTTGGTTGGGATTTAACTTTTGTTAAAACCGATAGTATGGGCAACTTCAGTGCTGATCTTTTACCCGGTACTTATCTAATTTATACGAATGCAGAAGGATATTATCCGGAATATTATAATAATGTTAGAGACATTTTTCATGCAACAAAGGTTCAATTAAATTCTGGCGATAGTCTTTCCTTTGATATAACAATGCAGTCTAAGATTGTACCGACAAAATATATGCTTTCCGGAACGGTAACCGATACTGCTGGAAATCCTTTAAAAGCCTGGATTGAAGTTTATAATGTAGCTCATAATACTTATCATTGGAAATATTATCATGCTGTAACTGATACTGGAGGGCATTACTCGATTCATGTAAGAGGCGGAGATACTGTTGTTGTTTTTGCTCATCCATTTAATCATGATTATATTTCTCAATTTTATAATGATAAGAATAACTTTATGGATGCTGACAGGATTCCTATTACTTCGGATACTAATGGAATTGATTTCGTCATGAGCCATAAACCGGTTTATAATAACGGTATCAGCGGTGTTGTAAAAAATGACAGCAGTATGGGAGTTAACGCAATAATTTTTGCAATTCGTCTAAATGATAGGCATGATTTTCATAAAAGATATTCCACTATTACCGATTCTTTAGGTAACTATTCGTTTTCACATATGTATCCGGGTAATTATATTTTATTAGCAATCCCGGATAGGAATTATGAACCGACATTCTTTAGATACGACGGTATGCAGACCTTAAGATGGAAAAATGCTGATTCTGTTGTTGTTAATGCTTCCGGAACTGTTGCCGGGATTAACTTTACAGTTATGGCAGATACCGATTCTGGTGCAGATTTAGTTAATGGAACTGTTCGTGATAATTTGGGCAATCCAGTTAATGGAGCTTTCGTATTTGCATTAGATGCAAATCAACAGGTCTCTGCTTATGGCATCACAGATCAGAATGGAAATTATACTATTGCTGGACTTACACCTGGCAGCTATAGTATAAGTACAGATAAATACGGGTATACATCAACACAAACCAGCACTGTTTCACTCGATTATAATAGTAATTTTACAAGCAGCGCTTCGTTTACTATGACTCCTACTGATGTAACTTCAATTAACTCCAATAGTGGAACAATTCAAAACTATAAACTGTATCAAAATTATCCCAATCCATTCAATCCAACAACAGTAATTAAATATAGTGTTCCGATGGCAAGCAGGGTAACTTTAAAAGTTTATAATATTCTTGGAAGTGAAGTAGCAACTTTAGTTAATGGTGAAAAAGCTGTTGGAAATTACAATGTAACTTTTAATGGCAGTAATCTTGCGAGCGGTATATACTTCTACCAATTAAAAGCAGGTGGTTTTGTTCAAACGAAGAAACTCGTTTTAATGAAATAATGTAATCTGATCAATTCAAATTATGGTAAAGAGCCGTCAGTTTTGGCGGCTCTTTTTTTTGTGACCGGTAAAATATATTGGAACATTTTGTATAATTATTCCGATTCATTCTAATATTAAACATTTCAAGATATTTTCACCTCTTTATAAACAAATCTTTTTATTAAATTTCATTCCTATTTTCTAGTTAATTATAAAAGATCTTGAGGTTGATCAAATGATAGTAATACTTCGTCCAAATACAGATGAGAATTCCAGTGCTTTCAAAAAAACCTGGGACTATTTAAATGCATTAAAAAATATTAGAACTCAAAAACATATCGTTGAAGGGAAGTTTCAGCGATTAACAGAGATTTATCTTTTTGGCGACACAGCCGCACTAAATAAAGAAGCCATTGAGACTCTTCCGGCAGTTGAAAGAGTCGTAAGAGTTTCACAAGAATATAGAATTCTTGGAAGGCATAAAGATAATAAAAGAACAACCGGGTTTGATTATAACGGTGTTCATTTCGATCAGGAAAATTTGAATATTTTTGCCGGACTTTGTGCTGTGGATACAAGAGAACATGTTGAACAGATGATGAAAGCTTTAAATGAAAACGGACAAACATGCACAAGAATGGGTGCTTATAAGCCAAGAACTAATCCTTACTCATTTCAGGGACACGGCAAAGATTGTTTACCATACGTTTTTGAATTAGCCGGAAAGTATTCTATTAAAATAATTGCAATGGAAGTTACACATGAAGAGTCACCTTAATGAAATAAATGAAGCATTAGAATTAACTGGTAATCCAACCGGTGTTATGCTACAGATAGGAACACGCAACACACAAAACTTTGAGCTTTTAAAATCTATAGGGAGACAGAAAAAATTTCCGGTTCTTTTAAAAAGAGGTTTTGGGATAACTCTTAACGAATCTTTAAATGCAGCCGAATATTTAGCAAGTGAAGGCAATGCAAAAGTTATCTTTTGCCTTCGTGGGATGAAAACTTCTTTTTCCGAACCGCATAGAAATATGGTAGATTTTAGTCTCGTCCCAGCTATTAAAAGATTAACACGAATGCCGGTTTGTATAGATCCTTCACATTCAATCGGATCGCGTGAATCTTCCCCCGATGGAATTCTGGATGTTTTTCATGCAACGGCTCAGGGTGTTATTTCTGGAGCGAATATGGTTTTAGTAGATTTTCACCCCGAACCGCTAAAAGCACTAGTTGATGGTCCACAGGCTTTACTGCTAAAAGAATTGCCAAAGTTTATTGAGGACGTAAATATTGCACGAGAGGCCTATGAAAAAAGAAGAAATTTGTTTAAAAGCTCAAAAGTATCAAAATAAATCGTTTTTATTAAAAAATAATGTTTATTTAAGAATCCTTTTACAAGAGTCATCATCATACAATCAAATAATTCTAATGTTTTTTCCCAAATAATTAGGTAAAAAATGAAAATCATTAAAAATATCCTTCCTATCTTATTTGTAGTTGCTCTTTTTTCCTCTAATGGGTGTTCTTTGAATGCCAAAGGCAAATCTTTGAAATGGTATGATAATCTTGAAAAAGCAGAGCAAGTGGCACAGAAAGAAAATCGTCCAATTATGGTCGATTTTACTGGATCCGATTGGTGCGTTTGGTGTAAAAGGTTAGACGCCGAAGTTTTCTCTAAAGATGAATTTATTAAATATGCCAATAATAATTTAGTTTTGGTTAAGATTGACTTTCCACAGAACTTAGAACAAACGGCTGCCACAAAATATTATAACCAAAAACTGGCTCAAAAGTTTGGCGTGCAAGGATTCCCGACAATTATTTTGCTGAAGAGCAATGGAGAGCCTGTTGCTCAAACCGGTTACCAGCAGGGTGGTGCAGCAAACTATGTCGAACATATAAAATCGTTGCTGTAAATATTTTTCCAAAAATTTACTTTCATTACTCTGGTTAAACCTTTTTTTAGTTAGAATTAGGATGTTTGATCAGAGTAATTCTTTTTTATTAAACCTATCGATAAAACATTTCCAGTTCTATTAAAGTCTATGTGATTTTTAAATGATAAAATATATTAGATATTAATTATATAAATTCTTCACTCTCGCTGATAAT
Organism: uncultured Bacteroidota bacterium; assembly: GCA_963710735.1. Lineage (GTDB taxonomy): Bacteria > Bacteroidota > Ignavibacteria > Ignavibacteriales > Ignavibacteriaceae > FEN-1297. Next base: position 107,840 of record CAVQBN010000004.1, on the reverse strand, counting down.
AATTTTATTTTAAGTTTATCAAATAATTAAAAAAATGAACTTAACAGAAATGAAAACTAAAAATATCTTTAATAATATACCCTCTGAAATTTCGCAAGAGATTTTTGAGAATTTGTTAGAAAATAAGAATATTAGAATTGAAAGAATAATTTCAAAAGGACAATATTCAGCGCCAGGTTTTTGGTACGATCAATATGAAAATGAGTGGGTAATTCTATTAAAAGGCAAAGCGAAGCTATTATTTAAAAATGAAAGTAAAGAAATATATTTAAGTCCCGGAGACTTTATCAATATACCTTCACACATCAAACATAGAGTTGATTGGACAGATCCGAATGAAAAAACAATTTGGTTAGCAATTTTTTATTAAGTTAGTGCAACTTATTTCATGTTTTCGTTATATCTCTCTATAATTATTAAAAAAAATTAAACTATGGAAGAATTTTTTCGTTTACTGGGTAAAAAATCCGGTCAGGTTCTAAGACGTGGAAAATGGATTTATAAATCTGTTCTCGGTTCTGAAGAGGAGGCTATTGAAGCAGAATATTTTGTCGGAAAGGAAATCGCCGGAAAGGTTAGACAAATGAATAGCGTGGATTCTTCTCCTGAAGTTCAAAAACTTTTAGATGATATAGGTTTGCGATTAACTGATAAAGTTAAAAACAGATTTAGAAAGTTTAACTTCAATTCAATAATCTCTCCTGATGTTAATGCGTTTGCTTTACCCGGCGGGTTTATTTTTACTACTGATTCAATATTAAAATTATGTAATTTTAATGAGGATGAAATAGCTTTTATCCTTGGCCATGAAATTGGACATATAGTAAGATGGCATATTTTTAATCGCACAATTGCAAATTCATCTTTAAATTTAATCTCCATGGTTAGCAAACCCGGAGGGCTGGTTGGAGGTCTTGCGGTAAAAACAATTAATAATTTAATGCAAAACGGTTATTCAAGAGATCAGGAATTTGAAGCAGATTCGTTTGGAGTGATATTAATGTACGCCGCAGGTTTTAATTATCAAGCATCGATAGAATTTTTTGAAAAATTATCGGAACTGCATTCAGAAAATTCATCATACTATAATTATTTTTCCACACATCCTCCAATTAAGGAAAGAATCAGAAGAGTTAATTACATAATAAATACAAAGATTAAACAGTAAGGCAATTTTCCAACACTTTCAAAGTTATTTTAATTTTTTAACTACTTCATGAATTAACACAGCAGTTATACCCCAAATAACGCCTTCTGGCGTTTTATAGACAAAAATTTTGTGTTTTCTCCCACGCCAGGGTTTTGAATATCTATCCGGTAACTGTAGATCTTTTACCGGAAGCGTATCAACTCTGTCTCCGTTTTTATCAATCTCGGAAGAATGTATTTCCATCCTTACAAAATATCTTTCCGGTTCATTATTAATAAAAAAGGAAACCGGTATGAGAAAGGTTTTTTCGACTTCGTTTTTATCAAAATTTAAATTTGATATATCTATATCATCAATCGTTCCGATAAATGAATCAACTGTAACTCCGGTGGGTCCGATTAAAGTATCCAAAATTCCGATTACCGTGACTTTCTGTTTATTTATACCTACTTCTTCAAATGTTTCACGTAATGCGGTATCCCTATAAGATTGGTCAATTGAATGGTCGAATTCTCCGCCGGGAAAACAAATTTCTCCTCCTTGTCTAATTTGTTCCGATCTTTTTTCAAAGAGGAAATAATATTCTCCATTTTTAAAAACGAGTGGAATTAATACTGCAGAATTTAAATATTCTTCTTTACGAAGTATACCCGGAGTTAAAGGTAGTTTACCTATTAAGGTACTCAAGTCAGACTTATTCATAAAATTATATTCTATAATCCATGTAAATTCATTTAATAATCATTAATCAATTTAAATTTAAAATAATTTAAACTTTGTTATATATTGCATAAAATAATATTTATAAAAAATATTTTTATTCAACCTTATATAATTATAAATTTACGATAATAAAAACTAATTATTGGGGTTTGTATTATGAGCGAGGGTGTAAATTTGCTTAAACTTTCACCGGTTGAATTTATTCATTTACTTAATTCAAATGGAATTAACCGTTTCTTTTTTGTTTATGATAAGAAGAATAAAAAAGCCGTAAGTTCACACAAATTGTTAAAACCGGTTGCAGACTTTCTAAATTCGGATAAAAGAGATTTTAATTTTCATGAGGGATTATTCTTCCAGATTTCTAAAAAATATGATACTATACTCGGTGCTTTTGTGCATAGAACTAACCGTGGCCAAGCAGCCGGAGGTGTCCGTTACTGGGATTACCAGACAATGGAAGATTATCTGCGGGACGGACTTCGCTTAGCAAAAGGTATGACGCACAAAAATGCGCTGGCGGGTTTATGGTGGGGAGGCGGTAAAGGAGTTATGGCTCAAAATCCTAATATTGATAAAAGTGATCCTGGAATCCGGACAGAAATATATAAACAATATGGACAATTTATTACGTCGCTAAAAGGATGTTATGTTACAGCTGAGGATGTTGGTACAAATGTTTATGACATGGCAAATATTTTTTCCAATACCAGGTTTACAACCTGCATTCCTCAAAATTTAGGCGGAAGCGGAAATCCGTCAATACCTACTGCTAGGGGAGTTGTTGCAGGTATGAAAGCAGCATTAAAATTTTCATCAAACACAACTCTAAAAGGTAAAACTATTGCTGTGCAGGGGATGGGAAATGTCGGCGGGCCTCTTATTAAATTTCTTTTCCAGGAAAAGGTTAAAAGAATTATTGCTTGTGACATTTCTCCTGATAATATCGAAAAAATTAAGAATGAATGTAAAGGTGAAAATCTGGAAGCCTATTTAATAAATAGAACTGATGATTCAATATTTATGGTAGATTGTGATATTGTTTCTCCATGTGCGACCGGAGCTGTTATTAATCCCAATACCATAAAGTATTTAAAATCAAAAATAATTTGCGGTGCTGCTAATAACCAGCTAGAGGATTCACAAAGAGACGGCAAAGAACTCCATAAAAGAAAAATAATATACATCCCGGATTTCTTAACAAACCGGATGGGAATTGTGAATTGTGCAAATGAGCAGTATGGATATGTTAATGGTGATCCTTTTATAGAGCGGCATCTTTTATTAGATTGGAAACATTCTGTTTACCAAACCAGCTTAAATGTGCTTAAAGAATCTAAAAAGAATAATAAGCCCACTTCCGAGGTAGCTATTCACTTAGCTGACAAAATGTCTAAAGAAAATCACCCAATTTTCGGGCATCGAGGACAGCAAATTATTAATTCGCTGGTTGCAGATAAATGGCACGAACAGGGTTAAAGTATTTTTGTGAAATTTATATGATTGGGTAAAAAAATAATTTAAGATCGAAGCTATTTCTGATAGTTTAAGTATGTTAACTTATGGAGTTTATGATTTATTGAAAGTGGTTTGAAATTTTATAAAGTAGTAGCTATATGTAAAAATTTATAAATATTACATTTTATTGGTTATTTAAAATCAATTTTATTATCTTCAATACAGTTTTCCACTCGAATTAAGGCAAATATAATCTGGGGAGTGAGTTACAGGTTTTTAAAAATCTTTTAAGTAATAACACGGGGACTTTTATTTAAATGAATTTGCCGTTAGTACCTTCGAAATTTGTTTTATTTAAAAAATAATCATTCAATCTTGTTGTATATAAAAGCTATGAATATTGCAGCTTTATTATAAAATATCAAAAGATTATTTAAACTGTTCTAGTAATCATTCTGGAACAATTAATAAATAGGGGATAGATAAAAATCTATATCCCATTTTTATAATATAATTCAGGAGGCAGAAATGAAGATAGTACGAATGAATCATCTTAATAATAATTCCGGCAGCAAAACTTCGGCATTTTTTGATATTCAAACCGATGACGGAATTGTAATAAAAGGTTTCAAATTAGTTAACGGATCAAACGGATTGTTTATGTCCAGTCCTAATGAAAAAGGGAAGGACGGTAAATATTACGATTCAGTAATAGTTCCTAAAGAAATGAAGGAACAGTTGGAAAAGATGGCGCTGGAGGAGTTTAAGAAATAAAAGAGTATAAAAAATAGAGATGTCATCTCTTTAAAAGAGATGACATCTTAGTATAACAATAATTACTTCAACAGAAGCATTTTTTTAGTTACATTAAATTCTTTAGCACCATTTTTAGAGATAGCAATAATTTTGTAAAAATATATTCCCGAAGATAATTTATATGCATTGAAATTAACTTCATGGTAGCCTGCTGTTTGGGTTACATTTACTAATTCGGTTATTTTTTGTCCTATTAAATTATAAACTGATATACGAACGCTGCTTTCAGTTGGTAATGCATATTTAATAACCGTGGTGGGGTTAAACGGATTAGGATAATTCTGTGACAATGAAAAATCTTTTGGAAGTCCATTGGAGTTTTGTTCTACTGAAAGCGGAGAAGTACTTAGGTCTAAAATTACCCCAGAATTACCGGGATGAGCAGTTGCATTTTGGTAGTAATAATTTTGTGAAAAGTTTATAGGGAAAATTTGATAATTGTAAATTTTATTGGTTACGTGTAGAGAAAAATTTCCGGTTGCACCATCGCATATTGCAATTGCCTGTGCTGTATCTGGGTTATAGGCTACAAGTGTCATAGGAAAACCAGGAGCACCTCCATCTATTTTTATTGTGCCGGTAATATACGAGTTAGAGCTATAAAAAATTAATTTTTTATAAATACTATCACTGGAATTTATCGTTGGTATGTAAGCAATTGGCAATAAATAATTTTGAGTAGAATCAGTAAAATCTAAATTGACATTTACTTGCCACGATTTACTATAATTAAGGTCGCTGCTGGTTAATCCAATTTGATATGTACCGTCCGGATTTGAGTTATAATAATATTGCAATGATGAATTCGAACTATCAGCGCTTGTAAGCTTAACATTGGCATTAGGTACGGGATTACCGCTTTCATCTTCAACTATTCCTGCAACCTGTGCTGCCGCTATAATAAACGAAAAATTGATGTTGGTTAAATTACCTGATATAGTAACTGAATCTTCTTGAGGAGTTATAATATTCGGAGGAAATGGATTATTAACTAAATACACTCTCCACGGATTACCAGCTGTATCCCCATTCATTTCGATGGTATAATTACCATTTACATCAGTAATTGCATCCCAAAAATTAGGCTCACCATCACTCCGATTAATTTCTACAAAGATATTTGCTGCACTCTTGCCAGGCGGGGGAGTAACTTTTCCGGAGATAGTATGTGCTGGTGATGACAAAGGACTTACTGTACCAGCAATGGTTGCACTTTGATTATTTTCTGTAAATTTCATTATATATTTCACGGGTGCAATTCCAACGGGTTCTGAAAATGTTACAGAGCCGTTTACTGTATTATCCATATCCGGGGGACCATTTTGTCCGACACTATCGCCATCAGTTTGTTGAAAAGATTGCCAGAGTATATCTCCGGCATCGAGGGTACCATTGCCATTAGCGTCATAATAAATTTCAATTAGAGTAGTTGCACCGTTGGGAACGTTATAGTTCCAACTGATTGCATCGCCAGATACCATAGTAAAATTACTGCTGGAATTATTTACTTTAAGATTTGTTACCTGGGCAATTGCAGTATTATAAAGGGAAACCAAAAAGAATGCGGCAACAAAAAGTAAAATTTTTTTCATAATATTTTCTCCTTTGCGCAAAATGATTGCTTAGCACAATTAATTAATATTTACGAACATGTCTATTTAGAGTCTGAAGAAAATAGTCGGTAGCATAAATAACTAAAATCGCTTAACTGGAGTAGGTCTTCCCATTTTTATAACCATTGGTCGAAGAATAAAATGTAACCTCGTAAACCATCTTAGGTTGGAATCAAATATACCAAATTTAATTTAAACTTATCAATAAGAAATAATTAAATTTAGTGTAACATATATTGCCAATCGTTCACTAAAAATAACTGCAATTGAAACAACTTATTATCGGAAATTGTTACAGAAAGTTTATTTTAAACATAATTTAGGAAGGTTTGCTTGAAGTTAAAAGTGAGTCAATTTATTTAAACTTCATTTAGAAATTTAATTATAATAATTAAAATGCTGTGTCTTCAACTTGCTTAGCTTTAAATGGAAAAGCAAAAAAATAATGGTTAGCATCTTCCGAAATTATTTTATCCCTGGTCAGATAATATTTTTGCGGCTGTCCGTTTTTATTATCTGTTAAATATGGGAAATATAAATTATCTTCAAAATATGTTTTAGGCAATCTTATCTTTTTATGAGAGACAAGGTATGCCATATCCAATAATATTTTTCTAGTATAATTATTATAATCTTTTCTTAAGTAAATTGTTCGCATATTTTTAATTGAATGAATATTGAAAAATTCAATACTAAATTAAGAAAAATTTTAATGTAACGTAGTATAAAAGCAGGTAAATAAAAAAATAATATTTAAAAGCTGAAAGCGAAATTTAATCCTATGCGAATATAGCCAAAACTTGGAATTAGCATAACCCTAGAAGGACCTTCACTGGAGCTGGATTCATTCAATTAACTTAGCTCAGGGGCTATTATATTTCCGAAAGAATATCCGAAAAAAATCCTAAGGGAAGATCACTTTACCAATGCATGCCATGGCTAACCAAACTGAAGCCCAAAATACCTGGAAGTGTATAGCCAATAGGTCTTATCCATTTTATATTCAGGTAATTATTGGCGATGACAATCATGGTGGCAGTCGCTGATGCTAAGTGTCCGGAAGGGAATGAATAATATTTGGGCTGGTGATTTTGGTATCCCTTTAAGCTAGGGAAGAACTGCCAGCTGTCTAACGTCTTATCGGTTGCTGTTGGGCTTTCCCTAAAGCCTGGACAAAAAATCCGGCTGTAAGTGCAGCCTCCGCTATATTACTCGCAGTTTTTATTGCCGTATTATCATGTCCGATTAGTCCATAAGAAGCGAACATACCAGCCAGCATAAAATGAAATTCTCCGTTTCCCATAAACACTGTAATATCACTGGCATTGTGGTAAAATCCCGACTTATCATATAGGGAACGATTAAATTTCCATCCGGCATCATCCAGCCTTGATAATCCTCCCGTTAACAGAGTTAATCCGATATAAGTGGGAATATTTTCTATTAAGACTCAATTAGAAAAATCTCAAAATAAATGCGGCAGTAAAAAAAATATTTCTTAAATTTTTAATAATTCATCTAAGATTTTGCTAATTTAATTTTTCGGAATTTGTAACATTATTGGAGGGGTGCTAGCATGGAAAGAAAATCATATCGAATATCTAAAGCAGGTTCGCTTAAAAGATTAAGGCTTGTTAACGAAGAGATAAACAAACCAGCAGAAAACGAAGTATGCATAAAAATAAAAGCTATAGGTCTAAATTTTGCCGATGTTTTTACAATAATGGGTTTATATAAAGCTGCGCCTAAAAAAGATTTTATTCCAGGCCTGGAGTTCTCAGGTATTGTTCAAGAGAAGGGAACTAATGTAAAAGACTTTGATGTAAATGACAGAGTAATGGGTGTAATCCGGTTTGGGGCTTTTACAAATTATTTGAATATTAATTATAACTATTTACAAAAACTGCCGGAGAATTGGTCTTTTGAAGAAGGTGCAAGTTTTTTAGTACAAGCTCTAACAGCTTATTATGCAATGGTTCATTTGGGTAATGTTTGTAAAGATCAAACTGTACTTATTCATAGCGCGGCTGGTGGTGTTGGGATTTATGTCAATAGAATTGCTAAAAAATTTTCTGCTTTTACTATATGCACAATTGGCAATCCAGAAAAAGTTGATTTCCTTAAAAATGAAGGCTGTAATAGAATAATTGTTCGAAACAATAATCTTAAAGAAGAAATATTAAAAAGTTTAAATGGCAGAGAATTAAATTTGGTGATGGAAAGTATCGGAGGGAAAGTTCAAAAAATAGGATTTGATTTATTAGCTCCTACTGGTAAGATGATTATTTACGGACTTTCAGATTACTCTTCACCTACTTCACGTATCCGAATTATTTAAAACTTGCATATCAATTTCTAACCAGACCTAAAGTTGACGGACTGACACTTGTGGAAAATAATAAATCAATTATGGGATTTAATCTTATCTGGCTTTATGAGAGGGTGGAATTGTTAAAAGATTTTTTAAATAAAATAAACGCATTGAATCTTGGTAAACCATTTATAGGGCATGTTTTTAATTTCGGTGAACTGATTGATGCTGTAAAATTATTTCAATCAGGTAAAACGAAAGGGAAAGTGGTTGTTAAATTGTAAAAAGTTCAATCCTTGATATGTTTTAATTATGTATGGTTTTGAATAAAAAAAAGCCAGAAGTGAGTAAACGGCAAATGAAAAATTGATTATTGTTTTATCGATTAGTATTTTTTGTGAGTAATATTACAAAGAGAATTAAGAATTGTAAACCTTAAATCAATTCATTTTGTCAAAAATTTAAAATATTAATTATTTTCTATGAGATTAAAGTAAGTATAAAAGGAAAGATAATGATTAAAAAACTACTTGTTACAATTTTATTGATGTTACCAGTTGGTTCTTGACTGCAAATGGTCAAATTAATAAAGTTTCTAAAAGTACTCTTAATAATATTGTTCAAAATAAAGTTTTGGGTATATCATTTTCTGAAGTTGGGAAAGTATCCCAGGTTGACAGTTCTACTTACAATATTGATTTGTCATCTTCGGACAATTTATCTAACCAATCCGCAACGGCTCAGATATCAGTTGTGAACCGATTATATGTTGACCTGCCAGGCAGTTATGGTGGGAGATTATATCTTGATTCACCTGCTGCTGCTAAACTTATTAAAAATAAGCTTCTTGTCGATTCGGTTGATAATGGACAACAGATATTTAAACGCCAATATTGGGCTGTGTACGGAGGAATGGGAATGTGGGATTGTGTCATAAACTGTTATACTTATGCAAATGGAAAATATTATATCGTTTCGCTTGTTCAAGATAAAATGATGGGCAAACCGGGAGAAATAGATAACGGAAAACAGGTTACATCAAATGAATTAAAAATGAAAATAGTATCTTCAATGAAGGATACAACAAATACAACAGTAAAGAAGTTTTATAATTTACTTTCTTCTTTTCAAGTAACAAATTAATGTTTAAGGAATTAGTTAAATGAGAAAATCTATACTCTCTATTTCAGTAGCTCTTTTAATTTTATTATTTAATATGGCTTCATTTGGTTCCAGCGTACCACGCGATTCGCTGAACATTAGCGGAAAAGGAATGTATATTTGGCATTTATGGACTGCGGATGGTGGTGGCAAAAATCTCAATACATTAATTTCTAAGTTAAAAAGCTATGGCGTAATTTGGGTAGTAGTAAAAATGGCTGATGGCGACAGTTATTATTATCGATCCGGTAAAAGCTTATATTCATGGGCAACTACCAATTATGGCAGTATGGATAGTGTTGTTGCAATCTTCCATGCAAACGGGATTAAGTTATTGGCATTTCAGTATGTTTATGGGGTTCCACATTATTGGGGAAATCCAGTTTCTGAAACTGATGTGGCAAACTCTATTTTAAGTGTAAAAGGAATTGATGGACTCCTTATTGATGCGGAAGTACAATATGATACTTTATATAATCGTGTAGATGCTGCACAAGCATATTGTGACAGTATACATGCTCATCATCCGGATGCATATGTTGGACTCACAGCCTGGGCTCGTGTAGATGGACACAATACATTCCCGTGGACAACATTTCTTGAACGCGTTAATGTTAATATGCCTCAGACATACTGGGCTGCAAGGCCAACAACACCTCAAAACGAGTTAAGCATTATGAGCAGCCAGTTCACTTATTGGACTAATAGGTGGGTCAGTTTAGGAGATACTGCTGCTGATAAACCAATTATGCCGATTGGACAGGGAGAGTATTTCGGTTATGGGAATGATGTTAAGGTAGGCGAGGTAGCAAGTTTTTGCGATCTGTCGCAGACAACATATAATTACCCCGGTGTAAGTTTATGGGAATACAGTCAAATTACACATTCATACATCTGGGATGAATATACTGCTGCCTGGCAGGTTACTTCAGTTTCTGATAAGTCGGTTTCTCCAAGAAGTTATAACCTTGCACAGAATTATCCCAATCCATTTAATCCAAATACAACTATAAATTATGAAGTACCTAAGACTGGTTTAGTTATTATTAAAGTTTATAATATCTTAGGAAAAGAAGTAGCTTCTTTGGTAAATGATGAAAAACAAGCCGGGCATTATAGCATCCAATTTTCCGCAAGCAAGTATAAACTTTCAAGCGGTGTTTACTTTTACAGAATGCAGGCAGGCAATTTTGTAGAAACTAAGAAACTAATTTTGATGAAATAGTTAAAAAAAAGCTTCAACCATATTAGATTGAAGCTTTGATTTTAGGGGTGGGCTGAAGGATTCTTCCGAAGGAATGCCATTGGCAGAACCTACGACTCAAATATTCACCCCAAAACCAAAATTGTATTAACTAATTATTTCCGATTTAATCAAAAAAAGCTTCAATCCTATTGAATTGAAGCTTCTGTAGTGGGGGCTGAAGGATTCGAACCTACGACCCCCTGCTTGTAAGGCAGGTGCTCTGAACCAACTGAGCTAAGCCCCCAGATAATTTTATTTAAAGAACTTCAAAAAAGGTTTGTAAATATCTTACTTTTTTAAAAGAAATACAAATAAAAAATAATTTTGTCAGATAGAAAAAGGTGATTTTACAAATAATTTTGTAGAGCGAGCGACGGGGTTCGAACCCGCGACATCCAGCTTGGGAAGCTGACACTCTACCAACTGAGTTACGCTCGCATTAAATAAAATGAACAAAACCTAAAACTAACTAACCAAAAAATAGCAAATTCCCGCATAGTTAACAAAACATTAAACTTCGCTTAAACAAGTTACTTCTATGCAAAAGCTTCTCTAACTAATTCTTTTTGCTGCATAGTAGATTTTCTTGCAGAACCGACCGCCGGACTAGCGCCTTCAGGTCTTCCTGCATAGGATAATCTTTGTCCTTCTGCTAAATCTTCAATTATGCGGAGAGCTAAAAAGTTCCATGCCCCCATATTTTTTGGCTCTTCCTGAACCCAAACAATTTTTTTTGCGTTTGTATAGGAAGCTAAAATCTCTCTAAGCATTTCGGATTTATACGGGTAGTATTGTTCTACTCTTACAATTGCGGCATCCTCAAATTTATTATCGCTTCTGTATTTGAGAAGATCATAATAAACTTTACCGGAAGTTAATATTACTCTTTTTATTTCTTCTTTATTTTTAATTGTAAGATCATCAATTATTTCATAAAACTTTCCGTCAATAAATTCTTCCTTAGCAGATTTTGCATCAGGCAAACGAAGCAAACTTTTGGGTGTCATTATTATAAGAGGTTTTCGAACAGCATGTTTAATCTGCCGTCTTAAAACATGAAAATATTGAGCCGGGGTAGAAGGATTACACACCTGCATATTATCCTGTGCGCATAGAGTAAGAAATCTTTCAATTCTTGCACTTGAATGTTCCGATCCCTGTCCTTCATATCCATGTGGAAGAAGCATTACAAGTCCGTTCGGAAGTTTCCATTTTTCATAAGAAGCTACTACAAAGTTATCAATTATAATTTGAGCACCGTTTGCAAAATCACCAAACTGTGCTTCCCAAATTACTAATGCCAAAGGGTCGGCTGTGCTATATCCATATTCAAACCCAAGCACGGCAGCTTCGGAAAGAAGACTGTCCAACGCTTCAATTTTAGCCTGCCCTGATGTCATATAGTTAAGTGGAATATATTCCAAACCGGTTTGAATATCTGTTAATGCAAGATGACGCTGACTGAAAGTGCCTCTTACACTATCTTCACCGCTTAATCTAATTGGATTTCCCTCAAGCAGAAGACTTCCAAATGCAAGAGATTCTGCAAATGCCCAGTCAGCTTCAATGGAACCGTCCTTTAAGTCCAGTCTTTTTTCCAGGAACTTTTTAAGCTTAGGATGTATTGAGAAATCTCTAGGTAGTTTAGTAATTCCGTCCACTATTTTTTTTAATAAATCTTCCGGAATGCTTGTGTCCGCAATAGGATTAACTTCTGCCATTTTTTCTTTTGAAACTGCAAGCGGTGCATCGACACTAAATTCAATACTTCTTCGTTTTGTTTTATCAAAAGCTTCGCCTAAAAGTTTATATATCTCATCATTCATTTGTTTAATTTTATCTTCAGATAACATTTTATTTTCAAGAAGATATTTTGAATACAATTCTCTTACTGAAGGATGAACTTTAATTTTATTGTAAAGCAAAGGCTGGGTAAAGCCCGGTTCATCACCTTCGTTATGCCCATGTCTTCGATAACCAAACATATCGATCACTACATCTTTTTTAAATATTTGCCTGAATTCAAAAGCAAGTTTTGTTACCCAAAGAACAGCTTCGGGATCATCACCATTAACGTGGAATATAGGTGCCTGGATCATTTTGGCGACGTCGGTTGCATACTGAGAGGAGCGTGCATCTTCCGGAGTAGTTGTAAAACCTATCTGATTATTTATTATAATGTGAATTGTTCCGCCGGTTCTATATCCGCTCAATTGTGAAAGATTCAGCGTCTCTGCAACAACACCTTGACCTGCGAATGCAGCATCACCATGTATAAGCACAGACATAATTTTTCTGTGTTCTTTGTTATCGTTTTGTCTGGTTTGTTTTGCTCTCACAATTCCTTCTACAACCGGATCAACCCATTCGAGGTGACTGGGATTTGAAGCTATTGAAACATTTATACTTTCTCCGTCTCTTGTTTTATATTTCCCGCTGGCACCCAGATGATATTTTACATCACCTGAACCTTCAAAAGAGTTGGGATCTTGGATATCTTCAAATTCTGAGAAAATAGATTCATAAGATTTACCGATAATATTCGACAACACGTTTAGTCTTCCGCGGTGGGCCATTCCAAAAACAATTTCATGTAATCCGCTATCATGAGCATCATTTAATAATTGATCTAATAAAGGTATAAGAGTTTCCGATCCTTCAAGGGAAAATCTCTTATGTCCGATAAATTTTGTATGCACGAAGTGCTCAAACATTTCACCGATAATTAATTTATTCAAGATCGTTTCTTTTGCGTGAATATCAAATTCAGGAACATTTTTTATCGGTTCCATTTTACTTTGCAGCCAGATCTTTTCTGCCGGGTTTTGAATATGCATATACTCAACACCGATTTTTTCACAATAAGTTTTCTGAAGAATATCTAAAATTTCTCTCAACGTTGCAGTCTTTAAACCGCTGAAACCGCCGGTAATAAATTCTCTGTCTAAGTCCCAGAGTGTAAGCTTATATGTTGCGGGATCTAGTTCCGGGTGATACGGAGTCTGTGCCCCAATCGGATCTAAATCCGCAATTAAATGGCCTCTTACCCGGTATAAATTTATTAGCTGTAAAACTCGTCCTTGCTTTTCAATTTCTTCGGTATTAGGGTGACTAGAAAAAGAACCGGGCTGATAATCGGTTTTAAAATTTAGCGGTTGAAGCGGAATTTTTAGATCTTCAAAAATCTCTTCATAAAAGAAATTGTTTCCTAAAAGAAGATCATGAATTTCTTTCAAGAATAAACCTGACTCAGCTCCTTGAATTATTCGATGATCATAGGTGCTGGTAATATTCATTACCTTGCTGATTCCGAGAGCTGAAATAGTATTTTGCGGCATAGCCTGGTATTCTGCCGGATATTGTATTGCCCCGGTTGCTACTATGGTACCCTGGCCTTGCATAAGTCTCGGTACTGATGTGACTGTTCCGATTGTTCCAGGGTTAGTTAAAGAAATTGTCGTTCCCAAAAATTCTGACGGATCAATTAAGCCTTTTCTAGATCTTAAAACCAGGTCGTCGTACTTTTTATAAAATTCTTCAAAGTTCATTAAATTTGCATTCTTGATATTGGGGACAATCAATGAATGTGAACCATCTTTCCTTTCAATATCAATAGCCAAACCCAGATTTATTGAATGACGTTTTATAATGTTCGGTTTGTCATTTATCTTTGTGAAAGCAGTATTCATCACAGGGTTGGTCATTACCGCTTTTACAATTGCCCAGGCAATTAAATGAGTAAAAGAAATTTTGCCTCTTTTTTTCTTTTGCAGGTAACGATTTATAATAATTCTATTTTCTTCAAGAAGTTTAACTGGGATTGTTCTTTGAGAGGTTGCAACAGGAATTGTTAAACTGTGATTCATATTTTCCAGTATCTTTGCAGAACTGCCGACAATTATCTGCAGCCGGTCTTCTTCCAAAGGTGCCGGAGTTTTAATACTTTCGCTTTGAATAACTGAGACAATCTTTGTCTTGGAATGAGTATCGCCATTGCTTTTTTCTTTCCCAGTCACTTTACCAAAAAAGTTTTGCCACTGTTCGGATAACTCGGATGGGTTTTCTTCATATTGTTTATGCAAGTACTCTACAAACCAGGTATTGGCACCAAATTTTTCGAGTTCTTCTTTTTGTTCTTTTGTTAAATCGCTTGATTTCATCTTACACTTATTTTTTTATAGTTTTGACATTCAATATTTAATTAAGTGAAACTATCTAAATAGTTAACAACCATTTTCACACAATTATACCGCATGAATAAAAAAGTGAGTTTTTATTTATTTCCGCAAAATGGTGTGTTAAATTTACTAAAACTATATAATTATAGTAAACAAAAAAAATAATATATAAATAAGTATGATGAAAAATACAGACATTTCAAAACTTAGAAGAGATTATCTTCTTACAGAACTTAACGAAACTAACGTAAAAAAGGATCCTTTTGATCAGCTGAATGTTTGGATGGAGGAGACAATAAAGTCAAATTTAATTGATCCGAGCGCTATGATTCTGGCAACGGCAAATAAAAACGCTGAACCTTCGGTAAGGGTTGTTCTGCTTAAAGGAATAGATGCAGAGGGATTAATATTTTTTACAAATTATGAAAGCAGAAAAGGGAAGGATATTTCTGAAAATCCTCAGGCATCTTTGCTTTTCTTTTGGAAAGAACTTGAAAGACAGATTAGAATTTCAGGCAAAGTTAAGGAAGTTTCAAAAAAAGAATCTGAGGATTATTTTCATTCACGCCCGTATGAAAGCCAATTAGCTGCTTTAGCTTCAAAACAGAGCAGCATAATATCAGATCGTCAATATCTTGAAGGAAAATTTGAGGAGTTAAAAAAAGAGTTTAACGGTAAAGAAATTCCATTGCCTTCCTTTTGGGGAGGTTTCAAATTGATCCCCGAAAGTTTCGAATTCTGGCAGGGTAGGGAGAATAGGCTCCATGACAGAATCAGCTATATGAAGGGAAAAAGGGATTGGAAAATTGTCAGGCTGGCACCATAGCGGATGAATGGAACCCCCTAATTTTATTTTATATACAACATCTTCTTATTTATTCTAATAGCCTTTGAGTTTGATGTCCACAAAAATAAGCTATAAATATAAACGCCTGTAGAAAAATCTGATGCATCAAATAATACTTCGTACCGACCTGGCGATTTCTCTTCATTAACAAAAGTTGCCACTTCTTTTCCAAGAATGTTGTAAACTTTCAAAGAAACAAATCCATAATTAGCAACCTTGTATACGATCTTTGTGACTGGGTTAAATGGATTAGGATAATTATTTAAAAGGTATGTTTCTTCAGAATGCGACGATTCAATTTCTTTAACGGACGTTACGCTATTTGAATCCTTCGGAAAGAATGTATATGCAACACCACCTTTTTGAAACCATGACTGAGAAAGTAAAGTTTTGTTGAACTTATAACTATAGCCATTAGACTGTGCCGGATCATGGACAATTGGATTACCGTTAGAATCAAAACCCGCCAGCATTATAAGGTGGCCGGAATATAAGGGTGAACCAACCGACATAACCACTCTTCCACCCTCAGAAAGTATTTTTTCGGCCTGGCTCCAGGTTCTGTAACGTGAAACTGCACCGTCAAGCCCGTATTCTGCAGCATTTTGAACTACACGGGGCCATATACCGAACATTCCCCAATAGGGGCAATAAGTATCTTTAGCAAACTGCAGTGGGTTAACATCAATATTATAACTGCGCAAAGCCATGCTGACAGATGTTGGAGAACAAATACTTCCGCCGATATCGGGATCAAGGGAATATTGCCAAAAGAAATCTGTCGGAATAAAAACCGCGTTCGGTTTATCGTTAACTATAGATGTAATATTAACATTATCAGTAGTCTTCTGATCACTCGCAAAGAAACTTAGTTTATACAAAACTGGTGAAGGCTGGCTGCTTATAATTCTTTTAAATATAACTTTAAATTGCCATTTACTACAATAAGAATTCAATACTGCATTATCGATATCAATTTTACCGCCGGCGTAATTGGTAGAGCCATAAGACGTCCAGATATTTGCTTTCCAGAATCCTACAGTAAGCCATGTAGACCATCCGCTTCCTGCCGGCGTATCGTAAAATCTCATCATAACTTTGAAACTGCAGCTATCGTTTGGTGTATGACCATTCCATGAAGGCAAACCGCGGTTGAATGGATATACAGAGGAATCCGGTTCAAATGTTACATCTCCGTCTGTAACTCCATCTGATAGGACTATAATCTTTCCGTCTTTACTAATTTCAGTTCCATTTAGACTGCTAATTCTTTTTATTAGAGAATCATTTTTATAAGAATAAAACTGATCAGGATAAGGCTGCGCGGAAACTATATATGTATAAAAAATTATAATCGATAAAATTCGTGCAGTCATATATGAATATTCTTATTTATAAAATTAACTAAATTTGATTTGAACCATTATTATAATTTTTACTTGTCAGAAATTAATACTTAAAGAGAAGTACTGGACATTAGATAATCTGCCAAAGTCCTGGTATGCATAGTCTAAACCAACTTGTACTAGATCAATTACCCTATAGTGTAAACCAAAACCTAATGTCAATCCTTTTTCAGAATCTAATTCAAATAATGAGTTATATCCTCCTCTTAAGAAAACAATTTCATTCCATGAATATTCTAATCCGGTATTTATATATTCAGTATGGTCATTCGGGTGAATCGCATCTACACCAATTGTGACTCTGTTCGATGATGACTTCATAGCATCTACTGCAATTCCTATTCTAAAAAGCAAAGGCAAATCGTATGAGTCTAGTTCTAAATCAGTATTTATTAAATTTGGAGAACTACCGGAACCAACTTGCTTTACAGATAATATATCCCTTCCATTAAGTTTCATCTTCGTTCCGAAATTGGATATACTCGCTGCGACCCTCATCTCATTTAGTACTGGAATTTTATACAAAGTTCCAACATCCATCGCAAAACCGGTGCTATTCATATGCCATAAATTTTCACTAATATATTTAACGTTAAATCCTAATGAAAATTGTTCGGTTAAATTCCTTGCATAACTTAAACCGATCGCCAATGTACTGTATGTAAATAATTCACCCGTACCTTCTGGTCTTTCTATTGTTCTGACGGGCATATCATTTGTCGATAGGATCGAAACAAATGTCCCTAGTACCCCAAAACCGGGAACCTTGACTGCTAAAGCCGCATAATCATAGTTTATATCCGCTATCCAGTTAACATGATTAAAAAATGCCTGGTTCGAATTTAGATTGGCTAAACCGCCAGGGTTCCAGTATAATGCAGTAATATCATCGGATGTTGCAGTAAATGCGCTGCCCATACCAATGGCACGGGGTCCAACTCCTATTTTTAGAAACTCAGCGGCAGTTGTTCCCGTCTTTAAACTCTGACCAAATAACCCTTCTGTAAATAATAAGGCTATTGCAGTTATTGCTATATATTTATAAAATTTCATTTATTAACTCCTGCCAATTCTTTACTTAATAAGAGCAAATTTTATTATTTTTTGACCTATGCCAGGTGCGTCGATATATGCAATATACAAACCATAAGATACACTGAAACCATCTCTGTTCAATAGGTTCCAGTATTCTCTGCCGTTCGAAAGCCCGGACTCATGTTCAATAACTCGAACAGGATCTCCAACTATTGAATATATCCGAATTGTGCATTTGGGTGGTAAATTTTCAAAATAAATCCTGCGTTCACCACGTGATTGATCTGACAGCCGGTTTTGGGGTTCTAATGCATTATATGCTACATAGGGATTCGGCACCACATATATATTATCCAATTTTGAGGAGGCCATTTTATTATCCAATGTGCCTTTATTAGTATTTAAATAAAAAGTATCCTGAACAGTAAATGGTCTTTTTGTTGCGATAAAGAGAATATCTCCATCACCGGGATAAATGATATCCTTTATTGTTGTATCAGTAGGAGAGGTAATTTTTACACCCCAAGTAAGCATGTCATTGCTCTTCGTACTGCCGGGTTTATACAAAATTACTTCTTCACCTGGGCTCCAGGCAGAGTCTCTAGTAGCATTATTCTCATTCAAATACGTCAAGATTCTTTGAGGAACTCCCGTAGTAATATCCTGAACTGAATATTTGACAGGATACATTGTAAATGGTTTCCCCGGCGGTTTGATAAATGCCGAATCTATGTATGTTGATGAAAACTTAATTTCGTAATCTGCTGGATAAACCATTTTATTAGTCGCCGATCCTATGGAAGCTAATGCAGCGCTAAATGTCATATTTGAATTTCCGTTTAACCATTTTGATCTATCTGGGTCATATTCAATTATTGGTTGATCTGTTAACTGTAATTTTACCCCGTCAAATACTGGGTTATTATCTTCGTAATTCATCAGAGTACTATTTGCAATTGATAAATATCTGAATTCAAGTGTGTAGGTTAATGAAGAATTATCCGGAATTTGACTGCCGAAAGATCTTCTTATTTTTCCCATTTGCAAATCAATGATATAATCTGAAGTATCTTGTGAATTATTCCTTGAAAATAATTTCCCATTTGCATCTTTTAATTTCAAGTACTGATCGTCAAGAATATTACTAAATCCGATATCAGCAAACTTGTTAGAATAGAAATTTATTTCTTTAGAATAAACTTTTGAGTCTAGAACGGAATAATTTTTAACCCCGGTCATTTTCCCATTTACTAATAGTGAATCGCTGAAAAACAATTCATATTCATTGTCGGGAATCAGTAAATCATTTATAATTGAGAAATTTACAACTCCATTACCTATTCCGCTTTTATGCAAAACATTTGAATTGTTTAGAACAGGAGATACATATCCTATTGCCCTTGGGCCTGGAATTACTGCTGCAGTGTTTTTATCCAAGATATATTTAGATGTTATAGGATCAACATTTATTTTTTTTGTTGTTTCTGAAGGTGGAAAATTTAAAGAATCTCCGTGGTCATATGCCACCAATGCATAGTAATAGGTTTGTCCGTTTATTACATTATTTGAATCGACGTAAGTATGAACTAGCCCGGTATTATCTCCAAGATAATAATGAATACCGCGGCCTTTATAAGGAACCGGGTGATAACCGCTCCATTGGTTTACCAAATCCCATTTGCATTCAATACCTGAATAAGTCTTAAGAGGTTCTGATAAAAATGGAGTTGCCTGCCCATCAGAAATAGTTTGAATATCCGAAAAGCTGGGATCTGTACTTCTGTATAA
Source organism: uncultured Bacteroidota bacterium (assembly GCA_963710735.1). Taxonomy (GTDB): domain Bacteria; phylum Bacteroidota; class Ignavibacteria; order Ignavibacteriales; family Ignavibacteriaceae; genus FEN-1297. The sequence goes on along the minus strand of CAVQBN010000004.1, from coordinate 88,108 downwards.
TACATATCCTTCGAAATCTTTACCGGTAATAGGATCGATACTACTTTCGGCTTTATCATCCCAGTAAAGTGTAACTTTTTTATCACCCGGAACGGCGTTTAAGGTAGGAAGATCAGGGGGTTTTGAAAAATTATAATTAATATTATAAATATCCTGTACTGTTGATGCTGTTGTAAGAAGATCGTCAATATCATTGGCCAAAATAAGTGCCATCGAAATTCTTTTTGTCTCACCTTTTTTAAGTGATATATAACCTGATCCAAACACAAATGTAATATCCTGTCCCTCAGTTAAGACTTCTTCAAAACCATTGTGGTTTACAGTATTAGGTTTGCACTTTTCCCACATTAAGGAGTCATTACTTACATAATAACCTTCCCTTGGATTGTTTGGATTACCTGTTTTAGTTCCCCATGGCCATGTGCTAAAGCTTGTTAAACCAATCTGATCTGCTTCATCTAGATCAGTATATTCAAAATTTGGTTCACCGGGATGTAGGGGATCAAGAGCACCGTTTGGAAGTAATTTCCCTGCGGTTGGAATGCCGTCACCTTCTCCTTCATCACCAGTATTGGGTAAACCATCTATTCCAACATCGTCAGTTTCAGGATTCCAGTCATGATCATCATCAATTCCATTGGATTGACTTTCATCTATCATACCATCTCCGTCATTGTCTATTCCATCATTCGCGTCACCTGGACTCTCTAAAAATTTGCACGCAATTATACCATCTGTTAAGGCATTTTCTCCAATATTATTACCATCATCTTTAAAAGCTACCATACTTCTGGAATAAATGGGAACATTATCTACATTATGGCCTGGAATTGAATAAGGCGGAAAGAATATTCCGATATCATCTGCATTATCCTTTTGACCTCCTACATCTGGGTCGCCATAAACTCCAAAGAATACGCTGTCCAAATCTTTATCGCTTACATTTGTAATTGTATAAACAAAAAAGACTGCATTCTCTGCTAGTGAATTACTCCACTGTAAAGCTCTGCCGTCAACCTGTACACCAATTCCCATTTTTTTCAAATCATTGTTGTAAGGATAATATGGGAATTCGCGGTTATCTCTGTCATCCATAGACCAGAACACTTCAAGATCAGCATTATTTGCATCTTGTTTTAAATATCCGGGCCACACATATTTTCCTAAAGTTGAATTATACCACTCACGGGGCCAGCTATCTGGTTTTCCATCTCTATCGGTGTCAAAATCCGGATTGTGTGCCATATTATCCTGATTTGGATCAGCATATCCTGGTAGAGGTTGAAATTGCCATAACGTATCTTCTGTCGGGTTTATTTCTATAAAGTCATCACCGGGTCTTGCTGAATGAGGGTAATCATCCAGTGCATCAGATATTATATGAAGTCTTTTATTAGGATTTCTTGCATCTGGAACAGATGCACCTACTATTGGGACAAATTGGAATACATAAGGTAATCCTTTCCAGACAACATCTCCTAAATATCTGCTGGATTGATCCAATGTATATCCTCCGCCTATTCCTCCAAAATTAGTTACGTATACCAGTACTTTATTTCCATTCATTATGTAACTTTTTCTATCTTTCATTCCTGTAGTTTTTAAAAGCTTACCGTACCTACTTTCATTTTTATCTGGTAAATTCAGAAAGCTATTTATTTTAGATTTGTTCTGGAGTTGTTTCTGAATGTAGTCTTTAACAGCCTGGTGTTCTTGAGCAGTTTTAGAATCAAGTTTTTGTGCTGCTGTAAAACAACTGAACAGAATAGAGAAAGTTATAATTAGAAATTTATTTATATATTTTATCTTCATTTAGTATCTCCGTTAATATACTTTCAAAACTCGAATGTCATCCCTAACCTTACTTCCCTTGGAGGTAAATAATAATCAGGTCGCACAAAATATTCACTTGAAGTTTTAATTAAAGGGTTTAGACTTGCATAATGATCGGCAGCTTGAGTCGTTCCCAATTCTTTTTCAAGTGTGTAATTTGCTCTTCCCGTATTATCAAATACAATGTTTTCATTTAAAGTATCAAATAGATTAAATACTTTTAAGAAGAACGTAAAAACCATATTGGAAATATTTACTGATTTGTCTATGAGCAAATCAACTGATGCTTGTGAAGGTTTACGCCCGCTATTTGTCTTTAAATATACCTGTTCAAAAAGAAGCTGTGGGGTATAAGGCAAACCGGAACCGATTCTGCCCACAAGTGTGGCATTCCATGTTTTACCGCCGAAGTTTAATGTTGCCGTTAAAGTATGTGGTTGGTCCCAGCTTAGGTAATACGGTATTTTTTCACTTTGCCTACCGGAAGCTAGGTCTAAAAATGCCGCAGCGGATCTTGTATCGCTGCCTTCGGTAGTTTGATAGGTATAGTCAAGAGTTGCACCAAAAAATTCATCGGAATTTCTACTTTTTCTTAGAGAAAATGTAATCCCTTTTATGTTTGCATAATCTTTATTCACATACATATAATATGCTTTATTTGCAGTTGCCTGAATTTTTTGAAGTGCCAGTAAATCCCTTACATCCTTAACAAATCCTGTAATATCGAATGAAAGATTGTATAGCAATTGCTGCTGTAAGCCTATTTCATAGGTAATTGTTTTTTCGGGATTTAGATTTGCATTCCCAAATGTTGGTGTTCCGGATACCGGGTATTTGAAATCGGGATTGGTATATAAATAAGAAAACGGAGGAATCTGGAAAAAATGTCCGTATGAGAAATGAATAATTCCTTCATCGGTTATTGGAAAAGAAATACCGATTCTTGGGCTTACCTGATATTTTGCTGATGCATTTTTTAATAATGTATTCGTATCAACATTATCTGGTAGTGAGGGATCAAACGGAGAAGGATACTTTGTTGTAGTAGAATATTTTGAATCAGAATTAAAATAATCGAGTCTTAACCCAATATTTAGTATCAGTTTATCAAACTCCATCTTATCCTGAATATATCCTGAAATTTCAGTCGGTCTTTTTATATAACTGTCATGCAGAATATTATCCACAGGAGGAATAAAGGATAGAGTTCCATCTTTTAATACCTGGAAATCTTCATAATTAAGAATATGATGTTTATATTCTGCTCCGATTTTAACTTCGTGATGAAGATTTAACTGGCTTGTAAGATCAAATTTTCCATTTATGGTTTTAGTCTTTTGGTAGAACTGTTCATTCAATGTCCCTCCGATCGGAAAAGTGTTTTGAGCTACATACTGTAGACTGCTGGCATACATTGGATCGGCCTGTAATCCGGTCATATCCATTCCAGCAGAAAAATCAACTTCATTACCCGAAGCATCAAGTAATGGGTACAGGTAACGCTTATAATCATTTATATTATACGATCCCTTAAGCGAATAGAAAGTTGAATTATTTAAAACATGTCTGAACTCAATGGAATTAAACAATCCCGAATTATATCGGTGATAATTAGCATCCGGATTATATTTAAGTTCATGATTATAAACCTGATATTTAGAATCCGAAATTAAAAAGTCATAATTAATTTTAATAGCTGAAATGGGTTTAAATGTGATCTTTGCATTACCGCTCCAATCTGTACTTGGATTCATCGGAACCACATTACCGTCACCGGTAGCAAGAACACTTACGCTGTCTGAACTCAAGTATTGAATGTAATCACTTGGTTGATGCTCTCTTATCCCGTATAAATATCCTTTATCATCATTAAATCTTCCCGAAAGGAAAAATGTAATTTTATCATTAAGAAATGGGACAGGTCCGCCAAAAGTAAACTCCGCTACGGAATTATTAACTGGATCAATTGCATTAATATTATAAAAAATATCGCTATGGCTGCTAAGGTAGTCGCCTGAATAAAATGATATGCTCCCGGTATACTTATTTGTTCCTTCTTTGGTAATTGAATTTACAATTCCGCTTAATGCATTTCCATATTCTGCATTAAATGTACCGCTAACCACTGATAATTCCTGTATCGCATTCGTAGCAATCTCAACAGATTTGGAATTATCAAAAGGATTTACAATAGAAACTCCATTTACATTGTAAGAAACTTCATTTGAACGTCCACCTTTTATATGAATTTCTCCGTTGGCACCCTTAATAATACCAGCCTGCAAAGTTAATAATTGATTTACATTTTCAACAGGCAGAGTTACAATCTGATTTGCATCAATTGAAACTTGTGAAGAAGTTAAATCTTTTCTAACAAGTGGTTTACTTGCTACAACTATAACAGCCTCAAGGCCAATTGTTTCTGAAGAAAGTTCGACATTAATATTTGTTGTAAAATCACTTGATACATTAATATTCGTCACTGTTTTTTTCTGGTAGCCCACACCTGAAAAAACCAGGTTATAAGTTCCAGGTTCTAAATTATTTATAATATAAGAGCCGTCTTCCGCTGTAGCTGCACCTTGGGTAGTACCTTGTACAATTACATTAATGCCTAACAATGGTTCACCCGTTTGTGCTTCTGTAACTTTTCCGGATATTTTTCCAGTGTTGCCTGCAAAAATATTATTGGGTAATAGTAATATTAACAGAAATGGAATAACAAAAATTATTTTTCTGTCCATAGTAACCTCGATACATCAATTGTATTTAAAGAATTAGTAATAGAACAATTTTTTAAGGGGTTAGTTATATCCATTAGTTTTAAAAAAGACCTTTAAACTTATTTCCCAGCTTTTATGATATAAACATCATCTCAAAGGAAGAGATGAGCCCCATATTTAACCTCCGAAGCTTGGAATACTTCGGAGGTTTTATAAATTTTTACCTTTATTTCAAGAGAACCATTTTTCTTGATGTAACTTGATTCCCAGCTTTCAATCTATAGATGTAAGTACCGCTCGCAAGATTGGAAGCATTAAAATCAACATTATATGAACCGGCTTTCATTAATTGTCCACTAATCAATGTAGTAATTTCCTGACCTAAGACATTAAATATTTTTAATTCAACAACACTTTCTTTTTTTACCCCAAACTGTATTGTGGTTGAAGGGTTGAAAGGATTAGGATAATTCTGATTTAGATAAAATTGATCTGGTATTTTGTTATCAACAAGTTTTACGCTTAAAGGAGTGCTGATTATGTCCAGAATAGCAGCATCAGCTGTTGTATCATTTGCAACACCTCTGGTATAACCTTGAGTGTATATTACTTCATCTGCTGGATCGCCATCAACATTACCCATAGCGAAAACATCAAGCTGACCGCCTGTACCACCTGGAGCCGGAACTAAAAGAGAATCAATCATTGAAACTTCATAATTGGCGGGATCTGAAATGTCTCCACCTTGGAATTCAACTCTGTATACGGCATTATTTGGAGTGCTGGCACTTCTCGTACCAAATACAAAATCCGGGTGTCCATCATTATCTAAGTCTCCGCCAGCTGCGCCATTTAATCTGCCGGCATTAGGACAATTACCAACTTCAAATGTTTGAAGAGTATCTGCGACTTGTTTTAGTACATATACTTTATCATTTGACCAGCTGCCCAATACAATTTCAGGAATTCCATCATTGTCTAGATCGGCTGTAACACTGCCTTTAAATGAACCATCTTCATTGGCTACATTAGTCAATGCAGGCAATGAAGTATATGTCCCATTTTCAACTTTAACAGGGTAAATGAGTCCGGATGAGGCAAACAAATAAATGGTGTTTCCAACAATATCACAATCGTATACACTTCCCATACCGGCTTGATTGGGATCGTTCAATCCGTTAGCTTCCACCGTCCAGGTTTCGCTTCCATCTCCGTTATCGGGAATATTGTCTACAGAAACTACACCATAATGCCAGTCAGCAGCCTGGTCACAAAAAATTATTTCATCAGTTCCGTCATTATCAATGTCGGTAATCTTAAGTTGAAGTGGTCTTAAATTATAATCATTTTCTGTTACAAGTGTTGTGGAAGCATTAGGCGAAAAACTACCGAATCCGTCATCAACTCCTAAATTATCACTTCCATCACCAACAACTTCGTATACAATTATACGTAGCGGATTAGGATTAACCAAAGATGGAACAGGTGGACTAGGATAATTAGAAGGACACCAAATTAATTCAGGCTTACCATCTTTATCAAGATCGCCCCAAGCGAGCCCGATCCAAGTATTTTGTGCTTGAGCTGGAAGTATGGCGCCCCAGACAGAATCCCACTGTGTAGTTGTTGGGTTCCATTCAAACTTGTATATCTTTGGGACTAGTTCACCATCCCTGTCTATATAGTTTGCATTGACAGCATAAATTTCAGGCAAACCATCTTTATCCCAATCCACTCCTGCAATAAAATTTCCGAATCCGCCGCCGCCGGGTTCATATTGAAGAGTGTGGATTGTAGATGCCCTATGAAATACATCCTGGGCATTTAAGTTGAATATTAAGAAAAAGGAAAACAATACAATAAGAAGTTTACTCATGACTCCTCCTTTAGTTTCGTGAGCTGTTATTAGTTTAATAAACCTGCGCAAGTTAAAATATTTTTTTTGATTTTGCAATATCAAATTTATTTTTATTTTTTTGAAAGAAGTAAAATATAAAATTGACCTCTCGGTATTTAGTGTATCGGAAAAAAATTAGAATATTTTTCTCAATTAAAAATTCGATATAAAGGGAAGAATCGATAGGTAAAGTATATTGTTTGATGTATTGAATACGTTAAAAAGAATATTAGGACCGTTTATGAAAATCCTTAAGGATTTTCATACAAATTTAAAAAACTATCATCAAAAGAAATCTTCAAAACAACCTAATTCCTTTTTAATCTTGCTTTCATTATCGGTGCTTCCAGAATGAAAGTCCTTACCGAAATAGCTGAAATGATAATTATACCCCCAATAATAGCAGTAAATGAAGGGACTTCTCCATAACCCAGAAAAACCCAAACCGGATTTAGAACAGGTTCAATCATAGAAATTAACGAGGCTTCAATTGCATAAACCCTTCTCAGTCCATAACTGAATACTGCATATGCAATTCCTATTTGGAAGACCCCTAGATAAGAGACCATTAATAAATTTGGTAAGTTTATATTAGTAAGATTAAAAATGTAGGGAAGACAAATAAGGGCAACAATTATATTTCCGTAAAATATCGAGCTGAACTGGTACTCTTTTTTATTCTTCCTCATGCCTAAAAGAAAAGCTGCGTAAGCAACTCCGGAAAGAAGAGCAATAATATTTCCTTCTTTAGAACCGGGAGAGAGCTTGCTTAAAAAGAACATTATCATTCCAATAAAACAAACTGTTATAGTTACGATATTAATTTTCTCATATTTTGTTTTATTAATCAAAGGTTCAAAGATTAAGACATAAATTGGGGCAGTGTATTGGAGAAATATTGCATTGGCTGCAGTGGTCATTTTTGTAGCCAGCACAAAGAGAATTAATATTGCAGAGTATAATAAAGCATTTATAAAAGTAAATCCGTTGGCATAAAAAATTTCTTTCTTGAAGATAATTACAAAAACAATTGCAGCAAAAAGTCCTCTAAAAAAAGAGATTTGCATAGCATCAAATGTAACCAGCTTAATAAAGATTCCACCTGTGCTCCAAAGAAGTGCTGCCGCTAAAACAGCCACAATGCCTTTTTGGTGTTCTGCTAAGTGTTTCATGCCTTATAAATATTTTTATAGAATATTTGCAAATTGAATCACAAAATTAACAATTGTTTTACAATAATTATTATAAATAAAAACTTAAATTTATAATTGTTAAATTAAATTATTATTTACAATCCTTTTATAAATTAAATGAGCTGGTTTTATAAATTCCTGGATTACTGAAAATGTGTAATAGATTATATGTATAGTGGAATAATTATTAAAATAGGTATAAAATTTATATTGCCTGGAGTTATAAGAGCTTAATGAAATATTTATTTGATCCGCCGGAAATTGTAAAAAAAATATTTAATGTCTTTCAATGGAATACACATAATAATCAAATATTATTGACCTTTGATGACGGGCCCATTCCGGAAGTAACACCTCAAATATTAAAATTTTTAAATCAAAAAAATATTAAAGCATTGTTCTTTTGTGTTGGAAATAATTTAATGAAAAACCCGGGCCTGTTTAGTGAAATTATTTCAGAAGGGCACAAAATAGGAAATCATACTTTTAATCATAAAAGGTTAACAAGGTTAGGTAAAGAGGAAGTGTATGATGAAATATCTAAATTTAATAATTTTCTAAAAAGAAAATATAATTACGATGTCCAATATTTTCGTCCACCTCATGGAAGATTTAATAATTCTGCTGTCAAACAAATAAATAAAGCAAATTTAAAACCAGTGATGTGGTCTTTGCTAACCAGAGATTATAAAAATGATATAAATCTTGTTAAATTTGGAATAAGTAAATATATGCGGTCTAACTCTATAATTGTTCTGCATGATAGTCTGAAAACCAAAGAAATAATAATTGATTCCTTAAAATTTATTATAGAAAAAGTTAATGAAAATAATTTCTATATTGGAGAACCTTCTGAATGTTTGAGATAATTTTTCTGATAGTTTTAAGCGGTTATTTTATTCAATCGGTAATGTTTGTTATAGGGGCTGCAAAAAAATTTCCTAAATTAAAAGACGAAGAATTACCGACTGCAACTGTTATTGTTGCCGCCCGAAATGAAGAAGAAAATATTTTGAATTGTATGGAATCGTTGGAGAATCTTAAATATCCGGAAGGGAAGTTAGAAATAATTTTAGTCGATGATAAATCTACCGATTCAACCGGTAAAATAATTGATGACTTTATTGCCGGTAAAATGAAATTCAAAAAAATTATTACAAAAAAAGAAATCGGGATGCTTAAGGGGAAAACAAATGCATTGGCCAATGCAATTGAGCTTGCCAAGGGTGAAATTATTTTAACAACAGATGCAGATTGCCAGGTTCATCCATTATGGGCAATGACTGTTGTCTCTTATTATCAAAAAGATATAGGTGCGGTAAACGGATTTACTACCCAGACGACTTTTAACGGATTCAGCGGAATGCAGGCAATCGATTTTATTTATTTATTAACTGTAGCTTCCGGCACAATAAATTTAAAAAAGCCGATAAGCTGTATCGGCAACAATATGTCCTACAGAAAAAAAGCTTATCAGGAAGTAGGCGGATATGAAAATTTACCCTTCAGTGTAACAGAAGATTTTAACCTTTTATTTTCAATATATAAGCTTGGGAAATACAAGATTATTTTGCCGCTCGATCCCGACACATTAATTACATCAAAACCTTGTTCGAATTTTAAAAGTCTATATAATCAAAAAAAAAGATGGTCTGTTGGCGGACTTGGAGTCCCATTTAGAGGATATATTGTAATGGCGTGGGGTTTTCTAACTAACCTTGGTATTTTTTTAACTCCTTTATTTTTCTCACCGGTATGGTTATATTTGGCGGTCTTTAAAATAACTATTGATTTTTTTGTATTATACCCGGTACATAAACAACTCGGTATCTCAAAGAATCTGAAATATTTTTTATACTTTCAAATTTATTATACCCTTTACGTTATAGCTATTCCTTTTGTATTAGCTGCCAGCCGCAAGGTTAAGTGGAAGGGAAGAGAATACTAATGCTTCTCTTATGTAATTATTATGTAACATACAGATGCAACGCTTACTGCGAGTTTTGTCATTTTGGTTCTCATGAAAATTTTAAGAACAGCCCATATGCCAAACTTGAAGATTTTATTACCAATGTAAGGCAGTTATCTGATATCGGAGTAAGATTTATCGACCTAACGGGCGGTGAACCGCTGCTTCATAAAGATATTCATTTGATGGCAGAGTATGCCAAAAAATTAAATATGCAGACAAGCATAACTACAAATGCATTGTTATATCCGAAGTTCGCTGAAAAATTTGCGGGAAATATTAACCTTTTACATTTCTCTTTGGATTCGCCCGATGCGGAAGAACATAATCAAATAAGAAAAGTAGATTGTTACGATCATGTTATCAAAAGTATTGATATTGCAAAATCTCTCGGTGAGTTCCCGGATATTTTATTTACGGTTACAAATAATACTTATAAAAAATTACCAAGGATGCATGAAATAGCTGCCAAACACGATTTGGTTTTAATTGTAAATCCTGTCTTTTCTTATTTCGGAAATCCTGGTTTGTCAAATGAGGCAATAGATTTTATCGAAGAATATGCTGAAGGAAAATCTGACATCTATATGAATAATGCTTACCTCAAGTTAAGAAGGAGCGGAGGTAATAACATTAATAATCCGTTATGTAAAGCGGTTTCCCGGGTAATTGTTATTTCGCCCGACAACGAAATTATTTTGCCTTGCTATCATTTTGGAAATGAAAAAATCCCAATCGATAAACCGATAAAGGAAATACGTAATTCGGAAAAAATTAAATATTTTAAAAAGATGGAAGGGAAATTTGAATTTTGCCAGGGGTGTACGGTTAATTGTTATTTCGAACCATCATTTGCTTTCCCAACAAATGCTTACGCAATATCAAGTCTGCGTTCTAAATTCAGGTATGGATATAACAAACTGGTTAAACAAAAAATTAAGAAGAAACTACTATCAAAAACGGAATCAAATTAAATGCGGAATCTTACACTCATTATTCTAGCGCTGATATTATTAACCAATTTTAATCATGCACAAACTAAAGAGGAATGGTTCCCCTCAAAATTAAATATTCAGCCTTTTACGGCAAATTTATTGGAAGCTAGGTCAGGAGCTTCTTATTTGCTGAATCAGAAAAAATTGAGGCTTGATATAGGCTCATCCCAGGATATTTACCGGATAGAATCAGGTAATTCGGTTTTATCTTTTGGAGCGGATCTTTTTACTTTCACGCGTTTAAGAAGTGAAAATAATTTTCGTTTCCCGGTTGAAACAATCGATTATTTTTTTGGAGTTAACAGCGGCTACAAAATAATTAAGGATAATATTCAGTACGGTTTTCGTTTTAGGCTAAGTCATATCAGCGCTCATTTAGTTGACGGAAGATATGACGGCGCTTCTAATACCTGGAGAGAAAATTTAATCCCTTTTGTTTACAGCCGGGAATTTGTGGAACTGTTCCCATTTTACAAGATTGATAGTTTTAGAATGTATGCCGGCCTAACATATTTATTTCACGTTATACCTAATACGATTGGAAAGGGGATTTACCAGATAGGTTTTGATTATTATTTCCCCTCGCTTATTTCAAAAAATATCTCCCCGTTTTTTGCTGATGATTTTAAAATTAGCCGGATCGATAAATATTTTGGTAATAACATTTTTAAAGCCGGAATTAAGTTTGGTAAATATGATTCAAATGGGTTTAGTCTGGTTTTTGCATATTATTCCGGGAAAAGCATACACGGCCTGTTTTATTATTTAAGTGAACATTACGCCACAATTGGAATCAATTTAGATTTATAAAATGTCTGATTATTATAACGACATATTTCCGGAACCGGAAAGAATAGAAGTCTCCCAAAAAGGAAAAGAAAAATTATATTCTTCATTTATCACTCTTTATCCTGACTTTTATTACAACCACAATTGCCGGCGCACAATGGATAAGCGGTTTACCCGGTCCTTATCAAATATCATTTCTTTTGAAAGGATTACCTTATTCAATTTCAATCATGTTTATTATTTCATGTCATGAATTCGGACATTATTTTGCAGCACAATATCATAAGATTAAAGCGACATTTCCATTTTATATACCATTTCCGCCAATACCAATGTTTTTAAATTTCGGTACAATGGGTGCTGTTATTAAAACCAAGTCTCCTATCTATTCTAAAAATGCAATGTTCGATATTGGTATTGCCGGGCCTTTAGCAGGATTTGTTGCGTGTTTGATAGTCTTAGTTTATGGTTTCACTCATGTACCGGGAATTGATTACCTGCTTTCTATTCATCCTAATTATTTTTCTCCAGAATATGGAAAAGACGCGATCGATCTTGCTTTTGGAAATACGTTGCTTTTTTCATTCTTCAAATTAATTTTTATACACGGTTCTCAATTCTTTCCGCCGATGTCTGAAATATATCATTATCCGTACTTATGTGTCGGCTGGTTCGGTTTATTTGTTACGGCAATGAATATGATACCTGTAGGCCAATTAGATGGAGGTCATATAGCGTACACAATGTTCGGTGAGAAGAACCATTATAAAATTGCAGTAGTATCTTTTATAGTTTTAATGATTTTGGGATTATTGGGTCTGGCAGAATCAATATTTGAATTAAGCACCACTTTTGGCTGGGTAGGCTGGCTGCTATGGGCATTGCTGTTGTTTTTTATTATTAAATTAAAACATCCTGTTGTTCCTGATTATAGTGAATTAGATGGTAAAAGGAAATTTTTAGGTTATATTAGCTTTTTAATTTTGATAATTTCATTTTCACCAACTCCTTTTATGGTGTCTTTAGGTAAATAATGATGAGTAGATATTTTTTTACCTTGAGGGAAGTATCTGAAAAATAAATATTTATATAGATGAAAAAAATAATTTTGTTATTGATACCCATCCTTTTAGGGGGATGCAAAAAAGATTTTAATAATATCGTCGAAACTCAGCCAATGAGCTATCAGGTGGTTGGAGTAAATACGGCAGATCAGTTTACCTACGTGCCTTCCGATTCTTTAATGACAGCTAATATTACATTAAACTCATCGGTAAATGTGAAAAATGTATCTATAAATGTTCTTAACCCGGACGGCACTCAATTAAATAATTCGTCAATTGAATTATTTGATAATGGCAAAATTGATCAAACCGGAGATTCAGTGAAAGATGATAATACTTATTCAAATAAATTTCCATTAAGTCATTACGACACCAAAGGAATTTATCAAATTAAATATTACGTAACCGATCTTTCAGGAAACACAAAATTGGCTGCAGTTCATTCATTTATATTTGATAATGGCCAGGCGAATATAGCACCGGTTATATCTAAGCTGGTTATGCCGGATTCAATTGCATTAGGAGTATCTTTTATTTTTACTGTCACAGCAAGCGATTCTAATGGACTTAATGATATTTCATCTGTTTCTTTCCATTGTTTCAGACCGGATGGTTCTCTGGTGAATAACAACAATGGCATATCAGTATTTTCCGCTTGCAGGATAATGGAGATTTCAGTGTTCACTTTGGCGATAGTAAAGCGGATGACGGCATATATTCTTATAACAAACTTACCTTGCACCAAATGCACAGCCGACAGGTTCATGGAAATTCGAATTTCAGGCAAAAGATAAAAGCGGTTTGCTAAGTAACATCATTACTCACAATATTATAGTTAAATGAAATTAAAATATATCTATTCATTTTTATTCATAATACTTTTATCTGGTTTGGCTTTCCCGCAGCTTTTACCGAATTCCTTTTATCTAAGCCAGGATAAAAAGATGTATAAACCTGCCGGTAATTCTCCTATTTCCAGCAACAGTATAAGCGATATAATAACAATTGGAGATACAATTTGGATTGGTACAGGGCAGGGAGTAAGCTACTCACCAGACAATGGCAACAGTTGGACTAATTTCACCAATGATAAAACTTTTGGGACAGAAAGTATTTCAGCGATCGGTTATAACAATGGAGTTTTTTGGGCTGCAACTGCAACGGACACGAATACTGTGCAAGGAGTTATGTCAAGAGGCGGAGGTTTGAGATATACTTCCGACGGTGGGAAAAACTGGAATTTTGTTCCCGAACCAATTGATAATAAAAATGATACTATTGTGACTTATGGAAATAATAATTTAAGAGCTCTGCCGGTAACTGTTCCAATAAATAATTTGATTTATGATATTGCCTTTACGCCGGGCACTATTTGGATTGCAACATTCGCCGGAGGATTAAGAAAAAGTACCGATATGGGGAAGACCTGGCAGCGGGTTGTTTTACCTCCCGATTATTTAGACGAAGTAAAACCTTCTGATACACTCCACTTTTGCATGCAGCCTGTCTCAGGCAAGTTTTGTTCTGACAATAATTTAAATTATAGAGTATTCTCAGTTATTGCTGCAAATGACTCAACGCTTTATGTCGGTACTGCTGATGGAATTAATAAATCAACCGACAACGGAATCAGCTGGGTAAAATATACAAATACAAATGAAACAAACCCCATAAGCGGCAACTTTGTAGTGGCATTGGGATATCAGAAATATACCAACACTGTTTGGGCTGCAACATGGCCTGCCGAAGGTGCAAATGAATTTTATGCTGTAAGTTTTTCAAGCGATGGCGGTGCGAATTGGCAGACTTCATTAAGCGGAGAGAAAGTACACAACTTTGGATTTAACGATAATCAAATAATTGCTGTTTCTGATGATGGTGCTTTCAGAACTAAGGATAATGGGGCTAATTGGATTTTACCAAATTCTATTATTGATGAAAATACAGGACTTACCTTGAATACCACAGCATTTTACGCTGCAGATTTCCAGGGCAGTTATGTTTGGCTGGGATCCAGCGAAGGATTGGCAAGACTCGATGAAATTAGTGGTTCAATGTGGAGTGGAACTTGGAAACTTTATTTTGCTTCTCAGCCTTTAGCTTCAAACAGTGATGCTTACGCATATCCGAATCCATTTAATCCTAATACAGATATTCTAAAAATAAAATATGATATAAAGGGGGCAAGTGAGCCCGTTACAATAAGAATTTTTGATTTTGGAATGCATTATTTGAGAACAATAATTCAAAATGTTTCCCGCGGAACAGTACACTCTGTTGATCAGTCAGGTGGAGTTATCGATTATTGGGATGGAAAAGATGCTAATGGAAAAACCGTACCCAACGGAGTTTATTTTTATAGGATTGATGCAGGGTCACAGAGCCCAATTTACGGAAAAATTTTGGTAATACATTAAGAGGGTTATTTGAAAAAACTTATTATCATATTTGCTCTTATTTTATCTGCTGCTTTATTTGCACAGCCGAAATTTACTGAAATCAGCAGTATGCCGGGTGCTTTTTCAAGAATGGGTTTCGGTGCGCGTGGAATGGGAATGGGAAATGCAATGTCTGCTGTAACTGAGGGAAATCTCGTTTCATATTACAATCCCGCTTTATCGGCTTTTCAGGAAAATAATTCTTTTCAAACTTCTTATTCAATTTTATCTCTCGATCGTTCATTAAATTTTTTAAATTTTACAAGACGTTTTGATTTTTATTCAAAAGACCCTAATGATAAATCTAATGAACCAAGGTCAAGTGCCGGAATTAGTATCGGGTTAATAAACTCTGGTGTTAGTAAAATAGATGGAAGGGATAATGACGGCAATAAAACAGGCGACTTATCAACTTCGGAAAACCAGTTCTTTTTAGGATTAGCAAACAGATTTTCCAGGAAACTGGCAATAGGCATTTCAGTCAAGTTTTATTATTATAAACTTTATAATAAAATTTCAACAACACAGCTCGGTCTCGATCTAGGCGCTTTATATAAAATAAATGATGCATGGAATCTTTCTTTAATGATTTCCGATTTAAATAGTAAGTATAAATGGGATACGTCCCCGATATATCAAGAACAAGGTTCCACATCAACGGAAACTTTCCCGATTCTAAAAAAAATCGGTGTCAGCTATTATAATAAGGAATATAAAATTATAACAGATATAGAATTTGAGAATAGTAATGCAGGTACTAACATAATAAGAGCCGGTATTGAGTATAATATTTATGACGGGCTTTTTATCCGGGGAGGTATTGATCAATTTAATTTGAGTAATTTTGATTATACTTCAAATCCTTCTCTGGGTTTTTCATATGCTAAAAAATTTGGGAATGTGAATATCGGAGTCGATTACGCATTCGTGATTGAACAATATTCTCCTCAGGATAGGCATATTATCGGGGTAAATGTTAATTTTCAGTAATGAATATTTGGAATTAAAATTTTATGTATAAATCAGTTTTGTTTTTTTTATTATCATTATCTACAATATTTGCCCAATCAGCCGGCAACAGCGGTATGGCCTTCCTTAAACTTGGTTTTGGCGGTAGAAATATTGCTTTGGGTAATATAGGCGCAGAAGTTTCAAATGATGTTACTTCTCTATATTATAATCCAGCAAGGTTAGCTGATCAGTCGGGGAATGAAATTTTATTAATGCATAATGAATGGATACAGGGAACAAGAAGTGAAATATTGGGAGTTAAAACTACGGTGTGGGGACTGCCTTTAGCGCTGGGTGTTAATGTAACTTCCGTTAGTGATATACAAATTCGTACGATCGCTTCAGCTGAACCGCTATCAACTTTTAATGCAAATTATTTTTCCGGAAGTATTTCTACCGGATTTAATGTGTATGATAATTTAGCATTTGGAGTCTCGTTAAAATATTTGTACGAAGGATTATATATGGACGAGGCCACAGGCTGGGGTTTCGATTTCGGATTAAATTATAAAACACCTGTAAATGGTTTATCTTTTGCCGGGGTGCTAAGTAATTTAGGTTCTATGAATCTTTTAAAAAATGAAAAAACAAAATTACCTACTGAATTTAATATCGGACCGGCTTACAATTTCAATTTATATAATGATAAATTTTCCGTAACCGCAGGTGCAGGATTACAGAAATATACTGCCGAAAATAATATGCATGTTGATTTGGGAGTTGAAATTGTATACAATCATTTAATTGCATTAAGGGGCGGTTATCAATCCGGATACGAAGCTAAAAATTTTACAGGCGGATTTGGTTTAATGTGGGGTAATTTCGGATTAGATTATGCGTTCCAGCCATTTTCCAACGGTCTGGGAAGTGCAAATATCTTCTCGGTTCGATTAAAATTTTAATAATATTTACCTTTACCTCCTTTTCATAATACTCGCATAAATTGTGTGGTAATGCAAAAAAAATTTGAACTACTTAAAAATAATATTCATTTCTTATTATTCTCTACCTATTGAATCAATTAATTTATGTCTTGTTTTTCCCTATCAAATTTCAAAGTGTTCCAATACGTATAAAAGGTGGTGGAACAGTATCTCCCTTTTCCATCGCTATTCACTGCACAAAATGCTTTTTATGAAGATTAGGCAAGTATTCTGATTATGCTATATCCGATTTCTAATAATGATTATTGCGGGAATATTTTGAATGATCAAGAATAAAAGTTGATATTTAATTTTTTGCTGCTTGTATTTTGAAAATATGTTTGGTCATGATTAATTTTATTTTTTTTAACTTAAATTTGAATATTCTATTCTTCATTTTGATTTATTCTCAAAATACCTTTTTACATTAGATTTTAACATAGGACAGAAATATTTGAAAAATAAAATCTATTTAACCGCCATTATTATAACTGCAATTACAGTTAGGCTATATTTCTTTGTCGGATTTATTTTTTCAGATGATTCGTACTATTCCTTCCTGGCACATACTTTTCTCCAAGGGAACTACCCGGGGCATTATTTAGGTTACCCGATCTTTTTATTAAGAATAAATCATACCTTATTAATGGCAACTGCATTTAGATTATTTGGCATTAATGAATTTGCTTTAATTATATTCCCATTAATATTTTCAGTATTTAATCTGATTCTAATATATTATTTTACAAAAGCAATAACACACAGTGAAAAGACAGCATTAATATCCGCGTTATTATTAGCTTTTTTCCCTACCGATGTTGCATTTGCAACCATCGGCTTTCCCGATTTATTCAATACATTTTTTATTTATCTTGGCTTATTTTTACTTTGGAAAGCATATGAAACTAGATCGCTATGGCTTTCTGTTTTGTCAGGTATATTTTTCTTTATTTCTATGCAGTTTAAAGAGAATATCTATTTCATTTTAATACTGCTTTTTTTGTTTTGGCTATATCTACTTTATAAAAAGAATAATAAGCAATCTTTAATACTAATTCCAATTTTAATTATATTATCAAATTTTTTTATAGAAGGCTTTATTTATTTTCTTATAAAGAATGACTTTTTCTATAGACTGAAGATTATCAGAATGAATTACACTTATTGTTACTATGATTTCTTTCCTTATACTGTTATAAAATATTTAGGAAAGAATGCCGGGTATTGGAAAGAGCTTTTTTATCAAATTTTTATAATAAATATTAAGTCAATATTCTTAAGAAGGTTTTATCTTTTCCTTCCACTTATTGCACTCATATCCAGCATTATAAATCTCAAAGAGAAAAAACATTTTCACATAACATTTTTCTTCCTGGGATTACTAATTATATTTCTGAGTTTTACAGCTTCATTTACCAAATATGCGCCTTTGGATCTTCATAGGAGTTGGTATATTTATCCTTTAATAATCCCTATTGTAATTTTATCTTCTATCTTTATAATGAAATTTAAGACAAAATACATGTATTTATTTATATGCATGTATATTATATTTAGCCTGTTTATGTGCAAGAGTTATAATATTTACTTTGGTACTGAAACTTTATCCCGGTTCACAAAACTTTTAAAAATTCACCAAAAAGATTTGGTTTATACTGATCATTATACCGGGTATGGTATTAATTTTATCGAAGGATATAAAAACCAAAATAAAATATTAAATTTGGAAGAGGGAAATTTTAATTCTGCAGCTATTCCTAAGCAGGCCCTTGTAATTTTAAATAAAAAACATATTGATGAATTAAAGCTTCAGAAATATAAATTTCCTAATTTAGATTTTGTAAAAGGAGAAAAATATAAATTAATCTTTTCTTCAAATGACTATAAAGTATTTGAAAAAACATTATAGAATTTATTCAAAATTATTGGAAATATAATGCAGATAATTGAATATACGGAACAGTGGAGAGAAAAGTGGGATAACTTCGTTCTTAACTCCAACAATGGTACTATGTTTCATTTGCAAAAGTTTTTTGACTATCACGTTCCGGGTAAATTTACTTTTAATCATTTAATTTTTCTGGAAAAGGGAGAGATAGCCGCAGTTCTGCCTGGACAAATTAAGAATGGATTATTTGAATCGCCGATCGGTGCTAGTTATGGGTCCATTGTAACAAAAGATATCAAATTCTCTTTCACCATGGAATTGATTTCAACTTTACTAGATTACGGAAAGAAGACAGGAATAAAGGAATTTATGCTGACTCCTGCACCTATGATTTATGAAGAATATCAAAATCAGAATTTGGATTTTGCTATGCTCTGGCAAGGATTTAAGTTCGATCTTCATTACATCTCAAGTGCAATTAAACTGGATAAGGAAAGAGATATAATAGGAAGATTCCAACCTACTGTAAGAAGAAATATTAGGAAAACTTTAAAAGATCCTGATATAAGAGTTGAAATCAACGAACGTTATGATGAATTTTATCCGATTCTTTTATCAAACAAATCAAAACATAACGTAAAGCCCACACATTCATACGAAGATTTATTAAAACTAAAAGAGTTATTACCGGATAACCTTAAATTGTTTATGGTTTATTATAAAAACAAACCGATTGCAGGTTCTTTGATGTTTTTCTGTAATAAAACCGTAGCGCTTTGTTTTTATAATATGCTGCTCTATGAATATGAACATTTAAAACCTATACACAGAGTAATGTATGAAGTGGTAAAATATTCTACCGAACACGATTATAAATACGTTGATATCGGTGTTTCTCAAGATACTAAAGCAGAGAATCCAATGACTCCAAGCATGGGGCTGATAGATTTTAAAGAAAAATTTGATGCTAAAACAATAATGAGAAATACTCTGTACATTAAATTGTAGTTTATTCATAAAAAAAATTATTATGAATAATAAATCCGTTTTAATTACATTTTTAGGCAACATCCATTATGATTCAAGGACTTCAAATCTTTATAAGTCTTTAAAACAAAAAGGATATTCTGTTAAGGTTGTTTCCTTTGATTGGCTTACTGAAGGCTTCAAAACTAAAAAAGGGGAAATCTCAGTTTATAAACTTCATAAAGGATTTCTATCTCTAACTTATTATTTTAAGTTCGCTTTTCTAATGAAATACCATCTTCTTATTTCAAAGGTCGATTATATTTTTGCAGAAGATATATACACTCTACCTTTTGTCGTAGTTTTTGGAAAAATTAAAAAAGCTAAGATTTATTATGACTCGCGCGAATTATTTGGCTATTTGGCAGGATTAAAAAAAAGAAAAGTTGTACAACAATTGTTAAGATGGATAGAAAAAATCTGTATCAATAAAGTGGATAAGATTATTACAACCGGGGAAATGGATGCAAAATTTTTAGAAAAAGAATATAGTGTTAAAAATACTGTCGTAATAAGAAACCTTCCGATTTTTAAAATTATTGATAAGCCTTTTGATTTCAGAAAATTCTATCATTTGAATAAAAGCCAAAAAATTATTTTGTATCAAGGAGTTATTTTACATGGCAGGGGATTGAGAATTATATTTGATGTTATTAAAGATTTTAAGGATTGTGTATTGATAATTATAGGGGGAGGGGAACATAAAAAATTTTATGAACAACTCGCAGTAGAAAAAAACATTTCGGATAAAGTTATATTTATGGGAAAAATCGATCAAAAAGATTTGTTCGAATATACTGCAGGTGCTGATGTTGGCTTAGCATTAATTGAAAACATTAGTCTGAGTTATTATTACGCATTGCCTAATAAAATGTTTGAGTACATATTAACTGGCGTGCCTGTACTTGCAAGCAATTTTCCTCAAATGAAACAAGTTATTGATGAATTTAAAGTAGGATTATATGTAGATCCGGAAAACCTGGAAGAAGTTTCTTCTGCGTTAAGAAAGCTTTTATATGATACTGAGTTTATAAACCAGGTGAAAAATAAATCCAAATCAGCAGCTGAAGAATTAAACTGGGATAAAGAAATTCAAAAATTAATCTCAATTATGTAATATTAATTTTTACTTAAAATTATTTCTTCCTATAAGTTACAATTATGTGAATAGGATTCTTATAAATTAAATTTGCAAACTTATCTTTAATTTTCCATAAGCTAAAAGGTAAAAATTTTAAAATCACATAAGTCCTTAAAAAGATCAATAATTTATTGCCAAAGGTTTGCCACTTTACATATTCAAGGTCATTCTCTTTATATAAATTTATAAGAATGTTCTCATCAAATGAATTTATGTGTGCATTTATCGGGGTTTTCTGATTACAGTGAATACACAATGAATATCTTAATACCTCTTTATATGGTGTCGTTATTATTACTTCACCCTTTGGTTTTAATACTCTCATAAGTTCTTTTATAAATCTGTCAGGGTATATTATGTGTTCGATAATTTCGGAAGCTATTATACAATCAAATGAATTTTCTAAAAAGGGTAGTTTATAAGAATCAGCTGTAATACCGAAATGATTACCGGCAGGATATTCTTTTAATGCTTTAATTGGATTTACTAAGGATATATCCAATGAATAAACTTTAACTTGTTTTTTTAAGTAATTCTTTGCGACCCAGGCAGAACCACATCCTACATCTAGAATAGATTTTGCTTTATATGGAACATATGAGATGATATATTCGTGGACACGTCTTTCATCATGTTCGGTGGCACCATTTCGTTTTTCGAAATAATCAAACTCTTTAGCATCGATTTTATAGTGTTCTAAATAATTAAATTTTTCCAATTTATAACTAAATAATTTTATGATTATTACTTTACAAATTACTAAATGAAACTTTAAATTAGAATATGGTCTTTAATGTAAATATAAAAAACTCATAATAATTCAGGTAGCTATGTTACAAGAGAAAAAAACGATTTTAATTGCCCCGAATAGTTTTAAAGAGTGTGCAGACTCAGTGAAAATAGCAGATTTAATCGAACAAAATCTTAAAAAAATATCCGATTATGATTTAATCAAAAAACCTATATCAGATGGAGGCGATGGTTTTTTAGAAGTGTGTAAGTTAAATTATGGATTGAAAATCATTAAATATGAAATTTCAACTCCTTACGATAATTCAAAAATGATATGTGAAGTTGGCTATGATAAAAAAAATAAGCGTATTTATATTGAATCTGCAAATGTACTAGGGCTAAAAGTGATCCCTGGAGCGAAAAGACATCCGGTAAAGCTAAGTTCAAAGGGATTAGGCGATTTGTTATTATGCTTAATAAACGATGTTGAAAAAGGTAAAATATTTGTTGATGAAGTTATAATTGGTGTTGGAGGAACGGGAACAAATGATTTAGGGTTAGGCATGTGCTCCCGGTTTGGTATGAAGATGTTTAATATTTCAAGCAAGAGATTGAAAATTATACCAAAAAATTTTGATAAGATAGATAAAATCGAATGGAAGAAAATAGATTTACCGTTTGATATAAATGTTATTTCGGATGTAGAAAATCCTTTATTAGGAAAAAATGGAGCAACAAAAACCTTTGGAAAGCAAAAAGGGTTGTCGGATGAGGAAATTTTGGCTATTGAAATTGGATTTAATAAAATCATTAAAATATTAAAATACAAAAAGTTAAATGATTCTTCTAATAAACTTTCTGGAGCTGGGGGTGGATTAGCCGCCGGCCTACAAAGATTCTTTAATGCGAAAGTAACACAGTCCTTTAATTTCGTATCAGAAATAATAGGAAATGAAGATATAAAATCAATTGATGCTGTAATTACCGGGGAAGGAGCATTTGATAAACAAAGTCTAATGAAGAAAGCTACCGGGAGCATCCTGGAAATGTTTCATGATAAAAGCATACCGATATTTTTGTGCTGCGGAAAAATTGATCTTAAAATTATTGAATCTTTTAAAATAAATATTAAACCTATTCAATTAGTTGACTATTTTATTAATGAGAAAGAGGCAATAAAGTATTATAAAAAAGGAATTAATTTGGCTTGCCGAGATATTGCTAAAATTATAAAATATTAAGTTTTTTCACTTTAATATTTTTAGTAAATTAGAAAATTAATAAAGAGGATATTAAATTCATTTTTAAAATTTTAGGAAGTTATAATGAAAGAATATTTGGATCTTGTAAAGTTAGTTTTAGATGAGGGTGTAAGAAAGCAGTCAAGGACAGGAGTGGATACAATTTCTTATTTTGCTGCATTTTACAAAGTAGATCTTTCAAAGGGATTTCCTCTTTTAACTACAAAAAAAATAGAATGGAATTCACTATTACATGAAGTTCTCTGGTACCTTTCGGGAGAAAATCATATTCGTAATTTGAGAAAGCATACAAAAATATGGGATGCCTGGGCTGATGAAGAAGGTAATTTAGAAACTGCTTATGGATATTATTGGCGTCATTTCCCAAGTGCTGAGAAAGATAAATCCGGCGAATGGAAAGTAAGAGAAGTTGACCAAATTCAGTATGTAATTGACGAAATAAAAAGAAAACCGTACAGCAGAAGACTTGTAGTTTCTGCATGGGAGCCAGGTAATGCAACTAAAAGTAAACTTCCACCCTGTCATTACAGTTTTGCATTTAACGTTAGCAATGGTAAACTTAATTGTCATTTAACACAAAGATCCGGGGATATTGCACTCGGCATTCCTTTTAATCTGGCAGCGTATTCAATTCTGACTCAGATTATTGCACAGGAGACTGGGTTGGGATTAGGTTATTTTGCTCATACAATTATTGATGCTCATATTTATGTAGCGGAGAAAGGTTCTTCAACAGAAAAGTTTGATCACAGAGAAGGATTGCTAGAGCAATTAAAACGTGAACCTCTTCCTCTACCAAGTTTAAAAATTGCTAAGAAGCCGATTAATGAATTACAATTTGAGGATTTTGAATTAATTGATTATAAATATCATGAAAAAATTAAATTTCAAGTTGCGGTATAAATGTTTACCATTACAGAATAAGAAAGCAGATGAAATCATTTCCTAATTTTATTGCCTTTTTTACTTTTTATTTATTTATAAATTCGACAATTGTCTGTACTAATGCTCAAAGTTATGCTACATATATTTTCAATAATGAAAGTGGAATTGCTAGTAATTTAGTAAAAAGCATCTGTCAGGATGATCAAGGATATATTTGGATTGCAACGGATGTTGGTCTGGTTAAATTTGATGGGAAAAATTTTGTAACATTTCAAAAAAAATTACCTTCATTATTAATTAAAGATGTGCATTATATCTCACCTGGAAAGTTACTTATCGTTTCAGATTTAGGTGTAGGTTATTTTAACCGAAAAGGTTACGACTATAACTACTTTCCGATTGCTGAGACGAGTAAGCTTGAAAATAATACCAGCCTCTATTATCCTAAAACCATATTTACGGATGGAAATAACAGAGTATGGATATCAGATTTAACAGGCATAAGCACAATAATTAATGATAAAATAAAAAAATATGAATTCAGTTCGAAGTATCATGTTTATAGCATTTTCAGATCTTTTTTATTGTTGAATGATGATAAAAATAATCTGATAGCTACTGCACGACCAGGATACTTTTTCATTTATAATAAAGAAAAAGATAGTTTTGATTTAATAAATTCCAATCCACAAGATAATATTTATACGATAGATGCATTAGTCAAATGTAAAAATGGTAATGTATTAATAGGAACTAACAACGGGATTTATAATGTCTCATTTTCTGAAAATTATCAGCAGCTGCATTTAAAAAAATTAGCTTCTTTACAGCAAGTTTCGTCAATTGTTCAGGATGAATCCGGCAATTTATTTGTTGGTACTTGGGAAAACGGTCTATATTTCGGCAAATTCGAAGATGGACAAATATCTTTATCAAAATTTTCGGATTTGAATTTCAGTTCGATTAAAAATCTATTCATGGATAGAGATAAAAATATTTGGGTGAGTTCGGATGAAGGTTGTGCTTTAATCCAAAGAACATATTTTGAAAAATTGAATGATGAAAAATTATTAAGGTCTAACCGACAATTGTTTACTCAGGAAATTCACTCCGGCACCGGTAATCATATATATTTTACGGACAGTAAAATACTTTACAAGGTTGTATTCCATAAAAATCATTATTCAAGGATTGAATTATTTAACCCGAATAAGTCTAATATTCAGTCATTTTATATCGGTAAA
This sequence comes from uncultured Bacteroidota bacterium, assembly GCA_963710735.1. Taxonomy (GTDB): domain Bacteria; phylum Bacteroidota; class Ignavibacteria; order Ignavibacteriales; family Ignavibacteriaceae; genus FEN-1297. The sequence continues at coordinate 63,095 of CAVQBN010000004.1, read as the reverse complement.
AATGGTGTCTGGCTTTCTTATGGTGATAATACTCTTGAGCTTCGTGATAAAAAATCAATGCGTTTAATCTTCAAATATAAATTAGCTGATGAACAATTTAATGCGTTATATGTTGATAAAAAAAATAATCTATGGGCGTATTTACCCAGAAGCAGAAGAATAATTAAACTCGATGATAATTATAAAGCCGAATTTTATAACCTGAATTTCAAAAGCCTTGTCGCTATAAATACATTTAAGGAATCTTCAACTGGAATATTATATTGTGTAGGAACCGGATATAGTTCATTTATTTTTACATATAACGGGAAAACGGATACATTTAAAGATATTTCTCCTAAATTGCCTGATAATAATTATTCAGCACCAATACAGGTTAATGATTTTTATATAAAAGATTCGTCACAAATTTACCTGGCTACAAATTTTGGGATCTTTCTTGACAAAAAAGGAAAGCTAACAAACGATACTTTTCCCGTTTCTTTAACAAACACAGTCATAAAGGCAATTAAAGTTGATTCAAAAAATAGGATATGGTTAGGTACTGAAAGAGGCATTTATGTAATTGAAAATGATCATATTGTTTCATTCGAGAAAAAAGATGGACTCCCCAATTCATCAATAGTTGCAAATGGACTAGCCATAGATGACAGAAATGTAATGTGGGTTGGTACTGCCAGCGGAGTTGCATATTCAGCTAAAAATCAATTTGAATTTATAAAGACTCATCAACCGGTTTTGTCAAAAATTATAAAAATAGGAGAAAATGGTGTTGAGAAGAATGTGGAAGATAGTAGCTTTATTTTAGGAACAAAATTAAGATTCACATTTAATACTTTGGATTTTCCATCAGACAGAACTGTATATAATTACAGATTAATAGGTTTAGAATCTTCCTGGATATCAGCAAAAACAGTTAGTGAATTAAATTTTTTCTCACTTCCAGCCGGATCTTATAAATTACAGGTTAGATCCAAAAGTCCGGGGCACATGTGGAGCAATTTTACGGAATATGATTTCAGCATATTCCCGCCATGGTATATTTCCGGAGTAATGTTGACTATTTATATCATACTTGGAATAGTATTCGTCATTATAATCGTAACATTGCTTTATATGATTAAAATTAAGAATATGAAAGAAAGAGAAAATTTATTAGAACGTATGGTAAATGACAGAACAAATGATTTGAAGTTATCTAAGGAAAAAACAGAAAAATTATTGGCTGAAAGTGAAACGGCTAAAAAGGAATTGGAGAAAGCAACTGAACAAAAAAGCCAGGTATTAAGTATGGCCGCACATAATCTAAAAAATCCTCTACAATCTATAATTGGTTTTTCAACTTTAATAGATGAAGATTCCGATAATTCCCAAATAAAAAATATGGCAAAAAATATTTATAGCTCTTCTAAAGAAATGATTTCGCAAATCTCAGATTTGTTGGAAACAGCAGCTATGGAATCAAAAAATCTTAAGCTGGATTTAGAGCCCGTAAATATTCAAAAAATAATGGATGGTGTAATTAAAAAGAATTATAATAGAGCAAAACAAAAAGATCAAAAATTAATAATTTGTAGTGGTAATGACCTTTCTATTATTGCAGATGAACATTGGCTGAATGTTGCAATTGATAATCTTGTCAGTAATGCGATAAAGTATTCTCCTTTTGGTAAAAGTATAGAAATATCTTGTGAAGTAATCGATCAGTTTATAAGAATAAAGGTCAAGGACGATGGAGTCGGATTGACAGAAGAAGATATGAAAAAGCTTTTTAATAAATATCAAAGGCTCACTGCAAAACCAACCGGCGGGGAGTCATCAACTGGGTTAGGCTTGGCCATAGTGAAAGATATCATAGAAAAACATAATGGGAAAGTTTGGGCGGAAAGTAATACTGGAAACGGTGCAACATTTATAATTCAACTTCCTATAAGTCAGCCATATCAAAAAACATTATGAAAAAAATAATTATTTCTGCAGTCGCCAAAAATAGAGTTATCGGTAAGTCTAACGGCGAAATGCCATGGCATTCAAAAGAAGAATTTCAGCATTTTAAGCAAACTACTTTTGGGTTTCCCGTAATAATGGGAAGAAAAACCTTTGAAGCCCTAGGTAAACCTTTAAAGGGCAGGCTGAATATTATTCTGACACTTAATGCTGAATTGAAATATGACTTTGATGACACCAAAATTTTTAATAGTTTGGAAAATGCTTATTCATATTGTGAGAATAATAATTATGAAAAAGTTTTTGTAATAGGCGGTGCGCAAATTTATAAAAGAGCTATGGTTACAGCTGATGAAATGTTAATATCCATTATGAATTTTAATGCCGATGGCGATGTGCTTTTCCCTAAAATAAGGGATGATGAGTGGGTAATCGAATCACGTGAGAAAAGAAACGAATTCGAGATTTTTAAGTACGTAAAAAGAAAGTAATATGTCCGAAAAGAAAATTAAAATATTGCCGGAAAACATAGCAAATAAAATTGCGGCTGGTGAAGTGGTACAGAGACCTGAATCTGTTGTAAAAGAATTAATTGAAAATTCTATTGATGCCGGTGCAAAAACAATAGAACTTATTGTGAAACGAGCGGGTAAATCTTTAATACAGGTAATTGATGACGGTGACGGAATGCCTGAAGATGATGCGATGCTATGTGTTCAGAAACATGCAACTAGCAAAATATCTATAATGGATGATCTTGATTCAATTTCAACTTTAGGATTTAGAGGGGAAGCGCTAAGTTCTATTACCGCAGTTAGTCAATTAGAAATAAAAACTGAAACAAAAGATGAGGATCTGGGAACAATTATCCGCCTGGAAGATGCATCAACGATTATTAAGGAAAAAGGTTCATTTTCAAAAGGTACTTCAGTTGCCGTAAAAAATTTATTTTACAATACACCGGGAAGAAGAAATTTTCTTAAAACTGATGCAACTGAACTAAAACATATCATTGATACGTTTAATAAAATATCTTTAAGCCACCCGGATTTAGGATTTAAATTTTATAATGATGAAGACTTGGTCTTTGATTATTCTGCCGGAACATTAGAAGATCGTATCCAGCAGGTTTTTGCGGACAATATGCTTGATGCTTTAATTCCGGTTGATGAAAGAACAGACTTCTTAAACATAAATGGATTTATAGGTAAGCCAACAATGCTTAAGAAAAGCAAAGGCGATCAATACTTGTTTCTTAATTCCCGTTATGTTGTTAGTAAACAAATCAATCATGCGGTTTTTACTGCATATGAAAATATTCTTGAAAAGGGTGACTACCCATTCTTCATTTTATTTTTAAACTTAGATCCCAAAAGGGTCGATGTAAACGTTCATCCTTCAAAACTTGAAATCCGTTTCGATGATGAAAAAGATATTTACAACTTCGTACTTGCTGTTATTAGAAAAAGTTTGGGCACACATGATTTAGTTCCGACAATGATGTTTACTGCTCAAACAGAAGAAGGGGACAAATTAAAGTTTAATAATTTTAATAAAGTTGATAAAAATGATTTTTCTGATAGACCATCATTTTCAGAAAAAAAATCATATGCAAAAACCGATTTTTCAGATCGCGCAATAGATTTAATATTTAGTAATATTCCCGATTCAATCGCAAAGTCCGAAACAGCTAATCCAGTTTCTCATCCTTTTGAAAAGTCTGATACTAAAGAAGTTTTTCACAAACTTGATAAGCGTTCAAGCGAAATAGGAAGCGCTGATGATATCCCTTTCATCATTCAGCTTCATAATAAATATATACTATCGCAGATAAAAACCGGCTTGATGATAATAGATCAGCATGTTGCCCACGAAAGAATTTTATATGAAAAAGCACTAAAAAGATTCGATGCTAATTTACCTTTCTCACAGCAGCTTTTATTTCCTAGAACAGTAGAATTAGATCCTGCAAGTTTTGCTATTTTAAAAGAAATTCATCCATTTTTAACAAAGCTTGGGTTTGCTTTAAAATTTTTCAGCAAGAACACGGTGGTAATTGAAGGCGTTCCGGAGGATGTAAGGCGGGGATCGGAAGAAAGAGTATTGCTTGAAATAATCGACGAATTTGTTGCTAATCAGAGAGAGAAAAAACTGGAAGAGAGAGAAAATATTGCAAAATCTTATTCATGCAGAGCAGCAATTAAAGCAGGTGATTATCTTTCTGAAAAAGAAATGAGACTCCTTATTGACCAATTATTTGCTACATCTATGCCGTATGTTTGTCCTCACGGCAGGCCCATTGTAATAAAAATTTCTTTGGAAGAATTTGACAGAAGATTCGGCAGAACTTAAATTTATATGTATTGATACCCAAAAGGTAACTTAGGAACAGTGTTAGTTTTACAAAAACTAAAAAAGGAAGATTATGAACAACGATGAATTCAAAAAGAAAAAAACGGAGTATGAATCTAAAGTTAAAAATTCAACTAATACCGGGATGAAATTTACAACCGTTAGCGGTGAAGAAATTAAGGTACTCTATGGTCCGGATGATGTTGAGAATATTAACTATTTATCTGAAATTGGTTTCCCGGGCGAATATCCTTACACAAGAGGAATCCATGTGAATGGATATCGCGGGAAGATATGGACAATGCGGCAATTTGCAGGATTCGGTTCGCCTGAAGATACTAACCAGCGTTTCCATTATTTATTAAAAAATGGGCAGACAGGCCTTTCGGTTGCATTCGATCTTCCTACTTTAATGGGTTGGGATGCAGATTCACAATCAAGTGAAGGTGAAGTCGGAATTTGCGGTGTTGCAGTTTCTTCTTTAAAAGATATGGAAGTACTTTTCAATAAAATTCCTTTAGATAAAGTTTCAACTTCAATGACAATTAATTCTCCTGCTGCAATGATATTTGCTTTTTATCTTGCTGTAGCTGAAAAACAAAAAGTAGATTTTAAAAAATTAAGAGGAACTCTTCAGAATGATATTTTAAAGGAATATATCGCTCAGAAAGAATATATTTATCCGCCTAATCCATCAATGAGAATTATTGTTGATATGATAGAATATTGTTCAAAGGAAGTACCGCAATGGAATCCGGTATCGGTTAGCGGATATCATATTAGAGAAGCCGGCTCTACTGCTGCTCAGGAACTTGCTTATACTCTAGCCGATGGTTTTGCATATATAGAACATTGTATTGAAAGAGGAATGAATGTAGATGATTTTGCTCCCCGTATTTCCTTTTTCTTTAATTCTCACTTAGACTTTTTTGAAGAGATAGCCAAATACAGAGCTGCAAGAAAAATATATGCTAAAAGGATGAAAGAAAAATACGGTGCTAAAAATCCTAGATCGTGGTGGTTAAGATTTCATACCCAAACAGCTGGCTGTACTTTAACGGCACAGCAACCGGAGAACAATATCATCAGAACTGCATACCAGGCATTAGCGGGCGTTTTAGGCGGGACACAATCGCTTCATACTAATTCGATGGATGAAACCTTAGCTTTACCAAGTGAAAAAGCTGTTAAGATTGCATTGCGTACACAGCAGATAATTGCCTACGAAACAGGAGTTATGAATACGGTTGATCCGCTGGGAGGAAGTTATTTTGTTGAAGCCCTAACGGATAAAATGGAAAAGCAGGCAAATGAAATATTTGAACAGATAGATTCATTTGGAGGTGTAATACCTGCCATTGAAGCCGGTTATTTTCAGAAAGAGATTGCAGATGCTGCATACACGTATCAAAAGGAAGTGGAACGAAAGGAAAAGTTTATAGTTGGTGTAAATGAATTTGTAGAAAAAGAAGAAAAAATTGAAATTCCAATTCTTTATATATCACCTGAAGTAGAAAAGAAACAAAAGCAGCAGCTTGCGGAACTCCGTCAGCATAGAAGTCAAGAAGCTGTTGATAATTGTCTGAGAGAAATTAAAGATGCAGCGGTTAACAATAATAATTTAATGCCGCCATTAATTAAAGCCGCTCATAATTATGTTACACTTGGCGAGATGACTGGAGAACTAAAGGAAGTATTCGGAATTTATGAAGAAACAGCCGTGTTTTAATGATTATAAATTATTTGAAACTGCTTCGTTTACCACAATGGATAAAAAACTTTTTTGTTTTTGTACCGCTGTTATTTTCAAGGCAGCTTTTTAATAAACATGATTTTCTTCTCACTCTTTTCGGCTTTATCCTTTTTAGTATAACTTCAAGTGTTGTTTATATTATAAACGATATCATTGATATTGAAGCTGATAAAGCTCATCCTCTTAAGAAGCTCCGGCCACTGCCGTCAGGAAAAATATCTAAAAATAATGCAATTATTGTAGCTCTCATCTTATCGGCAGCAATCGGCTTTTTACTTTTTTATGTGAACACGTTTTTCATTTTGTGCATACTTTCATATTTCATTCTAAATGTTTTATACTCTTTTTCGTTTAAACACATTGTACTTCTGGATATATTCAGTATAGCTGCCGGTTTTTTGCTTAGGGTGGTAGCAGGTGCGTTAATAATTAATGTAGAGATATCGAGTTGGCTTCTTTTAACAACTATGTTTGTATCCTTATTTCTAGCTATAATGAAAAGACAATCTGAATTAAAACTTTTTCAAAAAACGGAATCGGTTAATACAAGGAAAGTTCTTGCGTCTTATTCTTTGGACTTTACAAATCAGATGGCCACGATAGCAGCCTCCGGAGTTATAATTTGTTATGCCCTTTATACCGTATCAACTAGGACGGTTTCAATTTTCAGAACCGAAAATCTCATATATACTACACCTTTTGTAGTATTCGGAATTTTTAGATATATGTATCTCGTTTATATGAATCAAAAAGGAGAGAACACAACTGAAATTATGATAACCGATGTTCCGATGATTATAAATGTTTTATTATATATTTTAAGTACAATTTCCATAGTGTATAATTTATTTTGAAAAAAAATATGTCAGTCTTGGTTAAAAAGAAATCTATACTTGTATACTTAATTATCATTACAGGAATAATAACTGGGTGCAATTCTTCGTTAAATAATGGGAAAAAATTGAATTTGAAAGTGAGTCTTGTAAAAATTAATGCATGGGAAAATTTAATGCCTGGTAAGGAATCCTCTTTTCACGTATCGGGTACTGTAAATATTAAAAATAATGAAGAAATTAACTTGAGCAGCATTCACCTGAGAGAAATTGTAATTTCTCAGGGGAAAGAATTGGTTTCACAATCTCATGTCCTTTTTAATTCTTCATCCGGCGAAAATTCCATTCATCCAAATAGTGAAGTAAGCTTTAATTTTAAGACAAGTATGGTTTTGGATATGATAGACAGAATAAATATTAATAATCCAATTTCTGTTGAATTGCTATTTACATCTTCCGCGAAGAATTATAATTTTAAAATTGATAACATAAAAATTGAAAAAGTATATTAATGGTAGCGCAAGATTTAATAGTTCTATTACTTTTATTGGCGATAAGTGCATTCTTTTCTGGCTCCGAGATTGCATTTGTTATATCTAATAAATTGAAGCTAGAGGTCAAAGCGAGAAAAAATAATGTACCTGCTAAAAATGCAATTTACTTTGTTCAGAATCCTCAGAATTTCTTTTCAACAATATTAATTGCCAACAATATAGTTAACATTACTTTTACATCCTTATTAACTATAGTTCTTACTTCTTTCTTCAAGATGAACGAATTTAATATTTTATTAATTTCCACATCTTTGTTATTGATACTCGGCGAACTTATCCCAAAATATTTTGCGCGAGAGTTAGCCGATAGAGTTATTCTGATTTCGGCATTACCTGTTAGGATAGTCTCAATTTTAATTTATCCGTTCACGAAAATAATCTCTTCGATTTCAGAGTTTCTAACTCAATCCTCCAACGTAAAAGAAGAAAAAATTAGTTATCTGTTTAGTAAAGAAGATATCGAATCTCTTGTTGTGGAAAGCTTTGAAGCAGGGGTTGTTAATAAAAACGAAAGCGATATAATTAATAAAGTTTTTGCATTAGGCGAACAGAGAGTTTACGAAGCAATGCGGCCAAGAACCGAAATTGTAGGAGTGGAGATTAACCAAAGTATTCGCGATGTACTTTCGATATTTATCGATTCAGGTTTTTCTAAACTTCCGGTATACGAGGGAAATCTTGATAATATTAAAGGGATGATTTATGCCTACGATCTGTTCAAGTATCCTCAAGATATTAGAAGCATAATAAGAGAATCCATCTTTGTCCCAGAGACGAAAAAGAGTTATGATATGCTAAATGAATTTTTAGCTAAACACGTTTCAGTTGCAATTGTTATTGATGAGTTCGGGGGTACGGCAGGTATAATAACTATTGAAGATATAATGGAAGAGCTTTTCGGCGAAATTAAAGATGAGTATGATATCGAAGAAGATATTTGCAGAAGAATTGCTCCAGATACATACATTATAAGCGGTAAGGTGGAGATAGACCATATCAACGAAAAGTACAATATTAGTATTAGTAGCGGTGATTTTGAAACAATCGGCGGATTTATTACAACAAAATTAGGCAGAATACCGGCAGAAGGGGAGAATGTAATCTTGGATAATTTTAATATTTTAATTGTTCGGGCAACTCCAATTAAAATTGAAATAATAAAATTAATTGTGAACCCGGATCAAAATTCTTAAAAATTAATTAGACCCTACAAAAACATTCCAATCAAAATATCTTTATTTCATTTCTAAAAATTTACAAATATAATAGCTGAACAATTATTGTATCGAATATATGCGATGTGCAAAATTTGATTTTACAAATGATTTCTATCAAGCTTTTTCTCAATTCATTTTTATAAAGCTACAAGTCACATTGCTAAAATAAATTTATAGTTATAATCATAAATCATTTTGTGAATTCATTATAGGATCATAATTCAATAATTTTAAAACTTTAACTGTTTAGTATTCAAGGAGTGTGTATAGAATGAAATTTAAGTTAAGCTCTGCGATTTCCATATTTAACATATCAATATTTATTTTATTTATAACGATAACTCAAACTCAAGCTCAAAAAATTAGCCCACCCTGGTCAAAATTAACTCAGGATGGAAAAATGTTTACGGTGCCTGGTGTTGATAATGTACCCGATTTACATGGAGACATTAACAATCCCGATCTAGTTGTTTTCTTTGCCGGTAATCAATTTATGGTTGTCCCGGATTTGGTGAAAGCATTTAAAAAGGAATATCCTCAGTATAAAAGAATTTTTGTAGAGACTTTACCTCCCGGTATTTTACTTGATCAAATTAAAGAGAAAGCAATAATTATCGGCAATATGAGAATTTCTATAAAGCCGGATATATTTACAGCTGGCAAAGGTCATGTTAAAGAAGTTCAAAAGAAAGATCATTTGTTCAATAAGACTGTTGATTATGCTAGGAACCGTTTAGCTATTATGGTTTATAAGGGGAATCCTAAAAATATAACTTCATTGAAAGATTTAGCAAACCCTGAATTAAGAGTGAGTATGCCGAATCCTAATTGGGAAGGCATTGCTAAAATTATTATACGCACATATAAAAAGGCAGGCGGGAAGAAACTAGTTGATGCAATAATGGGTAATAAAGTGAAAGATGGAACAACATTTTTGACACATATACACCATAGGCAGACACCTATGCGAATAATGGAAAAGAAAGCTGACGCTGGGCCGGTTTGGTTTACCGAAGCAAATTTTCAAAAAATGATCGGAAATCCGATTAGTCTGGTTCAAATACCTTCAAAAGATAATATTGATGTTACATATACTGCAGCAAGTTTATTGAATGCACCTCATCCGAAAGCAGCACAGGATTTTCTTGACTTTTTAAAAAGTAAAAAATGTTCTGAGATTTATCAGAAATTCGGATTTATGCCTGTGCATAAGTAAGAGGATCAATAAAATATTGCACTAATGATGAAGATATATGAATACAGAAAATCATAAAAAATATTATTTAAGGAATCGATAGAATGATGAAAAGAATATTTATGGGCCTAATGTTAATTTTATTATTATCAGTGACAGGTTTTATGCTTTCAAATTCCAGAAAATTGCAAACCGCTAAAACAAATTTTAAGGCTACATCAAAAACCAGTAATAAAAAATCAATTGAACCGATAAAATATAATCCTCCTTTACCAAAAGATGCTCCTGAAGACATGAAAAAAGAGGTTATGCTTGGTTACAATATTATGAACCAAACACAGAAGTACGCTGGGAAATATGTCGGCAATAAATTAACTTGTTCAAATTGTCATTTTAACGGAGGCATTTCCGAAGGCGGAAAAAACGGCGGACTTTCATTGGTAGGTGTGGCGACAGAATATCCAAAATACAGGCCGAGAGCTAAAGCTGTTGTTGATTTACTTTTTCGTACGAATAGCTGTTTTGTGAGAAGTATGAATGGAAAACCCTTGCCTCTAGAAAGCAAAGAGATGGTTGCACTTGTCACTTATTTCCAGTGGATTTCAAAAGGCCTTCCTATATATCAAAAAATTCCCTGGTTAGGACTAAAACATATTAAGAACGATCATAAACCGGATGCAATGAAAGGTAAAGAGATATTTGCAAAAACTTGTATTGCATGCCACGGAGCCGATGGACAGGGAACAACTGTAGCACCTCCTTTATGGGGTAAAAATTCTTTCAATGATGGAGCCGGTATGGATCATCTTGCTAACTTTGCTGCATTTGCTCATAATAATATGCCGTATCATGTTTCAAATCTTACGGAAAAGCAGGCCTTAGATGTAGCTGCGTATGTTACTAGTCAGCCGCGACCGCACTTCAGCGCGAAATAGAATAAGTTAACCTTGAAGAAGTATCAACTGGGTTAGAGAAATTTTGGTCGTATTCATTGAGAAAAAAATGACGAATAATTAAAAAACAAATCATAATTAACTCTAAATAATTTATTTACTATCATTAAAAATAGAAAGATGTCAAACATGAAAAATTTATTATCATTATTATTTATTATAGTTATGTTTGCAGGATTTATTAATCTTACAAATGCACAAAGCAAATGGGAATTTCCTGTAATAAAGGACTACGGCCCAGTTCATCCTTTGCCGCATGCTGCTGTTCAGCCGGATAAATCTCTTAACTATAAAATTTTATTTGATGTAACGAAAGCCGGAACAGATCCAGATAATGTGAATATGGCATTGACACATATTGCACGGTTAATTAATGTATATGCTTCAGCCGGTATAATGCCAAATAAAATGAAGCTTGTCGCTGTTATTCACGGTCCGGCAACACCGATTGTTTTGAATAATACAGAGTATAAGAAAAAATTCGGAAAGGATAATCCGGATTTAAGAGTAATAAGTGAACTTAAGAAAAACGGTGTTATATTTTATGTCTGCGGACAAGCATTAGCAGATAACAACTACGATCAGAAATGGGTAAACCCAGATATTACAATTGCACTTTCTGCATTAACGGTTGTGCCTACATTTCAATTAAAAGGTTATGCATTGATGGCATGGTAGGATATAGTATTTAAACTAAAATAATATCTTTTAAATTAATATCAATCTTTAATCATATCTTAAAAAGAGCACATAATTGAAGTATGTGCTCTTTAATTTTTATTTCATCAAAATCATCTTCTTAGTTTCAGAATAATTTCCTGCATTTAACCGATAAAAATAAATCCCGCTTGATAATTTACTTCCGTTGAATTCTATTTTATAATTTCCCGAAGTCTTTTGTTCATTTATTAAGGAAGCAACCACCTTACCTAAACCATCATAAATTTTTAATGTTACAAAGCTGGTTTGAGGAATTGAATAATTAATAATTGTTGTCGGATTGAACGGGTTAGGATAATTTTGCTCAAGAGTATATTTATTTGGAAGAGAAACATTAGCATCTTTAATAGCAGTTTCTACTGAATCTATATAAATCCATTTTACTGCATCAAAAATAATCGGCTGCCCGCCGATGGAACTGGAATCTCCTAATCTGACATAACCGCTAGTTCCGCTATAAAATCTATATTTACCGAGATCAGCCCATGCATTTTTAAATTGTGTTTGATTAATAATACTTGTTTTTACACCATCAGCTGAATTGATTTTGTAAATAGCAGCTTCCGCATTACTAAATGGTATATACGCATAAACTTTGTAAAATCCATCTTTTGGTAAATTAGGTGTCCATGCTGCATAGCAGGTATCAGTCTTTGCTGAATCGGTTGTATAAGTGAACCACATATGACCCTGATAACCCTGATTGAGATCTTTCCATTTATACATTGCTTGGGGAGCGGTTGTATTAAGGTAAAATCCGTTTCCAAAATCAAGATCATCTATTAAAGTATCTGAAAAACTAGACTGATTATATTTAGGCAACACACTCCAATAAACAGTATTCAAATTTTTATAACCGTTATTATATCCGGGCCAATCATATTTTACATTTTTCCCGTCATAACTTGGATAGCCGGGAGTATTTTTATTTCCATAAGGATCGTTAAAAATAAAAGTATGAGATTGGCTAGCCGTACCATGTGCAACTATAACATGTCCTGCTGTGGTTAGTCCGACGCACAATACGTAAGGTTTACCAGAATTAACCGCATTCAAAATTGTTTCATATGAAGGTGCGTCAGTTCTTGTAGCAGAAAAACCATGATAATTAAAAAAGTTTACCATTCTAGAATATGGACTATAACCGCTTGTCCACATGTATCCATAAGCTCCTGTTGTATAACTTACTCCTCTAAAACGATAAGAATCACTTATATATCTTCCGTAATTGCTGTAATGTGAATAAGGCCATGAGCAGCGAATTGTCCAGGTCGGTAAAATTTTATAAAATGCCAGCACCATCATAGCTGAAGTAGGAGCGCAAGCTGAATATCCAACGGTGCAATAATCCGGAACATCATAAACCTGGTTGATGTATGGTATATCTAAAGTATCAATGTCCTCAACTTTATTTAAAGAGTGAATCTGTTTAAGTTCAATAGGTTTTAAATTTAGATTAATTTCTTTCAAATTTGTTAGTGAATAATTTTTATAAGAAACATTTGCCTTTATAATTGCTTCACTATTAAAGGTTGAATAAATTATATCGCTATCATTATTACCGAATGATGGATCTTTTTCTAATTGATCCGGAGTTGAAGTAATTTGTTTTATCGAGTTTCCATTAAAAGAAGATATGAAAATGTCGCTATTAATCAGTTCTAAGTTTTTGATTTCTTTACGATAAAAAACTATCGATTGCGAATCATTAGACCATGAAGGCGAAAATCCGCTTCCTATAAAATATGTTTTGTTAGCTTCTAAATCATAAACCTTTAAAATTCCAGAAAGACTAGAATATAAAAGTTTAGTACCATCAGGAGACCAGTTCGGAGAGAAATAACCGCAAGTATCATCAGTTATTTTTTCCTTTATTCCGGTCTTCAAATTTATTATATAAATTTGGTCGTTATTATCGTTGAAAGCTGCATACTTTGCATCAGGAGAAATTGGCGCAATATTTGAATAAACACCAAGATCATACTTAGTAATATTATTACCGGAGTGAATTATTAACTGATTCCCGACAGTAAATGCAAAAGAACCATCATTAGCAAAACTTACCTGTCCTGCATATTCAGCCGCACTGTGTAGTTTAGTTATTTGTTTAGTTGAAAGATCAAGTAAAGAAGGAACCTGATTACCATTTTGATCAATATATTTGAAGCCAATTGTATTTCCATCTTTTGAAAGTGCAAATCCAAATCCGCAGCCAGGGGATTCTGTTAATAATTCCGGAGAGTTATTTTGTAATAGATAAATTGCAGAATTATCCGAATTTGTAAAAATAATTCCAGAAGACACGGAAAAGGGATGCTCAATTGAATTATTCTTAATATTATTATCGATCGATTGGACGCTTTGTGGAAAAAGGTTAGAAGCGGTAAAAATTAGTAAACAAAGAATTAGCCCTTTAAACATTGGTAACCCCGAAATGTTGAGTCAAGAAAATTTTGACGTTCAAATTATCGAATTCTTATATGAACTACAATCAATCGCAAATGACTTTTCTAAATTGAAGTAAATATTTCTCCATCAAAAAATTAGACAATTTTTACGTGAGATTTATATCAAGATAGCGAACATACACCTGGAATCAGAAATCTGTATATCTTAATTTCAAGCTTAGATTTGAGGGATATTATTTTAGCAAAATCCACATTGATAATTTTATAAAAATAATGGCAAATTTATTTTAACTTATTGAATGAAGAAATATTTTACATCATTAATCCTATTGATTTTCATTTTTAACATATTTGGATATTATGTCCCTTATTATGTTATACGTTCATTAATAAGGACAGAGATGAATGAAAAGGCTGAAAACATTAAGGATGCAGATTTTCTTGAAAGAATTTCGTTTGATCTTTCCAATGTTTCAAATCAGATTGTCTGGACAAGAAAAGGGAAGGAGTTCAGATATAAAAATGAAATGTATGATGTAGTGAAAGCTGAACTCAAAAAAAATAAAGTTACCTATCTTTGTATACACGATAAAGACGAAAAAGAATTAACTCAAGTATTTAATACCCTAGTAAAAAATAATAATTCAAGTAATAAAAAGAATGATATTAATTTATTAAAGGACCTAAGTAAATATAATCTTCACTCAAATAATATATTGATTCTAAATCCGACTGCTTGTTTACAAAATCTTTATATAAAGGATTTATATATAAGCTTCTTCGGAGATATAAATCTTCCACCGCCAAAGCCAGTCTAAAAAATCTAACGTTTTTTTTAAAATCCTTAATAATCAGTCTTATTGAAAATTGGTTTGATGCCTCTTTCAGTTTATTCGACTTTTATGATGAAATCATATTGGCATCAGCTAGTTAAGTTTCCAATTAATTATGTACAATTGAACTATTCAATAACGACATAAAATTCAAATAAAAATACTTTAAAGGAAAAAACTTTATGAACAGACGGCTAATAATTTTGTGTGCAGCTTTATTTTTAGTTATTCAGTATTTCGTTGCGATGCCCAGATAACTTTAAAGGGCATAGTCGTTGATAATCAAACAAAAGAGCCGGTTGTCGGAGCGACTGTATTGGCTGTGGGAACAAATATAAATACTACAACTAATGACCAAGGTAACTTTTTATTAAAATCTCCGAATCAAATTAACAAAATAAAGATCACTCGAATTGGCTACATAACCCAAGAAGTAAATATCACAAGCACAGAGAAATCTCTTTATATTTTACTAATAGCTTCGCCTGTAAAATTAACAGGAGTGGAAGTTGTAGGTAGTAATCAACTTTTACGAGCTCAATCCATAGGTGTTCTAACTAAACAGGACTTAAATCGTTTCAGCGGATTATCTCTAAAGAGTGCTATAAATAATATTCCTGGAATATTCATGCAATCTAGAACTCCATGGGGCGGCGCACGTATTACAATCAGAGGTTATTATCCCAGCACCGGCGGCAATAGCCCTAATTCAAACGGATTAGGCTACCAGGTGTTTCTCAATAATATTCCGATAACAGACGCAACAGGAACAACTGTACTTGATAATATCGATTTTTCATCACTTGGTAACGTTGAAGTTATAAAAGGACCTTCTTCAAGTATTTACGGAAGCTTTATCGGCGGGGCAGTTAATCTTACGACAGCTAAACCAGCACAAAATCAATCAAGTCTTAATGAACAGGTAGTTGGAGGAAGCAACGGTCTTTTCCGTACGAATACTACCATTGAAAGTTCCGGAATAAATTCTTCTTTTGTTTTGAATTACGGACATCAAACTTATGATTCATTCCGGCCTCACAGCGCATCGAAAAAAGATTTTGTAAGATTGAATGGTGATTTCCAGGTCGGATCAGATCAAACTTTATCCACTTATTTTTCTTATGATCGATCTTATGAAGAACTTGCAGGTGAAATAGATAGTGCTGATTTTTATAACCGTCTGCCGGTTAGTAATCCTCTTTACTTGGCAAATGATTCTCATATTTTTATAAATAAATTCTTAACCGGAATTACAGATAATTATCATATTAATGAATACTTTAATAACACTACAACACTGTTCGGTTCGGGATTTACTTCCAACCAGCCGTTTGCACACGGATTCACGGATGTTAATCAATTTAATTTTGGAGCCCGTACCCTTTTTAATTATACTGCACAAACTGAAACAATAGGAATAAATGGTACTCTTGGCGGGATGTTTCAGAGGTCGAACTTAACTAGTAACGGAGTGTTCATTATTCCAGCTCCGCCATTTCCTCAAAGACCGAGCGATCAGGAAAATTATGCAATGAATTTATCGGTATTTACGGAATGGAATTTTGCATTACCGTTGCAATTTAATGTTACGGTTGGTGCAAGCTTAAATAAAAATGAGTTCGGTATAAGGAATATGTTGAAGAATAATCAAGTGAATGATACTACAAAATTGGCTGTTAAATCTTTCGATCCTATTTTTACTCCTCGAATTTCATTTTCAAAAGTATTTAACAATATGATTTCCGTTTATGCCAGCATAAGTACCGGTTATACACCTCCTTTATTAAGTGATGCAATTGCAAACGACGGAACAGTTGATTTATCTTTGAAACCTGAACGTGCGATACAGTATGAAGTAGGCACTAAAGGAAATCTTTTTGATAGTAAACTTGCTTACCAGTTTTCTTTGTTCGATCTGGAAAACACTAACAAACTTGTTCGGCAAACATTAAATTCGATTTCGTTTACCACTAATGCAGGTAAACAGAGGAATCAAGGTTTGGAATTATCATTAAATTATCTTGCAATTGATAATGCAAACCAAACACTTTCCTTGCTGCGTCCATGGCTTTCATATACATATTCTGATTTTAAGTATATTGATTTCAAAAGTGATAATAATAACAATTCCGGGACAGTAAATTATTCCGGTAATTATGTTGCGCGTGTCCCGCGGAATATGCTGAATGCTGGCTTAGATATTCAGACTAACTTTGGTGTCTATTTTTATGGGACGTATCAGTTCGTTGATAAAGCCCCGGTTACATTTGATAATTCTACTTATGTAAAATCATACAGCCTTTTAAGTGCCAAGGTCGGTTATAAAAAACAATTAGATGAACACTTTGTACTTAATATATTTACAGGCGGCGATAATCTTTTAGGCAGTACCTATTACACTTTCCTTTTTGTAGGTCCCAATATTAAAGGATTAGAGCAGGCAAAGGATGGAGGGACAGGAGATGGATATATAATTCCAGGTAATTATAAAGCTACTTTTTATGGTAATATAACCATTTCCTATATTTTATAATTTTTCTTTTGGATTACAAAATTGTCAATTCTATTTGTGAAGATACTCCTGGGAAATCTTAGGAGTATCTTCATTTTATTATTTAAATATTTCACTTTAAAATTTCTCTTTTGATATTGCCATTATTGAAATAATTAATATTTCTCAGATAGTAAATAAAGAACACATATCACAACTTTTTATTTTTATTATAAATAAAATCACTTATTAAAAGAAAGAGGGTGTTATGTCAATACGTCCGGTTAAAAAAATATTAAAAGCACAGCCTGCTATTGAAGGTGCCGGAGTAAATCTTCGACGTGCGGTAGGTTTTGGTGATCCATCTGAAGTCGATCCGTTTCTTTTATTAGATGATTTCCGAAATGAAAAGCCGGAAGATTATATTGCAGGATTTCCATGGCATCCTCATCGAGGAATTGAAACTATAACTTATGTTCTTGCAGGAAGTGTTGAGCATGGCGACAGTATGGGAAATAAAGGTGTCATTTCTTCAGGTGATGTTCAGTGGATGACGGCAGGAAGTGGAATTATTCATCAAGAAATGCCGAAAGGTGATCCGAAAGGAAGGATGCATGGATTTCAATTGTGGGCTAACCTGCCTTCTTCACTTAAAATGACTTCACCTCGTTACCAGGAAATAAAATCAGGTGATATTCCTGAAGTGATTGAAGACGACGGAACAAGTGCAAGAATTGTATGCGGTAATTTCTGGGGAAAAAAAGGTCCTGTGGATGGAATAGCTGCCGACCCGATTTATTTAGATGTTTCCGTTCCTTCTGGAAAAAGGAAAACTATCCCTATTGATACTAGGAATAATGCATTCGCTTATGTATTCGCCGGCTCCGGAAAATTCTGTAATGCATCAGGCCCGCTGGTTGTCCCGACTGAGAGTGTTGGCTGGATGGATACTTCTCCTTCGACAGAAGTCGATAATCGATCACTTATTTTATTTGACAGCGGAGACGAAGTAACGGTTCAAGCAGGCGATGAAGGAATTCGTTTTCTACTTATTTCAGGGAAACCATTAAAAGAACCAGTTGCGTGGTACGGGCCGATAGTAATGAATACTCAGGCGGAATTGAAAAAAGCTTTTGAAGAACTTCAAGCGGGAACGTTTCTTAAATCTAAATAACAAAAGTAAATTTAAATTCAGCTAAAGATCACTTGATGATTTTTGGGTTTGAAATTATGGATCACTTCAAGATACGATTACAAATTTAGATTGCTATCTATTTAGGTTGCTGGTAATCAGAGTTTAGGTCTTTTTTTTTCAAAAATATAATAAAGAGAGTAAGTTGTAATAAAACCTAAATATGCTCCGCCGATTACATCACTTAGAAAATGATAATCAGTTCCTATAAGAGCAATACCAAGTAAAACCAAAAAAATTATTACCGGTTTACGGTATTTAGGATAATAAAGCAAGACAGCAATCCCCAAAGCGGCAAATACCGTCATATGTCCTGAAGGGAAACTGCCACTTCCCATTCTATGAAACCAATCAAACACGAGAGGTTTATGGTGAAGAAGCCAGGGTCGGGGGCTGGTTCTTCCGAACATATACTTAAAAAAGGTTTTAAGAATATATGAAACAGGTAATGTTGTAGCCGCTAATAATAGGAAGTGGGTTTCTACATCATTTATTTTCTTATGTAACCTATAAAAATAAATAACCCACATAAATAGTGTGCCAATAGCAACTATGTCTGGTAAAATATCTGGTATGTTTTCAGTTGCTCTATGTAAAGGCCGAATTGATCTAATGAAATGCATTACTCTAATGGCAATATCAGCATCTAAAAAATGAATGCTAAATATTATTGCTAAAAAAGTTATTTCTGTTATAATAACTAAATTTTTTAGTGAATTCTTTTTTGTCATTAGAGATTCTTTAATTTCTAGGCAATTTGATTAAAATTTATTCTACAAATTTAACAAAATTGGTTCACATATCTTTTGTTTTTCAAATTCAAAAATATGAGCTTAAAATTATCGAGCGGATCCTGAAAGAATTATTTTCTTATATAATAAAAAATGCGAAAATTGCCAAGAAATGCAATCTTCGCATTACTAGAAAACTCAGCGGAAAGGGAGAGATTCGAACTCTCGGTACCCGTGAAGGTACACACGCTTTCCAGGCGTGCCAGTTAAACCACTCCTGCACCTTTCCGAAATTGGATTGCTAATATAATTATTTCATCATCTTTTAACAAAAAATTAACTTGGCTATTTTTCTAATTCATTTTTAATTGGAAAAGCTTATGAGAAAATAAAAATCATCTTTTATTCATTTTTCATGTCTTTATTTAAAATAAGCCTGAATAAATCTTTAAATAATTTGCCAGCAACAAAAAGGATAGCTAAATTTGCATCGATTAAATTTATAAATAAAAACTGGAGAGATGCCAGAGTGGTTGAACGGGGCGGTCTCGAAAACCGTTGTACTGAGTAATCAGTACCCAGGGTTCGAATCCCTGTCTCTCCGCCAAATAAAATTATTAATTTTTCCCATCCTTTTTAGTACTTGTTATTTGTTTAAGAACAGTTTGCCGGATTTGTATTCTTGTAAAATATTGACATTTAGATTTTATATACAGATTTTAAATTTGTGAAACTCAATCAAATTTTTGCTTAAATTATTTTCTATTGAGTACGAGGGAATTAAAATGAAATTTTTTATAAACTTTCTGGTTTTTTTTAGCTTACTCTTTTTGTTTGGGGGCTTAGTTATTGTCGGAGTATCCACCTCAGAATCGAACATTCAAGAAAATTCACAAATGGTTCCGGCACAATTGGAAGGATATATTCACGCAAATGAAATGTTTTCAATCAACCAGATTGACAGTTTAACATCAAATAATAATTATTATTTTACTTCAGCTAACGCTGAAGGCATTTCGGTCAAATCAGTACTAAGTAAAAATTCTGTGAATTGAATAAGTAATATCCATCGCCTGCTTTTATTTAAGCGTAATAAATTTATATTTGCTTTATATTTTGAAGCTATTTCATTCCATATATTTTAAATTATTATTTTGAATTTGGTATTTTTCTTCTGAAGGAAAGACAATTATAAATTTATGCCGACAATTAGGGAACATGCTAAAAGTACTATGATTCTTGCCTATCCGGTAATAATAGGCCAGCTCGGTATGATAATGATGGGAGTAATTGATAGTATTATGGTAGGCGGTTTAGGAGCTGTACCTCTTGCGGCCGCTGCATTAGGAAATAGTCTATTCATGATAATTTTGATTATTGGTATTGGCGTTTCTTATGCCGTAACTCCGCTGGTTGCAATTGCTGTAGGCGCTAATAAAACTACTGATTGCGGATTAATTTTTAGGCAGTCGGTGATTGTAAATATGGTGCTAAGTATTGTTCTTTTGGCTCTTTCTTTTTTATGCGCTGATTTAATAAAGTACCTAAATCAACCGCCCCAAGTAGCTGTGCAGGCAATTTCATATACAAAGATTTTGGGTTATTCAATAATTCCGGTAATGCTTTTTCAGACTTACAAACAGTTTATAGAAGGGTTTGGAGTTATGCGTCCGGCTATGGTAATAACTTTAGCTGCTAATTTAATTAATGCGGGAGTCAATTGGATACTGATTTTCGGCAAATTTGGTTTTCCCATGCTTGCTTTGAACGGTGCCGGTTGGGCAACGTTCATATCGCGGTTATTTATGGGCTTTGTAATAATGTTTTACGTAATGAAATCAAATAAATTCTCAAACTATGATGTAAGATTTCATTTTAGAAAAATTAATTTTTATGTAATCCGCAAGATTTTGAATATAGGAATACCAAGCGCATTTCAATATATTTTTGAAGTCGGAGCATTCTCATCGGCTGTAATTATTGTAGGATGGCTGGGGACAAAACAGCTTGCCGCACATCAGATTGCTATTAACCTTGCTTCGATTTCATTTATGATGACCTTAGGCATTTCTTCCGCGGGTGCAATAAGAGTGGCAAATGCAGTCGGTAAGCAAGACATTAAGGAAGTGAGGAAAGCAGGATTCACAGCCGTCGTACTTGGTGCATCATTAATGGCATCATGCGGAGTAATATTTATTGTTTTAAGAAAATTTTTGCCGTCTCTTTATATCAGCGATCCGACAGTTATTTCTTATGCTTCTTCGTTATTAATTATTGCGGCAATCTTTCAAATATCTGACGGCACTCAAGCTGTAGGAATTGGTATATTACGGGGTCTGACAGACGTTAAAATCCCAACTGTTATAACCTTTATTGCATATTGGGTAATCGCATTACCGGTCGGATATTTATTAGGATTTACTTTCCATCTCCAGGTAGTCGGCGTATGGATTGGTCTATTAATAGGACTTACTTCTTCTGCAACAATGTTGACAATCAGGTTTAATAAAAGAAGCCGGCATCTTATCACGGTTTGATCAAAAGAATTTTATCTATATTTAACACAAAAGGGACAAGCTGATCTTGTCCCTTTAAAAATTATTAGATAAGTGAACTACAAATTATCTTTGAAGTAATTAGTTATCTTATTATACATCTGAAAAGTATCAACGCCTCTAACACCGTGTTCTTGTCCCGGGTAAACAAAATAATCGACAGGTATTCCCAGGTCAGCGCATTTTTTAATGAACATAAGATCATTCTGCCAGACTACAACCGGATCACTCGTTCCATGGATCATTAATAATTTTCCTTTTAAGTTTTGAACATAGTTTAAGAGATTCGATTCTTTGTAGCCTTCCGGATTTGCCTGAGGGGTATCCATATATCTTTCGGTGTACATTACTTCATAATATTCCCAGTTAATAACTGAACCTCCCGCAACAGCAACCTTAAAAAGCCCTGGCCTTCTGGTCATAAGAGATGTAGTCATAAAGCCGCCGAAGCTCCAGCCGAACACGCCCATTCTTGTTGTATCTACATAAGGAAGGCTTTTCAGATAATCAGCGCCGATTGTCTGATCTTCTATTTCATGCGTTCCTAAATGTCTGAAAGTAACCTGTTCAAATGCTAATCCCCGGTTTGCAGAACCTCTATTATCTAGAGTAAAAACTATATAGCCGTGTTCTGCCATATAATTTAGCCATAAGTTTGCTCCGCCGAGCCAGCTGTTTGTAATAAGTTGAACTCCAGGCCCGCCATATACATAAACAAGCACCGGATATTTTTTTGTTGAATCAAAATTTGCCGGAAGAATTTCCCTGCAGTAAAGATCATAACCATCGCTGCTTTTTAATTTGAAGAACTTTGTTTTGCCTAAAGAAAAATCCTTAAGCGGATCTTCGGCAGAAAATACTTTTCTTAAAACTTTTCCTTCATGATTAACCAAATTAACATTGTAAGGAACAGTCAGACTGCTGTAAGCATCAAGAAAATTTTCTCCTGTTTCATCCTGTATCACATTATGAACCCCCGGTGCACTTGTAATTCGCGTCATTTTTCCAGACTTCAGATTCACCATATAAAAATCTCTGTCAAGTGGACTTTCTTTTGTGCATGTGAAGAAAACATTATCTCCTTTTTTATCAAATCCGTTTAGTTCCGTTACTTCCCAATCACCTTCGGTTAATTTTTTAATTAATTTACCGTCTGTATTATATAAATAAAGATGGTTCCAACCGTCTCGGCGTGAAATCCAGATAAATTCATCTGGATGATTCTTTACGAATGTTAAGCCGTGAAGCGGCTGAACGTATTTAGGATTTGTCTCTTCAAATAAAGTATCTACCGGATTTCCGTTAGCGATATCATATTTAACTTCAAAAAGATTGTTTTGGTCTCTGTTCAAGAATTCCTATGTAAACATATTTCTCGTTCGGATCCCAGGTTACTCCCGTTAAGTAATGATCTTTTGGCTCACCTGTTTTCAAGAAGACTGTTTCATTTTCCTTAAGATTATAAATACCGAGTGTTACCTGTTCGCTAGTCATTCCTGCCATCGGATATTTTATATTTTCTACTTTTGCAGGACGGTAGTTAATGTTTACGATCGGATAATCAGTTACCATCGATTGGTCTTTTCTATAAAAAGCCAGGTAATGGGAATTAGGTGACCAGAAAGTCCCTTTAAAAATTCCGAATTCGTTTCGAGCCACGTATTGGCCGTTGAGAATTCCTTCATTCTTATCATTTGTAATTTGGTATTGTTTATTATTCAACGGCAATGAATAAATTATTTTTTATTGTGTAAGCAACTGAGTTATTGGAAGAGATGTCCATATTCTCAGCTTCATCCGAAACTCCATTTAAAAGTTTAAGAGAATTATCAGTAAAATTATAAATCCATAAAGAATCGCCGTTCCAAAATCTTATATCATTATTATCAACCCATTCAATAGATGGAAATTTTTCTATTGGAGATAATTTTAATTAAGCTAATTTATCATTCAATTGAGTTAAAGCCAAGAATTGTCTGCTTCTCGCCGGACTTTGCATTTTCTAAAATCAATTCTTCGTCGTTATGTTCAACGTAAGTAAAAGCATCTACTCCTGGTCTCCACTGTAGCTGGGCTAAATGTTTAGGATAAAGCGGACGTGATTTTACGGTCACTTGTCCTATTGTAAGTTCTTTCTGCTGGCAATAAGTTGAAATAGAAGCTATAAAAAATAACAGTAAAATGTATTTGAAGTGTTTCATAAAGATTCCCAAAATTTTTGTATATAAAATTATAATTTAGGGTTCAGAGTTCCAAAAGAAATAAAATATTAGTGATGGATAGTTGTGAAAGGCTAATCGGTAATTATTTTGGTAATTAAGTTTTTCTCAATCTCTTCAAAATAATAATTGATTATTTTGATATTCTTATCTTCAAAATTCCAGATCTCCCCTGGATTTTGTTTGGTCTGGTGAAATTTATTTTTAGAAGTAATTTTATCTTTTGTGGTTATTACGTAACAAGGTTTTTTGTAATGCCTGCATAAAAGTGCCGCTGATTTACTGCCGACTTTATTTATAATATTTCTACTCTTTAAAATTGCATCAGCGCCTAAAACAACTGCATCAATTTGAGGGATGAATAATGAGACCATTGCATCCGTTATTAACTCCACTTTTATTTTGTGTTTCGCCAATGCATTTGCAAATAAACGTCCTTCATCTTTCGGCCTTGATTCAGCGACAACGATTTTTAGTAGTCTGTTATCTTTTTTTAAGCGTTTAAAGACTTCAAGAAGAGTAGCACTGTTTGAGATAGTTAAAATATTATCAGCTTTTAATAAGTACTCCTTAGCATTTTTATAAAGTTTCTGATATTTAATTTCTACTGCATTTTTGAATTCATTAGTAAAAAGCAAAATCTTATTGTGATCATTAGTCCGGACTATTTTCTTCAGATCTTTAAGGTAATTGTTAATTACTGCGAAGTGTGCCAGCTTTTTTTCTGCTTTTAAGATTGAAGTATTAATTACTTCATAATCTCTTGCATTATTTTGAAAGAATTTATTCAATTCTAAAACTATCTCAGTTGAACCTGAAGTCTTATCATTCAGAATTTTATTTAATTCAATTAAAGATTTCTTCGTCATATTGATCTAATAGTTTTTATCATCCATTAACTTTTTAATGTTTCTGATTGCCTGCTTTATACGCTGTTCATTTTCCACCATTGAAATTCTTAAATAACCTTCACCATATTCTCCGAAAGCAATTCCCGGGGAAGTAACAACCTCAGCTTTATCAATCAGCAGTTTTGAAAACTGTAACGATCCCATCTTCTTAAACTTTTCGGGAATAGGAGCCCAGACAAACATACTTGCTTTCGGTTTTTTAATATTCCACCCTATATTATTTAAACCGTCGACTAAAACATCTCTTCTTTTTTTATAAACTTCTGCTATCGCAGTTGTAACAGAAGCGGGGGAGTCAAGTGCTGTAATTGCTGCAACCTGGATCGGTGTAAATATTCCGTAATCATAAAAACTTTTTAACTTGGCAAGCGCTTTGCATATTTCAGCATTACCTATGCAAAAACCGACTCGCCAGCCGGCCATGTTGTAGCTTTTAGACATTGTAAAAAACTCAACAGCAACATCTTTAGCGCCGGGAACCTGGAGAATGGAAGGCACCTTAGTTCCGTCAAAGACAATGTCGCTGTAAGCCATGTCGTGAACAATTATTAAATTACTTCTCTTAGCGAATGCAACAATCTCTTTTAAATAATCAAGATCAACAACTGCGGTTGTCGGGTTTGCCGGGAAATTTAGTATTAACATTTTTGGGACGCGGCCACATGTCTCTTGTTATTAGTGAAATATCCGGGATAAAATTATTCTCTTCACTTAAAGGAATAGAAATAACATTAGCTCCGGCAGAAGTTACGCCGTATATATGAATCGGGTAAGTCGGATTCGGAACTAAAACCACATCGCCTTCATCAAGGAGAGCTAAGCATAAATGAGACAATCCTTCTTTACTCCCTATTGTTGCAACGGCTTCTGTTTCGGGATCAATATCAACATTAAAATCACGTTTGTATTTTCTGGAAATAGCTTTTAATACACCGCCGATTCCTTTTGAGCGGGAATACCTGTGAGTCTTCGGGTCATCGATAGTTTGTTTTAATTTATCGATTATAAATTTAGGCGTAGGCTGATCGGGATTTCCCATACCGAGGTCAATCATATCAATGCCTTGCTGCCTTTTCTGAAGTTTAATTGCATTCAATTCAGCAAATAAATATGGAGGGAGCCTCTCCAGTCTTTTGGCGAAGTTCATATTGATCCTTAAAATTATAGTGATTGCAGATTTCGATGTGCTATTATAATAACCAGATTTTTATGAATCAAATTCAAATGAAAAATATTACATCCTGGTTGCTTCAGGAAACATTTTATCATCGTACTTCTCATTCAAATAATTTTGTGCGTAATAATTTAATTATTAATTTTAGCGGACAGTTTTTCAATTAAGGGAGTTCTAATGAAATTAAAAATAATGCTTGTCCTTTTTGCTTTCCTTTTTGTTTCTGTAAATTTGTTCCCGCAAGACAAAACAAAAACTGAAAAAGAAGCAGCTGTCCTTCCCAGTTTTGATCCTTCAAGAAATGCAGCTAAAGATATTAAAGATGCCGTTACTGAAGCGAAACAAACAAACAAAAGAATTTACGTTGATGTGGGAGGAGAGTGGTGCATCTGGTGCCACCGCCTGGATAATTTTTATGAAACACACAAAGATCTATACTCCTATCTTCAAAAGCATTATGTGTTTGTGAAAATAAATTACAGTAAAGAAAATAAAAACGAGAAAGTGCTTTCAAAATACCCTAAAATTGAAGGTTATCCGCATGTCTTTATTCTTAATAAATATGGGAAATTATTGAAGTCAAAAGATACCGGGGAGCTTGAAAAAGGAAAAGGATACGATTACAATAGAGTTATGACCTTCTTAAAAAAATGGTCAAACAGCTCTCATAAAATTTAAATTTCCGTTTCTTCTTCTGCCAAGCTGTATTCCGGGAGAAAACTTTTTATATCGAATGTTGATGCTTTTGGCGGACTGCTGAACAAACCGAAGCTTGAAGCTTTAGCGAATAGTTCAGCTTTTGTTTTATACTCTTTCAAGTAAAAAGTTTTAACTTTATTACGATTCTTAATCAGCCAGTTCAAAGTTATCTTCATCTTTTCGAGGTCTTCATCATTAGGCAGGGAATTTTGATGAATCGTATTTTCAAAATAATCGTCTAAAGCTTCATCAAAGTAATCTTTATTGCTGATAGCATATTTCTTAATAAATATTTTCCCGGCAATCATTAAGACATAATCTTTCCCAAAGCCTTCGTTTATCTCGAACAGAACGTTTGCAAGATTAACCGGTTCAGCAAGAAGGGAAGACTTATGTGTCTGAGAAAGAATCATATCGATTAACTGTTTTACTTCGGCTGCCTTTTCATACTTCTGTTTATCGGAATGTTCTTTCATCTTATTTATTAAGCGGTTCAACGCAAATTGATTTTTTCCGTAAAGAAAATCGTAAACCTTTTCCAGTTCATCAAAATATTCCGGTTTCCCTTTATTCACGCATGGAACCGTACAGCGTTCTATTTCGGCAAGGAAGCATGCTTTCCCTTTTGAAAATTCTTTATCAGTGCATTCTCGTAGCGCAAACGTTTTTGTTATCATTTCATGGACTAAATCTGCTTTCTTTCTTGAAATGAACAAACCAAAATAATCGTTGCCGTCGAAATCAAAATAATTACAAATTTCCAACGCCGGAAATTGATGTGTAGCTGTTATCCTTAAAAAATATTTATTACCGTATCCTTTAAGCATAACATTGTGCCGGGGGTTAATAATTTTAATCAGCTCAGCTTCCATAAGCAGTGCAATTAATTCCGAGTTTGTAATTTCAATTTTTAATCTTGATGCCTGCTTAATTATTTTTTTTGCCTTTCTCGGTGCGGTCGGTAAGAAATAAGATTTAACCCTGCTCTTTAGAGATTTAGCTTTCCCGATATAAATTATTTCATCTCTTGAATTAAGAAAATAATAGATTCCCGGAGAATCGGGAAGAACTGAAACATCCTGTCCAAGCTGCTTTTTTACCTTGGCCTGTCTCATATAACTTTGAGGTACAGCTTGGAAATTAAGCAGTTCATTAACATAATTAATCTTATGATTTTTCTTCAGGTCTTTAATGATTTTAATAAGCACCTTAGCAGTAACTTCAGCATCCCCGAGTGCTCTATGCTCGCCTGTGTTTTTTAATCTTAGGTGATTACAAACCGCTCCAAGAGATTTACTCCTCAGCATCGGGTAAAGGCGGCGTGATAATTTTAATGTGCATAGGTTTAAATTATTTATCGGTTCTTTGCCGCAGTATCTGAACTCTTTTCTTAAGAAGCTGTTATCGAAAGGGAAGTTATGTGCGGTCAAAATATCATCCCCGATGAATTCGGCAATATCATCCGCTACATCTTCAAAAAAAGGAGCATTGTAAACATCTTCATTGGAAATGCCTGTAAGCTGTGTAATGAAGAAGGGAATATCTTTTCCCGGATTTATAAGCGAGTGATAAGTATCTATAACCTTTAAGTTGGATACTTTTACAAGACCTATTTCTATAATACCGTTCCGCTGCGGTGAAAGGCCTGTAGTTTCAACGTCGACAATACAAAAGCTTGCATCTTCAACCGGTACTTTGGAAATCTTCTCTTTTTCCATGCTGCAAATCTATTACTAAAATAAAAGATTTTCAAAATTCAATAATATTTTATTGCTAATAAATTATTTCTTTAAATCATTTTATATCTTTTATAATAATCATTTATGAATCTGAATCTTCCATGACATAATTCTATTGAGAATTTTTGGACTAGGAGATTGGGTTTTATAAGTTAAAAAATTATCAGCGGATTTATAAAAAAGCCCGCTTAAAGTAGTAACCCAAACTTTATCTCCGAATAAATTAACTGATGTTATTGCATTACCTTCTAATCCGCTGTTATCCAGTTCTTGAACTTTCCCGGAATTGAAATCCGCATGAAATAATTGGCTGTAAACATAGAAATAAACGCTATCACCGATATAAAAATGTCTGGCCTGGTTCGATGGGAAATTACTTGCAAAATCAACCCAATTTTCGCCATCATCAACTGAACTATACAATTCACTGTTCGAAGTGAGTACATACAAAGTATCATTATAAGTAAACATATCCTCAGCAACTCCATTAATCTGAGAAAGACGCTTGTATGATCCATCAGGATATGCAATAAAATTGCCAATGTTTGTTCCAATAAAAAACTTGTCTTTAATAGGACTTATTAAGGGGGCATAGCTTATATTTTTATCAAATCCCTGCAGGATGATTTTTGTTATCTTAGGTGAGATTTTCAATGTAGGATTTCCGTATGTAAAGTCTGTAACATTAAAATCTATTAAACAGAAAGATGTGCCGTCTGTATCGGCTATAACTGATAAGAATGTACCTTGATTATTGAATGCGCCAATGGGTAAATTATAATAGCCTGCAAGAGCAAAAGCATTAAGGGAGTAGGTATTGTCCCAATCATGCAGTCGGAGATAGCCGGTGCCGGCTTGAGGGAAATAAGGTGAAACTAGCTGAAAATATTTTGAAGTTGGAATTCCGTAAACCCAAAGTTCATCACCAAATGCAGGTTTAAAAGCAAGTGAAAATGAAGGATTAGCAATAACATTTATATCTGGTGCTAAACTGGAAGAATCAAAACGAGAAACAGCCTCAAATGATGCAATAGTAAAAGTGCCGTTTGAAACATAACTATTTAGTAAGATTTTATCTTCCCTGAAAAAATTATTATCTAATTTCCAGCTTTCATTCTTAATAACAGGTTGAGTTGGATTGGAAGAATCTTTTTCGCATCCGGAATAAAAAAGTAAAACAGCAATAATAATAGCTGATCCTAAATATTTAATAAATAGTTCAAAAATATTTTTCATTACAATCATTCCTTAATTTTAAAATAATGGATAATTGGCTTATGCTCAATTTCATATTAGTTCAATCTCATGTAAATACTTTTTCTGATAAATTTAAATGTAAATTGAAACTGAATGTAGATTTATACACATCTTAATTTCAATTATAATCAAACTATTTTAATATCTTTTCTTTTCGATTTGCCCCCATGCGTGTCTTAGTGTAGTTACAAAATCCCCGGCATCTTATATCGTAGCTAATTATGTATACTTAAACTTAAAAATATTTTTAATTAAATGCACAAAAAAATAAAAATTTATGTGCTAGATTATCCTCAAATTTATATACAAAACTTAAATAATTTTTATATTCCGGATGAAACTTTTTCCCTTTAATTGCCAATATGCCATCTCTTGTTGTCGCAAAGTCTTAGTGTGCATTTACAATTACTCAGTCCCAACTTTCAGAGAACAAGTCCTGGCTTACAAAAGCTTGATCAATATTCCATTTGGAATTTTATTTTAATGTCTGATACCAAGATCAAGTAATAACTGCTAATTCTTTTAATTCTATTCATTTTTAGATATATTGAAAACCTAATTTAGGAAATATATGGCTTCATTAAATCTACTGTTTATTGGTGATATTGTGGGTAAACCGGGTATGGACCTGGTTCAAACATGGCTGCCCAGCTTAATTCAAAAATATAAAGCCGACCTGGTTATTGCCAACGGCGAAAATTCTTCGGACGGTAAAGGATGCACTGAAAAGGAAGGAAAAATCCTCTTTGACATTGGCGTTCATGTTATTACCGGCGGAAATCATACATGGGATAAACATCAATCCCAGGAATATTTGAAAAAAGAACCGAGAGCAATCAGGCCGCTTAATTATCCGAAAGGCACTTACGGAAACGGTTATTATATTGCCGAAACTAAAAAAGGAAAGGTCGCAGTCTTAAATTTACAGGGCAGAACATTCATGCCCTCTATCGATTGTCCTTTTAGAACTGCGGAGTGGGCTCTTAATAAAATTAAAAGCGAAACAAAAAATATATTTATAGATTTTCATGCGGAGGCGACTGCCGAGAAGCTTGCAATGGTAAATTATCTTGACGGAAAGATAAGTGCATTGGTAGGAACTCACACTCATATCCAAACGGCCGATGAAAGAATATTCCCCAACGGATCCGGTTATATTACTGATGTGGGAATGACCGGGCCTTACGAATCAGTTATAGGTATGAAAACCCAGGCTGCTATAAACAGATTTATTTATCAAACCCCGCAGAAGTATGAAACTGCAGAAAATGATGTTCATCTTAGCGGAATTTATTTTAAGATAGATACTGACAGCGGAAAAACAATTGAGCTTGAAAGAATACTCTTCCCGGATTTTACTAAAAAAATTTGATTGTGAATGATTAATTTCCCCTTGCCAAGAATTGATTCCGACGAAAAGATAAGGGATTTGTTGTTGCCTTACTGCCGTTTAAAAGATGGTGAGATTTGGAATGATCCTTTGGGAAAACACAAAGTCGGATGTTTGGATGCCTCGGACAATTCTTCTATTGAAAACCTGATGAATAACGAAAAGGCAGTTTTGGCTATTCATGATCCGCCGTATAATTTTGTTGCATTTGAGGAAAGGGATCTGGATAATTTTATTGAATGGTCTAAGCTGTGGATAAAAAATTCCTATGTGCATCTTTCGGAAAATTCTTCGCTTTATTTATGGCTCGGCGCCGATCAGAATAATCATTTTCAGCCGCTTTCAGATTTTATTACAATGATGCGGACTTCCGGATTCGATTCACGCAGTTTTATAACGATGAGAAATCAGCGCGGTTACGGCACTCAAAAAAATTGGATGTCTATTCGCCAGGAGCTTCTATATTATACTAAAAGGCAAACCGGAATTTAATGTAGAAGCAGAGTATACGGATATTCCAAAGGTACTACGCGGTTATTACAAAGTTGTAAACGGTAAAGAAACTGAAAATTTAGAACGAAGCAAATCGGAATTTATTCGTGCTGGTAATGTCTGGGTTGATATTCAGCAGGTGTTTTACAGGATGGAAGAAAATGTAAACGGGTGTTATGCACAGAAACCACTAAAAGGAATAAATAGAATAGTTCTTGCAAGCAGCAAAAAGGATGAAATTGTTTTAGACTTCTTCGCTCACTCGGGTACTACATTATTAGCTTCCGAAATAAATGAAAGACGTTGTTTTACATTGGACAACGATCCAATTTTTTGTGAAATTACCATTAGAAGATTGGAAAATTACCGGAAAATATAGAAAATTAGGATGGCAGAATTCAAATCCTTTTGAAGAAGAAATCAATCACGACAAGAAACTGCAGAAATATTTAAATGAGGTTATTGGAAATAAGGAAAAAGAAAGTAAAATTGAATTAGTAGGCAAGTAACAATAGGCAGTAAGCAAAGGTAAGTAGACAAGCAGACAATTTAGAATAGTTTTTAAAAAAATGTTATTAAATAAAGGCATAATCGAGTAAAAATGATTTTAATTGACGGTAAAAAAATTGCAGCAGAAATTAGGGAAGAACTTAAACAGGAAATAGGTAAATTAATTAAGGAAGGGAAAAATGTTCCGGGATTAGTTACAATTTTAGTTGGTGATAATCCGGCATCCGAAATTTATGTT
The DNA here is from genome assembly GCA_963710735.1 of uncultured Bacteroidota bacterium. Classification (GTDB taxonomy): domain Bacteria; phylum Bacteroidota; class Ignavibacteria; order Ignavibacteriales; family Ignavibacteriaceae; genus FEN-1297. The sequence continues at coordinate 30,732 of CAVQBN010000004.1, read as the reverse complement.
AGGAATAAGGGTAAAGCTTGTGAAGAAATCGGGATGAGGTCCAAAGCTGAAAAAAGAAGTTCTGACATTTCAGAACAAGAGCTGCTGGATTTAGTTGATAAATATAATAATGATCCTGATTACCATGGTATTTTAGTTCAGCTTCCGCTTCCCAAAACATATTGATGAAGATAAAGTAATTCGAAAAAATTTCACCGAAAAAGGATGTGGACGGATTTCATCCTATAAGTGTAGGAAATTTAGTTATTGGAAAAGAAACTTTTGTGTCGTGCACACCTGCGGGAATTCAAGAGCTTTTGGTAAGATATGGAATTGAAACAAAGGGTCAACATGTCGTAGTTTTAGGACGAAGCAATATTGTCGGTAAACCGATTGCAAACATTATGCTTCAGAAAAAAGAAGGTGCAAATTCAATTGTAACTATTTGTCATTCCGCGGCAAAAAATCTAGCTGACTATACAAAACAGGCGGATATTTTAATCGCTGCAATTGGTCAGCCGAATTTTGTAAAAGCAGATATGGTTAAAGACGGTGTTGTTGTAATTGATGTAGGAATAAACAGAATTCCTGATGCAAGCAAACCAAAGGTTACAGTGATTGTCGGCGATGTTGATTTTGAGAATGTTTCTAAAAAAGCATCGTACATTACTCCGGTACCCGGCGGTGTTGGACTAATGACCATAGCAATGTTATTAAAAAATACTTTTAAAGCATATTTAAGATATGGGGTTTAATATGAATACATCAACTTCAGATAACAAAGTTTCGCAGGAGTTCCTTGAAAAAACTTTACACGATTTTTATTGCAAAGACGAATCATGTAAGGGATGGGAAACAAATGTTGTAACACAGCCGAAAGCAGTTAATCATATTGTCGGTGTGGGTGCCGAAAGAATTGCTGCCGGGTTAGGCGTTGGTGAAGTCCTGCTCGATAAAGGTCTTGCAAAAAAAATTGATCATACTATTTTGAAACCTGAGGCAACGCCTAAGGAAATAAGAGACCTTTGCGAGGAAGCAAAAAAATTTGATTTCGCATCTGTCTGTATAAACCCTAGCCATGTTTCACTTTCCTATGAATTATTGAAAGATACCGATGTAAAAGTATGCACTGTTATAGGATTTCCGCTTGGGGCAAATACAACTGAGACAAAAAGATTTGAAGCGGAACAGGCAATAAACAACGGTGCTCAGGAAGTTGATATGGTAATTAATATCGGCCAGCTTAAAAGCGGTAATTATGATTATGTTTTCAACGATGTTAATCAAGTTGTGCTGGCTGCGAAAAAACATGGCGCAGTTTGTAAGGTTATTCTTGAAACAGCTTTACTGAGCGATGAAGAAAAAATAAAAGCATGTTTGATTTGCAAGGATGCCGGTGCTGATTTTGTAAAAACCTCAACCGGGTTTAGTAAAGGCGGTGCAACTGCAGGTGATGTTGCATTAATGAAATATGTGGTAGGAAGCTCTGTGGGTGTTAAAGCCTCCGGCGGCATTAGATCCCGAGAAGATGCGGATGCAATGATTGCAAGCGGTGCGGACAGAATCGGCGCAAGCGCTAGTGTTAAAATTATGCTCGGCGGAAAAAGCGAAAGTAAATATTAATTATGTCCTTGGAAGCACTTCTATTCGGGAAGGGTTTTGGATGGGCCTTTTATGATTCTTGACATAGTAGTTATAAAATCCGATGATGGCTGTACAGCTGAAATACCAAGCTTAAAAGGATGTGAATGCTGGGCTCATGATGAAGATACAGTTATAGAAAAGATTTTGGATCTTGCTGCTTATTATCTAAAGAGTGATGTTAAAAAATTCAAAATTGATAAAGCCAGGGGAAGCAGGAATAAAATAATTTACAAATTAGTTTTTAATAAAAGCAATTCGTGATATCTTTTAAAACTGAAAAAAGAAAACAGAAAATAATTTCAGTGGCAAATGCCAGGCAGAAATCATTACGAATTGTTTTAGAAAATATTCACGATCCTCATAATGTAAGTGCAATATTTAGAACCTGCGATGCAGTCGGAATCTCTAGGATAAGCCTTGTCTATACATTAGAAAAATTTCCTAAGATCGGAAAAAAATCTTCTGCTTCAGCATTTAAGTGGGTTGAAAAAGATAAATTCAAAACCATTCCTTTATGTTATGAAAGCCTTCATAATGAAGGATTTGAAATATACGCTTCGTCAATCTGTGAGGATGCAATTCCATTATATGAACTTGATCTAACAAAAAAAATTGCTATTGTTTTGGGAAACGAGCATAGGGGAGTGTCGGATGAAGCTGCGAATTTAGCGGATAAAAAATTTTTAATACCAATGGTTGGAATGGTTCAAAGTCTCAATGTTTCTGTTGCAACGGCTGTAATCTTATATGAAGCTTTTCGTCAGCGGAATAAAAAAGGAATGTATGGCAAAACTGAATTTACAGATGAAGAATTAAATCAGTTGATTAATCACTTTAGCGGCAAATAATTATTATAATATAGAATGATCCAGGAATTCAATAAAATAGAAAAAGTAACCGGTGAATTAAAATTACCGGGAGATAAATCAATATCTCATCGGGCGGTAATTTTTTCTTCAATGGCAAAAGGGACTTCCAAAATATATAATTTATCTGAATGGGGAAGATGTAAAATCAACTCAAAGCTGTTTTAAGAAACTCGGTTCAGAAATAGTTAATAAAGGAGATTATTTAGAAGTTACCGGAAGAGGTTTTAAAGGATTTAAAAAACCGGATGAAGAATTGGATGCCGGTAATTCAGGAACCACAACAAGATTAATTAGCGGAATATTAATTGCACAGGATTTTGAATCAACTATTATCGGCGATTCATCTCTTTCTAAACGACCTATGAAAAGAATTATCTCTCCACTTTCTGAAATGGGAGGGAAGATTCAATCAACAGAAAATTATACACTGCCATTACATATTTCTCCGGCTGAAAAAATTATACCTATAAATTATGAATTGCCTGTGGCAAGTGCTCAGGTAAAAAGTGCAATCTTGCTGGCAGGTTTGCATTGTGAAGATGAAACTACTGTAATAGAAAAATTGCCTTCAAGAGATCACACAGAAAGAATGCTCGGGCTGAGGACTGAACAGAAGGGAATTGAAAAAATCAGTTATGTTTCAAAAGCAAATTATCCGGTTGCAAAAGAATATATTGTTCCCTCGGATATTTCTACCGCTGCCTTTTTTATAGTGTTGACGCTTCTATCTAAAAATTCTGTTTTGCGAATCAAAGATGTTTCACTTAATAGAACAAGAACTGGTCTTTTGACTGTCTTGAAAAATATGGGCGGAAAAATAGAAATTGAAAATCAAAGAGAAATTGCCGGAGAAGATCTCGGTGATATAATAGCTTATTCAAGTAAATTACAAAATGTTGATATTCCAGAAGAAATTATTCCGAATATTATTGACGAAATACCTATTTTAACAGTTGCTGGTGTTTTTGCTTCAGGTTCGTTTAAAATAAATAAAGTTGCTGAGTTAAGGGGAAAAGAAACCGATAGGATTAAAGCGATCTGTTATAATCTTAATTTACTTGGACTTTCAGTTAACGAACTTGAAAATGGATTTGATGTCTCCGGAAATATGAAGAATGAAAAAGTTATATTCGAAAGCTTTGAAGATCACAGAATTGCAATGGCGTTCGCAATCATGTCTCTTCTATTGAATCAAGGGGGAAAAGTTAATAACTTTGATTGTGTGAATATCTCTAATCCAAATTTTCTTTCTCAACTAAAACTAATAGTTAGGTAAAATATGGCCGAAGTAATATTAAAAAATGTCACCAAAGTTTATGACGGCGGAAATATTGCAGTAAAAGATGTGAACATTAATATTAACGACCGGGAGTTTGTAGTTCTTGTGGGGCCTTCCGGCTGCGGAAAATCAACCACTCTAAGAATGGTGGCAGGTTTGGAAGAGATAACAGAAGGAGAATTATTTATCGATGGAAAATTGGTTAATGATGTTTCTCCAAAGGATAGAGATATTGCAATGGTTTTTCAAAATTACGCACTTTATCCGCATATGACAGTTTATGAAAATATGGCGTTCGGGCTTAAGCTGAGAAAGTTTGATAAGAATGAAATAAAAACCAGGGTAACTGAGGCAGCAAAAATCTTAGGACTTGAGGATTATCTTAACAGAAAACCCAAAGCACTTTCAGGTGGACAAAGGCAGAGAGTAGCTGTTGGAAGAGCCATTGTAAGAAAACCGAAAGTCTTTTTGTTTGATGAACCGTTGAGCAATCTTGACGCAAAACTTCGTGTGCAGATGAGAACGCAGATTTCAAAGCTTCATCATACACTTAATGCTACAATGATTTATGTTACCCACGATCAAACTGAAGCCATGACAATGGGTGATAAAATTGTAATAATGAAAGACGGAAATATTCCCCAGATTGATACTCCTCTTAATCTTTACAATTATCCCGCTAATAAATTTGTTGCCGGATTTATAGGAAGCCCATCAATGAATTTTATAGACGGTAAAGTTTTTGCGGATAATGGATTGGTATTTAAGAGCACATGGCGGAGATTTTACAATTAAATTAGGTAATGGCTACGAAGAAAAACTTAAGTCCTATCTGAATAAAAATATTTCTTTGGGAATTCGCCCTGAAGATATTTATGATGCTCCAAATGTTACACCGCAGCCTCATTTTTCTCAGCTAGACGTTCTTCTTGAAGTTGTTGAACCAATGGGGAATGAAATCTTTCTTTATTTTAATATGGACAAGGCACAATTTGTTGCAAGAGTACCCGCGAGAGAAATGCCCCAGGCAGGGAAATCAAGAAGTTTGATGTTTGATTCCACTAAACTCCATTTCTTTGATTTCGAAACAGAGAAGGCGATAAGATAATTCAACTAATTAATCTTGTTGCATCCAAATGTTTCTATGCCGATTTTAGTCTCTTCACATTATAAATCTAGATTTACAGACTTATAATCTGATGTTCGAATTTATTAATTGTCAGTTCATCAAATATTTTTTTGATAACATCGACGCTGTATTTGTTGGCATAGTAAAGAAAGTTTATCTCTCTCTCCTGAAGGTTAGAATTAGGGAAAACAGCGCTGGATATTTTATCAATCTGCCTCAAAGTGATTTCATGCTTCCTTTTTTGTGCATCCGCCGCTTTGTCTTTTAACTCATCCAGGTGATGGAATATCTTTTGTTTATACTTTGAACTTGTATCGCTGATAGTCTTATCAAATTCGAACAATTTCTCTTTCAATTGATCAAATGCAATTTCAATCTGGTTGGATGCCGTGTTAAAGGTTTCTTCCACAGAGACATTTGAAATTGAATCAATTACTTTCTGTTTTAATTTTTCAGGATCAACAAACAGTTCAGCCAAATCTATATCGTACTTTTCGATAATTGAAGAAATATTCTTTTCAATAATAGTTGCAGAAGATCTTGGATAGATAATTGGAGCTTCTATTTTGTAAAAGTCGTAGAGCGGCATAACTTGTGCAAAGTAGGAAATTTCACTCGGTCCTCCGACATAAAAAGCTGTAGGCAAAATGTAATCCTGGCAAATTGGCCTTAACAAAACATTCGGACTGAAACATTCAGGCTCTTTATCAATTAAATCAATCAATTCATCATAAGTGAATTTTTTCCTTTTTCTTCTTAATCTAAACTCATTTTCAACCGGCTCAATCAAAAATCGTCCCTCTTCATTGCTGTAAAATAAATTTACCGGCCTTACTTTTACTTGAGCATGATATACTTCTTCAAGCTGTGCACTAACCTTAACAAGTTTTTCAGTATGCTGTCTAAAGTCCGTTATTTCCTTTTTGAAAATAGGTTTTAATTGTTCTTTCAGCCTCTTATCTTTTGGATCAAAAATTACCAACCCGTATTCATCAAATAACCAGAAAATTAATTCTTTAAATGCCTGCATAAATGTTTTGCCGGAAGTATAAAATGATTTTATCTTTTCAAGTAATAGAGGCGTAAATTCTGTTTCACGAATATTTTTTTCTAAATCGGCATAAAAACTATTTAACATATCATTAAAAACTAGGTTGCCGACGCTGCCTTTATTTTCATCATCTAAAACTTCCTCGCCGTATGCAACTTTTATAACTTCGTTATTATCATTTATAAGATTTAACTCCCTTACCTCATTAAAATCGTGGTCATCTCCTTCAAGCCAAAATACCGGAACAAAATGATAATCGTCGTAACGTTCCGAAAGAAATGAGCTGAGTTTAATTGCAGTCATAATCTTATAAAAAGTATACAGCGGTCCGCCGATTATTCCAAGCTGCTGGCCTGTTACCACTGCAAGTGTCTTTTTGTCTTTTAATGCAGAAATATTCTTCTGCGTTTTAGTCGATGGGTTAAAATTTCGATACTGGTCATTCAGAATTGAAGATAATTGATCTCTAAATTCAACATGTGAATCGGATACTTTTTTAAAGATTTTAAAATATTCTTCTTTATTGCGGAAATCAGTTTTATAGAAGTTTTTAACATTCTCGAATTCATAGAGGTAATCCAGAAAAAGATTATGGTTTCCTGGTATTTCACTAAAACTTATATACATGTCCGCTCCACTTGTGGTAATTTTTATAACGAAAGGTAAGAAAAAGAAAAATTCTTAACAATAATCGATTGAAATAAAAAGGATTAGACGGTGTGTTTTAAAGTTATATAAATCACATAAGAATTTGATCAATTCTTTATTGAAATTAAAAATGTATAAATACCATATTTGATTTAATAGAAATAAGAAATTTCAATTAATCTACAATTGATATGAAGTAAAATTGATGAATGAATATTATCTTTGTAAAAGAAACTAAATGATAGAAAATTATATCCAATTATTTGAAGATTTGATATGCGAAAATTACTGTTTTTACTATTTTTAACTACCTTTATAACTCAAAACTCTTATTCCCAGACAAAAAATGATTCATCATTCCAATTTATTTTCCTTCCAAAAGGAATTGATTTTATGCCGTTAAAAGCCGGAGTTGATGAGCCGAGAATGGGCCTGCTTTATTATTCGGCTACTTCCGATTTAAAAGTTGATATAGGCAATGCAGTTGATATCTTTGGGTTTAATTTTAACACTGAAAAAAGTAAAATTACTGTCGGAGCCGAATTTATGGCTTATGCTTATGTTACTTCTTATTTAAAATACCGCTTGCAGATTGATGCCTTAGATGGATTCTTCGGCGGTTATTTAAATTATTCTAAGCAATATGATTGTGGAAAATTTTATACAAGATTCAGGTATATTCACAACAGTTCACATTTAGTAGATGGACATTGGGATGATTCTAATCATGTTTGGATTAATAATCAGGAACCGGTTGCATACGGTAATAATTATGCTGAATTATTATTTGCAAACGAACAAAACATAAATTCGTCCAAGATTCGATATTACAGCGGTGTGGCTATGTCCACCGGAATGCAGACGAAGTTTAAAAAATTAAAAAAATATATGTACAAAGCCGGGATGGAATATTCCGCTCCTAATTTATTTGGAAAATTTCTCAACAGAGATGAAAGTTTGTTTATTGCCGTCGATTTAGACATAAAAGGAATACCGAAGTATATAGTAAATCAAACTTATATGTTTGGAGTTAAATTCGGTAATTGGAATGGTAAAGGAGTAGTTATATATACTTCATATTATAACGGCGGCGATGTGTTTAACCAATATTTTACTCAAAGAGTATCAAGGTTCGGTGTTGGTTTTATGTTTGACTTCATATAAAAATCATTTTAATAAATTTCTAGTCTGGCATAACTTTAATTTTGTTTTAGAAAGCGAATAATCATTGCATTTAACACGCTCGGTGATTAACGAAAAAGAAGTTTCAAAAAACAATAATGCGGCAACCTCTGCCGGCAAGAAAATTGTTTATAATTTAATAAGAATTTTTATAGCTGCCGGACTTATTTTATTTATAATTCTGCATGTTAACATTTCCGATATTTTTCTTGCAATCCAAAGCGCAAATATTTTCCTTTTAATATTAGCATTCTTACTTACTTTCGTAAATTTATATCTTCAGTATTGGAAATGGGAATTAACATGTAAATCGTTACTTAACGAATCAAATAAGAAAAAAATAGTCCTTTCACTTTTTTACGGTTTATCAGGCGGAGTATTTACCCCGGTTAGGGTAGGCGAGTATTTTGGTCGGGCAATTCAATTTAGAGAAAAACCAATTTTAAAAGTATCGGTGGCAACTTTTATTGATAAAATATTTCCAATGATAATATTAGTTTTCTTCGGCTCAATCAGTTGTCTGCCTTTTTTGTACTTTTATTACGGGATGAATTTTTATTTTGCTGTTATTTTATTTGCTGCAATTATTATGATTTTTTATTTATTGACTCAAATGTTCATTAAACAAAAATATTGGGATAATTCATTTTTCAGTTTTATTAAATCGTTAATTAAAAAAGAATCAGTTCGCGGTAGTTTCAAAATGCTAAAAAACTTACAGAAGAAATTTATCTTACAAATGACAGGTATTTCGATTTTGTTTTATCTGTGTATTTTGACTCAGTTCTCGATTTTAGTTGCAGCATTCTCTTTAAATTTCAGATTCTTAGATTATTTTTGGGCCGGTAATTTAGTTATGTTCGTAAAAAGCATAATCCCTTCAATTTCATTTGCGGAAATAGGTATCAGGGAAGGTGCTTCAATATTTTTCCTATCCAAAATGGGTGAACCTAATTTTGTCGCTTTTGATGCGGCTATTTTTCTCTTTTTTATAAATGTTTTATTTCCCGCTTTAATCGGTTTTGTCTTATTATTTAAGAGAAGCAATGGTTAATATTTTTTTATCCATTCTTTTTGTAATCCTTCTATTTAATTATTTGTTTTTTCTGAAAACCGTTTTAAGCGGATTAAAAAAATTAAAACCTTGTATTGGAAAAACCAGCAGTGATTTTGTTTCTATTATTGTTCCGTTTAGAAATGAATCGGAAAATATTTTAACAAGCTTAAAAAGCTTAAGTGAACAAGATTATCCAAAAGATAAATTTGAAATTTTATTTGTTAATGATTTTTCAGAAGACGATTCTCTTCAAAAATTATTATTAACCGAGAAAGTTGATAATGTAAAAGTATTAAATGTGCCTGCCGATTATGTAGAAAACGCAAACAAGAAAAGAGCAATTAAGTACGGAATTGAAAATAGTAAAGGCGATATAATTGTTACAACCGATGCCGACTGTATTCATTCCAGAAATTGGTTAAAAACTCTTCTCCAATGCATGGACAAAAAAACCGGGTTTGTCTCCGGGCCAGTTGAATTTATGGACACCCCAAGTTTATTTTCAAAAATTCAAAAATTGGAATTTGCCGGATTGGTTTTAACTGGGGCAGGATTAATCGGCATTAACAAACCGGTAATTTGTAATGCAGCAAACATTGCTTATAGAAAAAAAACTTTTATTGAAGTAGGGGGATTTAACGACAAGGTAAAATTGTCATCAGGTGATGATGAACTTTTAATGCAGAAGATCCGGCGGGAAACAGATTTTGAAATAAAATTTTGCTGGGATCATGAAGCTGTGGTTAAAACTTCTTCAAACTCTGACTTAACGCAGTTTTATAATCAAAGAAAAAGATGGGCAAGCAAGGGCTTGTTTTATGGAAATAAAATGTTGGTCTTTAAATTAATCTTAATTTATTTTTTTTATGTAGGATTAATTTCTCAATTAGCGTTATCTCTATTTGTTTCTCTAAATTATTTAATTTTATTCATTTTAAGCATTGCGCTGAAATACTTGCTGGAATATAAAATTGTGAAAAAGGGAAAGATATTACTGTCCCTAAATAATGTTATGAAAATTTTCCCCATTGCCGAATTTTTGCAGATACCTTATATAATAATTGCCGGATTTTCCGGTGTGTTTGGGAATTTCTATTGGAAACAGAGAAGAATTAAAAGATAAATAAAGCCCGGTTATTTCTTTTAACTTTATTGTGTACAATATAACTTATCAAGTGTTCATTAAAATAAACATGATTAGTTCTAAAACGGTTAAAAACCTTCGTTATTACTTAAAATTTACTGGCATCTATGTTGTTAAGTAATAAATGAAAACAGTGTGAGGTGTAAAATGAAACGAATATTGATTATAGTAATTGCGGTAGTTTTAAGTTCAGTAATAAAAATAAACGCTGCAACATCAATGAATTATCCTAATGACGGAGGCGGAATATTTTATTCTGCGTTGTCACCATACGGAACCTGGATTGAATTAGACGGCGGAGTTGTTGTTTGGCGTCCGATGCATTTACAGGTTGGCTGGGCTCCATATCGGAACGGACAATGGATCTGGACTAACGATGGCTGGTACTGGGATTCCTATGATCCTTTCGGTTATATAGTTTTTCATTACGGCAGATGGTATTTTGATAATTATTACGGCTGGATTTGGGTTCCTGATGATGTTTGGGCACCTGCCTGGGTACAGTGGCGGTATGATAATGATTATATCGGCTGGTCGCCATTACCTCCATACGCTTCATTTTCAATTGGTATTGGTATTCATTTCACTCATGATTATGTAACTCCTTACCGGTATTGGCATTTTGTCAGGTACAGATATATGTGCGATTCCCATGTATATAATTATTTTGCTCCGGAAAGAGATAAATACAGAATCTATTCTGTTACAAGGTTTAGGACAAATTACGGATATTCAAACGGAAGAGTTATAAACAGAGGAGTAGATGTTGATTATGTTAGGCAGAGAAGCGGAAGCCGCATTGCAGAACGATCAATTGAAAGAGTTGATAATCCGAGAAATTCCGGATTCGGAAGAGGCGATGTTGTTAGAGCATATATTCCACCAAGAGACCAAATTTCCCGGGAAAATTTTAGAAACCAGGATATTAGAAGAGGAACTAGATCTTCTTCCCTGGATATGTCCAGAGTTGAAATTGGTAAAAACACAGGATTCAGAAGAGATGTAAATACCCAGCGGAACAATGATGTTAGAAATCAGAATAATATAAATAGGCCGAATCGTGAAGCTGCGCCAAGGGATAACCAAAGGAATGTTAGACCTCAGCCTAAAAGATCGGATGCTCCATCAATTAGGAAAGAGCCAAATCGAAATTCCGGATACAACAGAGCGGAAAAAAATGTGCAGAAGAGAGAAGTGCGGAATGAAGTAAAAAGAGAAAATCAGGTAAGGCGCGTGCCTGAACAAAGAAGAGAAAATCAAGTTAAGCGAGCGCCTGAACCAAGAAGAGAAAACAGAAGCAACAACAATAGAAATGATAAACGTGAATCTAAAGATGTAAGACGAAGATAATAATAAGCTCTTCTATTAAATTAAAAGCAGTATCAAGTTTAGTTTTTGATGCTGCTTTTTTTTGATTCGGTAATGCAATGTGGGAGTCAGCTAATGGCGGATTAGGAGAGGCCTCCCTAAAGTACACCATATATAAGATTTAAATAATTAGATGGAAGCCGGTTCCATATCCATCTTTCCAGTATATGATACTCATTTTTTTTGATTTGTATCAGCATCATCCCCGGATAATTTATTCCTTCTTTAATTTTTAATATTGCCGGCATCCTATTGGTTTCGCAGATGGTTTAGTTTCGAAAAGTCCGCACATTTGAAACCTCTTAATTCTATGTTGAAGCAATATGATAAATACACGAAAAAGAAATGCCTAATACTTTCATGCTGCCTTCATTTAATCAATTCATTTTGCCAAATGTTATTCCAATTTTTAGGTGTACGAGATCAGCACAAATAAGTATAATTTAAGCTAAAGAGGAGAATTTGCAAATAAAAGTTTAAATCCAACAATTCAACTTTTAAGATATGGAAAGCTAAAATTAACTGTCGAACGATAGTTTTCAATTCCGAATACAGTTATAAGATATAGAAAAACATAGCCTTATATATTTCCCAAACATCATTCTTTGCAATTTAATAATAAACCGACATTTTAGGACATTAAGGGAAATTGAATACCATATTTGGACTTTGATGGAAATGTAATATTTTTGGAATCGAAAAATCTAGATTATATGGAATTAAAGATAAAAGACGTAGTTAATATTCTGCAGGTAAGCGAAAAAACTGTTTACCGATGGATAAAAGATAAAAAGATACCGTGTTATAAAATAAATCACCAGTACCGTTTTAATCGTGCGGAAATAAATGAATGGATAATAAGTAATAGGATAGAACTTTCCTCCTCGCTAATAAATTTATCGAACACACAGAATCCCGAAAGCTTCTCAATACTTCTTGAAAGAGGGGAGATAATTAATATAGAAACAGCCGGATATGTAAAAGACATTTTAAAAGATGCAGTGGGAAAAATTAATACACCCGGAAAGCTGTCAAAGGAAGAAATTCTTGATGCTTTGATCAGGCGTGAAGAACTTATGCCCACTGCAATAGGAAATGGAATATCAATTCCGCATCCGCGAAATCCCATTGTAATAGATGTGAATGATGCAAATATATCGATTTGCTACTTATCTCAACCGGTTGAATTTGGTGCGTTGGATAAAAAGCCGGTTCATACCATGTTTATTTTATTAACGTCCAGCCCAAGAATGCATTTAGATGTACTTTCCAAAATTTCTTACCTAAGCCGTGATAAAAAGTTTTTGGACCTATTAGAAAGAAAGGCTGAAAAAGAAGAGATATTAAAATATGTTTATGCTAAGGAAGCTGATTGGCAAAAGATGAGGCATGAAAGTTAATGGTTGATTTCTTAGCGGGGATATTTTTATTCCTTGCAGGCGGTACTGCTGCGATTTTCTTTAAAAGAAAAAACTAAAAGCATAGTCTTTTTGCTGACTGCGCTAATTGCACAGTTATTAATCCTGCCTTTAGCTTTTCACATTTTATTGCAAGGCGGACAGTCTGAGATGGTTATATTTCTTTCAGAACCTATTGGAAAATCATTTTTAAGACTAGATTCTTTAGCCTCTGTTTTTGTTTTGATAATTTCAATCGGTTCCTTGTTAGCTGCTGTTTATTCAACCGGCTATATGAAAATGTATTCCGGTAATAAATCTGCATTATCAGGATATTATTTCTTTTTAGGATTGATGACCGCATCAATGCTTATGGTAGTAATTGTACAGAACGCTTTACTGTTTATGATTGCCTGGGAAGTTATGTCCATTTCATCTTTCTTTCTGGTAAGCTTTGAAAATGATAAAGAAGATGTGAGAAAAGCTGCCTTATATTATTTTACAGCAATGCAAATAGGAGCAGCCTTTTTAATTTCCGCATTTGCATGGGCATCGGCATCTTCCGGTTCAGCCGATTTTATATCATTTAAAGATGCACTTAATAATTCAAACAGCATCTCGGCTTTATTATTTCTACTTTTCTTAATTGGCTTCGGAACAAAAGCCGGCTTGGTACCAATGCATACCTGGCTTCCAAGAGCTCATCCGGCTGCACCGACAGGAGTATCAGCACTAATGTCGGGAGTGATGATAAATACCGGGATTTACGGGATACTGCGAATTATTTTGCTTAGTGGAATACCTAATGCAAAAATAGCATACGCAGTGTTCGGGCTGGCATTGGCAACAGGAATTATAGGAATAGTAAATGCGGTCTCACAAAAAGATTTAAAGAAGTTACTGGCTTATTCAAGCATAGAAAATATTGGGATTATCGGAATTGGTATCGGGCTCGGGATGCTCGGCCTGGTTTATAATAATAATTTAATCGCAATGTTGGGATTTTTAGGTGCCTTAATGCATGTTATAAATCATTTTACTTTTAAAAGTGTTCTATTTTACGGAACCGGAATTATATACTCAAAAACACACACAAGGAATATAGACAAGCTGGGTGGATTGGGAAAATTATTGCCTGCAACTTCAATTTTGTTTTTAATTTCTGCCTTAGCGATAAGCGGAATGCCTTTATTAAGCGGTTTCGTAAGTGAATTTTTAATATATCTGGGAATTGCAAAAAGCTTTTCTATAGATAACCTTACATTAAATATTTTTGCAGTGCTCGGCTTATCAGGACTAGCATTTATAGGAACGATGGCATTATTAAGTTTTACAAAAGCTTACGGCATTACTTTTTTAGGTTTGCCCCGTTCCTCCTATAATAAAATTTCCGATAAAAAAGATTATCCTTTTTTAATCCCAATGGTTTTGCTGACAATAATAATATTATGCGTCGGATTATTTCCTTATTTAGCAGTTACATTTTTAAGCAATGCCGTAAAACAATTTTTACCTATAAACCCGGTTCAAGAAATAAGCCAAATACAAATAACTCTGAAAATATTGTCAGGTTCAGTTATAATTTTCGGATCTATAGTATTAGTTTTTTATATAATACGCCTATTGCTGTTAAGGAAAAAAGAAGTTGCAGTATTCAAAACATGGGACTGCGGTTACCAAGTAGGTAGCAGCAGGCTTCAGTATACGGGAAGCTCTTATACTCAGCCTTTTCTTAATCTGGTAGCTGAATTAGTTCCCCAAAAAATTAAATTAAATAAAGAGCCTGTCCTTTTCCCGCAAGAAGCATCATTAGAAAGCCATGCGCAGGATTTCTCCGAAAGATTTTTTATTCAGCCCCTAATAAGAAACATTAATAAATTTTTTGAAATGTTCTCATGGGTTCAAAGCGGAAAGCTGCAGCAATATATTATTTACGGATTAGTATTTCTGGTATTTCTTCTGATTTGGATTTTAGGAGTGAAATAAATAATGAAAATATTACCGTATGTAATAATTTTAATTTCTCCTTTCTTCTTTATTGGACTTGTTAATAAAGTAAAAGCAGTCTGGGCAGGCAGGAAAGGAGCTTCGGTCTTTCAGCCTTACAATGATTTCTTTAAACTTTTACATAAAGGAGAAGTAATCAGCCGTACAACTACTTTTATTTTTAAGATTTCACCTTCAATAAATATTGCATCAGTAGTTTTTGCTTTAGCTTTGGTACCGGTTCCTTATTTCGGATCTTTAATAAGTTTCTCCGGTGATTTTGTTTTGTTCGCTTATGTCCTGGCGTTCTCTAAATTTATGATGATCTTAGCTTCATTAGATACCGGAAGCAGCTTTGAAGGAATGGGAGCCAGCAGGGAAGCTACATATTCCACAATAGTTGAAACCGCATTTTTTATATTCATCGGTTCACTAGCATTACTGACAAAT
Organism: uncultured Bacteroidota bacterium; assembly: GCA_963710735.1. Classification (GTDB taxonomy): domain Bacteria; phylum Bacteroidota; class Ignavibacteria; order Ignavibacteriales; family Ignavibacteriaceae; genus FEN-1297. Next base: position 15,549 of record CAVQBN010000004.1, on the reverse strand, counting down.
CAAATTTCTTTTACTACAATATTTTCTTCGCTTAATATAAGTACCGGTTATTCCGTGCTTGTAAAAATATTACTGGTTATTTCTTTATTCATAATGGTTTTAGTTGAAGGAAGCCGTATTCCTATTGATGATCCCAATACGCATCTTGAATTGACAATGATTCATGAAGTAATGATCCTTGATTATTCAGGGCCGGATTTAGCATATATCTTATATGCAGCAGCATTAAAAATGGTTATCCTATCCATGCTCATTGCTAATTTATTAATATCTTTATCAACATCAATTACAAGTGCATTTCTGTTATTCGCTGCTGTATTAGTAATTGTATTTGCTGCAATAGGAATAATTGAATCGTTAATTGCCAGGACAAGGATTTCACATATACCGCAATTTGTGTTTATCATGACGGCTTTGACATTAACAGCTTTTGCTGTTATCATTTTCTTTTTAAGGGGAGGATTTTAATGTCGAACATTCTGATAATTCTACTTGGAACCAGCATCCTTTACGTTTTTGCAGCCAGCAGAATTGAAGCTTATGTAAAAACTTTAGCGCTGCAGGGAATATTTCTATTCCTTTTAGTAATTACCGATATACACGAAATAACCTGGCTGAATCTAGGCTTCCTTATTTTAGAAACTATAGTAGTTAAGGCAATTGTAATACCTTACTTTTTATTAAAGGTAATCAGAAAAAATGAAATAGGCAGAGAGGTTGAGCCTTATATTACACAGTTTTATTCTATTCTTATTGCAAGTGCAATATTCCTATTCGGATTTGTTGCGGCTTTCTGGGCAGCACGCACTAATGCAGGTATCAAACCGTTATATTTTGGAATCTCACTTGTTTTAATAATAGCAAGCTTATTCTTGATTATCAATCGTAAGAGGATAATTACACATATATTATGCTACATGATTTTAGAAAACGGAATATTTTTACTTTCCTTATCCGTGGCTAATGAAATGCCTATGCTTGTAAACATTGGAGTACTGCTGGACCTGTTCGTGGGGATTTATTTATTCGTAATCTTTTTCAATAAGATCCAGGAAATGTACGACGGAAGCCATGTTGATATCTTAACAGAATTAAAGGATTGATGATGATTAGCCTGGTACTTTTTATCCCGGTAATTTTAGGTATTATAAGTTTACTTGCTAGTAATAAAATTGTAAACCGTACTGCACTTCTCGGAACATCTTTAATATACATTTTTGTAGCATTTGCGAAATGGATTCATTTTGAATGGTATATACTCCCAAATTGGTTAATAGCATACTTTCAATTTGATGCACTGGGGCTTTACTTTTTTGCGGTTATGGCGCTGGTATTAGCGGCAGTATCTATTTACAGCTTATTTTATTTTAAAGCGCATAATCTTACAGCCAAACAGGAAGCGATTTATACAATTGAAATACTTTTATTTGTAGTCGCAATGAGCGGTGTAATTTTGGCAACCCACCTTGCTTTGATGTGGGTCTTTGTTGAAGCAACAACATTAACCAGTGCGTTACTTATTTATTTTGAAAAGAAAAAATCATCGCTCGAAGCAACATGGAAATATATTTACATCTGTTCCATTGGCATCGCGTTGGCATTTGTCGGAATTATTCTGCTTTCAATCGGCAGCCGGAGTATTAATTCACTTTTCTTTACTGATTTATATAATAAAGCAAAGGAAATAAATCCTTTCTGGCTAAAGGTTTCATTTGCATTTATTTTTGTTGGATTAGGTACTAAGATAGGCATAGCTCCTATACATGCATGGCTGCCGGATGCACATTCCGAAGCACCTTCGCCTGTATCAGCATTATTATCCGGAACTCTGCTAAATACTGCACTGCTTGGCTTAATGCGGGTGCAGGAAATTTTTATTTCAGCGCACATGGAAAGCTTTTCGAATTTCCTTTTTATGTTAACCGGTTTCCTATCTCTGATGATAAGTGCAGTTTTTATGCTGAGGTTAAAAAATTATAAGCGTATGCTTGCTTATTCTTCCATAGAAAACATGGGAATATTATTTATAGGCATATCACTTGGTAAGTTTGCTGCATTCGCTGTAATGCTTCACGTTATTGCTCATTCACTTTCTAAGACATCATTATTTCTTACCTCAGGAAATATTCTCCACCTGCATAAAAGCAAAAAGATTGAATCAGTAACCGGATTATTAAAGACAGATTCCAGAACCGGCTGGTTATGGCTGGTGTCCATGCTGGCAATAACAGGCATGCCGCCATTTCCGATTTTCTTAAGTAAATTCCTTATAGTAAAAGCATTGTGGTACAGCGGAATGAGCTGGCTCGCAGTACCATTCTTTTTATTTCTAGTTATAGTTTCATTCGGCATGGGCGGTGCTGTTTTCAAAATGTCCTTTGGAGAAATTTCATCAGGTCAAATTGCAGATCAAAAATTAGGCTTTAACGCATACGCCCCTCAATTAGTTTTAATTATTATACTCTTAATAATCGGAATAAATATGACACAGCCGGTGTTTTCGTTTCTAAATACTGCAGCGAACTTTTTTCATTAACGAGGTGCTAAAAGTGAATTGGATTGAATCAAGAAATTTACAACCCGTTTTGATAAAAGACGTACCCCGATTAAAAATTGAAGATTTAAGAGATAGTATAATCCCGGAAATTAATAACGGAAAAAGATTAGTACAATTTTTCGGCAGCAAGGAAAACGAAAAAATTATCTTGTATGCTGTTATAGCTGATGATAACACCTCAAAGCTTTTTATCTCTTCTTCAAGATTTAATCCCGGGGAGATTTATAAATCAATTACTTCCGAGGTTCCTTCAGCGCATTTATTCGAACGAGAATTTTATGAGCAATTCGGGATAAAACCTGAAGGGCATCCATGGCTAAAACCATTAAGAAAAGGTATACCCGGAATAAATAATGAAGAACCGCAATATAATTTTTTTAGTATGAGCGGCGAAGACATTCATGAAGTTGGAGTCGGGCCTATTCATGCTGGTGTAATAGAACCCGGGCATTTCCGCTTCTCCTGCCATGGTGAAAAAATATATCATCTTGAAATAAAGCTCGGCTTTCAGCACCGCGGCGTTGAAGAATTGTTTATAAGACATAATACTAATCCTATATATATGCAGAAGCTTTCTGAATCTATTGCCGGCGATACGGTAATCGGGCATGCAGGAACATTTGTAAGGGCGGTTGAATCGTTAGGTAATATAGGAATACCACGGAGGGCAAAATTAATTAGGACTATTGCTCTTGAACTTGAAAGGATAGCAATTCATTTAGGCGATCTGTCTGCGCTTTCAAATGATGTGGGATATTTGACGGGAAACTCGGTGTTCGGAGCTCTGCGTACAAAAATAATAAATACTACCATGGCTGTATGCGGTAATAGATTCGGGCGGGGATTAATGACGATCGGCGGTGTTAATTATGATATACCGGATGAATTGAAAAGTAAAATTATTTTGACGATAAATAAGCTTAATGATGAAGTCTCGCTTGCGGCTGAAGTATTGTTTTCGTCTTCATCAGTACTGGAAAGATTTGAGAAGACAGGTGTTGTTTCAAAAGAAACTGCTAAAGAAATAGGTATGGTTGGACCGGCGGCAAGAGCCAGCGGTATTCCGGTAGATGTAAGATCCGATCATCCCTTCGGCGGTTATGAATTTTTTCCGGTTCACAAATTAACGCTTAATTCCGGTGATGTTTTTGCCAGGGCTTACATACGTTATATTGAAATTCAACAGTCAATTAAAATAATAAATGAGCAGCTTGATAATTTTTCCAACGGCGAAATTAAGAAAAACAATTTTCAACTAGAACCGGAACGAATGGTTGTATCATTAGGTGAAGGCTGGCGAGGAGAAATTGCTCACGTAATTATAACGGATGCTGACGGCAAAATTAAGCGGGTAAAAATTAAGGACCCCTCATTCCACAATTGGTTTGCATTGTCTATGTCTGTTAGAAATGAAGGTATTTCCGATTTTCCGTTATGTAATAAAAGCTTCAACTTATCTTACAGCGGATTCGATTTATAATTTATAGTTTAGGCATAATATGTTTGACTTATTAAAACTTAGAAAGCAACACGGTTACCAGGCGATACGTGATATTAGGAATGCGAAGCTGCTGACTAACCATAAAGGCTTTCCCGTAATAGATGAATCAAAGTGCATAAATGATTGTGCAGACTGTAAAGAAGTGTGCCCGACGGATGCAATTAAAATAAAGCCGCTTTCTATTGATCTGGGTAAATGTATTTTTTGTGGTGAGTGTGAAAAAGCCTGCACAAACGGCGCAATTAAATTTACCAGCGATTATAAACTGGGCAGCACAGATATAAATTTATTAAACATTTCGACGGGAACAATTTTTACTGAATTTGAAGAGCATGCAGTTAAATCGAAAAGGGAAATTCATAAAATATTCGGCAGATCGTTAAAGCTTAGACAGGTATCCGCGGGAGGTTGCAACGGCTGTGAAATGGAATTAGGCGCATGCAGTAATGTCAATTTCGATATGGGCAGATTCGGTATTGATTTTGTACCTTCGCCGCGGCATGCGGATGGTGTTGTAATTACCGGGCCCATCTCAAAAAATATGGCGCCTGCATTAATGGATGCTTATAAAAGTATCAACAGTCCGAAGATTGTTGTTGCATTCGGTACTTGCGCAATTAGCGGGGGAATATTTGCGGAATCTTTAGAACTTAACCGTACATTTTATGAAGATGTGAAAGTCGATTTATTTGTTCCCGGATGCCCTCCTCATCCTCTAACCTTTATAAATGCTTTACTTAAATTTATTGGGAAAGATTAATTCTTTGCCAAATTGTCATTCAATTTTTAGGGGTACTAGATTAGTACAAGATATGTACAATATTAGTACAAGATAAAGCATAGTAGAGAAAATGCGATTATCTTCTTAAAACTAATAATCCGGCTATCCGAAAATTTTGTTAATTGACAGCTTGGCAGATGAAAGAACTCTTTTAACCTCATATTAGATTTAATATAGAGATTCTCAATTAAACCTGACAATTTAAATTAGGGAACGGTGCTGCTGGCTGACTTCAACTAATTTATAGTGCTGGGAATATTCTATTAGACAATTTAACTTTCCTTTCTATGGATAAACTATCCCTATTCTTGAATTGTATTTCTAGCTGCAGAAACCGAAGTAAAACTTATTCAGAATTATAAATTAATACTAAATAAAAACATGTTCCAATTTCATACACATTACAATTTTAATTTTAAATATTATTGCATAAATAGACCTTATTTTTATTAAAATCTCTGTCTTTAGTTTCGAATCCTTTGGCATTAGTATTGTATCTCTGCATTAGTTTTTAATTTGATTTAATAAGTGAGGAAGTTATGTCAATGCAAGAAGAAAAATGTCAAAAAGAGATATCAATTGGCCAATATTCAAATAAGATTTATGAAGACCCTTTTTATGGAATCCCATTACCGAAAGCCGCAGTAAATTATGCAATATTTTCTAGCAAATGGGATATTGAAGAAATAGACGAAGACAATATCCTAAAAATAATCCACAGGGACAGCGGGGACAGCATTTCACTATCCTTTAATTCTATCACAGATAAAATAGAATTTGCGAAAAACATTTATTCGTCCAGGCAAGTTAAGCAGGTCGGGAAAGGAATAGATCTGGAAAAATTGGCAAATAGAAATATCAAACCAAATACTAATAGTAATTTTAATACGATCATTAAAAAAGTAATAAACAACTTCAAATCTTCCGAATCGAAAAATTAGGATCGAATTTTTCTCTTTGTCTATTCCCTTTACTTTTTTTATCCGAGTTTATGTCTCTTTATATTAGGCACTAGTTTGGTCTATCTGTTTTATTATTTATAGGCTGTCTCAACAATGTCATTCCGGGCTTTACCAAAGGTATTCCTACGGAAAACCCGGAATCTCCAAAAGGAGGGGAGAATAAAAAAAATATTTTATAATAAATACTTTTCTTGGCGCAAGAAAAGTATCAAAAGAACATGCACTTAAAATGAATTGCTAAAATTTCATTTCGTTCCGCTAAGATAAAATAACTCGGTCGCTCCGCTCCTTCAAACAGATTTTATCTCTTAACGCTTCACTGCATGAAATTTATTAACGCAATTCATTTAAGGTGCAAAAGGCAAGATTACAAATGCAAAGGAATATTATGTCAAGGCATTCACGGAAGACCCGGAATCTGATGCCTGATTCCGCAATACAAACGAAAAAGGCAAATGAGTTAGTACAAAAGGAAATTTGAGAGTAATAAAATAATGCCATTGCATCCATTTCCCATTAGTAAAATGCTGTTTATCACATTTTAATTTATTGATATTAGATTTACCGAAAAGAGCATATCCTTTCCAAACATTTTACTTTCTATTGATAAATTAATTAGTAAATTAAGCTAATCATTTTAATCTAACATTAGATAAACGGCAGCGCGGATATTGCTGTTTATTACAATAACGTATCACAATAAAATTAAGAGGTGGAACTATGAGTCATAGTAAAAGGGTAATAATATTCCACGGCTTATTTACTGCATTAATATTAACCCTCAGCTTGAATCAATTTGTATTTGCAGGACAAAAGCAGATTGTTAAAGCCGATTCATCAATACATATCGACATTCCAATTGTACTTAAGAAAGCTAACGTTGTGTTTAATATGGACCACCTGGCTTTTGCCGGGGATGTTCCGGTAGGTATTAAATATATGCACCTTCTCGCAGACAGATATAAACAAATGGGTACACAAGGTAAAATAATCGGAGTATTCCACGGAGACGCTGCTTATATGACATTAAACGATAAAGCTTATAATACTTTTCGTCATGTAACAACGGGAAATCCTTATAAAGAACTAATAGCTGAATTGCTGAAACAAGGAGTTCAATTAGAAGAATGCGCGGTATCCATGAAAGGGCACAACTGGACTAACGAAAATCTTTTACCTGATATAAAAGTAAACGGAGGAGCTGTAGCCAGGCTAATTCAGCTTGTGCAGGAAGGTTATGTTCAAATACAGCCGTAATAAATCCTATTATTGAAAAACTTAAATATATATCTGCTCGTATATCATAAAAGGACTAATTAATTAAAAATATTTATAAGGGAATAATCAAATGAAAACAAGAATAATTTTATCATCAGCTGCTTTTTATCTGTTAACAGTGTTTGTTCTTTTAACAAGCACTAAAATATATTCACAGACAAATGAAAGTGAAAAGGCTCCGCTTAATATTAAGAACCGTACAGGGCTTAAGATAGTGGCTCAAGTAAATACCGATGCCGTAATGCCGAACGGAATAAGCAGGCAGGTATTGGCGGTTCATAATCTTTATGAACAATATACAAAACTGGGTATGAAGGAAGGTAAAGATTTTGAAATACTGATAGTCTTTAGGGCAGACGGAGTTCAGTTTCTTCTGAATGATGAAGCATATAATCAAAAAGTAAAGTCGGCTCATGCTGACGGTAATCCCAGTAAAAATATGATTGAGGAGCTGGCAAAGAACGGGGTAAAAATTTACGGATGTAATGTAGCGATTGAAAAGAAGGGTTATAAAATTGAAGATATTTTCCCTTTCACCAGAAGAGTTGTTACCGGTATAGGAGCAGTAGTGGATTTTGAAAAAGCCGGTTATATGTTAATTACACCATAGCAAATTTGAAGTCTAATAATTAATCTTATTACATTATTAAAGAAGACCTTGCCTTTACGGGCTTTGCCAAAGGCATTCCTACGGAGGAACCGGAATCTCAAAAAAGATTACTGCATTAAAAAAAACGTAATATATAATCCAATTTTAAAATAACCGGAGAGAGAATTTTTTAAGGAAAGAATTAAAATCAAAATATTGCCTTAAAACATTGCAATATTCCTCCTAGTTGGATATTTTAAAACATTATATCATATTTTATCTAACCCTTAAGTCAATACATATTGTTTAACTACTGGAAAAAAAATCATTTATTATTGTTTGATATAAAAGACAATAATAAGTTATCCTTTTGCATTTTAAGTTGAATCATAATATGAAGGAATATCAAGATGACCGGAATAGCGGATAATTTTAGGTCTCTTCCTGTTGAATTCCAGGAAATAATTGCTCTTGCCCAGAAGACATTTAACATAGAAGTTACTCCGCTTCAAGAACTAAAAGGCGGAAGGACAGGTGCATATTTATATTTAGTAAGTGTAACATTAATTGAAAACGGGAAGGTCAAGCATCTTATTCTTAAACTTGATCATAAAAGCAAAAAATCCAAAACGGATGAACTCGAAAGACATAGTACAGCAATTAAGCATGCCCCTCCTGAATTTGCTAAAGATCATATTGCAGATTTAGTATTCGACAGAATAGAACTCGAAGAAGCTGTTGCAATATTTTATTCAATAGCAGGTCAATCACTGCATAATTATCAATCTTTAGCCAGCTATCAGCAGCAGAACAAGCTTGAAAAGATTTTTGAAACGACAAGTAAATTATTGCTTGAAAATTGGAATAAAAATTCAAAGTTTGAAAAAGCAGTTCATCCGCAAAAGATTATTGCTGATTGGCTGGGCTACCGGATAAAAGCAGGAGGAAACATCGAACGATTTATGGGAGATACATGCAATATTGCAAATGATATCCCGGGATTAATGATCCAAGGACAGGTTTTTCCAAATCCGTTAGTTTATTCGCAAAAGGCTGAATTGTGGGAAAAGGCCAGGCCTATCGATATAAATATCGGATTTCAGCATGGTGATTTAAACATAGGAAACATACTTACAACGTTCGACGAAAATGGTGATGAATTAACCGGATTTTATCTAATTGATTTCGCTTTATTCAAAACGGGAATGCCTCTGTTTTATGATTTGCGGTACCTGGAAGTGTCCTATCTAATCCGTGAATTGTCGAGAGTACCATTAACTAAATGGACTGATATGGTTATTCAATTTGCAGAAAAAGATATTATCGATCCGAATAAAGTTCCAATAGAATTAGCCGGTGCTTGCGCTGTTATAATAGCGGGGAGAAGAACATTTAGTAAATGGGTAAAAGATAATTATCCGAGTTTATCTGATGACCTTTGGGGACAGTACTGGCTGGCAGCAGTGGCCGCAGGTTTAAATTACTGCAATAAAATTGCCATACATGATAAAGAAAGGTTAGCCGGCCTCATATTTGCGTCAGTATATTTAAAGCGATACCACTCTGTATTTGGAGTATCATTGCCCGTGGAAGTCAAGTATCTGAACGTTATTAGTCAGTCTACGGAAACGGCAGAAACCGGTAATGAAATATTTTATAGTAAACCGAAGACTAACTTACCCGCCCAGACAACTCCTTTTATCGGACGCAAGAAAGAAATAAAAAAGACGACTGAATTACTTCAGCGTGAAGACATAAGGCTGGTTACTCTTACCGGACCGGGCGGTACCGGGAAAACTCGATTAGCACTACAGACTTGCAGAGAATTAATCGATAGTTTTCAAGATAATATTTATTTTGTTGATTTAGCACCATTACGAGAACCGGAAGCTGTACTTGCATCTATTGCAGATATAACCGGACTAAAAGAAACAAGCAGCCGCCCGCTTATAGATGAACTTAAAATAAAATTACAATCTAAAAAATTACTTCTGCTTTTAGACAACTTTGAACAGGTTACAGCAGCAGTTCCACTGATAGGAGAATTGCTTCATGGCTGTCCGAAAATGAAATTGCTAGTAACCAGCCGTGAAGCATTACATTTACGCGGGGAACAAATCTTTCCCGTTCCGCCGTTAGGGCTACCGCAAACAGATTTTAAAAATCAATCTGTAGAACAATTTACACAATTCGAAACAGTTCAATTATTCATAGACAGAGCTTCGGCTGTTAAACCGGATTTTGAAGTAACTAGTGATAATATGCCTGCAATAGCCGAGATATGTATAAGATTAGACGGACTGCCATTAGCAATCGAACTCGCAGCGGCAAGAATCAGTCTTTTTTCTCCTAAGGCTTTATTAGAGCGGGTTGCAGTGAGACTTAAACTTCTCCGGGGCGGTGCAAAAGACCTTCCGGAAAGGCAGCAGACTTTACGTAATACAATCGGATGGAGCTATGAACTGCTGAATAAGGATGAACAGCAGTTATTTACATTACTTTCGGTATTCTCCAGATTTACTTTTGAATCTGTTGAAAACGTAGCCAGCAAGGTTAAACTATCGGTAGAAACGGAATTGGACATTCTCGAAGGACTAACTTCTCTTATTGACAAAAGTCTGATTCGTCGTGAAGACCGGAATTCCGGAGAAGCTCAGCTAATGATGCTTGAAACGATACGGGAATATGCCGAAGAACGATTGAATGAAAATTCCGAATTCGCTGTCTTAGCAAGGCAAGCACATGCTGAATATTTTGCAGACTTTGCAAAGGGCCTGTGGAATAATTTAACCGGACCGGAAAGGGAGTCGGCTTTAGAGACTGTTGAATACAGCCTGGAGAATATGAAAACAGCATGGCGTTATTGGGTAAAAGAAAAAAATCTTGAACAATTATATAAATTAACCAATAGCCTATGGCTTATCTACGATGCAAGAGGATGGTATTATTCTTCGATCGGATTAACTACCGATTTACTGAATGTCCTTTCATCAACACCAACTACACCTGAACGTGCTAAGCAGGAGATTATGCTGCAAACAAGCCTTGCCAGGGTGCTGATGGCAATAAAAGGCTGTACACGGGAAGTTGAGGAAGCATACACAAATGCACTTGAACTTTGCAGGAAATACGGAGAGATCCCCCAATTATTTCCTGTGCTGAGAGCTTTAGCAGGATTTTATGCGTATACAGCAAATTTCGAAAAGTGTATGAGTTTCGCAGAACAGATTCTTGAACTTGCAATAAAAATTAAAGATATAAATATGGAAGTTGAGGGACAATTGGTATATGGATACAGCCTTGCCTTTATTGGTAGAATTAAAGAGGGGCTGGAAGTTATGGCGAATGGAATTGCTAATTACAATCCTAAATTGAACGCAGCTCATGGATTCAGGTTCGGAAATAATCCAGGTGTTACTACTTATACAACTTCTGCATTGTGCTATTGGATGATCGGCTTTCCCGACCGTTCAGTAAAATTAGCAGACGAGGCAATAAAGCTTGCAGATAAATTGAATCATCCTTTCAGCGAAGCATATGCATTGTTTCATACAGGCCTGCTTCACCTCTGGAGACATGAGAACGAAATTGCCCGTGATCGTGCAATAGCTGTTTTTGAAATTTCCGATAAACATGAATTTCAAATTTGGAAAGCTGTTGCAAAATGTCTTTATGGTTCAGCAATAGCAGAAATGGGACAGGCAGACAAAGGCATAATCGAGATCAATAATGGAATTGATATGTACAGTGATTTAAAAACTCCTCCTATATTTTGGCCGATACTTCTTTTACTTCAAGCCGGTACATATGTTCAAGCCGGTAAACCTGGGGAAGGATTGGAATTTGTAGAAGAAGCACTAAATATTATGGAGACAGGAAGCGGTAACCCTTTTTTACCTGAAATATACAGGCTGAAAGGAGAAATTCTGCTTATAGTTTCAAAGGAAAATTTACGGAGAAGTCGGAATCTCTGTTTAATAAGGCATTGGAATTAGCACAAAAGCAAGAAACAACTATGTTTGAACTAAGAGCTGCGATGAGCTTAAACCGCTTATGGCAGCAAAACGGAGAGATGGGGAAAGGAATAAAAATTCTTAAGGATGCATATAATAAATTTACTGAAGGCTTTACTACTATTGATCTGATTGAAGCAAAAAAACTTTTAGAAGCGATCGCATAAGACAACTATCAATTGGAATGAATAATAAAAAAAATAAAACAGATTCAATAAAAGAGTTCAAGCTGCGGGTAAGTGTAGGTGCACTTGTTAAAGTTTTGTTTACAAATCCTGCAACCGGGCAGATTACACTTGCCCTTGAGCGTATTGCAACATTGCGTAAAAATAACGGCAGTTCTAAAGTAGAGGTTACAGCCAAACCATTCGGAGGCGGAGTTAGGATTACAAATCCGCAGGAATTAAAAAGGCTGATCGATGATTTTCAATATGATAGTGAAAAATCTAAGGAGGAGAAAGATTTTAGAATATTGATTTACCAGGAAATGTGGGGAAAAATAAAAGACATCTGCAATGATCAATGGCATGGAAAGGGGGAAAGAATATTTGATTACAGCCCTGATCGCGAGTTAGCTGAAGAATTTGAAGATTCGTTAAATGTAAAGTTAAAATCAGATGAATATATTTTGATACCTAAAAGTATGATTATTCAAGACTCGCCAATAAAGACAAATAATGTTAGAGCACAGGGTGTACCCACTGTAAGAGTTTATTATTTGTTCGAGGCGTGGATTAAGTCTATTGAGTTAGTCAAACTAATGATTTCAAAAAGTAAAGAATATTCCGAGGATGATTTTAAGAAAGCTGCATTAAAACATGCGGAACGAGGCGGGAAAGGAAGAGCAAATTCAGTATTGACTATCGGACTTGATGAATTGAGGGATAAATGCAATTCAATCCCATTAGAAAAACGAAGCGGATATATAAATTTTAGCGGACATAAATTAGAAGGAAATGTACTGGCTCTTTTTAGCGAAGTTAAAAATCTTAATTATGATTTTAAACTTTATTAAAGCCTCAATTGTATAGATAAAAGATCAAGCAAATATGATTACTAAGAAAATATATGTGCTAGATAAGTACAAGATAAGGCTAAGGAAAGAAAACGCGAATACCTTTTTAAAATAAATAATTCAACTTTTTCTAATTTTACTCCATTGACAGATTGACGTAGTGGATTTTAAACCAATTAAGTTTCACAGATAAAATTTATGATATTAATTTAACTCATGTTTTTTCTTTACTTATTTAATCTCCTTTATTAAATTGATTTACAATTAATTTGTATTGAGCCAATAAATTCTATTGGGGGTTTTATTGTATAGAAATAAAATAGATTTATGACACCTGAAGAAGGGGCGCGGCAAAATATAGATAAACAGCTTACCCAATCAGGGTGGATAGTAAAGGGATATAAACTTATAAAGTTTGTTAATACTTTTTATGTAATTAATTATCCTGCCAAAAACTATTTAACACTCTTCACCATCTCATCAGAAGCACGGAATGAAATATTAAAACGACTGCTTGAGCTTAACCATAAAATTCATGAAGAAGAAGTCAAAGCGGAATTGTGGAAGAAGAAAACTTCTAAAAAAAAATAAAGCCACTGAAGTTAGAAAACAACAAGAGAAATATGGTCAACAAAAACTGTTATGAGGATGAGTAAATGATTAAAGAATTGAAAGTAATTATTAATAAGGTATCATTCTGGAGAGGCATTATCATCCCAATTGTATTTACAATAATTGTTAACCTTGGTCTTATATTCTCAATACCTAACAAATTTGATTTTATTGACAATGTAAGTGAATACTTATCGAAAACTGTCTCCAATGATTACTCGTTACAGATTCTAATTGGATTGTTTACAGTATTTGTTGTCTTTTTCACTTTTGCTCAATTTAGTTATTCTAATAAAGCAATACCAACATATCTTATTAGAAAATATATAATTGAAGCAGATGTGACCGTATTTTATTTGGGAGTTCAGTTTGGGTTCATAATAGTATTAGGTTATTTTAGTCTGATCGATAAAGTCGAAATCCATCGCCTAAACGTTTTTTTAAATTTATTTTATCTACTTCTTTCAGCAGCACTCTCGGTTGTTTATTTCTTTTGGCTTACAAAACATATTCAATCATCTTTCGTTTTCAAGTTAATATTGAACCATCTCAATATAGATGAAATTGCAGTATCTGAAGGTGAATGTCAGAAGAAACTTGAAGAGTACAACAATCAGATTAACTCCATTAAAACCTCACTTAAAATTAAACTCTTGGACCCACTTGGTTTCTTGCCAAGTCAGTCGATAGTAATTAATACTGAAAAAGAAGGAATTATATCTAATATTGATTTAGCTGCTTTAGTAAAAATGTTTGAACCATTTAGCGAACTAATTTCTGAACTCATTGTGGATTTAAAGATTGGGGACTACATACCCAAATATGAGCCTCTTCCAAATTTAAAAGCTGAGACAGCATTAATTAAGTTAATCCTTAAAAATTCACTCGAAGATGCTAAAAATAGAAATTTAAAAAAATTTTTAGATGAGAATAGGGAGATTATTGAAAACAAGTTTACAATGGATGAAGGTTTACTTTATAAAGAAAATATAAGTTATATCAAAGACTTGATGGATTTTTATTTATATACTGCTGATAGTGGAAAAGATGAACTTAAAGATTTAATTGACGAATTAAACTCATTTCTAGTCAGAGAATTCAAAAAATCAGACAAGAATAAATGGTCCAATGAAATTGGTTTAGTCGAAGGTTTCTATCTTGAATTTATTAGAATAATTGAAGATAAAATTAGAAATCCTGAGCTTACGACAGAGATTATAGAGGCTACATTATCGCTTGTATATATGCTTCGACTTTTTGCTGTTAAAAATAAAAGTTTAAGATTAATGAAAGCGATAATTAAGTTATTGAATATTTTGTTATATCATATTTTAGACAAAGGATTAGAGTACAAATTTTATTTATCTACTTTAATACTTTATATAAAAGAAGTTACTATCCAATCTATCGAGGAGAAAAATATTTCAAATGAAGATTTCCTAGAATTTCAGAATGAATTTTATAGCCCTGTTATATTTGATTCGATTGATCAAGCTATAACAACATTTACACATCTCTTGTCACATTTTAAAAAAATTGGAATTGACGAAGGAGAAACAATTATTATCGAGAATGGAAATCAGCTCGTTGATTTTTTATTCCCGTTGAATCATTGGGAGTCGATTGACTCTCTTATAATTAATCAAGAGGAAAATTCATTGACACTTTTAGAATCAGTAGGAAATTATTTAGCAAGAAATCTTATCTACCTTGCAATATTCGCTTTCTACAAAATTTACAATAAACGCTTACCAGATGAATTGTTAAGAATTCTTTCTTTTTCTCTTACAGATCATTGCAATACGATCTTTAAATATTCAAAATCAAATCTAGACATTATAAATGAATTTTTTTATGATTATGGTTTCAACAATCCAAGATCAACTATTTTTTCTGAATTGTTTAATTCTAGTGGGATTCATGAATATGGTGCTTATACTCCCTCAACATTAAGTTTCGCCAAGTTTTGGATTGCCTATTCTTTTTATCTGAAAAACACCGGAAAAAAGTTCCTTCCCAATAATAAACCAAATGAAAATCATTTTAGTAGAATCCTTTTACAACAAATATTGTGGGAATTAGATCATTTTGATTATGAGCGATTCACTCAGATTCTTGGAAAAAGGTATAATATTGAAAGACTAGTTGCAGAGTATCAAGAATATATTAAGGCCTTAATGGGATAAATATAAATTCCGAAATAAATATGTTTTATACACTAAACGGAATAAAAAATATAAC
>CAVQBN010000003.1:0-80551 GCA_963710735.1 uncultured Bacteroidota bacterium | reverse complement strand
ATTATTCATTCTTAATTCTGTTCTTATTATAAAGATAACACAGCAGTATTTCTCTTAAAATTATAAAAAGGATTATTAGGTTTGAAATTTTTAGTTACTGGAGGAGGGGGATTCGTCGGTTCAAATTTAGTTGAGTTCTTATTGAATAAAGGCCATCATGTAAAAGTGCTGGATAATTTTTCAACCGGTAAAAAGGAAAATATTTACGAGTTTGAAAAAGATATCGAGCTTATTGAAGGAGATGTTAGAAATTATAACTCGGTAATTGAAGCCGTAAGAGGAACGGAAATAATACTTCACCAGGCTGCATTAACGCCGGCACAGCGCTCTGTTCCCAATCCGGTATTGTGCAATGAGGTAAATATTAACGGTACAATTAACATCTTAGATGCAGCAAAAAAATACGATGTGCAGAGAGTTGTTTTTGCAAGCTCTTCTTCTGTTTACGGAAATACCAGGGAATTACCCAAACATGAAAATTTACCGCTTCGTGCTCTAACTCCATTTGCATTAACTAAGTTAGCCGGTGAAGGTTATTGCAGAATATTTTCAGACCTCTATGGTTTAGAAACTATTTCATTAAGGTACTTCAGTGTATTCGGCCCCAAGCAGGATTCCGAATCGCAGTATTCTCCAATTATTCCTAAATTTATTAAAACTATGCTGGAGGGCAGTCAGCCTGTAATATACGGGGACGGCGAGCAAAGCAGGGATTTTGTATATGTTTCCAATATTGTTAAAGCAAATTATCTGGCCGCAACTGCAGATATAAAAGGACACGGAGAGGTAATAAATTGTGCTTCTAATGAACATATTACATTAAATCAGCTGGTGGATTCCATAAACGATACCCTTCACAGCGAAATACTGCCTATTTACTCTGAGCCCAGAAAGAACGATATTAAACATCTAATTGCGGATATAAGTCTTGCTGAAAAGCTGCTCGGCTATAAACCTGAAGTTACCTTTAAAGATGGATTGGAATTAACAGTTGAGTTCTATAAAACAAAGATGTTCCCTAGCCTGGGATATGATCTGGATGTGTAGGTCCGGAAAGCAAATAAAAAAATGATGTAACAAAGAAACAAGGTTTTGAGGAGCGCTACTTTATTTCTAGGTTACATCGTTAATTGAAATAGAAACTCAATTAATTATATCTAAAGAATTAGAGTTTATAGAAGAAAAGATTTTTAATTTATTAATAAATAATTTGAATTTAATTCGAGCTCAAATAACAGGTTTAATTAAATATCTTAGAAAATAAATTTTAAACTTTACTTTGTCTCTTTGTTACATTGTCACTTTGTCACTATATTAATAAATTAGATGTTATTGCGAAAGCTTAGATTTGTAATGTGCATGTGATGTTTTTTTACTAAATAATTAGGGGGTGGGAGTAAAAATGGAAACTACCAATTTACTGGAACAGAACCTGTTCCACGAAGCCGTCGTCGGAAACGTTATTGACGAGCTGAAAAAGTTAAAACTAGCCCCTAAGGACTATATAAATATTGCAAATGCACTGCTGGACCTGGCATTAAACAAATCTGTTGAGAAGATAAACATTGTTGAACATCTCATCGACGATGTGAAACTTGTTTTACCGATATCTTATGAAGATGTAATCATCAGGAAGCTTAATTTCGCCAAAGATAAAAAGCTGATTGAAACCTGGACAAGTAATGATTTCGGCAAGGAGTTCCTGCTTTCCAGGATTGATAATGAAGAGTACAAAGTGGAAGACCTTCTGCATGACGAAAAAAATATTTTCGGAATTGTGGAAACAGCAGATAAAATACCTATCGGGATTTTAGGATTTTTAAATCACGATAAGGTGAATAAAAAAGCGGAGCTGAGAAAGCTTATCGGCAACAGAGAATACAGCGGAAAGGGATTCGGTAAAAAAGCCTCTAAAATCTGGATATCTTACGGATTAAATACAGTGGGTCTTAGAAAGATTTATATTTATACTTTCGATACCAATCTAAGAAACATACGCATCAACAAAGAGCTGGGTTTTAACCTTGAGGGAATGTTTAAAGCGGAAAATATTTGCAACGAAGAAGTTAAAGACATAGTAAGAATGGCGCTGATTGCGAAAAGATAATAAGTGACAAGGTGACAGAGGTTGAAGGATTGATGATTGAAGATTGTCGAATTGTGTAATCGGTAAATCGTATAATCTATAAGGAAACAATTTAACAAATAAGCATTTCTAGGGTTGAGTTGTCGATTCGTTGAATCGGTTAATTGTGTAATCGAAAAAAGGGAGAGATCGATTATGAATAGCACACAGAAAAAAAATCACGAATTTTCTTTTGAAAAATTAGATGTTTGGAGATTGTCCGTAGATCTCGTCAAAGATATTTATAAAATAACAATAAATTATCCGGATGAAGAAAAGTTTGGTATAGTAAGTCAATTAAGAAGAGCAGCAGTTTCAATTTCTTCTAATCTGGCTGAAGGATCAAGCAGGATTTCCTATAAAGATAAAGCACATTTTACGCAGATTTCATTTGGTTCATTAATGGAATTATTATGTCAGATGATAATATCCGAAGAATTGGGTTATATTGATGAAAAACAGCTATTAAAAATAAGAGAAAAAATTGAAGAGATTTCAAATAAATTAAATTCTCTACGTAACTATCAACTAAACAAATAACCAGATACACAGTTAATCAAATAAACATTCCTAGGGTTGAGTTGTTGTCCGAATGAACTCCTTTGGAGAAGCGTAGGGAGGGATTGTTGGATTGTCGATTGAGGATTGATGATTGATGAATTGTGTAATCGTTGAACCGTGGTATTAGTAACAAGTAACGAGTAACGAGAGGAGGGCGGAGATTGGAAGGAGGAAAGGGTTTAATTATTTCATTTTGCATTCTACTGGTCACTGGTTACTTGTCACGCGTTACTTCGCATCTATGTTATCTCAACAATTGAGGAAGCGAGAATTAGAGACACGTGACGGGTAACGAGTGAAAGACGGTGACAGCAGACTAGAAACCGGAGAAATAAAAACCTTATCTTTTTAACAAACCTTAGTAACTGGAAAAACACGGACGGCATTAACCTTATTACCTTATTCATCTTTATGTACTTAACGCAAGGCGAATTGTGAAAAGTGAGTAGTGAAAAGAGCAAAAACTACTTGTAGCCTCTATTCGCTATTAACTAACTGAAGTTACGAAAAAATGAATTTTAAAGAGAAAAAGGCTTCAATTTGTCATTCCCACAAAACCTGCCGTCCGGCAGGAGGGGTGGGAATCCATTTTACCGATTATTTTGGCATAGTAGATACCCGCTTTCGTGGGTATGACATACGATATTTACAATCTTGCGTAACTTCAGTTAACTAATCACTTTTAACTAAATAGTTGAATTGTAGAATTGTGTAACCGATGAATTAATGAAAAACAACGGTGACCATACTTTGTGAAGGGCTGAATGAAAAAAATACGCGAATGTCAACTGTCCTTTTGGAAAGGAAACCACGGACTATATGTTTCCTTTTATAAAGGAAAGTATTATCTTTAGGCGAGGTATTAAAATGAAAGAAATAATAAAAAGCATAATAAAGGACTTTCATGAAAATCCTTTGCAAGATTTAATTGAAAGGAAACTTTCTGTTCCTTTAAATTCAAAAAAGATTATTACAATTATCGGCTCAAGAAGGTCAGGCAAGACATACTTTTTATATCAGCTAATGAAAAATCTTCCTAAAAGCGTACAGCGGGAAGATATAGTTTATATAAATTTTGAAGATGAAAGACTAGAACTTGAAGCTAATGATTTGCAGCTTATACTGGAATCATATTTTGAATTGTATCCGTATAACAGAAATCCTTTGTACTTCTTTTTTGACGAGATACAAAATATTGAAAATTGGGAAAAATTTGTCAGGAGAATATATGATACGGTATCTAAAAATATTTTTATAACGGGTTCTTCATCAAAATTATTAAGTAAAGAAATAGCTACTAGTTTAAGGGGCCGCTCAATATCATATGAGCTTTTTCCTCTAACATTTGATGAATATTTAAAGTTTAAAAACATTAAAACAGAGGATCTTTATTCACCAAGAAACAAAGCCCGCTTGGTAAAAGCATTTAATGATTATTTAAGTGAAGGCGGTTTTCCGGAAGTAGTTAATTATGATAGAGAGCTAAGATCTAAGACAATGCAGTCATATTTGGACGTAATGATATATCGGGATATTATCGAAAGATATGGTATAAAGAACCCATCTGCTCTGAGATATTTTATAATTAAGAGTTTATCAAATGTTTCAAATTACTTTTCGGTTAATAAATTGTTTAACGAACTAAAGTCAGCCGGCATAAAGATAAGCAAGGACTCGATATATGAATTTATAAATTATGTGAACGATTGTTATTTGGTATTCCTTATTAATAAATATTCAGAATCCATAAGTATTCAAAATGCTAATGAAAAGAAGTTGTACTGCATAGATAATGGAATTGTTAACAGCGTATCGTTTAAATTTTCTGAGAATAAAGGCAGGATGCTGGAAAATGCAGTCTATTTACATTTAAAGGCTTCCGGAAAGTCAATATATTATTACAGAGAAAAAGGTGAGTGCGATTTCATAATACATGAAGGTACAAAAGTAAAAATGGCAATTCAGGTTTCTTATGAATTACATGATGAAAATAAGAAAAGGGAAACTGAAGGATTGCTGGAGGCAATGCGTTATTTTAAGTTGAAGGAAGGATTTATTTTAACTATAGATAGATCTGATGAAATAATTATTGATGGTAAAAAAATTAATGTGCTGCCTGCATGGCGCTGGCTGCTGGTTAACGAGTGATTAGTGAAGAGTGACTAGAATGGGTGACAATGAGACAAAGAAACAAAGTGATAGAGGATTGTTGATTGAAGATTGTTGAATTGTGTAATCGATAAATCGTATAATCTATAAGGAAACAATTTAACAAATAACCAGTTACACAGTTAAACAAATAAACATTCCTAGGGTTGAGTTGTTGTCCGAAGGACTCCTTTGGAGAAGCGTAGGGAGGGATTGTTGGATTGTCGATTGAGGATTGATGATTGATGAATTGTGTAATCGTTGAACCGTGGTATTAGTAACAAGTAACGAGTAACGAGAGGAGGGCGGAGATTGGAAGGAGGAAAGGGTTTAATTATTTCATTTTGCATTCTACTGGTCACTGGTTACTTGTCACGCGTTACTTCGCATCTATGTTATCTCAACAATTGAGGAAGCGAGAATTAGAGACACGTGACGGGTAACGAGTGAAAGACGGTGACAGCAGACTAGAAACCGGAGAAATAAAAACCTTATCTTTTTAACAAACCTTAGTAACTGGAAAAACACGGACGGCATTAACCTTATTACCTTATTTATTTTTATGTACTCAACACCGGCTGAGGTTGAATGGTTGAATCGATTAATTCTTAAAATATTAAAAAGCGGTTAAATTGAAAACGGTTTATAGATAACGGATCACTGAATCCATATTACTCGCAGCTAGTTACTGGTTTCTCGTTACTAAACGATTTTTCCTTGTTACTAGGTCACTTCATCAGTTTAAAGCTCAATGTCGCGGTAACTCAAGTAATGAGAAAACTAAGACTAGAGAATAAAGAGGAGAGGTTAGAAAATATAGTTCAATAACATAATAGCCCGATGTATATTTGCAGTTCAGTTGCATAATTACATAATGTGTATATCGAAAGAAAAATAATATCACATCTTAACCGGCCCTCGTTAGGCTGGCAAAACAACTCTGCTTAAATCTTCATTTCCTGCATATAAATACTATAATCTTGAGCGGATTGATTACAGAGAAAGGTTGCATAATTATATAATTGGATTATTGACAAATACCGGTCCTAAAGTAATTTTTGATTAAGCTCAGAATATGCCCGAACTTTTTAGTTACATACGGTAGTTTCGGATGAAAGGAAGGTTCCAGGCCAGTATATTTTATCCGGTTCACAAAGTTTTCCTTTAAATGAAAAAATTTCTCAATCACTTGCAGGCATTGTAAGTCCCTAATTATTGAGAAAAGTGATTTTACAACCATCTTCAAACAACTTTTGATATAGTGTCTCACAAATAGACCAACTTCTTTGCACAATTTATTTTAGTTTCGAACAACGGGTTTAATAAAGTATCTTTATATTATTAAATATTTTTATTATTTACTAAATAATTGGCTACTTTTTTATTAAAATTATAGACGATAATTTTGATTAACAAAATCTTCCTTAGAAAATTGCAGAAACATTTCGTCTAATGTTATGGAGGAAAGTAAAATAATTCATCCATATGTAAATAATCAAATAATGTTAATTAATTGAGTTAAAATCTTATGAAAAAAATATACATCGCCGGCTGCGGCGGAATGCTGGGAGAAGCATTTTATAAACAATTTAAAGATACGTTTATATTAAAGTGTACGGATAAGGATGTAAATGAAGACTGGCTTTCATTTCTGGATTTTAGATATTTTGATGCATACAAGAAAGATGTTAATAATTTTCATCCGGATTATCTTTTCCATTTAGGAGCATATACCGATTTAGAATATTGTGAAATGAATAGTAATGATACTTACCAGACTAATACAATTGCCGTTGAAAATGCGGTATACCTGGCAAATGAACTTAATATACCGTTATTGTATATAAGCACAGCAGGTATTTTCGATGGTGGTAAAGTGCTGTATGATGATTGGGATTTACCTAACCCGTTAGGAGTTTATGCACGTTCAAAATATATGGGTGAAAGGTTTGTGTTAGAGAATGCTAAAAGATACCTAATTTGCCGTGCAGGCTGGATGATGGGTGCAGGTCCCCAAAAGGATAAAAAGTTTATACAAAAAGTAATGATCCAGCTAAAAGAAGGAAAGAAAGAATTATTTATTGTAAATGATAAAGACGGCACACCAACTTATACACATGATTTTGCTAAAAACGTAAAAGCATTATTGGAAAAAGAGTACTGGGGTTTATATAATATGGTTTGCGGCGGGGAGACTTCACGTTTAGAAGTTGCTCAAGAACTTCTTAAGATTTTAGGCCTGGAGAATAAAGTTAAAATTAATATTGTAACTTCCGAATATTTTAAAGAAACATATTTTGCAGAAAGACCGCCTTCAGAAAGATTAGTTAATAAGAAATTAGATTTAAGGGGTTTAAATTTAATGCGGAATTGGAAGGATGCTTTAAAAGAATATATTACAAATTACTACCGGGGTTATTTGGATTAAAAAAAAGTAGGTATTATTGAAAAGGGAAACGGAAATTTATTGTTCATGGAAATTAAAGGCGGTGAAACTTATAATAAAGATTTTATAAAAAATCTTATAAGATTTCCAGACGATGATACACACCATGGTATAGAAAAAGTAGTTTTTTATACGGGAAAGGAATCGTTTAAAATAAAGGATATTGAAATAATACCGTTTACTTCATTTTCTAAATTCCTTAATGAGACCGGCGGCTAATGGTGAAGGAATGAGGGAATAATGGAATGTTGGAATACTGAAATGGTGTATGAATAGGAAAAGGTAAAGAGTAAGAGGGGCATCAATTAAACAAATACCCAAATTAACAGGTGCACAAAAACAGCGTTGGAATGTTGGAAGGTTGGAATCCGGGAAAAGTTGTATGAAGTAGGCGCCTTTGTTACCTTGTTACTATATTACTTTGTCACCTCATCTGTTATGGGACGTGTAATCGTTGAACCGTGGAAGGATTGTCGGATTGTAGATTGAAGGATTGCCGATTGAGGAATGATGATTGTTGTCCGAAGGACTCCTTTGGAGAATCGTGTAATTGTGTAATCGGTAAATCGTATAATCTATTAGCAAACAATTTAACAAATAACCAGTTACACAGTTAAACAAATAAACATTCCTAGGGTTGAGTTGTTGTCCGAAGGAATCCTTTGGAGAAGCGTAGGGAGGGATTGTTAATTGAAGGATTGAAGATTGTCGATTACAGGGCAGAAGACGGGGGACGGGGAAGAATAAAAACCTTATTTACTTAAAAAACCTTAGTAACCGGGAAAACACGGACGGCATTAACCTTATTACCTTATTCATCTTTATGTACTCAACACAGGCTGAAAGGTTAAATTGTTGAGTTGTTTAATTGTGGAATCATCTTGATAACTTGTCACTTGTTTCTTGTTACTAATCATTATCAATAAATTACTTTGTTACAGCATCAAAACTGCACAACTCTTTTATCTTTTTACTTTAACTTTTATCTTGAAAATAATTTCAGACCGTTAAAAAACCGGGCCCCCTATAGGAAAGGGAAACCCGGCATCCGAATTTTAGCCTATAAAGGTATTTGAATAATGTACTGCATTTCCCGCAGCATCCAAAGTGAGTACTGCAAAGAATCCTTTACGGTTCTGGTATTTAGCGAACATCTGGGATTCAACATCGCTTAATGCAAATGTAAACTCCAATGCTGAGGCGAGATCGGTATCCCTTGCATCCGAAACGAATGTAAGAAAAGTGCTCTTGCCTACCATGTTATCTACCGGATCACTCAGGTAAACAACAGATACCAGTTTTAATGAAGCTTCGGAAGCTTCATCTATACCGGCTGAAGTTCCGATTGCATCAAGATTAACTTTTACTTCGGAAGGACCTAATTCAACAACAGGATTGTTTGCATTAAATCCTAAGGAAGGAGCTAACCTTATAAGCCCTGAAAGATCCGTCGAGTTAATCATCGTGTAGTTAGTCCGCATCAGATGATTGAACGGAGAGACTTCCGGCGCAGCATCGGCTGCCCAGAGCGGTTTTAATTCGCTGATCGAATATATTGACTTCGCCAGCTTTATAGAGAGCCCGAACTTGGCTCTTCTTTCTACGGAAGCTGCATCAGTACCAGGTATAAAAGATATAGGCCTGGTAGACAAGTAGCTTTTACCGTTGCGCTGGCGGAAAGTTATATCGCCCAGCGCGCCCTGTACTCTTCCGAGTATTTGTTTATTTAATTTAGCCATTTTAAAATTTTCCTTAATTTAATAATTTTTAACTTTTGCTTATTCTTTATAATGTATGCCAATAGTGCCAATCCGAGTTAAATGTCTATTGTCATTTCGACCGAAGGGAGAAATCTCCTTCTAAGCTCAAAACTAATTGTTAATAATAATTCAGAAGATATCTCAGTCGTCCGAAGGACTCCTTTGGAGAAGACTCCTTCGATATGACAATAAATGTGAAAATGTCATTTCGACCGGACAGGGAGAAATCTCCTTCAGAAACTGCGCTGATAAATAAATTCTAAAATTTCATTCCGTTTCGCTAAGATAAAATAACTCATCCGGCAACTACCGGATTCAAACAGATTTTATCTTTTAACGCTACACTCCATGAAATTTTTTAACGAATTTCTTTATAGGCGCAAAGGCAAATAGGAATTAATATGATGTCATTTAGAAAACAGAAAAGTATTTTTTTTATCTTTTTACTTTTGTCTTTTTCCTTAAATAGCACGTGTCATTTCAACCGAAGGGAGAAATCTCCTCCTAAGCCCAAAAGTAATTGTTAATAATAATTCAGGAGATATCTCGGTCGTAAACTTCCTCGATATGACAATACAATGTAAAAATGTCATTTCAACCAACGGGAGAAATCTTCTCTTTACAATTTTCAATTTTGTAAGAATCTTTACAATACAGGAGATGTCTCACCTGCTGAAGCAGGTTCGACATGACAGTAAGTTGTATTCGTCACTTCGTTTAGCAGAAGACATGTACATCTTATTCGTAATCTTCGTTACCCTGTCACCATGTTACTCTTTTACTAGTTACTTGTCACTCGTTACTAATTACTATTATTAAAGGCCGGAGTGACACTATTAAGCCATACAATATTTCAAAGAACGAGCTGTTTATTTACTTTTTACTTTTCATTATTCACTATTCATTGGGGGCTCTTATTTTTATGGTTTTCTCCAATATCAAACGGAACAGCCTAAGCTTTTCCCGCTTGCTTAAATAATGCTTAAAGGATCCTTTTATTTTGGCCTGCATATACGCAAAGTAAAGAGACCAATTAAAGAGCAAGATAAGTACAAGATATGTACAAGATAAGATTGATTTATTTTTTTGCTTATTTTTCATTTTTTAACTTTTTAATTTTTATTCTAATCATTATTAAAGGATCAAATCAAAAAAGTCTTTACAGGTAACTAATAAGTAAGACCAATTAATTATTCCCCATTTAAACGACAGCAGTCAATAAAAATTGCCGAAAAAAAATTTTTATAAAAACGGCAATTTCCGGGCGTTGGACTCGTTTAAAGGGTAAACAATATTCATTCATAAACGAAGGGGCCCCTATTGGAAGAAGGTAAAAATGAATTAATTGAAGAATTAGTAGAAGAAGGGCAAGAGAATTTATCTGCTGAGGAAGGAAAATTACTCTTAGACTATACAACAAAGTTCATAAATGAGGAAATGGAAAACATTGTATTTTATTGCTATGGATGGAACGGAACAAATGGGATATCCTATAGAAGCGAACTGCCGGTAGATTTAGTATATAAGAATCTTGAACGTATCAATGAAGGCAGAAGGATATGCTATACCAAAACATTTAAACATTATAGAGGATCTGTATATTATCATGTTAAGCATGAGTTATTAACATTCTTTAAATGCAGGAGAAAGGATGATTTAACGGAGGATTCGCCGGAAAATTTTTTTACTGAAAGTAAAGCAGAAACCTTTTTTGAGGACGGAGTCTATGCCGACGGGGCAGAGGATGTATTAAGCGGAATTGAAAGAAATGAAAGAAGAGAAGCAATATTTGCATTGTTTGACCCGAATGATGATATAGAAGAAATTTCAGTTCTGGAGGAATATTTCCTCAATAAAAAAAGAGAAGAAATAGCAGAAAGTCTTAAAATTACGACTGATGAAGTTACCAATATTCAAAAAAGAATTAATAGGAGAATTGAAAAATATTTTAATAAAAATTTATTATAGGGAGATATATGATACCTAAACAAGAGGGTATACAAAATTTTTTACGATTTTATTTAGATCCTGATCTGCTAAGCAGGGAGGAAGCAAAAGAAGCATTGAAGGAAAACGGGATTGATATTGAAAGTATTGAAGAAAAGGGGAAGCTTTTTATAAAAAGATTGGAAGCAAAGCAGGCATTAAGGGAGGCCAAATTTAAAAAGAAGAGTTTTAAATATTGTTGAAGAATTTAAAAAGGAAGAAACTGACAATTTAGTAAATAAAAAACCAGGTGAATATAGAATTGCGGCGAGGAAACAGAATAATGAAAATATTCAAGAAAACAACGGCGAACTTGATGATGCGAAACTGCTGAAACGACTTAAAGAAAAGAATAAACAATAGATAAAAATATCAGTGAGAACATGTGGTTAAAAAAGAATGCAGTAAACCACGGATAAAAAAGGGAACTGATTTAACACAGAAAAATAGAAAGGGGAAGTGAAAATGAATGTACTTGCACAAGCAAACGCGACAAAGCTGATTGATAAGTATTGTTATGAGTCTCCGTCAGAAATTAATTTGGAAACCCTGCTTTATGCAGAAAATCTCAAATTAAAAGAAGAACCCCTTTACAACTGCGAAGGCAAAATACTTTTTGATGAAGATACCGGCATTATTACAGTCAACAGTCTTTCTAAAGACGCTAATCAGAAACGGTTTACCATTGCACATGAGATGGGGCATTTTTATAACGAAAAAGGAAAAGGCAGCTACCGGTGCGGGCACCACGAATTATACGGTACCAGAAGAAATCTAACCCGGGAAGCAGATGCAAATGACTTTGCCGCTGAGATGTTGATGCATGAAAAATGGTTTGTGGATTTTGTAAAAGGAAAAATGCTGAGTACAAAGCTGCTGATAAATACTGCCAATCATTTCGGCGTTTCATTAAGCGCCACAGCTATAAGATATGCTGAGATAGGCACGCACCCGGCGGCTGTTGTTATGAGTAAGGAAGGAAAAGTTAAATGGAGCTTTATAAATAAAGGATTTCGCATACAATTTATTAAATGGGGTGCCGAAGTAAGCGATCTTTCTTATACTTCTGATTTCTTTTAAAGGAGATCCTATTCCTGCGGAAGCCGAAGATGTCCCGGCAAGAGCATGGTTTAAAGGATCTTTCTATATTAAGGACGGCGACCGCGTTAATGAGTTTAATATTCCTTTTACTTCTTACAACAGCATTCTAACTGTGCTTTATTTTGATTGAAGAATGAAGGATTGTCGATTGAGGATTGATGATTGTTGTCCGAAGGACTCCTTTGGAGAATCGTGTATTTGTGTAATCGTGAAAGCGGAATGAGGGAAAAGTGAGAAGTGAACAGAGGGAAAACGGAAACCGGAGACCGGAAAAAGTAGTGATGGAAAACTACACGAAGCCTTTGTTACCTTGTCGCTTCATAATTTTCAAATTCTCTCTTTAAGCGGTAAAGGAACAAAAAATATTTAAATTCTAAAAAAGGGAAATAAGAGATTCGATTATGAAAACATTATTTGTTAAATTTGATTAAATAGAATGGCTAAATAAAATTAAGGCATGTTATGAAAATAAAAACCGCTTATAAATATATTGTAAAAAAATCCGGTAATAATGAACCTATGATAGAGGGGACAAGAATTAGTGTAAGGGATATAGTAGAACAATGGAGACTTGGTACGGCACCCGAAGAAATTCCCTCAGTTTATGTCCATTTAAATTTATCCAAAGTTTTTGAAGCCTTAGCTTATTACCAGGATAATATGGAAGAAATTGAGAAGTTTATTAAACTAAATAAAATACCGGAAGGATTAAGTGGCAAAGCTTTATCTTGATGAAGATGTTCACGGGCTATTAGCAGCATTGCTAAGAGCAAAGAATATACCGGTTGAAACTACTCAACAAAGCAAGATGCTTGGGAAAAGTGATATTGAACAACTGGAATATGCCATTAAGACAAATGCAGTTTTGGTTACACATAACCGGGTAGATTTTGAAAATTTATTTAAAAGCAATATTGAAAAAGGTAAAAGTCATAATGGAATTATTATTTTAATCAGAAGAGAAGTATATGTGATGGCTTCGAGGCTTTCAAAGTTTATATTAACACACGAAGACATTAGTAATAAATTATGGTATGTATAAGGGAATAATTGCACTAAAATCAAAACAGATGATAAACAGTTGGCTTTGTGTAAGGGGACCAAATAATCAAACCTTTCTGCCGACAAGACACGTACACAAATAACCAGTTACACAGTTAAACAAACATGCAGTTTGGTTGTTGATTCGTTGAATTGTGTAATCGGTAAATCGTATAATCTATGAGCAAACAATTTAACAAATAACCAGTTACACAGTTAAACAAATAAACATGCCTAGGGTGGTGTTGTTGTCCGAAGGACTCCTTTGGAGGATCGTGTAAGGATTGATGAATTATGATTGTCGATTGAATATTGTAGGGGCAGGATTCAGAAGGAAGAACGGGTTTAATTATTTCATTTTGCATTCTACTGGTCACTGGTTACTTGTCACGCGTTACTTTGTAACTATGTTACCTCACCAATTGAGGAAGCGGGAATAAGATACGAGTAAGAGACCGCTGGCAAACCAATAAAACAAATCTTTAATTAATATTTTTAAATTTATAATGTTATTTTAACGATGCAATATTTGATTTTTAATTAGCAGATTTTTTCTACAGACTTAATTAGGTAAATTTTGTCTGAAATGATTTATTAGTAAGCATTTATTCTTTAATAAAACGTAAATATTTAAGCGTAAAATTAAAAATATATATATTTAAGGTAAAAGCACTGGTCTAAAAAATACTAGCCATATCATTAATTACTGAAATAGAAATGAAAAAATATATAGTAATAACAAGCATATTTGAGCCTACAGAAGCCGTTAAGTTATTTGCGAAAATAAAAGGATACCAATTGATAGTTGTTGGTGATAAAAAATCACCAAAAAATTGGAAATGCGATAATGTTATTTACCTTTCGATTAAAGATCAAGATAAAATGAACTTTGGAATCCTTAAACAATTACCATACAATCATTATTGTAGAAAAATGGTTGGTTATTTATATGCAATTCAAAATAAACCAGATTTTATAATTGACACGGATGATGATAATATACCAAAGGAAAATTGGACTTTCCCTAAAATGGAAGGTCATTTTGATTTTATCGAGGAAAGCAAGGGATTCATTAATGTATATCAAGCATTTACAAAACAAAAAATTTGGCCTAGAGGATTACCATTAAATTTTATAAATAATGAATTTGAATTTGAAAAGGTAATGCAAAAGAAAAGATGTAAAGTTGGTATATGGCAAGGTCTTGCTGATGAAGATCCAGATGTCGACGCTATTTATAGATTAACGAATGATACACCTTGTTTTTTTGATAAAAGGGAACCTTTGGTTTTGGGAAAAGGAACTATAAGTCCTTTTAATACTCAAAATACAATTATTAGAAAAGAACTATTCCCACTATTATACTTACCAACGCATGTAACTTTTCGATTTACAGATATTTTGAGAGGATTGATTGCACAGCCAATTATGTGGTTATTTGATTACCAGTTGGGATTTATTGGCGCAACTGTGGTACAAAAAAGGAATGTACATGATTACATGAAAGATTTTTTATCTGAAATTCCTATGTATCAATATGCAGAAAGTATAATTGAAATTGTTATTAACTCAATTACTAAATCCGAAAGTATTGAAACAAATTTTTATAATGCCTATAAAAGTTTACTAAAACAAAATATTGTTTGTAAAGAAGAGATAGTAACACTTGAAACTTGGCTGAATGACCTAAATAAAATAAAGAAATTATATTAAAAGATGGAATTTGAAATTTATTTTTGATATTAAATAATTTGAATAAAGAAATAAAAGCAATAGTAACAGCTAGAAAAGCCATAGAACATCCTTCATATCAGATAGTTTATGAATGGGAAGATATATTCAAAAGTTTATTAAATGTTAAATTTGAATATAAGGTAGTAAACAAACATGTTGAGTTGAAAAAAAAACTCTTCGAATTAGGCAAAAAATTTAAAGATATACCTCATAATTATGGAACAAATAAATATCTTAATCTTGTCTTCATTATGCAGGCTAAGGATGCACCTTATCTTATTAATAAAGAAAAATATTTGCCAATCATAATAGATTTTTGGAAGCAAGATGAAAGATTTTTCCTTGATTGCCCAAAAGAAACAACTTTGCTAATCAATAGTCTAGAAGCTGTTAATTATCTTCATACAAAAGGATATAATAACTATTTTTATTTCCCAATTTCTATGCCGGACAATTACTATTCAGAAGAAGTACCTTCAAAGTCTATTGATGTCATTCAAATTGGAAGAAAAAATAAAATATTATCTGATTATATGCATAGATATTTAATTGATAATCCCAAAGTAGAATACCTTGAACAAAAAATCATTGACAATAAATTTTATTATGTTTCTTCTAATTCACAAAAATTGATCGACGTAAATGATAGAGATAAGTATATGAGAATTATAAAAGAATCAAGAATTAGTCTTTTAAGTTCCCCGGGTATAGATAACTCAAGAAATACAGGCGGCTATAACCCTGTTACACCAAGGTTTTTAGAATCAGCATCACAATATTGTAAAATGATAGGGCGATTTCCCGAAAATGAAGATTTTAATTTTTTTAATATTGGATCAATATGTAAGAAAGTCGATACTTATGATCAATTCGAAACAACTTTAACAAAATACTTAAATGAAGACTTTAACCAAAAAAATGAATATGATAATTTTTTAAAGAAACATCTAACTTCACAAAGAGTTTTTGATTTAATGAGGATTATAAATAATTCGATATGAATCAAAGTATAAAAAAAATATTTATAAATTCGGCTAGCGGAATTATCCAAAACCTTCTATATATGCTGATTGTTGGTGTTTCCATCTCTATTTTAATAAAACAAATTGGTTCTGAAAAATTTGGATTGTTTTCTGCTTTGACCATAATAGGTAATCTAAATGTTCTTGCAAACCTAGGCTTTTATACCTCATTGCTAAAATTTCTTTCTGAGCAAGGGGAAATAATTGAATCTTATCATGATATAAGAATAAGTTTCATTTTTATTGTTAGCATTTCGTTAATAATGCTTTTGTTTGGTATTGCTTTAAAAAAAATTATTGTGGTTAATATATTAAATATACCAAGTATATATGTCTCTGACTCTGAAAATATAATTATATATTTATTTTTAGCTAATGTTTTGCTGCTGACCAGTCAAATATTATATGCTATGATAGAAGCGAAAGGCAAGATATATCTAACAAATAGTCTGCAAGTAATTTATACATTGCTATATTGGTCTTCAATAATTTTCAGCCTCGTATATTTAAAAAACCTTAAAATGCTTGGTGTCAGTATTTTCACTTCTACTTTAATTTGGTTTATTATAGTTTTAACTAATGCGTTTCATAATTGGGATTTTAAGAAATTAATTTATATAAAAGAACTGCCCATTAAAAATATCAAGAAGATTTTTTCATATAGCGGTAAAATTTATTTTAATGGAATATTAGGGTTTTTATTTGAGCCACTTACAAAAATATTAATTTCACACTTTATTGGTTTAGATGCAGTTGGCTTTTATAATATTGCAATTAAAATAAAAGGGATACTTTTTTCCTTCATATCTAAAATATATCAACCATTGTTGCCCAAAATTTCCGAAATTACTGATTTAGGTAAAGTTAAGAGTTACATAACAGACATAAGCCAAAAAAGTATTTTTTTAATAATTCCCTTTTCTATATTTATCTATTTTTTTATTGGGCCAATAATTAACCTTTGGATAGGAAAAGATACTATAATAATAACTAATTTAACATCCTTTATATGTGTCGGAGTATTAATATTTGATTCAACTTCGATACCAGTATATCTTTATCTTATATCAAAAGGACCAGTTGTAAAAACCGTAATCATTCAATCGTCTAATTTTCTTATTAACTTTTTAATATTAATTTTCACTTATAAATATTTTGGTATCTATTCAGTTGTCTTATCTTTTTTAATTGCTAAAATTTCTTCGTTCTCTTTAGCTATGAAATTTCAGTTAAGATATGTTAATTCATGGATTTTTAAATCTTCAGCTGATTTTATTAAATTATTGATTACAATTTGTTGTCAGCTTGTTGTTGATATTATAATTTTAAAAGTGACTCCAACACCAATATTTAAGGCATTTTCAATTATAATATTTGATGGTATTCTATTTTTCATGTTAGTGCGTTTTCTAAGAATATATACTGCATTGGATATTGACAGATATTTTTATTTTTCTAAAAGAATTAATAATAAAAACACTAAAATATGTATTAGTTAGATAAAAACTTTAAATAAATATTTTCAATACGAACAAAAACTATAAACTTTAAAAATGGTATAAAAAATTTTTTTGACATCAAAATTTATGACTATAATCTATATACTAATTATACTAACAATTATAACCTTCCCATTACATCGTCCATTATCAATATCTATTTTATTTGCTTTAGCTTTAAATTTTGGCCAAATAGATCCATCATTACACAGTGAAGATTATGCTTTGGTTTTACTATTATTCTTCTTTTTGATTACTGTGTTTAATAAAAATACTATAGAAATACCAATAGTTATAAAAAGAATTTTATTTATATGGATTGCATTGGTATTCATAAATTTTATTATTTCATTAAATTACCAGACATTTTATCTTGCAATTAGATCATATAGACTATATTTCTGGCTATTTAGTCCGATTTATTTAATTTATATTCTTAATAGAGAAAAGATGCTTTATGATTTTTTATCTATTATGCTTATAATAGCATGGTTAACATCCATTTTGTTTATTTTTCACGGCCATATTGTTTCCCCCCAATTCATTAATACCATTTGTGCAAATTAATATTCGTGAGTCTGGTGGTTTTTTAAATAGGGTATTTACAAGTGCTATACCATTAGCGCCTGTTATGGGTATGTATGCACTAGCGAATTATTTAATATCAAAACGAAAATACTATCTTTTTTCATTTAGCATGATTTTAATTAGTATGCTAATTAGTCTTTCGCGTGCAGAAACTGTTGGATTTATTTTAGGCTTCTTAGGTTCAACTTTTTTTATTGAGTACTATAGTAAAAATAATGTGAAGTATTTAAGAAAATTTATTTATGTATTTATAGCTATTGTAATTTTTTTAAGCTTAAATTTCTTTTCTCCAATACTTTCAAGATTTTCGGATGTATTTAAACAACTAAATTATGGCCCACAGGATATTTTGACAGGAAGATATTTTGTCTTTTTAGGTAGATTTGATTGGTTAATGAATCAGTCCAAGTTTGTACAGTTATTTGGACCAGGTAGAATCGATATTCATTCATTTAATTTCTTTGCAAATGCTGGTAACCAAATTGATCGTAACCAATTACTTTTTCTTGCTTCTGAAAGCAGTTATTTAAATTCTATTCTTCAATTTGGAATAATTGGTTCAATATTATTTTTTATTAATTATTTTAGTGTTTTAATCACATTTACAAAAAAGAATGTTATAAAATATAATATACTTTTGTTGGCTCCAAGCTTTGGATTTTTTATGTATTCAATATCTGCAATGTTATCAACATATGTAACGGATTCTGTTATCGGATTAATTCAGGTAAGTTTTGCATTTTTATTTATAATCATGGCGTTTAATTATCATAAAATTTAAATTGAATTTAATTATATATTATGAATAAAAATGATGAGATAACAGTTATTACAGTAGCATACTTTTCAAAACATTTAATTGAAGATTTAATTAATAACTTAATCTTAAAAATTAAAAATTTGAAGGAAATCATAATAGTAAATAATTGTAATGAAGATCTTTCATTTTATAAATCAAAAATTGTTACCATTTTATCAACAAATGACAATATTGGATATGGAGCTGCAATTAATTATGGTTTTGCTTTTGTCAAAACAACTTATATTTTAATTGTTAATCCAGATGTTAAGATTGAGTCTTTTAATTTATTTGAGAATGAAAAGTATCATGAATTATTTTTAATGGGTGGCATTTTTAATAATCAATTCGTTTCATATTGTTTTCCCAAAATATATGATGAACTTTACGAAAAATCTATAAAAAAAATAAAAGATATTAAACTTTTAAACTATTTTGGCCGAAAGAAAAAAAACATATTAAGAAATAATCAAAATGTTGATTGGATTTCTGGAAGTCTAATATTTACAAATAGTAAAACTATCAAAGAGTTAGACGGTTTTGATGAAAGGTTTTTCTTGTATTATGAAGAAATAGACTTATGTAAAAGGGCAAGTTTATTAAATATAAATGTATTTATAAATACTTCTATTGCATATCAGCATAATGATCTTTATAAGTCTAGTAGTAAAAATGTAAATGAAATTAGAATTAGATCAGAGATTGAATCCTTTATTAAATATCATAAAAGTTATTCAAACAAATTTGCATTAAAAATTGTTCTAATTTTACTACGATCTTTTTACTTAATCTTTGATTATATTTTTGATATCTTATTTAAAATTTCAGATTTAGAAATATTAAAGAATAAAGGTTATCTAATTAAATTGTATCGAAAATATTTGATTGAAAATTAATAATGATTAAGGTTTTACATCTCTCGGATTCAATGGTTAGAGGCGGAGCGGAAGTTTTATTATTTGATATTATTAAAAATGCTTCTTTTCGAGATTTTGACATAACATTTGTTGCTACTAGTAGTGGAGAATTAGAAAACGAATTAGAATCTAATAAAATTAACTATTTTAAAATAATTAGAAAATATCCTATTGATATTAAAACTATTTTTAAATTACGAAGAATAATAAAGAGACATGAAATTCAGATTGTACATTCGCATCAAGCAGTAAGTGCTATCCATGCATATTTTGCCACAATTGGTTTAAATGTAAAAAATGTTATGAGTATTCATGGAATATCAAAAAAAAATAAAGATTTAATTGTTATTAGATTTTTAAAAAGTAAGTTACATGCTATAATTTTACCTAGTAATAGCTTTAAATTAAAACTAATGAATAATTCTGCATATAAATTAACAAGAAACCTTAATGTTATATATAATGGTATAGATTTTAATCGGTTTTCACTAAAAATTCCATTAATTCCATGTAACAAAAAAACTATTATTGTCGGAACAGTTGGAAATTTTAGAGAGGAAAAGGATCAATTGACTTTATGCAAGGCAATTCCATATGTAATAAATAAGATTAAAAATATTAAATTTATTTTTGTTGGAGGAGTTGTTAATGATAATTATAATTATTTGAATAAATGCAAAAAATATTGTGAAGAAAATAATTTATTACCATATGTTACCTTTTTAGGTAAAAGATCAGATATTGCTGAAATACTGAAAGGTTTAGATGTTTTTGTTTTTCCATCTATTCAAGAATCTTTTGGTATCGCAGCAATTGAAGCTATGGCAATTAAAGTACCCACAATATTATCTAATATTCCTCCTTTTATGGAAATATCGTGCAATGGAGAAAATTCAGTTGTTTTTAATGTAATGGATCATATAGATCTTAGTGAAAAGATAATTGAACTAATAGGTAATGATGGATTAAAAAACAGAATTAAAAATTCTGCTTTCCAATATGTGTACCAAAATTTTTCTATACAATCTCATCTTAAAAATCTATTAAAATTATATAATGATGTTTTATTTAATTGAATTATCATTTTATTTCTAATTATAAGGAGAAAAATGAATCAGGAAATAAAAGTGGCATTATTATGTCCGAAATGTAAAAATAACCTTTCGTTTCAAAGCTCCGAAATTAGCTGTAATAATCCTCAGTGTAGGGCAGTATATCCAATCATTAATAATATCCCAATTTTAATAAACGAAGAGAATAGTATATTCACTATTAATGATTTCAAAAACTATAAGTCAACATTTTTTAATTATTCACCTAATATTTTTTCAAAATTAAAAAGGAGTTTTTTACCAACAATTACATATAATAATATTTCAAAGCAAAATTATGATATGCTTTTAAAACAACTTAGAAATAATCCAAATAATAATAAAAAAATTTTAGTAATTGGAGGCAGTATAGATGGGAAGGGGTTCAGTGGATTAAAAAAAAGCAACTTTGAAATTATTGAAACTGATGTTTCATTTGGTCCAAATACTAAAATTATCTGTGATGCTCATGACATACCATTTACTTCAAATTATTTTGATTGTGTCATATGCCAGGCTGTATTAGAGCATGTGTTGGATCCTTATCGTGTTGTAGATGAAATTTTCAGAGTTTTAAAAATGCAAGGAATTGTATATGTCGAAACTCCATTTATGCAACAAGTTCATGGTCGTCAATATGACTTCACAAGGTTTAGTCTTCTCGGTCATAGAAGATTATTTAGGAGATTTGAAGTTATTTCAGATGGTTTATTAATTGGCACAGGAAGTGCATTGGCATGGTCAATTAAATATTTTTTTCATAGTTTATTTAAAAATAAAAAATTAAGAAAGCTAATGGAAAATATTGCTCAACTCTTATTTTTTTGGTTTAAATATTTTGATATTGTCACAAATAACAATGAAAGTGCTTTAGACGGTGCTTCAGCATACTTCTTTATGGGTAAAAAAAGTAATCTGATCATTTCGGACTCAGAATTGATAAAAATGTATAGAGGTGGATTATAATGACTATTCTAGTTACCGGTGGCGCGGGCTTTATTGGCTCCATCTTTAGTCGATAGACCTATTATCTGTTGGACATACCGTAATGTCAATCGACAACTTTGATGATTTTTATGATAGGTCTATAAAAGCATCAAAATATCCAAAATGCTCTTTATAGTGATTCATTTAAGTTAATTGAGGGAGATATCAGAAATGAAAATTTATTATCTGAATTATTTCGTAATAATAAAATTGATTTGGTAGCTCATCTGGCTGCTAAAGCAGGTGTTAGATCCTCAATTAAAAATCCAGAAATATACTTTGATGTAAATGTTAGGGGGACATTAAATATTTTAGAGGCAATGAGAAAGAACAATGTTAGAAAATTAATTTTTACTTCTTCATCTTCTGTTTACGGTAATAATAAAAAGGTTCCGTTCTCCGAAAGTGATGTGGTTGATAAGCCCATATCACCTTACGCCGCTTCAAAAAAAGCTGCAGAGCTACTTTGCCATACTTATCATCACTTGCATGGTTTTGATATTTTTTGTTTGCGCCTTTTTACCGTATATGGCCCTCGCCAAAGGCCGGATTTAGCAATTCATAAATTTGCAAAGTTAATAATGGAAGGCAAACCTATTCCTTTTTTCGGTGATGGCTCGACAGAAAGGGATTATACCTATATTGAAGATATTATTAACGGTATAATGGGAGCAATTAAAAATTTAAAAGGTTATGATATCTTTAATTTGGGAGAATCTAAAACTATTTCATTAATTGAATTAGTGCACACTTTAGAAAAACTTTTAGGTAAAAAAGCTATAATAGATTATTTACCAACACAACCCGGTGACGTAACAAAAACTTATGCAGATATCAGTAAAACTAAGCAACAATTGGGTTACAATCCCTCAACCATAATCGAAGACGGGATAGAAAAATTTATTAACTGGTTAACAAAATGATGGGGGTTGAAATTAATACGATTTTGTTTTATGGACCAATTGGTAAAAAAAATTCAAATATTTTAGGTGGCGGCGAAACAGGTAATAAAAGAACTATCAGTGTGTTAAAAAAAAATTCTTTTAAAGTAATCGTTGTCGCTAAACCTTATAGGGTTTTAGGTGGTCCCCTTGGGGAGATTTTCTATTTATTTCAACTTACATTTCGTCATATTTATTATATATATAAATTATTTTTAATTAAAGGTACAAAAACACTTCACCTTTCGGGGAATTATCAGAACTTAATTTATTTTGAATATTTTATGTTATTTATCTCTAAAATATTTAGAGTAAAAACTGTTTATGAAATTAGAGCATGTGGCTTTATATCATCTTATGAACAACGTTCCAAATATTATAGATATATTTTAAGAAGAACATTAAATGTGGCTTCGGTAATATTATCTCAAGGTTATGATGATATTTCTTTTATAAAAAAGATATGCTCTACTAAAGTTTTATATTATCCTAATTACATTATGGACGACCTTATATCAAATAATAATATTGAAAACAGAATTTATAATAAATCTATAAATCTAATTTTTCTAGGTAGGTTAGTACCATCTAAAGGAATTGATTTCATTATTGATATTTGCAACAGCTTAAAAAAGAAAAACATTTCTTTTAACCTCAAGCTAATTGGTACAATAGAAAAAAATTATCAAAAACTTATTTCGAATAAAATTAAATATTTTGCTATTCAAAATTTTGTTAGTTTTTTACCACCTCAGCAAGATATTAACTTATTGAGAATATTAAAATCTCAACATTTCTTTTTATTCCCATCTAAAGAAGTTAGGGAAGGACATTCAAATTCTCTAACCGAAGCTATGATTTGTGGCGTTGTACCTATTGCAAGTTCCAACGGTTTTAATAGATCAGTTATTTCAAATGATAATTTAATTATTGAACAATTTGATTGTGAATTGTATGCAAATAAAATAATTGAAATATGGAATGGATTATCATGGGCTTCTTATTCTAACGAAGTTTATCAAAGAGTTCTAGATAATTATACTGAAACAAAGGTTAGTAAAGCTTTAATTAATGCACATTTAATTTAAAATATAAATTATTCAATAATAATATTCTAATTTCATTGGGAAAAAAAATATACATTTTAGGTATCTTAATAAACTTACTAAATGATTATTATGAATCATATAATTGTTGTAAAAGTATTATAGGTATACCTAATTCATCTTATATAACAGTAAATAATGTTCATACAATTATTGAAGGCGTAAGAAACAGAACTTACAAAAAAATAATAAATAATTCCTTTTTAGCTTTGCCGGATGGTAAACCACTTTCAATAGTGGCAAAATTAAAAGGTGAAAAAAATATAAATAGAATATTCGGCCCAACTTTTTTTGAGAAGACTTTAGAATGGGGGCAGAAAGACGGGATAAAACACTACTTCTTCGGCAGTTCACAAGAAACAATAAATAAAATGCTGGAGGTTATAAAACTTAAATACCCGAAAGCTATTATAGCCGGTTCTTACTCTCCGCCATATAAGCCTTTTACGGAAGAAGAAAATGAAAAGTTTATAAAAGATATTAATGCTGCGGGAGCGGATTTAATCTGGGTAGGCTTAGGCGCGCCAAAGCAGGAGATATGGATGTATGAGAATTATAAGAAACTTAAATAGAGGAATAATGATAGGCATCGGTGCCGGGTTTGATTATATAGCGGGCAATACAAAGCATGCACCGGAGTGGATGAAGAATGCTTCGCTGGAATGGCTGTACCGCCTTATTCAAGAACCAAAAAGATTGTGGAAAAGATACCTGGTTACAAACACGCTGTTTATAATTTTTGTAACGCTGGAGCTATTAGGATTGAAGAAATTTGAGGATTGAGGGATTGGAGAATGAGGAATGAATAATTAATAATGAAGAATGAAGAATGAAAAATTGAGGATTATGAGTAGGTTAGTTTTTTTATTCTACAATCGACAATCGTCAATAATAAATACAAAGCGGCTCGGAGATTTGAATATGTTTTTATTCGACAATACTCAATCGACAATCATAAATCAAAGGGGATTGATGAATGATGATTGAAGATTGATGAATTGAAGAATTTAGGATTGGATCTTTTTAATCAACAATCGACAAACGGGAAGAATGATGAATGAAGAATTTGGAAATGTGATTTTATTCGACAATCAATCAATCGACAATCATAAATCAATAGAGTTAAACGATCAAACAATGTATGTGACTTGTGAGTATATGAATTTCATTGCGAAATAATTAAATTACTTCTTGATAATCGTAAATGATTACAGTATTTTTATTTGCGATTGAATTTT
This sequence comes from uncultured Bacteroidota bacterium, assembly GCA_963710735.1. Classification (GTDB taxonomy): domain Bacteria; phylum Bacteroidota; class Ignavibacteria; order Ignavibacteriales; family Ignavibacteriaceae; genus FEN-1297. The sequence continues at coordinate 55,461 of CAVQBN010000003.1, read as the reverse complement.
CCGCTATGGGGCGGTTAAGTATAAATAAACAATACAGCGGCGGAACAGCCAGGGAGAATTTTTAATTATGTGTTGTTATTCTTCAATGCTAACATATCACAAATTATCGACAACCCTTTGCTGTTCGCGTATTAACAAAATACATTAAAGTGTTTTTCTAATATAAGAAAATGCAGATCTACAGAACCTCCTTTTATTTATTCCGCGTAACCCTTGATATAATAATACTTATTTTATCTATTATTTTATCGGCCTATATAGCCTTAAAGGTTAATCTTAACTTAGCATTTACAATAAACGCCAGGATTATTTTACTAATATTAGTCTTATCCGTTACATGGTATATTTCCGCCAGGGTTATAGGCCTTTATGATGAGTTCCATTCGAGGGATTTTATTACAGAGCTTATACTTGTAATAAAAAATGTATTTGTCCAGGCCGTTATGGCAATGATGGTTTTATTCCAGCTTAGGGAAGAAAATCTTTCCCGATATTTTATATTTATGTTTACGTTAGTTCTACTGGTTTCTATTTTTTACGAAAAATATATATTTAGACGGGTACTGATTTTTTTAAGAAGCAAAGGAAGAAACTTAAGAAGCCTATTAATTATCGGAGCGGGTGAAGTAGGAAAAAACTTCCTTGATACTATTCTTCATAACCCTCATTTCGGGTATAGGGTAATCGGGTTTCTGGATGATGAAAAAAAATCTTTTTAAACGGGCAGTATCTTGGAAAAATCAGCGACCTGGATAATGTATTAAACAATAATGAAGTTGACAATGTTATTGTAGCTCTTCCTAATTATGCAAATGACAAAATAGAGGATGTAATTAATACTTGTGAAATGCATACCACCCGTGTTAAAATAATTCCGGATTACTTTAAATTTATTTCCAACAAGTACGATATTTCAATGTTCGGGCAATTCCCGTTAATAGCGGTAAGGGATGACAGGCTGAATGAGCTCCATTGGCGAATTCTTAAGCGCAGCTTCGATCTTGTATTCTCATTTTTACTGTTTGTCCTTGTATTCAGCTGGTTGTGGCCGTTATTAAGTATTTTAATAAAGACAACCTCACCGGGGCCGGTATTTTTCAGACAGGAAAGATGGGGGCGGAATAATAGAAAGTTTATTACTTATAAATTCCGCTCAATGAGAGCAGACAGTACAGATTTAGATGCAAACGGGAAATTCCGGCAGGTTACTAAAAATGATCCCAGGGTAACCAGGATCGGAAAGTTTTTAAGGAGGACAAACCTTGACGAGCTTCCCCAGTTCTGGAATGTATTAAAAGGCGATATGAGCATAGTAGGCCCCAGGCCGCATCCGACACCGCTTAATCTTGAATCTAAAAATAAAGTGCGATTATATATGTTCCGGCACCTTGTAAAACCGGGCATTACCGGGTGGGCGCAGGTAAACGGTTTTAGGGGTGAAACGGGCGATATTAGTCTTATGCAGCAGCGTATTGATTATGATGTATGGTATATTGAAAACTGGTCGTTTATGTTTGATATGCAGATAGTTGGGGATACTATTTGGAAGATGATAAAGGGGGATCCGAAAGCGTATTGAAAAAGTGAATGGTTAATAGTGAAAATATATTTTAATTAACCAAGTTAATGAAATATTTATTTAACGTGGTGAACAAGTCAAGTTGGCAGTGTCCTAATTTATTAATCTAAGTCATGGTTCGACTCCGCTCACCATGACAAATATATTTGAATTGTCATCCCGAGCGGAGTCGAGGGATGATTTATCCGTCAATAATTTTAGTAAATTAGGACACTACCGTCAAGTTAGAAGAGCATTAGTATCTATACCCTCAGTTTAACAAATCAACGATTAAACATTCCATATAACATGTGAATAAATAGATTTCATTGCGAAATAATTATCTTATTTCTTGATAATCTTAAATGATTACATTATTTTAATTCATAATTGAAAATTCAGTTATGCGGGGTAAGTCTAAATAAACAATTAAGCGGTGGAATAATCGGGGAGATATTTTAATAATGGGTTGTTATTCTTCATTTCTAAAACATCACAAATTGCCATTAACTGGTCGGTGTTCACCTAAAAACAAACTACTTCCTGGGGTATTGTAAAAAAATGCAGATCTACAGAACATCACTATATTTATTCCGTATTACACTTGATATAATAATTCTGAATTTGGCAGTTGTGTTATCGGCATATATATCAACAGGATACGCTTTGGATCGGCCATTAGTTCTAAGCCCCAGGCTTATCTTATTAATGCTTGCCTTAAGTGTATTCTGGTATATTTCTGCCAAAGGGATTGGTTTATATGATGAATTCCATTCAAGGGATATAGTTATTGAGACTACGCTTGTAACAAAGAATATATTCGTTCAGGCAATAGGTACAATAATTATTTTATTCCTTACAAGGGAAGAATTGCTTTCACGTTCTTTTATATTTGTATTTGTTACAATTGCTTTAATTTTTATTTCGGTAGAGAAGCTGCTCTTTAGAAGAGTGCTGATTTTTTTAAGAAGGAAAGGGAAAAACATAAGGAATTTATTGATTGTGGGGGCCGGTGAAGTGGGAAGAAACTTTGTAGAAACTATTATGTTTAATCCTCATTTCGGTTATAACGTGTGCGGCTTTCTGGATGATGAAAATAAAACATTCCTTAACGGCCAGTACCTTGGCAGGATAGACGATTTAGGCAATGTTTTAAGCAGCAGGAAAATTGATGATGTTATAGTCGCACTTCCCATTTATGCGTCGGAGCGGCTGGCGCATGTAATTGCAACTTGCGAAGAATATACCACACGGGTAAAAATTATTCCCGATTACTTTAGGTTTGTTTCCGATAAATACAATATTTCTATGTTCGGGGGTTTCCCCTTAATATCTGTAAGGAATGACCGCCTGAACGAACTTCAATGGCGTATGATGAAACGCAGCTTTGATTTAGTATTTACAGTTTTATTGTTCTTGCTTTTGTTTAGCTGGTTATGGCCTTTAATAGGGTTTCTAATAAAAATATCTTCTCCGGGTAGGGTGTTTTTTAAACAGGAAAGATGGGGGCGAAACAATTCGAAATTTATTACTTATAAATTCCGTACCCTGCAAACTGACAGTAGCGAAATAGATATTAACGGGAAATTCCGGCAGGTAACTAAAAATGATTCTAGGGTAACAAAGATGGGGAGGTTCTTAAGAAAGACGAACCTTGATGAGCTGCCTCAATTCTGGAATGTTCTTAAAGGGGATATGAGTGTTGTTGGACCGCGGCCTCACCCTACCCCGCTAAATCTTGAATCGAAAGGTAAAGTACATTTATATATGTTTCGTCATATTGTAAAACCGGGTATTACCGGCTGGGCTCAGGTAAACGGCCTTAGAGGCGAGACCAGTGATAATAATCTAATGCAGAAGCGCGTGGATTTTGATGTATGGTATATTGAGAACTGGAAGTTTATGCTCGATATGCAGATAATTGGGACAACAATATGGAAGATGATTAAGGGAGATCCGAAAGCGTATTGAGAATTAGTGACGATTGACTAGTAATGAGTGACAAGGTAACAAATATACAAGGGAGAATGGTAAACTGAGAATGTCATTTGGACCAACAGGAGACATGTGGGTTTTTGGCGTAAATCTCCTCATCAATACACCGCATATGAAAATAATGTTTCAATAAATACATGAGATGTCTCACCTAGCTGAAGCGGGATTCCGGCATGGCCGTTCCTTCTGAAGACATGACAGACAAAGTAAAAATGTCATTTCGACCGTAGGGAGAAATCTCCTTTTTTGTATAATAGTCATTTAGAAATGTAAAGAATAAAAATTACTACAATAATGGACACAAATTTTGTTCAAACATTTCAATATATTATTATTTATAAAAAACATATTTTTTTAATATAGACTAGTCCTTCTTTTCTAACTAACATTTTAATTATAATATGGAAAAGAACAACAATACTTATAGCTTTTTATTTGCTGGTTATTACTTCATTAACTTTTTCACAAACTGTTTACGAACCTATAAACAGCAGTGTTTATGATTTTCTTGACAGGATGGCGCAGAAGGGTTTAATAAATTTTGACGATAATGTTAAGCCGGTAAGCAGGGTGTACATAGCCGAAAAGCTGCGTAAATTAAGCCGGTTAGAAGCCGGGACGGATAGAAAGGTGAATTATTAACGGCGGTGGAAAAGGAAGACCTGAGTTTTTATTTGAAAGATTATGGTATTGAGCTGAAAGAATTTCCTATCAGTAAACTTGAAGAGTTAAAAAGTAAAATTGAAACCGCACTCGGCGCTAATATACCGTCAATTGAAAAACCGCAGACAACAATTTTTAATTTTGATCCTTATGACAGGTGGAGGCTGTTCTCCTACTCTGATAATTTATTTAAGCTGAATATAAGTCCTGTGCTTGGGTATACTTTGGGCACGAGGGACGGGGCTAAATATTCGCACAGATGGGATGGTGTTTATTTATATGGTTATCTGGGTAACCATATCGGGTTTAGTTTTAACTTTAGAGATAACTCGGAAGACGGGACTACAATCGACAGGACGAAGAACTTTACTCCAACTACAGGCGTTATTATTGCTAAAGCGGATTTAAATAATATACAGTACAGCAGCATAAATACAAACATAACTGCAAACTGGGCATGGGGCGATTTTACAATAGGGAAAGATTTTCTCAACTGGGGTTACGGTCAAAGTGGATTATTAGTGTTATCGGGTAAAGCGCCGTCTTTTCCTTATATAAGGTTGGACCTGCATCCCGTAAGCTGGCTAAGGTTTAATTATATACATGCATGGCTTAACTCTGATATTATAGACTCTTCCGCTTTATATGCCACATACAGAGCAGGTTTTAACCGTGATCAGTTCCGATCAAAATACTTAGCCTCACATTCAATAACCGTTACACCAACACGCGGGCTTGATGTATCACTGGGTGAATCGATTGTATATAGTGATCAGCTTCAGCCGATATTTTTAATTCCTATTATGTTCTTCAGAGCGGCTGACCATTACTTAAGTCAGGCTAACAATAGTGCCGGGGGCAACTCTCAATTTTTTATGGGTATAAGTTCAAGAAACCAGATTAAAAATACTCACCTTTACGGAACTTTATTTATAGACGAAATAACATTGGAAGGATTGTTTAATCCGCAGAAGCAGAGGAACCAGTTAGGTTTTACGCTTGGCGGTTCGGTTACGGACCTTCCAATTGATAACCTTACTTTTACTTTAGAGTTTACAAAAATTTATCCCTATGTATATACACATTTTATACCAACGCAGACTTATCAAAGTTCAGGTTATGTAATGGGTGACTGGATCGGGAATAATGCCGATCTGGTTTACGGTGCGCTTAATTATCATTTCTTAAGAGGACTGCAGGCTACTTTATGGGGACAATATATCAGAAAAGGAGGCCAGGGAACAGTCAATGGTCAATACGTACAGCCTCAGCCGCCTTTCCTTTTCGGTTTAAGAACCGATTACACTTATATGGGACTGAATATAAATTATGAAATTATGCATGAGCTTAATGCAAGGTTTCAATACCGGACAACAAAGATATCCCAGGAACAGACTGATCATACATATAAAGATAATAAGCTGAATGAGGTTTATTTTTCATTGTCATACGGACTCTAGGGGAAAAGTGAATAGTGAATAGTTTGGTGAAGGAAAAAGGAAAAAGACAAAGATTAAAGTAACAAGTAACGAGTAACAAGAGAGGGATAGAGGCAGCAGAGGGGGAAGTGGAGACCGGGAAAAAATCTTATTCAATTAAAAGACCTTAGTAACTGTAAATGCATCCCATGTAACAACCTTATTACCTTATTCATTCGTATGTAAATAACACCGATGGTGAAGTGTTGATTTGTGGAATCGTGGAAATGTGTGGTTGTGTAATTGGAAATGAGTAACGAGGGTGTGAAGGATCGAAGTAAAAAGTAAGAAGTAAGAAGTAAAAAGTAAAAAGTAAAAAGTAAAAAGTAAAAAATATATGAATGATTTAGAAGAACGGTTATTTAATTTTAGTGTTAAAACACTTTCATTATTAAAAAAGATAAAATTCTCTGATGTAAACAAGGTAATTATTAATCAGTTAGCAAAATCTTCTACTTCGGCTGGAGCAAATTACGAAGAAGCGCAAGCAGGCTCATCAAAAGCAGATTTTATAAATAAAGTTAATATAGCGCTTAAAGAGATGAGAGAATCAAATTATTGGTACCGGATTATAAAAGCAATAAATATTGCTCCAAAAGTAGAAGTGGATTTACTTCTAAAAGAATCAGAAGAATTAAAAAAAATACTTGCTGCAATATTAATAAAATCTAAGCAGTGATAGTTTCTTATATCTTACTTTTAACTTTTTCCTTTTTATTTTCCCATCAGACAAATAGTGCAATGATTATACTGCCATGAAGTTGAGTTATAAATAAGTTGAATCGTGGAATTGATTAATTAACCAAACGCAGCAGTTCAGCGGTTTAACAATGTTGCAGGTGATGTTGGCTATAGTCTTTTAATAAATCTTAAATTAAATTTAATATAATTCTGTTTTGCAAAGTTTTGGGAAATAGATGAAGCCGGATGAATTAAATAAAATGACTGAGACTTTTAATAACACAGAGCAAATGCCGGTGTTATTTATCGGGCACGGCAGTCCGATGAATGCAATTGAAGATAATGAATTTTCAAAAGGCTGGAAGGAGATAGGGAAAACTCTTCCGAAACCGAATGCAATTTTATGTGTATCGGCTCATTGGGAAACTAGAGGGACATATATAACAGCAATGGAAAATCCGCGCACAATACATGACTTTGGAGGGTTTCCTGAAGAATTGTATAAAGTGCAATATCCTGCACACGGCAGTCCTGAACTTGCTAAAGACACAAAAAAGATAGTTAAAAAAACCGAGGTAGAATTAGATGAAAAATGGGGATTAGATCACGGCTGCTGGAGTGTGGTGAAGCATCTTTATCCGGATGCGGATGTTCCGGTAATACAAATGAGCTTAGATTATTATCAAGCTCCGCAATATCATTATGAACTTGCAAAAGAATTATCATCGTTGCGGAAAAAAGGTATATTAATAATAGGCAGCGGAAATATGGTGCACAATCTTAGAATGGTAGCGTGGGATAAATTAAATGAGGAAGAATATGGTTATGACTGGGCAATTGAGGCAAGCGATAAAATGAAAAGTCATATTTTAAACGGCGACTTTAAGCAATTAATAAATTACAAGTCACAGGGGAAAGAATTTGAGCTGGCAATCCCTACCCCGGAACATTATCTTCCATTACTCTATACATTAGCCTTGAAAGAAGAGAATGAAAAAATAAGTCTGTTCAACGATAAAGCCATCGGCGGATCTTTAACTATGACCTCTTTGAAAATTGAGAAAGCGTAAGGTAGATATTAATTATCTAAGTTGATTTAACGGCTTATGGATAAACACAGGAGATATCTCAGTCGAGGACTCCTTCGAATCTAGGCATAGCACAGTTCCTTTGGAAGATATGACAAAATAAGTGTGCTTGTCATTTCGACCAACGGGAGAAATCTCCTCCTTACAGTTCTACATATGAAAATAAAGTTTCAATAAATGCAGGAGATATCTCAGCCGAGGGCTCCTTCCGGCATAGCCGTTCCTTTGGAAGATATGACAATATAAACTATGCTTGTCATGTCGAACGGAGTGAGAAATCCCCTTCAATTATTTATAATTTATAAATGAAAAATCATAACTACTATATTTATATTATTTCAAACAAATACAATAATGTATTATATATAGGAATGACTAATAATCTTTTAAGAAGAATTTATGAACATAAGAATAAAATGATAGACGGTTTTTCAAAAAAGTATAATTTAAATAAACTAGTTTATTATGAGTATGTGAGTAGTATAGAAGCGGCTATTTCCAGGGAAAAGGAAATTAAAAAATGGAGAAGAGAAAAAAAGAATAAATTAATTGAAGAGATGAATCCTGAATGGAAAGATTTATTAGAGGGGCTAATAAAAACATGAGATTTCTCAGTCGAAGACTCCTTCCGGCATAGCCGTTCCTTTGGAAGATATGACAAAATAAATGTGCTTGTCATTTCGACCAACGGGAGAAATCTCCTCTTTACAGTTCTAAATATGAAAATAAAGTTTCAATAAATGCAGGAGATATCTCACTCTGCTGAAGCTAGGTTCGATATGACAAAATAAATGTGCTTGTCATTTCGACCAACGGGAGAAATCTCCTCCTTACAGTTCTACATATAAAAATAAAGTTTCAATAAATGCAGGAGATATCTCACCCTGCTGAAGCTAGGTTCGATATGACAGACAAAGTAAAAATATCATTTCGGGCATAGCGACAAATCTTCTTCGGATGAAAAAAAGTAATGGAAGATGAGAGTTTTAATAATTATTTTATGTTATAAATATTCTGCTTTAAGAAGCGCAGAACCTTCTTAAGCCGGTAGAAGAATAATTCATTTTTACTTTAGGGAGAAGTAGCCTGCCATGATTGAAGATGTTCAATTTAAATTAAACGGTAAACCTGTAAAGCTGACTGTAGACAGTGACCGTCTGCTCTTATGGGTTTTACGTACCGATCTGGGTTTAACCGGAACAAAGTACGGATGCGGCGAAAGTTTCTGCGGCGCATGCACAGTTCTCGTTAACCACGAAGCGGTTAGATCCTGCCAGACGGCAGTGAAGGATGTTAAGGGTAAAGAAGTTGTTACTATTGAAGGGTTAGCTGTAAACAATAAGCTGCATCCTCTGCAGAAAGCATTTGTAGAACATGATGCGCTGCAGTGCGGATACTGTACTCCCGGAATGATAATGAACGCTTATTCCTTTTTAAGAAAAAATCCTAATCCTACCGAACCGGAAATAATTAAAAACATGAACGATAATTTATGCAGGTGCGGCGCTCATAACAGGATTGTTAAAGCAATTAAGTCTGCGGCAAAAGAAATGAAAGGAGGTAATTGAAATGAAAGAAGATCATTATATGGATATTGATTTCAAGGATAATACCTCAGATTTTCGTTTGGATAGAAGAGAGTTCCTTAAACTTGCCGGCGGTGGAATATTTATCCTTTTTACAATTAAAGATATGTCTGTCTTTGCACAGCAGAGGCCTAGGCACAGCCTGCCATCGGATTTTAATGCTTTCCTTAAAATAGGAGAAGACGGACGTGTAACATGCTTTACCGGCAAAATTGAAATGGGGCAGGGTATAATAACTTCACTTGCGCAAATGCTTGCCGATGAGCTTGATGTACAACTTGATGACATCGATATGATAATGGGTGATACGGATTTATGTCCGTGGGATATGGGAACATTCGGGTCTATGAGTACCCGCTTTTTCGGGCCGCCGCTTCGTAAGGCAGGCGCCGAAGGAAGAAGAATACTGATGGAATTAGCTTCCGGGCAGCTTAAAGTTCCTGTAAAAGATTTAATGACTGATAACGGTGTTGTCTACGTTAAGAAAAATAAAAGCAAAAAAATCTCTTATGCTAAGCTTGCTAAGGGTAAGAAAATACAGAAGAAACTTTCTGAAACTGTTAAAGTGAAAAAGCCTTCTGAATTTAAGATAATGGGTAAATCATATTTAAGAAGGGATGCGGAGGAAAAAGTTACAGGCAAAGCAAAATATTCTGCCGATATCCAGCTTCCGGGAATGCTTTATGCAAAAATACTAAGGCCGCCTGCACACGGCGCTAAGCTGGTTAGTGTTGACCTTTCCGAAGCAAAAAAAGTTAAAGGTGTTCAGGTTGTTAGAGACGGTGATTTAATTGCGGTCCTTCATAAATATCCTGACGCTGCAGAAGAAGCATTACAAAAGATAAAATCAAAATACGATACTCCTAAATCAAATTTGACAGAGAAAAATATTTTTGATCATTTACTTAAATCAGCACCGAAAGGCGAAGCCGTTAAATCCGAAGGTGATTTGAATGACGGTGAAGAGCAGGCAGTCAATATAACGGAAGAAACATATTACGATGGCTACAAAGCTCATGCCCCGATCGAACCGCATACAGCGGTAGTAAGTATTGAAGGGAAAAAGGTAAATGTATGGGCATCTACACAGACGCCGTTCAGAGCGAAGGAAGAAGTTGCGGATGCACTTGGAATTTCTGAAAAGAATGTTAGGATAATACCGCCGTTTTTAGGCGGAGGGTTTGGTGGTAAATCTCGTAATCTTCAGATTATTGAAGCTGCAAAGTTAGCTAAATTGTCCGGCAAGCCGGTTCAGGTTGCGTGGACAAGGGAAGAAGAATTTTTCTTCGATTCTTTTCGGCCTGCTGCTGTAGTAAAAATTAAATCCGGTGTTAATAAAAAAGGCAAAATTAGTTTTTGGGATTATAAGGTTTACTTTGCCGGCGAAAGAGGTGCTATTGAGTTTTATAATATACCGAATACCAAAACTACTGTTTACGGTTCAAATTGGGGCGGGGTTCCCGGTGCGCATCCTTTTGCTACCGGCGCATGGAGAGCTCCTGCTAATAATACAAATACATTTGCAAGGGAATCGCAGATAGATATTATGGCTGCAAAGTCCGGTATTGATCCGCTTGAATTCAGACTGAATAATTTAAAAGATGAAACAATGCGAGGAGTATTAAAAGCGGCTGCTAAAAAATTCGGGTGGAAGCCGGCAAAAGCGCCAAGCGGCAGAGGTTACGGAATTGCCTGCGGAATTGATGCAGGTACTTCAGTTGCGGCAATTGCCGAGGTTGAAGTTAATAAGAAAAACGGTGATGTTAAGGTGAAGCGTGTTGTATGTGCACAGGACATGGGCCTTGCAATAAATCCTGAAGGCGCTACAATCCAGATGGAAGGATGCATTACGATGGGCTTGGGTTACGCTTTGAGAGAAGATATTCATTTTAAAGGCGGCGAAATTCTTGATTTAAATTTTGATACTTACGAGATACCGAGATTCTCATGGCTGCCGAAAATTGAAACTGTAATCCTAGATAATAAAAACGCTGATCCTCAAGGGGGCGGTGAGCCTGCGATTGTAATTATGGGTGCGGTAGTAGCTAATGCTATTTATGATGCTGTCGGTGCAAGAGTAAATCAAATGCCTATGGATCGTGAGAGAGTAATGGAAGCGATGAAGGGATGAGTGAAAAAGTGACGAGTAACAAGTAATTAGTAACAAGTGACAGGTAACTAGTAACGAGTAATAAATAAAAGAGGGGTGTTGATAATGAAATCGCATAAAGATTTAGATGTATGGAAAAGGAGCGTTTCATTAGTAACATTTATTTACGAAGTGACTCAACCTTTTCCTAAAGAAGAAATTTACGGACTAACTAATCAGATTAGAAGAGCGGCAATTTCAATACCTTCAAATATAAGTGAAGGCGCAGGTAGAAAACATTCAAAAGAATTTATTCAATTTTTATATTTTTCATTAGGAAGTCTGTCGGAATTGGAAACACAGATAATTATAGGCGAGAATTTAAGATATATATCGTCAGAAAAATCAGAAAAAATTCAAAACGAATTAGATGAAATAAGAAAAATGATATTAGGATTAGTGAGACATTTAAATAGTAAAGGTTAAATATTTATAATTTTGTTTAGCGATCGTTACTCGTCACTAGTCACTCCTAATCTAAGAAGTCTAATATTAATGAAAAATTAATTAGAATATAATAATATTTAATATTGTAGACTCTTTTCCATTTGAGATCAGTTGTAATTTTTGTAATTTTTATAAATCTATTTCAAATTTAAATTAGTATTATGAAAAATATCCTTTTTGTCTTTTTCTTATCATTAATGGTATCTATTCCCGCATTTGCGCAAAACAGTAATGTTCAAATCGGCAGCAGTATGAACCAGCTGCGCACTACCCCGTCCGGTGGTTTTTATGATTATTCCGAGCCTTCATCTGTAAATATAAAGGTAGCCGTTTGGGGCTTTGTAAGATACCCAGGGAAATATATTATTCCCAGTTACAGCAATGTTAATGATTTACTTTCTTATGCCGGCGGGCCTACGGATGAAGCCAGGCTGCAGGAGATGAGGATTATTAGGACAAACGCCGATTCTTCTCAAACTATTATACCGCTAAATTATAAAGACATATTATTTAATCTTAATGTTAAAAATAATCCCGGCTCTCCTCTGCTTCATGCAGGGGATGTATTAATGGTATCCGGTGAACCGCGGCTTTATTTTAAAGATTATCTTTCAATCGGACTGTCGGTAGTTTCAACTTTAATTTCAATTGCAACACTTGTTGTAATTATTCTTCGAAAGTAAGGAAAGCATGATGGAAAATACAAACGAAAATATAAGAAATGATGATACTAATTCTCTTAAAGATTATATAAATCTTGTAAAGAATAATTTACTGCCTTTTGGATTAATTGTAGGTGTTACATTACTGGTCGCAATTATCTACGCCGTATCAGCACGAAATATATATAAATCAACTACTTCGTTAAAGATTTCCAAACCCCAGGGAAGTGTGTTAGCTTCATCTATTATGCCGGATTTCCAGAGCTTTGCAGATGACCGTTTCATCTCTACCGAAATTGAAATAATGAAAAGTTATTCTATTAGAGATAATGTGGCTAACGCATTGTTAAAAGCTTATAGCGATTCTAATAAGCCTAATGATTTTTACTTAATTCTGGATCACAGCAAATTTATAAAAGGGACTAAACCGAAATTATTATCACCGGATCAAATTGCTAAATTACTTACAAGCGTAGTTAAAATAGAACAGAAGCGCGGTATAGATATAGTTGATATTTCAGCAGACTCACCTTCACCTTATGAGGCGGCTCTAATTGTAAATTTGTATGCTACAGAGTATAGGAAATTTAACCTGCAGGAAAACAGGAATCAGCTTACTACTGTCAGAGAATTTCTCAGCATACAGGTTAAAGATAAGCAAAAGGAATTGGAAAACGCTGAAGATAAATTGAGCAGTTTCCAGGCAAAGAACGGTATAATTGCTCTTGATGCGCAGTCTCAATCTTTAATTACACAGCTTGCAAATTTTGAAGCACAGAGGGATGATGTAAAAATAGACCTTGCATCAACTGATAATACCCTTGTACAATTAAAAGATGAACTGAGCCGGCAGAATCCGAAAGTAGCTGCGTATCTGAAAAGTCTCGCTTCACAATCTTATTTCCAGGCATTGCAGGACGGTATAGCAAAGCTTGAAGTAAATAAAGATATTGCATTGTCCAACAAAAGTCAGCAGTTTGATAATTCGGCAGTTGCAAAGAGCTATGACGACCAGATTAAAACTTTAAAAGAAAAGCTGAACCAAAAAGTTGATGTAATAAAACAAGGTATGTTTGCAAGCAACCCGGATGAGATAAAAGACATTACACAGAAAATACTTGAGGCAGAAGTAAAGGAAAAATCTTTAAGTATACAACTGAAAGAATTAAATATTCTTGTCGGGAAATACGATTCTCAATTTAACAAGCTACCTAAGACATCAATTGAGTATGCCAGCCTTGAAAGAAACCGTGAAGCCGCAGAAAAATTATTCTCTTTACTTGAACAAAAGTACCAGGAAGCACAAATAAATGAACTGTCACAGCCCGGGAATGTTGTAATAATAGATGAAGGCAGGGTCCCTGAAAAACCGGCAAAACCAAACAGGTTGTTAATAGTACTTATTGGTTTAGTAATCGGAGCCGGCTTTGCTTTCGGATACGTATTCATTAAGAATTATTTTGATAATACAATTAAAACGCCCGAAGATATTCAAAACAGGAATATAAACGTCCTCTCCTGGATACCCCATATCGATGGTTTAAAAGTTAATGGAAATAATGAATCTGAATTTATTGTTGCTAATCAGCCCGATGCTATTCCAAGTGAAGCGTTTAGAGCATTGAGGACAAGAGTTCAGTTTTCGAAAATCGGAAGTGATGCACTAAAGACTATATTGATTACTTCTTCTGCGCCGTCTGAAGGTAAAACAACCGTATGTATAAATCTTGCCGGCACTTTTGCACAATCAAATAAAAAGACTCTAATATTGGATGCTGATTTAAGAAAACCAAGAGTGCATACAGTATTCAAAGAAAACCGTTTCCCCGGTGCTATCGATTATTTATTCCAGCAGGCGACTTTGGAGGAAATAATCCGTCCGACCGGAGTGGAAAACTTAAGTTACATTACGGCAGGTACAATACCTCCTAATCCGTCAGAGATGCTCGGTTCTGAACAGATGAAAATATTTCTATCCGAAATAAAGAGGAAATTTGATATAATACTTATTGATTCCGCGCCAATAATAGCAGTTACTGATTCTGAGATACTTTCTTCCATGGTTGATGCTACAATACTTGTTGTCTCTGCGGAGGTAACCGAATTCGAGCTTATGGAAAAATCAGTTGAACTTATTAAGCAGAGTAGTACTTCGTTTATAGGTACGGTGCTAAATAATTTTGCATATAGGAGCGGATACGGTTCCTATTACAAATACTATTATTATTACTCTAACGCTAATAACGGTAAAAGCAAGAAATCATCTTCAAAAAATCCGGTAGAAAAAAGTTAAATAAATGAAGGGGAAAAATAAGTAGAAGAAATCCTAAGAATAAATTTAATTTTATTTAGGAAATAAATTTTAACTTCGATATCAATCCTATTTCAGGGGAATTAATTATCAGCAGTCAACATACATATCAAAGTCTTATTAGTAAATTAGAACTTCTTAAATCAAATTTATATATTAAAGTGATTTTAGTAACAGAAAATATTTACCTTGTCATCAATTTATGTGTCCCCGGTGCAAGCGGTATATCTTTATTGCTGCTATACTTAGATAAATAAAAAATTATTGATAAATTTGTGGCGGAAAGATTTTGATTAATTAAAAGCAATTCAAATGCAGAATAATGAGAGATTAAAGAATATAAAACTAGTTGTTGCCGACCTTGACGGGACTTTACTTGATAGTAATGGAATGATTTCCGAAGATACTGAGGAAATGATAAGAAAATTAAGGCATTCCGGTTTGATCTTTTCATTTGCATCCGGAAGGCTTCATTCAGCTTTAATTAATTTTGCAAAAGATCTTAACATTAAAGCGCCAATTATTTCATTAGACGGGTGCCTTATAAAAAATTATCCGGAAGGTGAAATTTTATTTGAATCATTTATTCCTGTCAAGCACGTTAAAAAAGCATTGGACTATGCCGATAAATTTTTATTGAATATTGCATTATGCCATGCCGATGAAATTTACTATACCGAAAGAAACTCGCTTATTCCTAATATCATGGAAAAATTCGGTGCAAAATATACCGAAATTCCATCATACGATAATTTTATGGAAAATACTTTAGAGATTACAATTGCAAGCGACGTAAAAGAAAATATAAAATATTTAATGGATAGAATGAATCCTCCATATTCATTCGGACTAAATAGTTCCTTCTTCCGGTCACAGTCTCATGGCGGAATTTATTACCTGGAAATCCGAAAGAAAGGATCTGATAAGGGCAAAGCTTTAATTAAGCTTACTAAATATTTAAAAATTAAATTAAACGAAACTGCTGTGATGGGAGATTGGTATAATGATATAAGTCTCTTCCATCCGAAAGTTCTAAAAGTATCTTTAAAGAACGGTATACCCGAGCTAAAAAAAATTTCCGATATATCGATAGATAAAGATAACAACAACGGCGGAACAGAAGAATTTTTAAAAATGCTAATGGATGCAAAACAATTAACCTAAAGAAAAAAACAAAGGAGGTTATCTTTTTATATTTAAATTAAATTGATAAAAAAGAGCGCTAATTTTATTTTGTTAAAATCATTAAACATAAATTATTCGGGGAAAGTTTATGAAAAACCATAAGTCTATTTTCAAGAAAAATCCTCTGTTCGATAAATGTCCTTCTTGCGGGGAAATGAATTCGCTGCATCGATCACATACGCGTAACTGGAAGGAGGGGCTTATTAAAAAGTTTTCCTTTTTTAAAATCTACAGATGTACAAAATGCGGCTGGAGAGGGTACCTTTCAACAATAAATATTAATTTCTCTACATTAAAATTTGTCGTTTATTATTTCGGAATAGCTGTAATAGCAGCTTTTATCGTTCTGGAAATACTCAGAAAGTTTGTGCATTAATAAATTGAGGTCGGAACGGACGATCGTTTCTTCAATACAAATTTAAATAATGTCTTTATATAGAAAATTACTCCTTCTTAGGCTTGTGGCATTTTTATCTTTAAATCAACTTAATTTATATGTGCAAATTCTTTTTGCCGTTTTAATATTTTGTTATATTTATTTTCAATATTTAATAAGAATAGGCAGATATGAAAGGAATAATCCTTGCAGGCGGTTCAGGCTCTAGATTGTATCCTATTACCAGGGTTTACAGTAAGCAGCTAGCATTAATTTATGACAAACCCCTAATTTATTATCCACTATCAATTTTGATGCTGGGGGGTATAAAGGAAGTCTTGATTATTTCTAATGAAGAAACCATTCCATTGTACAAACAATTATTTAATGATGGATCTGAGATTGGCCTTTCAATTCAATATGCGGTACAAAAAGCACCTAACGGTATTGCCGAAGCTTTTATAATAGGAGAAGAATTTATTAACGGAGAAAGTGTTTCATTGGTATTAGGGGATAATATTTTTTACGGTAATCTCAGCTTCTTTTATAAAGCTATTCAGAATAATAATAACGGAGCAACTATCTTCGGATACCAGGTAACCGACCCTCAGCGATATGGAATTGTGGAGTTTGATAAAGACGGAAATGCAATTTCAATAGAGGAAAAACCTAAATTACCCAAATCAAATTTTGCTGTACCTGGCATTTATATTTATAATAATCAGGTCGTTGATATTTCAAAGAACCTTAAACCTTCCGCAAGGGGTGAGCTTGAAATAACGGATGTTAACAGGGAATATTTACGCCAGAGTAAATTGAAAGTTGAAAAAATAGGAAGAGGAATTGCCTGGCTTGATACAGGGACACCGGAAGCATTGCTGCAGGCCGCAAACTTTTTTGGTGTAATTGAACAAAGACAGGGGCTCAAAGTCGGATGTATAGAAGAAATTGCATACAGAATGAAATTTATAGATAAAAACAAATTTGGGAATCTGATTAACTCCATGCCAAAATCCCAGTACAGGGAATATCTTGAACGGGTTAAAGCAGAAGAATAAAAATCGATAAATCTCTTTTTCAATGTGACTGAAGCTATAATAATTTTTCTAATACAAAAACAGAGTGTTGATGAAAATACAGATGAATGAAATAAAAGGATTGTTAATTATTTCCCCTGATGTCTTCGGTGATGAGAGGGGATATTTTTTTGAATCATTCAGCTTAAAAAAATATGAACAAGCGGGTATGAATTTTAATTTTGTTCAGGACAATATATCAAAATCAAAAAAAGGTACTGTACGAGGTTTGCATTATCAAGTAGGCGAGAATGCACAAGGAAAACTTTGCCAGGTTATAAAAGGTAAAGTGCTGGATGTTGCTGTGGATATCAGGTTTAATTCTCCTACTTTCGGAAAGTATTATTCCATAGAATTGTCAGAAGATAACCATACTCAATTCTGGATGCCTCCCGGATTTGCTCACGGCTTTTCTGTTCTATCGGATGAAGCTGTCTTTCATTATAAATGTACCGAGTATTACAGCAAAGAAAATGAAAGGTCAATTTTGTATAATGATCCGGATCTAAATATTGATTGGAAAGTTGAAACGCCGATAGTATCGGAAAAAGATAAGCTTGCTAAGTTATTTAAAGACATTGATAAAGATTTTATATTCTCTTCTTAATATAGAGCTTATAAAAATAATTTTTTACAAAAAAAAATTAAGGTATTGTCCTCGAATTGCTAATTCTTTTACCTTCCGAATGTTTGTTCCTGATTTCAGTGATATGATATTTATACGTAACTTACCTATAATTTCTATCTTTTCATCTATATCCAATTCTTCGTAATTTTGAGTAATAAAAAATGGAGATGTTTATGAAAGTGCCTTTGTTGGATCTTAAGCCTCAATATAAATCGATGAAGAAAGAATTGGATGAAGCGATACTAAAAGTGGCTCAATCACAATATTTTATTCTCGGACCAGAAGTTGAAAAAATGGAAAGTGCTTTTTGCGAATATTTAAATTGTAAGTATGCAATCGGCGTGTCTTCCGGGACTGATGCACTGCTTATAGCATTAATGGCTATAGGCATAAAGCCGGGTGATGAGGTAATTGTTCCTACATACTCATTTTTTGCTACAGCCGGAGTTGTATCCAGGTTAAATGCCGTACCGGTATTTGTAGATATTGATCCTATTACATTTAATATTGATCCCGCGGAAATCAAAAGAAAAATTACAAAGAAAACTAAAGCAATTATCCCGGTTCATTTGTACGGCCAGAGCTGTGAGATGAATGAGATAATGAAAATTGCTAAAGAGAAGGGACTAAAAGTAATAGAAGATGCCGCTCAAGCTATAGGAGTACAATATAAAGACGGAAGATGTGTCGGTACGATTGGAGATATCGGCTGCTTCTCTTTCTTTCCAAGTAAAAATTTAGGATGCTTTGGCGACGGAGGCTTAGTTGTAACTAACGATGAAGAACTTGGGAAAAAATTAAAGCAGTTAAGGGTGCATGGAGCAGAAGCAAAATATTATCATAAGATGATTGGCGGAAATTTCAGACTGGATGCTATCCAGGCTGCGGTGATAAACGTAAAATTACCCAGATTAAATAAATGGTCCGAAAAAAGAAGAAAGAATGCAGAGCTATATACCAAATTGTTTGTAAAAGCTAGATTATCGAGCGGCCCCGGGCGTATTTCATTTGACGCAAGGAATTCAGTATTACTTCCCAAAGCAATTTATAAACTTGAAAAAGGCCAGAAATCTGAGGGTGAAACTGCAGTAACAAATTATCATATTTTTAATCAATACATTATCCGTGTTGCTAAAAGAGACGAGCTGAAACAATTTTTAACCGATAATTTAATTGGGAACGAAATTTATTATCCTATGCCTTTTCATCTGCAGGAATGCTTTGCCGACCTGGGTTATAAATTAGGTGAATTTCCTTTTGCTGAAGAAGCTGCTAATAGTTCCCTGGCTCTTCCGATTTATCCTGAATTAGGTAAGGAACAGCAGGAATATATTGTTAAAAAGATAAAAGAGTTTTTCGATAAGTAAAAAATCAATTGCTTATTCGAAAGTACACATTCAAGTACACCTAAATTTGTACGATACGAGATTTTAATATAAGTTAAACTCTATAGTATCGTATTGAAAGAATATTTTTAAAATTATTAATATCTGAATTTTCAAATGGAATTTAAATCAAAGAAAATTTACATTGCCGGCCACCGGGGAATGGTGGGATCAGCAATCCAGGGGGCTCTAGAGAAAAAGGGTTATCATAACTTACTGCTGCGAAATTTATCCGAATTAAATCTTATCAAGCAGAATGAAGTAGAAAAATTTTTTAGTGATGAGAAACCGGAAATTGTAATTATCGCAGCTGCAAAGGTCGGCGGGATTTTAGCAAATAATACTTATCGAGCAGAATTTATCTATGATAACTTAATGATCGAATCAAATGTAATACATGCAGCACATGAAAATGGAGTAGAGAAAGTAATTTTTCTCGGAAGCTCATGTATCTATCCTAAATTAGCTCCGCAGCCTCTTAAGGAAGAATACCTGCTTTCGGATTATCTTGAGTTTACGAATGAACCTTATGCTGTTGCCAAAATTGCGGGAATAAAGCTTTGTGAAAATTATTACCGCCAATACGGTGATAATTTCATCTCAGCGATGCCGACAAATCTCTTTGGCTTTAACGATAATTTTGATCTTAAATCTTCGCATGTACTGCCGGCATTAATAAGAAAATTTCATGAAGCAAAAATAAACCAATCACCAAATGTTACACTTTGGGGAACAGGAAAACCCAAAAGAGAATTTTTGTTTGTTGATGATCTTGCGGAAGCTATATTATTTTTAATGGAAAAAATTAATGCCAAAGATTTATATGATAACGGAATTTCGCAGATAAATATCGGTACCGGCGAAGATTTAACAATTGAGTCATTGGCAAATATGATATCAGGAATTGTGGGCTTCAAAGGTAATATTGTTTATGATTCCACAAAGCCAGACGGGACACCGCGTAAATTAATGGATGTCTCGAGAATTCATTCTTTAGGCTGGAAGCATAAAACTTCGTTAGAACAAGGTATTAAGGTAACGTACGACTGGTATTTGAAGAAGATTAAACATTAAAGAGAAAAGATCAAAGAACCAATAACTAAATAAAAACCAAAGAACAAAAAATGAAAAAAGCACTTATAACAGGAATAACCGGCCAGGACGGAAGTTATTTAACTGAAATTTTATTAGAAAAAGGTTACGAAGTACACGGCATAATAAGAAGAAGCAGTTCTTTTAATACCGGACGGATTGATCACCTTTATGGAAATAAAGAGATTCTGAACAAAAAAATGTTTCTTCATTACGGCGATCTTGTTGATACCAGTAACTTAAACCGCCTGCTGGAAAAAATAGGACCCGATGAAATTTATAATCTTGCAGCACAGAGTCACGTAAAAGTTTCATTTGAAGTGCCGGATTATACTGCACAGGTTGATGCCCTCGGCACTTTAAGATTTTTAGATGCAATACGTGAAGTGGGATTGAAAAAAGTTAAATTTTATCAAGCCTCAACAAGCGAGTTATTCGGAAAAGTTCAGGAAGTTCCGCAATCTGAAAAAACACCTTTTTATCCGAGATCTCCTTACGGAGTAGCCAAGCTCTACGGTTACTGGATAATTGTAAATTATAGAGAAGCGTACAATATTTTTGCCTGCAATGGAATTTTATTTAATCATGAATCTCCGAAAAGAGGAGAAACTTTTGTTACAAGGAAAATAACGCGAGCCGCTTCAAGAATTGCGGCAGGACTTCAGAGTAAGGTGCTGCTCGGTAACCTTGATGCTAAAAGGGATTGGGGTTTCGCTCCGGAATATTGTGAAGGCATGTGGCGGATTCTTCAGCATGATAAAGCGGACGATTTTGTGCTTGCAACCGGTGAAACACACACAGTACGCGAGTTTACGGAAAGAACGTTTAATGAAATCGGAATAGAACTTGAATGGAAAGGTTCAGAGGAAAAAGAAACCGGATTGGTTAAAAATATAAATTACGATAAAGCCAAAGCATTAATTGACTATAAGTCAAATTCAAAATCATACCACTTTGATTTTTCAGATAATCTAAAAAAGGGTGATGTGGTAGTAGGTGTTGATCCGAATTATTACAGGCCAACCGAAGTTGAAATGCTGATTGGCAATCCCGCTAAAGCTGAAAAGGAATTAGGCTGGAAAGCCAAAACCAAATTTGAAGACTTGGTTAAACTGATGATCGCTTCTGATATGGATAAAGTATTAAGGAGAGGATTTTAATCAGTTTTACTAAGCTATATCATTCGTTTATGCTATAAAAAAAATAATTTTTCCGAATAATTATAGATATATTAAGAATTAAAATAATCGCCGGGTATCGATTAACTGATACCAATAATATTTTTAATTTAATAAAACGAGGTAATTATGTTTGACGAAAATTATAAGTTCACCTGTGTCGATAGGTTTCTAAAGTATATTAAATATGACACTCAATCAGATGAAGACTCTACCAGCTTTCCAAGCACAGAAAAGCAGAAAATACTTATTGAAAGATTTAGCGGAGGAATTGAAAAAGTTGGGGCTTGAAGACGCTCATATGGATGAATGGGGATATGTAATGGCAACTCTTCCTTCAAACAGCGGAAAAAATGTTCCGGCAGTAGGTTTTATTGCTCATGCAGATACATCTCCTGCTGTAACCGGTGCAAATGTTAATGCAGTAATCCATAAAAATTATAAAGGCGGAGATATTGTGCTGCCTAAAGACCCAAGCCAGGTTATTAAACTAAGTGATAATCCTGATCTGAATAATATGATCGGCCATGATATAATTACTACGGATGGTACAACTTTATTAGGTGCTGACAATAAATGCGGCGTTGCTGAAATTGTAGACGCTGTTAATTATTTATTGTCCCATCCTGAAGTTAAGCACGGGCCGGTTAAAATTTGTTTTACACCCGATGAAGAAGTCGGCAGAGGCACGGAAAAATTTGATGTAAAAAAATTCGGTGCTGTGGCTGCATATACAGTTGATGGGCAAAGCCGGGGTGAAGTTGAGACAGAAACATTTAGTGCTGATGCTGTTGAAATAAAAATTCACGGGAAAAATATTCATCCCGGTTATGCTAAAAATAAAATGATAAATTCTGTAAGGGTTGCGTCTGCATTTATCGAGAGTCTTCCAAAAGATAAACTTTCACCCGAGACAACAGAAGGCCGCGAAGGTTACGTACATTGTACCAGCTTTAACGGAAATGAAGAGTCAACAATTCTAAAGTTCATCATTCGTGATTTTAAAACACCAAAACTAAAAGAATATGAAGACTTGTTAAAGCAATTGGCAGAAAAAACCGTAGCAAAATACCCTGGTGCAAAATTGGAATTCAAAGTTGTTGAGCAGTACAGAAATATGAAAGAAATTTTGGATAAGCATCCTGAGGTGGGAGCTAATGCTGTAGAAGCAATGAAGAGATATGATATCAAACCAATATTAAGTCCGATTCGCGGCGGAACAGACGGCTCAAGATTATGTTTTATGGGATTGCCAACGCCAAATATTTTTGCAGGCGAACATAGCTTTCACTCAAAACTGGAATGGGTTTCCATACAGGATATGGAGGTGGTTGTAAAAATAATCGTCGAGATTGCAAAGATTTGGGAAGAGAAAGCATAATTTAATCCACTGATGCAGATTGATGATTGTCGGGTATAGATAATTAATTATGAATAATTTATTCTTGATTTTTTTATGGACACAATATTTTAAAATTTTGGAATTGATAATTTATCTCATGAATAAAATACGATAATGGATAATACAAAAGCTCAATCTACAATCATCAATCTAAAATCTAAACCAGAGCTTATGGCCCCTGCAGGTGACTGGACAATGCTTTCAACAGCTGTTAATGCCGGTGCCGATGCAGTGTATTTCGGCGTTGATAAATTGAATATGCGCGCAAAGGCTGCGAATTTTTCAGTTAACGAATTACCCCAGATTACAAAGTTCTGTAAAGAGCATAATGTAAAAACATATCTCACCCTTAACACAATTGTTTATGAAAAAGAAATTCCTGAAGTTGAAGAAATAATCTCAACGGCAAAATCTGCAGGAATTGATAAAATTATTTGCTGGGATTTAGCCGTTACTCAGATTTGCAAACAGTATGAAATTCCGTTTTGCATTTCTACACAAGGTTCAATTTCAAATTCAATCAGTGCTAATTTTTATAAGCAAATCGGTGCTTCCAGAATAGTGCTTGCCAGGGAGTGCTCCTTAGAAGAGATCAAAAAGATTCGATCTTACACTGACCTGGAAATAGAGGCATTTATTCATGGTGCAATGTGTATTGCTGTAAGCGGAAGATGCTTTATGAGCCATCATCTTTTCGGCAAGAGTGCAAATAGAGGCGAATGCATTCAGCCATGCAGAAGAGAATTTGAAGTAAAGGATACTATCACCGGAAAAACAATGCTTCTTGGTGAAGACTATGTCCTTTCGGCTAAGGATTTATGTACGATTGAATTCATCGATCAATTAATTGAAGCCGGAATTGATTCATTTAAAATTGAAGGAAGAAAAAGAAGCCCGGAATATGTGGCGAAAACCGTATCTGTTTACAGGCAGGCTATCGATTTATATTTTGAAAATAAATTAACTCCAGAAATTAAAAAAGAATTTTTAAAAGAACTGGAAAGCGTTTATAACCGCGGTTTCTCATCAGGATTTTATTTCGACAAACCAAGTTCGGAAGACTATTCCGATATATACGGTAGCAAGGCTTCAACTAAGAAAGTTTATATCGGGAAAGTGATTAATTATTATAAAAAATCGGAAATAGCCGATGTTTTGATCGAATCAGGCCATTTAAAAAAGGAAGATAAAATATTAATTATTGGTCCAACAACCGGTGTTGTGAATCTTGAAGTAACAAATATATTGCTGCATAACGATGAGAATAATACAGTATCGAAAGGAGAGCGAATAACTTTGCCATGCAAAGAGACAGTCCGGCCTCATGATAAAGTATATACCATAGTTAATGTACCTGTTCAATAAGTTTCTCAATTGGAGTGAAGTTTTCTGTAGGAAGAGCTATAACATTTTAATTCAAATTTGAAATAACATTAATATTTTTTATTTCGCCGGCTATAATTAAAGTATCTTTGTCCGTTATAACGTACTCTGGATTTGGTATTGCAGTAATTTTTTCCTCATTGCCTTTTTTTGTTTTTATCGAAAGAACATCCACTCCATATTTTACTCTTATATCAAGTTCACGGATGGATTTGCCGATAAATGATTTCGGGGGATCAATTTCGGAAATGGAGTAGCCTTCCATAAATCTAACTTGGGGAGATTCATCTTTCATCATAATATGACTTGCAAGATTTGATGTAATATCTCGAGCCTCTATCTCTTTATGATAAGCATATTGAATATCTTTCATCCAGATCATCCCGGTAATTATATTTGAATCCGACTGGGCAACTACCGGCAAACCTTCCAGATCATATTTCCTCATTTTATCCATAGCTGTTTGACAGTTGTCTACCGGAGTTACGGGCTCGAAATTAGTATTTGCAATATCTCCGGCAATCAGAAGGTTATTCAATGAGTCTCTTTCATAAAGATTATCTTTAATATCATAAATAGAGATCATACCAAGTACATGTCCTTCTTGGTCAATCACTGGAAATTCAGGGCCCTTTCCCCGAATAACTTTGTTTACTACCTGGCCGAAATTGTCCGTAACATTTAATGTGTCGAAGCTGGTGCTGTATAAATTTTTAACAAAGATCGATTCCATTACATTTAATTCAGTACCTTCTTTAATGTTGATGTTCCGCATTAAAAGTTTTAAAGTGTAAATCGATTCTCTGCTGAGTTTTGAAGAAAGTATTGTGCTTATAATACAAGTAATCATCAAAGGAAGAATAATACGGTAATCATTTGTAAGTTCGAAAACTATTATAATTGCGGTAATAGGTGCTCTTGTAGTTCCCGCAACCAAACCACCCATAGCTACTAAAGCGTATGCTCCAGGCGTAGCTGTTATAGCCGGGAAAAGGTTGTGGGCAATCGAACCGAAAAAATAACCAAGCATAGCGCCGATAAACAGAGATGGTGCAAATATTCCTCCTGATCCCCCGGAACCAAGCGTTAATGAAGTAGCAATTATTTTTACAAATATTAAAAGCAGCGCCACGTACCATATTAAATTTTCATGAAGTGCAAGGTTTATCGAATCGTATCCAACCCCCATTATCTGGGGAAAAATTAATGCGATGATTCCAATCCCGAGTCCTCCCACGGCGGGTTTTAAATATTCCGCAATATGAAACTTATTATCGAAAAAATCTTCCAGGTAATACAAAACTTTGATAAAAAGAAATGAGATAATTCCGCTTACAGCACCGAGAACAAAATAAAATAATATTTCGTAAGGAGAGGCGAGATGATATTTTGGGACAAGAAATGCAGCAAAGTCTCCTTGGAAGCTGTGCGAAATTACAGTTGCCATAACAGAGGAAATAACTATGGGTGAAAATTGCGCTACAGCAAAATCCATCAGTATAATTTCCACCGCGAATAGTGCACC
Organism: uncultured Bacteroidota bacterium; assembly: GCA_963710735.1. Classification (GTDB taxonomy): domain Bacteria; phylum Bacteroidota; class Ignavibacteria; order Ignavibacteriales; family Ignavibacteriaceae; genus FEN-1297. The sequence goes on along the minus strand of CAVQBN010000003.1, from coordinate 29,613 downwards.
CGCAATAGGCGCGTTAAAAGCTGCGGCAATACCGGCGGCGGCTCCGCATCCAACAAGTGTTTTTAATTTTTTACTTGGGATCCTGAAAAACTGACCTACCGTGGAACCTAAGCTTGCACCAATTTGAACAATTGGGCCTTCTCTACCAACAGATCCGCCTGTACCGATTGAGATAGCCGATGCAATCGCCTTAATAATTGCAACCCGGGCACGGATCATTCCTCCCTTTAATAATATAGCCTGCATTACTTCCGGCACTCCATGGCCCTTTGCTTCCGGAGCTAAAAAATAAATTATAGGGCCGACAATTAATCCTCCGGCTATTGGAATAAGCAGAATCTTTAACCACGGGGCATGCAGTACGTTAAGAAGAAAGTTTTCGCCTCCGGGATATGACAATAGTGAAATTTCTTTAATTAAAACTCGAATGGCAATTGCCCCGAATCCTGCTAATACACCTATGATAATTGCAACAATTATCATAAAAGTATGCTCGGTCATTTTTGCACGTTCGAATAGATCGGCTGTTTTGTAGGAGATTTTAACGTATGTACTTTTTAACGACATTTTTTCTTTATGTTAGTTCCCCGATCGTGCAGATTATATAAATAAAGATAAAATACTAAGCAGAAAATTCAAAATACTTTTTTAAAAGATTTTTTTTGGGCACCAATAAAATTTTATTCAAACTGATGTTTGAACTTTTCAAATTGTGCTTTTAACTCATTTACTTCATTTTTAAGTGATTCAAGCTCTGTTTCAAGATTTATTATTCTAACATCATCGTTACTTGTAGTTTCAACTTTCTGATTCCCTTGTACTTCAATTTCCGCTTCGCCTGAAAGCAGATGCATATATCTCGATTCTTTCATTCCAGTTTGCCGCGGCAATTTCATTACTAAAGGTTTTTCCCTATTCATCAAATTTTGAATCACTTCATCGAGCTGGGCAAGGCTTTCAAAATTAAACATCCTACCGCTTCTTGATTTTATTTCGCCGGGAGTTTGAGGTCCCCTTAACATTAAAACACATATAACGGCAACTTCTTCAGGAGAAAAATGCATAGCTTCGGTAAAAACCTGGCGGTATTTAGGAACACGAATATCGCTGCCTGTTATCCTGCTGGCTAATGATTTTTCTCTTAATTTATCCAGTGTCGTTTCAATTATGTTTTCATCAAACGCAACTACTGGGTCCCGGTTGGATTTTTGATTACATGCATTTTTTAATCCATTAATTGTTAAAGGATAATATTCGGGAGTTGTAAGTTCTTTTTCAATAAGTGAACCGATAACTCTTATTTCTTCAAACGTTAAGATATCTTCCATGTAATAACACTTAAATTATTGTGTCATAAATATAAAAAAAGATCAAAAGAATAGTTTGATTATTGTTTTAAGTATTATTTCAATTTGCTTCAGTAAATTTTAGGAAGGATGGCGCAAAATAAATTTATCATAGGGAAGTTTAATTTATATCGATATGCGTATTTAAATTATAAATCTGCTGGTAATATTCCCTTAAGGGGAAAAATATTACAGCAGGAGGCAACGCCGCCGGGGATATACGGGAACTCAAAATAATATTACTCTGAAAGAGTTAAATAATTGAAAGGTTAAATTTATTCCGTTTTTAATTAACTAAGATATTGTTCAGATAGTTTTTCAACTTAGATTAGACTTCTCTTCCGAATATCCAGCTGAATTTTTCATTGTTGCCCGCAATAGATAATCTATTAGAAACTGCGAGGTATCTTTCGGAAAGCGTACAAAGATAGTCCTGCGCTTTTGCTGCTACACCGGAGAGTCCGCCTAATTTATCAATATTCCAACCGTTAACAAGATTACTAATAATCTCGGCATAATCTTTAGCCGTGTAAACTTCTAATTTTTGAGCAACATTTGAAAATCTTACGAATAAATTTTTATCATTGCCGTCATACATTAAATTAGCCGGCATAGTAATTTTTGTCTTCATCATTTTGGCAAAAGAAAGAATTGCCTGAACAGGATCAACTTCAAAAATTTTTGTCATAAAGAGCTTATAAGCTTTTTCATGCCGTGCTTCGTCACCTGCAATAATTCCGCAAATTTTATGAAGTCTTTCTTCACCAGCTTTTTTAGCAAGCCTGGCAACATTGCTGTGGGAAATCTTTGTGGCTCTTTCCTGGAATGAAGTATAAATAAATCCTAAGTAAGGATCATTTTCAGTTTTCGGATCGAAACCATTATTTATTAAATGGTGAATGGTTACTTCAACAGCCCGCATGTTGACTATTCCGGTAAGATATAAATATTTATTAAGCAGATCACCATGACGGTTTTCTTCGGAAGTCCATCCGCGGCTCCATTTTGCCCATGCGCTGTCGCTGTTGCCTGTAATGTCTGTAATTCCTTCAAGCCGGTTTAGCCATGTTTGATAAGTTGGCAGAGCCTCTTCTGTGATCATATCCCCGATTAAAACAACCATTAAGTTATCGGGTAAATTCTTAGACCTTTCCCGGAATTCAGTTAGTTCTTCCTGCCAGCTTTCCGATTTCATATCCGGAAGGTAATCGCTCGGCTGCCAGCTTTGTTCAATTGGTTTTAAAAGTTCATGAATATTTTGATCAACAAAACCTTCAAGGCTTTTAATTACTTCAAATCTGGAACTAAATTTAGTTTCTTCTTTTAACATTAATCCGCTTTCTGTGAGATGGTGTGCTAAAATAAACCAAGAATAAATAATTTCCAATTTATTGATGCATTATTTTGTAAAAGAAATGTAAAATTCCACCTGAAAAAGTTTAAATATTTCATAAATACACTTATTCTCCGATAAATATGAATTATAGATTTGCGGCGGATATCATATTCATCTTTATTTTGATAAACTTTTTCATTTAGTTATTTTTGATTCTAAAATTAAAACTTTACCAACTTATTAAGTTGAATTAAAATTATCATCAGGAAACAGTATGCGTTTAAGTAAATCGTTTGTACCTACATTAAAAGAAGTACCTAATGATGCAGTCGTAAAAAGTCATGTATTAATGCTTAGAGCAGGTATGATAAGAATGCTATCTGCTGGAATTTATTCTTTTCTCCCGGTTGGATATAAAGTAATAAAAAAAATATCCCAAATAATAAGAGAAGAAATGGATGCAATCGGAGGACAGGAGTTTCATCTTCCGGGATTGAACCCCAGAGAAATATGGGAAGAGACAAACCGTGTGGAAGCATTCGGTGATATTTTATTTCATGTTAAGAACAGGGATTATGTTCTCGCACCAACACATGAAGAGATAATGACCTATCATGCTCGTAATGTTTTAAAATCCTATAAAGATTTACCACAGATCTGGTACCAGATTCAAACCAAATTCAGAAATGAAGCAAGGCCGAGAAGCGGTGTTATCCGCGGAAGACAGTTTTTAATGAAAGACGCTTATACTTTTGATGCAACGTGGGAACAGCTCGATACTGCATACGGACTTCATGATAAAGCATACAGAAAAATATTTGATAGATGCGACCTTAAGTATTTTGTTGTCGGAGCGTCAAGCGGAGCTATGGGCGGAACAGGTTCTGAAGAATTTATGGTTAAGTCTGATGCGGGAGAAGATACTGTAGCTTACTGCGAACATTGCGGATATGCTGCTAATGTTGAAGTTGCAGAATCTATAGTTGATGGAAAGAAGAGAGATAGTAAAAGTGAAGATGTAAAAGAGATTTCATACTCCGAATGTAAAATCAATTGATGAGCTTTGTAAATTTTTAAAGATAGACGAAACTCAATGTGCAAAATCAAGAGTTTATATTTATGAAAGCAATCCGGTTTTAGTTTTAATGCTCGGCAATGATGAAGTTAATGAAACTAAACTGGAAAAAATTTTGGGCGGGACAATTCGTCCTGCTCATCCTGAAGAATTGAAAGAAATTACGGGTGCGGATGCAGGTTCAATCGGGCCGATAGGATTTAATGGAAGAATAATCGCCGACTTAAGGCTTAAGGATGCAAATAATCTTTACAGCGGAGCGAATAAAAATGATTTTCACCTTGGAGGAATTGATCTCGTTCGTGATGTTAAGAATGTTGAATATGCAGACCTTCGAATTGTTAAATCTGGTGAAGGATGTACAAGATGCAAAAATAAACTAGATGTATTCAGCGCGATTGAATTAGGCCATATATTCAAACTCGGAACAAAATATTCACAGGCAATGGGTGCAAATTTTCTTGATGAAAACGGGAAAGAAAATCCTTTGATAATGGGAAGCTACGGGATCGGAGTAGAGCGAGTAATGGCTTGTTATATCGAGCAGCATAATGATGAGAACGGGATGATATGGGATAAAACATTAGCTCCTTTTCAAGTTCACTTACTTGCTCTTAATATGAAAAAGCAGCCAGTAGCCGATGCATCAGAAAATATTTATAATGATTTAACAAATTCAGGGATTGAAGTTCTTTATGATGATAGAGTTGATGCACAAGCCGGGTTCAAATTTAACGATGCTGATCTTGCTCGGTATGCCGGTTCAGGTAATAGTAGGTGAAAGAAAATTAAAAGAGAATAAAGTCGAAGTGAAAATCAGAAAATCCGGTGAACGGTTTGATGTTGAACTTGATAGCTTGATAGATAGAGTTAAAAAGATGTTGGAATAAAAATTAATCTTAGTTTGGCAAAAATGAAGAAGCTGAAAATAAAATATTTTATTCGCTGGTTTATATTTGTTATGGCAATAACATATTTTACTTTCTTTACCGGGAATTATACTTCTAAAGATTTAATTATTTTTTCACTGATATTTTTGATTGGATCCGGGGGAATTTTTTTATTGTACAGAAAAGTTAAATCGGATTTAACGGAAAGTTAAAATAAAATTAAAAAGAGATTGCCTATTTAATAAGGCAATCTCTTTAGGTTAATTTCAAAACTATTTTTCTTTTTCCGCCTTCGCTCTCATTGCATCCCAGATTACATAAGAACAAAGAAGAGCAAATGCAATAAGGCCGACTAATTCTGCCGAATGCGAATCAACCCAGGTTGTGCTTACCATAAGATTTACATTAAACTTTCTTAAGAAAGCGCTGACAACACCCATTAAAGCGCCGCCTGCAATAAATCCGGAAGCAATTAAAGTTCCTCTATCGCCGCGTGCTTTATTCAGCTTTTCATTTTTACTTCTGGTTGATACAAAGTAAGCAATTAATCCGCCTACTAAGAGAGGTGTATTTAATTCTAATGGAATATACATTCCAAGTGCGAAAGCCAATGCAGGAACGCCGATCATAGTTAATACCAACGCCATTATACCCCCGGCAATGTACAAAATCCAGGGAGCCGGCTGGTTCGACATTAACGGCTGAATAACAGCAGCCATTGCATTTGCCTGCGGTGCAACCAAAGCATCGGGACCGGTAAATCCATAAATATTATTGAGAAGTAAAATTACATATCCAACTGTAGCAGCTGAAACCAGGGTTCCTAAAAATTTCCAGGTTTCCTGTTTGTAAGGTGAAGAGCCTAGCCAGTATCCGATTTTCAAATCTGTTATGAAACTGCCGGACATTGAAAGTGCTGTACAAACAACACCGCCGATTAACAATGCGGCAATCATTCCCGATGTTCCGCTGAGCCCGATTGAAACTAAAATTATTGAGGACAAAATTAGAGTCATCAATGTCATCCCGGAAACAGGGTTTGTGCCTACTATAGCTATTGCTGTTGCGGCAACCGTTGTAAATAAGAACGAAATGATTAAAACAATTAATAAACCGACTAATGCATAAAACCAGGTATTAACAACACCGAGCAGGAAGAATAAGAAAATTACACCCGCAGTCGCAATAATGGCTAATGCGATAACTTTCATTGTGATGTCACGGTGTGTTCTTAATTTATCTTCAATAACAGCCTTTTTCCCCATGATCTCTTTAACGGCTAAAGAAAAAGCGGAGCCGATAATTTTTGAAGACTTAATAATTCCTATTATACCTGCCATTGCAATCCCGCCAATACCAATATGTCTGACATAATTAGCGAAAATTTGTTCAGGCGACATATCTTTAATCAGCAAAGTAATGTTTGCACCGAGAGGAGTTGTTAAACCCTGGCCTATATAAGCAACGACCGGAATAAGAACATACCATGAAACAAATGAGCCTACACAAATTATTGCGGCATATCTTAATCCTATAATATATCCTAATCCTAATATTGCAGCACCGACATCAAGTTTAAAAACCATTTTGAACTTATCCGCTAATTTTTCACCGAACGGAAAAACGCGTGATGAAAAAACTTCATTCCACCATCCGAATGAAGCAACTATAAAATCATACAATCCGCCGATAATACCGCTGGCAACTAAGACTAAAGCCTGCTTGCCGCCTTTTTCTCCTGCTACAAGAACTTCGGTTGTTGCAGTAGCTTCGGGAAAAGGATATTTACCGTGCATATCTTTTACAAAGTATTTTCTGAAAGGAATTAGGAATAAAATTCCAAGAACTCCGCCGAGTAATGAAGCAAGAAATATTTTGTAAAACTCGGCATTGAGGTTAAGAATGTATAATGCCGGGATTGTAAAAATTGCACCGGCAACTACGGCACCGGATGTTGAGCCGATAGATTGGATAATTACATTTTCGCCTAAAGCATTTTTTCTTTTTGTGGAGGCCGATAATCCGACTGCAATAATAGCGATTGGAATTGCGGCTTCAAAAACCTGCCCGATCTTTAATCCGAGATATGCGGCAGCTGCAGAAAAAATTACAGCCATTATTAGTCCCGTTACCACAGAATAAAAACTTACTTCAGGCACTTTCACATTCGGAGGCATTACCGGGATGTATTCCTCTCCCGGTTTCAATTCGGTATAGGCATTATCCGGTAAATATTTTAAATTTTCACCATTGATGTGTGTTTCGCTCATAATATTTTTTCCAATAATGTTTTTTGATAATAATGAGTACTTACAGTTTTGTAATTGTTATTTTGATTTTTCACTTTATTATAGTCCAGTTCCGAACCGAATAAGCTGTGAGGTATAGAATATACAAGTAATAAGAGAATTGAAGCCGCTAAAACCCAGGCCTTAGGTCTCCTCGATTTATATATTGCAATTGCCGCAATAATCCATCCGGCTAAAGCAATTAAGGTTTTATTATCCGTAAGATCTGTACCGAAAGGAATCCCTGTCCAAAGTGCGCCGAAAGCGTAATATTGCGTTAACGGTCCGAGAATCATTCCTCCTATAATTAAGATACCCAGGGTCCAAAAAGTATATCTTTTTAATCGGGCTTCTTTATTAAAAAATTCAAGCCCTGTTCTGGTAGATAACAGCATCGCTCCAAACATCGCCAGTATATGAGGAATTAAAATTACTAAAGGAACGTCTCCCTTGAATCTTATAGTAACCGGCTGGTCTTTTGGAATTGAAATCTGCTGATCATTTACTTTAAGAAAAATCTGGTATTGAAGCTTGCCCGCTGGCGGCTGTTTGGGAAGTTCAGCGGAAAGTAAACCGCCATTATTTTTCATCGGAACTTTATTCCACTCATCATTCGTTTTATATCTTTTCCAGATTAGAACACCCTCAATATTTTTATTTTGAACTTTAAGCTCAACATTATAATTAGTGGAGCTGCTATGACTCCTTTCCAGCTTAAACGGAAATTTATTGCTGTCAATAGAAATTTTTCCTGAAATTGGATAGGTGGGTCCTGTTATTACCTGGTAATAAACTCCTGCAAGTGTAATTACGATTGCCAGCAGCCAGAATAAAAAAGTTTTTCTCATTAATCCCCATTCTAAAATAAATATGAGGCAAAGTTAAGAAGAATTGATACGATAAATCAATTAAAAATTTAAAATTATTACTCAATGTAAAACCCTTTTATTATTTTAGACTTTATGAAAGGAAATCTTTTTTTAGTATCCACGCCGATCGGCAATTACGACGACATTACAATCCGAGGTTTAAACATTTTAAAGAATGCCGATTTTATTATCTGCGAAGAATATAAAGAAGCACGCCGCTTATTATCTCATTACCAGATTTCTAAAGAATTGGTTTCTTTAAATGAGCATAATGAGAAAGAAGTTGTTAATGAAATATTGCTAAAACTAATAGAAGGTAAATCCGCGGCGTTAATTTCCGATTGCGGCACCCCGTCTATTTTCTGACCCGGGCCATTTACTTGTCGAAGTTTGTATTTCCCAAAACATAAAGGTAATCCCGGTTCCTGGAGCAAATTCATTACTGCCTGCATTAACAGGTTCCGGCTTTGATATAGAAAAATTTTATTACTACGGCTGGCTTTCCCCCAAAAAAGATATAAGACGGCAGCAGCTTCTTCAAATAAAAAGAATAAATGAAGTTATAATTATTTTAGATACACCATACAGGTTAAAAAGTCTTTTAACAGATGTAGTAAAAATATTGGGGAAAAACATTCCTTTGGTGCTGGCTTTTCAGCTTACAATGGAAAATGAAAAGTTCCTTAGAGGAACCGGTGCGGAGATTTTAAATATTGCAGAGAAGCAGAATTTGAAGGGGGAGTTTGTTTTGATTGTAAATAACAAGCAGTAGTAAATCTTCTCAAATATATTGTTTCAAATAAAATCAGAACTTAATTAAAAGTGTTACATTTTTGATATAAAATGCAATGAAAACCAAAATTTAATTCCGAATAATTCTAAATAACATCTCTCTTCTTCTTTATCCATACAAAATAACCCGCCGTCCATAACAAGGATGCCGAATGCAATGTTGAGGTCGTCTTGAACTGCATGGTTAGGTTGTAATAAAAATTTGACTAATTCTTTATTTGAATAAATTATTTCCAAATTATTTTTTGCGATGAGATATCTAACAACTTCGGGAAAATAGGTTCGGGAGTTAAAAAATTATCATACACAGGTTTTCCCTTGGAAAAGCCTTGTTTACGTAAAAAAAGCTTAAAGACACTTTTTAATTCTAAGTTTTCATCAACGAATTTTGGAGACATCGCTAAATTCCATCCAGATGTATCTTGTAAGCTTGTATATAAAATTCCATTAATGTTTTCACTCATAATTTGTGAATTATAAATAAGAGCATTACAAAACGCGCTCGTAAATTTATAAATGCTTGGTTGATAAATACCCTGAGCACGGAAAAATGAATTTATATATTCCCAGTATTTTTGAAGATTTTTATCACTTTTTAGATCTGATATTTTACTTTCAAGCATTGACATTAATCTAACATTAATGAAATCAGGAATAGCAGCGACATAAATCTCCTTTTTAAATGACCACTGACCTACTGTAATCGCAAAAGAATTCCCAACTTTTATATCCTTTGCCCAATATGGTAATAGCTCAGTAATATTAGTTCCGTAATTATCAGAGCAATAAAAAACTTGTTGCCCAGGTGTATTTGCTCTGGAATACTTTGTAATAACCTTCTTATCAGGGTAAGATAAATCACTAAATTTGTTATAATCTTTTCCTTCTATATTATTTCTGCTTCTAAAACAAATACTTCCTTTTTTAAGAGGGACAAATATTATTGACATATTAAATTCTTGAGTAAATCCTCTAAATAATTCATCATAGGCATTTTCTGATTCCATATCAATTTTAGATACGAAATATTTTAATGATATTATATCAGATTCTTTCATTTTCATCATCTTATGACCTAATGATGCTAATACTGCAAGTATTATTTATTAAAAGAACGTAGATATGCATGCAGCTGCATCTGTCAAAGCCGGATAGGTATTTACGTTCCAATTTCTTAGAAAATTGTTCATAATTAAATATTTTAAAAATATCCTATGCATATCTATCATCCGAGTAATATTAATTCTTTTCGATTTGATTCTATGCGTGCCTTAGTGTAGTTATAAATTCCCCATAATATTTTATCGTAGCTTATTATGTGCGGTTAAACTTAAAAATAATTTTATTTAAATGCATAAAAAAATTTAAAGAGGAGCTTTTATTATTCTCTTTACTTGTTATAGAAGTTATACCATAATTACTTTATGTCTTTTCCGGGCAATAGTTGTTTAAAATTTCGGACTGTGAGAATAAAAACTTTTTTAGACTCAATACGATAAATGATTCTATATTCACCTTCAAACACTTCCCGAATTTCTTCTCTATTTGCCTCCGGTACTTTCCTTCCTCTTCTGGGATTTTTTGATAACGTTTCAACTTTCTTGAAAATCCTATTAATCATTTTTTGAGCTTCTGCATCGTTATCCATTGCAATATATTCATAAATACTTTCCAGCCTGTTAACTGCTAATGGAGACCAGGATATTTTCATGGGTTAGATCTCTTGGTAAATTTCTTCTTTACGTCTTGATGTGTTATTTCCATACCCATATCAATTTGTTCTTCTGCCTGCTTTATATCTTCCAGGACTTCTAATTTATCAACCATAGATTGATACGCTGAAACATCTAATAATATCGCAGAACTTTTACCGTTTTGAGTAATAATTAATGGCCTTTTAGTCTTTTTTACTTTGTCGAAATAAAAAGACACTCTAGAACGAAATTCGGAAAGTGGTTGAATATCCTGATCTAATTGTATTTTATACATAAATACTCCGTTAATATATTGTGCGCTTAAACGTACAATATTTTGTACAATATTTCAACTTTCCGATAATATTTTATTTATTCCGGTAAAAGAATATTATATCAGAAAGAATTATATTTTCAATTATAAAATCATCAAATCCACTTTTTTAAAAATAGTCTGTTCCAATCTATTCACGTACTATTTCCACCATCCTGGAAAATTTTTACAATTTTTGCTCCATTCATTGATTATTCTCGAAAAATTTTACAAATCTTGTTACTCTTGTTTTCTTCTTTACTTTGCTTTTCCAATATAGGCAAATCAGATATTTTATAAAAAATACCTGCTCAGCCCTATTCTTTTGTCCAGTTTTTTAATTAATAAACTGGACATTTCCTTATAATTATTGTATATATTGGCTATGAAAAATACTGAATATATAGCGAATTCCATAGATAGGCTTCCTAAAGGATATGTTTTCACCTATGCTGATTTTATAGATAAGGTGGAAAGTAAAGAAGCAGTTATTAAAGCACTTAACCGTATGGCTGTTTCCGGTAAAATAGCCAAGCTTTCGAAAGGCAGATTCTATAAACCCGAAAAGTCCGCCTTCGGCAAGTTGCAGCCTAACCGTTACCAGATTGTAAAGAACCTTTTAGAAGAAGATGGCAAAATTACCGGTTATCTAACCGGTTACAGTATTTATAACCAGTTGGGTTTAACTACTCAAATAAGTAACATAATTCAAATCGGCAAAAATACTGTACGTCCCGCCTTTAAAAGAGCGGGATACAAAATTTCATTTGTATTTCAAAAAAACATTATAACAAAAGACAATATTCCCTTACTGCAAATCCTGGATTCAATTCGTTACATAAAAAAAATCCCCGATACCGCAATCAGTTCTGCCTGCAAGAGATTGTTAGAAATTATCAAAGGATTATCCAAAGAAGATAAATTCACTCTAGCACGCCTCGCATTAAAATATCCGCCTGCTGCAAGAGCATTGCTAGGTGCTATATTAGGAGAGATAGGGGAGGCTGATATGACAGAGCCTCTTTCAAAATCCCTAAACCCAATCACAACTTATAATTTATCCGGTGCAGAAAAAATTCTTTCATCAATAGATAAATGGAATATCAAATGAAATTACACACTGCCGATGCAAAATTTTTTAGTGATGCAATCAGAGCAGCTTCAGAGCATTTGAACATAAACCCGGTGTTTGTAGAAAAAGATTATTGGATAACTCTTGTATTAAACAGATTATCTAAAACAAAATTTGCAAGCGAAACAGTATTCAAAGGCGGTACCTCACTTTCCAAAGGTTTTGGGCTAATCAATCGCTTCTCAGAAGATGTAGATATTGCAATAATTAATGCAGCAGATAAATCCGGTAACGTAGTAAAAAATATTATTCGAACAGTTGAGAAAGAAATAACCAGGGAACTTAAAGAAGTAAATCTTGAAGGAGTAACGAGTAAAGGTTCAAGATTTCGTAAAACTGCCTTTGAATACTTAAGCATAGACTCAAAAAATACAAACAACAGACTTGTAATAGAGATAAACTCATTTGCAAATCCATTTCCTTATCAGCAATGTACAATAGGCAGCTTCATATATGATTTCCTAAAAGAGACCAACAATTCAGAATATATAGAACAATACGCACTACATCCCTTCAGCATAAATGTTTTGAAAAAAGAACAGACATTACTGGAAAAAATAGTTTCACTAATCAGATTCTCTTTTGCTGATGATGTTATACCAAGCATCTCAACAAAAATCAGACATTTTTATGATCTGTATTATTTGATGAACGATTCTGAATGTAATAAGTTTATCAAGTCCAAAGACTTCAAAAAGCGTTTTAATGAAATATTAGAGCATGATAAGAAAATATTTGAAGAACCTGAAACCTGGGAATCAAAACAATTAACCGAATCACCCTTGATAAACGATTTCCCGAACATCTGGCAGCAGTTAAAAGAAACTTATAAAACTGAACTCTCAGCACTAGCTTTTAGCGAAATCCCAGATGAGGAAAAAATCTCAAATAGTTTTGAAGAATTAATTAAATTGATTCAATAAAAAGATGAATGTTAATAGATCAAATAGGCTGTTAATTAGCCGATAAATGTCGGATATGGCGGTTATTTGGTTAATAAAAGAATTGCTTAAATAGTATGCCCAAATTTTTAATAAAATTGAACATAGCTTAATACCAATGCCCAAAAAATCGAAAAATTTGTGCATAGGATGAGTACAACACCCAAAATTTAACAGAATTTAAGTATAGCTATAATGTGTCATTAAAACACATAAAGTCAATTCAATCTCTCAAAGTTTTATTTATCTTGTGTATTAAAAGAAAAGCAAAAAAAATTATAAGTTCCAAATACAGAGAAAAAATCAACTATATTTTACATCTATTTTCTCTTACTGAGAAGCGCTACATTTTCGATATGATAAGTATGCGGGAACATATCTACCGGTTTTATTTTTACAAGTTTATAACCGGATTGTGTAAATAGTTTTATGTCACGCACCTGCGTAGCCGGATTGCAGCTTACATAAACAATCTTTTCAGGGTTTAACTTAATTACATCCTCAACGGTATTTTGATGCATGCCGCTTCTAGGCGGGTCTAAAATTACAACATCAGGTTTCGGAATTTGTTTTTCTTTAAGGAAAGGTAAAAATGATTTGTACAAATCAGCTTCTATAAAATGGACATTCTCAATCTTATTTATGTTTTTATTTTCTTCAGCATCTTTTATCGCCGATTCAACAGTTTCAAATGCATAAACTTCTTTTGCTTTTTCCGATATAAAAATTGAAATTGTACCGGCGCCGGAATAAAGATCATAAACTATTTCATTTCCGGTTAAGTCTGCAAAATCAAGGGCGGTTTGATACAGCTTTTCGGCTTGCAATGTGTTTGTCTGGAAAAATGAATTTGCACTTATTCTGAAATTGTACTTCCCGATCGTATCAAAAATAAATCCGCTGCCATGATAGATCTTTTCATAATCACCAGTGGCAACAGCGGCTTTTTTCAAATTTATATTATTAATTAATGTGGTTATCTGCGGGACCTGCTTAAGTAAGAAATCATTATACTCATTCATTAAATTATCATTCTCTTCCGACGTAACCAGGTTTACCATTAAATCGTCTGTATGGTGAGACGTTTTTATAACTAGATTCCTTAAATACCCTGAATGAGTTTTAGTAGAGTAAATCGATATATTTTTCTCTTTAAAGAATGTCCTGGTGAGATTTAATATTTTATTGCTTAGTTCCGACTGCAGGAAACATTCATCGATATCCAGAACTTTATCGAACACATTTGGAATATGTAGGCCGAGAGCAAAGCTTCTATCAATTTTCTCATGGGATTTAATCTCTTCAATGGACAGCCATTTTTTATCGGAAAAAGAAAATTCCATTTTATTCCGGTAAAAAAATATTTTGCCGGAAGGAATTATATTTTCAATTATAAAATCTTCAAATCCGCCTAACCTTCTGAAAATCTCTTCAACCTGTTCCTGTTTGTATTTTGCCTGAACAGGATACTCAAGGCTCTGCTGCTTGCATCCTCCGCATGTGCCGAAGTATTTACACCTTGGTTCGGTTCTAAAACTTGAAGGAGAAATGATTTCTATTGCTTTGGCTTCCGCATATGATTTTTTAATCTTTCTAAGTTCTGCTTTTACTTTGTCGCCGGGATAAGCGCCGTCTACAAAAATTACATATTTTGATTGCTGCTGCGAATTGTCACCATCAACATTCTTAGTTGCGCCGTCTACTTTGATTATTTTTGCCACACCTCTGCCTTCAAAAGCATACTTCTCAATATCTAAAATTATTGTTTCGCCTTTTTTCACGATTCCTTTACTTTCAATATTAACATCTTAAATCCTATATGATCATTTCCGCCTAGTTTTAAATATGCATTAGATTCATGGCTGAGTTTATTCAAAAATTTCTTATGATAACTTTTTTCCTGGTCGGTTAAATCGTTAGCCTTATTTTCCAAAAGATTAATGCTCATTTTGTAAAAATCTTTTAATGTATGAGATAGATCCTGCTTAAAAATTATTTCGAATTTTCTTTCCTCATAATATTTTTCCAAATCATCAACAAAAAGCGGAACAATCTCCGAGCTTTCCCAAAGATCTTTAACGAACACTGGAGCATTTTGGGAGTAGCTTATATTTTCTCCCACACAAAAATATCCTTCCGGCTTAAGAATTCTTTTAACTTCTTTTACAATTTTATTCCTTCTTTTATTTGATATTGAAGCCTGGGCATAAACCAGATCGAATTGTGAATCCTTAAAGTCGGTATTTTCATATTCCATCATTTTAACTGAAACTTGCTTCTCTTTGGAAAGATAAAGTCTTGCATTCAGCAATGAGTCATTATCTTCAACAATTATCGTAACTTCAGAAGCGCCATTCTCCAATAAAGATTTTGAAATCTCTTCGCAGCCGGTGCCCAAGACAAGAATTTTCATGCCGTTAATATCAACATGGGTTAAAAGTGATTGCAGCTGCTTATCAGTCCCTGGAAGAAAATATTTTGTATTCATATAAAAAGTTTTTTAATAATAAGTGCAAATTTATAAAATAATTGGCTCTTATTCTTTCGAAAACAGGGGCAATAAGATGCGTTTTTTACTCTATTTAAAATATAAAATGAAATTGCTGTGATTTATCAAAACCCTAAACGTGTTTCCGTTGCCTTTCAAAACAAGTTGCACTATTTTTATAAATAAAAATAGAAAATCATATAGAGGAAATAATGAAAACCTTTCTAACAGCACTTCTATTAATCCCCTTCGTTCTAATTGCTCAGCCCAAACATCCGTTAACAGTATCTGATTTATGGGCAATGCATAGAATAGGCTCATTTGTGCTTTCACCTGATGGCAAAACAATTGCATTTGATGTAACCACTTACAATATGGATGAGAATAAAGGCAACACGGATATTTACCTGGTAAATGCTGATGGCAGCGATCTTCGGCCTTTGAAAAATTCTGAAAAGAATGAATCAAATCCAAAATTTTCTCCCGATGGAAAAAAGATAGCTTATTTGGTTGATGATCAAATACACACTTGTAATTTAGACGGTTCAGATGATGTTCAGATGACTGATCTATATACCGGAGTTGATGATTACAGATGGTCAAGTAACGGGAAACAATTTCTTTTGGTTTCGTCGGTTTATGCCGACTGTGGTTCGCAGGCTTGCAACAAAAAAATAGATGAAGAGAAAAAAGAGTCAAAGGTAAATGTCCGCGTACTTACTCATTTGATGTTTAGAGTATGGAATCATTGGCTGAATGGAAAGAGAAGTCATTTGTTTTTATTTGATACTGCTACTAAGAAGTATGAAGACTTGAATTACAAAATGCACAATGATATGCCGCCGCTTGATCTGGGAAGTGATAATGATTTCAATTTTTCTCCAGATGGCAAGTATGTCTCTTACACGATGAATCCTGATACCGTTGTTGCAAACAGTACAAATAATGAGGTTTATCTTGTAAACCTTTCAAATGTAAAGAAGGATGAAAAAGCTCCGGTTAAAAAGATTTCCGAAAGCAAAGGAAATGATAATCAGCCTGTTTTTTCACCAGACGGAAAATATATTGCTTTTACTTCAATGTTAGTTCCTGGTCATGAATCGGCCCAGTCTTATTTGGTATTATATGATCGTGCGACTGGAACATTAAAAAATTTAACCAAAGGTTTTGATAGATCTGTTTCGGAAATTGTCTGGTCGCCGGATTCGAAAACAATTTATTTTACTGCGAATAATGAAATCTTCAACTCTGTTTACAAAATAGATATCGCAACAGCTAAAATAAAATTAATTTTAAAAGACCACAGCAATACTAATATAGTCGTTTCTCCTGACGGTAAAACAATTTATTTCAAACAGCAGAAATCAACAAAGCCTTATGAAATATTTGCCATGAATACGGACGGCGGAAACGTTAGGGAAATTACAGATCTGAATAAAGAAAAGCTGGCAAATGTAGAAATGATTCCGCTGGAAACTTTCTGGTGTAAAGGTGCTGATGGTAAAAATATTGAATCAATTTTAGTTAAGCCGCCTTTCTTTAATCCTGATAAAAAATATCCGATGATATTTTTAATTCACGGCGGTCCTCAGGGACATTGGGAAGATGATTTTCATTACAGATGGAATACGGAATTATTTGCTTCCAAAGGTTACGTGGTTATTGCTCCGAATCCTACGGGCAGTACGGGTTACGGACAGGCACTTACAAATGCTGTTTCAAGAGATTGGGGCGGCAGGCCTTATGAAGACCTTATGGATGTTTATGATTATGCTGTAAAGAACTTTAAGTATATTGATCCGAAAAATACTTTTGCTGCCGGCGCATCTTATGGCGGATATATGATTAATTGGATTGAGGGACATACCAATCGTTTTAATGCTCTTGTTTCGCATGACGGTGTTTTTAATACTGTAAGTATGTGGGGAACAACCGAAGAGCTTTGGTTCCCGGAATGGGAATTTAACGGAACTCCCTGGACAAACAGAGCTTTATATGAAAAATGGAATCCTCAAAGATTTATTCAAAATGCTAAAACACCAATGCTGATAGTAGAAGGCGCTCACGATTATAGAGTACCTCAAGACCAGGCTTTCCAGTTATTTTCTTCTCTGCAAAGACTTGGTGTACCGAGTAAAATGCTGTATTTTAACGATGAATATCATTTTGTAGTTAAGCCTCAAGATGCACGTTTCTGGTGGAACTCAATTTTTAAATGGTACGATCAATATAAAAAATAGGAGGGGGTAATGGAAGATAAAGATTTAAATATCGAAGGATTGGAAGACCTGGACGAACTGGATTTTGGCGGTGAAACCGAAAAGGATGTTAATAAAAAAATTGAATATGTGGAAGAAAACTTATGGACCAAACTTGAACGTGTCGGTAAGAAGATTTCATTTACCAAAGATATTTTTGCATTAGTCAGATACATGCGCGATCCGATTGTTTCATGGCATAGAAAAGCCATTGTCGTTGCGGGATTAGTTTATTTTATTTCTCCTGTTGATGCTATCCCGGATATTACTCCGCTTATTGGTTATCTGGATGATTTGGGAGTTCTAACCGCTTTGCTGAAATATTTAGGATCTGAATTAATTCCATATTATGACCCTTCATACCATGCTTAATCTTATTGCGGATTAAGATAATCTTTAAGATTTATGGGCTGTCGATTTATTTTTACGGCAGCCCATTTTTATGATATTAAAAAAATAAACAAGGAAATATTCAATGAATTTTATTGTGAAAAAAAGTGAAATTTTATTTAGAGGAAAAGTTTTTGATCTTAAAGTTGATGAGATTGAATACAACAGCGGTAATTCTGGAATAAGGGAAGTTGCCATTCATCACGGGGGTGCGGTTGTTGTTCCGGTGTTAGGTAACGGAAAGATTATTATGGTAAAGCAATTTCGTTATCCGCTTCAGCAAATTATTTTAGAACTGCCAGCCGGTAAATTAAATAAAGATGAAGATCCTTATGTTTGTGCAGTTAGAGAATTAGAAGAGGAAACAGGTTACAAAGCGGGAAAGGTTGAAAAGCTCGGAGCTATCTGTACCACACCGGGTTTTTGTACAGAAATTTTACATATTTATTTGGCCAAAGAACTTGTACCGGGAAATCATAACCGTGAAGAAGGTGAATACGGGATGGAGATTTTTGAATATTCGTTTGAAGAAATTGAGCAGAAAATTTCTAACGGAGAAATAATGGATGCCAAAACAATATGCGGGATTCATCTTGCAGAAAATTATTTTAAGTAAGACCCAATAAGATTTATGGCATTACCTTAATTAAGTTTAAATACGGCGGTTAGGGTACCGCTTATTTTTATCAAATTAATTACTGAAGTTACGCAAGATGGCATAAGGGGAGCGTCATACTCGCGCAAGCGGGTATCTACAATTCGAAAATAAGCAGAAAATAGATTCCCACTTTCGTGGGAATGACTATTAGCCGATTTGTTCAAAAAACACTTTCCGGCAGGCAGCGGTAGGAATCTATTTTTATTAATTCGATAATCTCCCAGTTTTGAAATTGCACTTAAAATGAAGTAAATTAAACCAGTCAAAATTAACACTGCTTATGATAAAATCCCTTTTAGTAAAAGATTATGCTCTTATTGAGCAGATAAACATTGAATTTGGTAAAGGCCTTAATATAATTACCGGAGAAACGGGCGCAGGCAAATCAATTTTAATTGATGCTATGAGCTTATTATTGGGTGAAAGAGCTTCGGTTGAAGTGATAAGAAAAGGCGCTGTAAAATCTGTAGTCGAAGGAATTTTTAATGTTGAGGAAAATAAAAAAGTAAAAAAAATTCTGATGGAAAATGAAATAGATTTTTTCCCGGAATTAATTATGCGAAGGGAAATTTCGGCCAAAGGATCCAACCGCTGTTTTCTTAACGATACTCCGGTTTCATTATCGGTTATTAAAGATGTTGGAAATCTTCTCGTCGACCTCCACGGCCAGCATGAACATCAATCGTTATTAAGAACTGAAACTCACATAGATTTCCTGGATGAATTCGGCGGTTTGGAAAATCAGTTGAGTGATTACAAAACTTTGTATGATTCGTTAATGAAATTAAATGATGAGCTTGTTTCACTAAAGAACAAAGAATTGACAATTAAAGAGAAAAAAGATTTTTATGCTTACCAGATAAAAGAAATTGATGCAGTCTCTCCCGAACAAGATGAAGAAGATAAACTTAACCAGGAATTAAAAATACTCGAGAATTCCGAAAAGCTTTTGGAACTTACGACTGGAATATATGAGAATTTATATGAGTCGGAAAATTCTATCAATGACAGGCTGGGGAAAATCCATAATGAGCTAAATGAACTTGGAGAAATTGATAAATCATTTTCAGAAATTACGGGAGACTTTGAAACAGCAAAATCTTTGATAAATGAAATATCCAACTTTATCAGAGATTATAATTCCAAAATTGATTTGGATCCTGATAATCTGGAAAGTATAAGAGAGAGATTGGGTTCATTAAATTTATTGAAGAAAAAATACGGCGGAACTATTAAGGCCGTTATAGAATACCGTAATAAAATCGGAGAGGAATTTGATTTAGCTGAAAATTATTCCAGTAAAATTTCCGAGCTTGAAAAAAGATTAAAAGAATTAAGAAAACAGTGCGGTGAAGCTGCCGAAATACTTTCACAAAAAAGGAAAGCAGTTTCAAAAAAAATTCAAAAAGAAGCGAAAGAAGTTTTAGGAGATTTAGGAATACCCAATTCTATTTTTACTGTAGATATAAAACAAAAAACGGCTGATCTCGGAATAGGAAATTATATTTTGGTTAATGGAAAACCATTTAAATTTAATACGTCCGGCTATGATGAAGTTGAGTTTTTCATATCCACAAATTTGGGTGAAGACCCTAAACCTTTAGCCAGGGTTGCCTCAGGAGGAGAAATATCCAGAATTATGCTTGCACTAAAAACAATACTGGCGAAGAATGACAAACTTCCGTTATTAATTTTTGATGAGATTGATACCGGAGTCAGCGGCAGGGTAGCACAGAAAGTTGGCCATTCGTTAAAGTCACTTGCATCTTATCATCAGATAATTTCAATCACTCATTTACCTCAAATAGCTGGATTAGCAGATCATCATTATGCAGTTGAGAAAAAGCAAACTGATAGTCGTGTTATAAGTTTTATACGAAAGCTAAATAAGGAAGAACGAATTAATGAAGTAGCTAAACTCATGAGCGGAGAAAAAATTACCGAAACCAGCATTGAAGGCGCAAAAGAATTGATGGGGTTCTAATGCCGTTCAAGTACAGTAAATTTATTAAAATAGGGGAAAGCGGTTTTTATTTAAGCTTTATGTGCAACTATTTTTGAAATAAGAACTTAGAATTAAGTGACATTACATGTGGCACTTATTTTGCTTGCATATGAACGCTTGATTTCTGAGATTTAAAAGCGGATTATAATTTATAATAAAAAGAGAGGGTAGATAATGAAAAAATGTTTCTATGTATTATTTGTTTTATTGTTAGCTGCAAAATTTTCGTTTGCTCAGCAGGATCAATTCGCAAGTTTTGCAGAAAATAATATTAACGGATTTGCACAACCATTTGTTACAAGCCTGGGAGAGGGTTTAAACTCGGGGGGATTTTATACTGCGTATGTACCTAAGACATTCGGATTTTCCATAAGTTTTAGAGCAATGTATATTTTTATTCCAAACGATCAAAAAACATTTACTCCTACCTTACCCCCGGGATATACTGCAGACGAGCCAACGGCTACTTTTTGGGGCAATAAAGCTGCAATTTATACGGGACCAAACGGATATATGTCATTTGTGAATGGGATTGATAAATCGGGTACACCTTTTTATATGCCTCAAATTACCGGAAGTTTAATGGGAACCGAATTATTAATTAGATATTTGCCCCAGATTAAAGTCGGCGATAAAAATTTAAATTTCTTTGGTGTTGGTTTAAGGCATAGTATCAGCCAATATATTCCGCTAATCCCGATAGATTTAGCTGTTCAGGTCCTTTATAATAAATTATCCGTAACAGATATAATATCTGCTAGTAGTTTTGCTATAAACGGAGAAGTAAGTAAAACTTTAGGGATGCTGACTGCATACGGTGGAATCCAGTATGAGTCCTCAAAATTTGACTTAACCTATACTTTAAACGGTGATCCAAACAGCCCCGACCCGCTGCTTCGTCAATCAAGGGAAATCAAAGCCAGTATAAACGGTAAAGACAATTTTAGGTTTATTGTGGGAGCCTCACTTAAACTTGTGGTATTAGTCTTCAATGTTGATTATAACATGAGCTCACAGTCTGTTTTAACCGGCGGTATATCATTTGAATTTTAATTAGGAGAACAAAAATGAAAAATTATTTAATAAAGTCCATGTTAGCAATGTTTGTTTTTGCTTTAGTTTCATTTAATGGATGCATCTTGGATTCTTTTAATTCCGTTACTCAAAATGTTCCAATCTCACAGACATTCTATTTAAGCAGCAATCAAACATCTTTCAGTGATTCACAAACAGTAGATTTATCCTCCTCTTCAGTGTATCAAAATTACCAGGAGAAAATTGAAAGTATTCAATTAGTTCGCGCAGAATACCGGACTATAAGTGTAAATCCATCGAGCCTAAGCGGAAATATTAGTTTTGTTTTAAATGATTGGAATGGTAATAAGTTATTTTCACTTGGATTAGGGCAGATAACCCCGGCTAATTACCAGAAGACGCCGCTTGAATTTCAATTGACCGGCGCTCAAATAGCTATGGTAAATAATTATTTGTCAAAATTATCCAATAATAAATTCCAGGCTACAATTTCAATAACTAACATTAAATCAAGTTCTGTCAATTACACACTAATAGGAGCAGTTGATGCTGTTTTTGAGATGAAATCTAACCTCTGATAGATCAATAGAATTGGAACTAAAAAAGATCCGTGCAGGAAGTACTGCATGGATCTTTTTATTTTTGTATACTTGCCTGTAAAAATAATCTTATTCAATCATCATAAATTTACACTTCAACCAGTATTAATTATTTGTGATTAAAAATGAAAGACTCGGCTTTATATATTCATATTCCATTTTGTGATCATAAATGTATTTACTGCGATTTTTATTCGATCATAACTTCAGATAATATTTCCAATTTTCTTTCGGCTGTTAAGAAAGAAATTAAACATTATTCCGATTTGTATTCTAACGACCGAACATTTTCATCAATTTATTTCGGCGGCGGAACTCCTTCTTTAATGGAACCGGACTATTTAAAGGAAATAATTTCTTCCCTTAGAGATAATTATCAGATAAGTGATAATGCAGAAATTACAATGGAAACTAATCCAGGCACGGTTGATAAAAACAAACTTGAAGCTTTTCGTAAGATCGGGATAAACAGGATAAGTTTAGGCATCCAGTCTTTTCATAATGATGAACTAAAATTTTTAACAAGGATTCATGATAAAGAAACTGCAATTATTGCAGTACATGATGCAAAAAATTCGGGCTTTGATAATATAAGTATAGATTTGATTTTCAATCTTCCCGGCCAAACTAAAGACAAATGGAAGTACAATCTTCAAACAACGGTTGAACTGCCTATTAAACATATTTCCGCATACAGCTTAATTTTAGAACGAGGAACAATTCTAAATAAAATGGTCCTTGACGGCAAAGTTACAATTCAAGACGAGGATTATGATGCCGAGTTATATGAATTCACAATTGATTTCTTAATCTCAAACGGTTTTACTCAATATGAAGTTTCCAACTTTACGAAACCCGGTTATGAATGCCGTCATAATAATGCTTACTGGAGATACCGGGATTACCTTAGCTTTGGCCCTTCGGCTCACTCATTTGTCGATGGTAAGCGATGGTGGAATTTTTCAAGCCTCAAACAATACATATCGGAGATTGAAAAAAACGGAAATGCAGCAAGCAAATTCCGAAATCATAAATGGTGATATGGCTTTAAATGAATATGTAATGTTAGCCTTAAGAAGTAATGGAATTAATTTGAGTGAATTAGAAAAAAAATTCGGGAAAAGTTGGATAAGTCGAAATTTTAATTATATTCAAAAATTAGAAGAAAAGAATTTAGTAATAATAAACAATAATTTTTTACATCTTACAAAAAGCGGATACGCTATCTGCGATGAAATCTTAAGTAAAATGCTTTAAAAATAATTATTTGTTGCGAGTCTATTAAGATAAGATTTACAAAGGGGTGATTAGTAATTTTTTAAAAAAGAAAAACTAATCTCATGTTTAAAATAAAATTAAAACTTCACTGGCAAATACTAATTGCACTTGTCTTAGGTGCTCTGTTCGGTTTATTTTTCCCCGGGAATGTTAAAGATGTAAAATGGATGGGGGATCTTTTTCTCCGGGCATTAAAGATGATAATCGTTCCCCTCGTCTTAACCTCAATTGTATCAGGAGTTGTAAATGTTGGTGCAACTCAAAATCTTGGCAAAATGGGGCTTAAGACTTTTGCCTATTATATTACAACAAGTCTGGCCGCAATTATTGTAGGGCAAATTCTGGTTGACATAATTCAGCCAGGAGTTGGTGCCGATCTGGGATTTAAACGACAAGTTGAAGGACTTCATGCTGCTTCCCAGGGTTTAGGAGATATTATATTAAGAATTGTTCCTGACAATATATTTAAAGCTCTTGCTTCCGCAGATATGCTGGCAATAATATTCTTTTCATTATTACTCGGCTATTTTGTTACAAAAATTGCCGAAGAATATAAAAAACCTTTAATCAATTTATTTAACGGCGGCTTCGAAGTAATGATGAAGATTACTTCTTTTATCATCAAATTTACTCCGCTTGGAATTTTCGGAATCGTTGCCGGCGTGGTTGCTGAACAAGCCGGTGATAAAGCCGCACTGCTTGATATTGTTGGAAGACTTGGGCTTTATATGTCATGCGTTTTGCTTGGATTAATGTTTCATGCTTTTGTAACTCTTCCTTTAATATTAAGATTTATCGGGAAAGCAAATCCCTGGAAGCATTTTAAAGCAATGACTACTCCGCTGCTGACAGCATTTTCAACTTCTTCTTCCGGAGCAACTCTGCCGCTAACAATAAATGCAGTTGAAAATGAAGTCGGTGTCTCCAATAAAATTACTAGCTTTGTTCTGCCGCTGGGGGCAACAATAAATATGGACGGGACGGCATTGTATGAATGTGTTGCCGCAATTTTTATTGCACAGGCATATGGAATTCAAATGGATTTCTTTCATCAGATTATAATAGTAATTACGGCTCTTTTAGCTTCTATTGGAGCTGCTGCTGTACCTATGGCAGGCCTGGTTATGCTTACAATAGTGTTAACAGCTGTCGGACTTCCGCTGGAAGGTGTTGGATTAATTCTTGCCGTTGATAGAATCCTTGATATGTGCAGAACCACTGTAAATGTATGGAGCGATTCATGCGGTGCTGCCGTTATTGCAAAAACCGAAGGCGAGACTTTAAATATTTCTATTAATCCTTAATTAATGGTATTCCAATACAACAATCCGGCTCGGTTATTTTTATTAGGTCTGCAATTGTAGGAGCAATATCAACAATATAAACCGGGGTATTTACCGTTTGCTTTGGGATATGCCATCCGTAAAATAACATTGGAACATGCGTATCATAAGCATAAGGAGCGCCGTGTGTTGTGCCCTTCTTTAATAATTCAGGAAGATAAGCGGGTTGAAGCGTATATGCGATATCTCCAGAGCGGGCTGGATTAAATCCGTTAAGTGTTAAATTTGTTGAAGTACGTTGAGCTGTTTTCCCTTCGAGATCATCTCTCGTAAATACTGAAGCGATTTCCGGATAATTATCTCTCAAATAATCTGCAACTTTCCGTTCTACTAAATGTAAATTAAGTCCTTTTTCTTTAATAACATTTCGATCAAAAAATATTTGATTGTTCGAAATATTATCTATCAGATTAGACAGTGTTGAAATTTCTTTCAGTAAATATTTTTAAGGAATCTTTTACATTCCTAATATTTAATTCGCCTGTTGGCAGATTATGTTTTTCTAAGAATCCGGGTGTTTCCAGTGCTGCATGATCTGCAGTAAGGAATAATAAATAATTCCCTTTGCCGACTTGTTTATCCAACACTTTCATCAGGTCAGCTATCTGTGCATCGAGTTTAATATAAGTGTCTTCAATTTCAAATGAGTTAGTGCCGTATGCGTGTCCGATAAAATCTGTTGAAGAAAAGCTGATTGCAAGAAAGTCAGTTTGTTTCCCTTCGCCAAGCTTTTCATTTTTTAAAGCTGCTTTAGCAAATTCTTCAACAATTTGATTACCGAACGGTGTCGATTCTAATATAGCGTATTTAGATCCCGGTTTTACATTTGTAAAATTATGCGGGAAGGAAGTTTTACCCTCAGAAAAGACATCTTTTTCATAAGGCACTTCATCCGGTGCGCAAATTTGATAATCGGAAACGGGTTTTGATAAAGTCCATTCACCCGACATATATTTATCTGCGAGTTTTTCATCATTAAATTTATTAACCCACTCAGGTAAAGTTTTCATATAATATGATGAAGTAATAAAATTACCCTTCTTAGAGTCGTACCAGTAACTTGCATTAGCCCAATGCCCGCCCGGAAGAATTGCCGCACGGTCTTTAAGAGAGACACTTATAACTTTAGAATCTCCGTTAGTTGCAAGTTTAATTTGATCCGTAATCGTTGTCGCTAATAGTCGTTTGGGTGACATTTCGCCTTCATCATCATTACTACCAACACTTTTTTCTGTAGGATCATCTACGCAATAAATCATTTTATTTGATTGCCTGTCATACCAGTTGTTTGCAATAATTCCATGATAAAACGGAGTTGTTCCAGTATAAACTGAAGTATGTCCAGGGCCGGTGAAAGTGGGAACATAATTAAAATGCGCATAGGTAAAGTTCGTGCCTTCATTCATCAATCTATTAAAGCCGTCCTTGCCGTAATATGGTTTGAAACGGTAAAGGTAATCATATCTCATCTGGTCAATAACAATGCCGACTACAAGTTTCGGCCTTTGAACAGGCTGTGAAAAAACAATAATTGAGCATAGACTGAAGAATAATATGGTAATTATAATATTTTTAGGTTTCATGTGACTTGCCCCGGAATAAAATTTAGTTTTAATTATTCAACTTAAGAATTTATAATGAGTATTTTTTACTTCACTTAAAATTATTCATGAAATATATTTTCATCTATTATGTTTTGTAATTCGATGATTTTAGTTATTAAATAATTTGGACTTTCCAATTCCATAGATTCTCTTGTGCGATAACCATATAAAGCAGCACAGGTACTTGAACCTGCATTTTTACCGCATTGAATATCAAGCTCTGTATCTCCGACCATTAAAGTGTTATGCGGTTTTGCATTTATCTCGCTGCAGATAAATTGCAGCGGCTCACCGGAAGGTTTATTAGCAATGCCGTCTCTTCGTCCCATTACAAACGTAAAATATTTCCTTAGATTAAAATGATCAATAATATTGTCTGCCTGGCTTTGCGATTTAGTAGTGAGAAGCGAAACATAAATATCTTTTTTGTTTAAGAATTCGAGGGTATCAACCACACCGGGAAAGATTTTTGACTCATCAATAAAATCGAAATAATGTTCTTTATATATCCCGATAAATTCATCAAAATCATTCATGGGAATATTCATCTCCCGAAAAATATCTACAAAATGGTGCCCGATCCTTTTATAAAATTCATCCTCCGGCAAGCTTTTGGTAATATTTAATATCTGCAATGTTTTTACAGTCGTTTTGTAAATAGTGCTGTATGAATCTATTATTGTACCGTCAAGATCAAAGCATACATGTTTTATATTGTGATTGTTATTCATTTAAACAAGATTATGTATCGAGAAATAAGCAAAAAAAGTTTGTTAGAAAACGTATAAAAATAAAAATTTAATTTACGCTGTACAATTATCTTATTGTTAAATATTATAATTCCCATTGCTTATCAAGAAAATTTAATAATTTTTTATAGATATAGAATTGTATCCCGCTCCTCATTTTATTTTAAGTAGATTAATTTTTTTTGTAAGCTCTCACCTTTATAAATAATTGAATAGATATATACTCCTGATGAGGAAGTAATACCGGAATTTGTAGTACCGTTCCATATAACTCTGTTATTTCCTTTTATGGATATCGTTTTAATTTCTTTTATGAGCCTGCCCAATATATCGAAGATACGAATAGTAATGGATTTCCCTCTTTCCGGTGAATAATAACTGATAACCGTTGAAGAATTAAATGGGTTAGGATAATTCTGGTAAAGAATAAAATTATCGGGAACTATAACTTCTTTTTCTTCAAATACCGATGTAATTCCTCCAGAGGTTGTTCTATGAATTTCACCACCATAACCAACTGCAAAACCATACTTACTATTAATAAGTTTCACCTTTGCGAAATCGTTACCATTAGCACGCTGCGATGTCCAGGTTTTTCCTCCATCAGTTGTTCTATAAATCTCAAATAGGCTAGCACCCCAACCTGTTAATGAATCAATAAAAGAAATTGAAATAAATGATTCAGGTGTATTATATTTCTCCCAGCTTTCTCCTCCATTTGTGGTACGAAACATTCCAGATGGATAAGGAAAAGTAGATATCCAACCTACATTATCTGATATAAATTGCCAGGAAGAATAAGCTGTATCTGAATAATTCCATCTTATTAAATTCCATGTATCTCCTCCATTCGTTGTTTTATACAACTGTTGAACAGCTAAAGCTAAATCTCCGATCAATAACCAGCCTGTTTCCTTGCTAGTAAAGTGAATTTCAGGATTACCAGTTGTAAAAGAAATTGAAGTGTCCTCGTTCCATGTATTACCTCCGTCCGTAGTTTTAATTAATCTGCATTCAGTGAAGGAATCACCTCCCACAACCCAACCTGTAGGATAATTAAAAAAATCTATGTCATTCCAGTTAATAGTTCCATTGTTGATTGATGACCAGGATATCCCCCCATCAGTTGTTTTCATTATTATTCCTCCGCTTCCAACGGCAAATCCATTTTGTTGGTCGATAAAATAAATGCTTCTTAATCCAGCTGAATTATTAGTTATTAATTTTGTCCAATTATCTCCGCTATTTGTTGTTTTTAATATCGTTCCGTTATATCCGCAAATCCACCCTGTAGAATCATCAACAAAGAAAACATCCCATAACTGTGAATTAGTAAGACTCTTTGTAATCAATTCCCAATTTGTTCCCCCATCTGTAGTCTTAACTATAATTCCACCCCATCCTGCAGCCAAACCATTTAGGCTATCGTAAAAAGCAATTGTCCCAAGACTATAAGCACTTAAATCATTTTTAATATCCCAGTTTATTCCGCCGTTGGTTGTAACAGCAATCTTAGTCTTAGAATAAGTTATTGCCCAACCGTGGTTTTTATCTACCATATATATATCTTCCCACTTATTACCAGTCGAATCAAGCTGTGTATTCCAGGTTTTCCCCCCGTCTGTTGTATGTGCTATTTTATCCAGTCCTGAGACCCAGCCATTTAAGGAATCAATAAACTGAATATCATAAGCCCAGCTAATTGTGGAATCAGCAAGCCAATTTTTACCTCCATCTTTTGTATAGAAAATTGCACCACCTACAACACCCGTGTTTGCTGCCCAAATATGAAGGCTGTCGACAAGAAAGAGCGAATGGATATCTCCCTTAAAATTTTCCTGCAGATTCCAGGTTTCGCCACCATTAGTCGTATTATAAATTTTTGAATTTTCTCCGCTTACCCATCCAAGCTTTGCATTTGCAAAAACCATTGTAAGCATATTAAAAGATGCATCAATTAACTGTACATCCCAGTTTATACCTCCGTCTGTAGTTCCTAATAGATAATTAACAGCACCACCTTGGTACGAACCGCACACCCAGCCTACATCCTCATTTAGAAAAAAAACATCCTGGGCCCAAATCCTTTCGGGAAGTACAATAACTTTCCATGTATTCCCACCATCTGTTGACTTTAGCAATGAACCTCCGCCGGATATACTTGCCCAGACCACATCTTTACTTAAGTACTGTAAAGATGATATCGGGTTGCCCTGCGGCAGCGGGTTCTGCCATTGCCAGCCCTGGGCTAATAAATTAGAAGAGACAATAATAATTGTAATAAAAATATTTTTAAGAACAGATAATCTAAAAAATGATGTTTTAGTTTGGTTTTTAATCATAGACAGCTCCTAAATTTTCCTTGGTATTTTTTATTATTCACAAACAGATTATGAATGTATTTACTAAGAATTCAATTAAATCATATTTTTACAAAGAATATCAAATTAAAAGGGATAATAAAATTATTTATAAAATTGATTTTGCTGAGAAATAAAAATGAATTTCCTATTTGCAAGATCCCCATATT
>CAVQBN010000002.1:0-27283 GCA_963710735.1 uncultured Bacteroidota bacterium | reverse complement strand
GTATGAAACATATTGTAAGACCAAAATTAAGATACTCACTTCTTATTTCTCTTCTTTTATTCATTTCATTTTTTATTCTTCAAAGCTGTAAAAGCCCTAATAGCCCAACAACAGCAGATGTTGCATTAACTGTTAGCGATGTATCATGTACCGAAGCATGGCTTCATCTAACAGTAAATAATTTATCAAGCAACACTAAAGTTCAACTTGTTAGAAACAGCAATGTTGTAAATACGTTTGAAATTACTACTCGTGATACTACTCTATATGATGACTCCCTCAGTCCAAATAAAACTTACAATTATCAAGTAATTGAATTGCAGAACGGAACAGCGACAGCAAAGAGTGAAATGATAACAGCAAAAACGATGGACACAACGAGTAATAATTTTACATGGCAAACTTTTATTTTTGGAGGAAATGCCGGAAGCTGTAGGTTTTACGATTGTACAATAGTTAATGATACTCTTGCTTATGCTGTTGGAGAAATATATTTAGATGATTCTACTGGCAATCCGGACCCTTACCCATATAACTTTGCAAAATGGAATGGGGAAAAATGGACATTAAAAAAAATTGCTGTTGATTTCAATGGAAATCAAATTATTGCACCCTTAGAAGGCAT
Organism: uncultured Bacteroidota bacterium; assembly: GCA_963710735.1. GTDB lineage: Bacteria > Bacteroidota > Ignavibacteria > Ignavibacteriales > Ignavibacteriaceae > FEN-1297. Next base: position 26,658 of record CAVQBN010000002.1, on the reverse strand, counting down.
TTTCGTTTTGCAAGATGGCAAAATAATTTTATCAAGTGGGGTACCATTTCTCCCCAATGGAAATGAAGGGTGGAAATTATATCAATTATGGGATATGGGAATATTAAATCAAAACGATGGAAGTGTATACCAAATCTGGGGCTCATCATTGCACAATTTATATTTTGCAGGAAATAATGGAACAATAGTTCACTATCAAAACGGCAGTTGGCTAAAAATAGAAAGCTATACATCTTCAATAATTAATGACATTTGGGGTATTACTAATAGGCAAGGTAAACTAATTCTCTATTGTCCCGTTTCGTCATTTTTTGTATTGGGAGATAAAAAAATTTTGAAAATAACAGATAGCATAGTCGACTCAGTAAAATGGAATAGAAATGCACGCCTCTATTCTGCCTGGACTACAAATGATAATTTTTTATATGTGTGCGGTGAGGGTGCATATGTAAATAAATTTGGAAAATGGGAACAAATAAGTTTACCGGAGGTCGGAACGAATTCCATTAGAGGAAATAATATCAACGATATTTTTATTGTGGGAGACTATGGCTTTAAGGCTCATTTTGATGGAGTTCGCTGGCAAGTTTTAAGTACATATAATGAAAGAGGTTATTCAAAAGTAGATGTCAAAGGAAATATTGTAGCAATTTGCGGAAATTATAATGGGAAAGGTTTAATTGAAATTGGAATAAGGAACTAATAAAAAGGAGGTAAGCCATTATCTTCCCGGAATAGAAATTCCTTTTATCTTTCTGTAAAGAGAAACGGCAAAAGAATCCGTCATGCCTGAAATAAAATCCGTTATATTTAATAAACGAGAGTACAAATCTTTTTCCGGTTTATCTCCGCTGCCGAGAAACTGCTTCGGTAAAAGTTTTAGCAGGGTTTTGCTTTTAGGTGAAATTTTTGTTTCGGCAGCTTCGTTGGCCGCTTTTATAAATGCATCAAGCAGGCCGCCAATAACTTCATATCCCGCCGCCTCACGCTCAACGACGCTTGTAAAGGAATAAATCTTTTCAATGGAAATTTTTTGTATTTCCTCTAAGACATCTCCGAAAGGAAGAAACGAAATCAGATCGTTATCCAGCTTCCCTTCAAGAATATTATTTTCTTCGTCTAAAAAAATTTCGGCAAGCTTATTTACAATCGAACTTATCGATTTAGCGCGCAGGTAGCCTATTTTATCGTTCACATCCCTATCGTTATAAGCATTCAGCTTTTGGCCTTTTGTAAACGGCATAAGTAAATTTTCGGTTTCATTAAAAGAAAGCAGTCCTAAGATGATATCCGTCTTCAAGATCCATTATTCTATAACAAATATCATCTGCCGCTTCAACGAGAAAAGCTAAAGGATGCCTTTCCCACCAGAGATATTTCTGTTTATTTAATTTTTTATTAAGCCCTACTTCTCCGGCTACTTCGGAAAATAATTCCTTCTCCGGCTGAAAGAATCCGAATTTTTTATAAAGCTTGGATTTTCCGTCTGCATTTGTATTATCAATTGTAAAAGACTCTTTTGGATATTTTGTGAATGCGGCTAAAGTGGCGCAAGTTAATCTTAGTCCGCCTTTAATTTTTGGATTCTGGAGTTTTGTTAAAAGCCTGAAGCCCTGGGCGTTCCCTTCAAATTTAGTAAGGTCATTCCACTGAAGCTCCGTAAGTTTTTCTTTGAATTGTTTTCCGTCTCCGTTTTTAAAATATTCGGATATAGCATCTTCACCGGAATGACCGAAAGGCGGGTTGCCGATATCGTGAGCCAAGCAGGCGGCGGCAACAATTTCACCTAAATGAAAATGAGAATATTGCTCTTTTAATTCTTTATGCCTCTGAATGATTTTAGAACCAATCAAAGTGCCAAGTGAACGGCCCACACATGAAACTTCAAAGCTGTGTGTAAGTCTTGTATGGACAAAATCGCTTTCCGGCAAGGGGAAGACCTGGGTTTTATCCTGCAGGCGTCTAAAGGCCGATGAAAATACAATCCGATCAAAATCTCTTTGGAACGGACTGCGGCCGTCATTTAAATTTTGTTTTACCGGTTTTTCATCGCAAAGTAATTTTCTGGATAAAAGCTGTTCCCAATTCATTTGTATTCCGCTGAAAATTTTTTAGATACTTTTTCTCTTTGTGTAAATACTTGAATTCAAACTTAGTAAAGAATTTTCTTAGCCGCCATGAGATTTAAATGTATTACGAAAATTTTACATAGCTCGACTGTCACGGACCAATCTCTAAAAGAAATATATTTGGTAAAAATCTCTTCGGAGTCTGAGAACCGTGACTGCCATGTAAGACTTTTAATTTTATAATTTAAAATAAAAACCAATGCCAAGCTTTTCCCATGGAAATATATATATAAACTTTAACTTTTTAAAGTATAAGTACTATTAAAAACAATTATATTATAATTTATACCAAACTGCTTAACATTGCACTCCTAACGGAGTGCCGGAATTATTTTAATTTAATCTTTTTACAGACATAAAACTCCTATCGAGTTTTTAATTGACTCCGATTGGAGTCATATATTTGTAACTAGGAAGAAACCAACATTAAATGAACTCCATTAGGAGTTCAATGTTTAAACTAGATTAAATTGTAATAACTTTAATTTGTTTATAAATAGTTATTACAGCAATACCCAATAAAATTAGGTTGACGCCTATGTTTTGAAAGGGAAGGGCTTATGAAATGTTATGACTTATTGTAAATATTCTGTCAGAGCATTATCATTAAACGATTTATTATCAATAAGTCTCCCTCTTTTTAAGAGGGAGATTAGAGGGAGTTAATTATTTCAAAAATAGAAGGAACCATTTAGGTGAATAATATTTTTCTTATTTTAAACCAATAGATAAATCTATTGGTTAATAATTACTTACTGAAGTTACGCAATTCTTTTATATAACTCTTTCAGAGTAATGAAAGAATCTTTTGCCTTAATTAGTCGGGACGATGTCCCAACCTTTAATATCTGACACTTTCAGCGTCATTTTGAAGATAAAAGTCCCTGAAAGGGACAGATACTATAGCCGAGGACAACGTCCTCGGGAATAATTTTAAAAGTATTTTCGAACTCTGAAAGAGTTCAATAAGTTTTGCTGCGTAACCTCAGTTACTTATTAATCTTCAATTATTTCAATAAATTTGATTGCTTAAATTAATTTAACACTAATGAAATCCGAAAATGATGAAAATATTAAATCAGTCTGTTCAATTTTTAAAATCTGTCGGGCCAAAACGTGCCGAAGCTTTTAGCAAAATTGGAATCAATACAATTAAAGACCTTTTATTTTATTTTCCGACAAAACATCTTGATAGAACAACAACTCTTTCAGCCGCAAAAGCATATGGTTACCTAGTAAATGGTTTTGCAGGCGAGTTGACAGTCATAGGTAAAGTGGTTGATAAAGAAAAAAGACACTTCGGTAAAAAAGAACTGATGAAAGTCCAGTTTAGAGATGCAACCGGATTTTTTGAATGTGTATGGTTTCAAGGTGTTCAATATTTTTATTCAGTTTTTAATGAAGATGATATCTTTGCAGTCTCCGGTAAACCGGTAGTGTCCAAGTATGGAAATCTTCAGTTTACGCATCCTGACTTTGATAGAATAACCGAGGAAGAATCCAACAGCTTTCTAAACACAGGCAAGATTATTCCTTTTTATAGAATTCCAAAAGAATTAAAAGCAAAAAATTTAGGCGATCTTAGCCTGAGACGAATTATTAATTTCGCCGTGGAAAATTATGCTGACCATCTTACGGAAAATCTTCCTGATGACCTAATTAAAGAACAGGGTTTGGCAGGATTAATTGATTCTGTAAAAAATTTTCATTTTCCTGAAAGTAAAGAAAAATTAACTGCGTCTATTGCCAGATTCAAGTTTGAAGAACTTTTCTACCTGGAATTGCTTGTCGCGCTAAAAAAGTATAACTATAAAAATAAACTTGCTGGAATTTCAATGACGGTTAAGAGCAGTCTTGTTTCCGATTTCCTTAAAATACTTCCGTTCGAATTAACAAAATCCCAGATCAAGGTGTTGTCTGAAATTAGAAAAGATATGGAATCTCCATTTCCGATGAATCGTCTGCTTCAAGGCGATGTCGGAAGCGGGAAGACAATTGTTGCATTAATTGCAATGCTTATTGCTGTTGATAACGGATACCAGGCTGTAATGATGGCTCCGACCGAAATTTTAGCCGATCAGCATGCAAAAAATATTTCTAAACTATTAAAGAAGCTTTCAACTGTTCATAAAGACAAGGAAATAAAACTCAGCTTATTACTTGGGCGGGCAAAGTAAATCTGCAAAGAGCAAAAGCCTGGAAGAAATTGAAATGAAGGAAGCTGATATTATTGTCGGGACTCATGCTTTGTTTGAAGAAAGAATTAAATTTAAGAATTTAGGACTTGTAGTTGTTGATGAACAGCATCGTTTTGGAGTTGCCCAGCGCGCCAGGCTTCAAAGTAAAGGCAAAGCTCCCGATGTGATTGTTATGAGTGCAACACCAATCCCAAGAACGCTCTCAATGACTGTTTACGGAGATCTTGATGTTTCAGTAATTGATGAAATGCCGAAAAACAGAAAACCAATTAAAACATTGCTGCGGGGGGAAAGCAAGCTTCCGGATATTTATAAGTTTATAATCGATAAATGTAAGGATGGTTATCAATCTTTTATAGTTTATCCTTTAGTTGAAGAATCGGAGAAGCTTGAGCTAAAGGCGGCCGAAACTTATTTCAATGATTTAAAAGACGGTTACTTCAAGGATATTAATGTCGGATTGATCCATGGAAGAATGCCCTGGCAGGAAAAAGAAGAAAAGATGCTTTTATTCCTTGCTAAAAAATTTGATGTTCTAATTGCCACAACTGTAATTGAAGTAGGGATAGATATTCCCGATGCAAATATTATTTTAATCAACGATGCGCAAAGGTTTGGACTTTCCCAGCTTCATCAGTTAAGGGGAAGGGTCGGGAGGAGTGATAAGCAGGCTTATTGCGTGTTGGTCACAAAAGATGAATTAGTTGTTACAAACAATAAAAATCAATTAGAGCTTGACTACCTTTCACCGATACTTCTAGAAAGACACAAATCTATGGTCAGGTTACAGTCCATGGTCAAATATTCGGACGGATTTAAAATAGCGGAGATGGATTTGAAGCTGCGCGGCCCCGGAAATATATTCGGCACCGAGCAGAGCGGTTTCCCCGAACTAAAACATGCAAACATTATTGAAGACGGCGAAATCATAATCAAAGCTAAACAAGCGGCCTTCATGCTGATTGATGATGATCCTCATTTAACAAAAGCAGAAAACCAAGTAGTTAGAAAAAATCTTACCGAACATTATTCCGACAATCTTAAGTTCGCAAAAATTGCCTGACAACTTTTTTAACAATACCGGTTTTAAATAATTATTTTAAATTTTTTTTTATATTACATCAAAGAAAATTTGATTTCTAATTTTTTTTTATTATAAATTTGACGTGTAAAAAAAATTTTGTTTGTCTTTAAATTTTTTTAAAGAATTTTTGAGTCAGGAAATATTTTTTTCAGGAAAAATGTTCGAAAAAAAATTTTTCATGGTGACAAAAAAACTTGACTTAAAAATATTATTAGTTATATTTGTTAAAAAAAATTATAGGAGAAAATATTTTATCCTCTTTGTTCAATGTTAGATTGAACGTTGCATTAATTTTTAATGTGAAACCAGAAAGTCAAACTTTCCTCCAAGAAGTATCCCCAATTTCGAACTTAGGTAATATTCAGCCGGAAAAGTCTATAGATACGTATGCCGAATGGGATACCTGGGATACTATTAATGCCGTTAAAAGAGCGATTGAATCTTTTCATAACTGTACTTTAATAGAGGCAGACGATTCTGCTTTTACAAAGTTAAAGGAAATTAAACCTGATATTGTTTTTAATATTGCCGAAGGTATGAACGGAATAAGCCGCGAAGCGCAAATCCCATCAATACTTGATATGCTGCAGATACCTTATACCGGCTCGGATCCGTTAACCCTGGCAACTTGTCTTGATAAAGCCCGCGCAAAAGAAATTTTATCGTACCACAAAATTCCAAACGCAAAGTTTGTAATTGTGGATAGCTTAGAAAATGCGAAAGCAGTTAATCTAAAATTCCCATTGATTGTAAAACCTGTTTCCGAAGGATCTAGTAAGGGAATCTTTTCTACTTCATTTGTAAAAAACAAAAAAGATCTTATGAAAGAAGTAGAGAGGATATTGGTTGAGTACAATCAGCCTGCTTTAATCGAAGAGTTTTTATCCGGAAGAGAATTTACTGTTGCAATTCTCGGCAACGGCAAGGAAGCCGAAGTGCTGCCGATAGTTGAAATAAGTTATAACGAATTCCCCGAAGATTTTGTGCCGATATATTCTTACGAAGCAAAATGGATTTTAGATACAAAAGAAAATCCGCTGGATGTCTTTTCGTGTCCCGCAAAAATAGATTCCAATCTCGAATCAAAAATTAAAAATGTTGTTTTGGAAACATACAACGTTCTTCGATGCAAAGATTGGAGCAGGATAGACGTCAGGCTGGATGAAAATAATGAACCAAACATAATAGAGGTAAATCCTCTTCCAGGTATACTCCCGAACCCTGAGGAGAACTCATGTTTTCCAAAGGCGGCACGTACCAGAGGATTAAGCTATGAAGATATGATTAACAAAGTTCTTTTTGTCGCTGCTAAAAGACATAATTTGATATGAAGACAAACGCAAAAATTTTAATTTGCTATAATTCTCCTCTCGGCATCTTCAGTATCTATAACGGCAAGCCCGCAGTTGCTGGGGTAGCTGTAAATGATCTTTCCGAAATCGGATTTTCACACGAAATTGAAAACATTAAAAAAAGCCTTTTAGAAAAGTATTCTAATGTTGAATCATTAGCTGTTGATAAAAATATAGAAAAAGTTATTAAATCTATCAATGATTACACTCCGGACGCAATTATCAATTTTGTCGAATCGATTGATGGTGTTGCTTCATACGAATATTGTATGGCAAGCATTTACCAGTTATTAGGGTACAATTATACGGGGAACATTCCATCCTGTTTGGGTAATTGCCTTAACAAAGAACGAACCAAAAATATTCTCCGGTCATTCGGAATTAATACTCCAAGTTCAATTTCAGTGAAACCTAACAATAAGATTACTCCGAAAGATATTAAACTACATTACCCTGTAATTCTTAAACTGTTAAATGAAGATGCCAGCATAGGTATTTCTGAATTTTCCGTCGTTAATAATTTTAAAGCCTTAAAGAAGCAGCTTACATTTTTACAAAATACCTATAAGCAGGATATTTTAATAGAAGAATATATAGATGGAAGAGAATTAAACGCAGCAATATTAGGCGGTACGGTTCTTCCGATTTCCGAAATAGTATTTAAGGGATTACCGGAAGGATTACCTAAAATAGTAACGTATGACGGCAAATGGATGGAGGACAGTATTTATTACGATAATACAAAACCTGTCTGTCCGACAAAGCTTAACAAACGAACCAGAAAAAAAGTGGAAGATACTGCTTTGCTTGCATTCGAAGCATTGAACTGCAGAGATTATGCGAGGGTGGATATTCGTTTGGATAAACTTGGTAAACCTTATGTAATTGAGGTAAATCCTAATCCTGATGTTTCAACAGATTCCGGATTTGCTAGAGCAGCTGCAGCTGCCGGTATGTCTTATTCGGATCTTCTGAGCAGAATAGCGGATTTTGCATTAATAAGAAAAAAAAATGATACGCAAAATAAAGCCAGCTGACGCAGCGGCGATCGAAAAAATATTAAATAAGATTCCGACGTTTACTAAAACAGAAGTAGACGTGGCCATGGAGCTGGTAAATATTTCGACATCAAATCCTCAGCAGACAGATTATCATATATATGTATATGATAATGCCGAGAAGGTTTTGGGCTATCATTGTACAGGCAGACGTCCGCTTACAGACGGTGTTTATGATTTGTACTGGATTGTTGCCGATCCGGATTCGCCTGTTAAGGGAATAGGAAAAAGTTTATTAGAACACGCAGAAAATTTTGTTAATGAAAATAACGGAAGATGGTTTTTAGCCGAAACCTCTTCAAAAGAAAGTTATTCAAAAACGCGGAATTTTTATTTAAGAAATAATTTTTCGATAGTGGCGCAGATAAATGATTTTTATGAAGTCGGCGACCATTTAATGGTGTTTGGGAAATACTTAAAATAAATAAAAACAAACAGAGGCTAAGTCATGGAACTGTGGCAGCAAATGGTCAGAGACAGTGTACACACTGTTGATGAACTTGTGGAAAAATTTAATATTGATAGAAAAGTTGCTGAAGATTTGGATGAATTTTTCCAAGCTAGAATCAATCCCTATTATTTAAGTTTAATCCGTTATCCCGGCGATCCCATTTGGCGCCAATGCGTACCGGATAAAGCCGAACTTGAAGATTGGGATGCAGATGAAGATCCGCTGATGGAAGATGCCATGAGCCCCGTTCCTAATATTACTCATCGGTATCCGGATAGAGCACTGTTTCTCGTTACTAGTCAGTGCGGATTATACTGCCGTTTCTGCACAAGAAAAAGAAAAGTTGGCGACTATGAAAAAATTTCCATGAAGGGATTGGAAAGTGCTTTCAAATATTTAGAACAGCACACAGAGATCCGTGATGTAATTATGTCCGGCGGCGATCCTTTAATGCTTACGGATACTATGCTGGAAAAAATACTTCAGCGTTTAAGAGCAATTCCCCATATTGAAATTATAAGGCTTGGCTCAAAGATGCCCTGCGTATTGCCTCAACGTATTACTCCGCAGCTTTGTAATATGCTTAAGAAATATCATCCAGTATATTTGAATACTCATTTTAATCATCCGTGGGAAATTACACCGGAAAGTTCCAAAGCCTGCCAGATGCTTGCTGATGCCGGTGTTCCGGTTGGTAATCAGATGGTATTAATGAAAGGTGTTAATGATAATCCTGCAGTCGTTAAAGAATTGATGCAGAAATTATTGAAGATTAGAGTTCGACCCTATTACATGTACATGGCAGATGAAACAAAAGGCGCAAATCATTTCCGTACATCAATAGAAACCGGATTGGAAATAATTGAAAATCTGCGCGGGCATACAAGCGGGTTGGCAATTCCTCATTTTGTAATTGACGCACCCGGCGGCGGCGGTAAGATTCCGCTACTGCCGAATTATGTTATTCATCAGGATGAAGACAAAATAATTTTACGCAATTATCAGCATAAAATATATTCTTATAAGAATTATAAGGATAGAAATAATCCCGAACGCAAGAACGGTAAAAACGGAAAGAACGGCAAAACGAAAGTTAAGGAACTGGAGTTTACCAGAATTGAACTTCCGGTTTTAGAAGAAGTAGAAAATTAAAAATTTAACATGCAGGGATTTGAAGATTCAAATCCCTGCTGCTTTAATTATTTCACCAAAATCATCTTCTTTGTAGAAACAAAATCGCCTGCTCTCAATTGATAAAAATAAACCCCGCTTGAAAGATTACCCGCATTAAAATTTGCTTCATGACTTCCCGTATTTTGATATTGGTTAACAAGTGTTTTTACCTCTCTCCCCAACACATCATAAACTTTTATCGTCACTAGTCCGCTATTAGGAATTTCATATTGCATAGTTGTTGAAGGATTGAAGGGGTTAGGATAATTTTGTCTAAGTTCAAATTTAAGTGGACCTGATTTAGATTGTTCAACCACGCTTGTGTAGGTCCCATATTCCTTACCATTAATTTTTGCATAAACTAAATCAGTATAGAGATAATCTAACACAGGATAGCATGAATTATCTTGATAAGTTAAAAGCTCAATTCGTCCTAATCCATAGGCTAAACTGATCTCAGCACCAGGGATATAATTGGCATGAAAATGTTTAACAATTGTTGGGATACCAAATACAATAGAGGTATCTACTTCTTTACACTCTGTGTTTATCCAGCCCTCACTTATATAACTCTCTCCCACCTCTGCACGAAGACTGTCCAATAAAACATCATGCGGATTAGGATATGATTCATACCTATAGACGTTTGCTGTTGGAGTATCTATCCGCAAAAAATACAACGGTTGTTCCATCGGCAAATTTGAAATTATAGTTTTATAGGTGAAACCTGTCGGCAAAAGTGTATCTCCCAAAACTTGTTCCTCAAGATATGATGAATAACTCTTGAGTGATTCGGGATAACATGTCTCGTATGAATAATGATAAAGAAATTGGTGCAAGTCGCCCGTATGTAGAGGGAAAAAATTTAAAGTAGAATCTGTTTGTGCAAATCCTTTGCCTAAAAGGAAGCATAATAATATGATAATTTTTAATTTCATTTTCCCTCCCTGATATTTAAAAGAAATGCATTCCCTAATTCAAACTAATAAAATGATAAAAATACTGCAAGTAAAAATTATTAAGTCTTTCTCTAAATACTAAACATTTTATTATTGATTTCTCTGTCTACTTCCCTAAACAGAAACTCAGAATCTATTTTAAGCACATTTAAAATTGAGATTCCGGGTCAAGCCCGGAATGACAACATTCAATAGAAAAATATTTTGTGGGATTTGGTTAATCAAATCCCTTCATTAAAAAATTTAATTAGATAAAATCTTCTCCATATCTTTTTCAAGGCTTACTTTCGGCGATTCAACAATTCTTCCTAATTCTTTACCATTTTTATAAAAAATAAATGTCGGAACCAAATCTATATCTAAGTCTTTAGTTTCATCACCGCGGCCTTTTCTGTCCCTACCGACTGTTATAAGCGTTACATTACCGGAAGGATATTTTAAGTGATCGAGTATCTTAAAGAATCTTGGAACTTCTCTCCTGCTGTCGCTGCACCAGGTTCCCATTACAATGGTTATATTAACATCTTTTAATTTATCGGCGAGATTTTGTGCAGTTACAGTATCAACATTATAAGTATCATAAACTGAATTAAACCACCATGAAAAACTTGTATCTTGAAATGCCTGCCTGTTAGTATAACCAAGCAGCATTGGTTCTTGTGATAAAACATCTGTGACTATTGTATCCTTCGCAGTCGTTGTACTATCCTGTGCCATTAATGGAATACCAGCAAATGAAATAAGTAGAAAAATTATTACGGTTTTCATATTTAATCCTGATTGTTAAGAGAATTTTTCCTTAGATCGATTCCCCATAAAAGTTTATTTCTTAAAGTTTCATAATAATTTGATAAAGAAGTATGAACAAGCTTTAAAGGCCGTTCACATTTTTTTATTCTAATCTCAAGCGGCGGAGGAAATGAAAAGACTCTTTGCCCGTCGCAGTTAACGTGGAGTTCTTTGTGAAGAGAGTTCGCCTTAATAGTAATTACCTGATTGCCGGAAAGAACTAGCGGCCTTACAGTTAAGCTGTGTGGCGAAATGGGGGATAAGGTAATTACATCGGCTCTTGGACTAACAATAGGCCCGCCGGTTGAAATTGAATATCCCGTTGAACCTGTGGGAGTAGCTACAATCAAACCGTCAGCCGCGAAAGTTGTTACGTATTCATCATCAACACTAATTGTTATATCGATCATTTTCGGCCAGCCGCCTTTATCGATAACAATATCGTTAATTGCAAAAAGCTTTTCGATTTTATGTCCGCAGCAATCGCTTTCAATTACCATTCTTTTATCTATTTTATAACGGCCTCTTTTAATATCATCTATAAAAACATCCATCTGATTGATATTAACCTCAGCAAGAAATCCAAGCTTGCCAAGATTTATTCCCATAACGGGCTTATCATATTTATGAGCTTTGAAAGCTGAAGCAAGCATTGTACCGTCACCGCCGATTGAAAGTATAATATCAGACTTTTTACAAAGGTTATCATTATCGGCAAAGTTCATTTTTTTTATTTTTTCACTCAATAATTCTCTGTTCTCATACAAAGAATCTCCAAGTAAAAAGTCTAATTTTCTTGCTTTTAATTTTTGAATAAGTGCTGAAACTACATCAAACACATTGTTTTTTGTTATGTTGGCTATAATTCCTATTATCATTTTTTGCTTTTTCCCCGGGAAAAATTATTTTAATGCTAAATATTAATCTAAATAACAGATATTTCAATTCAGATTATAAAACATATACCTCAAAACACATCTTACTTTCTGTTGAAATTATTTCCTATGGTTTCTTTTGCTGTTCTTTACCCAGCTCTTCTACGTAATTTAATTTTAATTCTTTAATTACTTCAGTTAAAAATTTTTCTTCGTACTCCGATAGATTACCTTTAGTTTTTGCTGCTAGCATGTCAAGCGTATCAATTGAGATTTTTGCATAATCTAAATTAATTTCGGATTTATCTGTCAGAGGATTTTTCATTTTTCCTAAAGACATCTGAGCTATCTGCTGATTTTGTATTACTAACTGCATAAATAAAATTTGATCGTTTGTCTGTTCCATTAAGTACTTTCCTTTTTATTTTTTAATTCCCAGAACTTGCTGTATTTGGTAAAAACATATGCTGATGAAAAAACTGCAAGTATAAAACCCTGGATTCCGTCTAAAAATCCTTTTTTAATTATATACATTTTAATGAAAATAAAAATTGGCCGTAACATAATATCACTTAGATGAAATTCTTTATTCTTTCTGTTAAGTTCTTCAGCCGCAAGTGAAGTGTAATTATTAAATTTTTCAAAGTAATGTTTTATTGAAGGATCGGTATAATGTTCGATGACATTTTGCAATTGTCCAATCCCGCCGTCTACAAGCAAATCTTCATGAACATCTTTTTCGCTGAACGATGCTTGGTTTTTATTGAATAATCTAATGACTCTTCCCGGATACCAACCGCTGTGTTTTATCCATCTTCCTAAAAAATTTGCTAATCTTGGAATTGAATACGCAGACATAACCGGAGAAGAATCTTTAAATTTAATTATTTCATCGCAAAGCTGCGGAGTAACTACTTCATCCGCATCAATCCAAAGTATCCATTCGTTTGAGGTAAGCGAAACAGCATATTGTTTTGTCTTTGCATATCCCAACCAATTTGTTGTTTCAAATTTAATTTGAGAGAATGATTTAACAATTTCCAATGTTTTATCATTTGAATTTGCATCTATAATTACGACTATTTCATCAATACAGTTTAACTGACTTTCAATGCACCGCCGAATATTTTTTTCTTCGTTCTTGGCGATGATAATCGATGATATTTTAATTTTTGGTTCCAAAAATTTCAGAAAGATATAGTAAGTTTTTTAATTGCTTATAGCAATTATAAGAAATAAATATTTTAGTTGAATAATATTTAAGTATTTATTTAAAGACAATGGGTAAAGACTAAAGTGTAAATTCAAACTAAATTTATCTATATTTACGTGAAAAATAACAATTTATAACCTTTTCTAACGGAACAAAATACTTGAATTTTCAAATTAAAAAGCATAAAAGTTCCACATTTATATTTCCCCCCGGTAGTATTTTACAAATTTTGTCAGTCAAAATTATATATGTAGATAGAAATAAGAACTTGGAAATTCTATGATGAACCAAATTCGAGAAATTTACAAACTGGTTCGGTCGAAAATAAACTCCGATTCCATTTCTGAATTGAGCTGGGTTTTTGCAGGACAAGTAACTACTGTTGTCCTAAGCTTCATTATCGTCAAAATTCTTTCCGGAATGGGAGCAAGGAATTATGGAATTTATGCGCTGGTTATAACCGTTGCTGTTTTTGTAAGCCTTTCCTTTTACGGTCCGGTTGCTCAAGGTTTTCTAAGATTTTATTATCATTATCTTGAGAAATCTTTATCCGTAATATTTACGGAGGTAATTTTTAAGATATTAATCATATCCGGTTTAGCACTGTTATTTTTGACTCTATTACTTTTTGTGTTTTCGCCTTTCTTAAACTTTTCAGAGTCCACCATCTTTTTCCTTATTGCAGGTATTTACATAATAGCCGCTAAAAGCAGTGAATTTTTTAACTCGGCTTTAAATTTGATTAGGAAGAGAAAGGAAAATTCTATTTTACAGGGAATGGAAAAGGCTTTAATAATCTTATTGCTTCTTGTACTTATATATCTAAAAATTTTAGTTCTGGTTAATGTGTTTTTTATCCTTGCTTTCGCAGCAGCTTTGTTTACCATTATTAAATTGTCTGTCTTTCAAAAATACTTACCTGCTGAAAAAAAACAGGATCAGGATATTGTAATTAAAGCACGAATTGAGATGCGTTCGAGATTATTCCAGTATATTACTCCATTTTTAATCTGGGGATTCAGCGGCTGGCTTCAGTTGAACGGAGAGAAATGGATTATAAATGGATTACTGACCACTGCGGACGTCGGTATTTATGCGGTTATGATGGCTTTGGTAAATGCATTGGTTATCGTCCCGAACAATATAATTTCTGATTTTGCAACTCCAATCATCTTTCAACAATATTCAGATATGAATAATGCTGAAAATATAAGTACCGGTTTTCATTATATTCGGTTGAATATGCTGATAATTTTTATGCTTACAATTTTTTCAACCTTTGTAACCTATTTTTGGGGAAAAGAATTAATTGTTTTAATTAGTAATAAAAGCTATACGGTATATTGGTATTTGCTACCTTTATTGTGTCTTGGTACGGGCTTGTTCCTTACAGGCCAGGCTCAAACTGTGCTTGGTATGTCGCTAAATTTACCGAGAAAATATTTAGTTCCAAAAATTTCTATAGGTTTTGTATCAATAATATTAAATCTCTTATCTATAAAATATTTCGGGATAAACGGAGTAGCTTATACTATAATGATAATTGGAATTTTGTACGTGGCTTATATTGCTTTTGTTAATAAGAAAATTAAATTGAGTTTTTCCGCTTAACTTGCATAAATATTATATATATGATTAAATGAAAATATTTTTAGCCTTAATGAAATATGATTACGGAGTAAAGGAGAGAGGGTTCTCTTACGAATATTTTAATATTTACCTTCCTCTCTGCGATGTTTACGGCAAAGAAAATGTTTTGCTGTTTGATTATTTCACTGAGTTTGAGCAGCATGGTAAGAATATGATGAACAACAAGGTGAAACACTTAGTCTCTATGGAGAAACCCGATGTCTCCATCTTCTGTATATTATGGGAAAATCAATTTGATGAAGAAATAATTTCATCTTTAAGAAAGGATACTAAAACAGTAATTTATTTTTTTGATGATCCTTGGCGGCAAAAATTTGTACGTCACTGGATTAAATACTTTGATTATTTTACCACATCAGATTATTATATGCTTAAACAGTACAAGATGGAAGGGTTTAGAAATGTTATTTATTCTCCATTTGGTTTTAACCCGGCTATTTATAAAAAACTTGATCTTGAAAAGAAGTATGATGTCTCTTTCGTAGGCGGTTACAGTCCTTTAAGAAAATACATTTTCCATCTGCTTGAAAAAGAAGGAATCAACGTAAATGTATTTGGCAGGGGATGGGGCAAAAGAGGAACGTGGATTTCACAGGAGGAAATGGTTAAAGTATTTAATCAATCAAAAATTAATTTGAATCTTTCCAATGCAATTTATAACGATGTACGTTTTTTATTTTGGTCTTCTTTTTCTTTTAAAAAACATTAAGCAATTAATTTTACTTAGAAAACACAAAGAACAGGTAAAAGGCAGGCATTATGAGATTAATGCGTGCGGCGGATTTCAATTGAGTTACTTTGTCCCCGGGCTAAATATGGTTTATGAAATTGATAAGGAAATTGCCGTTTATGAGGATTTAAAATTTATTCCGGAAGAAATTAAATTCTTTTTAACTAATGAGGAGCTTCGTAATTCAATTGCAGAAAACGGATACAAAAGATCAATTAAAGATCATTCTGCGCAAGGATATATGAAGAATCTAATTACCCTAGCGCTTAATAATGTCTAAATTAGAACTACCATGAATAAAGATTTAAATCCTCTCATATCCATAATTATACCCACATATAACGTTGAAAAGTATATTAAAGAAACACTCAATTCCGTGATCAATCAGTCTTATAATAATTTTGAAGTTCTGGTAATCGACGATTCGTCAACCGATTCAACAGCAGAAGAAATCAAGAGAATTGCAAAATCCGATGGAAGAATATCCTATTATAAAATTGAACATGCCGGACGTCCTTCTGTTCCTAGAAACTATGGTATAAGCAAATCAAGTGGTGAGTATGTAGCTTTTCTTGATGCAGATGATATCTGGACACGTGATAAGCTTAAAGATCAAATTAGATTTCTCCAAAAATACCCGAATTTAATATTTGTCTATTCGATGAGTGTTACTTTCGGTAATGTTAATGTTTTTTCCCCTTATTATGAAGTATTGCCTTTGTTGAATAAGGCTGCGACAACAAAGGAAGAATTAATATTAAAAGGTAATTCCATTACTTGTTCGTCGGTTATGGTGAGAAAAGAATATCTTCAAAAAACCGGCGGGTATGATGAAGATCCAAATCTTAAAGCCGTGGAAGATTATGATTTATGGCTGAGATTAAGTGAATTAGGAGCTTTCGGATTTATTCCTAAGATTCATGTGAATTATAGAATTCATGGAAAACAATCTTCAAGTGATTGGGAAACAAAACAGAAAAGGCTTGAGTATTTATCAAAAAAGAGAGGAATTAATTTACCTAAGTATAAGTATTACAGGAATAAAGGATTAATAATCCGTTTTGTAAGAAATCTTCTTCACTTTTCAACGTATCTTTGGATTAGGTTTTTATCTTTTATAGATAGTAATAAGAATTGAAATTATATTAATGGCCTTAAAAAATAAAAAAATATTGTGCATCTCTGTAATGGAAAATTGGGGCGGGGGCGAAGAATTTTTACTGAAGCTTTTTAACAACGTAACCGGATATGACTATATTGTTGCGTCACCAATAGGCGAGCCCTTTCAAAAATTTTCATCGGCAGGAATAAAAGTAACTAAAATAAATAGCCTGAAGAAAATTTATCGCAAAAACAATAAATGGAGTTTATTAGATAAAATTATTACTCTTATAAATATTAAGATTTCAACATTTCAGTTAATTGCAGTAATTTTAAAAAACAAAGTGGATTTTATCTTCTGTAACGGTAACTTTGCTGGGCTATTCGGTCTGCCGGCCGCTTTAATAACATTTAAAAAATTGTTAATTGTTCAGCATCTTATTTATCCCGAAAAATCGTTTGAAGGTAAAACCTTAAGGCAGTTAAATCGTTTCTCTCACAAAATGATTTGCATTTCCGAATCGGTTTCCGAAAATGTTAAGCGAATTTTAGGATATAATTATAAAAATAATATAGTAACAATTTATCACGGCATAAATATTCCGGCCCATAATGAAATTAATGCTGAACTTACTGAACCCGATAATAAAAGAATAAATATTGGAATAATTGGAAACATTTTAAGGTTGAAGGGTATTGATCTTGTTGTTGACGCACTTAAAGAGATCATAATAAATAACCCGAATGTTCACTTACAAATTTATGGTTCAACAAGGCATGATGAAGAAGATTCGATCAAATATGAGGAAGAATTAAAAAGTCTTATTAATTCTTATGGAATTTCCGGGAATGTTCATTTTCAAGGTTTTGAAAACTCAAAGCAGGCAATTTATTCTAATTTAGATATAGTTGTAAATTATTCAACTATTGCGGAATCATTTTCATTTGCTGTGTTAGAGGCTATCGCATATAAGAAAATAGTTATAGCCTCAAATATCGGCGGGCCGGCTGAAATTATTTCAAACGGAATAAACGGATTTTTATTGCCGCCGTTGCATAAAGAAAAGTTAAAGGATAAAATTGAGTACTGTATAAAAAACATTAATTCTAAAGAGTTCGATTTGATTAGAGAAAATGGGCGTAAAACAGTTGAGGCAAAGTTTAGTATGGCCAAATTCGTTAAAAGTTATGAAGAATTATTTGATTCAATTTAAAGAGTTTAAATCAATTTGAAAACCGCAATTGTACATGATTGGTTTGCCGGTTATGCCGGTTCGGAAAGAGTTGTTGAATCTTTGACAAATATTTGGCAAGATGCTGATGTATTTGTTCTCTTCAATTTCCTAAATGAAGAAGAACAAAAAATTGTAGTTAAAAATAAAATACCAAATACATCGTTTCTTCAAAAGTGGCGTTCCGTTAGAAAAAACCATAGAAAATTTTTACCGCTTTTCCCATATGCAATTGAGCAGTTCGATCTTTCAGAATATGATTTAATTATTTCCAGTTCTCATGCTGTTGCAAAAGGTGTTTTAACTAATTCTAATCAGCTTCATATAAATTATTGCCACACTCCAATCAGGTATGCGTGGGATTTAACCCATCAATATTTACGGGAGTCTAATCTAACATCCGGAATAAAAGGTACGTTTGCAAAAGCTATCCTTCACTATATCAGAATGTGGGATGTTTCCGCATCTAATAGAGTTGATTATTTTACAGCCAATTCAAAATATATTGCAAAAAGGATTAATAAAATCTATAAACGTGATGCAACAGTAATTTATCCGCCGGTTGATACGGATAAATTTCCTTTAGAATCAAAAAAAGATGAATTTTATTTAACTGCTTCAAGATTAGTCCCGTATAAAAGAATTGATATAATTGCAGAAGCTTTTTCAAAAATGCCGGATAAAAAATTAATCATTATTGGTGACGGTCCCGAGGAGAAAAAAATAAAATCAAAGGCAGCATCGAATATTGAGTTTATCGGTTATCAACCCGGTGAAAAGTTAAAAAGCTATATGCAAAAGGCTAAAGCTTTCGTTTTTGCTGCAGAAGAAGATTTCGGAATAATAATGATTGAAGCTCTTTCAAGCGGCACACCGGTAATAGCATTCAATAAAGGCGGCGCATCTGAAACAATAATTAAAAATGAAACAGGCATTCTTTTTAATGAGCAAAAGCCGGAGAATATTATTGAGGCAGTAAATGAATTTGAAAAAACACAAGATAAATTTAATCCAGGTTCTCTCAGCATATACGCAAAACAGTTTGATAGAAAAATATTTGAAGAAAAAATGAAGAATTTTGTAGATGAAAAATGTGTTGAGTTTTTCAAGCATTAGAAGCATGCATTATTTTTAGATTATGATAACAAATAACAAATCAACTTACTATTTAAGATTATTTTTAGACCTTGCCATTTTAAACATCTCCTTCTTTTTATCTGCCGTGCTTTCTCAATCTCTGCAGATACTGCTTGAACGAAATTATATGTTTGCTTTAATGATGGGGCTCAATTTTGTTTGGTACTTTGTTTCAAATGTTATTGGGTTTTATGATGATTTCAGCACTAGGAATTTTTCTTACCAGTTTATTAAAATTGTCAGGAACGTTATTGTCCAGATATTTGCTGCAATTCTGTTTCTATTTTTAGTTAAGGAAAATTTATTCACCAGAAATTTTATAATACTTTATGCATTACTTGTATTAATCCTGGTTAGTATACGTACTCAAGCAGTAAAATATTCAATTTCCAAAATCAGAGGTAAAGAAAAGAATGTCCGTAATCTTCTAATTATCGGGGCAGGAGATCTTGCGAGAAATTTTAATGACTTAATATCAAATCGTAATGATTTTGGTTTTAATTTAATTGGATTCTTAAACGATGAATCGGTACCAAATTCTGAACTAAATATTTTAGGCGGCATTGACAAACTAAATGCTGTTATTTTAGAAAAAAATGTTGAAGAAGTAGTAATAGCCTTATCTATTTATGCTGCGCATCAGCTGGATGACATAATAAAGGTTTGTAATAAGCATGCTGTAAGAGTTCATATTATTCCTGATTATTTAAGATTTGTCTCAAAGAAGTTTCAAATAAGCATGATTGCAAATTTCCCGATAATTACGGTTAGAGGTGAGCCGTTAGCAGAAACTCACTGGCGTTTTGTAAAAAGAACTTTCGATATAATATTTTCTTTTCTTGCAATTATATTAATCCTTTCATGGCTTTATCCATTATTATTTATTCTTAATAGAGTATTTTCTCCCGGGCCTGTTTCATTTAAGCAGGACAGAGTTGGTGCTAAGGATGAGATATTTAAATGTTATAAATTTCGAACAATGCATACCGGAAATGAAAGCTCAAATAAATATCAGCCTACAGTCGATGGTGATCCTCGAATTACAAAGATTGGAAAGTTTTTAAGAAAATCTAATATTGATGAATTACCTCAATTTATAAATGTCTTTAAAGGAGATATGTCAATTGTCGGTCCGCGTCCGCATCCAATTGCATTCAATGAAATATACAAAGAAATGGTTGAAGAAATTAAAATAAGGAGCTGGGTTAAGCCCGGTATTACAGGGTGGGCGCAAATTCACGGATTTAGGGGTGATGTCCCTGAATATGAGGAAAATAAGAAACGTACAATTAAACGCATAGAATATGATTTATGGTATATTGAAAACTGGTCAATCTGGCTGGATATTCAAATAATATTAACAACCGTTTGGCAAATGGTTAAAGGAGAAACAAAAGGCGTATAATTCATTTTCGACATAATTTATCATTTTCCAATTTAGAAAATAAAATTAAGTTTTATATTAGTGAAGTTATATTTATTTTAGAAACAAGAAATTTTATTAGATAATAATTATTTGATTCTTAATATTCAGGGATTTTAAAATGGCATCAGATTTATTAGCACACGCAGAAATTCCAACAACCGATTTAGATAAAAGCAAAGACTTTTTTGCTAAAATGTTTGGGTGGGAATTTAAACCATTCGGAAACGGTTATTTTTTATTTAATACCCATAAAGGCTTTACTCTTGGATTAAGGAAAGTTGATAAAGTTTCACAAGGTGAAACAACAATTTTTCATGTAAGGGTAAATACGATTGAAGACCACCTAAAAAAGGCAAAAGAATTAGGCGGAAAAATATTACGCGACAAAACCATTATCCCGGCAATGGGCGCATATGCGCTTATTAAAGATCTTGATGGGAATGTCATAGGTCTTTACCAGGGTTTATAACAATTCTATAATCATTTTATCGCTCATATAAAGATATTTAGCCGGTTAAATGACCGGCTAAAATACAGCTGTTGGTATCAATTTGTTACTCTATCAATCCCTACTATCTAAATACTTTTAGGTTTAATCACTTCGAAAAGCCATCCATCCATAATTACTTTCTTTATAATTCATATAGTTTAGATTAGCAGGTGAAATTATAATTAACTTATAAATAAACAAAAGGGTACTAAGATGAAAAAGCAAATAGTAATTTTAGCCATTTCCCTATTGTTGTTAGGTGCAGTTTCAACATTTGCAGAAGAAGAAAAATCAAACGGGGTTTCATATTTAACAGAAGAAGAAATAGACAATTATGTAACCGGAATTCATTCTAATAACTTAGGTCTTCGAGTAAGTTGTGCGTATTTTTTAGGAGAATATAAGGTATCGGAAGCAATCATTCCTTTAATGAAAATGTTGAATAGTGAAAAATCAGAAGAAGGCAGGATTATTGCAGCATTATCATTAATAAAAATAGGAACCGGCAAAGCAGTATATGCAGTTAAACAAGCTGCTAATCTGGATAAAAGTGAAAGAGTTAGAAATTTATGCGAAAAATTTTATAATAGTTTTGCATATGCGGAAAATGAACAAAAAGAATCATTTTGAATTTGAAACACTTTAATTATTTAACTTAAAGAGCCGGAATTGCCCGGCTTTTTTTATTCCCTGCAATTTATCAGTACATCCTTATTTTAAAGCAATTAAATTTTCTGTGTGTTTTTTATAATGAATATATAGTTATTTTTTTTATATATTTTGTTAAGCATTAAGTTAATTTCTTTAATCAATCAACCGGCGAATATAAATAAGTAAATATATTCTTTAGGGCATACACGGTTATGCAATTGTTTATATAAATGCCGAATTAAGAAAAAACAACAAGGAGAAATCATGAAGACCTTCCTCACATTTGTGGGTACGTTGATTGCACTAATTGTCGCTTTTCTTATTTTTATATATTCGGGATTATATAACATCAGCGCAACAGTTCCTCATAATTCAATTACTCGCTGGGTAATAAGTAAGACAATGGATAATTCGGTAAGATATCATGCAGAACTAATCGAAGCTCCTGATATTAATGATACTTCACTAATTAATTTGGGATTTAAGGAGTATACTCATTCGTGTATGGGATGTCATGGTGCTCCTGGAATTAGCAGACCTGAAAACGCACCTACTATGTATCCGCATCCTCCTGCTCTTGTGCACGCTGCTGTGGAATGGAAGCCTTCCGAATTATTCTGGATTACTAAAAACGGTATTAAGATGACCGGAATGCCGGAGTTTGCGTCTGCAAAATCAGACAAGCAGATTTGGTCCATTGTTGCATTTGTAAAAAAGATGACCACAATGACACCTGAACAATTTAAGGCTTTAAGAGCATCCGAAGAAAAAGCTATGCCGCGCTACCAGCAAAAAGGTAGAAGATAGAGACAGTGATAGAAAGTTTTATATACTAAAATCCGGGCATAACCGGATTCTTTTTTTCATTAAAAGTTAGATGTAGTGTCTCTTATTTTTGTCCTTTAAACTATTTTGAAAATTTGTATCTTCAATTCAAATTCTCTCCCTTCTGCGTTATCAAATAATATGATAGAGAATTAAGGAATTTTAATTAATCATAAAGTAATTCAATATAAAAAATCTTAAATGGAGAAGAAAAAAATGGCTGAGCAGTTACCCAAATTAATAAGATATAGAAAAAAAGATAAATGGGGTTTCTGCGATAAGAATAAGAAAATTGTAATTCAAATTAAATACGAGCATGTGGGTGATTTTAAAGAAGGAATGGTTAAAGTAAAATTAAACAATAAATGGGGCTTTATTAGTGAAGATGGAAAAGAGATTACCGATTTGATTTACGATTTTGTTGAAGATTTCGATAACGGTTTTGCCAAAATTAATTTTGGAATAAAGAAGAATGATAAAGAAGAAGTCTTTGGCGGAAAATGGGGAGTAATAAATTTGAAGGGTAAAGAAGTAATTCCACCGCAGTACCACGGTATAGGGGATTATTTTGAGGGCATGTTCCCTGTTAAACTTAATAGTAAATGGGGTTTTGTTAATACAGCCGGTCAGCAGGTAACTGCAGTTAAATTTGAAAGTATAGGAAATTTTAGCGAAGGTCTGGCGGCTGTAAAACAAGGTGGTTTTTGGGGATTCATTAATAATCAAGGTAAGCAGGTTATCCAAAATAATTATTCGGCAGTAGGAGAGTTCCACAACGGCATTGTAAAAGTTGAATTAAACGGATGGTGGGGATTAATTGATAATGTAGGAAAAGGTATTACTCCAAACAAATATGATGAAATTATTGATAACGGCGGGCCTTTGGTTATGGTGAGGACAAAAAAACAATGGGGTTATTTAGATAGATCGGGTACTGAATTTTTTGAAAATTGATTCAATATCTAATAATTGACTGATATCTAAAACTTAGCATTTAAATTTAAAGCTGCTTCATGTTTTCATTTTAACAAAAAGCAGCCTCATCTAAATAAACTAACCGGGAGATTGCCCTTATTTAAGTAAATTCATCTTTTTTGTCTGAGTAAAATTACCAGCAGTTAATCTATATATATAAACACCGCTTGATACTGATTCTCCTTTACTATCCAATCCATTCCAATTTACTTCATGATAACCGGGTGCTATTTGTTCATTTACTAATGTAGTAATTTCTCTACCCAGCATATCATAAACCTTCAATGTAACAAAAGAGTTTTTAGGGGTATAATATTTAATAGTTGTTGAAGGATTAAATGGATTAGGGAAATTTTGTGATAATTCAAAACGAGAGGGTACTGCATTTACTTCTATAGTATTCGAATATTCAAAGGTGCCTTCGTTATCAATTTGTTTCAATCTGTATTGAAATGTGTTTCCGTTTGTTAAGTTTTTGTCAGTGTATGAGTATTGTTTTGGTGAATTGCTGTTTCCATGTCCGGGAACAAAAGCAATATTGTCCCATGTATTATTTGATTTTCTTTCAACTTCAAAACCATAATTGTTAACTTCGGTAGCTGTCGCCCATTTTAACTCGACTCCTGAATTTACAGATAAAGCTGTAAAAGTAGTTAACTCAACAGGTAAATTGCTCCCGTCTTCTACAATAGCCCTGAATTCATAATCCATATTATTTACAGAGCTCCAGGTACTGCCATTAAAACTAAATGATCTAGCGCCAACGACCGTATTTGAATTAACTATGTTAACAGTTCCTGATGGAACTGTAAATCCAATATAGAAATTTCCAGTTAGGCTGCTTAATTCAGTAGAATATGATGAAAGATCAATTACCGTCATTGGGTAGGGATTTGTTGCGGTGGCTGCAGGAGTAACTAGAAAGGGTGTAATTAAATCTGAGCCGGGCTTGCCGCTGTTATCACTCCAAACGTGAAAAAGCATCTGGTTATTTGAAGTATTCGGGTCCGCATAATTTCTTATTAAAGCTTTCAACAAAATTCCTTTACTAAAGGGAACAGTCATCATTACTGCCGCTCCCTTACTGGAGGTGAATGAAGCAACTGCATCGACAGTTCCATTATCGTAACTTAAATATGTCCCTGAAATATAATTATTGGCAACAACTTTAGAAGTATCAGTTTTATTATTAAGAGGAGAGCTATCAACAGCACCTATTTTATAGGATACCGCCGAACCAGGTATTTGTTGAGGAATAACAAAAGTATAGATATTCCCGTTAATAGATGTAGGGCTAACACTGAATTTATCTACACTATTAATTGTATAGTAAAGAGTTGCAGATTGAACCCCGGAAGCATCGAAAATTTGAGCATTAACAGTATCATTACCAGGTGTGCCTTTATAAAATTGAATATTTTGCTCAGAAATAAAAGGTGCTGAATCATCTGTGTCTGATCCGATAATTTGAAAATCATCTACATACATTCCTGTATAATGTACATATTGATCGCTTTTTAAACGGAATCTGATGAGCACATTCGGATTTCCTGTAAAACTACCGATATTATATTTGAATAGGGTCCATTTATTTAATGTTCCGTTAAAAGAGTCTATTTGATACCAATTATTCCCGCCATCTATTGAGATCTCCAGGTACGCGAAATCAAAACTTTGTTCTAAATTATATTGTCCCCAGAACTCAATTTCAGCTCCCTTATAAGATGACAAATCGACTCCATTTTTCAAGGCTGCTGATATATTTTGATTATCTAAATAATTACCCAAAGTAGAAGTGGATAGTGAATGACTGGATGAATGTGACTTACTGGTGACTAATCCCCACGTTCCTTGCAGAGTCCAGTTAGTTGTTCCGCTCTCAAAATTATCTGAGAAGACGGTTGTTTGAGAATAGATTTCTGTAAAACTTAATAATAGTATTATTAAGAGAATCCTGATTGTTTTAAAACCGGGTCTTTTACTGTTAAGACTCCGTAAGCAAAAAAAACGATAGAAAAGTAGCTTTTTCATTTTTGTAGTTACACCTTTTAATAATTTCATTTGATTCTATTTCATTCAAATATGTAGAATACAATAGTTGTGATCGCACTGCTATCGTCAATATAAATGCCATAATTTTTTGGTGAGTAAGAATGTCGGGAGCGAAAATAATTATTCTCTATATTAAAAGCAAATATAGTATCCTTGTACAGTAAAACATTATCATAATCTCTGAATTATATGTTATATAAGAGAATAAGATAAGTCGTTGCTGTTTATGGAATTATGCTGATTATTAATTAAGAGTATAAATTGTACACACTCAAAAATAAATCTTCCTTATTTAGCTCTTTTACTTATTCTTTTTTCAATTAAATAAATATTCGTCATAAAATAATTAATCTAACTAAATATATTTTGGTTGAAAGAAGCATCTTAAAAAACATTGCTTCCTTTAATAATTGTTTGTATTAATTTGTATTGTAAAGAAAAGCCTCATCATTTTGAGACAATACTTTGAATTTATAGCTCAAAAACTAATCTAAATTATAATTGATTCAGATGGTATGATAATTGTTTTAAGCTCTAATAGACGATTAAAAATTATGTGAAAATATTTTTGAGGTTCAAATTGGAAGATTTTGGAAAAATAGTAATAAAAGATATAGTGGTTGAAATTGTAAACCTAAGTCGAGCTACTTACAAAGAAGCGGCAGAGTTCAAAAGAATTTTGAACGATGACTACGAAATGCGCTTCAAAAAATTAATCGTCGACATTAGACAGTGTGAATTTATTGATTCAACCTTTTTGGGTGTTCTGGTTGTGGCTTTGAAAAACATAGCCAAGATAGGCGGCGAGATTCGACTTGTCAAACCTACATCAGTTGTACAAACGTTAATGGAAAAGGTTGGTACATTGACTATTTTTAATACTTATGAAACGCTTGAAGAAGCAGTTGAAAGTTTTAATTTTCACGAGACCATAATTCACAGATAATATTTAAAGGGCAGGGAAATAAATATTTTTCATCTGAATTCGGCAGGTAGAATATTTAATATTACTCGTTGCCTATTATTAGAAGTTAAAGTCAAGAAATTGAAAAAATCCTCAAAGTTAAAATCACTGAGTGCAAAAAAAATCCGGCAACAGCCGGATTTT
>CAVQBN010000001.1:0-257413 GCA_963710735.1 uncultured Bacteroidota bacterium | reverse complement strand
TATATCTTGAATTTATTATTGTAAGATTTCATCTGCATTGCTCTCCAATTTAGGTGTTTCATGTTCGCGATAAAGTTTCTCGCGTAGCCCGTTGTAGTATTCGTTTCGAGCGGTATTTATTATATCACTATTACTAGTGAAATGGTTTATATTTACTTTTTTATCTGAACCGAAAAGCTTGACAATATCTTGCCACAGCTTTTCATTGTTCTTGCTGACTGGTCCAATTTGATTCGCTGTTTTATTAAAAAACTTCATTGGTTATATCCTCCGAAAATTTAATAGTCTTAAAATAATCTATAGGTACTTTTTTATTTATTACGCTTCTAGCATTACAGTCATCCTTTGAAGACACGACCCTAACCCAACCGAACCGTTTTCTCATATGAAGTATGGTTGAGTCTGGGACATATATTCCCGATAACGCATAAAGCTGCTTTGCACCTCTATAAGTACCATATGACAAGCTGATTTCCTTAACCTTTTCCATACCTAAAGCATCTATCAGCTTATGCGACGGTGCTATTAGGTAATTTTTTAGGATTAGGTTTTACTTCTTCATCTAATGTAATTTTTAAATTTTCCATTTTATATTTCTCATTTTTTATGAATCAGCCTATGCAGATAGGCCTTTTTTGTTTATAAGTCTTCGTGGAAGACCGGGGGCGAGCTGTACTGGTTTTACACTATTATACGGCTCTATTTATAAGATTTTTATGTTTTTTATCGTTTCCGAGTTGCCAGTTTTCAGAAAGGCTCTACTTAAGTATAAACGAATTTAATCCTGCGGTCAAGGGTAGGTAGAAATAATTTTTTTTATTTACAAAGATTCTCTTTTCCCCTTCTACAAAACTCCCTCATTATTTTGGATGGTAATATATAATTTTGTCGAAGGTTTATTCTTCTAGTTCTACTTTTTCTGCCCTTGTATCTTCATTTAGTTGGTCAAAGTTATTTGTGCTACTTGTTTCGTTTTTTTGCAAGCTTTTCTTATTACTCTTTTAGTTAGGACTAACTTGAGGTTAGCATAATTTCTAAATTAGAAGATATTATTGAAGTTTCCCATTTCCCATCTATCTTAATTCACAGAACATGTATTGTTAGAACTTTTTCATTGCCAAATGGCCAGCGCCAAACAATCCGGCATTTGCTCCAAGCTTAGAACCAAGGAATTTTACTTTCTCTATAAAAATTGGTTGAGCCCATTTTCTAGTTTCATTTTTAATATCATCTAAAAATACCAATGCCGGGCCAAATAAAATGCCACCTAAGATTACAATTTCCGGATTAAATAAACTTATCATATTTGCAACAGCCATACCCCAGTATTCTATACTTTGATGAATTACTTTTACTGCAACTGAATCTTTTAATCTGTATGCTTCAATGATATCATTAAAAGTTAATTGATCAATGTTTTTCTTTTTTAGAGCGCCGGAATATTTTTTATTTTTGTTAATAAGCTCAATAGTAGCATTTAAAATTCCAACGCCCGATGCCAAAGATTCAAAGCAGCCTTTTGATTTATATGATTCCTTAAAGGGCTGATCTAATGCCAGCCATCCAACAGCTCCAACACCATCGTTAAATCCGTGTAATATTTTCCCATCGATTAAAACTCCGGCACCGATACCATTTCCAAGTGATAAATAAATAGCATTCTTTGAACCTTTAGCAGCGCCTAACCACATTTCGCCTAAAATATCGCAAGTCCGGCTACTTGCAATCTTAACTCGAATATTGTGATCGATAAAAAAATTGAACAGCTCTTGCCTTAGAGGATAATTTTCCCATTCAGGGATATTTGGAGCCCAAACAGTCCCGGATTTTGAAAAATAAATTCCCGGAACGGAAATACCAATAGACTTAATTTCAATGGGCCGATTCTTAAAAGTGTTAAGTAATTTTTTAATTTGTTTTTGAATTAGATTACTTACTTCTATTCCTTTAAGGCCTTTTATGTTTATATTGTCCATATCAAGGATTTTACCAGTCTGCCCCAATGCTGCCGAAGTTAGACTAGTACTTTTTAAATCGATTGCTATAATACCCAATTTATGCTCCTAACTTTTTATGGAATCAATTAGACGATAAGATTTTTAGAAAAAAATTATTTTAATAAATAATACTTCTAAAAGCAAGATAAATTTTCAAATAAATTATAGCTTGACAACACATAGTTTAATAAATAATTTCTTATATAAATAATTTATTTTGTTCTTAATAATCTATTCATAAAATATTCAATTTTTTTCATGTCAAAAGATTTTTAATATCCAATTAGCCAGCATAGTAAATAAAAAATAACTAATTAAAATTAAACGGGAATTAGTAAAAATAAACAAAAAATTTAGCGGTAAAATTATCATATAAGGATAGGACTGTTTATGAAAAATTTATACTTATTCAAAGCACATATCCTCTACTGTTTGCTTATTGCCGCCTTTGGTTTTTTAATGAGCAACAATGTATTAGCTGCGAATGGTAAGATAACGGGAAGGGTTATAGATAAGGGAACAAAAGAACCGCTTCCATCAGTAAATGTAGTTATTACTTCTATCTATTTGTCTGATGGCAGGGAAGTACCTTTAGAGCAGCCAATGGGTGCAGCAACAAATACAGACGGATATTATTTTATACTTAATATCCCTCCCGGTACATATGCTGTTAGGGCGAGTATAATCGGTTATCAGTCTGTTATACAAACGAAAGTAAAAGTTGATTTAGATAGAACAATTGTATTAGACTTTCAGCTTTCTCAGGCTACAATTCAAGTTAACCAAGTTGTTGTAACTGCTAAAAGAGATATTATTAAGCCCGACGTATCAGCAACGCAAGAAATTATTCAAGCAAATAGAATAGCTGAAATGCCTGTAATGCGTATGGATGAATTTCTTGGTACATTAAAAGGTGTTGAAATTGTGAGCGGTTCAAGTGGAAATGGACTTAGTGTTCGAGGCGGTTCTATTAGAGAAACTGATGTCAGACTTGATGGGCTTTCATTAAGGGATCCAAGAACCGAAAACTCTTATCTTGCTCTTAATACTACAACAATTCAGGAAATACAGATTCTAACCGGCGGATTCGAGGCAAAATATGGCGGCATCCAATCCGGATTACTAAATGTTGTAACAAAAAATGGTTCCAGGGACCGTTATACGTTTGCCTTGAATGTGGATATGGCACCTTCTGGGCAGTATAGATTTTTTGGAAAAAACCCATGGAGCACTAGCTCTCTGGTATACCAAGTGTATGCAGGGCAATATGCTATGCACGGAGTACCGGCAGGTGATAATTCTTTCCCAGTCACAGTTTCAAGAATTTAAAGGGTGGTCTATAAGAAATGTTGGACCCGCTTATCTAGATTCAACACAGAAGCTTGAATTATGGAAGCTTCAACATCCAATGTATAATTTTGCTAATGTTCCCGATATGTTTGTTGAAGGAAGCGTAACGGGCCCTCTGCCGGGTTCATTTATTCCTATCTTTGGAGATTATGCAAACAAAACAACATTCCTACTAGGTTATAAATATGAAAATTCTCAATTAGCATTTCCAATCGGGCCGCGCAATAATTACGTTGATTGGAACGGTCAAATAAAATTAACATCTACATTTTCTAACGGGATGCGATTATCTATTGATGGCTTATATGCAAATATTAATTCTGAAACCGGCGGTTCCTCCGCAACTTATGGAGGAGCTTTAGTAGGTAATCAGCAAAGCTTTAGTTATTTCAATAGTACGCCAAGCTCTGTTAGTGCACAAGCTAGATTGCTCGGTAATCTTAATGAATCTCAAATGTTTAACCGAAGTTATCTGCAATTTTTTACTCAAAAATATATTGTCGGCGGTGCAAAGCTGACACAAGCCTTGTCTAGTAATACTTTCTACACAATTGATTTTCAAATGGGATATACCGATCAAACATTAAATCCTTACATAATGGATACTAGTAACAGTGCATTATACGCGACATTTTACAGCCAAGCAGCAAAAAGAACCTATCGTTTTTTTGTCCCGGATTATGGCAGTCCGAATGCCTCTACTAATTACGGATATGATGTACTGAATACCTATGCTATGTATGGTGGCTTACAAAGAGTTGATTCATCCTATTCGTTTGTGTATAGATTAAAGGGAGATTTAACAACTCAAATCGGAAGACATCATCAAATTGATGCAGGATTCTCTGCACAATATGAAAATTTATTTGTATACTCCGGCTCATGGTTTCAAACGGAACTTTCATACACTCCGGATACCTGGCAGTATTATAGGGCAACTCCATTAATGGTAGGAGTTTATGCACAGGATAAATTAGAATTTGAAGGAATGGTTTTAAATGCGGGAATAAGGATGGATCTATTTGACCCCATGAGAAATGGTTACCTTGTCAGGTTTCCCTCTTAACAGTAATTATCCGACTTTATACAGCGACATATATCCAAACCTTCCCGGAGTTGCTAACCAGTTCCAGCGATGGGAGGCATTTAGAAGCTTATTAAAAATCCTCCGGGCTGGCCTACAACTCCAAACAATGTACAAGTATATTTTTCACCGCGTTTAGGTGTCTCTTTTCCGATAACTGAATCGAGTAAAATGTATTTTAACTACGGCCATTTTTACCAGAATCCTCCTATATCGTTTTTGTATGGAATGTATCTTTCTCAGGGCGCAACCGCTGTCCCTACTCCTGACCTTAAAATGGCAGAAACAATTTCGTATGAATTTGGTTATGAGCAAACTTTCCTAAATGATTTTCTTGTTAATGTTACCGCATATTATAAAGATCAGAGGAACATGCCGTTACAAAGGACTTATATAAGTTACTACGGAGATAATTCTGTGACTACATATGAGCCTGCCGGATTTGGAGATATCAGAGGAGTTGAAATTCGGCTTGAAAAAAATGCAGGAAGATTCGTTACTTTTAATGCAATGTATGATTACATGCTCCAAAGTAGAGGACAATTTGGTGTAGAAGTTCTTTATGAAAATCCGCTTAAGGCTTGAAATAATATATTACGAAATGCAAATCTTTCACATTCCCAACCTATCCCAAGAGCTAATATTAATTTAAACTTACATACACCAAACGAATTCGGCCCAATTCTATTAGGTAATCATATACTTGGTGCTTTATATGCAAATTTTTTCTTTGAATGGCAAAGCGGAGGACAAATTTTGTTGAACCCGACTGAACCTGATGTTAAACTTTATAACTGGGTTGATGTTGTCAATTACTGGAATATTAGACTTGCGTGCTTCAAAAGCATTTGAGACACCTTTTGGAAATCTTGAAATTGTTTTAACGGTGCAGAATCTGACGAATAATAAATGGCTGAATACCGGGAATATGTCGCCAGCCCAATATGATGAATATAAAACTTCTTTGTTACTCCTGATAAAGGAGGAAGTGATAAGTGGGGCCAATATAAATCGAGTGATAATCATATTAAAGTAGGATGGCCTGATGCAATAGTTTTCTTAAATCCCAGAAGATATATAGTTGGTGTTCATTTAAACTTTTAATTGATGAGGAATAAAATTGAAAAGTGGTGTTAAAAAATCAAATATTACTTTGTTAGGAATTAATATGAAACAAGGCAAAATTTACAAATTAATTTTATTGATAGTAATACTTCCGATTTCATTTGCTTTATCACAACAGCGAAATTATAATCCGCTCCCTATGGATATGAATGTAGGACATTTTGATATGAGCATGAATCCTTTAATGGGCGATGGTGGATTACAGTCTCAGTTTAGCTGGGATTTAACCGGAAGTGATCCTGCAGCTACTGAAATATTTTATTGGCCGTATGGATTGGTATCAATCAAATATGCTGTATCAAATTTTTAATCCGCTTGTACTTGATAGCAGTGGAATAAAAGATGAGAACGGTAAAATAGATAAAATGTATACAAGAGGGGCTGCTTTAACAAATTTTGGAATGACCGACTGGGCATATGAAGTTCGACGCTATAGGCCTCCGCATGTTATGGTAGATGGTCTTGCATTGGATCCTCCTTATCAATGGTATGTAAATAAAAATATTCCGGCAGATGAGATGATTGTATTTGAAGATGTACTTCCTCAATTCGGGCTAAGAAGTCATGTGGAAATGTATGGATTCAGTAATCCAAATAATGCTGATTATTTTATTTGGAAAGCAACTCATAAATTTACCGGAGAAATTAAATTACCCAGAAATGCAGCTACCTCAAAAGATACCTTGCCTGATCAGACAATCCGTTTTTGGTGGCCGATAGCTTTTAGTTTCGGACCGACTAAAGCCGGAGAAAGAGCTGCTTTGGGTGGTTTCGGGATTCGAAGGCCAGGACGATCTGGATAGCTGGTTTAAGAAAAAATCTGTTTTGGTTCCAAACGGTACTCGAGATTCTTTGGATGTTGCATATTATTATGATTATAGATTTCCAACAACAACAACTTATACGAATGGCTCTAATGACGATTGTGGTGATCCGGACAGAACTACAGGATTCTTATACTCGACAGCTGTTGCCGGATATACTCTGCTTCATGCGGATAAATCCGCAACAGATAAATCGGATGATCTTTCACAGCCATATGCCATGCCTCATGCTACAATTCTACAAGATCTGTGGAATAGGCGTGATGTAGGTTTGTTGCTTACTTACCGCGGAGATGATGGTCGCGGTCGTTTCCCGCTTGATCCAATTACAGCCGGATTAGCAACATCTGCACAAAAAGGTCCCATGAGATTTATTACCACAGGCCCGTATTCCTTAACAAAAAATTCTGCAGCCGGAGAATATGATTCTTTAACTTTTGTATATGCGGTTGGTGTTGGAGGGCTCGGCTGGGAACAAGCGGATTCCATTGGCTCTTTATGGCTTAGTAATCAGATTACCGATGCTGTAAAAGATAGCTTGATTCTTGTTGCTGGAAAAGATTCACTTTGGAAAACACTTGATAGAGCAAATTGGGCATGGAATCGTATAAGCAATGGCGTATCGGTTCCTACTGCACCTCCACCTCCGGATATTACTGTAACCTCGGGGCCTAACATAATAACCGTTAGCTGGTCATATCCAAACCCATCATACTTTCAAAACACAATTACAGGCGTTGATGATTGGTATGCATGGCGGGTTTATAGAAAAGAAGGTGCACTATTAGTTAATGACCCTCTTGATCAAAAGACTGGTGCAAGATGGAGACTTGTTTATCAGACAACGAATAAAAATCAAACTACATTTATAGATAGTAGCGTAATACGCGGAGTAGATTATTATTATGCAATAACTGCAGTAAATGATGGAACACAAAACAAAGATGGTATATTTCCTGGAGAAAGATTAGAAAGTTCACGATTTGCAAATCGTTCTCAATTACCCGCTGTTGCTGTAAAACCAGGTTTAAATGTTTCTAACAAAGTAAGAGTTGTACCTAACCCAGCGACAGTAGCTGCAGGAAAAGGGCTCACATCCGGTTCTCCAAATAAAATTTCCTTCTTCAATCTGCCTGTCAAATGTACATTAAGGATCTTCACAGAAACAGGGGATTTGGTAAAGACAATTCAGCATTACGGTACGGCTGATGAAGAATGGGATCAAAGAACGGATAATAATCAGTATGTAAGCAGCGGTATTTATGTCCTCGCAGTAACTGATTGCCAGGATATTAACGGGAAAAACTTAGATAACGAGTTTGTAAAATTTATTCTTGTTCGTTAAAACTAAATAAAGAATTACTATGGAAAAAATAATTGATTATTTTGGACACAATGGAGGTTTTAATGAAAATTAGTACCAAGTTTATTATTGTGCTTGTAATTTATTTTTCTGCATTTCAAAATATAAATGCCCAAGTAGAACAAGCCCAAGCAGGATTCAGGTTTTTGGAAAATCCTGTATCCGCTGAAGTCATGGGAAGAGGCGGAATAGGGGTTACATCTACTATTACTTCTAATGCAGTTTTTTGGAATCCTGCTCTTCTTGGATTTATTCCAACAACTGTTGATGTAAGTATAAATCATACTCAGGGAATAGCAGATATTAATTATAACGCAATTGGTGCTTCTATTCGGTTACCTAATATTGGCACGATTGGACTAAGTTTATTGGCTATGGATTACGGCACTTTTTATTTAACCAGACGGGCTGCTAATGATCAAGGTTATATTGAGACTGGAACTTTTTCGCCTTCTGCAATTGCAGCCGGTGTTTCGTTTTCACAAAAAGTAAGTGATCGTTTTTCTTACGGTGTTCAAGTTAAGTTTGTAAGGCAGGATTTAGGCGACGCATGGGTTGCCTCAACCGGTGATTCATTAAGTGATCCAAATCTTTTAAGTACATTAAAAGAAAAAAAATATGCATTAAGTACTGTAGCTTTTGATGTCGGAACGTATTATGATTTTCAATATAACGGCATAACATTCGGCGCCGCTTTATATAATGTCTCCAGAGAATTGAGATATGAAACTCAAGATTTTCCATTACCATTTGCAGTAAGCTTTAGTGCGACCGTAAAACCTTTAATGTTTTTGTTTGATGACGAAACTGCTAAATCTATTATTATTAGCTTTGAATCTCGTCATCCCCGGGATTTTGGTGAAAAGGCAAAGTTCGGTGCTGAATATCATTTCCTGGATATGTTTACAGCAAGAGTCGGTTATATGCTTAATTATGATGAAAGAAGCTGGACGGCTGGCGTTGGTATAAAAGCAAGTGTAGGAGGTATTCCAATAAGAATGGATTATGCTGTTGAACCTTTCGGCATATTTGGCGATGTTCACTATATCTCATTAGGTTTTGCATATTAGTAAAACCTTTAGCGAAATAAAGTATTGATATTTTTTTAAATAAATTAGAATTTGCGCCCCATATCTCTCTTCTAAATCCGTAAAGAGCCGTTAAAAAAACGGCTCTTTTTTTTAGTAACATGATTAAACTATTCTTAATAAGAAAGGCAGAAAACGATTTTGCATCTAATATCAATACGCGGATATTATAAGATAATTAAAAACGAAAAAGTCAATTTCACCAAATAAGGATAATTTATAAGCAGAAATACCAAAATTAAACACCAGAAATTCTTTTTTTATATTCATCTAATGCTTCGACAAGTCTTTCTCGTGCTGTTGTATCTCCTGGGACATTATGGGAAGGGTGTATATAAAGTTTGACACCTCTTTCAGCAAGAATTTCTGCAATAGTTGTTACTGTCATCCATACAGCGGTTACAAAAGCCATTGTGGAAACAGGCCCGATTTTATCAACATGATTTTTTAATGGTACAGAGGCATCCTGAATCGGGACACATGTATCAACTACAAGATCGGCTAGATCAAAAATTGTTTTACCACATGAGTGACGTGTTTGCTTTCCTTCAGCTTCTTTTGCGGAACCAAAAACAATTACTTTCATTCCGCGTTTTTTAGATTCAAGAGCGATATCTATATTAACATTGTTTATGCCAGTATGAGAAAAAAGCCACATAATATCTTTTTTATCGAAATTATAACCTTTCATTATTTCTATACCGTAACCTTCAACTCTTTCCAAAAAAACAAATTGATGAACACTCATTCCGCCGACAATATTTGTAAAAAAGGTCAACGGCAGTTCAATCATAGGATGAAATCCAACAAAACCGCCGATCCTAGGATACATTTCTTCAATAGGCAAGGTTGCATGTCCACACCCGAAGGTGTGAACCCATCTGCCAGATTCAATTGTATCTGCCATTGCTTCGGCGGCTTTTTTTATATTTTCTAATTGAGTATTCTCAATTTTATCCATTACGCTTCGCGCATTCTGTAACCATTGTTTAGCGAGCATTATATCTCCTTAAATTTATATTTTTTAATATTTTTAAATTTTCGTCTTATTAGAAATTGTTTTTAATGAAATTGAAAGCAGCACAGTCATTATAAGTAATGAAATAATTAATACAGCAGGAAATTTTTGAATTCCATAATTCTGAGAAATAACTCCGATTGAGTAATTGATTAGGGTATTACCCACCAAGGCAATAACTAATGCAATACTGAATGCAGTCCCGGAGAGGTTTTTATAAATGTCCCCTATATATCCAAGAATGACCGGGAATGAAGCGGCAAATCCTACTCCGAGAAAAATCATTGCAATTATAAAAGTTGTAACCGTAGTCCCGGTCATTAATATTATAGAACCGAGCATTGCAATTATTATGCATGAATAAAGGACAATATAAGATGGAATCTTTTTTAAAAGTCCGCCTAAAATAAGTCTTGTTACTGTTAAACTTATAGCTAAAACTGTCAAAGTGAATAAAGCATTTTCAGAAGATATGCCGTTACCTTTCATTAGATAAGTAGTTGTCCAATTATTAACACTTCCTTCCAATCCGCTTTCAAAGAATAAAACGAACCCTAGCAGTATAAGAGAACCTTCTTTTATTAATGCGAGGGCTTTTTTTATCGGTAATCCTTGCGGCTGTTTAGGAACGGGAAATTTGATAAAAATAAAATAGATAACAGGAATAAAAATTATAAAACCAATTCCGGTTATTATTGTTTCAAATGAATAATACTTAGTAAGAAGGCCGGTAACTGCAGGCATACCAAGAGCGCCTATTCCATAAAAAACTCCTAGTAAACTTAAGTTAGCGCCTTTACCTTCCGAACTAATGTCTGCTACTAAAGCATTTGTACCGCCATTGATAATTCCACCTCCAAAGCCTATTAGTAAAAATGAAATTTGAAGCACCAAAAATGAAGAAGCAAAAGCTATCCCTTCTAATGCAATAAAAATCAGTAATGAACAAATAATTAATAAATTTTTGTAGCTGTATCTATCTACAATCGGACCAAAAACCAAAGACCCGGCAAGAATACCAATCGGAAGCAGAGCTGCTAAAGAACCAACAGTCATTTCATTTAGATGAAACTTTGCAGTCAGGAATGTATTTATTGTGCCCAATGAAATCATGACTATACCGAATATCAGCATTCCAAGGCACGCCGCAATAAAAACCGATCTTTTATTATACATATAAATCTTTCTTTAAGAATTATTTCTTTATGCTCCTCAGAGCCAAATAACCTGCACCGATCAACCCAGCATCTCCACCAAGAATAGACGCTTCTAAAGTTACCTGGTTAATACTGATAGGTTGAGCCCATTTTTTTGCTTCACTAAAAATATCATCCAAAAATTGAACTGCTGGACCAAATACACCTCCTCCGAAAATAATTTTTTCGGGGTTGAATAAACTCACTAAATTAGCTACTGTCATTCCCCAGAATTCAACTGCTTCATTCAAAACTTTTTCAGCTAATTTATCTCCGGTTTTGTATGCTTCAAATACATTATGCGATGTTACTTGTTCTATTAGTTTCTTAGATAATTCGCCATTATATTTTTTCTCTAAGGACAAAAATTCCTTAGCAACTTTTGCAATTCCTTCGCCGGAAGCATGATATTCAAAACAGCCGCATGAAACATATTTTTCATAGAAAGGCCTGTCCAATGCCAGCCAGCCGATTGCACCGCCTATATCATTTGAGCCGCGAAGAATTTCACCATTTACTAAAATTCCGGCACCAATCCCGGTACCGACAGCTAAAAAGATTGCATCTTTACAGCCTTTTGCCGCTCCCTGCCATGTTTCTCCCAAAATATAGCAGGCACGATCGCTGTCAATTTTTACTTTTATCTTATCACTTTTTACTACAGAGATTAGTTCTTCCATTAAAGGATAATCTTCCCACCCTGGAATATTCGGGGCCCAAACCTTTCCGGTTTTGGAATAGCTGATTCCAGGTACACAAGCCCCAATTGCAGATATTTTAATATTCTTTTTATCGGCATTTTGAAGCAATTCATTTACTAATACTTTTATAAGAGAACCGACTTCTTTCCCCTTTCTTTTCTCCAGCGGTAATAATTTTTTATCTAATATTTTTCCATTTTCATCAAAAATAGCACCAGCTAATTTTGTACCGCCGAGATCAAGCCCAATTACTGCCATAATTATTATCGTTATTGATTTTAGTATTCAAAAAACAGAATTAATTTTCAATTTACCGATTTTATTATAATTGAATCGAATTTAAGATGCCAAGAAAAAAGATTCTTTATTTTTTTTCTTGCACCTAATTAAATTCTATTTATATTAATCATCTTAGTTTACGGTTTAACAATTTGTCGCTGATTATTAAATACGGGAAAAGCAAATTATAAACTCATTATGTGTAGTATTCATAAACTAATTTGGCATTTATTAACATGAAAAATTTAAAAACAATCGCTGCTATTGTATTAAATATTTTCCTAATTCTTTCAACAACGATTTATGCTCAAAGCTGGATAAGGGTTAACCAAATTGGGTATTTACAAAAATCCGTTAAGGCTGCTGTACTCTGCAGCAAGCAGGAGATTTCTCCTGCTCAATTTGAACTTTGCGATGCACTTACACACGAAGTTGTATGGAAATCTGACAAGATAAAACCCTATGGTGAATATGGACCATTCAAAACAACTTTCAGACTGGACTTTTCTAAGTTCGAAAAAGAAGGTGCATATTTTATTAAAGTTTCTGATACACAATCACCGATCTTTAGAATTGCAAATGATGTTTACGATGGCTCGGCGGATTTTCTTCTTAAATATATGAGGGAACAGCAGTGCGGTTATAATCCGGTACTAAAAGATTCATGTCACACACATGATGGATTTATAATTTATGATCCTCATCATGATTCAACTTTTATTAATGTTGTCGGCGGGTGGCACGATGCCACGGATTATTTACAGTATGTGACAACTTCGGCTAATGCAGTTTTTCAAATGCTGTTTGCTTACCAGCAAAATCCTAATGCATTTGGTGATAAATTTGATGCTAACGGAAATCCAGGTGCAAACGGAATCCCGGACATTCTTGATGAAGCAAAATGGGGACTTAACTGGCTGGTAAAGATGAATCCTAAAAAAGACGTAATGTTTAACCAGATTGCCGATGACCGTGACCACGCCGGTTTTAGATTACCTGATAAAGATTCGGTTAATTATGGAATTGATCTTGAACGCCCGGTTTATTTCTGCAATGGAAAACCGCAAGGTTTATTTCAATATAAAAATAAAACAACCGGCATTGCATCTACCGCTGGTAAATATGCCTCAGCTTTTGCTTTAGGCTCTCAAATCATTGAAAAAGTATTATCCTGTTTTTGCAAAAGAGATTAAGCAGAAAGCAATTGATGCATACGAATTTGGTTTGCAGCATCCAGGCGCTTGTCAAACCGCTCCTTGCAAATCTCCATATTATTATGAGGAAAAAAATTGGGTTGATGATATGGAATTAGCTGCGATCCAGCTGAATAAAATTACAAATGAAAAAAAATATTTAGATGATGCTGTTAAGTTCGGGGATAAGGAACCGGTAACTCCATGGATGGGAGCTGATACTGCGACGGCACTATCAATGGTATCCTTTTATAAACTTAGGCCATTATTATCTTTCAACAACTTCCAACAAAAAAATTGATGCAAATTTTATTAATTATTTAAGGGAAGGAATTGATCGAGTATATCAGCGCGGAAAAACAAATCCATTTTTAATCGGGGTTCCTTTTATTTGGTGTTCAAATAATCTTGTTTCGGCGATTGTAACTCAATGTCATCTTTATTATGAATTAACAAAAGATCCGACATATCTTCCAATGGAAGCATCACTTCGTGACTGGCTTTTCGGATGCAACATTTGGGGCACCAGCATGATAATAGATTACCCGGAAGACGGTACTTCGCCCAAAGATCCTCATTCGTCATTCTGGGTAGTCGGCCATATCAAAATTCCCGGAGGATTAGTTGATGGTCCGGTTTACACCACAATTTTTAGTAAACTCGAAGGATTAAAATTAACGAAGCCTGATCCATTCAGCGAATTCCAATCGCACGTTGCTGTTTATCATGATGACCATGGTGATTATTCAACAGATGAACCGACTATGGACGGTACAGCAAGTCTTACTTATTATTTGTCTGCTCTTCAAAAAGAAGGAAATGACCCTGCAGAGAAAAAAGGTTTTGAATATGTTCAAGGCGGGATTATTAGAACAAATGTAAGTAAAAAAGAAATTCATCTTGTTTTTACCGGACACGAATTTGCTGACGGCCTTGAAAAAGTAAGGGAGGTTTTAAATAAACATCATATTAAAGGAGCTTTTTTCTTTACAGGTGATTTTTATAGAAATCCAAAATTCAAAAATATAATTGAAAAGCTAAAAGAGGACGGAAATTATTTAGGCGCTCATTCAAATAAGCATTTACTTTATGCTTCATGGACAGACCGGGATTCAACTCTTGTGAGTAAAGAAGAATTTTTAAATGATTTAAGAGCTAATTATGCTGAAATGGAAAAGTTCGGAATCAATAAAAGCTCGGCTCAATATTTTCTGCCTCCTTTTGAGTGGTATAACAGCGAGATAAGTAAATGGTGTAAAGAAATCGGTTTAACTTTGGTTGATTTTACACCGGGAACTTATTCGAATGCCGATTGGACCTATCCCGGATTAGGTAAACAATATTTAAGCAGTGATACTATCTATCAAAGAATATTGAACTATGAAAAGAAAGATCCGCATGGGTTAAACGGCTTTATCCTGCTAACTCATCCGGGAACCGATCCTAGGCGACCGGATAAATTTTACAATAAGCTTGATGAATTAATTACGGTTTTGCAAAAGAAGGGATATAAATTTACACAGCTGAGTAAAGCGATAAATGAAAAGTAATATTTATTGTGATTTGTTAATAAGTGGGGTCTCATTCTAATAATATTATTATAGAACTAAAGGTCGGACTATAAAAATGATATCTAAAAAGAAATGGAATTTTATCAAATGCAAAATTCTTTGATTATAAAAAATTGCAGACTTTTTAATTTTTCAGATAAAGATGAATTGTTTGACGTTTTTATCTCTAATGATAAGATCGAAAAAATCAAAAAAGCTTCTAAGCAATATAAAAACGGGAATATTATTGATGCTGAAGAAAGAATTGCTGCTCCGGGTTTTATAGATGTTCATATCCAAGGCGCTGGTGGTGCTGATGTACTTGATAATAAAACTGAATCACTTGAAGTTATTTCCAAAACATTGGCTAGAGTTGGAACCACCGCATTTTTGGGAACTACTGTAGTTAAACCTAATGAAGGTAATCAGCATTTAAAATTAATGAAAGAGCTTGTAAATAAAGATCTTGGAGGCGCTATACTTTTGGGTATTCATTTGGAGGGACCTTTTATTAATTTAAATAAAAAAGGCGGATTGGCTGAAGACAGTATTTATAATCCATCAATCGAAGAGTTAGAGAAAATACTTGAAGCAACAGGTAATTCATTAAAAATGATGACAATCGCACCAGAAATTCCTGGTAATATCGATATTATCAAAATTCTTTTAGAAAAAGGCGTTGTTGCTTCCTTTGCTCATTCAGAAGCTAATTATGAGGAAACAAAAAAAGGATTTGAAGCGGGCATTAATCATGTTACTCATATTTTCAATGCTATGCGGTCACTTCATCATAGAGACCCAGGACCGTTAGCCGCAATATTTGAGAATAAAAACATATCAGTCCAAATAATAAGCGACGGACATCATCTTCATCCAAGTATTGTAAATTTAATATATCAATTAATCGGCGGAGATCGGTGTATTTGCATAACGGATGGGATGCATGGAATAGGTTTACCCGATGGTTTTTATTTTTATAATGGTAAAAAATATGAATCAAAAGATGGAGCTGCACGCTATCTTAATGGTACTTTAATTGGTTCGACAACTAGCCTTGCAAATATTGCTTTAAAATTTATGAGGTTTACCAGATGTTCTCTAGAGACTGCTATTAATACAGTTTCAAAAAATCCTGCTAGACTTCTTAACATTTATGATAGGAAAGGATCACTGGACATTGGGAAAGATGCTGATATAATTTTATTTGATAAAGATAATTCGATTTTTGCAACTATTGTCAGGGGTAGAATTGTTTATAAAAAATTATAATTGAAATATTTTTAGATCTTCAACAAATTTTAAATTTCCTCAACAGGTGACTTAGCATTACGAATAACAGAATTTCTTCCTTTTCGTGATGTTTCGCGACTTGCATGAATCTGGCTTAATCCAATGACTAATTTGTTGCCCGCTAAAAGACGAAATCTGAATTTACCTGATTTGTCTTTATAGATCTGATATTTAAGTGCATTCACATCCAACGATCCTATATATGTGGGTAATTACCTTGGACAATGATACAATTAGGATAACTTATTTTAATAAGAAAGTTATTTATTCTTTTCTATAAAAGCCTAGAGATGAATTTTTATACCTCGTAAAGCGGTTGTACACATCGAACATTAATTCGAAATTGGGGGTCGATTTTGGTCGAGTAGGTTAGGTATTGCACAACCGTTTAC
This sequence comes from uncultured Bacteroidota bacterium, assembly GCA_963710735.1. GTDB lineage: Bacteria > Bacteroidota > Ignavibacteria > Ignavibacteriales > Ignavibacteriaceae > FEN-1297. The sequence continues at coordinate 240,963 of CAVQBN010000001.1, read as the reverse complement.
CCTTTTATATAGGGGTTATGTTGGTCGTGCCGGGTAAGCACTACCCGACCTGCGCAACCTACCCGTCCCGGTAGTAAGGTAGTAAGAGTAGTCACTACTTTTGTAACAGAGGTAATGTAAAATATTTTTATTAGTTATTCCTTTATTTTATAATTTCCGTTGTACATCTATTCTTCTCTTTAGTTATACTCTTATGATATATTATCTTATTATATTACTACTTTATCTATGACTACCTTACTACTTTATATATATTCTTCATTTTTAATTCATAATTAATGTTTTTGGGTAGTAAGATGATCTTACTACCACCCTACTACCCGACTACTAATTCTGCATTATACCTTGTACTGCGGATATGTTTGACATCCTAGCCAGAGGACTTACTCTTTTAACGAGCCAGCATTTTAATGGCTTACCATCTTTTTTTATACTCTTCTTTTCATATCCGAGCTTATTCATAGCCTCACCTATCTTTTTAAGCGATGCATTGGTTACCTTAAATGACAGATTGTTCTCAGACAATACATTGGCTATTTCAGTCGTTGTCATACTGCTTGCACTTGAAGCATATTCCGGTATGCTGAAGTTCATCTGCAGCAATTCCTCTTCAAAGGATTTTAACCTAAACTCCTCATTATGGTCATTGATTTCTTTAATCTCATCTTTATTAAAGTAATACCTTTCACCATTCTTAAATAAGGAGTATGCTTGACTGAATACTTTGTTCATATCAACCGTATGCTGATAATCTACCTCAGCAACAGCATAAGTTAGGAACCTTCTTGTTCCCGATAAATCGGTCAAGAATTCTTCACGATCTATGCTGCCAACAAAACTAGCCCTTCTTATGAAGTTTTTATTCTTTCTCATATACGGTTCTCTCAAGGAGATTGTATTTAAGGTGAATAGAGATTTAAGATAACCTATCTCTTGTCTGTTGAATGAACCTAATTCATCAAGGTTAATAAGAAGTCTCGTAGAAAGGTTTATCTTGGAATCCTTATCATCATAAATAGTTCCCACGAATAAATATTGCTGAGGATTTAACTCCTCCGGAACCAGCCGGTTTAACCACTTGGTTTTACCTTCTCCTTGTGCACCGTAGAAAATGATAGATGTTTCATTTGTAATTTCGGGTACGGTTGCACATCCAACCATAGCAATTAAGAACTTCCTTAATCCCATATACCAATAATCATTAAGACTAGGATTACGCAGTTTTACAGTTGATGAAAGTTCCTTTATATAATCTACACCATCCCACTGAGGCAATGATTCAAAATATTCACGTAAAGGATCATATCGGTTGATAAAATCGGAGTTCAGCAGATTATTTAGTTTATCATATCCATATTTTATTCCTCTATGCTGAAGAGATCTGTGAATACTTGAGATATCGTAATCTTCAGCTGCTCGAAAGTTTTCCTCATTCTTTTTCTTCCATTCCAGCATACTTGTTACTTCATTTAACCTGAAGTCGTACTCTTCTGAAAGAAATTCTTCCACATCTGCTATTTCAATATTTGAACCACCCCTATTCATGCTGATACGTTTCCCGAATCCTTTATTCAAAAAGTCTAATGTAGATTTCTTGAAATCATCTGACTGAGTTCCATACTTTATGTATGTGTATATCTGAGATGGGAAATAATATTTCTCATTATCAAATGGATTGGCATTAGATGAGAAAACATAAAATGTATTACCCTTAAATGAAGCTGATATTCCTTCAGCTTTCCCGGGCCGGCACCAAAATTCAGTGTCACTTTTTTCATATTGAAGTGTCCAGCCTTCTCCTATTAACAGCTGCTTACATTCAGCCAGCCCTACATCACTCTGATCATACATTACCCAAGGACTCTCCTCAAATTTTTTACTATCACGGAATCCGGTTTTAGCTTTATCGATTTTCTGATTAAAGGTTCGGGCTGCACTAAGAAGAGTATCTCTTTCATCAATACTTATGACCGGTATATCGGCAAAGCTTCCCTGAATAAGTTTATATCCTTTAGAAGGTGAACAAACACAATAACCCCCTTCACTCCGGGTTTCTATTACAGTTTCATATTTATCTCTTCCCTTTTTATCCTTACCGTTAGGCCATAAAGCTAATTTTGTATTCCCCAAAATTTCTTCACAGCGGTAATATATATGATAACCTCCGCTCTGTGATTTTTCAATCGGGCACCTATCAAGGATAGCTTTAACATTTGGAAGGCGCTAAATATTGATTATAAACCTCATCAATATTTCCAAACTTATTATCAAAGTCTATTACTTCAAGACCTCCGGATATACTTCCGCAGACAACTCCGACTCTGATATCTTCGTTTTCAATGTTTTGGAATTTGAGGTTTATTTCATCTTCGGTAAGAAATCTATTCTGATATTCAGTCCATTTACCATCCGGGATTTTTGTTTTAGCTTTGGTAGGCAGTACGTTTAACTTATATTCATTTATATACTTCCTTACCAGATCAATAGTGAACCCATTGATTTCTTGGTTATCAGAACTAGAAATGTTTTCTTGGTTTGTAGTTTCTTGTGGTGTGCTGTTTTCTGTTGCTTGTCCGAATGTACCTGTATTTATATTACTATCTTGTTCTCCTATGTTGTGAAACATAACGATTATCCTCTGAATTTGAATTTGCTTTGGAGGCATGCAGAATGCTCTTTAATGTTTTAATAGCATTTGCATACTTCGTAGGTTCTACTGATGCTTTTAGGCTGTAGAATTCTTTGATTTGTTTATCTAAGACTTCATCTTCTTCAAACATGAAAGTCGTGATTCCTCTGTTAACCGGCGTATCAATTAAATTACATCCGGCACTAAGAAGGAAGCTCGACAAATAGAAGTCTTTGCTTTCATATATATGCATATGAATATTCTCCATAAATAATTTATAACCTCTGAAATGATTCTAAGAGGCAGCTGAGAGGGTTAAAGTAAATTCCCTTTCTATGTATAATATATTCTCACTTTGTTCTGAAGTCAAGTGCAGTAAAAAAAATATTTAATTTTTCTAAGTTGATTTAAAAAATATCATCAAAAGGCCATTATTTTTTTACTAAATAAAAAAGTTGGACACTTTTTGGACACCCCTATTAAAAAAGATGCGATTTCTATCAATAATAAAATGATTTTTAAGTGGATGGATTATCCCGGCCTCTCCGCTCAGAAAAAGCGAAGATTGACATTAAAATCAGTCTTCGCATTTATTTTTTCATATCTTCTCTTTGTTGACCTCATTAAGCTCCATTTTAAAAATGGATATGGATTAGAATTAGAATAATTTAATTATTTCCAGAAACTGTACTATTTAATATTTCTAAATCACTAAGCTTTTCTAAATCGATTGCAGTAATACCCGGCTTATCATCAACAAAAATATTTTTAAATCTCGCACCCCATCTAACTTCATTAAACTTATAAGAAAATCTTGTATGAACTAATTGAGAGAATGTATCATCAAATGCTTTAAGTAGAATCAAGAACTCAGCATCTGAGTCAATAAGATCTTTATAGTGTAAACCATCAAGAGGACTATCTTTATCAATCGGATGAACTATCGTCCAACTTAAGGCGAAAAAATTCACTTTTGTTCTTTCAAGCTTCAGTTCGTGAAATTGCTTGACAATTCTTCCATCAATTTGTTCTTTAAGCGAAAGGATGGTTTGTACTTCCACATCAATTAGCTGATTCTTTCTTGCATTTGCAATGCGGAATTCAAATGCGTACATATCTTTATAAGGTGCAACTATTGCATTTTTGCTGAATAAAATTTTAGCATTTGGATGGGAAAATCGTCCGTATAGCAAACCAGTAGCAAATGCAAAGCCTAATAATCCGAACATTGATTCAATCGATGCAACAATATTTGTCCAGAATCCTACCGGGTGAATAGCACCGTAACCTACAGTAGTAAATGTCTGACTGCTAAAGAATATTGCATCAAAAAAATTTCCAACAAATGTTTTTGAAGTTATCCCTTCTATATTTTTTATGCCGAGCAGTATATAAATCGAAGCGAATGAAGTATTAATTACTAAAAAAGAAATAACAATGATTAAATTGAATTTCCACCATGAAATAGTTAAAAGTGAATGGTAAAAACTTAATGACTGGAAAAATGGCAATCCTCTGCGTTCTACATTAAAGCTTCCATCTTGGTTTATCAAACGTTCGGATTGATTAGCAACTTTTACACCGAATCCTAAGTCCTGGAATTCCTCTTCCGGTTTTATTGAATATTTCTTTTTTTTGATTGACATAAATGAATGATTTTATCCGCACTTAAATTTATTCAGATTTTATTTAATTACAAAATTGAAAGATTTAAAAATATTTTGGAATTCATAGTGTTGAACCTAAATTCTCATTTCAGTCTTATCAATAATCAATTAGGTTAATAAAATATTTGAAAATCTTACCTGATCAAATTGCGCCTTTATGACTAACAAAATTTAAGGCTAGAGCATAAGACATAATTGTTTTGCGTAGACTCATAATCGGGCATATTTATATGAAAAAGAATTTTTGCTCAATTATTAAATTATATTTGCTATTTATTAATAATTCTCCTATTATAACACCCAATCCCAAATAATGTTCTAATTATTAAGTTTTGTTCATTGTTCACAACTGTCTTAGCAGACATTTGAATGTGAATTTGTTATTCTTAATTAAACACTTATTTGAGTGACATTTAGTTATAAAAAAACTACTTAGCGGATATCTACTTTAATATATCATTATCAATACTTTAATTTAATCTTCAGTGAAAAAGCTGTAGACAAAATTATAATTATTGGATTTTAAAAAAATCTTATAATTAAATTCTTAAGGAGGGATTTAAAATGAGATTAAACTATTCACTTCTATTTTTGTTTTCATTACTTCTAAGCGGTCTTATTTCAGTTTCCAATGCTCAGCAAACTAATACAAAGCTTAAGCATTTAACTAAAGAGGCTGATATCATTGTTACCGGAAAGATATCTAAACAGAAATCTAATTGGAATGCAAACAAAACAAGAATTTATACTGATGCAACTTTACAGGTTGATGAATACCTGAAGGGAAATAATAAAGGGAATTCAGTTACTGTTACCTACCCAGGCGGAGAAGTCGGAAGCATTGGAGAATTATATACTCATATGCCAAGATTTAAAACAAATGAGGACGTTTTAGTTTTTCTTAAAAAAGATAAGAAAAGCAATAGTTATAAAGTGTATGATGGTGAAAATGGTGAGGTAAAAATTCTAAAAGATCCGAAAACCGGGGAAAAGGTTACCAGTTCTAGTGTTCGTATTAATTATCTAAAAGATCAAATAAAAAGTTATTTAAAAAAATAATAATATAATGATCTGGGATATATCTAACCTAGTAATTTCCCAGGTTATCAAGTTTAATACTAGAGGGCAATATGAAAAAGTTTACAATTAAGAATTTTTACTTCTTATTATTAATTACATCTCTCTTCTCAATCAAAACAATTTTCGCACAAAACAGCGACAACAACTCTTTTATTTTTAATGGAAATAACAGCCAGCTTTATGTTTATGATGGCCAGCCTGCAAATACGGATGCAAACCAAAATGGATTTAAATTTTTTAACAGCAGCGCATCAAATAACCAGATAACGGTTCAGGCTTGGATTTACTTAATTGGCGACACTCCCCCGAATACTCAAGTTCCAATCATCTACCGGACAGTTAATAATGGAACATCATTTTCTTTGTACATAAAAAATAATCAAGGATATTTTTCGGTTGGAAATAATAATTCAGCTACCGTCAATACTGCTAAACTGCCTGCTTTTCAATGGATATCGCTTACAGGCTCATATGACGGCAGTACTCTTAAAATATATTCCGGCGGTGCACTAATATCCAGTTCCACCTTCAACATTACCCCGGGTTACAGCGTTACAAACGGAACAACCGGTTTATTTATAGGTAAATCTAATACTGGTGCCTTTAGAGGCTTAATGGACGAAATAAGAATTTTTAATATTGCATTAGGTGATAATAATATTAATAATTCGGGTGGTAATGGAAACCCTGCTGAAAATATTCCAAGTTCTCTTTTACAATACTTAGCTGGAGAATGGTCTTTTAATCAAATAAGCCCTGTAAATGTTCTTCTTGATTATTCTAATAATAAAAATAATTTATTTGTAAATAATATAGATTCGACACAAGTAGTTCCAACTAAAAGTAAAAACTTTCCATTCTTTGTTGTTACTTCTGCATTAGATGATCCGGATGCTGTATTAGGTGATGGATCAGCTGTCTCAACAGACGGACAAGTTACACTAAGATCTGCTATTCAAGAAGCAAATGCAATCCCTGGTTTGCATTATATATATTTTTATATACAAGGAGCAACTCCTTTAATTCAGCCTTTATCACAGTTGCCTGCAATTGCACAGCCGGTTTATTTAGATGCAACAACACAAAGTGGTTATGCTGGCTCACCCATTGTACATATTAATGGTGCTTACGCAAATCTTACCATAACATCAGGTGTAAATACCGTAACCGGTCTTTCAATTAATAACTCTTCTGGATTTGGCTTAACACTTTCTAATACTGGCGGAAATAACATCTTCGCAAATCAAATCTCCGGAATCTCTATTAAATTCCTCCGGCAATAATATTACTACTAACACAATTTCAAATTCAATTGGTGATGGAATCTCAGTCGCATCCGGCGCAGAAAATAATATTTTATCGAATAATAATATTTCCAATAACGGCGGTAATGGAATTTCGATAACAGGTGCAAATGGCAATTCAGTATCAACTAATACTATAAATTCTAATTCATTAAATGGATTATCTGTTGCAAATAGCACCGCAGCAGTAAATGGAAATTCTATTACGGGAAATCATGGATTTGGTTTATCTTTAAACGGAAACACCGGAAATCAAATAACCAAGAATACAATTAGTACAAATACCGCAGGCGGAGTTACAATTTTTAACAGCGGAGAAACTTTAAGTGGTAATACAATAACTGGTAATTTAGGTTATGGGATTCTTTTAAATTCTTCAAACGATGCCCTTTCCAAAAATAAAGTGATCCGGGAATTCAAGCGACGGAATTTTTGTAAACGGCACTAACAATATTATTAGCTACGATACTTTGCTAAACAATGGAACATCATCAGGAAATGGAATTACTATAACTACCGGTGCAATTAACAATAGTCTATCATATAATTTGATTTCAGGAAATAATGGTGATGGAATTTCAATTACCGGCGCTGATGGAAATTCAATCTTTAACAATAATATTAATACTAACACTTCGAATGGAATTAGTGTAACAAGCAGTTTAAGCACAATAACAGCAAACAATATTCTGCAAAATAATGGCGTCGGAATTTCCTTAAATTCTGTTTCATTAAACAAAATAACATCTAATAATGTTGGCAATAATACTTCAGGCGGTGTTTCTCTATTAAACACTTCAGGAACATTTAGTAATAATACCGTTACAGGAAATTCAAGTTTTGGAATTCAATTAAATGCTTCACAAGATACTCTTACCGAAGATATAATTTCAGATAATTCAAGCCATGGTGTTATTATTAATGGCAGCAATAATATTATACAGCATGATTCCGTATTTAGCAATGGAACTTCTGGGACAGGTGCAGGAGTGTTTGTACAAACCGGTAACGGCAATTCTATATTATATAATTCCATTTATAGCAACTCCACACTTGGCATTCAATTAGGTACTTCAGCAAATAATTCACAACCCTATCCTACACTAAATTCGTTTTATTCCTGGCAGGATAACACAACTACTACAGCTGTTATTGGCGGCACCGCTGTTCAAGGGATTCTTCAAAATTGTCCACCGAGAACAAATTATAAAATTCAGTTCTTTGCTAATTCAAACTCAAGCTTTAGAGAAGGAAGACGTTATCTTGGTGAAATGGAAGTAACTACTGATATAGCCGGTGAATCTGATTTTTTTGCTAATATGAGTAAGGTAATTGTTAATACCGGAGAATTTGTAAGTGCAACTGCAACTAAATTAGATACTAATGGCAATACATTAAGTACATCCGAATTCTCAAGTTCAATTTCTGAAAATACTAATGAGGGTCTCCATTATAAAGTAAATACTACTTTATCCGGAATACCGCTTCATTGGGCGAACGGTAAAGCTGATTATGAAATTTCCCCATCAGTATACAACAAAGGAATGAATTATGTTAATGCAATTTTAGACGGCTTTCATACTTGGAGTCAGGTAAAACCATTGGATTATACTCAAATTCCGGGTGATACTACAGAACAGTGGGGCGGAAACACTGATGGTATTAATAATGTTGTCTGGATTGCGGATTCTGCAGACTGGGCAAATATAGTTGGTGCCCCGGAAGATGTAATTTCAGTTACCAGAATAAGATATAACGCGTTGAACGGAGAATTAATTGATGCCGACATTGCCTTTAATGGTAAGCCAGTTTCAATTACTACAGGGACTCATTTTGGATGGACTACAAACCGCAAAAGATATCTTCTGATCTGGATGTCCAAAATGCTGCTACTCATGAAATTGGACATTTTACAGGTCTGGCTGACTTGTATAATCCTGGTGATCCTTTTTATAATATTTCTATGGGGAATAATAACCAGGTTGCTACTATGTATGGTCGAATAAATGTCGGTGAAACTTATAAACGAGAAGTTACACCCGACTAATTTTACGATCAATCAACTGTGACTACTGATGATATTGGTGGTATTAATTATATGTACAGTCATATTGGCCAAGTTTATTATGATATTGTTTTAGTATTTGACAGTACTACTAATTTTAATCCCGACGTTCTTAATGGTTTTGTCCCCTCTAAGAATGCAGCCGCTGAATTGATTGCACATTTAAGAATTGGAGATAAAATCGGCTGGGTAAACGGAACCAATCAAAAACAGCCTATTGATACGAGCTTTAATAAGTTATTATCAAACCTTTCTCAGTTCAGCCTAATCAAACTGGCGGAACTCTTGCTGACCGAATAACAGCGGCGGAAAGTATGTTCGATCCAAATTCGCCGAATCAAAAAATAATTATATTTTTCAGTGCCGGAGAAATTTCACCCGTTTCATTAGTTACTAATCTTTCCTTAATCCTGGTATAAAAATTTACACAATGGGATTTGAAGGTCTAGATGCCGGTCAGGATTTACTGAGCTGGCTGTCAAACCAGACAGGCGGAGATTATTTTAAATTGAAACTTCCAGTGAAATTCCCAATGTTACAAATGTAATTTGGCTTAGACTTTTGGGCTTGCAAATTTCTTATTTATCCGGAGAAATTAACAGCGATTTAATTTCTAGCGGAATTGCTTGGCAAGGAGGTATCGCTTGGCAGGGCGGAATAGCATGGCAAGGCGGAATTGCCTGGCAGGGCGGAATTGCTTGGCAAGGAGGAATCGCTTGGCAAGGAGGAATCGCTTGGCAAGGTGGAATTGCTTGGCAAGGTGGAATAGCTTGGCAGGGAGGAACTTTGACATGGGACTTGATTGGAAAGGAAGCGATTATTCTTTAGTATTATTACCTCCAGGTATATCCGTTAGCACTCGGTGTATTCCCCGTTGCAATTGATGAGAGTAATTATGAAGTACTTAAACGCTAAATATGGCATTCAATACTTTAATGGATATAATCCGAATGGCAGGATATCCATATAAATTCTTTAGAATTAATCATCCCGGAATGGCGCGTGGACTTATGCTATAAAACAGATTACAGCTCCGATACTACCGAGTCTTTTAGGGTGTATATGGCTAATAGTTCAGATATGATTCTCCAATTTAACACCGATAAAGAACGATATTATTTACAGACTGATCAAAATGGAAATCCTATACCAGTTACTGTTAATATGAATGCGAAAGTTATTCAAGGAGGAGATACAAGCAGTCTGGTTGGACATGTATTGACACAAGGCACACCTGTAGATACCGCAGTTGTATGTATTAAGATTACTGCACCTGACAGTCAAACTGTCGTCGGCAGGTTATAATCTATAGGAAATGGTATATATACAATTGCGCTTAGAACCACTGAAATTGGAAACTATAATGTCGAAGTCATTGCTTCAGACAATAAAACCAAAGGTAATGTAAATAATAGTCAGTATTTAATTACAACGAAAGGTTCATTTTACATTTCATCATCTGAGAAACCCAAAAATAATGTTTCAACTCCGAATTATCCGATCTTTGCTAATAAGAAGGTTACTCTTGGTACCAGTGTTAATGTTTTTAATGGTAAAGTCGGGAGCAATGCAGATGTTAATATAAACGGATCGTCGAAAGACGCTGACGGTGTTGAAGGAAACATATCATTAACCGTTGGAATAAGCCTGACTATAGGAAAAAATAACAACTTTAAATGGTAGCGTCAATTTGGGTGGAAGCAGTCATGTTAATGGCAACATTAATAGTGGGTCGTCATTCCAAAGCGGAACAAGCAATAATATCGTTGGAAATTTAATTGCCGGCAGTTCCGTGATATTAGGCGGTAGTACAATATTGCCGGTAATCTGGATACAGGCGGAAATGTTAAATTAGGTACATCGGTAAACATTTCAGGTAATTTAACTACATCAGGAACACTAACCAAAACTACTAGTTCAATTGTCATTGGTACTGTTACACAGAATGGTACACCTTTAATTCCACAATCCTATACTGTGCTGACTTTACCCCCGGCTACAAATTTTAATTTTGGTGGAACCGACATAAAAACTAATACGACTCTCAGCCCGGGTACTTATGGAAAAAGTAATTCTCGGTACTTCTAAAACCCTTACTCTAAGTTCCGGCGATTATTATTTTAGCTCAGTTTCAATTGGCGGAAGCGGAAAATTAAATCTGAATATTAATAACAACAGTAATATTCGAATTTTTGTAACTGGTGATGTTAGGTTTGGTACTAGTGTGCATACAACAATTTCAAACGTAAACCCTGCAAATATCTATTTAGAAACTGAAGGAAATTTTTCTTGAGGCGGCAGCGATAAATGGAGCATAAGTTTATTGTCCTTCGAACAATATTACTGTCGTAACCACCTGTACGATAAACGGTGCTTTGTGGGCAAATGGAAGTATTAAGATTGCAGGAGGAGCAAAATCTATTGGGTGCAAACTTAAAGGGTAAAAAATTATCATCTGCCGGTAATAACGCCAATATGGAAATATCCAAAAGAGTATCTAAATCTTCTCGCTTTCAGAATTATCCTAATCCTTTTAATCCAAGTACAACTATAAATTATCAGATCCCTCAGAAGAGTTTGTAACTTTGACGGTCTATGATATACTTGGAAGAGTTGTTACAACTCTTGTTGATGGGGATGAAGCTCCAGGATATTATAGTGTGAACTGGAATGCTTCGAATTTTTCTTCCGGAATTTATATTTATAGAATGCAAAGCGGAACGTTTAGTTCAACTAAAAAATTATTATTGTTAAAATAATATATTATTTAAGTGATTATAATTATAATCCAGGTGCCTTCACTTTAAAAGGTGAGGCACCGGTATTTTTATAGGTAAGAATTTCTTCTACGTAATTTTACATGTAATCCAGTTAACAAGATATTTTCATTTGTGGAAAGCTAAATAAAGAAACGGTATATTGCTCAAGTGTTATAATTTTGTATCGGGGAACCCGGAGGGTTGATGACATTTAAGCGTTTGTTATTAATATTTTTCTTCTTCTTTTCACTATAATACCCACGCACAAAATCACATAATTTTTCATCATTTAACTGTGCAGGATGGTTTATCCCAAAGTTCAGTCAATTGTATATTTCAGGATGAAAAAGGTTTTATGTGGTTTGGTACGCAGGATGGCTTAGACAGGTATGACGGATATAATATTAAAGTCTTTAAAAATAATCCGTCAGATTCAACGAGCTTAATTGATAATTTTGTTATAGCCTTATATGAAGATGCATCCGGAAATTTGTACGTCGAATCTCAAGGAGGTTTTCAAAAATACAATCCTCTCACAGAATCATTTACGATAATAAAAAAAAGTAACCTCAATTTAAGCAAAGTTAAATCTAACTCTTTAAACGCTTTTTATGAAGATACTAATGGAGTCCAATGGATTGGCGGCATGGGGAAAGGAACAGGACTTGAAAGAATAAATAAAAAAACCGGAAAGGTAACTGTTTATAAACATGATCCTTCAAATCCATCAAGTATAAGCGATAATAAAGTTTATTCAGTTTTCCGTGATCGTTCCGGAAATTTGTGGGTTGGTACTGCTAATGGGTTAGATAAATTAAATGGAAAAACCGGGCAATTTATTCACTACCTAAATAAACCCGGGGATCCTAATAGTCTTTCCGCCAATTGGGTCTGGCCTATCTTTGAAGATGCAAATGGGAATTTATGGATTGGTACTACAACTGGAGGATTGAATAGATTTAATCCGAAGACCGGAATTTTTACGAGCTTTAAGAATGATCCATTGGACCCGGGCAGTATAAATGATGATTATATATATTCAATTTATGAAGACCGCAGCGGCGTTATTTGGGTTGGAACAAACTCCGGTGGTGTAAATTATTTTCTTCCCTCTGCTCAGGTTTTTAATCTTTACAGAAGCAAGCCCAAAGACAAAAATTGGCTCGGAGATAATACAATACAATCAATGTATGCTGATAGAAACGGGATTTACTGGATCGGAACAGGGAGCGGCGGATTATATAAGTTTGATTATAATAAAAATTTATTCAAAGACTACACACATAATCCTTCTAATGTTAACAGCATTTCTAGTGATGCTGTTCAATCAATTTATGAGGACAAATCCGGAATTTTATGGATAGGCAATTACAATGCAGGACTTGATGCATTCAATCTCAAAACCAATACCTTCAAACATTATAAAAATAATCCGGCGGATCCCAATTCAATTTCAGATAATCGAATCTATTCAATTGTTCAAGGTAAGGATGGGGATATCTGGATTGGGACTTACAGAGGCGGATTAAATAAGCTTGATCCGAACACAGGAAAAATTACAAGGTTTCAGCATGATAAAAATAATCCGAATTCAATCAGCTCTGATTTAGTTTGGTCAATAGCTGTTGATCATTCCGGGAAACTATGGTTAGGTACATTTGGCGGAGGAATAAATATTTTTGATCCGGACAATAATACAGCATCACATTTAAGGAATAATCCTAATGATCCGTCAAGTTTAATGGATGATAACGTATTAAGAATTCTTATTGATAAAAATGATAATGTCTGGGTCGGATCTACACAAGGGCTAAGCGAATATGACCGGAAGACTAAAAAATTCATTAACTATAGGGAAAAAGACGGTCTGCCTAATGAGACAGTTTTCGGAATACTGCAGGATGATAAAGGTAATTTATGGATAAGTACAAACAAAGGAATTTCCAGATTCAATCCTATTACTAAAACATTTAAGAATTTTTATTCTCAGGATGGACTTCAAGGAAATGAATTTAACCAGAATGCTTTCGCAAAAGATAATTTAACCGGAAGGTTATTGTTCGGCGGGCCAAATGGTTTTAATGTATTTAATCCCGACAGTGTAAAAGATAATAATTACATACCGCCGATCGTATTTACTAATTATGATAGGTTTAATACGGATGATAAAGGCGGCAGGCCCATAATTGAAAATGGAATATCTGAACGTGACAGCATTTTATTAACTTATAAAGACAATATTATAACGCTTCAATTTTCTGCTCTAAACTATTACAACACGTCAGAGAATCAATATAGATATAAACTTGAAGGATTCAATAAGAATTGGATCCAGCTTCGGAATGATCATTCGGTTACGTTTACAAATTTATCCCAGGGAAATTATAAACTAAGAGTTATCGGTTCTAATAACGACGGACTATGGAACGATAAAGGAGCAACATTATTTATAAAAGTAACTCCTCCCTGGTGGAAAACAAAGATTGCCTACGCAATTTATTTTATTTTGTTTTTAGGATTATTGTATTTACTCCGAAGGTTTGAACTTAACAGGCGTGAACAAAAAGCTAAGATTAGAGAAAATGAACTTCGCCTTAAAGCAACCCAGGCGGAGAAACGTGCGGTTGAAATAGAAAATGAGCGCAAAACAAAAGAACTTGAAGAAGCAAGGCAGCTTCAATTATCAATGCTTCCAAAAGAACTGCCGAAACTTCCTAATCTGGAAATTGCTGCTTTTATGAGAACCGCAACCGAAGTAGGCGGAGATTATTATGATTTTATTGTTAAGGATGGATTATTAAACATTGGATTTGGTGATGCTACGGGACATGGGCTTCAAGCTGGCACAATGGTTACTTTAATGAAAGGATTCTTTATTTCCGACGCAGCAAAACTTGAACTGAAAGAATTTATGAGCCACTGTACGGCAATGATAAAGGAGGTTAAATTAGGAAGAATTCTGATGTCTTTTAGTCTTTTAAGAATTAAAGACAGTAGACTGGTATTAACAAGCGCCGGAATGCCGCCTGTTTATTATTATAACAAACAAGCAAATGAAATTGAGGAAATTTTAATTCAGGGAATGCCTTTAGGTGCAATGAAAAAGTTTTCTTATCAGGTTGTAGAAAAAGAATTGAAAAGCGGTGATACGCTTTTGCTGCTGACTGATGGCTTGCCTGAACAAATGAATCAGAAAGATGAAATGTTTGATTACTCACGTGTGAAATCTCACTTTAAAGAAATTGCGGAAAATACTCCTGAAGTTATTATTGATAAGCTTGTAAAATTAGGCGACGAGTGGATGGGAGAAAGAATCCAGGCTGACGATATTACAATGGTTGTTATAAAAGTTAAATAAATATTAATTGGATTTTTCAATTTCCATTATTCATAAACGGTAAGTTCGTTAAATAATTAATTTTTGACTAATTATAAAAAAGTATTAACTTCCACAAAACAGTTATTTATTTTATAACGTTTACTTTTTTAAATTTTATATGGATACAAATTTTAATTTAAAAATTAAGCTCCCTAAGATCCCCGATATAGAACTTGTTGCTATTGAAGGTCTTGAAAGAATGGGACATTATCTAGGAATAACTGATGAAAAAATCGGGGAAGCAAGAATAGTAGTTAATGAAGCAATAATTAATGGATTTGAACATTCGGGTATAGATAATCCTTATGTTAATATTGAATTTATAATGACTAAAGAACAATTAACTATATTAGTAACGGATTTTGGAAAAGGCTTTAATCCTGATGAAGTAGAAGACCCGGATATTACAAAAAAAATCGGCGGTAATAATAAACGCGGCTGGGGAATTAAACTGATGAAATCCCTTTCAGATGATTTAACCATTGAATCAGGTTCGACAGGGACAAAAATATCTATTATCAAAAAATTAACTTAACGGATAAATGAAATGAGTGAAGAATTTTCTCTCCAGACTGAAGCAGTCGGAGATACTTTTATTATAAAAACTGAAGGTTATATAAATAATGTTGCCGGAGAAAAAATCTCCGAGGTTTTTTCTGACAATACTAACGCAAATATAAAGAATGCTATTTTTGATCTGGAAAAATCCAAAGTAATCAATTCAATCGGCATTTCATATCTTCTTGAAGTTATTGAATTGCTCTCTGATAAGAACGGTAAAATAATATTTTTAAATCTTGATCCGTCAGTTGAAAAAACATTTAAAATAATGGGATTATTCCAGTTCGCTCAAACTGCAGATTCCCTGAATTCTGCGCTTAAAGAATTAACCAACGGATAAATCGCATTATCTCTTTGCCGAGAATAAATAATTAATATTTAAAAACTAGTCTAATAAATAATATTGGAACAGAATCAATTAGTAGAAAAACTTTCTCTGCAGGCGCAGTCGTTTCAGGAAGGTTTTAAGATACTCACAAAATCAGATAACTTTGCTCAGTTAGTATCTAATTTCCGGCATTTATTAAGAGCCAATTTTATTATTACCGATATCCATTTATTTCACAAAGAATCTTTTAATACTAAATGGAAAACAGGTATTCCAAAAGATAAAATTGATGATTTAGATCTTTCATTATTGGAACACCAGGATCAGCAGGCGGCTGTTATTTATGATAATAATAAATTTAATGCAATCGTAGTACTTCCTTTAACCGACTCATCATACTTAGGAATATTTCTAGGGAAGAAACTTGATGGAAGTAAATTTACCGACTTTGATAAAATTACACTTCAAATTCTCATGC
Organism: uncultured Bacteroidota bacterium; assembly: GCA_963710735.1. Taxonomy (GTDB): domain Bacteria; phylum Bacteroidota; class Ignavibacteria; order Ignavibacteriales; family Ignavibacteriaceae; genus FEN-1297. Next base: position 224,713 of record CAVQBN010000001.1, on the reverse strand, counting down.
AGGTATTTTCCAGCGCTTACGAATCATTTTTAAATCAGAAAAAAGAAAAGAGATTAATCTTTGAGCTAAACGAAAAAGTAATGCAGTTAAATAATTTAATTGATGCCGGAATTGAAATTTCAAGATTTGATAAACACCATATCCTTTTTGAACTTGCACTTGAAAGGGCGGCTTCCTTAGCTAATGCGTCTTCCGCGTTGATAAGTATAACAAATATTGAAAACGGCATTCCTGAAATGCAAACTACCTTTCCTAATAAAGTACCAGCGGATAAAATCTTAAACAGCCCGCATAAGATTGAAACATCATTTGATTTTAACCTGAAAAATTATCGATTTGTTCTTTCAGAGAAAGAGACACGAAAAGGTGTAACTAATTTTAATGATTTAGATGAGCTGCTGCTTCAAGCAATTTCCAGACAAGTTCAAACCGCGATTGAAAACGACCATTTGCTAAAACAATCAATTGAAAAAGAACGAATAGAAAAAGAACTTCTTTTAGCTGCATCAATTCAGCAGAGAATAATTCCAAAAGAATTACCCAAAATTGAAGGATATGAATTATCGGGAATAAATATTCCGTCAAAAGAAGTCGGCGGAGATTATTACGACTGCATTAATCTTGGTAAAGGAATTTATTCTTTTATTATTGCTGATGTAACAGGCAAAGGAATTTCAGCCGCTTTGCTGGTTAATACTCTTAATGCCGCTCTTTATTCTTACCTGGAATTTAATCTGCCTTTAAATGAATTAGCTGAAAAATTAAACAAGCTAATTTTTAACGCTACTCCGCCAGATAAATATATAACATTTTTTATTTGTGTATTGGATTCTAAAACCGGAGAGCTTATTGCCGTAAATGCGGGCCATAACCCAGTATTATTATTAAGAAATGACGGTTCTTTGAAAAAAATTGAAGCCGGCGGGATTGGATTAGGAATGCTTGACTTTGGACTGCCGTATGAAGAGGAAAAATTAACTTTTAATTCGGGAGATAAATTATTCTTATACACGGATGGTATTCCTGAAGCGATGAATAAAGATGAAGAAGAATATTCCGATGACAGAATGATTGATTTTTTTAAGAACAATGCACAAAAACCTTCTAAGCCATTTATCGACGAAATGGTGAAAGATGTAAGAAGCCATGTAAATGGTGAGCCGCAAAGCGATGATATAACCTGCCTGATATTAAAAAGAATTTAAAGATCCTTCATTTTCGCTTTCGCGCATTCCCCTTCCCTATCTCGCATGCTCAGATCATGATTTTAACGGTCCTCACATTTTATATTTTTCTACAATTTAGTCTGTCAAAAAAAGATGATATCTTTTCTTTAAGATGTCATCTTTTACTTTCTTGTTTAACTCCATTTAATCATTACTTAAAAACTCTTCAAAAACTAATTTATTAAGAACTATTTTTTAAAATATTAATTTTGTGCGTGGATTTTATTACCTATTGATTCTATACTTACCTGTCTGCTTCACTTTGCGATGATAGTCTTTGGCGACTTAAGGACGTTAGGCATTATTTTAACAAAATAAATTTTTTAGTTGATGTAAAATTTCCAGCCCGCATCCTGTAAAAATATATTCCGCTTGGTAGATTTGCCCCATTAAATTCTACTTCATATTCGCCTGGTTGTTTCCTTTCATTTACTAGAGTTACTACTTCTTTACCAAGCATATCATAAACTTTAAGTTGCACTAAAGCATCCCCTTTGGCGAGATTTGAAGGGGCCACTTTATATTTTATTTTTGTCTCCGGGTTAAACGGATTGGGATAATTTTGGTACAAGCTGAATACAGATGGAATAATCTTTACTTCAATTACTTTAGAATATTTAAAACTGCCGTCATTATCAACCTGTTTAATTCTATAATAGAAATTACTACCTCCAACAGGATTGCTGTCTACAAAAGAATAATTTTTAAGAGAACTACTGTTTCCCGCACCGTGTACAAATCCTATCTTAATCCAGCTATCAGCATTCAGTTTTTGGTTGTCAACTGATTGCTGACTGCTAAACGCTGATCGCTGTACTTCAAATCCGTAATTATTCAACTCGGTTGCTGTCTGCCAATTTAAATTTACTTCACCATTACTAACTTTAGATGCAAAATTAATCAGTTCAACGGGCAAAGGTGTTGTTGTTTTAAAAACTCCTCTGCCGTGAGTGAATGCAAGCAGTTCGTTAGTTCCAGTCTGTCTTACCAATTCATCAACAGGGACATAACTTGCCATTCCGGTAGTAGTGTTTACCCAGTTAGTACCGCCGTTAGTTGTTTGATAAACACCTGTCTCGGTACCAATGTATAAAACCTGAGGATTAGAAGGATCGATTACTAAAGAATGGACGGGAACATCCGGTAAATCTCCGGATATATCAGTCCACGATGCTCCCTGATCTGTTGAATATAAAATGTGTTCCTTAGTTGTTGTGTTATTATTATATCCCGAATAACAAGCATAAATATGCTGTTTGTTACTTAAGTCAACAACAACTCTTCTTACGTAAGCACCATTATTTGCTGTAGGTGTAATTTCAGTCCATGAATCACCCGAACCTGTTAAGCTAGTGCATTTAAATATCTTACCGTCGGTGGTACCGGCAAAACCGAGGTAAGGCGAAGAGCTGTTTACAACAGTAACAGCACTTACCTTTTGCCCGATATTGAAAGAGTAGAACTTGATTGAGCCCAATTACTAGCCTTGTTTGTAGTTATCCATACTTTATCGGAACCGGCTATTAAGACAGAAGAATTTTCAGGATCCATTGAAAAAGGAGCAATGAATAAACAAAGCGAACTTGAATTTGCATCACTTAAACCGGTATAAGCATTATTCCAGGTTGTACCTCCATTAATAGATTTATGAAGCTGAAGATAAACATATTCTTCATAGATTGTTGAAGAAGCAGATTGATCTATTGCTGCATAACCTCCGTCTCCTCCATATACTGCGGACCAATTACCGCCTGAACCATTGTAAGATAAATGCCCGTTATCCTGTGTACCGCCCAGAAAAGTATTGCCCGTAGGAAATGATGCGCCGCCATAAAATTGAGTAATGCTTAAATTGTTATTAAGAGCGGTCCATGATGAGCCGCCATTGGTGGTTCTATAAATGCCCCCGTCATTACCATCGTAAAGGACATCAGTTTGTGTAGTATCAAAAGCTATGGCATGATGATCAGCATGAACAAAAGGCCTTCCGTATCCAGTTGTCCAATATGTCAATTGAAACCAGCTGTTCCCACCGTCAGTCGATTTCATCATATCTACGCCACCGACATATATATTATTTGATTTTTTAGGATCAACAGCAATTGTATTATCGTACCATCCTTGGGTTCCGAGGTATGAAAGATTGCCTGTTGAAGGTATATTATTAGGTTTTGTTAATGTACTCCAAGTATCTCCTGCATCTGTTGATTTATAAATTCCTTTAAGTCCAGCATCACCTCCGGATGTGTTATCGGTTGACTGAAAAACTGCATACAAAGTATTTGTTATTTCAGGATCTTGTGCAAGAACAATTCGTTTATAGTTAGTAGATGGTAGTCCAGTTGTGATTTGATTCCAATTTGTTCCACCGTCTGTAGTTTTAAATATTCCACCACCTTGTGTTGCAAATAAAATAATAGATGGACTTAATGGAACAACATCACAACCATTATAATAATTTGTTACAGATGTACTGCTTATTTGCACCCATGAAGAACCTCCATCTGTCGATCTGAAAAGACCACCGTTCGTACGATAACTTCCAGCCCCATCTTTATAATTAATTGCTTTGGTTACTGCATACAAATTACTACCCGGATCAAAAGCCAATTTTAGAACGTTTTTAAAACTCCAAATATTTGAACCAATAGTGCTGGGAAGTAAAGTCCAGCTATCTCCGAAATCAGTTGATTTATATATGCCTCCTCCGTATACTGCATCTACATTACCCCAGCCTTCACCTGTACCCGCATAAACAGTATCACCTCTATTTACCATACAGCCAATTGCCAGAGGATTATCATTATCCATTGTAGTGAACCAGCTAGTTCCGCCGTCGGTTGTTTTCCATACACCTCCGGAAACTGCGCCTATAAGCATGGTATTTAAATGGTTGGGTCTTATTAAAATTGCTCTTATTCTGCCGCCTATATTACCGGGTCCTATAGGTGTCCAGGAAGATATTTCAGCAGGCTCAGTTGGATTTTTCTTCAATAAATATTTTTTTGTATAACTGACAGCTCTCTGTCTTGCAAGAGGATCAAGATACGGTTTGTTCCCTTTAAGCATGTTATATCTAAATTCCTGGGCAGCGTAAGGATTATCATTATCTCCCTGCATTGGTTTAGGAATTACCAAGTTTTTTTTTAGAGTATTTTTATTAATGAACCTTTCGGAATATTTGAAACTTATAACTGCAATTAGAAAAAAAAGTAGAAATATTTTTTTCATATCCGCCTTTCAATATCATGAGAGGTATATTATACATTGTATAAAATTTAAATTTTTCCCCTTGTAATTATGCTGGAACAATAAATTTACCCTTGAAAAGATAAACAATCATTTGAACTGTCTTAAATTTACTAAATTATTTTAGGTATCATCTAATAGATAATCAACTTTTAATAGTTTAGCAATTAATTTTTGTGACCTTAAATACGGTATAATTTGGATTTGTACCAATAGTTGAAGGAAGAAAATAGATTGACTTAAATTTTCGTAAAAGTCAGAGACATAAAATTTATTTTTTATATTTCAATAAATTTTCTCATCTGAGAAGAATATTGCATAAATGTATCTCATTTATGAGATTCAAAATATAGTATGTTGACATTTCAACTTATTTTAATGATGTTTGTACATTATTTGTCAAATGGCATGAATATTGAACTTCATTAAGAAATAAAAATTATTTAGTGTGAAGAAAAAAATTTCCATATTATCATTAATAACAGTATTTTTTGTTGCGACAACAAGCCTGCCAATAAGCATTTATTTTTGTCAGATGACAGATACTTATTCATTGGGAGAATGCCCGATGAATATGCATTCGGAAATGCAAAATAATGAATCTTGCACACCTGTTGCTATTAATGACATACATGGAACAAGTATAAGTAATAATTGCTGCAGTGTTAAAACAGTTGATTCTTCAATTAAGGATCATTATTTAAATTCAAATAATAATGCTAATAATAATATACAAATATTAGCCATAATTGCAGTTCCGGGTTTAAATAGCACGTTCACAAATACCAACAAAGACATCAACAAAATATATTTTGATACTTCTCCCCCGCTGCTTTCAAACAATTCTTTGTATCTCACAAACTCAATACTTCTCATTTAAAATCCAAAACATTTTTGCTTTATAAGGGTGAATTATTACACCCATTATATTATTGCATTTTTTTGTTCATAAAATTGGTTTAGAGTTTTTTATTCATAAGCAAAAAATTAAGGTTAAGGATAATTAAATGAAAAGGATATTAGTCATATTATTATTTGCATCTGTAGGTTTTGGGATACCAAATGTCTCGGCACAGACTACTCTTGATTCACTGATATCAAAAGCAATCAAGGTTAGTCCGAAAATTAAAATGCTAAAAGCTAAGCTTATTGCCTCTGAGGATATGGTCCCACAAGTTTCAAACTTGCCCGATCCTATGCTTTCACTCGGCTTAATGAATCTTCCGACAAATTCTTTCTCATTCACACAGGAAGCCATGACGGGAAAGATAATCGGCCTTTCTCAGCAGATCCCCTTCCCCGGTAAGTTGAGTACTATGGGTAAGGTATCTCAGAAAAATGCGGATATAGTTAAACAGGAATTAGACGATGCAAAAAACGAAATAACAAAAAATGTTGCCTCCTCATATTATGAACTTTCATTTACAAGAAAAGCTATTGCTCTTGAAATAGAAAGTAGTAAGCTTCTTAAAAGTATAGCCGATGTTGTAAGAACAAAATATTCCGTTTCTTCAGCCAGCCAGCAGAACTTATTAAAGGTTGAATTGGAAATAACAAAAGTAAATGATAAACTTGACATGCTCACCGATCAGGAATCTTCTCAACTTTCTATATTAAACTCATATTTGTTAAAACCATCCGATTCCCAGATAAATGTAAGCGAAGATTTTAATATTAAATTTTTATCTCTCACACAGGAAAAGCTTGATTCACTAGCAAAGGCAAACAGACCTTTCTTGAAAGGTATTAACATAGCGGAAGAGAAAGCTGCTCTTCAAAAATCTTTAGCCGGTTATGATTATTATCCTAACTTCAGCCTGGGGGTTCAATATACTCAAAGAGATAAGATTGCACAGACGAATATGAATCTGCACGATTTAGTTTCATTCATGGTAGGAATTTCTCTCCCGCTTAATTACGGCGGTAAAATAAGTGCAAAAGTTGAAGAATCTGAATCGATGGAAGAACTTTATAAGCAGCAATATAATTCATCTATGCAGATGCTTGATGCTAACTTCGGAATTGCCATTTCGAAGCTGATTACTTTAAGGAAGAGAATTGATTTAATTAATAACGGATTGCTGCCTCAAGCGGAACAAACATTGAAGGCTGCTCTATCCAGTTACCAGGTGGGTCAAATAGATTTTATAAATGTAATAGATGCAGAAAATAGTTTGTATAAAATACAGACTAATCTTTACAGGTTAAAAACAAATTATTTAAAGGAAGTTACTTCATTGGAATTTTTAGTAGGCACAAAATTATAATAACTCAGTCCCTCGTCTTGTTCTCTTCTTAAATGGAGGAGAATGGGGTACAACTTTAAGTTGTGAAAAATTAAATGAGGGCAAATAGAAGATTTGAAAATATTTTTTGGAGCAAAAAAGTGAAAAATAAAATAATATTATATGTAATAATCGGATTAGTTGTAATTGCTGCGGCAGTATACTTCATTTCTAATTCGGGCAGTTCGAACCAGACAGCAGTTGCACAAACTACATCAAAAGAAGGAAGAAAGATTCTTTACTGGCGTGCACCAATGAATCCAACGGAAATTTATAATCATCCCGGTAAATCTAAAATGGGAATGGATCTTGTACCGGTATATGCAGATGAAGGTGGTGCTGCAGGTTTTGTAAAAATTGATCCTGTTGTTGTTCAAGACATGAATGTTCAGACATATACAGTTATAGATTCAGAACTTTCGTCCCGGGTTATAACCAACGGTATTTTAAAAACAAACGAAACTGAAGATTACATTGTAACGACTCGGGTAAATGGCTGGGTTCAAAAACTTTATGTTAATTACACAGGAGAAAAGGTACATAAGGGAGAAAAACTAATGGATATTTATTCTCCCGAATTGGTAGCTAGTGAACAGGAATTGCTAACTGCCTTGTCGTATCAAAAATCAGTTAATAAATCAAACATAAACGATGTTTTAAACAGCGGAAACGAACTTGTAAAAAATGCAGTTAGGAAACTTCAACTGTTAGAAATTCCCGATTCGGATATTGCAAGGATAGAAAAGACAGGAGACGTTAAAACTTATATAACTCTTTATGCACAATATTCCGGAAACGTAATTACGAAGAATATACTTGAAGGACAAAAAATAATGGCAGGCCAGCCATTGATGCAGATATCAAATCTTTCAACTCTCTGGCTTACTGCTGATATATATGAATATGAATTGTCAAAAATACAATTAGGTTCTACAGCAAAAATCAGATTTAATTATTTTCCCGGTAAAGTTTATAATGGAAGGATTTCTTTCATTTATCCGACTATTGATGCAAAATCAAGAACAGCTACTGTTAGAATTGATGTTAACAATTCACAAGGTAACTTAATGCCGGCAATGTTTGCGAATGTGGAAATAAGCGGAAGAAAGCTAGGTCTTCTTCCTATAATACCTGAAAATGCGGTTATACGAAGCGGTATGCGGGATCTTGTAATTATTTCATTGGGAAACGGCAAGTTCAAACCTCAAAATGTAATTCTAGGTGGTTATTCAAATGGTTACTATCAGGTATTAGAAGGACTAAATGCAGGTACGCAAATAGTTACGTCTGCTCAATTCTTAATAGACTCCGAAAGCAATTTGAGGGCCGCAGTTCAGCAATTTATTCCTGCAAAAAACAATGCACAAGATAAAGATTCTACTAAATCCATGAAGAATATGAAAATAGAAAATAAAAAATCTGACGATAAAAAACAGATGGAATTAAAAGGTAATAAAAAGCAAGAGTCTGAAGTTCTCAAACATAATATAATAAATGTTGAAGCCGTTGATAAAAACCACGATGGGCAAATATATCAATGTCCCATGGATTTTGATGTTCTATCGGATAAACCCGGCATTGATCCAAAATGCGGAATGAAACTGGAGAAAGTAACTATTGCGATGGCAAAAGCTAATTTAATCGAACACGGATTTAAAGTTAAGTAAGAAGGAGTTTTTAATGACTGCAGATAATGTTTCTAAAGACGGTGCGATTGCCAAAGTAATTGAGTGGTCGCTTAATAATAAATTTATTGTAATCTTCCTAACTTTAGCTTTAATCGGAGGTGGAATCTGGGCACTCACAAGTATTCCAGTTGATGCTTTTCCCGATCTGAGCGATGTACAGGTAATCATATATACAGAGTATCCAGGTCAGGGACCCCAGATTGTGGAAGATCAAGTTACTTATCCTTTAACTACTAAGATGCTTTCAGTTCCCGATGCTAAAGTTGTTAGGGGTTATTCTTTTTTTGGCTTCTCAATGGTCTATGTCATCTTCAAGGACGGAACCGATTTATACTGGGCAAGAAGCCGTGTACTAGAATATTTAAGCTCTTTGCGCAGCGATCTTCCGGCAGGCGTCTCTCCTCAATTGGGGCCTGACGCAACAGGTTTAGGATGGGTCTATGAATACACATTGCAATCCAAGACAAAAAATTTACAGCAGCTACGATCAATACAAGATTATTTTTTGAAGTATGATCTTTCAGCAATTCCAGGAGTTTCAGAAGTTGCAAGCATAGGCGGATTTGTAAAGCAGTACCAGGTTAATATAGATCCAACTAAATTAGCATATTACGGTATCCCGATTCAAAAGATTAAAATGGCAATTAAGAACAGCAATAATGATGTTGGCGGCAGACTGCTTGAAATGGGCGAAATGGAATTTATGGTAAGAGGACTTGGTTACATAAAAAGTGCTGATGATTTAAAAAATATTGCCATAGGTGTTTCTCCTAAGACGGGAACTCCAATTTATCTAAAAGATGTTGCAAATATAGATATAGGCCCTGATCTTAGACGAGGTGTAGCTGATTGGAACGGTGAAGGTGAAACAGTAGGTGGCATCATAGTAATGCGTTACGGTGAAAATGCTCTTAAAGTAATCAACAGAGTAAAGCAAAGACTTAAAGAACTAAAAAGCTCACTGCCGTCAGATGTAAAAATAGTTCCGGCATATGATCGTTCCTCTCTGATTATAAGGGCGATGGACACACTTAAGGATAAACTTCTGGAAGAAAGCTTAGTTGTAGCATTAATAATAATTCTCTTCCTTTTACATGTACGAAGTTCTCTTGTGGCAATCTTTACATTACCGACTGCAGTACTTGCAGCTTTTCTGGTGATGAGACTTCAAGGTATTAATGCAAATATAATGTCTCTTTCAGGTATTGCTATTGCAATAGGTGCGATGGTTGACGCAGCAATAATAATGGTGGAGAATGCACAGAGCCATATGATAGTTGAACAAGGAAAACCTAAAGATAAGCAGCGTCCCCACTGGACAGTTATACTTGAGTCTTCTAAAGAAGTCGGACCGTCAATTTTTTATTCACTTTTAGTAATTACAGTTTCATTCTTACCTGTGTTTGCATTGGAACAACAATCGGGAAGATTATTCAAACCATTAGCTTTTACTAAAACATATTCGATGGCTGCTGCTGCAGTTCTTGCTGTAACAATTGTACCTGTTTTAATAGGCTTCTTTGTAAGGGGAAAGATGAGGAAAGAAGAAGATAATCCTGTTACCAGGTTTCTTGTAAAAATATACAAACCGATTGTAAACTTTGTAATAAACAAAAGATGGTGGGTAATTGGTGCGGCAGCAGTTATTGTCCTTGTAACCGTATTGCCATTCTCAAAGTTAGGTTCGGAATTTATGCCTCCTCTGAACGAAGGCGACCTTCTTTATATGCCTACTACTTTACCTGGTATTTCAATAACAAAAGCAAAGGAAATTCTTCAACAAACAGATAGGATAATTAAGTCATTCCCTGAAGTTGAAAGTGTTTTCGGGAAAGCAGGCAGAGCTAATACGGCAACAGACCCTGCTCCCCTTTCCATGCTGGAAACGACCATCCGGTTAAAACCAAAAGATCAATGGCCAAAAGGAATGACGGAGAAGAAACTAGTAGATCAGATGAATGAAGCTATCCAGATACCTGGGTTAACCAATGCATGGACAATGCCAATTAAAACGAGGATAGATATGCTCTCTACAGGTATAAAGACCCCGGTGGGTATTAAGATTGCCGGACCAAATTTAGCGGTGCTGCAAAATATCGGTAAGCAGATAGAACAGATTATAAAGACTGTTCCTCACACAAGATCAGTTTACGCTGAAAGGTCATATGGTGGTAATTACATAGACTTTAACATTAATCGGGATGCGATTGCCAGATATGGAATATCTGTTCAGGATGTGCAAAACGTTATAATGTCAGCCATCGGAGGAATGAACATAACAAAGACTGTTGAAGGTTTGGCAAGGTATCCTGTTAATTTACGTTATCAACGTGATTACAGAAATAATATCGAAGGTTTAAAACGTGTTCTTGTACCTATACCGGGAGGGGGCAATGTTCCTCTGGCAGAGCTCGCCGATCTTCAAATTAAGAAAGGTCCGCCTGTAATCAAATCGGAAGATGCTAGACCAAATGCATGGGTTTATATAGATATAGAAAATATTGACGTCGGTACTTATGTAAAAAATGCTCAACACATTCTTGAATCTAAGTTGAAACTACCAGCGGGTTACTCAATAATATGGAGCGGTCAATACGAGTATATGCAGGAAGCAGCAAAACGGCTAGCAATGGTTATTCCATTTACGCTTCTTCTTGTTTTGCTGTTGTTATATATAAATACCAGATCTGTAATTAAGACTGCTGTCATACTATTGTCGCTACCCTTCTCAATGGTAGGAGCAATATGGTTCTTATATCTTGCCGGATATAATACAAGTGTAGCAGTCTGGGTAGGCGTTATAGCCTTGCTCGGTGTAAGTGCAGAAATGGGAGTTGTTATGCTTCTTTACCTCGACATTGCGTATGATAAAATGAAAAACGAAGGGTTGATGACCTCACTTGCGGCACTTCGTGAAGCCACATTCCACGGCGCTGCAAACAGGATTCGCCCAATAATGATGACTGTAATGGCTTTATTGTTCGGCTTATTTCCAATACTTATAGGTACCGGTACCGGATCGGATGTGATGAAAAGAATTGCGGCTCCTATGTTCGGCGGAATATTAACAACAATGATTATCGGCTTAACGTTTTATCCTGCAATTTTCTACATCATAAAAAAATATGAAGTTAAGCAACTATTAAAAGGAAATAATTAAAAAGAAAAGGAGGCGAAATAATTTTCGTCTCCCATATTTTTGACTTTATTTAGTATAAAAACAAAAAAGCATGGAATTAATTCAATATAATATATTAAGGATAAGAAATATGAAATTTAATAATTTAAAAATAATATCATTTTTAGCAGTCATTCTGTTAGGTACAACTTCATTTTCATTTGGGCAAAATAAAACAAAACTGACAAATACGAAGGCTGATTCCACAAGTAATTTGAAAATGAAAGAAATGAAGATGACCACATCTTCAAAAATAATTAGCAATTCGCCTAAAGCGACAGCCAATATGCCGATGCTTTATAAAGACATAATTAATTTGAAAGCAATTGATATAAACAAAGACGGGAAAATTTACCAATGTCCAATGGATTTAAATGTTTTATCAGATAAGCCCGGAATTGATCCTAAATGTGGTATGAAACTAAAAGAAGTAACAATAAAAGAAGCAAAAGCGAATTTAATAAAACATGGTTTTCAAGTAGAAAAATAATCTTTATAGGTCATTCAAAGGGAAGGGTTGATAAATGATAATTTGTAAAAAATGCGGCACTAAGAATAAATCCGGAAGTATTTTTTGCTTAAATTGCGGTGCGGAATTAGATAATTTCCAGAATCTTACCGCACAAAACATTACAAAAAATAAATCTGGGCAAGCACAAAAACGGAGTAACCATAGACAAGAACATATTCATCATAATTATTCTAAATATTCTAAATCTGTTTTCTTTCAAAAATTTAAAGCGACCTGGGTTATTCCGCTTATAATAATTGTCTCCATTGGAATTGCAGGCTCACTTGATTTGTTATTTCATAAATATGATTCCAATCAATCATCAATTTTTGAAATGCAAAGCATTGATCCATTAATCAAAACCCAAGTCTATGCAGTTGCTTCAAAATTTCAGTGTACTTGCGGTAAATGTAAAGATAAGTTAAGTAAATGTGATTGTAAAAAAGCTGTCGAGGAAAGAAATTTCATCATGAATAATTTGGAAAATGGAAAAGATCAAAGTCAGGTTTTCCTGGCAATTAATAAAAAGTACGGCGGTTTAATAACCGGATCGCTGTAAAATAAGATAAAAAATAAATATTATAAAATATATTAAGGGAATTTAGAAATGTTTGGAGACATAATTACAATTATAGCACTATTTACGGCAATATACAGCGTAATTAGATATTATCAGGCATCAAATGGAAATAATAAAGCACTTAAGCATGCAAGGATTGCATATCATACTACAACCGCATTAATAATAATAGCAAGTATATTTTTGCTTTTTATTATTGTAAACCATCAATACCAATATAAATATGTATTCGATTACAGCAATGCCGAATTATCGCCCGGGCTTTTATTATCAACTTTTTATGCAGGCCAGGAAGGAAGCTTTATGTTATGGCTGCTGTTAGCAGTGATTATCGGCGCGGTTTTGCAAAATTATACATCCAAGAGAAATGATCTTGAACCTTCTTTTATGATGGTCTATTCGTTAATTATTGTTTACTTAATAATAATGGTTACCCCATTATTTAAAAGTCCTTTTACTCTTATCTGGACTGATCCGAATTTTATAAGCATAAAATATATTAACCAGGCATTTTTAAAGATGCCCATCTTTCAGAGCTTTTTATTCAGCGATCCTGGTTCGAACCAGGAATATGTACGAATGAGCCCCCAATTAATGTCAATCCTCAAGTCCAATAGTATCCCGTTTAGTGATTTCTTAATTAAAGGGAAAGGACTGAACCCTCTTTTACAAAATTTCTGGATGGAAGTACATCCGCCGATTTTGTTTCTCGGGTATGCTCTTTCTGCAGTTCCATTTTCATTTGCAGTTTCTGCTCTAATAAAAAACAAATATACTCAATGGGTTAAGTTAGCTTTACCGTGGACAGTAACTACTGCTGCAGTACTCGGATTAGGACTTATGATCGGCGGATACTGGGCCTACGGTGTTCTAGGATGGGGCGGTTTCTGGGGATGGGATCCCGTAGAAAATGCAAGCCTTATACCATGGGTGATAAGTGTTGCCTTAATCCATACTTTACTTATTCAGAAACAAACACAAATTTTGGATAGACTTGGCCGGTTTGCTAAAACAAATCTTACTCTCGGGGTTCTAGTTTTTATACTGGTTTTGTACAGTACATTTTTAACTAGAAGCGGAATTTTATCCAAAGCTTCAGTCCATTCTTTTGAAGACCCGGGTGAAACTGTTTACCTATTTTTAATTTTATTTATTTCTACATTCACAATTGCGGGAATTGGAGGAATACTTTTTAGAAGGAAATCACTTACAGGATCAAATGAAAATAGAGAAAAATTTCTGTCGAGGGAATCAGGATTATTGTATGGTGCTCTTTTTCTAGTTGCTTCTGCTTTAGTGGTTTTTGTGGGAACTTCTTCTCCGATAATTGGATCTTCAGTTGAGATAAGTTTCTATAATAAGATGAATCTTCCTTTAGTAATAATTATGTGCCTGCTGATTGGATTCACTTTGTATTTAAGATGGAAAGAAACAAACAGATCTGAATGGGTAAAGAGTTTTTTACCTGCACTTTTGATTTCACTGATAATTACAATTGTTATTTCCTTTCTTCTAAATATTAAAAATATAAGTTATCATTTTTTACTGCTTTCCATAATTTTTACTGTTGTAGTAAATATTCAAATGCTGACTAGAGTTATAAAAAGTGGTGTCTATTTTTGGGGAGGCCATTTATCACATATTGGATTTGCTCTTTTCTTATTTGGAGTTTTGGCGTCCTCCACTTTAGAACGTTCACAACAGGTTGATCTACCGATAGGGGTTAAAACGCATGTATTCAATGTAGATTTAACTTTTACCGGCCCAAAACTTATTGAGAATAGTAAAGATAAATATACATTCAATATAAACATTAATGAAAATAATAAAATGTATACAGCTACTCCCGTCATGTTCTATTCAAATTATAACAATAGCTTGATGAGGGAACCATATATTCTGGAAGGTTTTACTAAAGATATATATTTTTCACCGATTTCCTACGTCGATAACAGTCAAACAGGAGCATCCAATACTTCTATGATGAATAGAACAAATACTCCTGCAGAGATATTAACTGTCGAGGTAAGTACAAAACCATTTATAAGCTTTGTCTGGTTAGGAGTTCTTGTTATGTCAATTGGTTTAGTACTTGTAATTATAAGAAGAACTAAAGTGAACAAATCGGATATCTAGAAAGCCGAAGTATTATTTAATAATATTTGTGTGTAGATAATCCTAAGAAAATTATAGTTTTAATTATAACTTAAATTCGAGATGTATTTGCCGGATTAAATTTTAACATTTTCAGTAGCCTAGTACCAGATAGAATAGTTCTAAAAATATTTGATATTATTTTTTCATGTGATTTGAATTCCAATTTACGTAATCTAAATCCATTAAATTCCGGTTAATATTTTTATAAGGTGGGCAATGAAATACGTAATAAGAACTGTTATTGTAATCGTAGTTGTGATAATCGGTTTTTTTATATTTGTAGAATCCGGAGTATATAACATAAGCGCGATGGTTCCTCATAATAAGCTAACATTATGGGTTATCAACGCGGTAAAGGATAATTCAATTGAACATCACTCAAAAGATGTAAAAGTCCCGAATAATTTAAATGATACGTCATTAGTAAAAATCGGATTTGTTCACTACCGAGAGATGTGTCAAACATGCCACGGGGCACCTGGAATTGAGCGAAGTGAAATCGGAAAAGGTCTTTATCCTCATCCGCCGAATCTCGCACACTCAGCTAAAGAAATGCCTCCGCAGCAGCTATTTTGGATTACAAAAAACGGACTAAAACTCACAGGTATGCCTTCTTTCGGTAAAACGCACAGCGATGAAAAAATATGGGATATTGTAGCGTTCATGGAAAAGCTGCCTACAATGACTAAAGAGCAATATCAAGCTTTGAACAATTCTACTAAAAATGAAAGTGACGATTAATAAAATAATACTAGTATAATTTATTAAGCTGGATAATATTTGCGAAGACACCTTTAAATGGTGTCTTCACTATTTTAAAAGTCTATTCTAAGTCTTGCATCACTTCGTTTATGATTAAATTCAATTACAGTTTGATAGAGTTCATTGACTTTTTCTATATTCAAACCCTTAATTAACTTAACACCATTTACAAAGACTGATTTTGGTTCAACAGGAGAAATAATTACTGTTTTATTTTTATGGCCTGTGAAAGCATTTAATTCAATATTCAGTTGAGACTTTTGAGAATTATATGAACAATTCTGCTAGAATGCTATTTGTAGATTTTACGTAAGGAGATTTCGGTTCACCCAAAGTAATTTCAATCTTATTGAATATTGTTTTTGCCGGAATGACTGCAGAAGGTAACAGCTTACCATCATATTTAATATTCATGGATATATTTCCCCGCCCCATTTACTTCCACATAAACAGGCTTTCCATTCACATCAATTGAAAATGAACAAGTTTTTTGCCCTTCTTTCAAGTATGGATTTAAAGTAATATTCCAGGTACTTTCATCAATACCGAATAAATGATATAAACTGTATAAGTACCAGCCCGCAGCCCAAAGAAATTGCGGTTTGTCTATTTTACCGTAAACTTCAGGATTATTATAATCACTTATCCTATATTCATACATTGCGGGCTGGCCGTTGGGACTGTTAGTTATTCCATCCAACGTCATTGTCCTTTTAATAAAATTATATGCTTCATCCTTTTTGTTATCCGCTATTAAATCCAGGGCAAACCATGCGTTTGCATTTATCCAGATTCCGCCGTTTCCGTAATAGAAAGGTTTTCCTGCTTCACCATCTTTAAGTTCAAGAAAACCTTTCAGTTCTTCTAAATCCATAGGATAAATACTGTAGATACCGATTTTAGGATCTAGAAGATGCTCAGTTGCTGAATTTACTAATACACTTGTCTGCTGCTGATTCAATAATTTAAAGTGAGGCGCGATTAATGAGCCGGTATAATAATGTGTGTCTAATTTACCGCCTTTGTAATAATTTATAAGATATCCCAGTTTATTACTCCAAAGTTTTTCAATTAATGCATTTTGCATGTTATCTGCCAGGCCTTCGTACCTTTCCAAAACACTTTTATTCTTACCGAGAGATGAAGATATAAAAACATATTCCTTCAGTGATTTTATCGCGAGTGAGGTCATAAATGCACGGGGACCATAACTGTTTCCCAAATCAGAACCATCAATATGCGCTTCCCACATTAAGTTATCATCTTTTTTATTCAGTAATGTTTGTTCGATACATTTTGAAAGATAAGGATATAGGCGATTCATGAAATTCAAATCATTTGAATGCTTCAAATAACTTCCTGCCACAATTATAAACCAGAAATTATTCCAATTATCTGAAGTTGCTAATTCGGTTGTGTAAGAGGTGTCTTTCCAGTAATAGGCATGCGGAATTATGAAATCTTTGCTTGCATGTGAAATAATATATTCAAGATCATTTTTTACTCTGGGCAGATCGAAATTAACTGCTGCATAATCCGTCACTAGAACATCATGAGTAAAGTAAAAATTATATTCCGCAGGACATGGCATCGGGACAATATTTCCATCAATATAATGTTTATTTACTGCTAATATTGCCTTTGCCCATAAATATGATTTATCCAGGACAGTATCGCCGGTTATAAATTTACCCTCATTGACTTCCGCCATAACACTTTTTTCATAATCTTTAATTTCTTTTTTGTAATTACCCGCCAAATATTCTACCAATGCCTTTCCTTCATTTTGCCTGCATGATCCGATTATTTGAACAATGGTCATTTTGCTATGCGGTTTGAGCATTTTCGAATAAAGAAATTCAGCAGCAGGGATATCCGGTTTTGACTTAGATAGAGTTTTTTCTTTTAACTTATTATTAAGAGAAGTCAAATCGATATCTTCCAAACCTTTGTCATTTAAATTTCCTATAGTATTAAAACTAACCGGCTTTTCACCGGCGTTTGAAACAAATACCTGCGCATACTTTGTGCCCTCGTCTTCAAAATTAGTATAAGCCGTTGAGCTTTTCTTATCATATGACGTCCATGCTTTATCTATAAGTGCATATGTATGGCATGTTTTTAATGAAGTCTCCAGGTGTGTGTAAAAATCAAACCTTTTAGACGTATTGCCTTCGTTAGTAATTTCATAGGTTAAAATCATTGCCGGTTTGTCTTTGCAGAATTGATAGGAAACCATTATTGATTTTTCCGAATCCTCCTTGAAATATTTTACTTCGTAAGGAGTTAATGTAAATCTATATGGTTTTAAACCGAGCCACTCAATTGGTTTATTATCGATCTTAAGTGCAGCAGACATAATATAAGTTGTATCTCTTGTAAAGTAGTCGGAACTTAAGTCAATACTATTAGCAACAGGGTAATAAAAGCTGATTCTCTGAGGAAGTATTGAACTGTTGTGCATTTCAACTCCCACATAAGGGCTTCCGACAGATACATCAGCTTTGCGGCCGAAGTGAACAGATAACGAATTACTTTTACTTTGAGAAAAAGAATTGGAAAAGGAAACCATGATAAAACAAGTCATGGCAAAAATGAAAAGTTTAGTTTTCATAAAACTCTCAATAAAGTAGTGATTCAATCTACTATTCTAGTGCAAATATTGATTTAGAGTGGTGCAGTATATTTTCGGTTCTTTTTTAGAATTTTTTATTGAACCGGAATATTGTAACGTTATTTTTTCGTTAGGCAGAATTATTAGATTATTTTTATCAAACAGTAAATCCTTACTTTCAATAAAGACAAAAAAAGCCGGTTTATCTGCCGAGATCTTTACAAGGTTTTTATCTTTTGCAAATTTTATTTTGATCTTCGGCTGCGGCATTTTCATGTACTTAAATTCGGTCCCGGCATATAAATTTCTATTTTTAAGATTACCATCATTGTCTCTTAGCGAAATTACATAGATACCTTCACCATTTTTTATTCCACTCGATAAATGGAAAGAATAATATTCTCCTTTTGATAATGGATCTGCAATAATCTTCTTAGTAATTACATTTGTCACTTTTCCGGAAGGAAGAGATACTAAATCAAGCTGAAATGAGCCTGTAAATTGCTCCAACGAATTATTAAGAATAGATATTTTCAGATTATCAGAATCTTCAACAGCGGATATGAGTGTATTAGAAAAAGATTCTTTAATTGTATAATAAGATAATTTCGGAATTAAATCAGAATCGATTAATGACCAGCTTGCTACCGGCCAGCAATCATTCAACTGCCATATGATAGAGCCGTTGGTTTCCGGGAAACGAAACTGCCAGTGCTCAACACATTCTTTTAATGCAAATCCTTGATTGAGTTGGGTAAGATAAATGAAATCTCTCAAATCAGTTTTTACCGGTAAATGAGAGGATAAAAATTTAAATAATCTTTCAGGCCCTTCAACCTGCTTATTATGATGCTCAAAAATCCTGCTTTGAGAACTTCTCTGGTCTTCCGGTAAAACTTTACTTATTGTAGGATAATTAGCCGAACTTTGGAATCCAAATTCAGTTACAAAAAGACTTTCATCGCTTTTAACATTTTTATAATCAATCCATAAGCTCCATATTCCCCATTGATGCCGGTTGCCTGATAATTGTGAATTAGGATCTTCTTCATAACTAAAAGGAGTTGACGGCCAATAAGGACGGTTCGGATCAAGATTATTTAGAATACCTGGAATAACTTCATGATAAATTTTATAACCGGGCATTTCCTTGTAAGATTTTTTTTGTTCCTGATACCATATCCATTCATTTTCGTTGTTGCCGCACCAAATTGCAATTGAAGGATGGTGCTGCAGTCTTGTTACATTCTGCTCAACTTCTGCTTTTACACTATCGATAAATTCTTCGTGCTCGGGATACGAAGCGCAGGCAAACATAAAATCCTGCCAGACAATTAAACCGAGCTCATCGCATAAATCATAAAAAACATCATTCTCATAAATGCCGCCTCCCCAAACACGCACAACATTCATATTTGCATCTCTTGCAAAGGATAAAAGCTTACGGTACTTATTTTCATCTACTCTCGGAAGAAAAGAATCTGCTGGTATCCAGTTTACTCCTTTTAAGAATGTCGGTTTGTTATTAATTATAAATCTAAAAGTGTTATTCTCTCCGTCTTTCAATTGTAATTCAACCGTTCGAATGCCTACTTTCTTTTTTTTCTCATCAAGTATTTCATCATTATGCAAAATTTGAATTTCAAGAGTATAAAGATTCTGGTCGCCGATTCCGTTCGGCCACCAGAGTGAAGGATTCTTTACCGGGAATTGTTTGATAGTTTCAGTTACATTTTTAGAAGCAGGTTCTATAAATTCAATTTTATTTTCACTATTGCTGAGGCAAATTTTATATTTAATCCCGTCTGACGCTGGCGCATTTAATTTTATTTTTAATTTTACATGCGCAGTATCTTCTTCAATTTTGAGCGTATCAAAAGTAAAATTTTCTATATAGAATTTTTCCTGTTGAATCAGATAAACGTTTTTCCATATTCCCATTGTAACAAACGTAGGTCCCCAATCCCATCCGAAAGAATACTGAGCTTTCCTTATATAAACTCTTTCCGACCTCAGTGCAACCGGAAGCTTTCCTTTTTCAGCTTCAAGCTGACGCGCATATTTTACCGGAGAGATAAAATTTATTTCCAGTCTATTTTTTTTCTCTTTTATGTATTCCGATATTTCAAATTTATGAACAAGGAACATGTTGTCTACGGTAGCAGCCTTAACTCCGTTCACAAGAATCTCTGCGGCAGTGTCGATACCTTCAAACACTAGAAATGTGGATTTGTCTTTATCAAAATGTTTTGGTAAATCAAACTTATTTTTATATGACCAGTCACACTCCCCTATCCATTGAAGTTTATTTTCATTATCGGAATAAAATGGTTCTTCAATTAGATTTAAATTCAGCAAATCGGTATGAATAGTCCCGGGTACTGACGCTTCAAACCATTTACCCTGTTTTACATTGATACTACTTTCTTTATCTGTAGAATTTATTTTGGAAAGTGTAAACTGCCAACCATTATTAAGGGAAAACTTCTTCTCCAATGCTTATTCCTATTTTAATAAAACCATTTTCTGATAAAAACTTTTATTATTTGTTTTTAATTCATAAAAATAAATACCGCTTGCCGCATTAGTTCCGTTCCATGTTGCCGAATGTTCACCGGCCGGCAAATAGCCGTTTATAAGTTCAGTAACTTTTTGTCCAAGTGAATTATAAATTACCAGAGAAACATTTGCTGAACTCTTCAGCCAGAAATTAATTTTTGTGGTCGGATTAAAAGGATTAGGATAATTTTGAAACAACATATCCCTATCCGGAATTTGAGAATTTTTCATGTCATTAACATACGTACTGATATTAGCAAGGGTTTTTATATCTGAAACTGATAACGCATAATTATAAATTCGAATATCATCTAGTACACCTCTAAAATTATAACCTTGATCAGTCGGCAGCATTTGCCCAATTGTCATTGGAACAGTTGTCTGCAGTAATTGCCCGGACCAGGATGAAAAAGAATCAAGGTTTCCATTAATATAAATTTCATAATCCGATCCGCTGTATAAAACAGTAACGTTGTAAAGACTATCCGTTACTAACTTTGTTTCTGAATCCAGGTCAATTATACCGCCATTTTTGCTGCTGTTTGTAATGATAGTCCATCTCAAGCTATTATCAGGGATTATAGAAATCTTCAACCTTTTATCGTAACTTCCTTGTGATAATACATACTGCTCTCGAGTATAAAGTGTGCCGACCTTCATCCAGAAATTTATTGTAATAGCATTTTGAAAATTAAGACTCGAGCTGCTCGGAACCTGTATATAACTTGTCTGACCGTTAAAAGAATAAGCACTGTTAGGGTTGCCGAATCTATCAGTTGTAAGCGTTGCGCCATAAACAGTTCCATTATTATTATTTCCGCTCGCATCGTTTGCATTTCCATTAAAAGGATAATAAGCAGCCAATTCTCCGGTTTGAACAATTGAAAAATCTCTAACTTCTACACCAATACTATCAATTGCTATTCCACCATGCTGATCATCAACTGAACATTTGATATAATAATTTCCGGCAGCCGAAGGTGCCGTCCAAATGATGTTTGAGCTGTCACCGGATATACTCCCCGCAGACGACGACCAATTATATTTTAATGAGTCCTTATCAGGATCATTTGCATAACAAATTATTTCTGATGCAGCACCAAGATTCATCTTTCTCGGTGATGCATTCATTCCTGTAATAACAGGATTCTGATTAATGTATTTCATAACTAGAATCGTATCAGATGCTGCTACTTGATTCGCATTATTATCACTTACGGAACAATTAATAACATACCTTCCTGCAGAATCCGGAGCTGTCCAGGTTACACTTGAACCCGTACCGATAATAGTTCCCTTGGCCGAACTCCAATTATAATTTAACGGATCTCCGTCCTGGTCAATAGCGGTGCAATAAATTTTAACTGAATCTTTTGTTAAAATAGTATCCTTAACTGCTGAGAAACTTTTTATTCTCGGCGGATAATTACCTGTAAATTTGCCGGAGTGGTAGTCTACCACAACATTATTTACTAAAAATTTATCAAGATCATAAGTTTGGGTTCCGCCGGAAGGGGCAATAACTGCAAGTACTGCTGCATTAGCCGGGATAGTAATTGTTGTTGAACCGTTGACACCTTGCTGTAAAAATGTTTTACTTACAACATCGTAAATATCACCCGAAGAATTTCCGACATTTACAACTACTGTTTTAGCAGAATCATAAGGATTAAAGTATAAATAAGTTGGATAAGCTTTATCATGGAAGTAGTCCGTTTTAAGGACATCCAGTTTAAGAATTCCTTCAACATTAGTCGTATCAATTATTCCGCCTAAAATACCGACGTGAGATGAACCATAAAGCGCTAAGTTTGTCAGTCCCCATCCGCCGCCTTCAGCGTCGCCGGTTGCAAACGGACTTATTGAACTATTGTTAGGATAATATTGATGCATTGATTCATGAGCTATATAAGAATTGGTATCATACTGATCTGCCCATTGTTTGCTAACAGCGTCCTGATTCGCAGAAGGAAGATAATTTGGGTAAAATAATCTTGCGGCATTTGCGGCATTAAGAACCAGTTTACCTATTGCCCTTGCATACCTTGAATCATACCTAACCATTGGAACTAAAGCACCTATCTGTTCAAACGTGTTCATCGTAAAAGGATAATCGCCTCCATAGCCCAAACTTGAATTTATTTCACCTATCAGGCCGTCTACATCATATCCGCCCCAGTTACCTGTCATAACTCCCCAGTTCCTAATGTTGTCGGAAGTAAAACACCAGTTCAACATTTTTGTAACATCATAGTTAGTACCGATCTCTGCATTCATCCGGGCAGCCAGATAAACGCCGTAATAAAGCTGCAGCTCATATGCAGGATTAGCAGTAAGACTATTTAAATATTCCATTGCCAATTCCGCGCCGATTCTATATTTAGAATTCCCGGTTACTTTATAAGCATTATATAAAATCCATGCAGTTGCGCCGGCAGCTTCGGGTTCATTGTGAACATGCTGTGAATATGGAGTCATTGATGCGAAGTCAAATCCCTGGTAATTCATATTTGGTATTTTCCACGGTGCGGTGCTGCCTCCCATTATATAAACTGTTTGTAGGAATTTATCGGCAACGCTGATAAATTGATTATGGAAATCTCCGGTGTTGGGATATAAAGAATATAATTGATAGAAGAAGACATTAGGCATTGTTTCATACCACCAGTCGTCGCTCGTCTGGTCATCAGAATTATTTTTATATACCATTAAGCCATTCTTTTTATTGAACCACTCCTGACACATCTGCACCCAGTCATAACCATTCTGATTGCTTTTATCTATGCCGGCTAATGTTGCGCCAACAACAGCGGGAATACAGTTTATAGCTTCGGCGGAGGTAGGTGAAGTTGTTCCAACTACAGTATGCAGTCCAAATCTTTGGCCGGAATAATTTATTGCACTATTATCTACCCAAACTAGCGGAAGGTATGTGCCTGTCAAATTTAAATTAAATACAAGTGAATCATAACCCTCCGTAACTTTTTTCCAATCCCTCATATGATAAGGAGCGGGCATATTCGGCATCTGATCAATTTTGGTAATGCTTATTTGCTGCGAAAAGTTTTGTGAGCTCATAATAATACTGGTTATTATTGTTAATAAAACAATTTGAATTTTGGATTTAAAGCAGGTTGGGAAATTTTTTTGATTTATATTCATTGTCGCTCATCCTTTCCACTTACATCAGCAAATTTAAAACCGGAGTTAGTTCTATTATTAAAATTAGTTTTTACAATATTTCAGCAATTCTTTTTTAGCTATAGGATTTTGTTCAACCTCAAGAAGGGATATCAGCGCTTCAATTGTTGATTCTGCGCCTGAGTTTTTATTTAATTCATCTTTACTTATAATACCGTCATAGCAAACGCCTGTTCGCGGATTGTACATCATTTTGCCAGCCGGATTTTTCCCGAAAAACCAGCCGGCAAGCTCACCTGCCATTTTTGCATCTGACTTATCATGTCCGGAATTAAATGCAGCTATACATGCCATAATCATCGGCCTAATACCATAAGCTATTTGTGAAAATTGAGAGCTGTCCTTCATTAAGACTTTATCATCGATTTTTACTACTGAAAAATTGTTTACAAAATTTCCTTTCCTTAAATAAGGATAGAAATACTTTATTTCCTTAATCGCACTTTTTATATATGAAGGCTTTCCTAAAACTTCCCCCGCTTCGATTAAAGCATCAGCTTGACTGTTGCCCCACATGTGCCAGGTATTTTCCCAGCTTAGAAAAGCATAATAAGGAAGAGTCTTTTCATTACCGGCCTGCATTCCGACAATACCTTTACATAATTTTTCTATCTCATTACGGACTCTGTTTTCTTTATTTAATTTATAATATTCACAAAATCCTTTTACTAAAATAGCAGCCTGGTCAGCCGCTGTCTGATACGGCAGCCATGTCGGAAGATTAAATCCCCCAAAGTTCGCGGTTGAATCTGATTTATTTTTATTTAACCATTTTATGGTTACATCAACAGCTTTATCCAGATGTAATTTGATTTCTTTTGAATAACTTTTATCAATAGTTGAAAAGAAATTTTGAGCTTCGGCTAAAGTCCAGATTGCCCTCCATGTCCACCAGTTCGGTTCAGCAACACTTGTTTTGTAAGTAGAATCAATTGTATAATCTTTCCAGATAAAATTGTTGAAAAATCCATTTTCTGACTGCATGTACAAAAGGAAATTAGTGAGCATTTTAATTTTATCGAGCACAGCAGGATCTTTTTTTAACTTATAATATTTCATGTAGAAAACTTCAGCTCTCGCAGCATCATCTACACACGCTATTCCCTCACCTTTAGCTTCAACATATTTAAAGTCGGGGTAATCGGCATAAATATGAATTATACCCATTTCGTTATTTCCGACTTTAATTTTTTGATAAAGATAATCCAGATGAGATGTATTTACGAGAGAAAATGGTTTTCCATTTTGTGCTTTTATTAATAATGGAAAGACTATGGTTAGTAATAATGTTGTAAAAACTATTCTGAAAAGTTGATTAGGAAACTTCATTATAAAATTATTCTTTCTTGTTTATTATATCTACTTACACAATGAAAGCAAATGATCAACTGTAGTTGTAGCTAAATTGATATTTGTATCCGCACCGGAATAATAAATATTAACTTTGCCGTCATCTTCAACGACCCAGCCATTTGAGAATACTACATTACCTACGTCGCCGACTCGTTCATAATCGTGATCAGGAGAAATTATAGGCTCCTTACTTCTTCCTAAAATTACCCAGGGCTTTTTAAGATCAAGCAGCATAACTCCAATTTTATAAATATAACTGATGCCGAAACCTCTTACGCCGTGGTAAATTACAAGCCAGCCGTCTTTTGTTTTTACAGGCTGAGTAGATATGCCTATCTTATCAGCTTCCCATGTTCCGGGAGTAGGTTCGGTTAAAAATTCATACCCGCCCCAATGAATTAGATCGGGACTTTTTGATAACCATATATTATGTTTAGAGTCAGCTGAAGGACGGTCGATTTTCCAATAATTTCCGTCAATCTTCTCTGGGAACAAAGCGCAATCTTTATTTGATGGTAAAGAAATCGGTCCCATGATTTTATAATTTTTAAAATCCTGGGTTTCAGAAAGCATAACCAGAGGCATATACTTTGAATATCCGGTGTAAGTTAAATAATATTTATCATCGATCTTTGTAATACGCGGGTCTTCGATTCCCCACTCTACATATTTTTGAAAACAATCATGGTCACCGGGCGTTAGACACGGCTTAGAATCAACCTTAAAATTTATGCCGTCTTTACTTTTAGCAAGCACAAAGGATGATCGGCCAGAAGGCATTTCGACACGGCATACGAGTAAATATTCATTTCCAATTTTTACAGCACCCGGATTGAAAATACTATTTACATTAAATGGAACATCTCCTTTAACGATTATGGGATTTTTACTGTATTTCTTTATGCTCATTTAATTTCCAAGTTTAATTTAAAAAATATTTACTATTGTATAACTTAGTTACAATAGATTATTTAAAAGATCATCCAAGTTTACTTTGGCAAATCCACAATAAGAATCAGACATAGCATACGGGATAACCAATTCATTATTATGCACAATAGAACCGCATGTATAGACTACATTGGGGACGTAGCCTTCCCGTTCCTTTTCGTTTGGTTCAATTAAAGGTAACTTTAGTGTACCGATAACTTTTGAGGGATCATTTAGATCAAGCAGACAAGCGCTAAGTGTGTATCTTCTAAACGGGCCTACAGCATGAGTTATAAGGAGCCAGCCTTTATCGGTTTCTATCGGAGATCCGCCGTTGCCGATCTGCACGTATTCCCAGAGTTCTTTCGGTATTTTTAATAATTGATATTTATCCCAGAAGTAGAGATTGTCTGAATACATTATGTAAAGATTTTCTCCGTCCTGCCTGGAAGTAATTACGTATTTACCATTAATTTTTCTTGGGAAGAGTGCCATACCTTTATCACGAACTCCGGCACCATGTAAAGTTCTCACTTTAAAATGTATAAAATCCTTTGTCTCTATTAGTTGAGTTCCAAATGTTTTTCCGTTGTAAGCTGTATATGTAGCATAATAAATTGGAGTGCCGTCATCTTCTTTTAAACAAAACAAATCTTGCGTCTTCCATCCCGACCGATTCGTTGGAAGCAGCTGGAAAGATTACTCTTTCTGGAAGTGTTGTAATTTCAGAAAAATTAATATCGTAGTTTGAATCCAGCAAGCTGATAATATTCTCTTTTAAAATATTTAATGAACCATTCTTTTTTTCTAAATGGTGCTTCATTTGCTTCAAAGTAAATGTTTCGGGCAGTTCCTCCAGAAGTTTTTTCTGTTCTTTAGTCTCAAAATTTAATCTTTCCGTTAGAAATACTTTTGAGTATGTCTTTGCCTCGTCTTTTAATGGTAATTCAGAATATTTTGAAATTGTATCAAAATATATTTCATTTTTAGAGTCTAATATTCCGGTTCTAAACTCAATCGACGACATATGCCCCTCACCCGTAGCGCGAAGACTCATAACAAACCTCAGCATTCCGGGTTTCAGATATCTCTGATCGGGATGAGGAACTATTGATGGATTAAAAAGTGATGCTGCTTCAATGGAATATTCTTTTGAGAAATAAGTACCCAGTAAATATTTTTTCTCTTTAGTAAGTGAATCAGCATTTTGAATGTATTGTTCAACTTTCTTAAAATTCTCCATCAACTTATGTTTAAGGTTCAAATGCCTTTGAGAAAAATCCTTATAAAGGTTGTCAAGTAAAATCTCTGATTCATTCTCCGGAAGAGATAATACTTTATCAATTATATTTTTAATTCTTGCCGGGCTTCCCGGATTAAAATATTGAAAAACTATTCTATCGGGATTTGCCGACATTTTTTTTGTTAGTCTAGTTACATACATTGCTAATACATTTCCTGTAAATTTTATTCTTTAATACCTGTAGATGCCATACTTTGTATAAAATATTTTTGAAAGAACAAGTAGGCGATTACAATCGGCAGAGCTAACAAAGTAGCTGCTGCTAGTTTAACCCCTAGTTGAGATTCTGCAGCGCCGCCTACTGCAAATAAAGTAACCAGCTGCGGCATTGTCATTAATTTATCATTTCTTATTACTATTAAAGGCCAGAGAACATCATTCCATGAAGTCATAAATGTAAGTATACCTACCGTTACTAAAGCAGGTACTGAATTCGGCCAAAGAATTCTAAAGATAATTTGTAGATCACCGCAGCCGTCAATCCTGGCCGCATCAATTAGGTCCTGTGGAATGCTTTTAAAGTACTGCCTGAATAAAATTATACCGAGAGCATTCATTAACCCGGGAACAATTAACGCCCAATATGTATCAACCCATCCGAATTTTACCATTAAAATATATTGCGGGATTAAAGTGATCTGGAAAGGTAAGGTCATTGTGAAAATAACAACATAAAATATTAGGTTCCTGCCTTTGAACTCCAGACGTGAAAGCGCGTATCCCACCATAGATCCGAAAACAAGAACTCCCAATGTTACCATAGAGGAAACAAACATACTATTAATAAAAGCCCTGGCAATAGGGATTTTGCTAAGCATTTGTGTGTAGCTGCTAAGAGTAAGAGAAGTAGGCAGAAAAGTTAATGCTCCGATCTCATTCTCAGGCGAAACGGATGCCAGCAGCATCCAAATAAACGGATAAAGGAAAACTAGAGCGAAAGCACTAAGAAATATGTAAAAAATAACTCTTTTCATTTTTCTTTTTCAATAAATTTTTTCTGAATCATCACTACTCCTAAAATCAACGCGGCAAAGAATAACCCTAGGGTTGCCGAGTAACCCATATGGTAATAAAAGAAGCCCTGCTTATAAATATAAAGAACTGCGGAAAGAGTGCTGTTTAACGGTCCGCCACCGGTCATAATGTATGGTTCAATAAACAAAGAAAATCCACCGATAGTTGATAACACAACAACCATAAAAATAGTCGGGTTTATCATAGGCATTGTAATTCTGCTAAACTTCTGCCAGTGAGTTGCGCCTTCCAGGTCAGCCGCTTCATAATAGTTTTTGGGTACGGTCTGCAATCCGACTAAAAATAATATTACATAAAGCCCCACATTTTTCCAGGTAGCCATGATTGCAATTGAAGGCATCGCCCAGGAAGGATCAACAAGCCAGCCGATACGGCCTAAACCTAGAAATATTAAAATGCGGTTTAATAGACCTGTATCGAATCCATACAACTGCTGCCATAATATTGTAACTACAACACCTGATACAATTACAGGCAGGAAAAATGCACCCCTAAAAAATCCTCTGAACTTTATATTTTGGTTTAATACCTCTGCAAGGAAAAGAGCAATGATTATTTGAAGCGGAATATGAATAGCTAAAAATATTAGAGTATTTCCAATAGATTTTATAAAAAATTCGTCATGGATTAAATGGATATAATTTGTTAAGCCGGTATACTGCATAGGTGAAATGATATTCCACTTATGAAAAGTTAAAACGATGGAAAACAATACGGGGAATGCAATGAATATCAAAAAGTAAATGATGTACGGAGACACCAATAAATAAGGCACTATCTTTTTACTTTTCAAATTCATAATAAAAGTTAATTATTTCTATTTCATGTAAAGCAAATTAACTTGCTTGGCGGCATCATCAATAGCTTCTTGAGGTGATTTCTTTCCATATATTACACAGGCTTCATATTCCTGCGAAATTATGTCAAACACTTCAGTTAAATTCGGATAAGGGTCGGTTCCTTTTACGTACCTTGCCTGTTTAGCAAATTCAATCATCTTTGGATTATGCTTAAAATAATCTGTAAAAAGAGTATCTGATTCCAAATTTTTTCTTCTCGGAATTTGGTTAGTCATGTCCAATAACTTTAAATCATTCTTTTCATTAATCATAAATTTGATAAAATCCCAAGCAAACTGAGCATTAGGGCATGTTTTAAATATCACTATATTTTTAGGATCGCAATAAGTATAAATAGGCCCTTTATGATTATCAGGCACCGGCATATGTGTGAAGTTGAATTTGAAACCTTTCGGTTTAAATTTATCTGCATGCGATATTTCCCACGGACCTGTAAACCTTGTGGCAATTACTCCCGCGAGAAAAATATCCTGTCTAACAGAGAGTCTTTCTTTTGCAAAATAGTTATGGGCATATAGATTCCTTAAAAACGAAAATACTTCAACTGCATACTTATTATCAAAAGCCGCCTTATAATCTTTTATCAACGGTGCACCTCCAGATGCAGCCAGGTATAAAGGATAAAAATCAAAAAACCGCTGCCACCAGGTTACCAATACTTCGGAATAACCAAACCATTTATCTACATAACCGTCCTTATCTATATTTTCATCCTTAAATTTCTCCGAAGCAGAATCAAATTGGCTGTAAGTTTCAGGCGGATTTTTTAACCCTAAATGCTTAATGATATTTTGGTTATACATTAACATTATCGGATTTATCTTCCAGGGGATCTGGTAAATATGTCCGTCCGGGCTGGTTACTTCTTTTACAACATTACTATCACACCTAGAGTATATAAAATCTTTAAAACCTTTTAATGTGTCAAGTGCAACCAGTACACCTGCACGTGCATAATCTTCAACATCCCCCTGCCACATGTTCGAATAAATATCAGGTGTTGTTTTTCCGACAACTGCCGCTAAAATTATTTCTTCGCTTGATTGCCCTTCCGGCACAGGCTGAAATGAAATTTGTTTTGTGGGATTATTTTTATTCCATTCATTTACAATATACCTTGCAAATGCAATTTCTTGCGTATTGTTACTTGACCAATAAATTAAATGATTAGGGTTTCGATCATTTCTTGAACTGCAGGTTATTTGAGATAAAGCGAAAAGAATTACTATAACAATATTTACCCGCCATTTGATCATTAAAAACCATTTCTCCCAATACGCTACTTAATAATTTTAAAATATTCAGAATTTTTTTTACTATCCAAAAACTTTTTAACTCCACTTATTCCCACGTTTGCCATGCAAAGTCAATCGAAGGGAAAGCAGGATGTGGAAATGTCCCACCCTTCTTTACAATATAGGTATCAATCGTTCTCGGGTTATCATAATCGTGAACCGAAATTTCTTTGAGAACGTTCTCATTTATTTTTACCTTATATTCTTTGCGCAGCTGCTGAAGCTTCCGGAAAGTTTTTTCAATCAGACTTTGTTTCTTATTATCATATTTACTATCTAACGAAGACGGAATTTCTATATTCAAACCGATTGTATTAGCCATTTTATCTCTGACAACTGCATAAACAATTTTATCCTGCCACCAATTAAGCTGTTGCTTAACTGTTTCTTTATTCTGAAAACCTTGAGCATAGGCCCGCTGAATTAACAAATGATCTCTAACCATTTGCCATACTAATTGTTCAAGTGAAGCCGAGAAAGAATTAAAATCCGCCTCATTAAACTTCAGGTATTGTTCCCGCATTCTATACCAATTTAAAAAGTCATCTAATGAAAGACTTCCTGCAGAAAGTGCTACAAGTTTTAGCCTGCCGAATTGCTTTGTGGTTAAAGTATCATAATATTTCAGCTCATTCTGCATCCGCTCATCAAGTTTCCAAGATGTAAATTTTTTCTTAGGAAGAACGGAATTTCCCATATATGATCTGAGAATATCAAATGTTCTTGCCTGGATTACTGGATTATGTTCAAGCATGATATTTTTAACGTAAAGATCCGAAAGATGATCTGACTTATTTAATTTCAGTGCATTAGTAGCATCATAATCTTCCTTACTTAATTCCGTCTGATTTACGATGACATTCTTCCATATATCAATTAATTTCACTATATACCAGCCGTCTGATCCATGGATCGGATTAGAAATTTGGTTCGCTTTCAATGTATCAACTGTATTGAACATTTCTAAATTCTGCATTCGTAATTTAAATTTATTTATCTTCATAGATCTTTGATCAGCATAAACAGAATCTTTCAGCTGCATGTTAAATAATGAATCGAATGAAACGCCATGTCTTAATCCTGATAAATAAAATTCAAGACTGTCTTTTTGAGGAGCATATAACCATTTTACTTGATAGGTATATTGCTTTTCTTCTAGCGCTGTGTCTAATTCCGGCTTAGATATTTTAATTTTGTCAAATATATCTGCATTAAATAATTCATCAGTGGCTAGGTCACCTTTTATTGCGGACAATAAGTTTTTAACTCTGGCGGAATCTGCAAAACCTTTTTTGTATCCATCCAAAGCGAGAAGCTTTTCATCTATCATATATTTAAGGTACCGCTTCTTGGAGTCCTTTTCCCTTTTAGTAAAAGCGGGG
The DNA here is from genome assembly GCA_963710735.1 of uncultured Bacteroidota bacterium. Classification (GTDB taxonomy): domain Bacteria; phylum Bacteroidota; class Ignavibacteria; order Ignavibacteriales; family Ignavibacteriaceae; genus FEN-1297. Next base: position 192,545 of record CAVQBN010000001.1, on the reverse strand, counting down.
CCAAATTCATAACTTGCTAAAAATTCTCTAACGGTTATTTTCTTATCTCCAACCTGGGCTAAAACAGTATTTCCGATTTCAGATTTAAAAGCTTTCTCAAAATCAATGGCTGAAGCTGTATCTTTTTTTGATGATGCAAACACAGATATGCAAACAACCATACTAATGAAAACGGAAGTCGAAACTATTTTTTTAATTTTTAATAAATCAATTATCATTTATATTTTTAGAAATTAACTCCAACTGAAAAAACGTTTACACCGTTAAGTCTTCCAAAATCACGATATGCATAATCAAACTTAACAACATCTGTACTAAACAGCATTTTAGAATTTAATCCAACTCCGAATGATAACCCGCCTTCGTGATCGGTTAAGAATAGAGATTGATAACCTACCCTTAAGAATATTGATTCTTTATAAGAAAATTCCGTTCCTACATTAAGACTCTCATAATTGTCGTTTGGATGTAATGCATCAACTGCAACTGTCCAGCGATAATCTTCCGTCTTAATAGCATTTGTGGAAACACCTATCCTAAACAGCAAAGGCAAATTCCATGAATCAAGGTCAATACTATACGGTATTTGATTGTTAGTTCCTAGCTGGGAAGGATCTACACTGCTAAAAGTCCTTGTATCAATTCCCTGTAATTTCATCGAACTTCCAAAATTAGAAATTGATGCTCCAATAACCATTCCGCCAAACAAATCAGTTCTAAATATTGTACCCACATCTACAGCAAAAGCACTGCTGGACATATGCCATATTGTCTCTTGAATATATTTTGCCGTAAAACCAACCGCGAAACGTTCACTTAGATTTCTTGCATAAGATACTCCGAATGCTAGGTCACCTGCACTGAAGTATTCTCCAGTACCTTCAGGCTGATCAACTGTTCGTACTTTCATATCAGGCATTGAGAGTGATGTATAACTAAAACCCAGGGTTCCGAATTCACCTAAAGGCAAAACAAGTGCTGCAAAGTCTAAATTTGTCTGAGCCAGCCATTCAGTATGTGAAACATCTACCTCATATTGGTCTAATCCGGCTATACCAGCCGGGTTCCAGTATACAACCGTGGCATCATTTGCTCTGCTGACAGAAGCACCACCCATACCTGTAGCTGATGCACCCTGGCTTATCTCAAGAAATGTTCCGGCTGTTGTACCTACCTTTGAAACATTTATTCCCGAGTTTTGCGCTAGAACAGTTGTGAATGAAAGTATACCTGTAAAAAATAAATTAAGTAAAATTCTTTTCTTCATAATTACCTCTTTACCGATTTTTCTTCGCAATCGTTATTTAATAATCGCGAATCTGCCAATTTTCTTTCCCAGCGAACCCGCGTCAACTTCGAAGATATAGACACCAAAGGATATATCCATACCATCTTTTGAGATAAGATTCCACGGCTCCTGGCCATTGGCTAATGAACTATTATGATCAATTGTCTGAACTAAATTTCCGCTTATTGTATATATGCGTATCGTACATTTTGCTGGAAGGTGAATAAAATACACTCTTCTTGTTCCTCTTCCTACCTGTTGGGATGTCGGTTCCCACGAAGCTGCGCCGGCATATGGATTAGGAACGACTGCTACATCATTAATATCTTGAAGGAATTTTGACTTATCAAAATATGCAGCCTTTGTTGTAAATTGAAAATACTCACCATTCCTAAATGGTTTTATCGTTGCTATTTTATACACATCTCCAGGCTGGGGTGGTTTTTGATTAGCTGCAGAAATATTCGTATCCTGCGATAACGACATGGACCAGCCTACATGCCTATTAGCAGTACTTGTTACTTTGCCTCCTAGTGAATCTCCTGCTATAATAAATATTGCATCACCTGCGTCAAATTTTCCATCCCCGTTAGGATCGAAAAACATGAATTGCATATGCTGAATATTATCTGTTACGTCTCTAACAATTATATTAGTCGGTATTGGTTTTGAAAACACACTTGTCGGATAGGAAGTATCTCCCTGGCCAGGTTGAGTAAATTGGATTTCAAAATTTGCTGGGAAGTTTACTCGTTGAACATTATATGCACCAGCATATTTTGGATCGAAACCAATCTGAACATTATAATTGCTGCTACCTTTCTCCCAGCCCGTATTACCAGTATCTATTGTTACAACTGTATCATTACTCAAACCTATACTAAAACCATCAACAATCGGAGATTGAATATGATTGCCATTTAACTGAGTATTTTTAATTAGAGTATCATTAGTAGAATAATTTATTAAAGAATAAAAAGGATTAGTAGACGTATGAAAAGGAGTATTCTCTTGAAATACTATACGATAAGTACTGAGGTTTTTTACCGAATCAGGATCCAGAATATTAATTGATGCTTTTCCGGAACCCGGGCCGCTGGCTGTAAAAGAACTTAATTGTGGCGGAACATAGCCCGCGCTGGGTGCTGTTGGTGTTACTACTGCCGTATTAACATCGGTTGTAACTTTTCCATTTACATCAACTTTAATAATATTAGTTGTCTCAGAAGGCGGAATTCCTTGCTGCTTCCCTACAATATTCGTAGTCATAAATCCTGGATCGTACGCATCCACAGCATAATAATAGGTTTGTCCATTAACAACTGTAGTATCTACATACGAATGTTGTATTCCCGAATCATCACCTAAATAAAACATAGCACCATTTACAGCGATTGGAAACAATCCGGTAATTCCATCTTTTAAATCAAATTGCGCTATTGGTTGCCTAAAAGTTGGTATCCCGTATGCATCCGTGATTATTTTATCTTCAATAAAGTTAGGTTCGGTGGAACGATAAATTCGATAGCCTTCAAAGTTTATTCTTTGATAGAATTGGCTGTAGGTATGTTCTGCACCGTTATCCCAATACAAGGTAACTTTATGATCTCCCGCTATAGCTTTTATAACAGGCTTATTAGGAGGTTTTGCAAAGTTATATGAAGCATTATAAATTGCCTGTATCGTAATTTTCTTGCTGAATAAATCATTTGCATTAAGGCCAAATAACAATGCCATTGAGTACCTCTGTGTAGATCCGGTTTCTTCTGGCTGGCCTTGTTGAGCAGAAAAAGTATTTCTGCCTTCCATATGAAATAAATAGCTTGAGAAAAAATTAGCAAGATTTACTCCTACTAGTGATTGTGCATGAGGCGCGGGTAAAGCTGAAAGTGCAGTCCAATTTCTTTCATCATTATTTAAGTCATAAGTATGAACCGCAAAGATAGCAAATCCTGTTAGTCCAAGTTGATCTGATTCATCTTTGTCTAATATTCCAAAATCTGGTTCTCCCTGGTCAGGTCTTAGGTTTCCTTCTGTTCCATTTGCATCGGGGCCTGGATAATTTGCACTTGTTGGTCCAAGCCCATCACTGCCAACATCATCAAATTGAGGGTCCCAATTCCCGTTTTCATCTCCGGGCCACCATAGCTTATTTTTAATCGCCGGTACATCATCTAGCGTTTTGTAATTAAAAAAACTTAGGAATGCAGCAGTATCATGCGTAGCAATAAATGCGTCTTTTACTCCGCCTGCGGGAACAGGTTGTACACCATAAAGTTTCTCCATCTGTGCGGCATATGGCGAGCTCGCTTCATAAATCGGCCCGCGATACTGAGGATATTTTGGCCAGGTTTCTGCTGCATCATCTCTGCTTTCATCAATCATTCCATCGTGGTCATTATCTATACCGTCATAATCTATTCCCGGACTTTCGAGAAATGCGTAACCGGCATATCCTACAGGACTCCAATGTCCGGGACTCCCGTATCCAACAGTTGACCATGCATAAGAAATGTTTAATAGCTGGTTGTAGTCACCTGCATTATTTGAAGAATTATCATGACCGCCTATTCCCCAATCTACATATTGGGCGAATAATGTCTTTGGATAATCTGTAGTACCCATATCGGTTATTTCATAATACCAGAAGATTACATCTTCAGCAAGTACTTGAGACCATTGAAATCCTCTTCCATGAACCTGCATTCCTAAACCGCCTCTTGTAGTGTCTTGTGCATCCGGATAGAAACCATACCTATTGATATAATCACGATCCATGTTGTCATCAAACACAAAATAAGTTTCTAGGTCGGCATTAAGAACACCTTTGCCGAAAAATCCATCCCACTGTCCGTTCCAATCACTTGGCCTGTCCGGCCATGTAGTCGGCCAGGTGGAAGGGTCATCACTTCTTGCAACACTGGATTGATTTGGATTAGCGTAACCAGGCAGCGGCCACCACCCGTATGTTATTCCGGTAGCAGGATTATATCTTGTATATTCATAATAATTAGTTTCCAGCGGATGGAACACATTATTGTCTTTTTTTACTTCCGCCTGAACAATAATTGCAACACCATCAACATAAGTATGATTTGTTCCTTTCGGCCAGACCCCGCTTAATGTAGGTTGGTTTTGCCAATCAGCTATTTCACCGAAATTATAAAAAACTGTTTGTACCAAGTTTCCATCCATCATTCCCATTTTAGTATACTGATAGTTGCCTTTATTTTTATCTACCAGTTGCTGGGCTAAAATATTAGTAGTAATTAACCCCAATAATAATGGAATAATGTATAAAGATTTTAATACCCAATTATTTTTCACGATAAATTACCTTTAAAGTTTCTTTTAAAAATCAAGGATAACAGGATTACTATTATAAAATACTTGTTTTATTAATCTCATTTTCATAATTACCTCTTTACCGATTTTTCTTCGCAATCGTTATTTAATAATCGCGAATCTGCCAATTTTCTTTCCCAGCGAACCCGCGTCAACTTCGAAGATATAGACACCAAAGGATATATCCATACCATCTTTTGAGATAAGATTCCACGGCTCCTGGCCATTGGCTAATGAACTATTATGATCAATTGTCTGAACTAAATTTCCGCTTATTGTATATATGCGTATCGTACATTTTGCTGGAAGGTGAATAAAATACACTCTTCTTGTTCCTCTTCCTACCTGTTGGGATGTCGGTTCCCACGAAGCTGCGCCGGCATATGGATTGGGAACGACTGCTACATCATTAATATCTTGAAGGAATTTTGACTTATCAAAATATGCAGCCTTTGTTGTAAATTGAAAATACTCACCATTCCTAAATGGTTTTATCGTTGCTATTTTATACACATCTCCAGGCTGGGGTGGTTTTTGATTAGCTGCAGAAATATTCGTATCCTGCGATAACGACATGGACCAGCCTACATGCCTATTAGCAGTACTTGTTACTTTGCCTCCTAGTGAATCTCCTGCTATAATAAATATTGCATCACCTGCGTCAAATTTTCCATCCCCGTTAGGATCGAAAAACATGAATTGCATATGCTGAATATTATCTGTTACGTCTCTAACAATTATATTAGTCGGTATTGGTTTTGAAAACACACTTGTCGGATAGGAAGTATCTCCCTGGCCAGGTTGAGTAAATTGGATTTCAAAATTTGCTGGGAAGTTTACTCGTTGAACATTATATGCACCAGCATATTTTGGATCGAAACCAATCTGAACATTATAATTGCTGCTACCTTTCTCCCAGCCCGTATTACCAGTATCTATTGTTACAACTGTATCATTACTCAAACCTATACTAAAACCATCAACAATCGGAGATTGAATATGATTGCCATTTAACTGAGTATTTTTAATTAGAGTATCATTAGTAGAATAATTTATTAAAGAATAAAAAGGATTAGTAGACGTATGAAAAGGAGTATTCTCTTGAAATACTATACGATAAGTACTGAGGTTTTTTACCGAATCAGGATCCAAAATAGTAATTAATGCTTTTCCGGAACCCGGGCCGCTGGCTGTAAAAGAACTTAACTGTGGCGGAACATAGCCTGCGCTGGGTGCTGTTGGTGTTACAGCCGCAGTATTAACATCGGTTTTTACTTTCCCATTTATATCAACTTTAATAATTGTAGTTGTTTCGGATGGTGGTATTCCTTCAACCTGCCCTACAATATTTGTATTTATAAATCCTTTATCATAAGCTGATATAGCATAATAGTAAGTTTGCCCGTTAATAACATTAGTATCAACAAATGAATGTTGAAGTCCCGAATCATCGCCTAAATAAAACATTGCTCCATTAACTGAAATAGGAAATAAACCTGTAACTCCATCTTTAAGATCGAACTGAGCGATAGGACTTCTGAATGTACTTTTTCCGTAAGCATCTGTTATAATTTTGTCTTCAATAAAGTTCGGCTCAGTAGAACGGTAAATGCGATAACCTTCAAAATTTATTCTCTGATAAAATTTATCAAATGTATGTTCGGACCGATCATCCCAAATTAAAGTTATCTTATGATTTCCGGGAACAGCGGTTAGAATCGGTTTTTCTGGTGGTTTTGCAAAGTTATATGAAGCATTATAAATTGCTTGAATAGTATTCTTTCTTCTGAATAAATCGTCTTTATTGATGCCAAATAACAGAGCCATGGAAAAACGCTGCGTAGTACCGGATTCCTCAAGTTGCCCTTGCTGAGCAGAATAAGTATTTCTGCCATCCATATGAAACAAATAGCTTGAAAAGAAATTAGCAAGATTAACTCCAACCAAAGACTGACCATGTGGTGAAGGCAAATCGGAAAGTGCATTCCAATTTCTTTCATCATTATTTAGATCATATTGATGAACTGCAAAAAGAGTAAAGCCTGTTAATCCAAGTTGATCAGATTCATCTTTGTCCAATATACCAAAATCTGGTTCTCCCTGGTCAGGTTTTAGGTTACCTTCTGTCCCGTCAGCATCAGGTCCGGTATAACCTGGATCTAATGGCCCGATGCCGTCACTGCCAACATCATCATTAGCCGGATCCCAGTTACCGTTTTCGTCTCCGGGCCACCAGAGCTTATTTTTAATTGCCGGTACATCATCAAGGGTTTTGTAATTAAAATAGCTTAAGAAAGCAGAAGTATCATGTGCTGCGGCAAAAGCAGCCATGACCCCGCCTGGTGCAACAGGTTGAACATGATATAATGCTTCCAGTTTGGAAGCATATTGAGATGATGCTTCGAATATGGGGCCATGATATTGTAAATAACGCGGCCATTTTTCTGCAGGATCATCCCTGGTTTCATCAATCATTCCATCATGGTCATTATCTATACCGTCATAATCTATTCCCGGACTTTCGAGAAATGCGTAGGCTGCCATTCCAACTGGGCTCCAATCACCTGGCATCCCAACCGTTGTGCCGGTCAGCCAGGCATAAGAAATATTCAAAATTTGATCGTAATCTCCTCCGTTATCTCCGGTACTTTGGTAACCGCCTATTCCCCAATCTACATATTGAGCAAATAAGGTCTTTGGATAATCTGTAGTACTCATATTAGTTATTTCATAATACCAGAAGATTACATCTTCAGCTAGAACTTGAGACCATTGAAATCCTCTTCCATGAACCTGCATTCCTAAACCGCCTCTAGTAGTATCTTGTGCGTCAGGATAGAAACCATACCTATTGATATAATCACGATCCATGTTATCGTCAAATGCAAAATAAGTTTCTAGGTCGGCATTCAGAACACCTCTGCCGAAAAATCCATCCCACTGTCCGTTCCAATCGCTTGGCCTGTCCGGCCATGTGGTGGGCCAGGTTGTGGGATCATCGCTTCTTGCAACACTAGACTGTTTAGGGCTTGCATATCCTGGTAAGGGCCACCAGCCGTATGTTATTCCATTTGCAGGATTATATCTTGTATATTCATAATAATTAGTTTCCAGAGGATGGAATACATTTCCATTTTTAGTAGCTTCAGCTTGAACAATTACTGCAACACCATCGACATAAGTATGATTTGTTCCTTTCGGCCAGACCCCGCTTAACGTGGGTTGATTCTGCCAATCAGCTATTTCACCGAAGTTATAAAAAACTGTTTGTACCAAGTTTCCATCCATTATGCCCATTTTGGTATTTTGATAGTTGCCTTTATTTTTATCTACCAGTTGCTGGGCTAAAATATTTACAGTGTTTAAAGCTAATGTTATATAAATAATAAATACTAATTTTAACAACGAATTATTTTTCACGACTATTTAACTTCAAAGAATCTTATTAAAAATCAAATGAAGCTCCGATTAATATTTGTCTCGGTGCAGAATAAAAATCCGGACGGGTAAAATACTGCTGTATTGTATTTACACCGCGCGGTGGCGACTGGGGCTGTGTTTCAGCCAGCGTATAGCCTGCCCTTCCGGTATCTGTGTATACATCAAGCTCATTTGCGGTATCAAATAAGTTATAAATTTTAGCAAATACAGAAAGATTCATACCGAACAATTTAAAGTATTTAGTAATGTAAAGATCCACATTAAAAAATGTCGGTTTATTGGCGCTATTTTCCAATCCGGTTCTTTGATTTTGAAATGATGGAGTATATGGAAGGCCCGACCCAAGCTGGCCTACCGCGCTGACTATAAAATCATCAGGAACTCCTCCGGTAATAGTAAAATTTAATGAATGTCTCCTGTCCCAGTTCAGAGGTACTAATTGTTTGTTTGCTTGAATTGGCGGAGAAGCTTGGGATAAATTATATGCTGCTTGAGGATCCGAAGCATCGCCTTTTGCAACTTGATATGTGTAGTCTATAGTTGCTCCAAGCCCGCCGTTAAATCTTTTTTCGAAAGATATCGTGAATCCTGTAACTGCCCCATAATCAGTGTTGATATATTGGGCGAAAGTTTTGAAATTGTTTTTTACATGAAGCGCCACACCCAATAGATTTCTTATATCCTTATAATAAGCAGTAACATCAACAGCAATTTCAGATGTAAGCTCCTGCTGCAGACCCATTTCATACATTACTGTCTCCTGAGGCTTTAGATCTGCGTTGCCTATAGTGCTTCCGACAAAATCAGGATAATTTCCTGTTAAAGGAATTCTGAAGTTTGGATTGTTATATAAATATTGGAATGACGGTACCTGGAAAAAATGTCCATAAGAAATATGTACCGCTCCTTTAGCACTTATGGGATAAGATATTCCAAGTCTGGGGCTTACTTGCCACTTTGGCGATGCCTTATAAAAGTAGCCTGAAGGAAATGGAGGAGATAATGAATCAAGAGCGGATATATTGTTTGGATCACTTAATACTTCGCCGTCAGGTTGAAAGTAATCAAATCTTACTCCAACATTTACCACTAAATAACTAAGCTCAATTTTATCCTGAAGATAAGCGGCTAGCTGATATGGATGGTTTGTATAAACATTATAGTCAAAATCTCCCAGGTTAGGTAATGTTGGTTTATAACTGGGAGGATTAACTAATATCTGAAAATCTTTATATGAAAGAGTATTTAGGTCTACTTCAATGCCGCCTTTTAATTCATGCACATCTGTTATTTGATCGGTAAGATCTGCTTTGAAAGTATAGGTTTTAGAGCTGTGAGAAAAATTCCAGTTTTGTGTTCCGCCTGTATATAATGCATTTCCGCCTACTTGCGAAAACCTGTCCTGAGAAACATAGCGAGGATCAAAAGGATCTGCATAAACATATTGCTTGGAATCGCTGGTAAATGTAGAGGCTAATAAATCTAAAAATGCAGAATTGCTGAAAACGTGTGTATAGCTAATGCTTCCCAATAAACTATAATCATGATTAGTATAGTTGCCGTCAGGATTTAAAATAAACATGTGATCGTAATTTTCATAATTATGCTTTTGATAAAGCCCTTCTAAAACAATTCCTTTTCCCTGTCCGACTTTAAAAACTAATTTTTGCTGCAGCGTAAGTTGTCGCGAATAATTCATAGGAACGTCCTTGCCGTCACCTGTAGCGTCTATATACCAATTAGCCGGATTACCCGAAGAAAAATTCGAAGAATCCTGCGGAGTAAACATTCTTTTCCCGTAAAGATATCCGTCATCGCTTAAATATCTTGCAGATGTAAATGACTTAACAAACTCATTTGTGCCCGGGATAGGACCGCCTATGCTCCCTTGAATATTATGTGATCTTAAAGGATTAAAACCGCCCATATATTGAAATAAATTTGTTCTTGTAGTAGCATAATCACCTGAATAAACTGAGAAGCTTCCGGAATAATGATTTCCCGGAATTTTTGTTATTTGATTTACAATACCGGACATTGCTTGGCCATATTCGGCGTTAAAAGTTCCGGTAATAACCTGTAGTTCTTGAATGCTATTTGTTGATGCCTCCATGGTGGCTTCCCCGGAATAAACATCATTAACCGAGACACCATCAATAAGGTATTTTACTTCACCTAATCTGCCGCCTCTAAAATGACCGTCGACTACACCGGCCTGTAAATTAACCACCGATTGTACATCTTCAACAGGCAGCATCGATATACTGCTTCCGCTAATACTGGATTGGGTTGAAGTTAAATCTTTTTGGATTAAAGGTTTTGTTGCTGTTACTGTTACGCTATTAAGTTGTACAGCTTTTTCACTCATTTCAAAATCAAGTCTCGTAGTTTGATCAGCAGATACTCTCACATTTTTAACTATAACCGGAGCATATCCTATTTCTGAGGCTTTTATTTCATAAACTCCGGGAGAAATATTTAGGATAAAATAATTGCCGTCTACATCTGTTGCGGCACCTGAAGATGTGCCAACAATAACAATATTAACACCTATTAAAGGCTCTTTGGTCCTGGCATCAGTTGCCCTTCCTGCAATTTTACCGGTAGTTCCGCCAAAAAGGCTGAAGGGAATGATGGCAAAAATTAAAACACAAAGAAGTAGATATTTAAAATTATTGTAAAATATATTCATACATATTACCCTTGCTTAATGATACGAAATTCTAGCAAGAGGTTCGTCCTAATTTAAAAACGTAACCTTTTTTTATATTGAAATAAAAGGGGCGTTATATTTCAAACGCCCCAGTATTTTAGAATTAACTACTTGAGTAGAATCATTTTCTTTGTTGCAATATTATTACCTGCAACGACTCTATAGATGTAAGCACCGCTTGCTACTTTTTCACCAAAGTTATTATCACCGTTCCAAACAACTTCGTGAGTTCCGGAATTTTGGAAATTGTCCACTAATGTTGTCACTTCCCTACCAAGCATATCATATATAACTACTTTTACTTTTGAAGCTCTTGGTAAAGCATATGTGATCATTGTTGATGGATTGAACGGATTAGGATAATTTTGATATACTGCGAATTTGTCTGGAATGAGTTTGTTCAGGTCACGGACATCAGTTACTGTCGTACTTTGAATTGTAATATCATCAAAATAAACCTTACCAGTAAAAGTTGAATAAACGTGCAGACGGCATTCCATACCTATAGTATTATCAGGTACCTGGAAATCCACATGGTATTGTGTCCAATCAAATGAAGTAACAGCAGGAAAAGTGAATACCGAATCCGGTCCTTGTCCATCGAAGCCGACATTATTACCTAACTTAGTAAAGAATTGAGGCGTAACTCCAACACCCCAGGTTCCAGGATGTGCAGCAGCTGAATCCGGTAATAAATTACTAGCTTTAACCCAAACATTTACTCTAACATATCCACCAGGCTGTATTGTCGAATCAATACTACTATACGGTAATCTATGAGTACTTATAAATCCATCTCGTGAATCTCTTCCAACAGGCATATTAAACATTAATGAGTATTTACCTGAATGTGCAGCAGAATCGGTAACCAACGTATTCTCAAAACCAGCATTTAACAAACCATCGTTTCCTCCATTAGGCGGCATCCAGTAATAATACCCTGTAGGAACACCTACCTGCGGATTCCAATCGCCACCGCCTCCGGTAAATATAAAATTATCTGCCCATACGGTACCCGTAGCATTTACGCCACCGACAAACTTAAAGATCATTTTCCAAGCCTTTACAGGTAAGGATACCTGTCCTGGTGATGTTGTATCTGCTACCCATCCGGTACTAGTTGCAGTAGTCTGATCAATTGGTAATTTAACTGTACCTATTAATGCTCCGGTGCTGTCATAAAATTCATAAGACAGATACCATCTCTGATCATCTGATGTTGGATTAGTATTTACATTCTCAGTCTTAATCCAAGCACCAAAATGTAAATCGGTGTTTGCAGCTATTGTGGGTCCCCATAGATCGCACATGTTTTTAGAAACCCAGGCTGCAGTATCTGATGTTATTCCTTTTTGAATCTTTAATGAATGACCCATGGATAAATACTGATCGGTAGCCCATGAAAGTATGCTTCCTCCCGGATTATTTCCCATATACCAATAAGCAGGTGCTGTACCTTCAAATCCTCCGATATCGGAAAGTTTATAATTTGTTAGATCAGTAACACTTAAGTCATCAAAATAAATTGTGCCGGTAAATGTTGAATAAACATGCAAACGAATTCCCAATCCGGTTTTAGAGGGATCATCCGGTACAGGAACATCTACATAATATTGTGTCCAATCGAAAGAAGTAACATTCGGAAAAGTAAACTGATAATCATTTCCCGATCCATCAAAGCCGGCATTGTTACCCATTGTAGAAAAGAATTGAGGAGTAATTCCTACGGACCAGGTAGTCGGGTATTTTGCAGCAGAATCGGGCTCTAAATTACTTCCCTTAATCCAAACGCTAATTCGAATTATATCGCCCGGTTTAATATTAGGATTGATTTGACTATAAGGCAATCTATGAGTACCAATAAATCCATCTCGTGAGTCTCTTCCAGCGGGCATATTATATTCTAAAGAATACATACCACTATGAGCAGTAGTATTTGTAACTACAGTATTTTCAAATCCGGCATTTAATTGCCCATCATTTCCACCATTAGGAGGCATCCAGTAAAACCATCCTGTTGGAACGCCTAATTGTGTATTCCAATCACCACCACCTCCGGTAAATATAAAATTATCTGCCCATACGGTACCCGTAGCATTTGGACCACCGACAAAACTATAAATCATTTTCCAAGCCTTTACAGGTAAGGATACGTCACCTGGTGATGTTGTATCTGCAACCCATCCGTTACTTGTTGCAGTACTTTGATCAATGGGTAATTTAACAGTTCCGATTAGCGCTCCGGTGCTGTCATAAAATGAATAAAGCAGATACCATTTCTGATCATCCGATGTCGGATTTGTATTTACATTCTCTGTTTTAATCCATGCGCCAAAATGCAAATCAGTGTTTGCTGCTACAGTGGGGCCCCATAGATCGCACATGTTTTTGGATACCCATGCTGCAGAATCCGTAGTTGCACTTTTTTGTATTTTTATTGAATGCCCCATAGAAAGATATTGATCAGTAGCCCAAGTTAGTGTAGCTCCTGAAGGCTGGTTACCAATTGTCCAAAATGCTGGTAAATTTCCTTCAAACCCACCAATTTGATTTAAGGAATAATCGGTTTGAGCATAAGTGCTAAACTGACCGAATAAGAGAATTGCGAAGAAGACGGCTATAGGGACACATAGTGTACGTATAGTTTTTATCATAGCGAGCTCCTTTTTAGTTAGGTGTTATTTGATATTTGATTACAGTTAGGTTTCTAGGCTGTGACAATATTTTTTCAAGATTCTCAAGATTTACTAGAACAGGTTTAAAATTTTCTACTTGAATCTTTTTATTTATTAATAGATTTACTGCTCGAGAAAAAGTAAAAGGATTTAATAATGAACTCTTAATGGTCAATTCTTTCAGAAATAATTCTTGAAGATTAAGTTTTAAATAATCTGATTTTTCTGATAGTCCAAATATTATAACTCTTCCACCTCTTTTAGTAATTTTTACAGCTAAATCAGCAGCTGAACTTTTTCCAACACATTCAATTACAACATCAGGACCTCCTAATGTTAAATCCGTAATTTGATTGAATAATTCAGGAGAATTTGAATCCAATGCATAATCGGCACCAAGTTGAAGTGCAATTGATCGCTTTTCAGCTACCGGTTCAATTATGATAATTTTTCCAGCACCAGATATTTTGGCTAGTTGAAGCATCAACAAACCAATCGTTCCGCTGCCTAGTATAACTAAATTTTCTCCATGCTTAATTGAAGCCTGATCCATTCCTCTTATACAACACGAAAGAGGTTCGGAAAAAGCTGCTGAGTTAAATGAAAAATCTTTAGGTAACAAATAAACTTGAGATAATGGAACAATGGAATATTCAGCAAAGCCGCCATTTATACTCACACCGAGTGCTCTTAAATTTTCACAATAATTAATTTTACCGGCCCTGCAGTATTGGCACTCACCGCAATAGATATTAGGATCTATTGCTACCCTGTCGCCAATATTAATTCCATTTACTTCCAATCCTTTATCGACTACTGTACCTACAAATTCATGTCCTGGAATAACAGGCGGTTTTGAATATGATTCTCCTTTATAGATGTGAAAGTCAGTGCCGCACAATCCGCAAACATCAACCTTAATCAGAAGTTCTTTTTTTTCTAATTTAGATAAAGTGAAGTCATTCATTTCGAGCCTGTAAGGCCCTTTAAATATTGCTGCCCGCATAAATATTTTAAATTATGTTAGTTGATTTTCTAATAACCAGTTCAACGGGGACTAATATTTTTTTATTTCCGCTTATCTGTCCTTTTAAAATAGACGACATCAATTTCATTGCTTCTACACCCATTTCCATTTTGGAAATTTTTACAGTACTTAATGCCGGTTCGAAAGAATTTTCCGGAACAACATCATCAAATCCGATCACCGAAATATCCTGGGGCACTTTCAAACCCTTTTCCCTTAAATATTGGATGAAACCAATTGCCATGGCATCGTTGCAAGCAAAAACTGCAGTTAAACTATTTCCATTGCTCAAAAGTTTTTTAGCTGCATTGTAACCATTAATTCGACCCGGATATTCTTCCTTTATTTCAATTATATTTTTGTTTAAAGATATTTTTGCATCACTTAAAGCTTGTTTATAACCATTAAATCTATCTTTAATACTAGGATGTTCAATATCACCGCCGATGAATGCAATATTTTTATGCCCTAATTCAATTAAATGCTCTGTTGCGAGTTTCCCACCGCAAATATTATCCACAAACACTCCAGGGTACTTTTTATTTTCGGGCAGATAATCTATAAATACAATAGGTAATTTATAATGTGATAATTTCTCAAGTAAATTAGAAGGTATCTTACCCGCAATGATAATTCCATCAACACTTCTATCTAAAATAAACCGTGGCAGAGAATCGTTTTCCGAATAACTAGAATTAACCGTTGTCAATAAAACAAAAAGTTCATTTTCTCTGGCTTCGAACTCCGTACCTATAAAAATATGGGTATAAAAAGGTTCCGTTCTTAAAAAGTGATCGTTAGTTAAAATAAAACCAATATTGCCGGTTTTTCTTGAGACTAACCCCCTTGCAGATCTTGATGGATGATAATTCAGCTTTTTGATTGCATCATTAACTCTTAGTTTTGTTTCTTCGGAAATTCTACGATTATTGTGTACTACCAGTGAAACAGTAGCAATTGATACATTCGCCTTTTTTGCAACGTCTTTTATTGTTGGATTAGTCATTTTTAGTTAAACGTTTAACTAGTTACAAATGTAAGTGATTTTATTTTTTAAGTCAATATAATTTCAAATTAAATTTCAGTAATATTTTTTAAAATCGTAATATCGGATTCAATTTGATTATTTGAGAATGGATAGTGACTATATATATAGATAGATTTATGTTATTGGAGTGTGTCCTAATATTTATTTGTTTTTAATTTTTACCCATTCCTCTCTAAGAATTGACATCAAAAAGAAATCAATAAAGTGGTTATCATAAAACATGGCCTGTCTTAATTTCCCCTCTTTAATAAATCCCGTTTTCTCATAAACTTTAACAGCCCTTTCATTTTCAGCACTAACATGAAGCTGAATTCTATTCATCCCCAGAGTCCCAAAACCATAATCGACCATCAGCTTTGTTGCTTCCGTTCCATAACCTTGCGACCAATTTTCTTTAAAAGTAATAGCTATATAAGAATCCTCCTAAAACTGCAATTGCTATTTCAATAATTATCAGTCTTCTTATATTATTAACGTTCTACTATCATATAAAATTGGTTTAATTATTAATTACTTCTAAGCTTAATTTATTTCTCCCATATTGATCTTAACTTCCACACACTTAACTTTTTTATTTGTACTTCCCCGCCTTTTACAAAGAAGTCTAACCCGGAACTTGATTCTGAAGGAAAAATCAGATCTGTCATTACTATTTCTCCTTCATTTGCAAATACTTCTAAAGAAGATTTATCTATAAATATATGAAGCCTTATCTTTTTTGATTCTGGCATTAACGGTGCTGTTTGAATGCCCGTAAATTGATCATTAAACTTTGTATCACCTGATTTTGATCTATCTATAAACAAACTATGTTTCAATACATTATAACCTATTATAGTTTTTTGATCATCGCCTTTTCTTACTTCAAACCCAAAATTGTTTGAAGTGCCTAATTCTATTTCCGCTTCAATTTCTAATGTACTGCCTTTCAAATCTTTTGCTTCAAATAGTCTATTATTCTCTCCTAATGTAATATCTTTGAATTGGAATTTTTCTCCTCTCAATTCACTTAGTTCATTTACAGGTTTTTGAATCAATCTTATTCCATCTGTAAATGTTTTTAAAGATAGTGATCTTGGTATAGATTGGGCATTTCTCCATGGATTTGTTGGCAAATCCTGTGCATACTGCCAATTACTCATCCATCCTATCCAAATACGTCTGCCGTCTTTTGCTGGTATATCCGAATAAGACACTGCTGCATAAAAATCCTTACCGTAATCCACCCAGTGTGCATTATTCTTTTCTATAGTAATAACTCTATTAGTTTGCATAATCTGGTCAATATTTATATGTCCCCACCCGCCTTTATCATTATCCACAATTTGAATTGTTGCATCTTTTGTTAAATATTGATTTACATCCCATGAATTCCATTCAAGATTTTCATTATTCTTTCCGGTTGATTTTCTTACTACTTTACCACCTATTAAAAGATTTATACATGTAGTGTTTGGGTGATGTCCGCCTCCTATTAGAAAGCTTATGTATTTATCTTTAATTTTAAATGATGGCGAGGTCAAAGTTCCGGTGGATACATCTCCGCCATGAAAGCTATTTACTAGTCCCTTGCCGATATATCCTGTAAACGTGCCTTGATTTTTTAAACTGCCTTTTGCTGGTAAATTTCCGAATGCATCTCCTGTCACTTTCCAATCACCATAATTCCTTCCTTCAAAATCTGCTATCATAATTCCTTGAGGTGTATTATTTTTTAGTTTTTTTGATGATAAAAACTCTTTATCCGCTGTAAATTTTTTCCCGTCAAAATTACCCACAAAGTATTGTGCACCAGATCCGCCTGCCACGCTTCCGCTCCCTAGATTAACATCTAGAACCCATTTAATTTTTTGACCGTTATCATCTACTTTAAGCGGGAACAGATCCGGGCATTCCCAAACTCCATCTATAGCACCTGCTGGCCCAAATTCACTCATCAATTTCCATTTTTTTAAGTTAAGTGACTCATACAATCTAATCTTATGTTCAGCCGATAACGCAACAACCATCACCCATTTTTTATCTGGCGAATACCAGAAAACCTTCGGATCTCTAAAATCTTTTGAATTAATATTAATAACTGGATTATTTTTATATTCAGCCCATGTTTCTCCTGAATCATTACTATAAGCTAGGCATTGATATTGAGTATTATCTGTATCTCGCCTTCCAGTATAAATTGCAACCAATGGTGGTTCCCCATCTTTTTCGAATCCGCTTGAATTATCCCAATCAACCACAGAACTGCCTGAAAATGCCATTATCCCGTTTTCTTCTGGTATAGCTACAGGCAATTCTTTCCAATGCACTAAATCCTTGCTTATTGCATGACCCCAACTCATATGGCCCCACTTGTTACCAAATGGATTATATTGAAAGAATAGATGATATATTTTATTATAATATACAAGTCCGTTTGGGTCGTTCATCCAATTTTTAGCTGGTGTAAAATGAAATTGAGGCCTATATATTTCATTATAAGTCTCTTTTGTTTGAGATTTTATTTCCGGATTAAATAAAACACTGATCGTAATAAAATAGAATAAATAAATTATTTTTTTATTGAAGATCATTATAATTCCTTTTTCATTTGAAGTTTAGATCATCTAACCATTTGCATATATTTTTTAATTAATAATAAATAATGTTTTCTTGTGTATAAAATTAATAATCATGATCATAATGGATTGGGTCCAAAAACGAAAATAAATATTAGCCAGAAGCTATTTCATGATTTTAATCCTATTTAATTTATTGCCGAAATTTTTATGAATAAATCTCTATCTCGTTTAAAGAACATTAACAATGATTTTGATTTCTGCCTTTGTGTTATAAGAAGACATCGAATTGAGCAGCTTGCCAAATAAGGTTATAATCAATGAATTTTATTCCATGGAATTATGCAAAAATACAAGTATAAACCAAATGTGATGCATATTTATTTCAAAAAAAATATTTAATTTATTAATTTAATTTCACCCAATCGTCTTTAATAATCGACATTAAAAAGAAATTGATAAAATGATTATTATAAAACATAGCCTGTCTTAAGGTACCCTCTTTAATAAATCCGATCTTTTCATAAACTTTAACAGCCCTTTCATTTTCAGCACTAACATGAAGCTGAATTCTATTCATTCCCAGAGTCTCAAAACCATAATCAACCATCAGCTTTGTTGCTTCCGTTCCATAACCTTGCGACCAATTTTCTTTTGCCGCAATTGCAATATAAAATGTTGCCATTCTCCCCACCCAATCAATGCGTACAAAAGAGGTACAGCCAATGGGCACATTAGGATTCTTTGTACATATAGTAAAAAATATTGTTGAATGATCCTGTACCTTTTGTTTCATTCTTGTTAGTTGAATTTCCGTTGAAGACGGCAGAGCATAATATAAACTTCCGCGGGCATCGGGATGATTTTCTGACTCTGCTATTATTATTTCATCACCAGGTTCGATAGAACGTAAATAAATTTTTTCCCCGATTAGAAATGGATTAGTTAATTTTCCCTTTTCCATAAAATTATACTCCAAATCAATATTTTTATCAAAATAAATTTAATCTCTAATATCCACTTTGCAAAGTGAATTCCTAATCATTCAAAAATCTATAATAAAAAAAGATATTTAATTTATTTTCAGTGAATAGAATTTTTGAATAATAAGTAATAACAATAACAAGTAATTCTATGTAATGTCTATTATAAAAATCATTGAGATTTAATTTATGTACATTACTGCGGTAAATTTTATTAAATATAAGAAGAATTTATACTAATTTAGTGGCACTGATCTTGCTCAATATCATCATCAATAAATGATTCAGGTTTGTTTATGAAAAAATTGTTTTTTTTAATATTATTATTTTTCCCGGTTTTTACTTCAGCCCAATCACATTTCGGGAGTGTAAAATTCGGACTTTTTGACCCATCTGCTACAAACGCTGGTTTCATTATCGGATATGAAGGCGGTTGGTATATCGATAATAATTTTATTATTGGATGGAGTCTTGATTGGTTTAATAAAAACTATACTGATGAAAATCTAGTATCACAGCTTAATGATTTTTACGGTCCTAACAGCTCACTAAATGAATTGAGGGCTAAAACTAATTTACATGCAATCCCTTTAATGGGAACATTTACTGCCAGTTGGCCTATAGCACCAAGAGCTAATGCTTATTTTACCGGCAGTGCTGGCGTTGAAATGCTTTTAATTTTTTACCGCAATTATGATAATCCCGATAACAGTTCTTTTCACGGGGCATTTGATTTTGCATGGCGTCTTGGTGGTGGTCTAGCGTATGAACTCGGTCCGCGTTCTGACGCTTTAATTGAATTAGGTTATCACTATTCTCAACCCAGTTGGGAATATAGTGTTTATGACCCGCAAACCGGGCGTACAAAAGTATTTTCTAGAACATTTGACATGAGCGGTATTATGTTAAGGGTTGGATTTAGATTCTATTTCTAATATAATAATTCTATATTTATCTACAAAAGCGGATTTTCCATTTAGATCATTTGAGAAGAGTTATAATTTATTAGAAAAGAATAAATACATATTCTTTATAAATTAGAATATAATTTGGGTATTTCTTTTTGATAAGCGATAACTAGATGCTCTCACAATTTCAAAAATATTCAAATTAACTAATAATAAGTTAAAATATAAAACATTAAAAATTAGATATATCATAAATCAATCTAATGAAATCAAATCTTCTAATTAATGATATTTAGTATTTATAGTGTTTTAAATCTTCACCTTTTAGTATAATACAAAATTTACGAACTGAGATTTGAATGATTTACGTCAAGTCTATTAAACTTTAATAATATTAGGTTTGTCTCATTACCAAAATTTACAATTACAACATTTAGTTAATATTTAACTTTATATGAAAAGAATCCTACAGCTACTATCCATATTAATATTTTCAGTATCTCCAGTTTTTTCTCAAGGTCAATTTAAGTCAGATTCTTTACTGCAAAAAGCTTCATTAAAAGATTGCGTTCAATATGCTCTTGAACACCAACCCTCCGTACAGCAGTCTTTGATAAATGAAAAAATTGCAGACCAGGAGATAAAGAGTAAACTTGCCGATTGGTTTCCGCAATTAAATTTTAATTTTAATTTTCAACACAATTACAGACTCCCCACTTCTATTTTTCAGGGCCGACCGGTTCAATTTGGAGTAATCAATACGTCAAGTGGTCAATTTTCCCTCACTCAAACTATTTTTAACAGAGATGTACTTTTGGCAAGCAGTACAGCCCATGATGTACGCAAGCAAGCAAAACAACAAACTGTTAGGAATGATATAAATGTAATTGTAAATGTAAGTAAAGCATATTATTCTGTATTGTTAACTCAAAATCAAATTGATTTAGTTACACAGGATATTGCACGTTTGGAGTTAAGTTTAAAAGATACATATGCTCAATATAAAAGCGGAGTTGTAGACAAAACCGATTATATGCAAGCAACAATCGCACTTAATAATGGGAAAGCAGAGAAAAGGCAGGATGAAGAATTATTAAAAACCAGTTATGCAAATTTAAAAGAGCAAATGGGCTATCCGCCCAATAGTAGTCTCCAGTTGAATTATGATATGTCTCAGATGGAAAAGAATATTGCAATAGATACTTCGCAGGCGCTGAATTATCAAAATAGAATTGAATATCAATTGTTACAGACAGATAAAAAATTACAAAAAGCTAACCTTGATTACTATATCTGGAGTTTTCTTCCTTCTTTAACAGCAATCGGTGAGTATAATTTGAATTTTCAGAATGATCAATTATCAAAATTATATAATCAAGATTATCCTAACTCTTATATCGGACTTCAATTATCGTTCCCTATATTTCAAGGCGGGAAAAGAATACAGCAGATCGACCAAGCTGAGCTGCAACTTAAACTTTATGATTATGATTTATCTGCATTAAAAAGTTCAGTGAATACTGAATATACACAAGCACTTTCTAATTATAAGAGCAACTTAAATAATTATCAAACTCAAAAAGATAACCTTGAACTGGCAAACAATGTTTATAAGATAATTGAACTTCAGTATAAATCCGGGATAAAAACTTATTTAAATGTTATTACTGCAGAAACAAATTTAAGATCAACCCAGGTTAATTATTTGAATGCTCTTTACCAGGTCTTGATAAGTAAAATAGATTTAGAAAAAGCATTAGGAACAATTCATTATTAAGTTTCTTAAATAATAAGTTTTTTACAAAATGAATTTTGAATTTGTAAAAGTATAATCAACATTTTAACTATAAATAATAAATACCAATGAAAAATAAAATTTATTTATTAGGCATTTCAATTTTGATAACAGCTTTCCTTTCTTCGTGCGGCGGCAAAAAAGCAGGGACTTTCCAATTTCCACCAACTGCAGTTACTGCTTATACAGTAGAAACAGAAAATGCATCTTACTACATAAATTATCCGGCAACAGTAACTGCATTAAATCAAATTGAAATAAGGCCTGAAGTTTCCGGATATTTAACAGATATTTCTTTTCAGGATGGTCAGCACGTAACTAAAGGGATGAAATTATATACAATTGACCAGCAGCAATATCAAGCAGCTTATGATATTGCAAAAGCAAATCTGGCTAAGGCACGACAAGATTATAACAGATACAATGAACTGTCAAAAAACAATGCAATTGCGGCACAAACATTGGAACATTCTTTTGAAGATTTGAAAGCTGCCGAAAGTAATTTAAATGCTGTAGAAACTAATCTAAGGAATTCAGTTATCTATGCTCCTTTTAGCGGTACTATTGGTATTTCTCAAGTAAAATTAGGATCTGCAGTAACTGCCGGGCAAACATTAATGAATACACTTTCATCTGATAATCCAATGGCCGTTGATTTTCAGGTGGATGAAAAGGAAATAGATCGATTTACAGAATTACTTCATAAAAGAACTGGTCCTAAAGATTCTACTTTTACAATTATACTTCCCGATCAGACCATTTATCCCTATCCCGGCCATCTTATTTTATTGGATCGCGCTGTTGACCCACAAACAGGTACAATTACTGCTAGGTTAGTTTTTCAAAATACAAAAAATTTACTTAGGCCCGGACTTACTTGTAATGTACGACTATTAAATAATAATACCTCTAAAAGCATAGTTATACCTTATAAGGCTGTAGTTGTTCAGATGGGAGAATACTTTGTGTTTGTAATAAACGGGGAAAAAGTTGAACAGAAAAGAATCGACATCGGCAGAACTATAAACAATGATATGGTTATAGTAAAAGCAGGACTTAAACCTGGTGAACAAATTGTTACACAAGGTATGCAGAAATTAAGGGATAATTCTCCAATTATGCTCAGCTCAGAGGGTAAAAGACCTTCTAAATAAACTGCAGATGTTGAATAATACTCTAACAGGATAAGAAATGATTGCTAATACATTTATTAAAAGACCGGTTACTGCTATAGTAGTGTCAATCGTAATTATACTAATCGGCCTGCTTTCTATTTTCAATTTACCAATTAGTCAATACCCGGATATTACTCCGCCAACAGTTTCTATATCTGCAGCATTTACAGGAGCTGACGCAACAACTGTAGAACAAACAGTTACTACTCCTATAGAAACGCAGGTTAACGGTACTCCGGGAATGGATTACATGACTAGCAACAGTACAGGAGATGGTAGATCTTCCATAAGTGTTGTACTAAAAACGGGGACAAATCCTGATATAGCCACTATGGATATTCAAAATCGTGTTGGTATTGCTACACCTCAATTACCGGACATTGTAAAAAGGCTTGGAGTTACAACTAGAAAGCGAACATCAAGTATATTAATGATCGTTGCAATTTATTCTCCGCACCATACACATAATATTTCTTTTCTTGATAACTATACAAATATATTTGTGAAGGATGCTTTATTACGCGTACAAGGAGTGGGCGATATTTTCGTAAGAGCTGATGATTTTAGTATGCGCATTTGGCTCGACCCAAATAAACTAGCTCAGTTAGGCTTAACTGCTTCAGATGTAACTAACGCTATTTCCCAGCAAAATCTTCAAATTGCTGCAGGCACTGTTGGAGCTCCGCCTCAAAACAGCAATCAGACTTTTGAATATACAGTATTTACCAACAGCAGATTAAGCTCTGTAAAACAATTTGGAAATATAATTGTTAAAGTAAATCCTAGTAACGGTTCTGCAGTATATTTAAAAGATGTAGCAAAAATACAGCTCGGTAAAACAGGATACGCTAGCAATTCATATATCGACGGAGAAAGATCATCTTTTCTATTAGTATTCCAGGCACCAGGCAGCAATGCTTTGGAAGTTGCCAATGGAGTTTACAACGAAATGAAACGAATAAAAAATTCTTTCCCCGAAGATGTTAATTATGGAGTTCCTTTCGAGGCAGTATCAATCGTAAGAGAATCTATAAATGAAGTTTTAATTACTTTGCTGGAAGCGCTAGGACTTGTTGTGCTTGTTGTATTTCTTTTCCTGCAAAATTGGCGCGCAACCATAATACCAATTTTGGCTATCCCGGTTTCAATCATCGGAACATTTGCATTTTTTATTCCTCTTGGATTTACAATAAACACATTAACTATGTTCGGATTTGTACTGGCGATAGGAATAGTGGTGGATGATGCAATAATTGTGGTAGAAGCGGCGCAGCATTATATCGATAATGAAAAACTGGCTCCTAAAGAAGCAGCAAAAAGAGCCATGAATGATATTTCCGGACCTGTTGTAGCAATCGCTTTAATTCTTGCGTCGGTATTTATTCCAGTTGGATTTATTCCGGGTATTGTTGGTAAATTATATCAGCAATTCGCAATAACTATTGCAGTATCAGTTCTAATTTCTGCTTTTGTTGCATTGTCATTAACTCCTGCATTATGTTCTTTAATTTTGCGGCCGACTACGCTGAACAAAAGTTCCAGAGGACTCAACAAATTCTTTTTTAAATTTGATGAATGGTTTAAAAGAACAACAGGCTCTTATACTGAAGTAGTTAGAAAATGTATTAAAATAACACCATATTTTCTTATAATATTAGTTCTTGTTTATGTAGGTACAATTGGATTGTTTATCCACAAGCCAACTGCTTTCATACCTAGTGAAGATGAAGGCAGATTGTATATAACATACCAATTGCCGGAAGGCGCATCCACAACAAGATCTATTAATGTACTACAAAAAATGATGACTATCCTGAAAAACACACCCGGTATAGGTCATTTTGCCGCTATCAACGGATTAAATGTAGTAACGTTTTCAAATAAATCAAACAGCGGAACTATTTTTTGTCAGCTCAAACCATGGGATCAAAGAAAAAGTAAAGCACTTCAATTGAATTCAATAATGGCAACACTTAGAAGAAAGTTTGTGTCGTTAAAAAGTGCAAATGTTATAGTAATTTCTCCTCCGGCAATTCCGGGTTTAGGACGTACCGGGGGATTTAGTTTTGAATTGGAGCAGCAGGAAAGTACGGATAACATTCAACAATTCGCAAATGTCGTACATCAGTTTATAGCAGCAGCAAACAGACGCCCGGAACTATCAAATGTTTTTTCTTTCTTTACAGCTAATACACCTGCATATAATCTGACAGTTAACAGGGATAAATGCGCTAAACTTGGTATTAATATTGCTAACGTTTATAATACAATTCAGACATTTCTCGGCAGCAGCTATGTAAATGATTTTACAATTTACGGAAGAGACTTTCATGTTATAGCTCAGGCAGATACGAATTATAGAGCAACAATACATGATCTCTCAAAATATTATGTAAGGAATTCTTCAGGGCAAATGGTCCCTTTAAGTACTATAGTAAGCTATAAGATTATGGAAAGTGCCCAGTTAATATCCCATTACAACATGTTCCGTGCAACTGAGATAAATGGAAGTGCAGCGCCGGGCTACAGCAGCGGTCAAGCTATTGAAGCTTTGCGAGAAGTTGCCGCACAGATACTGCCTGCAGGCTATGGTTATGAATTTTCCGGCCTATCCAGGGAAGAAATTAACGCGGGAAGCAGCACGTTTGCAATCTTTGGGTTGTCACTTTTATTCGTATTCTTATTTCTATCTGCATTATACGAAAGCTGGTCGGTTCCGTTTGCAGTACTGTTTGCTGTCCCCATTGGAGCATTCGGTGCAATTGTTGCGCTTATCTTACAGCCTCATTTAAGTGATAACGTTTATGCACAAATCGGCCTAGTTGCACTTATAGGTTTAGCAGCAAAGAATGCTATTCTTATCGTTGAATTTGCAAAAGAACGAGTAGACCACGGTGTGCCTCTTCTTCAAGCAGTTTTAGCAGCCGTTAAACTGCGACTTCGTCCTATTCTTATGACCTCCTTAGCATTTATATTGGGCGTTTCACCTTTGGCATTTGCTGCTGGTGCCGGTGCTCAAGCTAGACAAACAATAGGCTGGACTGTAATCGGCGGTATGCTTGCTGCAACCATGCTTGCTATTTTTATTGTCCCAGTATTGTTTGTAACTATTACAAAGATTGCATACGGCAAAAAGAAATTAGAGGAATTGGAAGCCGGCGGTATCCAGGAAGGAGAAGCTATACCTGATTCAGAATAATTAAAATATTAAAGATTGAATAATTTATCTTTAATTAAAAAATAATTCTATTTAATTTCATCCAACAGGTCTTCTGTTTTTCTGACTCTGCCAATACGAGGAAATATAATATTTATTGAATTTTGATGTTCTTCTTCTGAACGCGCTGACATTGCGTCTTCAACAAAAATTTGCTGATATCCATATTCATAGGCAAATCGTGCAGTGCTTTCGACACCGATATTTGTTGAAATACCACACAAAACTATTGTATTAATATTTCTTCTTCGTAATTGAAGATCTAATTCAGTACCATAAAAAGCACCCCATTGCCTTTTAGTAATTACAAAATCATTTTCTTTTGGACCAAGTTCACTTACAATTTGATTCCAATCAGGTTTCCTACCACTTCCCCATTGAGTATTCCCATCTGTTATAGGTTTTAATGCGTCCTTCATATCTACAGATGGAGTTACTCTAACTAAAAATACCGGCATATTATTTTTCCTAAAAACATCGGCTAATGCTGAAGCATTACGGACTACAAGTTTTGCATCATGCGGTTGTGTTTCAATTCCCACAATACCATTTTGAAGATCAATGACAACTAAAGCAGTTTTTGTCTTATCAACATTCAAGAGCTCATTCATTTTTATTATCCTTTTGATTTTAATAATACTCGGAAATTTATAAAAACCCAGAATAAATATCAGAGCTAATAATTACTAAAAACCTCATCACCCTATCAATTATAAAAGAGATTTAACTAATACAAACAAATAATTATAAATTGGATTTTAATAAATATTTTAAATTTTCTTGCTTTATATTATTTAATAATGATAATTTTATAATATAGACGTTTTGATTGTATGAAAATGTTTTGCTTGGGGTGTAAGAGGGTTTGCTTATCTATACGAATGAAGTTAATTATCAATATTTTACAGAATATGAACAATAAAATTTATTAATAAAAAAAATTTCCGATAATAAAAATAATATTGGCAGAATTTAACTTCCTATTCCATAAATAATCCTTAGGGCAATTATGAAATGCGAATATTGCAATAAAGAAATCCCTTCCGGAACAGAAGTGATTGTGAACGGCCACTACTTCTGCAATTCTCTTCATCGCTATTACTGGGAAAATGGTCAGATCTACGAAAGCAGCAATTCTAATATAAGTGATGAGAATAAGTCCAGCAAACAAAATTCATCCGGCAATTCAGATGAAGACATTAATCCATCTAATGGACTGTTCAATAGAAAAAGACCTATGATGTTAGGTGATATATTCAGTATTTCGTTTGAACTTATTAAGAAAACATTCGCCCGCAATATTGTAATAGCTGCTGTATTTCTAATCCCAACCGGAATTTTGCTGGCTTACGGTATTGAATTATTCTTTACTACCATAATAGGAATGACTAAAAATTCAATGCAAACCGGAGCAGATAACTTTAATGTCGATGAGTTTGCTAATATGTTTGCAGGAATGAGCATTTACTTTTCGGCTATTTTAATTTTTTCGCTTGGGTATTTAGGAGCCATAATTGGGATTACTAAAATCGGATGCAGCACAATGGATGAAACACAAATATCGTTAGGGGAAATATTCCAAAAAATATTTTCTATGACTTATTTGCGCGCCTTGGGACAAATATTTTTATTGACTTTAGTTGTCATTGCTTTTGTAATAGCTGCAATTCTTGTAATAGCAATTACGGCTGTGAGCAATTCAGCACTACTCAAATTTTTTGGAGGTGTATTTGTATTCGCAGGCGTACTATTTATGATTTATTTATTCTTTCGCTGGTATTTTATTTTGATCGCACTTGTACACAAAGATCTTGGAATTTTAGAATCATTCTCAAAAAGTTCATTTCTAGTTAAAGAATATTGGTGGCGAACATTTGGAATAATAATATTAATTTCCATTGTTGTTAATTTTGCGATATCACTAATTACAACTCCTATATATTTCATTTTAATGTGGGGACATTTATCACAATACTTTAAACTGATGGTCGGGGGGAATGAAGCAATAAAGGATCCGGAAGTAATTTCAAATCTTATGAAATCATATTCTTCTATGTTTGGTTATGTAATTATTATTAGTACATTTTTCCAAACAATAATTGTCCCGCTTATAAATATTGTAATTTATTTCGATTTAAAAATTAGGAAAAATGATTTGGAAGATATTAATAGAAATGGCAACAATGTAATAAGTCCGGAGCCTTCCTTTGAATAATGACATAATTAAAAATAATTCTGTGGACAATCAAAAGGCTCGAGAATCTTCTATTGATTTAAATGGTTCATGGGAAAAGAAAAACCGCAGTATTACTGCAGCCGCATTTACAGGATTAATTGTTATTGGGGCCCTATATTTTAATGTTCAGTCAATTTTAACATTTGTACTAATATCTATTTATAAAATAATCTACCCTATTCAATTACATGGCGATCTGATAGAAAAAATAAATGCTGCTACGGTACAATTAAAAACGCCAATTTTAATTTCGTTAATCACAACCGAATTTTTCTTTATGCTTTTTCCTACTTTATGGATAGTAAAAAAGTGGCATACGAATGAAGTTAAAAAATATATAAGATTACGTTTATGTTCCTTTAACGAATTATTATTAGCTGTGTTAATTACTATTTTTTCTCTTCCTTTTTGTTATTATATATCGGAATTATTAGTACGTTCGTTAAATGTACCGGAAATATTTAGAGATTTGGGATCACAGGTTTTTGCAGCAAAATCAGGCGGTCAATTCATTTTCTTAATTATTGCAGTTGCGATCACTCCTGCAATTTGTGAAGAAATTTTTTTCAGGGGGTATTTTCAACGAACATTAGAAAGAAATATGGGCGCCAAAAGTTTTATTTTAACAGGTTTCATATTTGGTTTGTTCCATATGCAGCCTTTAAGTCTTATAACACTATCCATCCTTGGTATTTTATTTTCTTTTTTTTATTATAGAAGTAAAAGCATTTTCCCTTCAAGTGCGGCTCATTTTACAAATAATTTTATAGCAATTTCATTATTGTATACTCAAACAAGTTCATCGAAAATAGGATTACTTCTTAATGGTAATATCCCAGTTACTCTGGCAATTGTGTCTCTTTTAATTTCTTCTATGCTAATTTTGTTATATATAAATATTACACACCAGCATTTTATTGTATAGTTTAGCCTTCCCTATTTTGATAAAAGCATTGAATATTATTTAAATTCATAACCAATACTGAAAACATATCTTGTCGTTAACCCCATCATTAGGTTCCCATTTCTGGCGAAAACAGCCCATATACCAGGTGAAAAGTTATGTATTTTAATAATTCCAGGGTATACATCAACAGAACAAAAATATTCTTTTACTCCGCTTAAAACTAATGATGCTAATAACGAATTATTACGATCATAAAATACTCCGGCATGCCAGCTGGTTTCAATAGTTCTTTGGCGAAATTCAGAACTTACATCAACAAGATGTTTAGTTTTAAAACCTACTCCCATGGATAAATTATCAGTGTCATCAATTTTTTCTGAAAAACCAAATAGCGCACCCATTCCATATCTGTAAAATAATGACCATCGATTTGAAAAAGGTAATTTCCATTTCATTGCAAAATATTGCCCGGCATTAACTCTACCATTAGGTAATGTAATTGTTGCCTGTAATGACCAATCAGATAGATTTAATTTCTTGCTGAAAAATTCGTTTATTGAATCAAAACTAAATAGAACAATTCCGCCTAAATCAAAAATATATATATCAGAAATTTCATCAACACTATATCCTTCATTCGGACCTGACTCCATAACCTCATTGAATAAATGATGAGTCATTAAAGTGACGGCGGAAAGAAGCCAGGGGTAAGGATAATTATGCTGCTGATACCATTCTTTCATTGCTGTAAATAACATCCCACCTCCTATTAAATGCTGCTGATAATTTGGAATCCACTGCATATTTTCTTTAGTAAAACTTATAGGAAGAAATTCCGTACGTAAAAATCTTGACCATCCGTAATGTGAAATGCTTGTAAACGGATCACCTAAATTTCTAAAAACAACACTCATCATTTTCCCATACTGCTGGTGTATTATATCGTTTGATACTAACTGGAGCTGGCTTACATCGTAGCCGCCATTAATCATCAAACTAATGGGGTTAAAAAGAGATTCACTGCCATACGGTTTATTAGTATAGAAATAATTTTCCTGAGCCTTAGATATTGACTCAAAGGACAAAAATATAATAATAGGAAAAATTATTTTATAATTAAAAAATTTAGGTATTATGAAATTTATAACCATAAGTTCTCCCCTTTAATGAGAATTAAGGTTTTTATTTATTGATTTATGAAAATATTTAATCCAAATTAAAGAATTTTTTAATTTTAAATTAATACTTATTGTTTATAAATATATTAAAGCAGCTTTGCAATTAATTCACCTATAAAATATCCGACAGCTGCGATCCCAAAACCTACTACAAACATATCCAAACCGCTTCTAAAAATTCCTCTGCCGGTAAAAAAGCTTCTTGCTGCGCCGACACCAAAATGTGTTAACATTGCGATAATAAAAGATATCCATATCGCCACAGACCCGCTCCAAAAAAAGAATGGAAACACAGGGATAATTGCACCGATTGCTGTAGCCAATCCTGTTATCCAGCCTTCTTTTAGAGGACTAGTGTTTTGTATTCCAATTCCCAGTTCTTCCCGAACTTTTTCTTCCAAAGCTTGCTCAGGATTTTTCATTACTTCTTTTGCTAATGCTGCAGCCTTTTCCCTATTCATTCCTTTCGATTCGTAAATTAATGCAAGCTCTTCCGTTTCAAGTTCAGGCATTAAAAGAATTTCTTCACTTTCCATTCTACGTTCATGATCATAAACCTCTTTTTCGCTTACAGCTGCTAAGTAACCGGAAGATCCCATCGAAAGTGAATCTGCTATCATACCGGATATTCCAGAAATAAGAATTATATGCGGAGCTACACTTGCACCTATTACACCGGCGATGAGACCAAAATTTGCAGTTAGCCCATCATTAAAACCATAAACAATATTTCGCAATAAACCACCTGATTCTGACTTATGCCACGGTTCCTCACTGCTTCCTTTAATCGACATTAGACTATTTGCATGTTCTGCAGAATCCTTTGCCAGTCTTAATGCAATCTTTTTTGTAGGTTCATCTGAGCTTGATTGATAAAGCCCCAGATACGATTTTACTTCAGTCGCTTCTTCTTTCATTAAAGCTCTGGAGAGCATCCAGGTTCCAAATCTCCTAGCTGACCACGCTAAAATTTTAGCTTGTAATGAAGGTTTGAGTTCACCAACAGCAATATTATTTTTCTCAATTAAATCCTTCCAGGCAGTAATATGTTTATCTTCTACATTAGCAAGTCTTAGATAAATATCTTTTCTTGATTCGTCATCAATTAAACCGGCAAGGATTCGATATAAAAACGCTGCATCAACTTCCTCATGAAGATGATGGAGCCAAATTGAAGCTGATTTTTTATCACTCATCATTACCCTTATATTTAATCTTAATTTAGAATTATAGAAATTTAATTATATATGAATTATAAACAAAAGTGCTTTGAAATTTAATTAACTGAACATAAAAAAGCCTTGAGAAGAATTTAAATGTTAATCTCAAGGCTAAAGAATTCTATAAATTATTTTTTAAAGAATTATAATTTAAAATCAACTCCAACATCTAATGCACCATAACTCAAACTGCCGTAACCGATTCTAGCTACTATTGCAAGTGTAGGTGAAACCCAATATCTAACTCCGCCCTGAGCTCCTAAGAAAAAGCCGCCATAACTTGGTGAAGCGTATGTAGCGTAAGGTCCATCCCATTTAACAGAACCGGCATCATAAGCAAGAGTTAAACCAACCCATGGATCCCACTTATCATTAGTAACCTTAAAATGATAATTTCCTTGAGCACCAATCAGAATATCAGTATAACTCCACTTCCCATAAAAATAATCTTCACTATAGCTCCAATATCTAAATACACCACCAAATCCAACAGATCCAAAATCTTGCAGCTGCATACTATATTCATAGTTCAAACCGAACTGAGGGGTTGAACCCAAAAACGATAAACCGATTGTTGGTCCGAGATAGCTTCTATTAAGTTCGTACTGCGAATAACCCTTTGTACTGAAAAGAAAAAAGACTGCAAACATAATTGCAAACAACGGAACGGCTTTTTTGTACATTTCGTTCTCCTTTTATTGTGGATGTATTATTAGATAAATGTTCATAAAATAAAGGCTTTCGTTAAATGCAATGAAAGATATTTTTGAACATTTCAATTAATTTAGTTAATTAAAAACTTTTAGTATCAATTTAATTTTATAATCATCTATGATAAATCCGCAACATGGTGCCTAATATAATAATTTAAATTAAAAAGTAATAGTAAATTTTGTACCTTTTTCTTTTTCCAGTAAAATTTCCGCCTTACATTGACTTACAAGAGAAACTACAATTTGCATTCCCAGAGAATCCGTATTTCTGAAATCCAGGTTTTTTGGAAATCCTATTCCATTATCCATAACAATTAAAACTATTTTAGAATCACAACCTGAAAAAAGTTTAACTTGTAATATACAATTGTCCCCTTCCCTACCTTTTCCTTCCGGGAAAGCATATTTTAAAGAATTCGAAACAAGCTCATTTAAAATTAAGCCTAAATTTACTGCAAGGTCAACATTTAATTCGATATCATCAATACTAATTTCGAGGCTTATTGTATTAGAACTAAATTTATAAGAGGTTAACAAATTGGTTACCAATTCATGAACATAATCAGAAAAATTAACATGAGTTAGATTTTTAGAAAGATATAACTTTTCATGAATAAGCGCCATAGACTTTACACGGTTCTGACTCTCATTAAATATTTCCTTTGCTTCTTTATCTTTAATATATGATGATTGAAGTCGAAATAAACTTGATATAACTTGAAGATTATTTTTTACTCTATGATGAATTTCTTTTAGTAAAATTACCTTTTCTTGAAGTGAAGATTCAATCAGTTCAACAGCTTGCCTTCTTTCAGTAATATCTAGACTTGAGCCAATGTAACCTAAAAAACTTCCGTCAGGAGTGAATCGCGGAACACCAGTATCTAATAACCATCTATATTCACCATCAAATCTTTTATACCGATATTCCATAGTTAATGCTGTTTTCTGTTCGTATGCTTTACTATAATCTTCCCAGCACTTTTCACGATCATCTGGATGGATTAACTCTGCCCAGCCATTGCCCATAAGTTGTTCCTGCGTTTTGCCAGCATATTCGATCAGTGTTTTGTTACAATAGTTACATAGCTTTTTAGTATCAGCCATCCATATCATGACTGGTGCAAAATCTGCCAAATTGCGAAATCTTGCTTCACTTTCGTGTAAGGCGGCTTCAACTTTTTTCCTTTCAGTGATATCTCTCGCAAATGCACAGTAATAATATTTGTTCCCATATTCCAAATAATTTATTTCCACCTCAAGTGAAATATTTTGTTTGCCTTCAACAATAAATTCACTTTCAAGAGTAACAGGCTCATGATTGACACCGCTGCCAATTGATTTCTTTACTTCTTCTATATTTATATTTGGACATACTCGCATAAACGGCGTATCAATAATTTCTTCTTTTTTAAAATTTAATTTTCTACAGGTTGTATCGTTTACATCTGTAATTGTACCATTTGAATCTATCCATATTATCAGATCATCAGCGTGGTCGATAGAAAACCTAGTAAATTGCAGCATCTCCTCTTTCATCTTTAATTTTCTAAATAACAGATTAAATGGATTTTGAAATCCTGCTACAAAAATTGCTCTGTATATCAGATAACATGAAATTATTCGAAGTTCGTGTCCTAACATATTATAAAAACCATAAGATGATGTATATAATGTGAATGACAATTCAGATATAATAAGAACTATTATAGAAGCGATAACAAATTTTAAAATATATTTATCAAATTCACGCTTCTTTTTTAATAGTGTAATTAATGAACCGATCAAGGTTAACGAGATTATATATTCACTAACTTTCTTGAATGTTGTAAGTCCAACATTTTCTATAAAGCATATTGGAAATATTTTCCAATAAAAAATTGATAAAAAAATTACAGCCGTTAGAACTAGGAATGGATAATATATATAGGATACTCTTATTTTTTTATTTATAAAAAATGGGGCAGCAAATAATGTAAATGCCTGTAAATATCTACCTGCTATCCAAAGTTGCGTGGGAAGATTTGTTGTATGTCCGGGGAAAATATCGATTCCTTTATAAGACAACATATGAATAAGGTCTATAGAACTGATAAAAAGATATGCGATACCAATTATTAAGAAGAAATTATTTTCAATGAATCGCCTGGAATTCCAGACAACCATAAAGATTCCGCAAGCGATTACAATACTAAAACTTTCTGCTATGCTGTGGAAAAGAAGGAAATTTTGAATGCTAATTAAATAGAGCCCTAGAATAATACTTACCCCTATAACAACTGCTAAAAAATTGTTAGATTTTTTCTGCTTAATCTCGGAATCTGCAGTTATCGTATTTTGAATATAATTTGAATTATTTGACACTATCCCCGCTCCCACTTTATTTTATACCCTAAGGTTTTAAATAATTTATGTTTTGAAAAATTATTTTTATTGTTTTTAAAACTTGAAGCAAAAAATTTCCGTTTACAAGCTAATTATTTTATTATTATCATTCAACTGGTAATTATGGAATTCTTCTTCACCGAGTATAAATATAAATTATTTTATCATAAAAAAAGGGAGCCGAAGCTCCCGTTTTAAATCACTTCTTTTTAAAATAATCAGCTACCATAGGAGGCGGTACAGGATTTGGGACTTCATTATGAATTGCCGGTAAACTTTGTAAATAAGTAAAGATAGCTTTTAAATCCGCATCATTTACGTGACCGAGCGGCTCCCATGGCATTGGAGGTAAAAGATTTCTTCCAGTACCCAAATGCTTTCCATTTCTAAGTGTATTAACAAAGTCCTGAAATGACCATGCTCCAATACCAGTTGTAGAGTCAGGTGTAAGATTTCTTGTAAATGAAATACCCCAAGGTCCTAGCCATTCAGTTAAATCCATACTGGATAAAACCCAATTTTTGAGGCCAGCTGCTTTTAAATCTAATTCCGGAGTTGGTTCGTTTGCCGGATGACCGGATAAAAGACGGGTAGTATCTGGTACAGGCCCCATATTTGTCATTACTTTAGGAGAATGGCAGTCATTGCATCCCCCCAGATTGACAAGGTATTTCCCTTTTGCAATTAACTCTTCCTTCGTCATAGTTTTTTCTTGCGGTTCACAATTGAATTGAAATAAAACAACAACTACGGAAAGGCTACAAAGGATGAAAAATAAAATATTTTTTTTCATGCACCCACCTATAATTATTAAATAAATGATTAATTATTTATATAACCCAATGAGCTTGGATCCATTGTTAAGATTAATGTTGTTAAAGGATATAAGGAAAAAGTATTCCGCTGTCTAGAAAGAAAATAGTCTTTTAATAAAGCTTAAAAAAGCTAAAGAGAATAAATCTTAAATGCAATAAAAATATTTATTGAGTAAATTAATAATTGCGGTTATCAATCTTAAAAAATTAATAAACTTTTATTGAGCTTATTACTTTTGGCAGACTAAATTTTATTCGATCCCAATCAAAAAATTTTATATACATCAGATAATGTATTTAAGACTTGCACGCCGCAAGTTTTTAATTTTTCTTTGCTTTGGTGTCCATTTGCAATAAGTATGCAATCAATTCCCATTTCCGCTGCGACCTCATAATCGTGAACAGTATCGCCGATTAAAATAATTTCACTTCTTTCATTATTTAACTCATTCATCAACTTCTTGCCGATTTCTATTTTGCTTGATGCATAAACATGGTCTAATCCGACTAAATGAGTAAAGTAATGTTCAATTTCAAAATGTTTAATAATTTCCACTAGTGTGCTGTATGAATAGGCCGAAAGAATAGACTGCTGTTTGGAATTTAAGGAAATATATTCCAATATTTCTTTAGCATCTTTGTGCAGTTTAGCTTCCGAACGCCGTTTTTCGTATTCCATAATCCATTCAGTTCCTAATTCCTCAAAAGGATATTTCTTAAAGTCCAATCCAGTTTTCTCATAATAATCTTTAACCGGAAAAGTAAAAATGGATCTATATTTTTCTAAAGTAATGGTTTGAAGATCTCTCTTTAACAGAATACTATTTATTATATCTAAAGATAATTCAGTATCATCAAAAAGAGTTCCGTTCCAATCCCAGATAATATGTTTATAATTTTTAATCACGGACGGGAAAATAAATTTAACAAACGTAATTTCAAAAGATTTTAAGTTTTAGAGGTTGATAATATATTGGAGTTATGTCAAAATCAAATCTCGTACGTTTTGTAACGCGGCAAAGACGCTTTATTAAGCACAATTACATATTCTTTTTGTTTATCTAAAAAATATGCAGAAGAAGAAGCTGAAGATCCGTTCCCGATTACAATTACATTATACGATTTAGATGAATCATTGTAAGTTATATATCAAACGATAAATATTTTTGTAAACTGTTCCAGGCTTTACCCGTATATATTAAATTACAATTTTAATTTCGGGATTATTTTTTAATTTTTCGTAAACAAGATTTCTTACAACTTCATTTGGAACTTCAACAGTAAAATTTATACTAAAATATTTCCCGTTTTTACTGATGTTGGATGGTGTTATATCCGGAGTTAAACCCATCGAAGCTTCTTCAATAGCATGAAGAATTTTATTCACATCCGTACCAATTACTTTATATCCCCACTCACAAGGATACTTAATTTCAGGCCGCTGGTTATCAGATTCTAAAATCATTTTAATAAGAGTAGTGTTATTTATGCTTTTTGTTAAAATAATAATGTTTTCAAATTAATCAAAAGGTCTATAGGTAATTGATATGAGTAAAGACACAATGCAACATGAGATAAGCGACTATCACTTCTTTTGTTTATCTAATTATTTAGTTTCAGACATATTAATTAGACTTAACATTTGGTTTATTCACACGAAGGTCTATTCTATATTTCTATTTACAATCGGGAGGATTATAATATGATTCACACTTTGTTGATAGGCCTATATCTTGTATTTGTTTTTATCAGCTTTTGGATTTTAGATAAAAGAAGCGATGCAACTAAACACTCAAAATTAAAATTTAAAATCTTTCATTAATTTCTGTTGTTTGTATCACAAAATATTTTGATTTGATTTTTCTTCTTGCATGTTTTTTCACGAAGGTTTATTTTCACATCGGTTCTTTCAAAAGGTTCTCCCCTGCCTTTTGAGTAAAAAGAGCTAAGTCCCGATGGTCGCCCGATCATTGGGCTTTTTTATTTTTAAAACGATTTTATTGCGGATAAATTTTATTGCTAAGCTGAGAGTTTTGTTAATATTTTTTTCAATAAATTTCTGGCAAGCGGTATTTTATATGCATTATGTTCCAATGTGAATGCATCTTTGAATGTATTTTTAGATATGTTCGAAAAATCGGATTCAGAAATGTTTAATCCGGATAAATTTTTATTAAGGTTTTCTATTTCCCAGGGTATCGGCGCAACACCGCCAAAGGCAACACGTCCTTTGATTATTGCATTATTATTAGTTGTTATAACCGCACCAACACTGATGAGAGCAAAATCCCATGTTTCTCTTTCCATAAATTTGATGTATTTACTTTTTGTCCCTTTCGGTAAATCATCGATAATAATTTTCTCAACAATCTCTCCCGGTTCTAATATATTTTCTTTTGTGTAATTTTTCTCTGGAAGAATAAAAAAGTCTTTGATAGGAATTATTCTTGATTTTCCATTTGAGAAAACTGAAACCTTAGCATTCAAAGCTAAAAGTGCTACCGCAGTATCAGATGGGTGAACAATGTAGCATGGACCTCCGCCAACTATACAATGATATTTATTCTGGCCGTCAACTGCATAACAAATATCCCCGCCTTTTCTCAAACAATGAAAATCACCTCGAAAATAAAAACACCTCGGCCGTTGACATAAGTTTCCGCCAAGAGTAGCTACATTTCTAAATTGGGGAGAAGCAATCTCCTTTGCTGCTTCAGCTAAAATTGTAAATTTTTCATTTATAATAGGATTTTCAGCAATCTCAACAAGTGTAACAAGCGAACCTATTTTTAAGCTTCTACCTTCAGTATATTCAATATTATTTAAGTCAGGAATTGATTTTAAATTGATTACATTTTCAGGAGATTCCAAATAATCTTTCATCATGCCTAATAAATCAGTCCCTCCGGCAAACAACATTGAAGTTTTATTTTTTTTCTTTAATAGCTCACTTGCTTCACTTAAACTTTTCGGCTGCATATATTTAAAATTATTCATCAGTTCACCTTGAAATTTCTTTTTTACAATTAGCTATATAATGCATTTAGTATTTTATCCGGAGTAATAGGAAGGCTTTTAATTCTTACACCAATAGCATTATAGACTGCATTTGCAATTGCTCCGGCAGTTGGAATTATTGCCGGCTCTCCTATTCCCTTCACTCCCGTATAATTCAATAAATCATCTCCTTCACTAACAATTATTACTTCTATATCAGGTGTATCTTTTATTGTTGTCATTTTATAATCATGCATATTCGTATTAAGGACTTTCCCAGTATTTTTATCTATTATTCTTTCTTCCATTAAGGCATATCCAAGTCCTTGTATAATCCCACCGTGGAATTGATTTTCAAGAGTTTTACGATTTAGCACCCGTCCAATATCATGAGCGGCTATAATTTTTAAAACTTTAACTTTACCGGTGTCTGTGTCTACTTCAACTTCAGCAAATTGAGCACCGAAAGTGTTTGCTTGATATCCTTTTGGATTTTCATTTCTTGCACCCGTTGTAATTAAAACTCGCTCATGCATCTTTTTAACTACATCCGAGATTAATAGTTTTTGATTTTCTTCTTTTAAATTATATATAACGCCTTTACGATAAGAAAGTTGTTCTTCTGGCAATTCCAATATTGCTGCAGCACCTGTTATCAATTTATTTCTCATTTGTTCTGCTGCGTCTCTTACAGCCGGTGAAACAGATGGAGCGGTCATACTTCCTCCGCTTGAAGGACAATACGGGTCAACTGCTGTGTCTCCTAAAGATACCTGGATTTTATCTAGTGGAAGTTCTAAAACTTCTGCTGCTACCATTGCGATAAAAGTATAAGTACCGGTACCAATGTCCTGCGTCCCTGCAATTACCTGGACACTGCCGTCTCTATTTAATTTTAAAGTTGCATACGCCGGCGGTCCACCGCCTCCCCACCATATTTGTGTAGCCATCCCCATACCTCTTTTAATCGTACCTTTATCAGTACCGGCTGGTTTTCTTTTTTTATACCAACCGATTGCTTCAGCACCTTTTTTATATGCCTCTTTTAATAATTTACTTGTATATGGTTCGTTTGAGACTGGATCAACTTCACTATAATTTTTCAGTCTAAAATCTAAAGGATCGACACCCACTTTTTCAGCAAGTTCATCAATTAAGGATTCAAATGCGAAAGTACCTTGGACATGTCCGGGAGCTCTGAAAGCACGGGCACGGCCTGCATTTATTAATACATTATATTCTTCAGTACTTACATTCGGGCATTTATATAAAGCACGCAAAGGCCAGCTGCATCCGGCACCTGACGGATATGCGCCCACTGCACCGTACGAATAGTGTTTGAGTGCAGTCAATGTCCCGTCATTCTTTGCTCCGGCTTTTAATTTCTGAAATGAATCCGGTCTATTTCCTGCAATTAAATTCATTTGTTTTCTGTCAAGACTAATTTTAACAGGCCTTCCAATTTTTTTTGCAGCTAATGCAGCTATAACAGAATATTTGCCTGCTTCAAGTTTACTGCCAAATCCGCCTCCCATATATTTCTTAATAACACGGACATCACTTTCAGGAATATTTAAACTACTTGCAATTTGATCACGAACTGCAAATATTGCTTGAGTTGAATCCCAAACTGTTAATTTATCCCCGTCCCAATTAACTACACTGCAATGAACTTCAGTCGGATTATGGATCGCTACTTGAGTTGAAAAAGTATCTTCTACGGTTACATCGGCAACTTTAAATCCCTCTTCAATATCACCTCTCGAATATGTACTTGGTTTTCCGTTAAGGATATTTCCCCAATTATGCACTTTGGGTGAATCAGGTTTCATTGCTTCCTTTGCATCCACAACAAAAGGTAATTCTTCATATTCAACTTCAATTAATCTAATTGCGTCTTCTGCAATTATTTCTGTTTCAGCAACTACACAAGCAACTTCATCACCTACACATCTCACATGAGAATCAAATAGGAATGTTGTATTATTATACCATTTAATTTTCGGTTCATCTTCCGAAGTTATTATAATTAAAACACCTGGCAGGTTCTCAGCTTTTTTAGTGTTTATTTTTTTTATTTTAGCATTCGGATATGCAGATCCCAAAATTTTTGCATGAACCATCCGGGAAAGATTTATATCAAAAGTATAAACCGCTGAACCGCTCACCTTATCATAACCGTCCACTCTTGAGATTGGTTTTCCAATTACCTTTAATTTATCATTTGGCTCCCAGGCTTTATATTTATCCGTAGAAACTTCGCCAATAGTATCAATAAATTTATCATCAAAAAATAATTTTGACTTTACGATTTTTCTCGGCATTTTATCACCTAAACTTTAAATTCTAAAATGATTTCACTTTTAATACAATTATAATTTTTCAGCAGCTGCTACTACTGATTTAATAATATTCGGATATGCAGAACAACGGCAAATGTTTCCTGACATTCCGTCTAAAATCTGTTCCTTTGTAGGTTTAGGATTCTTATTTAATAAAGCCTGAGCAGCCATTATTTGTCCGGGTGTACAAAATCCGCATTGAATTCCGTCATGTTCAATAAAGGCTTCTTGAATAGGATTAAGTTTCTCTCCGGAGAGTAAACCTTCAACTGTTATCACCTCCTTTCCCGTCTGCATCCATGTGCAAGCAAATGACAAGAATAAACTGCCTTACCATCTAAAAGGACAGTACATGAACCGCATTCGCCGTGGTTGCATACTATTTTTGTACCGGTTAGGTTTAATTTATCTCTTAACAATTCAGCAAGGGTTGTACGCGGCTCAACTTTTGTGCGAATTTTTTTACCGTTTACTTTTAAGTTGAGTAGAGTTTTCCCCTCATCGTCATCAAAAGTTTCTTTTGCAATTTTTTTTGATATAATTTCAACACCGGGAACAATTGCATAGGTGCCGACTACTCCGGTTCCTACACCTTTAATAAAATTACGGCGTGTAAGTTTGCGAGGTTTTGAATCATCTTTCATTTTCAGTCCCCCTAAATTTGGACTTTATATAAAACTATTTATACTTTATTAAAAATTACTTAAGGTTAGTGTCATTTTCAAGAAAATTAAATGAAAGATTTTACCTTATTGTATAGTAATCTATAGAAATAATATTTATTTTTAACGCTGTAAATTTTATAGTTTAGGGGCCCTAATGATCTTACTTAAAAACTGCTATTTTATTGCTTCATTTGATGATGACAAATCTTATCATAATACTGACATTTTGATAGATGGAAACCGGATTGTAAAAATCGGTAAAGAATTAAATTTGAATTCAATAACTGGATTAGAAACGATCGACTGTTCATCTTTAGTTGTTATTCCCGGACTTGTGAATACTCATCATCATTTTTATCAAACCTTAACTCGAAATGTAAAAGAAGTTCAAAATGCTAAACTTTTTGATTGGTTAGTTTACTTATACGAAATCTGGAAAAATATTGATGAAGATGCAGTTTATTACTCATCCATGATAGCAATGGGAGAATTATTAAAAACGGGCTGCACACTTTCA
This sequence comes from uncultured Bacteroidota bacterium, assembly GCA_963710735.1. Taxonomy (GTDB): domain Bacteria; phylum Bacteroidota; class Ignavibacteria; order Ignavibacteriales; family Ignavibacteriaceae; genus FEN-1297. The sequence goes on along the minus strand of CAVQBN010000001.1, from coordinate 150,397 downwards.
ACCGATCACCATTATCTTTACCCTGAAAGTTTTAAGGGTGATTTAATGGGCATTCAATTTAAAGCTGCTGAAAAATTAGGGATGCGTTTTTCACCCACAAGAGGTTCGATGTCTCTTAGTAAAAAAAATGGCGGCCTTCCACCCGACTCCGTTGTACAAACAGAAGCTAAAATTTTGGAAGACAGTCAAAGAGTAATCGAACAATATCATGATTCCTCCGAAGAATCAATGAGAAAGATTGTTCTTGCGCCTTGCTCTCCCTTCTCCGTTACTAAAGAAAATATGAAAGAGACAGCAAAGCTTGCACGAAATTATAATGTTAGACTCCATACTCATCTCGCTGAGACTAAAGATGAGGAAGACTATTGCAACCAAATGTTTGGAAAAAATCCTTTAGCCTTAATGGAAGAGGTTGATTTTATCGGTGAAGATGTTTTTTTTGCACATGGGATATATTTTAATGATGACGAATTAAAAGTATTAAAAGGAAACTAACACTTCAATAGCTCACTGCCCTTCTTCAAACATGAGATTAGGATCCGGAATTGCACGAGTAAGAGAAATGATTGACATGGGAATAAATGTCGGTATCGGAGTTGACGGCTCTGCTTCAAATGATTCTTCAGATATGCTGGGTGAATTAAGAAATGCAATGCTTCTTCAGAGAGTTAAATACGGTTCATCCGGATTAACTGCTAATGAGGTTTTCAAAATGGGGATAGAAAATGGTACTAAGATTTTAAATTTCACTAAGGCAGGAAAAGTAAAAGAAGGATGGCTTGCAGATTTAGCTTTATTTAATATCAACAAATTGGAATATACCGGCAGTTTGTCCGATCCGCTTGCTTCTTTAATTTTTACAGGAATTAATCATCAGACTGAATATACTATTGTAAATGGTAAAATTGTTGTGGACAAGGGTAAATTGACAGGAGAAGATGAAGAAGTAATTATTAGTAAAGGAAATGAAATAGCTAAAAAACTTTTAAATAATTAAAACTTTATAGAAATAAAAATAACTTATTTATAATTATAATTTTAAAATTTAATATCGGGGAGCTAACGTATGTTGCCGAATGAAATCCAGTGGTATTTCCCAACCAATTTTAAAGACGCTTTAAAACTTATAAACCAGCAAGGTGTTATACTTCATGCCGGCGGAACGAGAATTTTAAAAACACGAACAAAAAGCATAAAAGGTTTAGTGGAAGTTTCCGGTTTAGGTCTAAACTATATTCATCAAAAAGGGAAATCATTTCACATCGGCGCAGCGGTTACCTTCGGCGAAATCGTAAAATATTCAAAAGAAAATAATTGTATAGATATGCTTTCTGCTTCACTTTCGCATGCAGCTTCAACACCTCTCCGTAATCGTATAACAATAGGCGGTTCACTAAAGGATTTTCCATTGTGGAGCAATTTATATGCACCATTAATAGCATTGGATGCAAAGATTAATATTTTTGGGAAAAAAAATATTATTATTCCGATTGAAGATTACGTTACAAAAGGCATAATAAAAACCAAACACCTTATAAAGGAGATAGTTGTTCCATCCGAACATGATGTTTTTTGGGGCGTGAAAAGATTTACCTTAATCCGTTTTGAATATCCTTTATTCAACATTGCAATTTCTTTCAAGATGAAGAAAGATATTGTGGATGATGCCAGGTTAGTTATTACAGGTGTTCAAGGCCGATTTAAAAGATTTAAAAGGGCAGAAAATATTTTTATAGGTCAAAATTTATCTGATGATTTAATTCAAAAAGCAGATAAATTTATTTCACCTAAATTTATTGCTGATTATAAATACAGTGTAGATTATAAGGAGAATATTGCCAGAGTTTATTTTAATGATCTGCTTACGGAAATTATCGGGAGGAATAAATGAAATTGAATTTAAATATAAATTCGGAATCAAAAGAGGTAGAGATTAAATCCAATGAAACATTATTAGATGTATTACGAAATAATGGATATACAGAAGTAAAATGCGGGTGTAATGAAGGTGAATGCGGTGCGTGTTTGGTTCTGCTTGATGAAAAGCCGGTTAATTCATGCCAGGTTTTAGCAATGAGTATAAGAGATAAAGAAGTCAAAACTGTAAAAGGAATTGGTACTTTATTCTCGCCGCACATTATACAAAAAACATTTGCGCAGGCTGGTGCGGATCAATGCGGATTTTGTTCGCCGGGAATGGTCATTGCTTCCTATAGTTTGTTAAAAGATAATCCAAATCCTACGTACGAAGAAATAGTAGAAGGATTAGACGGGAATTTATGCAGATGCACAGGCTATGTAAAAATAATTGAAGCTGTTGAAAAATCAGCAGATTTAATAAACAAAAAGAATTAACCAGGAGTATAAATGTTCAAATATGTAAACAAACCAATTGAAAAAATTGACGGTTTAGCACTTGTTACCGGAAATGAACAATATACCGATGATTTTAATTTTAAAGATATGCTGTATGTTTCAATTCTGCATTCAGGTTTTGCACACGCAGTTATAGAGAATATCGATGATTCTGCTGCTCGAAATATACCCGGCGTTGCTGAAATATTATCTTATAAAAATGTAAAACAGATTTTATACACTACTGCCGGACAAGGTTATCCGGAACCATCCCCGTATGATACTGTTTTGTTTGGAAATATAATGAGGTATGTGGGAGACAATGTATGTGCTGTCGCCGCTGAATCTAAAGAAATTGCAGATGCTGCTCTTAAAAAAATAAAAGTTAAATATAAAAGGTTAAAACCAATACTCGATTTTGAAAAAGCGGAAGACTCAAAAATAATCATTCATAAAGATGATGGAGCATTCCCAAAAATTCCGGTTTTTTATGATGCATCGAAAAATATGCCGTCAAAAGTAGATGCAGAAATAGGAAACTTTGATGAAGCGTTTGAAAATTCTTCAAATAAAATCGAACAAACTTTTTATACACCCTACGCTTCTCATTGCGCATTAGAACCGCACGCTGCCGTATCTTACATTGATAATCGCGGAAGACTTGTGATTATTTCTTCGACTCAAGTTCCATTTCATGTAAGAAGAATTGTTTCTCACATTGCCGAAATCCCGATTTCGCAAATTCGTGTAATTAAACCAAGGATTGGAGGAGGATTTGGCGGTAAACAAGAAGTTCTGCTTGAACCTATTGTTGCTTTAATTTCATGGAAAACAAAACGCCCTGCAAAATTAGTTTTAAATCGTAAAGAAGTTTTTAAATCAACAAGAACCAGGCATCAGTTCAGAACTAAATTTAGAGTAGGTTATGACAATGAAGGAAAAATAAACGCATTTCACCTTGATGCTCTGGAAAACTCCGGCGGATACGGTTCTCACGCATTAACGGTTTTATCAAATGCAGGATCAAAAACACTTCCATTGTTAAACAAAATTGAGAATGTACGTTTTACAGGCAAAAGTGTTTATACAAATCTTCCATGCGGCGGTGCTTATAGGGGCTACGGTGCAACAGAAGCTTATTTTGGATATGGTCAGGTTATTGATATGATTTGCGAAGATACTAAACAGGATATTATTCAATATTACAAAAAATGGTCTATTAAGTCTGGAGAAACGTCTCCTATTTTTAAAGCTCTCGGAGAAGGCAAAGAAGGAGTTGCAATGACCGTAACTTCAACTTCATTGGAAGAGTGTATTGATGTTGGAGCGAAAAAATCTGGTTGGTATGATAAGAAAAAACTTTACGGTGCAAATTCGGAATTAAATAAAAATAATCGTTATAAAAGAGGAATAGGCATGGCTGCCTTAATGCAGGGTTCTGCAATTCCGGAAATTGATATGGCTTCTGCGTATATAAAAATGAATGATGACGGTTCTTTTAATTTGCATGTAGGCGCAACCGATTTAGGAACAGGTTCAGATACAATTCTTGCTCAAATAGCTTCCGAAGTTTTAGACACACCGGTTGATAATTTTATTGTAACTTCTTCAGACACAGATAATACACCATTCGACGTAGGTGCTTATGCTTCATCCACAACTTACTTATCAGGCAAAGCAGTACAAAAATGTGCTGAAAAAATTAAAAGTCAAATATTAAAAGTCGGCGCTGAAATTTTGGGTTTGTCAGTTGAAGAGATAGAAATAAATGATAACAAAGTAATAACTAAATCCTCAAATAAAAATCCTGATTTAGGAGAAGTATCGTTCGAAGATATCTGCAGGTATGCTTTTTACCAGAACAATCAATTTCAAATTCAAGCTACTGCATCTCATGTTTCTCCTAAATCCCCTCCCCCATTCGCTGCACATTTTGTAGAAATAGAAGTGGATACACTAACCGGTTTCATTAAAGTACTAAATTATGTTGCTACAGTTGATTGCGGAACTCCGATAAACACAACTCTTGCAGAAGGCCAGGCAGAAGGAGCTATAGTTAACGGTTTGGCTTATGCTTTATTTGAAGATTACTATTTTACACCTAACGGTAAAATGCTGAATGATACTTTTGGCAAATATGGAATGTATACCGCATATGATATTCCTCCAATTAAAGTAAAATTAATTGAGTCTTATGAAGAAACCGGTCCATTCGGAGCAAAATCAATTTCGGAGATAAATATTAACGGCGCTTTACCGGCAATTTCAAATGCTTTTTATAATGCTACAGGTAAGAGATTGTTTAAAGCTCCATTCACTCCGGAATATGTTTTAAATGTTTTGAACGGATAAATATATATATGATTTTAAAGAACTGTCATATTTATGATGAATTAGCTGATCAAGAAAAAAATGTTGACATATATTTTAGTGATTTTATAATTGACTACAATGTAAATCTATCATCCGAATTCAATAACAGCCCTGACATAAAAGAATATAAACTTTCCAATTTAACTAAAGAAAATATTCTATCGATTAATGAAAATCCCGCAAACGTAATTATTGATACTGAAGGAATGATTACTATTCCGGGAGGAATTGATCCTCATGTACATTTTGATACTCCCGGATTTACGCACAGAGAAGATTTTTACCATGGCAGTATGTCGGCAGCAGCAGGAGGTATAACAACTGTAATTGATATGCCGTGTACTTCTATTCCACCTGTAACTAATGGTAAAAACTTCGATATTAAAATGGAAGCAATCCGAAATACATCATGCGTTGACTTTTCTCTCTTCGGCGGAATTGACGTAAATAATTTTGATCAGTATGAAAACTCAATGGAAGAATTAGCCGAGAAAGGCGCAAAAGGATTTAAGACTTATTTTATTTCAGGAATGAGTTCGTATCCCCGCGTGAGTAAATACCAATTTTATAAGATACTTCAAAAAGGGAAAGAACTTGGGATTCCTATTTTGCTTCATGCCGAGGATTATGAATTATTAACGGGTCTTGGAAAAGGACTATCAAACCAAAAAGATGATTATTTAAGATACTCCAATTCAAGACCTGCACTTGGAGAAATTCTTGCTGTTTCAGACGCAGTAGAAATTGCTAAATCTATAAAAGGTAATTTACATATCGTTCATATCGCTTCTTATAAAGCTGCTGAGCTGATTAATCAAGTAATTAGTAATTTTAATATTACTTACGAAACATGCCCGCATTATCTATATTTTACAAGTAATGATTTTAAGACAAAAGGATCATCATTAAAAACGGCTCCGGTTGTTAAAACAAAAGATGATCAAAACAAATTGTGGCAATTTTTAGCTGAGAGTAAATGTTCGTTTATTTCTTCTGATCATGCACCTGCACCTTTGAGTGAAAAAAGCACAGGTTCATTCTGGAAAGATTACGGTGGGATTCCCGGAACGCAGACTTTAATTCCTGTTACATTTTCAGAAGGTTATATAAAGAATAAAATAACGTTGAAACGATTAGTAGAAATCGTCTCTACAAATGCTGCAAAACGTTATGGATTATATCCGAAAAAAGGCACCATTCAAAAAAAAGCAGATGCAGATTTTACATTAATTGATCCAAATCAAAAATGGAAATTCAAAAAGGATTTTTTGTACTCAAAGGGCGAAACAACGCCTTTTGATGGTGAAACTTTCCATGGAAAGGTTGTAATGACAATTTTAAGAGGTAAAATTATTTTCCAGGAAAATGCTGGTATAACTATTGAAAAAGGTTATGGAAAATATTTGTAAAATATTAGTTTTAATTATCGCTTTTTAACTTAATAATTAATTGTAGTGCCTTATTTGCTTGATGTCCTGCTGCAATCATTACTCTGGGTGCCATAATTCCATTTGATTTTAATGGCTCAGTTTTATTATCACCGCAAATAAAAATATTTTTGGCAATCCTTTTAGTTCTAATTTTATTTGCTGATTCATAGCCTGCAACACCGGAGCCTGCAATTAAATATTTTTCCTTAAATCGCGGATCAGAAAAAGCCTTAATAATCATCGACTTTGAGGTTACCGTGTCAAAGGCCTCAACTACAATTTTACACCTTTCAAAAACTTTATAAATATTCTTCTCGTTTAGTTTGATTTTGTGTTTTTCAATTTTGATGAAAGGGTTAATATTTTTAAGCATCTTTCCCAATGAATCGACTTTAAATTTCCCCAAATCATTTATTGAATATTGCTGTCTGTTTAAGTTTGTAATTTCTACTTTATCAAAATCAACAATTAAAATATTTTGAATCCCAGCCCTTACTAATGCAATTGCAGCATTAGACCCTAGACCACCGCAGCCGGCAATTCCTATAGTTACTTTTTTAATTTTTTTGTTAATTAAAGAGGTATTTCTTAAAGTAAATTCAGAATAAAAATCGTTTTTATTAAATTCTTTTTTCAATTTAACCGCCACCGGTTGGAAGGAACAATTTTACTTTATCTCCATCTTTAAGAACAGAAAACATTTTCTTTTCCGTGCCATTCACGAAACTGGAAATAAACTTTTGATGTTCTTTTTTAATTTTTATTTGATCGTAAAGGTTAGATATTGTGGCATTATTTTTTAGGTCAATAAAACTGTGGTTTTTTGTACCATGTATATGCAGTAAACCAATCCATTCAATATAAATTTTCATTTCATAAATAAATTATTTTATCTCATCATAATTTAATCTAAGATGATTTACTTTTTTGCCGTATACTAATGCTTGAATTTCAGTCATGATACTAAGTGCAATTTCGTTTGGCGAATCACCGCCGATTTCAGCACCAATTGGTGAATAAAGATTCTTAAAATCCAGTTTGTGATCGAACTTGTTTTTTATAAATGATATTCCCTCTTTGACTTTTCTTTTAGAACCAATCATTCCGATATAATTCATCTTAGGATAATTTTTATAAACAAACTCCAAGTACCTGCAAATCGTTAGTATGATTATGTGTAAGAATTACAGCATGTCCATTAATATCTAACTGCAGATATTCTTTTTCTTTTAAATTTAGATTCGGCAGGTCAACTAATATTTTTTGATTGTATGATCCTTCAATTACTTCTTCAAGAACGTTAGCACGGTTATCAAATATTACTACGTAATATCCTATTTGTTTTGCAAGCCTTGCAACAGCTTGCCCAACATGTCCGGCACCGAATAGGTAAAGAGTTTTTGATGATTTATAAAGTTCATAAAACAGTGTTACTTCTCCACCGCATAACGCATTAATTTCAACTTTATCATTTGTTTTAACTTCGATATTATCTTTTTCTTCACCTAATATTGAATCTTTCATAATTAGGGTTTCGGTAAAATTATTACCTCCTGTTCGAAGTAATTCTTTAGATTTGTCAACAGCATAGTATTCAACACCGCCGCCGCCAACTGTACCGGCAATTCTGCCCTCCGATCCGACCAACATTTTGAATCCGGCTTTACCCGGAGTACTGCCTTTCATATCAACAATAGTAACCAAAACAATGGCTTGATTTGACCTTATTCTTTCTTCCAAAGCTTTGAACACTTCTATCATAGTAAACCGGCTTCTTTATTAAAATCTTTTATAAGTCCATCAATTTTTGGAGTTAAATTTCTTATACTTTCCCAGTATGCGTCATTATCATACCACTGAGCGTTCAATTCATTTAAATCTTTCTGCTGTTGCTCAATCCATGTAAAATATTTAAGATTATGAATTCTCTTTTTATCATAATGATTTAATTCGAGCATTGAAGAAGTATTTGTTCCCATTAAATTTTTATTGTAAACTCTAACAGCATCATCGTGATTAAATTTACCAAATTTTTCATTCATTTCATTTAATCTTGATCCATATAAATCCATAGAATCGGTTAGAATAGTAAAAACAATATCGTTTTCTTTCAATTCAAAATATTTTGCAAATTTTATTGCAGAAAGAATATTTGCAACACCGGAAATTCCTATACTATCCAGTCTTGAAGTAATATTTTCGGGAACTCCCATTTTAATCAAATATTCTTTTCCCTCATCTTCATTGAAAAGCCTGATCAATTCCATACAATCATTATCGTCAATAGCAATTACAGCGTCAGTATTTCTCACATTATGAATCCACGGAACATGCTTGTCCCCGATCCCTTCAATTCGATGACCGCCATAACCATTAAGAAGAAGTGTCGGACATTGAAGTGCTTCGGAAGCTGCAATTTTAAGGTGCGGGAATTTTAATTTAAGGTAATCTCCGGCGGCAATTGTTCCTCCGGAACCTGTAGCTGAAATATATCCTGCAACATTTCCTTTGGATTTTAAATTCTTTTTGAAAACTTCTTCAATTGCATTGCCGGTTACTTCATAATGCCAAAGATAATTTCCAAACTCATCAAACTGATTAAATATTTTTACATCGCCTCTTGTACTTTTCAACTCCCAGCATTTATCAAAAATTTCTTTAACGTTACTTTCACAGCCGGGAGTAGCGATTACCTCTCCAGCAAGATTACGCAGCCATTCAAATCTCTCCTCACTCATTTCTTCGGGAAGAATAGCAATTGATTGACAACCTAATAAAGCTGAATTAAATGAACCGCCTCTGCAGTAATTGCCTGTCGATGGCCACACTGCTTTTTGCCATGTTGAATCAAAATTGCCGGTTACTAAAGCAGGCGCCAAACAGCCGTATGTTGCACCAACTTTATGAGCCCCGGTCGGAAACCATTTCCCAACTAATGCAATAATTTTTGCTTTAACTCCCGTTAGTTCTGTCGGAAGTTCAATAAAATTAACTCCGCCAAACCCGCCGCCAAATCCTTTTGGTTCATTCTTCCATGTTATTCTAAATAAATTTAACGGGTTAACATCCCAGAGACCAACGTTCTTCAATCGCTCTAAAATACCTGAAGGAACTTTTGAAGGATCCTTCATCTGTTCATAAGTGGGATATATTATATTTTTTTCAATACATCTTTTAATATTATTTTTTCTGGAATCTTCGTTAATTTTTAATTCGATCATTTAACTTCCTTAATGTATGTTTTTTAAATTTTCCATATAAGATTTGGCAGCCTGGAGATCACTAAAATTATCTATATCCATGCCAATGCCTTTATCAGTTACAGTACAAAATTTGTGTTTATAATTATGTAAAATGTCTTTTAATATTTCATCATCAGCACATTGAAGAATATATTCAGAAATAGTCGACTTTATCAAAATTGGATGTCCGCCGGAAATTTTTGGTTCTTTATCAATAGCTCCATCTTCAAACAAAGCTACAGGAGTATAAACCTCAGCTTGATTTTCTTCTGAAAAACATTCGATTAGTTTTTGATATGTGCTAAATAAAACAAACGGAATATCGCCTAGAGTTATAAATATTCCTTCGCTTTGAGATGAAATATTTTGAAGTCCGCGTTTTACTGACGAAAGCATACCGTTTATATAGTTCTTGTTTTCAATCAAACTAATTTTATTTTTTTGTGAGTCTGAAAGAATCGTGGTACTCTTAACCAGATTAACCAATTCATTATAGTTATGCCCACCCACTATAGTAACCTTAGCACAAATATTAACCATCGGGACAATAGTCCTAATTAGTATAGGAACATCGCCGATTTCAATTTTTGGTTTCCAATCATTCATTCTAGTGGATAAACCGGCAGCAAGTATAATTCCTTCAAATTTATTATGTTCAACCATTTCACTTCCCCGTTAATTTATTACAAATTTATATTATCTATTATATAATCGATATCTGCTTCAAATATTTTAGGGAATTTAATTGATTTTACAGCAGAATCGATATCTTTAAGTCCATGACCAGTTAAAAGCAGCACAACAGATTTATTTTTAGAAATACTTCCCTTAAATTTTAGAAATCCGGCAAATGATGCAGCAGATGAAGGCTCGCAGAAAATGCCGCTCATTTTTGAAACATAATTTTGTGCCAATAAAATTTCGTCATCGCTTACAAGTATTATTTCACCTTCAACCGATTTTAAATCATTCACTGCCGTATAGCCATTACGTGCAATATTAACTGAAATAGAATCTGCAATAGTAGAAGCTTTATAATTTAAATCGAATTGTCCTTTATAAAATGCATTATATATAAATGAACTTTTTTCTGCCTGCACTCCAATAATTTTTGGGAGATTTTTAATTACTCCCAAATATTTCAGATCTGAGAAGCCTTTTATAACGCCGCTCAATATAACACCGTCGCCAACCGGCAAGAATACATAATCAATTTCTCTTCCAGACATTTGCTCACATAACTCGAATGAAACCGTCTTCTTACCTTCAATTGTCAAAGGATTATAAGCGGTATTTCGATTCAGGAATCCTGTTCTTCTTGAAAATTCTAATGATAAATCAAATGCAGTATCATAATCTCCCTTTATAGGAATTAATTCTGCGCCGTACTGAAGACATTGTACCAGCTTAGCTTTTGGCGCACTTTCAGGCATAAAGATAAATGTTTTTTGCCCTGCTGCCGCAGCTATTCCAGCCATTGATGAAGCAGCATTTCCTGTAGAAGCAACTACAATTTCATTTAAATTATTTTTTTTAGCAAATGCAGAAACTAAATATGATGCTCTGTCTTTAAAAGATCCGGTTGGATTTGTACCATCAAATTTTAAATATATGTTTTCGAAGCCTAATTCTTTTTGAATATTTTTCGCTTGAATAAGTGGAGTATTCCCGACACTAATCGGAGGGAAAAATTTTTCTTCAACGGGAAGAAAATCAAAAACATTAATTTTTTCTTTCTCAGCTAAAGAATTTCTTAATCTATCAGGTAACTGAACTTTTAGAACTCCTTTTAACGGTTTACCTTTAATAAACTCTTCCCGGCAGCCTGGACAAAGCATAATATCCTTTTCTATATTATAAATTTGCCCGCAGTTACCGCATTTATATTTGAAATCGTCTTTCATCACTATATTACATTGTCAAAGACATAATTGCTTTTGCAGTATGAAGTCTATTCTCTGCTTCATCAAAGACAACAGAAATGTTAGGATCATCCAATATTTCATCTGTAACCTCATGTCCCCTGTCTGCAGGTAAAGCATGCATAAGTTTTACATTCTTATCTGCCAGTTTTATTTTCTTTTCGTCGCAAATCCAATTCTTGTATTTTTCTAAATTAGCTTTCATTTCTTTTTTACTTGTTTCTTCGTTTTGCAGATATTCGTCAATATCATAATGTCCAAACCCGCCCCAATTTTTAGGAATAACAATCTGTGCACCTTCAAAAGCTTCATCCATATTATTTGTAAACTTAAGACTGCCGCCGCCATCTTCGGCATTCTTGTAAGCTTTGTTAACAATATCTTTACTTAAGGGAAATTCTTTTGGATGAGCTACCGTTACATCAAGTCCGTAACGCGGAAAAAGCAATATCTGAGTTTGAGGTACTGATAATGGTTTTGAATGTGTATCGGCGTATGCCCATGACACAGTAACCTTAAGGCCTTTAGCATCCTTACCGAAATATTCAAAAATTGTCATCAAGTCAGCCAGGCCTTGAAACGGATGATAAATATCGTCTTGAAGTGACATAACCGGTTTTGTTGAATTCTCTGCCATTTCTTTTAAATATTTGTTTCCTAATCCATAAAAACAATTTCTGGATGCTATTCCGTGTCCCATTCTAGAAAGTATAATTGCTGTATCTTTTGGTGCTTCGCCATGAGATATTTGCATTTTATCGGCAGTAAGATCATGGGCATGTCCGCCGAGTTGAGTCATCCCGGCTTCCATTGAATTTCTGGTTCGAGTAGATTGTTCAAAAAATATCATGAACAATGTTTTATCCGGTAAATATCTAGTTGAGATTTCGTTTGCAAATTTTTCTTTTAAATCAAATGCAGTATTAAAAGCAGTATCCAGTTCTTGTTTAGACCAATCATCACAAGTAATGAAATGTTTCCCCTTCAACTTTGAAATCATTATTATATCCTTAAGTTATAAAATAAATTAATTAAAATATTGAACAATAATATGCATAGAATGCAGAAGCTTTAACCAGATGTTCAATAGGAACTTTTTCATTGGGTGCATGTGCTAAAACTTCATTCCCCGGACCAAATCCAATGACAGGAATATTATAAATTCCATTTATAACAACTCCGTTTGTTGAAAAGGTCCATTTATCAATTACAGCATTTTCACCGAATAATTGTTGATAAGTTTTTACTCCATTTTGAATAACAGGATGATTTTCTTCAATTACCCAAGTTGGATAATATTTTTCCATTCCGTATTCTAATCCAGTATAAGCCTTTTCTTTATAATTTAATAACTCAACCCTCGCATTCATTCCTTCAACTATTTCTTCAATTTGTTTTAATGCCAAATTTTTATCTTCGCCTTTAGTCAATCTTCTATCAAGATGTATTTTGCAAAAATCAGATACTGCACATAGTGAAGGGCTTGATGAAACGATCTCAGAGATTGTTACGGAACCTTTTCCTAAAAAGTCATCATGCAGCAATTTTTCATTAAGCTTTTCAATTTCTAATGCTGCTTTGGAAGCCATATAAATTGCATTCTTCCCTCGTTCAGGAGCGGAACCGTGTGCAGATATTCCGAAAAATGAAACTTCAATTTCCATCCGGCCTCTATGACCGCGGTAAATATTTAAGTTTGTCGGTTCGGTTACAATAACACAATCCGGCTTGATTTTATCTTCTTCAACAATATATTTCCAGCACAAACCGTCGCAGTCTTCTTCCATAACAGAGCCGATAAAATAAATTGTAACATCATTAGAAATGTCTAATTCCTTTAAAATTTTTCCAGTTGTAATAAATGCAGCAGGACCTCCCGTTTGATCAACACTTCCCCGTCCATGGACAAACCCATCTTTGATTTCACCTCCCAGCGGATCAAAACTCCAATTGTCAGTATTACCCACATCCACAGTATCAATATGACCATCAATCGCAATAATTTTTTTGCCGCTTCCTATCCTTCCTATTACGTTGCCTAATCCGTCAATCCATGTCTCGTCAAAACCAGCCTCGTCCATCATTTTCTTAATTGAAGAAGCTACTTCTTTTTCGCCACCGCTTAAAGATTTAAGTTGGATTAGTTTGGAAAGATTTTCTGAAGTATATGATTCATATTTTTTTGCAAGATTAAAAATCTTTTCAGGATGATTCATAATTCCCCACTCATTATTTTGATAAGTAATTTTTTAAATATTCTTTTCAGAAAAAAAATCGGGAAGTTTTTTCGGTTTAATACTCCCCGTTTGAGTATTTTTTCCACACTTCAAATTTTATTGTACAAAACTATGAAAAATTATTCTAATTAGTTAATAAAAAATTATTTTTTTTAAGATTCTTATTTTATATTAATTATTAAAGATTGAGAAGTATTTATCAATTTAGATGTAACCAAATTTAATTCTTTGAAGTAAAGGGGCCTTTATGTCAGACAGAATGCAGCCGATAGAATTTCAAAATCTGCTTTATTGGATTGTTAACGAATATCACGATCACAAAACCATTTTCGGAATTCCATTCTCAAAATTCTTTTTTAAAATAAATAATAATTCGATAAATATCTTTAATGAAAGATTGGATATGCCTATCGGCCCTGCGGCCGGTCCGCATACTCAATTAGCGCAAAACATTATCGCTTCTTATTTAGTCGGCGGTAGATTTTTTGAACTAAAAACAGTTCAAAAATTAGATGAATTAAAAATCGACAAACCATGCATTGATGCTGAAGATGAAGGCTACAATGTTGAATGGTCTCAAGAACTTACTTTAGAACAATCTTATTCTGAATATTTAAAAGCCTGGTTTATACTACATTTTTTAAATTCACTATTCCATTTTTCAATAAATGATGCAAAGAGTTTTGTTTTTAATATGAGCGTAGGATATGACCTCGATGGTATTAAATCTGGAAGAATGGATAAGTTTATTGAGAATCTAAAAGACGCATCTAAAACAAACGAATTTCAGGACTATAAAAAAATATTAACTGAAGTTATCAACAATGAAAAAGTCAGAATTCTTTTAGCGGCAGCATTTTCTGATGAAACAACATCCAAACTCAATTTGGATAAACTGGCTAGTTTAAATGAAAATATTACTCCATTTATTTCAAACTCTGTGACTCTCTCTACAATGCATGGTTGCCCATCAAACGAAATTGAGGCTATCGCGAAATATCTTATAAAAGAAAAGGGGCTGCATACTTACATAAAATTAAATCCCACTCTTTTAGGATATAATTATGTTAAAGATGTTTTATCTAACCAGGGTTATAATTACATAGAATTAGATGAAACTGCCTTTACACATGATCTTCAATTTGATGATGCAATTCCGATGATAAAAAGATTAAAAGAATTCGCATTGTTGCATAAAAAAGATTTTGGAGTAAAACTTTCGAATACTCTTGGAGTGAATAATAAAAAAGGAAGTCTGCCGGGTGGACAAATGTATATGTCGGGCCGCTCTTTATATTCTTTAACAGTCAATCTAGCTTACATGATTGCAAATGAGTTTAATGGTGAATTAAATATATCGTTTTCAGGTGGAGTAAATATTTATAACATACATCAAATTTTAGATACCGGGATTTACCCTGTTACTCTTGTAACTGAACTGCTTAAACCAGGAGGTTATTTAAGATTAACGCAAATATCAAACTTAGTTGAGGGCAGTTATTTACATTACGAATATACCTCTGCAAAGATTAATTTGACAAAACTTAAAACATTGGCTGATGATTCACTATCAAATATTGAATACAAAAAAAGCAAAAGAAGTATCGGCTCGCTAAAAATTAATAAACGGCTGCCGAAATATGATTGCTATATTTCTCCTTGTATGGAGGTGTGTCCAATAAATCAGGATGTAGCTGAATATATAAATTCTGTTAAAGAAAAAAATTACATAAACGCATATGAAATAATCACTGAAAAAAATCCTTTACCTAATATAACAGGCAATATATGCGACCACCAGTGCATGGATAAATGTGCCCGCTGGGATTATGAAGGTTCAGTGGAAATTAGAGAATTAAAAAAAGAAGCCGCTGAAAAAGGATTTAGTGAATATATCAAAAATATAGAAGCTAAGAGTAGCAGTAAAAAAAATGGAATTAAAACTGCAATAATAGGCGCAGGTCCCTCCGGACTTTCTGCCGCTTATTTTCTTTCGAAAGCAGGATTTGATGTAACAATTTTTGAACAAACAGAAAAAGCCGGCGGAACTGTTCAGCACGTAATTCCAGGATTTAGATTACCTGAATCAGCTATTGAAAATGATATTGAGCTTATTAAAAAGTTTGGAGTAAAAATAAAATACAATTGCGATCCTAATTTTTCAATTTCAGAATTAAATGATGAAGGTTATAAATATATATTTATTGGTATCGGTGCGGCTAACTCAAATCAGTTCATTATTAAATCTGACGATGAAGATATTTACGATGCAGTTGAATTTTTAAAATCCTTTAATCAAAATAAAAAAATTAAACTTGGAGAAAATATAGCTGTTATCGGCGGAGGTAACTCCGCAATGGATGCAGCAAGAGCATCATTGAGAACAAACGGGGTAAAAAAAGTCTTTATAATTTATAGAAGGACAAAACAATTTATGCCGGCTGATTTAGAAGAATTTGAGGCTTGCATAAAAGAAGGTATTGAGTTTAAAGAATTATTACTGCCAGTTGAATTTCAGAACAAAAAATTAAAATGTCAGAAAATGCAATTAGGTGAAATTGGAAAAGATGGAAGAAGAAAAGTTTTCCCTATAGAAAATGAATTTGAAATTGTAGAAATCGATTCAATTATTTCGGCAATTGGTGAGCATGTTGATTTAGATATTTTAAGACAAAATAAAATTGTTGAATTGGATAAAAACTCATTGGGAATAAATGATCAAACAAATGAAACTATAATCAACAATGTTTATATTGGCGGTGATGCATTAAGGGGCCCGTCTACAGTTGTTGAATCTATTGCGGATGGTAAAAAAGCTGCCCAGGCAATCATTGATAAAGAAGGAATTGAAGTAAAACTTACTGATGTGACATTAATGCATTCCAATAAAGCAGATCATATTAAATCTATTGAAGATAAAAGAGGAAATATTTTATTAGACAATTTTTCTGATATAAATTTAGAAGCTAGCAAATGTCTCGAATGCAATTTGCTATGTAATAAATGTGTGGAAGTATGTCCGAACAGAGCAAATATTGCAATTAAGACTGATTCAAATGGTAATGAGCTTAAGGACTTTTATCAGATATTGCACATGGATGGTTTATGTAATGAATGCGGCAATTGCGAAACTTTCTGCCCTTACAGCGATTCTCCATATAAAGTGAAAACAACATTGTTCTGGACCGAAGAAGATTTTATGAACAGTAACAATGACGGATTTTATTTTTATGGAGAGAATAATAGTTTGAATAATTTTAAAATAAGATACAACTCTAGAATTGGCGATATTTCTATGGGAAAAAGCGGAAGAATTGCTGAAACTTCTTTTAAAGAGGATTCAAATGAATTTAGGTTATTTACCAATTTTATCGGAAATATATTTAAGAAATATAATTATCTTATGAGTGCAGATAAATAAATTATTTGTTTTAAAATAATTTAAGAATATTTAAACGCGAGTTATAAATATGCTTGTATTAAAAAATGCAAACTTAATTCAATTTAATCCGCCAAAAGTAAGTTGTAATGTTGATGTTGTTATTGATAATGATTTAATTATAGAAGTTGGAAAGGATGTTGGCGATAATTATAAGGCGGAGAAAATCCTTAAACTTGATGATAAATATGTGTCAACAGGATTAGTCTGTTCACATAATCATTTTTATTCATCATTAGCGAGAGGCATTATTGCCGACATTAAACCATCAAATGATTTCGTAAGCATTTTAAATAATCTGTGGTGGAGGCTTGACAAAGCGCTGGATGAAGACTCACTTTACTACAGCGGAGTAATCGGAGCATTGGAATCAATAAAGGCCGGCACTACTTCTGTTTTTGATCATAATGCTTCACCATCTTTTATAAACGGATCCCTTGCAACATTAAAAAAAGCATTTGAATTAACCGGTCTGCGTGGAGTTTTATCTTATGAAATAACAGATAGAAACGGCACTGACGGAATGACGGAGGGAATAAAAGAATCAATCGAATTTATAAAGTTAATTGAAGAAGAAAATAAATCGGGAAAATCAAAACATCTAATTGAGGCAGCTCTCGGCGCTCATGCACCTTTTACTTTAAGTAATAATTCATTCGAACAAATTTATGATGCTTTAATTAATACTAATCGCGGACTTCATATTCATGTTTCAGAAGATCAATATGATTCATCTTATTCACATCATCACTTTAATAAAGATGTTTTACAAAGACTTGATGAGTTATGGTTGTTAAATGAAAAATCTATCATTGTGCATGGAGTATATTTGACCGACAACGATATTTCAATTCTCAACGAACGTAATTCTTTTTTAATTCATAACCCAAGATCCAATATGAATAACGGAGTTGGATATATGAATAACCTGCACAGAGTAAAAAATGTTGCAATTGGAACCGATGGCATTGGATCAAATATGTTTGAAGAATTGAAATTCGGCTATTTTAAAAATGCCGACACCAAAGGGAAATTATTGATGGATGATTATTTGAAATTTTTACAAAATGGGAATGAATTATTAGAAAGATACTTTGATAAAAATTTTGGTAAAATAGAAAAAGGATACATAGCTGATTTAGTTATATATGATTACGTTCCACCGACAACATTAGTGGACGAAAATCTGGCAGGGCATTTTATTTATGGTTTTTCTTCAAGAGATGTTGAAACTGTTATTATAAACGGGAATATTGTTTACGAAAACAGGAAATTTCCATTCGACATAAATTCAATCTATTCCGAGGCCAGAAGTGAGGCAAAAAAATTGTGGGAAAGGATGAACCAGATTAATTAAAGTTGACAGCATTGGAATTCCAGTATTAAATACTTCAAATATTAACAGCCAAATTTGTTTCCAGCTTACTTCCGCTATTGATAATTCTTGCTGCAGCTGCTTCTATAGAATTATTTTCTATATTAATGATTTGCGGGTTTTCTATATCAAAATAATTTTTTACATTTTCAATAATCTCATCACGGACAACAAGGATTAATATTTTATTATACTTTAATATTAATTCATTTATGCCATTAGCCCATCCATTGCCTGCAAGCTCAAGCGGCCCTACTTCATCAACAACAACTATATCTTTTCCCAAAACCCTTTCATAACTTAAAGCTTTATTACCAAGCTCTAAACCTTCTTTAGTAAAATTAAATCTACCGATAGATGCTTTGCCTTTGTCTACATCGGAGCCACACAATAATTTTCTCTCATTTGAACTAATATCAATGATATCAAATTTCGACCGAATATTATTATTCCAAAAACCGGGAGCAATAATACCGCCAACTTTCAATCCTTGCTCCTGCAATAAGGTCAGAATTCGCAAAATAAAAGTTGTTTTACCGCTGCCTTTCTTTCCTGTTAGAAAAAATATTTTTAACTCATAATTAAATTGATTTTCAATTTTCTCAAGCCAAACATCCGTTTTACTAATTAATTTAGAAATCGTGTAAAACGGTTTTTTTAATAATTCTTTTTCCTCAGAAATATTTGCAATCATAAATGGTAAAATTTTGAATGCGGCCTCAAGCGAAATAGAAAATTGACTCATCCCTTTTTTCTTGAACCAGTTTTCTATTTCAGGATTTCGAAGTTCTATACTTATGCTTGAAAATCCGAATATCATTAAGAATGCTCTTACGTTCATTTCTAAACCTATTAAAAATCCCGGAAGATAATTTCCAGTTCCCCCGGTTTTTAATTCGCTTAATAGAATTCCGGATAAAACCATAATCAAAATTAATGATACCCAAAATTTTATATTTTTTAATCTATTTAGATTTTGTTTGTATTTAATTATGCAAGAAGAAACGTATACAGAGACAAAAAATGTAGGAATCCATAAAGGAAATATACTGAAAGAAATCAGACCGAGAATTATTATTACTAAATGCAGTACTAACCATATAAAAGAAAATTTTTGATTTATATTTTTCGGTGTAAAATTATATTTTGATTCCGAAGCTGTAAATTCAGTTTCCACTTTATAATCAAGGCTGATTCGATTTTTACCAATTCTAATTCCAATTAAAGAAGCTGCTGCACCTAAAATAATGTATAAAATAAATAATAGAAATATTACAGACCATGGACTAAGGTGAGGAAAGTCCAATTGTTTTATTGAAAATTCATAAAGGCTCTTATATAAATCAATAATATTTGGACCATAGATTAAAATTAGATTAATGATTTTGTTAAATAAACTCCAGGAAACTGCTGCTGCTCCGCCTATTAGGTATCCGATAATATTTTTCCCAAAAATCCTTACACTTGCTTCAAGTAAAAATGCTTCAGCTGCAATACTTATCATCGGCCCAAAAATATCTGCGCTTGGTGATAAAGTTTTCATTAAGGCGCAAATTATACCGGCTCGCCAAATAATGCCTTTCTCATTCCAGTTCTGGCTTCCGGCAACCAATAATATAATCCCAATTGCCGATAAGATTGTTCCGGCGAAAGGTATTTTCAGGTTATGCAAAAAGCTTCCTAAAATAATTTCACTGGAGGCCCATAAACTCCCAAGAACTGTTGCTTTCAACCAAACCGGTTTAAGAATATTTTCCCTTTTCAAGTATTAACCTTATTGGATTAATGATTATTTTAATAATCGTAAAACATGAAATTATTTAAGCAAGCTGAATTATAAATATGCGTTAAAAATGACTTTCTAATAAATGGCTTTTACTTGAAAGTTCAAAAAGTTAGGTTTATTTTAGCAACAAAAATTACGGGGAGATAAGTTTGGACGTCTCAATAAGATTTATCTGCAATAATAATTTAGTTACGACTTCGCTGCATCCGGCCACAACGGTTTTAGATTTCTTGCGAATGCATCTACATTTAACCGGTACAAAAGAAGCTTGCCGTGAAGGTGATTGCGGCGCTTGTACAATATTAGTCGGTGAACTGAATGACGGTGAATTAAAGTATCAATCAGTTAATTCATGCTTATTGCCTTTAGGAAAAATTAAAAACAAGCATATTGTGACAATTGAGGGATTAAACCAGAAAGAATTAAATCCTATTCAAAACTCAATCGTTGATGAAGGCGGAACACAATGCGGGTTTTGCACACCGGGATTTATAATGTCAACTACAGGATATTTTTTGAATGCCAAGCAATTCAATATTGATGATTTGGCTGCTTCGCTTGATGGTAATATTTGCAGATGTACCGGATACGCTTCAATTAAACGAGCTGCGCAAAATACTATTGATATATTAAGAAATGGGAATAATAAAAACAATTTAGAATTTTTAGTTAAACAATATATTCTGCCGGATTATTTTTTACAAATTTCAGAAAGATTAAAAAAACTGGAAGCTGAAGGAAATAATTTTAATAACGAAATTAAAAGTGAGAAGGTTATTATTTCAGGTGGCACTGATTTATTTGTTCAAAAATGGGATGACATGATAGATTCGAACGTCAGTTTCATTTCTAGTCCTAAAAAATCAGAACCAATCTGGATTGAAAACAATAATTGTTTTATCCATGCAAGTGCCACTATCAGCGAAATTAAAAACTCATCTTTACTGAAAAACTATTTCCAGAATATTGATAAATATTTTCAGCTATTTGGATCCCTGCCCATCAGAAATTCCGCAACTATTGGAGGAAATATAGTTAATGCTTCCCCAATCGGTGACTCCACAATATTTTTTCTTGCTTTGAATCCAATATTACATTTGATGGGTAAAAATTCTTTAAGGGAGGTATTGCTTAAAGATTTTTACAAAGGGTATAAAATAATAGACTTAAAAGGAAATGAAAAACTCGAATATTTAAGCTTTGCTTTGCCGGATAATAATTTTTTATTCAACTTTGAAAAAGTTTCGAGAAGAACTAATCTTGATATTGCTACAGTAAATTCGGCAATTTATTTATTAGTGAATAAAAACTTAATTAAAGATATTAAAATTTCTGTAGGTGGCGTTTCTCCTATACCCATGCTTTTAGAAAGAAGCTGCAAAGTTTCTTAATGAGAAAGAAATTTCGAACGAAAATATTTTGTCTGCTTCGTCGATAGCTCAATCAGAAATCTCACCTATTAGTGATGTTCGTGGTTCGGCAGAATATAAAAGTCTTTTACTTCGCCAAATACTATTTTCACATTTCCTAAAATTATTTCCACAACGGATTAATGTGGAGGAATTAGTATGAAAAATTATGATTCTATTCAGCATGTTCGTGGAGAGTCCCAATTTATTGACGACTTAATTGTACCGGAAGGATTGTTATACATTTCCGTTTTTTATTCACCTTCTGCTCACGGAAAAATTAAAAGTTTAGATATCTCCGAAGCTTTATCGGTTGAAGGAGTAAAAGCGATATTTACGTCCAAAGATATTCTTGGAGAAAATCAGATTGGCGGAATTATTCAGGATGAAGAACTGCTTGCTGCCGAGATTGTAAAATTTATAGGAGAACCGATTGCTATTGTTGTTGCCGTAAATGCTCGGACTGCAAGAAAAGCACGTAACAAAATAACTGTTGAAATTGAAAGCCTGCCTGTTATAACCGATCCTAGAGAAGCATTAAAAAAAGGAGAATTGATTCTTCCGCCGCGAATTTTTTCGTGTGGTGATCTTGATAATGCATGGTCTCAATGTGATGTAATTGTAGAAGGCCAAACAGAGTCTGGCGGACAGGAACATCTTTACCTGGAAACACAAGGAGCAATTGCTTTACCGCTTGAAGGAGGAGGAATAAAAGTTTATTCTTCAACACAGGGCCCGACTGCTGTTCAGCGAACAATTTCAAAAGTAACTGGATTGCCAATGAATAAAGTTGAGGTCGACGTTTTAAGATTAGGTGGGGGATTCGGAGGCAAAGAAGATCAGGCAAATGCATGGGCTGCAATGGCCGCAGTATCAGCACTTATTTTAAAAAAGCCCGTTAAACTTATTCTGCCAAGGCAGGAAGATATGAGAATGACTGGCAAACGACATCCTTATTCATCAGACTTTAAATTAGGATTAACAAAAGATGGAAAGATTCTAGCGTACGAAGTTATTTTCTATCAAAACGCCGGTGCAGCTGCCGACCTCTCCCCTGCCATACTCGATAGAACTTTATTCCATACAACCAACAGTTATTACATACCAAATGTAAAAGCAACCGGATTATGCTGCAGAACTAATTTACCTCCCAATACTGCTTTTAGGGGTTTTGGAGGGCCTCAGGCAATGTTTGTAATTGAATCCGCAATTTATAAAGCAGCTGAGCAATTGGGAGTTGATGCTTATGAAATACAAAGGAAAAATTTATTGAACGATGGAGATCAATTCCCGTACGGCCAAAAAGCAATAAACAGTCATGCAAAAGTATGCTGGGATGAGTTAGATAAAAAATATGATATAGGTAAAGAAAAGAAAAAAATTGAAGATTATAATCTTAAAAATAAAGTTTCTAAAAAAGGACTGGCATTAATGCCTGTCTGTTTTGGTATTTCCTTTACGAATACATTCATGAATCAGGCAAGCGCATTAGTACATATTTATTCTGATAGCAGTGTGGGTATAAGTACTGCCGCAGTCGAGATGGGCCAAGGAGTTAATGCTAAGATAAGACAGGTTGCTTCAGAAATATTTTCTATATCAATAGATAAAGTAAAAATTGAAACTTCAAATACTACAAGAGTTGCTAATTCTTCTCCAACAGCCGCAAGCAGTGCTGCAGATCTAAACGGTAAAGCCACAGAAATTGCCTGTAAAAATTTAGTTGAACGTTTGAAGAACGTTGCGGCGGAAATTCTTAATGTTCAAGACCATGATAAGATTTCATTAAAGGACGAAACAATATTTTATAAGGAAATAAAAACACAAATAGACTGGAAAGACTTAATTACTAATGCGTTCCTAAAAAGGACAAATTTATCTGCGCAGGCACAATATGCAACCCCCGGTATTTTTTTCGACAAAGAAAAGCTAAAAGGGAAAGCTTTTTCATACTTTTCATACGGAACCGGCTTAGTTGAAGTTACACTTGACTGCTTGCTGGGAAAATACGAAATTAACTATGTAAAAATTATGCATGATTTTGGAAAATCATTCAGTCCAATAATTGATAAAGGCCAGGCTGAAGGCGCAATTGTGCAGGGAATCGGCTGGATGACAATCGAGGAAGTTATTTATAATTCTGAGGGCAAATTACTTACGGATGCACTTTCAACATATAAGGTTCCGGATATTAATTTTGCTCCTAAAGAAATCGAAGTAAATTTTTTGGAAAATTCTTTTAATCCAATGGGTATATTTAATTCAAAAGCAATTGGGGAACCGCCCTTAATGTATGGAATAGGAGCATTTTTCGCTTTAATGAATGCTATGAAAGCTTTTCGTCCTGTAAAAGGATATAAATTTTCCGCTCCATTAACTCCCGAAAAAATATTACTTTCACTATACTCAAACATTAAAGAACCTGCTACATCACCAACATAAATCTTATTAAGACTTCATGCAATTATATTAAAAAATAATCGAGTCGTTTCAATTTTAAATCAAAGCAGAAATAAATTATGAAAAAAAAACTTAGAATATTTGCACTCGGCGGAAACGAAGTATCACCTACCGGTCAAATTGATGCCAAAACCGGTAAGTTTATAATTCCCGATTTACCCGAACAATGGAAACGGACATCAGATACCTGCGAGATATTAGCCAAAATAATTAAAGATAATCCTGAAGATTATTATATCTTGACGCATGGGAATGGACCTCAAGTCGGTAACATTATTTTAAGGGCAGAGTATTCAAAACCAATTTTACACTCATTGCCTTTAGACGTATGCGATGCAGATACTCAGGGCGCTATGGGCTATATGCTTGCACAGTTAACCAATTCATTAAGAATTATAGGAGTTAATAGAATAGTAGCGGAAACGATTACAAGAATTGTAGTTGATCAAAATGACGAGAACTTTCAAAACCCCACAAAATTTATAGGTCCGTCATATAAAAAAGAGGAAGCTAAAAAAATTCAAAAAGAAGAAAAACATTTAATGAAGTTCTATAAAAAAGATGAAAATGGTGAAGAACTTTGGCGATGGGTTGTTCCTTCCCCAGAACCGATTGATATCCTTGAGATTGATATTGTTGAAAGCAATATAAAATCCGGAATTATTCCTATTGCTGTGGGCGGGGGTGGAATTCCAGTAAAAAAAGTTACACCGCAAGTAATTAATGATGAAGAAATATACAAGTGTAATTACGATATAATTTATAAAAGAAAATTTATCCCAGGCCAAGAGCCAATTGATATTTATACCGGTGTTGAGGCAGTAGTTGATAAAGATTTAGCATCAAGTTTATTAGGAACAATGCTGATCAAAAAAGCAAAGGAGAAAAACGAAGAATTGGATGGAGAGTTATTTATATTTACCGATGTTGATGGGGCTAAGTTAAATTACCAAAAACCTGATCAGAAAGATTTAAGAATTTTAAGCCTTCAAGAGACTATTGATTTATACGATAAAAATGTTTTCCCTGCAGGTAGTATGGGCCCGAAAATAAAAGCGGCTATAAACTTTTTAAATGGAGGCGGAACAAAGGTTTGTATTACCAAAACAGAATTTTATTATGAAACCTTAAAAGGAAATGCCGGAACGACTATAGTGAATTCAAAATAAAACATCCTTCTTCAAATAATGTTCGGTTTAATAAATAATATTTCAATTGTGTAATTACTCTTTTCATCAATTATAAAATAAATTTGTAATTGATTTTATACATTAATGTTTGTAGCTTTTATTCAGATTAAATTACAATCCCTTAATATTGACCCAGAATAAAATATTCATTTATAATTTTATATTGCTCTAAAAATTTTAATCAAAAATAATTAAAAGGGTGGTGACATGAAGATTAAACATTATGAGAAATATGGTGCGGCTATTATAGAACTTAAAGGTGATTTAATGGGCGGACCCGATGCTGCGGAATTGAGTAGTTTATTGCACAAATTTCTTGATGAGAAAAAAAATCATGTGGTTGTAGATCTTTCTGAAGTAAAATTTGTGAATAGTTCTGGCATTGGAATTTTGATAAGCGGGTATACCACAATGAAGAACGGAGACGGAAACCTTAAACTTGCCAATCTTTCAGAAAAAATTAAAGGGGTTTTAGCTATCACAAAACTAAATCATATTTTTGATAGCTATAAAACAATTGATGAAGCAGTAAAAAGTTTCTAATTTTTTATTAAATAACTTTTCTTGCAATTATTAAGTTTTGATAAAACCTTAGACTTCCACTTTACCAATATCCTGAATATTTATCAGAATTTTTTAAACTCGATGTAACTGCAAAATTAATTTGAAGATATTGTCCGTGATATATCTCACTTATCGAATATTTATTGATTAAAGTTATTAAGTTTTATTGGATTACAAAAATTCAAACTTTATATTTGTCTCGACTCTTTCAAAAGGTTCTCCCCTGCCTTTTGAACAAAAAGAGTTAAAGCCCTTGGTCGCCCGATCAGTGGGCTTTCTTATTTTTAAAAATATCCTTATTCATAATATTAGAATAACCTTTCGCATTAAATTTAAGGATTCTAGATAAGATTGCAGATTAGTAAAATATTGAGGTACAATTTCTAAGAATAGAAATGTTTATTGGAAATGATTAGTTTTTGATAAATTTAAATTTCCGAAAGCATTTTCTGGAAAAAGAAAGCGTTATTTAAAATGAATGTTCTTCGATTTATAAAGAAAAGAATATCATCGATATAAGAATAAAAAAGGTGTATAATATAACCCAGCCGAAAGTTATTAATAACATAAATAAAACCATATCGTAAGCAACAATAAACTCTTTTACCTTTAACCAGAACATTTCAGCCTCCTTAGATGCTTATACTCTTATTGCAAATTGTTAAATCTGAATTTATTTCTCATTAAAAGACACAAGATATATACCAACTTTCTTTTTTTGTTTTAGAAGATTTTTGAATAACAATTTGTTGCTAATTCGCAAGCATGAGAAGATTTTGTTTTCAATTTCCAAAAACCAAGAAATTATTTGTCAAACTTCATTATTGTTGTAACAGCTTTAATGCAAATAAAACAATTTGTTATATTAGTTTTTTTAATCTTTATAAACAAAAATTGGCGAATTTTATAAGATACAGAATTATAAATAATTATTTATTTCACTTATTAAATGTTACTGTAAACGTTGAGCCAATTCCCTTCTCACTATCAACTTTTATCTCTGCTTTATTCAAGTCAACATATTTTTTAACCAAAGCGAGCCCTAAACCATTACCTTCGAACTCTCTCTTTTGGCCGACATCTTCCTGAGAAAAGGGTTCAAATATTTTATTCAGATATTTACTCGAAATACCAATCCCGGTATCTTTAATTGCGATATTCAATTTATTTGTACCATCAAAAATATTAATTTCTACTTTACCTTCTTTTGTATATTTGATTGCATTATTTATTAGGTTCTGAAATATTTGACCAAATGTATATTCATCAGCCAATACTTTTGCATCTGAAGTTCCAAGGATCATTTTTAGTTTTAACCCTTTTTCCTCACATTGGACTTTAAATTCCCTCATCATTTTTTCAATTTCTTTTACAACATCTATAATCTCGAATTCCGGTTTATAATTTCCGCTTTGAATCGCAGACATATTCAGAATCAAATCAATGGTCCTTTGCAATCTTTTTCCAGCACTGTTCATAGAATCTAAAAGAATATTTAACTCCTCATCTTGTTTTGGTTCAAATTCACTTTCAAGAAGCGGTGTCATATTCAATATTACATTCAAAGGTGTTCTTATTTCATGGGACATCTGCGCTAGGAATGCACTTTTAAGTCTGTCGGATTCCTCAGCTTTATCCTTTGCTCTAATCAATTCACGTTCAACATTTTTCCTTATGGTTATATCAATTACCTGATTGACAAAATTCAACGGCCTGTGTTTTAAATCTTTCAGTAGAATAGATTTATATATTGTAAATACTATTTTACCATCAGCTCGAATAAATCTTTTTTCAAAATTGATGTCTGACAAATCTGTGCTTAAAACTTTTGCACTTTCGATTAATTTAGTTTCCCAATCTGCAGCATCTAAATCAGGTATATTACCAGGCGAATCTGAGCTATCGTTTAATAATCTTTGTATAAAAAATTGTTCTCTAGCCCAATCATCTTTATGACTAATTTCTGAAATCGGCTTGTTTATTAATTCCTGTTCAGAATAACCCAGCATATCACAAAAAGCTTTATTCACCTTTACAATACCGCTGCTGGGAGAAGTTAAAACCATCCCTACAGGAGCAGATTCAACTAATATCCGAAACTGTTCTTCGCTTTGTTTTAACGCCTGTTCAACAAGGCTTCTCTGATTTATTTCTAAGTTAAGTTCACCGATTTTATCTTTGAAAATGGTATTTAACTTATGACTTAAACTATTAACCTCCTGTTGAGATGTTTTCAATTTTCCTATTAAATAGTTGTACGAAACAATTAGTTGTCCTACTTCGTCTATTCTTGTCGTTTCAATTCTTCCCGGTAAATTATAATCATCACTGTCTCTTATAATCCTTGTAATTTTTTTAACAGGGACAATAAGCGAATTGATAATGAATAAATTAAACCAGGTCCCTGTAAGAAAAACCAGCATGCTTAATGCACCAAAAAATATAATATTCTGGTAAGCAAACTTTTTATAACTTTCAAGAGATATTCCCAGGTAAAGTTTTCTATATCCATCATTGTCTGATAAATATGTATATGAACTTTTAAAGACATGATTATTTATTAGTTCATCTTTTTTTACATGATCATATTGATTTTCTTTTGCTAACTTCGAATTATAACTTTCAATAATGTCTCCAGACGTATCGCTTATTATATAATATAGGACATGTTTGGAAATCAAATAATCCTTATATGTTGAACTTATATTCTTTTTAGGGTTGTTCAATTCACTCAATATTCCCCAATACACCAAATCAGAAGTTTTATTCAGTTGTAATTGCTGACTTTCACTGAATTGCTTTGAAAGGAAAAAGAAAAGGAGTAAGGCTATTACACCAAAAATGAGAGAGCCTAATATTAATAACCGTTTACGTAAACTTTTGCGCATTTTTTATTGATGCTTTTTAGATACCTTTTGATTCATTTAATAGTAACCATTCAAATTTCAGCATTTCATTATTCAGAACAACAATAGTTTTAATTATACATCCAAATTTAGCTAATTAAACACAAAATAAAATCCTCCGAAGATGAAGAAAATCTCTCCTTAATTATGATGTGTAAGTTCTGAAAAATTATTAATAATATTAAACTAATCTTAAATATATTTTAAAATATACAAATTAAAATTATTAAAGACATATTAGAATTGTTATTTAAATTATTACAAATCAAACATTTACCATTCTTATAATTATAATTAATAAGAAATTTGTATAGATGCAAAAAATTATTTTAAAAGGTAAGCCGTAAGTTTTAACAATTTTTAGATTAGACTAATTGGTTATTAAGGTGTCATTTGCTGGTCTGATAAAATCTAAAATTAGGAAATATTTTACGAGTATTTATAATAACCTGGCATTCAAAAATATTCACTATCAATATATTATTGAATTAAAGTATATTTATATTTTTCGAATGGGAAGAAAAATTTACATTAAAAATAATCATATTATTTTATTAGCAACATTTTTTTAACATCATGAAATCCTTTACTACCATCAAAAGGCAGCGCATTGAATTTATAAAAATAAATTCCACTCGGTAAAGATTCGCCGCTAAACTGAATACTATAATTCCCCATTTCCTGATCTTTATTTAAAAAATCTTTAACAACTTCTCCAAGAGTATTATAAACAACTATCCTAACATGACTCTTTGTCATTAGGGAATATCCAATCGTTGTATTCGGATTAAAAGGATTGGGGTAGTTTTGGTATAGACAAAAATCCTTTGGTAAAATATTTAGATCAGCTGACTTTATAAAATTATCATCTCCAATTAATAAGCTGTATCCGTCATTAGTAGATGGTTTAATATTTATAACATTATTTAATTTTAGATTGTAATTTCCTGAGTTCTTATTATTTATTAAGTATACTTGATAATCTTTAAAATTTTCTAATCCTTTAACATTTAATGTTATCGGAGAATTTAAATGATTTTTAATATTCAGATTGAACTTTTGACCCTTTGAAATTCCTGGCCTTGTATCTACAAATAACTTTTTATAATCAGTGGACAGTTCCGAGTTAAATATTTCAATCCTTGCATCATCAAAATCACCTGGCGGCGCAAAATAATCATATTCATCAAAATCATATGTCGATTTTGGATTAATCGAAATAGATGCACTTGATAATTTATTGTCGCCGTCATAAAGATTCAATTCAATTGATCTGGATTCAGTATTACAAGCAATGTTTATATAATTATCTTTTCCCAATGTTCCATTCTGATCATATGGAACCGAAAGTGAAGACAGTCCTTGAGTATTGTTAAAATAATAACCTACATACACACTCATATTAGCCGGATTTGACCAACTACCATTCCACGAATATATTACAGAGTTTGCGTTTAATCCATTGGCCGTTTGAACAGCCGACCAGCTGACACTTTTTTCAAATGGATTTGAGATTATATTCCAACCCGAATGAAGTGGTATAGCATAACGATTTGACGTTAGCGTAACCGAATTTACAGATTTTGATAAGTTTATGGAATTCTTACTTAATACCCATAACCCTTTCCCTGGAGTAAAGGTAAATTTTGAAGAACCGTCATATTCATCTAAATAATTTGTTGTTGAACCGTTATCATAATATCCATTCCAATCTTTTTTTTGAGTTCCTGCAATCATACTTCCTAAGGAAGTATTTGAAATACCGGGTAAACTTATCATTCTATAACTTGAAGATTGAGTATAATCATTAAACAAAAAAGTTTTATTAAGATTTATCGACACCGGATAATTTATAAAATTTGTAAAAAGTACAAAATTATCCAAACCAATGTAGTTGGCTTTTGAAGAATCAGTCATGTAATATGCAATTGCAAATCTATATGTACCATCAGCCGCAAATTTTATATAATACCCTTTCCACGAACTTCGATCTAACATAAACCTTCCCAGATTCTGGAAATCGGAAGTTTGCGTACCGGCATTAGAGGATATAAGAATATTAATTGAATCTTGAAAAACTGTAGAATTAGCTGCACGTGCATAGAATGATAAGGAATCACCGGCATGTATAGTTAAAGACGGTGAAATTAACCATTGATTTATTATCCCTTGACTATTTGAACCCAAATAACTCGATGCGACATAACCGCT
Source organism: uncultured Bacteroidota bacterium (assembly GCA_963710735.1). Classification (GTDB taxonomy): domain Bacteria; phylum Bacteroidota; class Ignavibacteria; order Ignavibacteriales; family Ignavibacteriaceae; genus FEN-1297. Next base: position 119,498 of record CAVQBN010000001.1, on the reverse strand, counting down.
GTCCGCTCCTTGAAAGGATTGAAAAATTCCCGGGACTCCTTGACCCCATGGGTCTAACAATCCGCCGCCATCAATATTTAATGTTACCCAGCCTCTAGATTGCAAACCTGAAATTGAATTATTGCCCTCCATGTCATCTTCCCAAACAACACGTTGCGCAAAAATAAATTGAATCGAAAAGAAAAAAAGAAGTATAATCTTTTTCATATAAATCTTCCTTTACTATTCTATTGATCCTTTCTTATAAATAAAAATTGTCCTCCTTCGTCATCAGTATCTCGCACAACTTGAAGCATTGGCGTCTGTTCGGAGTTATTAGTTACAGCGATTCTGAATTCATTAAATAATTGATTAGCATCCATATATTTTCTAGAATTTTCACGTAATGCTTTAATTAAATAAAAAGTAAAAATTGAATGATGATCTTTTCCGGCATCCGAAACTTCTTCAATGCCTCCGGATGTTAGTGCTAATCGAGATTGTTTTCTATAAACCTCTTGATAATATTTTTCCATATTATTGGGATCGAACGCAATGCTTTGTGCTGGTTTACCTCTAAAAATATCACCAGCAAAACAAGCATCGGTAATTAGAAACGTATGCTTTGATGGAATTCCGGCAAGAAAAGTTTTTACATCGTTATTGGAGATAAAATCGGCTACTGAATTATCCGTTGCATCAACAGGAACCCAAAATCCTTTATTCAGTTCTTTATTAAACTGGCCATGACCAGCATAAAATATTAAAAGATTATCATCCTTAGTTAAATTTTTAGTCAGCCATTCAAATTTCTGAATTATATTTCTTCTGGTAGCATCCTCATTCAAGATTGTATAAACAGTATCGAAGTAATAATATTTTTTAAGTACGTCTACCATACCTTCAGCATCATTCACGGCATTCTTCAGTGCCGGCCAATATCCTTTGTATGAATTTATTCCTATAACTACAGCAATATATTTGCCTGGAGTTATTATATCTCGTGGTAAACGCAAAACAGTAAAAGTATCAATTGTGGTATTTAATTTTTGATCTATGGCTTTCACAACAATTTTATTATCACCAATATTTAAATACATATCTATACTGAAATCACCATCTTTGGTTAATGATGCTTTATTATTATTAACGTTTACCTCCATCACACCGCTTACATCAGTGGCAACACCTTTTACTGTAACAATGTCGCTTTTCTTAACGATTTTTATTCCTCTTGAAACTTTTGGTTCTATAATAAAAACTGTTGGACCGGATTCATCTAAATCAGTAGAAACGCTAAACTTGAGTTCACTTGCCTTCCCTTTAATATTAATCACTTTTATAGTAATCTGAGTTAGGCCCGTTACGAGAGGTATTGTTGTATAAAATTCGTTACCAGTTGTTGGAGTTATTTTAATATTATTAATTAAAATTTCCTGAAGTCCATATTTATCAATTATGTTTCCTTTTATTTCCAGATTTTTAGAATCAACTTTTAAGATATTAGAATTATTTAGTGTTGGCTCAATCAATATTATTTGGGGGCTAGATATTTCTTCAACTAATGGTTCTTTTTTGATAAGAAGATTTCCAGTTTGAGTTTTACCGGATATCTGTCCATAATTTTCAATACTCAGTAAAAAGTAAAGAATAATAATAATTATTTTCATTTTATCATCTCTTAGATTTTAATCTTACGGCCTTGCTGGCGGTACAGGGAATTGTGTTGTAGTTGTCGAATTATCTTCGCTTTTTTTATTAAGTAGTAAAAAAGCTGCTGCGCCGCCTGCTACCACAGCTCCGCCGACAAACACATACCAGGGTATTCCTCCACCCTTTTCAATTTTTGAAGCTAAAACTTCAAAATAAAAATCACTTCCTCCTAATACTTTCTCTTCTTGAGGATTTATCTGCCAGATTATTGTTCTTCTCTTACCTGCAAATGCGCCTTTACCAACATCTCCGACTAATACCGACGGAACGAGTTCAAATGTCGGATCGCTGCTGCGTTTTAATTTTACATTCACATTATATTCTTGCTGTGGATCTCCCTCAAATTCATAATAAATAAAAACTTTTCCTTCAGAAGCTTCAAAAGAAGTCTTTATATTTTCTTGTGCAATTGTTAAACTAGAAAGTAAAGAGGAGATAAATAAGTAAAAACAAAAATTTAGGTAATGATTTTTCATCATTCACTCCAATATTTTTATTTGTTGTGATTAATTTCTACTAAAAGCGGAATAACAGTTTTACCACGGCTTCGTCCTTTAAATAATATCTTATCTTTATAATTATATTCAATATTTTTCTTATCAACTATTTTATCTTTTAAAGCAGTTTTAATTCTTTCCCAAAATGAACCGTCAGCATTTTCAATTTTTTTTAACAAGCTATCTAATTCCAAATTTTCTTTAGAATAGAGGAAACAGAAATATGATGTGCCTGCATTATCGTCAAGCATATTGTAATTGCTCTCATCCGGAATAGCAATATTATTTTGTTTATATGGAAGATAAGCCAGCATACGATTATTAAACGGAAAAATTTTATAAGTCTTATATGAAAGATCTGAACTAAATGCATAAACGTAAGCCGGTTCATTATTGGAAATAAATAATTCGAATAGTGTACCGGATGAATAACTATTATTCATAACAAAATATTCACCGTTAAATGTAGACGGCATCTCATCCCCGTTATTTTTGCGAAATAATAATGTGCCTGAAAGATCGGGGCGATTCGGATCAGATTTTGAACTATCTATTAGTTCGAATCCATACTTACAGAAATAATCGAAGTCTGAGTATCTAATCCAGGAAAATCCATTTTTACCCCAATTTCTTCCCCAGCTATTTAATATCTCAAATGAACCTTTATATTTATTATCATCATAACCAATAACCAGCATAGCATGACCACGATTCCATAATTTAAAATCACTGCTGTCCGGCAGCCAGATCTCTTTAGCTTTTTCAAAAGAGTATGGAGCATCGAAAGCAATTACCACAGGATGCATTTCAGCTAAACTTTTTTTAATAAACCTTTCTTTATGTACCGTCTTGGTTGAAACGATTTCTCTATATTCAATAATTTTATATTTCGAAGCATTATATCTGTCATTTTCTGTTACTTCCCTGGAGCAGTCATAACCAAATTGATTCAGCTTTTGTCCGCCTTGATACTTAAGAATATCAAGAGCATCAATTATCGAACTTCCAGCATTACATCCACCGGTTCTTCTTATTTGATTATAAACGAACGAAGGAGAAAATGAATTACTGTCAATAGATGATTTTTGTAAATCATCTTTAACAGCTTCTAATATGGTTCTGCCCCCATATGCCGTTGCCCAGCCTGCACAGGTAGCATCTCCGCCTTGATCACCAGGCGTGGGCGAATACTTTTTAAGTGAAACTTGTGCCGGCAGATTACTATAATCTCCTCGCATTAAAGGAGCGGCCACAGGACTTTTTGCTAATAGTGAATCATCTAATAAAATTCCCAGGCCGTAATGTTGAGCAAAGGTTATTGAACCTGTAAAAAGGAAAACAAATAGCAATAATTTAGTCATCTTTTTCAGAATTCTTTTAATTAGTTTTATACAGAATCCTATTTAAGAAGATTACCAGCTTAAGTTGAAAAACCAGATTATTTCAATTATCGATATGGGATATCAAGATCAGCAATAAGGAAAAATAGAATAGAAATAGTTTCGTCACCCCGCTTAAAAACTATATCTAACTTATTGAAGTTTTTCTAAGAAGTCAATAAAAATGTAACTATTGCATGATAAATTTTAATTTTATTGTAATTTTTTTACTTAAATTGTTAACAAATCAGAAATGAGAATAATTACTCGGTTTATTAAGTTATTGTCCTATTTATTTATAGAATCTAATTCATTATATTTCAATTGACATTCTTCTAAATCCCCATCAAATAATATAAAATAGGTGAGCAAATGAAAAGGTTAACTTTTTTATTTGTGTTTACTTCTCTCATCTTTCTTACGGTATCGGTGTTTTCTCAAAATTTAATAAAAGCAAAAATTGCCATCCTCCATAAATCAGGTGAAGATTATACTGCATTGCACAATCATGACCGGCTTCACGTGGGCGATTTAATGAGGATTTTTGTTATCCCTTTAAAGGATTGTTATTCATATATAATTCATTCGGATGATAAAGAAGCCACTATTCTGTTTATGTCAGAGGTTAAAAGAAAGCTTCATATGAATGATACATTAATTCTTCCCTCTCCATCTGAGTATTATACTTTTGATAACATATCTGCAAATGCTGAAGTAATTGTATTCTGCAGCCGGAATTCACTATCTGAAATAAATAATTTGTTTAAAAAAAATTCCAGCGTGGATGCGGCAGAGTGGAACAAAATTGAAAATAATCTAATTAAAAAATATGTTAAAGAAATAAAGGACAAAACTGAAAAACCATTTCCCATAGCCGGTAATGTCGGAACAATAAATGATAATTTCATTGATGGACAATTAATCCTATCCGGAGAAAATGCATTGATTAGAAAGTATAAAATTGAGATTAAAGAATAAAAAAATTATTAAGAAGCTTTTATTGGCAGACTTTGCGCTAACTATAGCAGTATGCTTATTTATTTATATCTTCAACATTACGTGGAATACTTTTGATTATAGATTATCGGATTTTCTATATCAGAAAATTGTTCTCGCAGGAAAAGGTCCTGCTATAAATGATAAAATTATATTTCTTAACATAACTGATAAATCTTATAATTATTTTAATAGCAATTCTTTAGACAGACAATATCTTTCACATATAAATAATATTTTATCAAAACTTAATACAAATTATGTTTTTTATGATATAATTTTCCCACGTGAAAGTATAACAAGTGAAGACAAAGATTTTGCTTTATCAATAAAAAATTTAGGGAATGTATTTCTGCCTATCGGTTTTAATCTTTCCGATAAGCCGGTTCATTTTAATTGGCAAAAAGGCGAATTTTATAACCGGCTTAAAAATACATATTTAAAAAGAGTTGATAATAAAGGCGAGGGAAATCCTTATTATGCCGATTATGCATTACCGCAAAATAATATTTTTGAAGAAGCCTCCTTAGGAACGGGTCATATCTCTGCAGTTTTTGATAAGGATGGAATATTGAGACACTATCCTCTAATTATAAAAATAGATTCTTTATTCTTTCCCTCCATAAGTTTAGCAATGTTTTTAGATTATAATAAAATTCCGTTTGAAAAAATCAAAATAAATTGGGGAGAGGATTTAATAATTCCGGCTTTACCAAAAAGTTTTTTATCTCAAGATTTAATCATTCCAATTGATGCAAATGGAAGTATGTTCATTCCATATATGAACCGTTGGGCTGACGGCAGAATAAAAATGCTTGAGGCTCAAACATTGTGGGAATATTCCAATAATGATAAATACACTAGCGCTTTGTTAGATTTTTTTGAAGGTAATTTTGTTTTTATTAGTGATGTTTCAGTTGGAAGTTCTGATCTTGGCCAAACTACAATTGAAGAAAACACCCCATTAATTACTTCGCATGCAGCCGTCCTAAATTCATTATTAAACAACTCATTTTATTCTCAATGGAAACCTTTATCCCTTATTATTTTACTTTTCCCTCTAGGTATATTAATCGGTTTTTCTACATTTCCTAAGTCAAACATTTACATCTATTTTGGAGGAATACTATCCATTGCCGGATTGGCATTTTTTTCATATTTGCAAATTCTCAATCAACAATTATTTCCCTTGTTTACATCATCTTTTGCTTTAATCATAATTTTTGGCGGTATGTTCATCATTTTGAATTTAATTATCACGAAGGATCAAGCATTCATTAAAAATGCATTTTCAAAGTACGTACCAGTTTCTGTCGTAGATAAATTATTAGATAATCCGGAAATATTAAAACTAGGCGGCGAAGAAAGAGTATTGACAATTCTATTTTCCGATATAGCCGGCTTTACTTCTATTTCGGAAAAAATGGAACCGAACGAATTAGTGTTACTCCTAAATGAATATTTAACAGAAATGACAGATATCGTTCTCAATCAAGGAGGTATTATCGACAAATTTATTGGTGATGCAATTCTTGCTGAATTTGGAGCACCAATTCCAATGATCAATCACGCTGAGTCCGCAGTTAACTCCGCATTATTTATGCATAAAAAATTATTCGAATTGAATGATAAATGGAAGAAGAAAAATTATCCTCAAATTAAATGCAGAATAGGAATAAATACCGGGAATGTTATTCTTGGAAATATGGGTTCGAATCAGGTATTTGATTATACTGTTATTGGTGATCATGTAAATCTCGCTTCAAGATTGGAAGGTGCAAATAAAAGATATGATACCAAACTCATGATATCTGAAAATACTTTTCTTGAATTACCAAAAGATAAATTTCGTTCCCGGGTGCTGGATATTATAAAAGTTAAAGGTAAAATAAAACCTATTAAAGTTTTCGAGATTATAGGTTTTAAAAACGATATTATTTCAGAAGCAGATTCGGAATACTATGATCTTTATGAAAAAGCCTTCAATCTTTATCTTACAAAAGATTTTCAAAATTCCGCAGAGCTTTTTAATGAATCTCTAAAGTTTAGAAATTCCGATCCTGCTTCATTGGATATGCTAAAAAGAATTAATCTTATCTCCTCAGAAATATTAGATGAAACATGGGACGGTTCGATAGCATTGCTTGAAAAATAAATTTAAGTTTAAAAATTTTAACACGGAGATTGAATGGGAAAAGAAAATAAATTCAGTGTTCTATTTCAAATCCTCGGAAGTGAACAGCAGATACTTCAACGTGCAGATCAAAAAGCTTTTACAATGCTTTCGCTTCTTGGAGTATTTAGTGTTTTTTTTGTAATCCACTACACCAAAATTCCGGCAACCGTTCTCACTCTTTCAGTTATATTTTTATATTTTATTGCAATTTTGGCCTCAATTTATTTTCTGGTTATGGTTGTTGCTCCCAGAGTTCGAGACACAGAAGAAAAAACAATTCATGAAGACAAAACAATTGTACCTACATTTTTCGGAGGCATAATAAAATATAAATCTTCGGATGATTATGCGAAAAACTTAGAAGCCGCTTTGGACGATCCGGAATTTGCTTATGAAGTTTTTGCCAAGAGTGTTTATTCAATTGGAAGAATTAATGCATTTAAAAATAAATATTTAAAGTACGGCATTTATTCTTTTGTAATTGCAATTGGTCTGGAATTTATTGTGATCATAGCATTATATGTAAGTTTAACTATGCAAACGTACAAGTGATAATTTTAAAATTATTTTTATTAATTAGAAATGTCGTCATCTTTTAATCTTAATTGCGCCTTTTCTACTATTTCTTTGCCGACATTAGGATATTTTGATAGCATTTTTTCAAATACTTCTTTACTTAAGGCGTAACAATCACTATACGTAATTGCTTGCACAGCTGCCGTCCTTGCAATATTCTTAAATAATGCTATCTCGCCAAAGAAGTCACCGTCAGTAAAAGTTGTAATTGTTTTATCTTCATTCATAACGCGGAGATTTCCCTGAACAACAAAATACATTTCCTTCCCGATTTCCCCTTCCTTAAAAACATAATCACCGGGTGTGAACACAACGGGTTTAAGGTGAAGCGCTATATCTTTAATAAACTCCTCTCCCGCACTCTGAAATAGTGGAATTTTTTCAACAGATTCTTTCTTTAAATGAAGAGATACTTCATTTCTTAATGTATCAGGAAGACCTTGTAGAAATGACGATTCATCATAACCCAATCTTTTTTGATACATATAAGAATAAAAATTGCGTATCCTTTCTTGAAGTTCAATCGGAATTTTACGTAATTGTACAAGAGCAGTTAGTTTTTCAAGATTGGCAATATAAATCGCTTTTGAGGGATCTTTTTTTGATAAGATACCTGCTATTTTACCAATAATATAACCATAAATTCCAACTCCAAGAACCATAACAAAAATTGTATAAATTATTTGAGAATTATTTTCCGGAGTAATATCTCCATAACCGACAGTACTTAAAGTTGTTGTACACCAATAAAGAGATTGTATATAATTAGTAAATATGTCCTTTGAATGATTGACACCTCTCAGTAATAGCCAACCGCAGCTGATCCAATGAGCAGAGTGTGCAATCCAAAACGCAAAAAAAGCTAGACTAAAAATGTTACTATATTGCATTTTGCGCTGACGCCACTGAATCATATAATGAGTAACTTTTATAAGCTTTACCAAACGAATTAATTGGAAAACAGAACCCGGGAAAATAAGACCGATTGGGATGGAGGAAATAAAATCAATAATGAGCCATTTTTTTGAGTGATTTAATATCCCGTATTTTTTTTGAAATGAATAATTGTTGTTTATTTTAATTTCATGATTTAAACTATAAAGAAAGTCTATTATGAAAATTATTGTTACTGCTATATTAATTCCAATATAGTATGATTGAGTTTCAAGATTAAACAATAAATTTAAAGGAATAAACAGAGCCAGTACACTGGTACAGAATGTTACTATAATTTCCCAAATTATTTTTAATCTTTCGGATTGGGCTGCATCATGTGAAATTGATTTAGCCATATTTACTAATATATTTAAAATATTTTGGAAGGGATTGAAAAAAGGAATTCCCTTTTAATATAAAATAATTCTTTTTGAATCAATTAGATAGTATTTTTTTCCAAGATTTAATTATGAAAATACTAACTATATAAATCTTAAAAATATATTCTCAAAAAGTATAGCCCAAACTTAAACCTGCCAGAGGCTGTAAACCATTTTCACCGAATATCGGAGTAAACCCAATTCTAAATAAAAATCCTCCGTCCGCCTGCTGGTATCTATATCCAATAGTTGCCGTTCCAAACACTTTCGATTCGGAAACATTTGCATGGAGTCCAAATATACTGCCGCCTGAAAAGCTTAAATAATCTATCCCGGCACCTATTTCAAACTTATTACTTCCATTCCCAATTAAATAATTTAAAGTAATAGGAACAATTACAATATCATCAATGGTTAAAAAACTCAAATCTAATTTCGATAAATACATCAAACCAATTCTTCCGCTTAGATTCTCTGTAAATAATCTATCATAATTTATTGAATATAAGCAGCCATTTCCAACTAACTCAAAATAAACACTATTTGGTTTTGTTTGGGAATAGCTCGGCTGGGAAAAAAATACTAATAATAAAAGTACAACCGGTAAAATTCGAGATATTTTCATTTTCTCCCTTTATAATTTTTAAAATACCTTATTCAAAATTAATTAGATAATAATGAATTTTGAAACTGGTTTTCAAATTCAGCTTTATTGAATCTAAAATATTCTTTATTCACCTGCTTTAAATACCGTCCACGGTTCGGACGGTCTATCTTTTAGCAAATCTTTCATCCAATCGTATTGTGGATGCTTGCTTAGAAATCTTTTTGCATTAAAAGGAGTGCCGCAAGCAGCACCCCATCTAGCTGCAAAAGACATCTTCTTGGCCATTTTTGAATCAACAACTTTACCATCGACTGTACCTGATGCTTCGTAAGGCTGGTCTGGGCCATACATCTGAGAATCAAGATCCCAATGAGCACATAAATCTCTGCAATCCTTTACATCTTTCCCTAAATAAGAATCATAGTGATCTGCTTCGAAATTTTCAGCTAATCGGATATTTATTTTTCCTTTATTTTCTTTCATTAATTGTTTCCATCTTACCCTTCTTGCAACCGAAGATAATTTTATATTTGTGTCTTCGCTTTTAGTTTCACGTCTAAGAATTTTCAAATTTTCAGCAACATTGGATCCGACAAAATAACCATCTTTTTTCTTTTCAAATCCGACATATTTTAATCCGAGTTCCAAACGTGCTATTTCATTAGTTTTTATATCTCCAATTAACCATGCATTTGCGTAACCGCCGTTATTTCCTTTTTTCATCATGTCGCACCATTCGTCAATTGAATTCGCATACTGAGTTGCATGTCGCATTCTGGAGAACTCCGGAGTACCTTTTTTGTCGAAACCAAAAAAGCCGCCTATTGTTGTTTCAGAACCAACTAGACCTGCGTCGGTTATAAAGAAATCTGTTCCGCTATGAATTAATCCTGCGGAAGTTTGCATTAATATTCTATGTCCTTTATTTGGAAGGATATCAATAATTATGTTGCAAAAAGGATCTTGATAACCGGTCATTGTATTATGACCAAGCACTATTCCACCATCTGCAGTCATACTTCCTGTAGCTATAAAAGAGCTGCACGATTCCTTAGCAGGCTCATTAGAATTTATCCTCATTGAGTCTTTTATTGATGGCCACCAATATCCGAATAGTTCAATACTCCCGTTCAAAGCAACAATTTCATCACGCGATGTTGCTATTCCGGCAGCTTTCATTCCATCAACAATTCCGTCGATTTCTGCTAAGTCTTCTCCATCAACTTTGGGAGTAAGGATTTTACCAGCTTCCATTACAAGCCACTTCCAGCTCATTGAAGTCCGGTAATTCCATTCTACACCAAGAATCCTAATTGCGTCCTTAATATCTTTTGCCAGAAGATATCCATGTTGGAAACCCCGTTCTTCAGGCGTACCTTCAATATGCAAATATATCCAGCCATTTTTCTCTAATATTTTGGCTTTTGCCAGCCAGGCTTTTTGTGTCTGATTTAAATTACCGGTTTGTTGAGAGAAAAGTAAAAAGGGGAAAAACAATATTAAGAATGAAAAAGTATACCTTAACTTCATCATACCTCCGAAAAAGTTAATTAGATATAAGATTCTTGTTCTCCGGATCGATAACTCTAATAAAATTTACAAATCAAATTATGATAAGGAAATTCAATTATCAATTAAAATTTAAAAGATTAAAATATTTTATGATTTTTAAGCTCAGCGGATTATAGGCAAATTTTATATTAGTATGAGATTTATTTAAAATATAGAAGAACTATTTACATTTAGATAATTTACTTCTCTTATTTAGGTTGAATTCTTATCATTTATATTAAGGGGAATTGTAAATTTCCCATATTAATTTTATAGCTTTCGTAAAATTTTTATTAAAATTTTGTGCAAGACTGTATTTTTTTTGTTATATTTTTATATATTATGACTGTTAGTAATACCTATAATCGCTCCTGGAAATTTAAGAGGAAGTCCAGTAGGAAATTTTACGTTTCTCAAAACAATTTATTACATGGATAATAATAATACTAATTCAAATTCTTTTAAGGTTTTATTGGTTGAAAATGATAAAGCCAGCAGTGACTTAATTATTTATCTTTTAAAAAATCTCTGTTCAATTGAACTTGCCGAAGATGGGTTCACAGCTATCGATCTCGCTAAAACAAATAATTACCCTTTAATCTTAATGGATATTGGATTGGGATTTAATATGAATGGTGTGGAAACTACTGCCGCAATTCGAAAAATACCCGGGTATGAAGATACACCAATTGTTGCCGTTACTGCTTTTGCTATGAAGGGAGATCGGGAATATTTTCTATCTCACGGACTTACCCATTACATTTCAAAGCCCTTTAGTGTTACAGCATTTGTAGATTTAATTAAAAGCTTACTCCCGAATTGATTTCCACTATCCTGCGAATCTTTCCTTCCTGCGAAAATATTATCTAATTTTACATCATGCTTTCAATGCCGTTTATTTTAAAACTATTTTATATCCTCACAAATATTCAATAGAGTTTTAACTATTTTAGCACAATTTAATTTTTAGGAGGGTATAAACTTGATTGTTGAGATGAAAAATGTCTTCTTGCAGCGTGATGACTTTTACCTTTTAAGAAATATTAACTGGAACATAAATCTAGGAGAACACTGGTCAATAATTGGGTTAAACGGCTCAGGTAAAACTTCTTTGTTAAGAATTATAAGCGGGTATACTTTCCCTTCGAAAGGAGAAGTTTCAGTACTCGGGAAAAAATTCGGCGCATTTGATTTGCGCGAATTAAGAAAATCGATTGGATGGGTTAGTTCTTCCCTTCTGGAAGTATTATATCAAAATGAAACATCAGAAGAAATTATTATAAGCGGAAAGCACGCAAGTATCGGTTTGTATGAAGCACCTAAAAAAGAAGATATTATTCGAGCCAGAGAATTATTAGATCAGTTTGGCTGTAAGGCATTAAGTAAGAGAAGATATTTCACTTTGTCACAAGGTGAAAAACAAAAAATTATTCTAGCAAGAGCCTTAATGAATTCTCCAAAATTATTAATATTAGATGAGCCATGTACCGGACTTGATATCTTCGCTCGTGAGAGTTTTTTATCATTAATTGAAACCATCGGCAGCTCCGGCGAATCGCCTACACTTTTATATGTTTCACATCATATTGATGAAATATTACCACTGTTTGGAAATACATTATTATTGAAGAACGGCAAAATTCATTCTTCCGGGAAAGCAGAAAATATTTTGACTGAAAAGAATCTTACCGATTTTTACGACAAAAATGTGGAAGTAATTTGGATAAATAAAAGGATATCAGTTCATCTTAAGAAATAAATTATTTTGAATGTTGAACAATACTCCAGATATTAAAGTTGGAATATATTCAATTCGTTTAGGAGTTGCTAATATATTAAATAATTATTTTTTTGTTTCAACTTTATTCAAAAATATTATTTGTTTCCTGTAATTCTTCAATTGTCGAACTCATTTTAGGCTCCCATTCACGTAAATATTCATCTATGCCAGGATCATGCGGATACGAATCTTTCCTCTGTACTAATGCATCTGCAAGTTGAATTATTGTTGTGAATGTATCATCCCCAGTGTAGCTATGGTGATTAGCTATCGCAGATATTATGCGTGATGGGAAATTCCAATAAGTAAGTAGTGCCGCTCCAACTTCATCATGAGTTGCTGTGTATATTTGTTTATCAATTAAATATATTGGTTTCTTTTGGCTTTTGTAGGTTTCATAAAACTCATTGTTTTTATCCTGGGCAGAACACAATCTCAGGATTATCCCTATATCTAAAAGAAGAGCTGCTACATATATTTCGTGCTGTTCATTTTTCTTTGACCAACGAATTGAAATTTCTCTTGCTAAATGTGCACGAATAATTGAAGCCTCCCTTAACTCTTCAATCATTTCTATAATTGATTGATCATTACAATGATTGAATGAATCGAATGATTCAAGTCCGAGGACAATACTAAGTACAAATTCGGTTCCGATAAATGTAATAGCTTCATAAACATTTGAGATTTGCTTACGGGTTCCATAAAAAACAGAATTTGAAATTCTTAATAGCTTAGCAACCAGTGCAGGATTTTTTTCAATCTCGCGTGCTATTTCCTTTTGAGACTGCATATCAGATTCTAAGATACTTACTAACCTTGAATGAAGCTTCGGCGGAGACGGCAGATTTTTAAATGAATACAATACTTCCTGTAGATGTTTTTTACGCAGTCGATCCTGTAATTTCATGGACTCCCTAACAATACCCCGCAATTGATCGTCATCCCATGGCTTTAGAATATAATGCTGTGCGAGTCCGTTTTGTATTGCATTTAAAACGACCTGTATTTCCTCTGAACCGCCCAGTATAATTCGTATTGCATTAGGATTTATATCTGCGGATTTTTGCAGTAATTCGATTCCGGAAATTTCCGGCATCAACATATCCGATATTATGACATCAACATTATTGTACTTTAGAAACTCAAGTGCCTGAACACCCGATGTAAAAAAATACATACAGTATTTTTCATGACTAAAAAGGTCCCTTAATTTCTTAAGAATCTCCTCTTCATCACCTATAACAACAATGCTTGATAGTTGTGCCTTCGAAGGCTTTAATTTATCTTGATTCATTGTGTAGTTCTTTTTTATTTCATCTTAATAAATTTTGTTTAAAAAGCAGCTTTATTGTAAACGAACTTCCTATACCAAACTCACTTTCAACAATTGAACTCTCAAGTTCATTTCATACTGCCCCAACAGTAATGAAATTATAATCAACTAAAGTTTCCCAATACCCTTTTTAATTTCATCCCCTTCCCTTTTGTTGAATTTTTTGATATTTATCTTCTTGGAATTTCTTAATTTCAAATAAACATAGTAGATACTTAGATTATCGAAATTTTTTACGATTTCTTTATTTTTTAGTCGCTTTTTTTAATAAAAATATGGTTAAGTGAAATTTTAATTAGGAATAGCAAACCGAAGGGAAATTTAAATTTAAATCTGAATTAAAATTTAATGATTAAGACTGAAACTAAAGAGGTAAAAATCAAAGTGAAGTTAGTATATTTTAAGAACTTATCCAGAGCACAACTTTTTAAGTGGAAACAGCCAAGTAATTCATGCAATAAATTAAATTAGTTTAAAAAACTTTTTCTATTTGTGATATACAAAATTCAATGCTTTCATTTTTCATTTATAAGGTATAGACGACTATCATCCACTTTATAAATCATCGGTACAACTTTAATTTTGGGATACCTCAATCGAAGGCGTTTGGCTTCGCTAATAACAAAGTCAACTTCGTTTCCAATTTCAAACATTGGAGAAAAGTGCATAAAATGTTCTTCCGCCCAGGTTCTGTCCCATCCCGCTTTATCCACAAGTCCATTTATAAATATTTCTTTACGCGAAATCAAATTTACCATTCCACAATCATTATGTCCAATTAGAGCAATGTATCGAACATCTCCAACAGCAATTGCATACGACACTTTAAATTCGCTATACCTTAAATTTGCTCCGCCGGTACGAATGATATACGCAAAATTATCCGGGATTCGCAAGTGCTTCCGGTTATCCATACACATTCCAATAAGAAGTTGTGCTTGTTTATAAGTGTCTAACGGGTAATTTAAATTATGATATTTTAACAATAACCCGATCGGTGTTTCTCTGTATTCGTCAAAAATATCTTCATACGTTTTTACATTAATGAGCCTATTCATTTTTCCACTTCCGTCAATATGATTTTTGAATTTTAGAAAAATCCGCGCTGAAAAATAATACTATATAATAATTAGCGCAAAATTATTTAGAAGAAATTAGGACAAAAAACATATTTAATAGAAAATATATTTTACCGAATATAGGATGATTACTTTCTGAAAAAGCCAACTTTAAAAAAAAATTAACCAATCACTTAATGATTAAGTTTCATAAAAACAAATAATTAGATATTATCGGCAGCCTGCAATTTTGTTAAAATTTATCTACTTATAGTTTATTTTAAATTACTATGAGTTAAACTATTTTATTTATGAATTTTACCAGTCAGCGCTTAGCACAATTTTACCAATAGTTGTACCTGATTCAATTTTACCATGTGCCTTACGAAGATTTTCTGCATTAAGTTTTCCGTAATTCTCTGTCATCGTAGTCTTTATAATCCCCTTCTCAACTAAATCAGCTGTTCTATTCAGCAGATTATGCTGGGATATCATATCTAGCTGTTTTATAAGTTGATTTAGTAAACATAAGTTCCCAGGAGAAGCTTGCACTTTTACCTCTTAATATATTCATATCCAGCATCTCATCTTTTCCCAGTCCCACTATAGAACAGAATCTTCCAAATGGTTTTAATACTCCGACAGCGTTTGGAAAGTGCTGTAATGTATTGTTGAGACAAAAGACATAATCAACTTCTTTTATCCCGGACTTATTAAGTTCATCCGTAAAATTATTGTAATGATTAATCACATAATCTGCCCCCAGGCTTTTACACCAGTCGCTCGTTTCTTTTCTGGAAGCGGTTGCAATTACTTTTAGTCCGGCTAACTTTTTAGCTAACTGGATTGCAATTGAACCAACTCCCCCGGCTCCTCCTATAATTAAAATATATTTATCTGTTTTCAACTCGGGGTTATCAATCGGAATGCACATTTGTTCAAACATTCCTTCCCACGCTGTAATTGTTGTAAGAGGTAATGCAGCAGCTTCTTCAAACGTTAATCCTTTAGGTTTACGGCCGGTAATCCTCTCGTCAACCAACTGGTATTTGCTGTTACTCCCCTGCCTGATTATACTTCCTGAATAATAAACTTCATCACCTTTCTTGAATAAAGATGACATTACCCCCAATTTCTTCCACAATTCCTGCTGCGTCCCAGCCAAGTATTTTAGGTGAAGTTTCAATTTTATCTTTAGGTGATCTCACTTTAGCATCAACCGGATTTACAGACACAGCTTTTACTTTTACTAAAATATCATGCCCTTCTGCTCTCGGTCTAGGCATTTCAAGATCAATTAAACTTTCCGGGTCATCTATATTTAAATATTTATATAAACCTACAGCTTTCATCGTACCTCCCAATTATCGCTAAATAATGCAATGTTTATAATTGTTAATCTTTTATTTTATATTTTATTGCAAAGGCAATACTCAATTTGATAGAAATAAAATTACTTTTTTTATTACTGTCTATCCACTTTAGAGCAATTAAATATGATAGAAAACATTCAATTGCGGCTTAATAAAATCAAAGCAATTTCTTAAATATCTCTTTTTCTTTTATAAGATTAATGATTTTGGGAAATTATAAATTATTAAATATTTTTTAATTTACCAGTACCTTTTTTGATAATACTGAATTATCTTAGTGGCGCAAAACTTTTTATACGGGGTAAGTTTCATTTCACACAAGAATAGTTTTACAATATCCCGCATAAAATATTACAGTATGGTTGAATAGAAAAGTTATTCTTTTCAAGAAAAAATAGATTTCATAAATATTTAATTTCAGGTAAAAATGGACATCCTGATAAACCTACTTAAAGAAATCGCTGTTTTTCTTGTCATCGCATATCTCTTCAGTAAAACACCGGTATTCAAATTACTGCTTACAAAAGATTTTAAGTTTACAGATTATTTAACTCTTTACGTCCTCTTCAGCGCAATGGCTATTATAGGCACCTATTTTGGAATACCTGTCGATGGTGCTATTGCAAATAATAGAATTATCGGAGCTGCTATAGCAGGTTTAATCGGCGGTCCGGTATTAGGTTTTTCAGTCGGTCTTACTGCCGGAATTCATAGGTATTTTATTGGTGGATTTACAGCTGTTTCATGCGGTTTATCAACTACTCTAGAAGGATTATTGGCCGGTTTAGTACATCAATACTTTTTTAACAAGCGTAAACCCGAAAGGGTGTTTGATCCGGATGTTGCATTTCTTACAACGTTAGTTGCTGAAATACTACAGATGATAATCATTATTGCTGTATCAAGGCCGATTGAAGAAGCGGTGACTCTGGTAAAATTAATTGCATTACCGATGATCATATCAAATTCCCTGGGAACAGCGTTAATCATGAGTCTTTTTAGAGACCAAAGATATAATTATGATAAAATTGGTTCCATCTATTCAAAGCAGGCATTAAGAATAGCAAATAGAATTCTAGGGGAACTTGGTAAAGGCCTTAATAGAAATTCTGCGGAAAAGATGGCAAATATTCTACTTGAAGAAACTAGTGTAGCGGCAGTAGCTATTACGGACAGGGAAAATATACTGGCATTTGTCGGCGTAGGTAAAGACCATCATATCCCGGGATTTCCAATTGCCTCCGATATTACAAAAGATTCAATTAAAGAAAATAGAATTATATTCATCAACGGAACTGATGAATATTATCATTGTCCTATTTCTGAAAATTGTCTGCTCTCTTCCGTACTCGTTGTTCCAATGAGGCTTAAAGATGAAGTTATTGGAACAATAAAACTCTACGGCCAAAAGAATAAATCATTCTTCAAAATAAATGAAACACTTGGCAAAGGCATAGCCGAAATAGTAGCAAATCAATTACTAGCCTCAAGATATGAGTATCAAAAAAATCTGCTAACTAAAGCAGAACTAAACTTACTTCAGGCTCAAATTAATCCGCATTTTTTATTTAACGCAATCAATACAATAATTGCAATTAACAGACGCAACCCAAACAAAGCTATCGAATTATTAATTCATCTCTCTAATTTTTTCCGGAAAATATTAAAACGGAATGAGGACCTTTCAACTATAAAAGAGGAGTTGGATCACGTTAACTCATATCTTGAAATTGAAAAGGTAAGATTGCAGGATCAGTTAAAGATACAGACTGATATTGACAGCAATTTGTTAGGCATAAAAATTCCAACCTTTACATTGCAGCCTCTTGTAGAAAATGCGATAAAGCATGGAATTTCTAAATTACTAGGAAATGGACAAATTGATATCCGGGTTTTTAGAAATAACGGCAATATTCAAATTGAAATTGAAGATAACGCGGGAGCTTTTAACGAGATTAAGGATAAACCGGACATAGGAATTAGAATAGTAGATAAAAGAATTAAAAATTTAGTCGGGGATGATTACGGTTTAAGAATACATTGTGAACCGGACACTAAAACTACCGCAACAATTTTATTACCATCCGGAGGAGTAAAATGAATTTGAATGCTGTAATTATTGACGATGAATTTAATGCAAGGGAAGAAATGGAATATTTATTGAACCAAACCGGTTCAATAAATGTATTGAAAAAATGCTCCAATGCATTGGAAGGAATAAAAGCAATAAATTCTTTGCATCCTGATGTCATTTTTCTCGATATACAATTACCGGCCATAAACGGATTTGATATGTTATCAATGATTGAGGAATCCGTATTACCGAGAGTTGTTTTTGTAACCGCCTATGATGAATTTGCATTAGAAGCATTCGAAAATGACGCTATCGATTACCTATTAAAGCCGGTAGATAAAATAAGGTTGGAAAAAACTATAGAAAAAGTTAATAATTCCATTCAGCAAAACACAGTACAGAAACTTAATCTGCCCCAGATTACAAAGATTCCAAGCGTTGGCACCAATAAAGTAAAACTAATTGATGTTGATTGTATTGAATATGTGCATTCAGACGAGACGGGGGTCTTTATGGTATGTATTGATAAAAAATATTTTACGGAAATTACTTTAAAAGTTCTGGAGAGCAAGACAAAACTTTTTAGATGCCATAAACAATACTTAATAAATCCAGATAAAATTGATGAAATACTTTTCGATGATAATTCTGCCGGAAAAATAAAAACTATTTCCCAACATTTAATTCCTATCAGCCGTCATTATTTAAAAGAATTAAAGGAGGAATTGGGCATCTGATTTTTCGTAAAAATTCTGAAGATTTATTTTAAATTAAAACTTTTCTATCTATCCTCCCCTTTCCTTCCAAAATTTTCCTATTGCATCTTGCAGACATTATTCTACCTCTTAATGTAAAATATTGCCACTTACCAAACGATTCTTTGCTTAGGCAATAAAATCATAATAATTTTTCGAAGCTGATTGAGTGAACTCAAAAATTAACAAATATAAAATATCATTGGTGATCAAGTAAATATATCTACATAATAAATATACTAGGCCCTAGAGAACTCTTTATTTTTTAATTATTTGGGAGATTTGCCATGAGAAAAATTTTAGTCCTTTCCTCTATTCTTTTATTTTCAACTTCATTTCTTTTAGCACAAAATGTAAAAACAGGCGGTAAAGAAAATCTTATAATAAAAGGTTTTCTAAGCACAACTTTATTCGGGCAGGATCAATCATTTGGATTTGGTAATGGTCAGAATGCTGAATGGACAACAACAAATAATACGCAAAATAAATGGTTTTATGGAGGGGACATCCGAAATACTAGAGTAACCATGGTATTTAATGGTCCGGAGATATCGGACGAATGGAAAGTAGGCGGAGTTTTAGAACTTGATGCTTTTGGTGGTTTCATGGAAGCCGGGGCCTTTAATCAGGAACAACCCATTCCTAGAATTCGCCTTGCATATGCAGACATAGTTCATGATAACTTAACTATAAGAATCGGTCAGGCTTGGACACCTCTATTTGGAAATGTACCGGTTTCAATGTCTCATATTGCATTCCCCTTAGGATACGGAAATGCGGGTGACGTGGGCTGGCGTTTCCCGGGACTTTACTTTTATTATAAATTTAATTCTAATGGTTCTTCAACTAATTTCGGTCTTGATGCTGCAATATTTGAAGGTTCATGGAGCGGACCTGGTTCAAACGTAAATTTTCAAAATGCTGGTAATGCTGGATCTCCTCAATTTGAATTAAGATTAAATATGAACAGCAAAATTTCCAAGACTTCAAATTTTAAAGCTTATGTTGTAGGGCACTATGATAAAAAAGATCTTTCCGGAGTTGGAAGCCAAAACAATATCAATTTAACCGGAACTGCTTTTGAATTCGGTGCTAGTTACAATGTTGATGGTTTTTTAATTCATGGTAATCTTTATTCCGGTAAAAACATTGGCCAACAATTCGGTGAAATGACTCAAATACAAACTGTCAATAAAGATTTGTCTTCTGTCGGCTTCTGGTTACAAGCAGGATATAATTTTACAAAAGAATGGGGCGCATTTGTTTTTTATGGTGTTGAAAATGTTAATAAAGACCAGGCAGAGGCCATATTTGCAACACCAAGATTAAGCCAAAATTTATTGGATGTTATGCTTAGATATGAAACAGGACCTTATGGCCTAGGTTTAGAATTGCTTAAAAGTAAGTTGACAACCGGATCATTCAATGAAGCTGAAACTGTATTTAATGAAACTTCTTTAAATGGAACTCAAGTTGCTTTCAGTATGCTGTATCATTTTTAACAGCAATATTTTTTTAATTTTTTTTATTAAAAGAAGAATAAAATAATTCATTTAATACCCGCTCCTTATGTACGTTATTGAAGAGAAAAGCCCGTTTGGAATAGGGGCGGGTAATTAAAATTCAGGGGATGAAAAATATGGTAGTTTGTGACAATAAAGATAAGGAGTAAAAATGGAAGCATTACTTATTATGGTTTTGGCATTTGTTGGCTACCTAATAATGTACCAGCTTTATGGTAAATTTATAGGCAATAAAATCTTTGCCATCAGCGATAAAAATAAAGTCCCCTCAGTTGAACTTAAAGATGATACGGATTTTGTACCCACTAAAAAGGAAGTAATTTTTGGACATCATTTTTCATCAATAGCAGGAACCGGTCCTATCGTAGGGCCCGCAATTGCAGTTATTTGGGGCTGGTTACCGGCTCTACTATGGGTTTTCCTCGGTTCAATAATTATGGGTGCTGTTCATGATTTTGGTTCCTTAATTATTTCAATGCGCAACCAGGGTAAATCTATTTCCGAGTATACGGCAAAATATATCAACAGCCGCACAAAATATTTTTTCTTCTTTATAGTTTTTTTAGAGCTCTGGATTGTAGTATCTATTTTTGGTCTTGTTATAGCCATATTATTTAATATGTACCCTGGTTCTGTACTTCCGGTTTGGTTCCAAATTCCTATTGCAGTAACACTGGGTTACATGATATACAAAAAAGGAGTGAACGCAACTAAAGGCGCTATAATTTCTGTGATAATAATGTATGTTACAATTATTATAGGAACATATGTACCGTTATCATTACCATCATCAATTTTCGGTCTTTCTCCAATTGCAATATGGTCAATCATTTTATTATTATATGCTTTTACTGCATCGGTTTTACCGGTAACACATTTATTGCAGCCTCGTGATTATATTAATGCATACCAGCTCCTGATAGCTATGGCGTTACTGGTATTAGGAGTATTGTTTGCTGGTTTCGGCGGAAATCTTAATGTAGTTGCTCCTGCAGTTCAAGCAACTCCTGCAGGCGCTCCTCCGTTGTGGCCTTTCTTATTCATAACTATTGCTTGCGGTGCAATTTCAGGATTTCATTCTTTAGTTTCTTCCGGCACTTCTGCTAAACAAGTAAGACGAGAAAGTGATTCCATTTTTGTCGGTTACGGAGCCATGCTTACCGAAGGTGCCTTAGCGACATTAGTAATAATTGCCACGGTAGCCGGAATTGGAATGGGTTACGCTGCAAATGGACAAACCTTAGTTGGAATTCCTGCTTGGACGAGCCATTATTCTTCATGGGCGGCTGCAGCAGGATTAGGTTCTAAAGTCGGTGCGTTTGTTGTAGGAGCTGCAAATTTACTTGCCTCCTTTGGAATTCCTAAAGCTATTTCAATTGTAATAATGGGAGTTTTTGTCGCTTCATTTGCCGGTACAACATTAGATACAGCCACAAGAATTCAAAGATACTTGCTTACTGAAACATTTCCGAACACATTTAAAAATAAATATTTTTCAACAGCTGTTGTGATTCTTTGCGCTTTAGCATTAATTTTCTCAACCGGGGCCAGTGGTAAAGGAGCACTTGCTTTATGGCCTTTATTCGGTGCAGTAAACCAAACTCTGGCTGCGTTAGCGTTAATTATTATTACTGTTTATCTAAAAGAAAAACTAAGCTGGGGATGGATTGTAAGCGGCATTCCGGCAGCATTTATGTTGGTTATGTCCTTATGGGCAACCATACTAAATCAGGTTTCATTCGGCAAGCAGAATAATATTTTATTGCAGGTAATTAATGTTATTATTATTGTTTCAATGATTTGGGTAGCAATTGAAGGTTTTACAAAATTCTTTAAGACAAAAACCCTTGTACCACCTGAAGCAGAAACTGTACGTGATACAATTTAATTGAAGGAATGTGATATTATTTTAAATAAATACCCGGAAAGCCCGGGTATTTTATTTTCAAACTTTAAAATGAAGTACTTCATAAGCTAACATTTTATTCTTAGTATAATTATTACAGGATTTCCTAATGGCTCAAATGGATATTAGACAAAATTTAAAGAGTACGTATTTTAAGCTTCTAATACCCGTAACAGCAGTACTTGTCATTATTTATTTAATAAAGTTATTTGGTCTGTTGGAAGCTACTCAAATTGAATTTATACGCATTATCTCAATTTTATTTTTTATACTTGCTGCGGTATTCAGTTTAGCCCTGCCGATTTTTTACAGGACATTATTCGTAAGCAAATTAAAAAATAGAAAGACAATTTCTTTAAATGAATTTTTAGGTTTCGAAAAAAGAATAATTTTGATATCTATGTTAACTCCCTATTTTATTATTATTCCTTTAATATTTAATTTCCCTGGATTTTATTTTGGCGGAATAATTCTATTTGCTCTTTATGCAGCTTATTACTTTTATCCATCGAAAAAGAGAATAGAATTTGAAAAAAAACTTTTTCGCATAAAAGAAGAAATAAATAAAACAAAATAATATATGTGCGTTATTAAAATATGAAAGAACCAATTGCTAAAATAAAAAGAAAGCTGCTGGCTTTTCTTAAATACTTTGATGCAGCATCCAAAAATAAAGCTGTAGATATAATGGAGTTTGAATTAGGCGAGATGGAAAATATTTTCGGATTACTTGTACTTGGAACATTTATTGGCTTCCCCTCGCCTCCAATGCAAATTACATTAGATTTATTACCCGATATGGAACAGCATTTTATAATGATGTTAAACAAAGTAGATACGGCAGAAAGCCCTATTTCGGATTTGCTATCCACATTTGATGTTATATGAAAAAAGAATCAAAAAGTGTTAGTCTTTTCTTTTTAGGCAAAGGCGGTGTCGGCAAATCAACATCTGCCGCCCTTATCGCCCTTTACCTTTCGAACCAGGGCAAGAATATTTTGCTGGTTTCTATGGATCCGGCACACAATCAATCGGATATTTTTGAAACCTCGCTTTCCGAGAAGTCTTATAATTTAACTGATAATTTAATAGCGAAAGAGATAGATATTAACTACTGGATAAAAAATTATCTTACGGAAGTTGAATCACAGATTAAACATACCTATTCATATTTAACTGCATTAAATTTAGAGAACTATTTGGATGTAATAAAATTTTCACCCGGGATTGAAGAATATGCGCTGCTGCTGGCATATAGAGAGATTAAACAAAAATTTAGTGAAAAAGATTACATCATTTTTGATATGCCTCCGACAGCTTTAACTTTAAAATTCTTCGGCCTCCCGAAATTATCCCGGCTTTGGCTTGAAAAGCTTTTGGATTTACGTAAAGCAATAATTAAAAAAAGGGATATAATAACTAAAGTAAAATTCGGCAATACGGAAATTGAAAGAGATAAAATTTTAAATAAGCTGAACAATCAAATAGAGGATTATACTGCGGTTAGTGAGGAATTCGAGGATGACAAGAAAACAATATTGAACCTGGTAATGAATACCGATAAACTTTCATTCTCCGAATCTGAATTGATCGTAAAAAGGCTGAACATGATTAACCTTTCCATCAGCAATATAATTATTAATAAAATGATGCAAGGATTTTCTTATAAAGAAATTCAAAAAAGATTTGTTCATAAGTCAATTAAAACTTTTCCTTTGAGCGAGACTCCTTTAATCGGTTTGTCGTCTTTGAAAAACTATCTTGCGTCGGGTATTTCATTAGAAGGTTATATGATATAAGCATATTTCTAAAAATTTTTTAGTTAAAAGTATACTTACTGGAGTATGAAGATGGAAGAAGCGATGAAAAAGAAATTAGCAAATTTATTAGACAGGGTTAAAGAGCCACAAAGCGGATTGACTTTAAGTCAATTAGGAATGGTAGCAGGAATTAAGCATGAGCCGATAACTAATAAATTAATAGTTGTAACCGATCCACTGATAACTTCTAAGGCTTGCTGCATGGTTTTTAATATTTACGAAGTGGGTGAAATTGAAGATTTAATTTCATTCGAACTCAAAAAGGAATTCCCAGATCTTGATGTGGAATTTGTTAGTCAAAATAGTTAATCAATTTTAGTGTCTTGCAGTAATTTATTATGAACATTGATTTAGAATATGTTGTTTTAATTTATTTGAGTGAAAATAAAAGAGGGTTAATAATAAATAAATTTTTATTGTAAAAATTAAAATTGCTTGGTTGACCCATGCAAACTAATAAATATAAATCAAATAAATTCAATAGGAGGTCACATGTCAGAAAGTACGAAGCTTGTTGATTCTACTGCCAATCCGGCACCTTTAGGTTTGTTAGGATTTGGTACGACAACGGTTCTGCTCAATTTGGCTAATGCAGGAATAATTTCCGTAAGCAGTATGATTTTAGCAATGGGTATTTTTTATGGAGGCCTTGCACAAGTTTTTGCCGGGTGGATGGAATGGAAAAAAGGTAATACATTCGGTACTGTTGCTTTTACTTCTTATGGACTGTTTTGGTTAACTCTTGTTTTTCTTATCATTATGCCTAAATGGGGCGTTATTGGTGCTGCTGATTCCGGAGGAATGGTCGCATATTTATTTTTGTGGGGGCTCTTTACTTTTGTAATGTGGATTGCTACTTTAAAGCACAATAAAGCTCTTCAGGTTGTTTTCTTTACATTGTTCATTTTATTCTGGCTGCTAGCTTTAAAAGATTTAACAGGATCTGCTTCAATAGGAACTATAGCAGGCTGGGAAGGAATATTCTGTGGTTTATCGGCGATATACCTAGCTTTTGCACAGGTTCTTAACGAGACCTACGGAAAGACTATGCTTCCGATTGGTTAATTCATTTTTCATTTTTCAAAAGTATTAGGAGTTATGCTATGGCTAATAAAAAAATTAATGATGAGGTTTCCGAATCTCAGATAGCGGTTCATTGGAAGGAGGAAGATTATTTTGAGCCTTCACCCGGGTTTAAAGCTCAGGCAAATCTTAAAGATGAAAAAATCTTAAATAAATTCGGGATGGAGAACTTCCCTCAGTGTTATGAGGAATATGCCAACATGCTTGACTGGTACAAAAAGTGGGATACAGTTCTCGATTCAAGCAATCCTCCATTCTTCAAATGGTTTACGGGTGGTAAAATAAATGCTTCTTACAATTGCATAGATAGGCATTTAGATAAATATAAAAACAAAACGGCAATTCATTTTGTTCCTGAACCTGAAGATGAAGCTATTCAGCATATTACATTTCAGGAATTATATGTAAAGGTAAATGAGTTTGCTGCTTTGTTGAGAGATTTCTGCGGAGTGAAAGCCGGGGACACTGTAACATTGCATATGCCCATGATTCCGGAAATTGCCGTTGCAATGCTTGCATGCGCAAGAATAGGCGCTATACATTCTCAGGTGTTTTCCGGTTTCTCAGGAAAAGCATGCGGAGAGAGAGTCGCAGATGCAAAGAGTAAAGTTCTAATTACGGCTGATTCATATTATAGAGCTGGTACACTTATCGATCATAAAGAAAAAGCTGATATCGCATATGATGAAGCTTTGAAAGAAGGACAAAAAATTGAAAAAGTTTTAATCTTTGAGAGATATCCGGGAAAATATTCTGCAAAGACGCCTCTAGTTGAAGGTAGGGACTTTTTAGTTAATGATGTAATTAAAAAATATTACCATCAAAAAGTTGAACCTGTACAGTTACCATCAGAAGGTACACTTTTCATCATGTACACATCCGGTTCAACCGGTAAACCTAAAGGTGCACAGCATTCTATAGGTGGATATATGTCCTATGTAACCGGTACCTCTAAATACATTCAGGATATCCATCCTGAAGATGTTTACTGGTGTATGGCTGATATCGGATGGATTACCGGACATTCATACATTATATATGGTCCGTTAGCGTTAGCAGCATCTTCGGTCATATTTGAAGGAGTTCCTACTCATCCGGATGCTGGAAGACCTTGGCGAGTTGCTGAAGAGCTTGATGTGAATATCTTCCATACATCTCCAACTGCAATACGTGCTTTACGCAGAGTTGGCCCTGATGAACCATCAAAGTATAATTACCATTTTAAACACATGACAACTGTAGGAGAACCAATTGAACCGGAAGTTTGGAGATGGTATTATAACATAGTGGGAAAAAAAGAAGCCGCTATCGTAGATACTTGGTGGCAAACTGAGACAGGCGGATTTTTATGTTCAACAATTCCAGGCCTGCATAAAATGAAACCTGGAAGCGCAGGTCCAGGTGTACCTGGAATTTACCCAATCATCTTTGATGATAATGGTAAACCTCTTCCTGCCGGCAGCGGAAAAGCCGGTAACATTTGTATTCAAAATCCATGGCCTGGCCGAATGCTTACAATTTGGGGAGATGATGATAGATTTGTAAAACAATACTATCAGCGTTATAATAAAGATCCCAAAAGTAAAAAATGGCAGGATTGGCCTTACTTTGCAGGAGACGGTGCTGTTGAAGCTCCAGATGGTTACTTCAGAATACTCGGACGAATTGATGATGTAATTAATGTTGCGGGCCATCGTCTCGGTACAAAGGAACTTGAATCTGCTGCGCTAATGTGCCAAGAAGTAGGTGAAGCTGCAGTTGTTCCGGTTGCGGACCCAATAAAAGGTAAAGTCCCTCATATATTTGTTTCCTTAAAACCGGGGATTAAAGCCAGTGCGGAAATAGAAAAGAAAGTTTCCGATACATTGGCAAAGGAAATAGGGCCTATTGCCAAACCAGGCAGAGTATGGATTGTTTCGGATATGCCCAAAACTCGTTCGGGAAAAATAATGCGACGAATATTATCTGCTGTTGCAAACAAACAAGATGTGGGGGATATAACTACTCTTGCAAATCCGCAAGTGGTAGAAGAAATAAAAAAATTAGCATAAGCTAATATTT
The DNA here is from genome assembly GCA_963710735.1 of uncultured Bacteroidota bacterium. Classification (GTDB taxonomy): domain Bacteria; phylum Bacteroidota; class Ignavibacteria; order Ignavibacteriales; family Ignavibacteriaceae; genus FEN-1297. The sequence continues at coordinate 91,939 of CAVQBN010000001.1, read as the reverse complement.
AATGGAGGTTCTTAAATTTGTTTTGAACCTCCATATTTTTTATCTTCTATTACCTAAAAACATAAGTTAGAAGAGAACATTATGTTCCGAATAATACCTGAGGGTTTGGACTATAAGGAACACGTTTTATTAAAAAACGGAGAAGGTCTCTTTTTAAGACCGGCCACTTTAAATGATATATCTTTAGTTGAATCTTTTACTAAACGCATTTCTCAAGAAAGCCTTCGGATGCGTTTTATGGCGTCAGTTTCGGAAATTCCATCCAATATTATTAAAGATCTTTGCACCGGCGACTTTACGCAATCAGGCTCCCTTTTAGCCATAAAAGGAGACGATAAATCACAGGTAGTTGGTTTGGGCAATTACATCGCTATGGGTAACGGACACTCTGCCGAAGTATCTTTTCTGATAGAAGATTCTTATCAAGGGAAAGGAATCAGTACATTACTTTTAGAAAGATTAGCAGGCTTAGCTGCTGCAAATGGTTTTGTGGAACTTGAAGCCGAAGTTTTACCGGATAATCAACCGATGTTGAATGTAATGAAAAGTTCCGGATTTGAAAACCATCAGGTTTGGAGTTCAGATACTGTTCATATCGAACTTCCGGTTAATGGAGCTGCTGGATTATGGGAAAGAACAGACCTAAGAGAAAGAATAGCTGTGGCTAATTCTCTAATACCTTTGCTTCGTCCAAAAGTTGTTGCAGTACTTGGTGCTTCAAGAGATTCTTCCTCGGTTGGCAATATCATTTTTAGAAACATACTTTCCGCAAATTATTCAGGCACAGTCTATCCAGTAAATCCTCAAGCTGTATCAGTTAATGGTATAAGGGCATACTCATCAGCAAAAGATTTACCTGAGTCCGTAGATCTTGCTGTTATAGCTGTTAGAGCCGACAAAGTTCGCGATGTAGCGGAAGAAGTAATAGAGGCTGGTGCAAAAGGTATTGTCGTAGTCTCAGCAGGTTTTGCCGATGCAGGACCTGAGGGATTGCAGAGACAGAAAGAACTTGTAGATTTAGTCCGTAAACATGGCGTTAGACTTTTAGGCCCAGGATGTTTAGGACTAATGAATACTGATTCTGAAATTAGACTTAATGCAAGCCTTGCCCCCAAAATTATGCCTCCCGGACAAGCAGGTTTTTTCTCCCACTCAGCAGCATTAGGATTAGTCATTTTAGAGTATGCAATGGAAAAAGGAGTAGGCTTTACTACGTTTGTATCTGCCGGTAATAGAGCGGATGTATCCGGTAACGACCTGCTTCAGTATTGGGAAGAGGATCTGAATACTAAAATGGCAATTCTTTATCTTGAAACTTTTGGCAATCCCAGACGTTTTGTGAGAATTGCTAGAAGGATGACTTATAAAAAACCGATCCTTTGTGTTAAGAGTGCCAGAAGTCTTGCCGGACGGAAAACTGCTGAAACAAAAAGCGGTGCACATGCCGGTGGCGTTCAAGAAGTTGAAGCTTTATTCCAGCAAACAGGAATAATACTCGCTCCAACATTGGAAGATCTTTTTGACGTTGCACTTGTTTTGGCAAATCAACCTTTACCAAGAGGAAATAGAGTAAGTATTATCGCGAACTCAGCAGGAATGGCTACTCTTTTTGCCGATTCTTGTGAGATGAATTATTTAAATATTACAGGGCCCGGAGTAATAGATTTAGGAGCTTTTACTTCGCCGGAAATGTACGAGTTCACTGTAAAGGAAGCTCTTCTTCACGAAAATGTAGATTCACTTTTAATTGGCTTTGCATGTGTAGGAAATTGCAGTGCTGAAAAAATTGCTCAAGCAATCCATAGAGGTGTGGATGCCGTTGAAGAAAAGACAGGAATAGAAAAACCGGTATTGCTATGCTTAATGGGCGCAACTGGTGCCATCACTTTAGTTAATGAATCAAAAAATAAAAATAGCAGGCATAAATTTCCGGCGTTCCGTTTCCCCGAATTAGCTGTGAATGCATTAAGCCGGATAGTTCGGTATGTAGAATTTAAGAAACAACCCATTGGAAAACTCGTTTGGTATGAAGATGTACATGCTGGAGAAGCCAGACACCTCATTCAAAATATATTATCGAAATCATCCACCACTCAACAAATTATAAATATCGATAAAAGCTCATCAATTGAATTATTACAATTATTTGGCATTGGTTATTCGGAAGTTGAAACAGTAGATTCGGCATCATTTACTATTAAAGTTAGACCGGATCCTTTGTTCGGTCCTGTAATTGAAATTATAATTTCTGAATCCCGCACGGTTTTAAGAATTACTCCTTTAACAGACAGAGACATTGATGAGATCATTCAGGAGATTCACCTTGATAAAAACAACGGCATATGTCAAGTTCTTGGAAGGCTTTCTCAAATGGTTGAAGAAATCCCCTGGCTTTGGAGCTTTGAGGCTAAAGCTGTTTTAGGCAATAAACCTATTTTAATTTCTAATATGGAAATTACCTTAAAAACCGGCGGTGCTGAAAGACCGTCTTATTAAATTTATTAAAGCGGGAATAATTTTATGTTAGTAAGTGAGGTAATGAATAAAAAAGTCATCACAATTTCTCCTGTTATAAATTTAAGTGATGCCTATGAACTAATGAGCAAAAATAATATCCGCCATCTTCCAGTTGTTGATGGTGAAAAACTCGTTGGTGTTGTAACCGATCGAGATCTCCGTTTAGCTACAAGCAGACTGGCAAAAAAATCTTTTGATCCGGAAACACCTGTACAAAATATCATGAGTCATCCTGTCCAGTATACTCACCCATCCGACCCGATTGAAATAGCAACACAAATAATGAGGGAATTCAAAATCGGATGTATGCCTGTAGTAGAAAATTCAAAATTGGTGGGAATAGTAACAATTACAGATTTACTTGATGCTTTATTATTATTGACCGGAATTCATCAGCCTTCAGGGCGCCTTGATGTTCGCCTTCCGAATCGTGCCGGTGAATTAGCTAGATTAACTTCTATTATTGCGGAAAGGAAAGTAAACATTCATTCTATTCTTACTTATCCGGAAAAAGATAGATCGATTAGATTGGTCCTAAGAGTTGGTACAATCGAAATAAAATCACTTGCTGAAGCAATTTGCAATGCAGGGTTTCAAGTAATTTGGCCGGTTCATATTGCATGTGTCAACTGATTTATCATCCCGATTATAAAAAATACGACTTGGGACAGGATCATCCTTTCGACCCCAGGCGTATTGAAATGGTTCTTGACTTATTAAATGAACTTGGTCAACTCGGTCACATTATAAAACCAGAACTATTAATCCCTCAGGATTTATTAGAAATTCATGACCCTGAATATGTGAATGCAATTGAATCAGTTAGTGAGGGAAAAACAATCTCTAATATTGAAGATTTTGGGTTGGGTACATTAGATAATCCGATTGTACCTGGTATGGCTGAAGGTGCACGTCTGCAAACCGGGGGAACAGTTTTAGGAGCTCAACTTCTTATACAAAATAAAGCGAATAAAGTACTCCAATTAGGCGGCGGATTTCATCATGCCAGGAAAAGTATGGCTGAGGGATTTTGCTTATATAATGATCTAGCTCTGGCAATTCGAAAAATGACTAATGCCGGATGGCATGTGGTATATCTTGATCTAGATGTCCATCATGGAGATGGTGTTCAGGAAATTTTTTATTCTGATGAAAATGTAATGACTATATCCTTCCATGAATCGGGAGAATACTTATTTCCGGGAACTGGGTGGATTTACGAATTAGGCAAAGGGATGGGCAGATCTTTAAAATTGAACTTGCCCTTAGAACCTTTTACTGAAGGTGACTCATATTTAGAAGTCTTTAATGGTGTTGTTCCGTCTGCTTTAACTTGGTTCAAGCCGGATGCATTGGTTGTGCAGGCCGGTGCCGATGCACATTATTCCGATCCTCTGGCCGATCTTATGTTAACTACCCACGATTTTGAAAATATCTACCGTCGAGTTATAGAATTAACAAATAAAATGTGCAATGGGAGAGTATTATTTACTTTCGGAGGAGGTTATTCTTTAAATGCCACTCCGAGGATATGGACAATATTATATTTACTTTTAATGAATCTGGAGATTCCAATAGAACTTCCTGAAAAATGGAGAAAACGATGGGAAAATAAAATAGATAAAAAACTTCCAATTTTATTGCACGATCCTAGTCCCGCATACGAACCAATTCCAAGAAAGCCTGAAATCGAGAAGCACAATCGGGAGTTGATACAACGTATTATGGATGCTGTAGCTCCAGATTGGTTGTAACAAACTCTCTTGATACATATAAAATTAAAATGTTCTGTTCCAATTATTCTTTAACCAGATATTTCAATTCTTTTATTCTAAAGATCTGAAGGGAAATAAAAAAGCCTGAGGAATAACTCAGGCTTTTTATAAAAGTGCTCAAATAAAAAATTTAACTAAAATAAATTACCAGCTTCTTCGTCCGCCGCCGCTACCGCCGCGATTTCCACCGCCACTGCTTCGTCCGCCGCCGCCGCCTCTGCTTCCACCTCTACCACCGCCGCTGCCGCCTCTTCTATCATTTCTTGGCCTGGCTTCATTTACAACAATTTTTTTGCCTTTTAATTCTTTAGTATTCAATTCATTTATTGCTTTTTGAGCTTCACTTATTCCAGGCATTTCTATGAACCCAAATCCTTTAGACTCACCGGAGAATAGATCCTTAATGACTTTTACACTACGGACACTACCGAATTCTGAAAACATGTTTTGTAAGTCTTCATCAGTAACGTCTTTTGAAAGATTGCCAACGAAAATGTTCATCTTCTTTTTCCTTTTATTTATATATGTTTGTTGTTTAATTCAAAATACTTGATAGGATATACCGAAGAAGCGCAATCTTGTGGTGTATAATCAAGTTGAATAAAAATTAAAAATTACTTTAATTGAGGATTCAATGCGGGGCCGACGAGACTCGAACTCGCGACCTCCTGCGTGACAGGCAGGCGTTCTAACCAACTGAACTACGACCCCGAAAATTTAAGAACAAAATTCCTTTGATTGAAGTTAAAAAACTTTAATGAGGATGTTTCAAATATATATTATCACCCACCGAAAATCAAATTGAATTTTTACCCATTAAAAAAAATTATACTTGATTTATTCTCCAAATGATATTCCAACTGCCTTAGCTGCAATTACTGCTTGATTATCAGGTTTAACCAGCTTTTGTTTGGAAATAGCATCTTCAATTTTTACATTTTTAATTTCAGTTCCTTTAAGAGCAACCATTCTTCCGAACTTTCTACGGGCGGCCAAATCTATTGCGAAGGCGCCAAACTTAGTTGAAAGGATGCGATCAAATGGAGTAGGACTACCGCCTCTTTGCAAATGCCCCAAAACAGTAACTCTTGTTTCCCTCTCAGTATTTTCTTCAATTTTTCTGGCAACTAACTCGCCAATTCCCCCAAGCTGATTGGGATCGTGCCTTTTAATATCGTGTCCCTTTAATACAATTTGTCCGTCAATTGGCTTCGCACCCTCGGCAACACAAACCAGACTAAACTTTTTCCCCATCAATTCACGTTTAAGAATTTTATCATAAACCTTTTCCCATGAAAAAGGAATTTCCGGTATTAAAATTATATCTGCCCCTCCAGCTAATCCTCCGTTTAATGCAATCCATCCGGCATATCGTCCCATAACCTCAACAACTATTACACGATGATGCGATGAAGCTGTTGTATGCAGCCGATCAAGAGCTTCTGCAACTACATAGACTGCCGAATCATGACCAAATGTCAGATCGGTAGCTTCCAAATCATTATCTATAGTCTTTGGAACTCCTATCATATTCATTCCCATTTGACCAAGTTTTTGACAAATGTGCATTGTACCATCACCGCCAATTGCAATTAATGCATCTAAATTCCATGCTTGATAATTTTTTAAAGCTGATTGAGATTTATTTACAATTTCTATTTTACCATCCTTTAACACAGGCCAATGATACGGATCTCCTTTGTTGGATGAACCTAATATCGTTCCGCCTCTTGCGAGGATACCAGAAACGTCATCATTTTTTAATTCTCTAGCTCTTCCTTCAACCAGACCCTCAAATCCATCTAGTATACCTAGTACCGACATTCCATAATCCTGTGCTGGCTTTGTAACTCCTCTAATTACCGCATTTAATCCGGGACAATCCCCGCCGCCAGTTAATATTCCGATCCTTTTAATTTTTGAACTTGTAACCATTATCTTTCCTTATAATAATAAATACAATATTATTGATGAATAATTTTTTTAGTTGTCTTAAAATGTACCTTAGCTAATTCTTTCAGCTTTTCCATACCATAATTATTTTTTATTTCTGCTGCAGCCTTATCAACAGTAGAAGATGCACCTTTAGGTAATTCGATTTTTAAAACTTTTTTCTGAAAATCAAACCATTCGCAAAATTTTTCTCTTGCCAAAATGGAAGCAGCTGCGACAGCTGTATATCTTTCCGCTTTTGTAAACTGATGAAGCAGTAAGTTTTTGCCTTTAGTTTGAAGCGCACTATTTATTAATCTTTCGTCTCCAAATTTATCACTAATTGCTTCTGATGAATCATGTTTTTCTAAAATATTTTCCAAAACTTTTGCATGTGCCCAGCCCAATATACGATTAACGTTTCCCATCTTATCAAAAAGATTATTATATCTTTCCGGATTAATCACAATTACATCATAACTGTCCCGAATTATGGCTTTTATTTCCTTCGCAATTATTTTGATCGAAGCATCAGTCAGTTGTTTACTATCTTTAACACCTATTTTCTTAAGGATTTTTAAATTATCTTTTCCGGCAAATACTCCGGCTATAACCAGTGGACCAAAATAATCGCCCTTGCCGGATTCATCAGTGCCGATGTATTCTTCAGGTTCTTTAAAATCACTTTCCTTGATTTCAAAAAAAGATTCTCCAAAGATCAGTTGATTTACTATTTCAAATAACTTACTTGCCTTATCGCCTTGCAGCACTGCTTTGTTCCCTTTTTTGCCAAAGTATACAAGCAGTTTAACTGATTCTTTATCAACTACAATATTAACTTCAAAATTATATTGTTTTTTAATTACTGTGGTAACTTCCAGTTTTTGTTCGCTTAAAAGGCTGGAATAATTTGAAATTAAATTAAATGCTTTTTCTTCTAATAAATTCACAATTTCTAATTCTTTAAACTTTAAATGTACTTAAATCATAAATAATTATAAAATTATTTTTATTTAAACATCTAATTTATAAATAGAAGCACTTTAAGTACTAATATTTTTGAATAAAAATTCGCTAAATAATCATAATTATTTGGATTTTGATTTATGTTATTGACATTAAATCTTTATCATAGTAGTTTTATTTAAGCAACATTTACTATATAGGAAAGAAATAAAATGAAATCCCTATTAACAATATTAGTTTTTTCATCTTTACTTTTATTTTCAGCTAATATTCAAGCTGCCAAAAAAGATTCTTCAAAAACCGCTCAAAAAGAAAATATTGCTAAGTTTATGGCTACTAAATTACAACAAAAGATTCTGCTTTCCGATGGACAAGTTTCACAGGTAGAGACTATTATAACTTCCTATTTAGCATTAAAAGTTAAAACAGACAAAGACACCGAAAAGACATTGGAAAAGGTTGAAGAACTTCTTGATAAAAGACAAAAAGCTAAATATTCTATTATTAAAGATGATTGGTGGAGCTATCTCGCTAAACATTTAAATAATTGAATCAATTCTAAATAGAATAATATCCTTTTATATTCTTTATTAATAATCAGGAATAAAGAAAGTTTTCAATCTTCAATTTAAGATCGATAATATTAAATGGTTTGATTAAATAATCATAATTAAATGAAGGTTGAATTTCATTCTTTAATGTACTGTCGTCAAAATAAGAAGTAATATAAATAATCGGCACCCTAAAATTTTCCCATATTAATTGTCCCGCTTCAAGGCCGCTAAGATCACCATTCAGCATAATATCCATTAATATTAAATCCGGCTTAAATTTTCCTGTGGCTTCAATTGCTTCTTCACCTGAATGCACTACAATCGGTACAGTATAACCAAAATTGATTACACTTTTTTTAATATCCAGTGCAATTATGTAATCATCCTCAACAACCATTATATTCTTGATTGTCATACATTCCTTAATACTGTTACAAAAATACAATAGGAAAATACTTTTATGTCAGAAATTTTATTGTGATTAAAGAGTTAAATTGGAGGAATATAATAATTGTGTGACGCAGATATATGTTTTATACATTAAAAACAATTTTGAATTCTGTATATCCGTTATTATTTAATTCTATTGTACCGCCAAGCTGCTCAGTTAGAGTTGTAACTAATTGAAGGCCTAAAGATTCAGTCTTTCTGAAATCTACCGTTGAAGGAAAGCCTATACCATCATCTTTAAGAATAAGGGTATATTTATTTTTATCATCTTTATTCAGGCCAATAAAGACCTCACCTTTTCTGTTTAAAGGGAATGCATGCTTCAAGGAATTTGAAACCAGCTCATTAATAATTAAACCACATAATATTGCCGTATCAATTTCGAAGTATATACCCTCTAATTTACTTTTCAATCTAATTCTTTCTGAATCAACATTATATGATTTAAATAAATCTTTAATTAAAGATTCTATATACTCTGAGAATTCTATCTTATTTAGATCTTTTGACTGGTATAATTTTTCATGAATAAGAGCCATTGAGCGAACACGGGTCTGACTTTCTCTAAATATCTCTAATGACTTTTTATCTTCAATATACCCGGATTGCAAATTGAGAAGGCTTGAAATAACCTGCAGATTATTTTTTACTCTATGATGAATTTCTCTTAACAGCACAACTTTTTCTTGCAGAGATACATTTATTTTCTCTTCCGCTCTTTTCCTTTCGCTTATCTCATTTCTAAGATCTTCATTTACTTTAGAAAGTGCTGCAGTCCTTTCCATTACTCTTCTTTCTAATTCTTCTTTTGCACGTTCAAGCGCCTCCAGACCATATTTCCGTTGCGTGCTGTCCCTTACTATAGCAATTCCACCAATTACTTTTTTATTTACATCAAATAATGGAGAGTAATAAGCTTCGAAGTACCCCTCTCTTCCAGTTTCAGGAATATAGAACCATCTATCTTTGGCAATTACAAAATTTCCTTTTAAAGTTTCATAAAAATATTTATCCTCACCAATTTCTTTTAAGAATGGTAAAACTTCAAAAGCGCTTTTCCCCAAAGCATGTGATTTATTTATCCCTGTCATCGCTTCCATACCAGGATTCCAAAGCGTATACTTGCAATCTCCGTCAAAAGCTACAATTCCATCAATGCTGCTATTCAATAACCTTTCCGAAAATTCCATTTCCCGGCGAATAGCATGTTCTACTCTTCTCCTTTCACCAATTTCCCTATCAAGGATATAAAACACGGTTAAAAAAATTATACAGCTTACTAACGTTCCTACAATTATAGTAATGAAAGTATTTTTTACATTGGTAACTAATAAACGATCTCTATTTTGTAACAGATTATATTCTTCTGCTTCCATGCTCGCAGTTAATTCATAAATTTTGTCCATAAATCTTTTACCGATTTTCAATCTGAGTCTCATTGCGGCACCGGCAAAATCTCCCTTTTTCCGAATATTAATTGTAGTTTGTAAGCTGTTGAACCTGTATACAAGCAAGGTATCATATTGTTGTAATTTATTTAATTGAGATTTACTTTCTCTTAATAAAGATTTTAGATTAGAGAGGTCTGCTTTTGCACTTTTAAAGCCTTTAATGTAAGGTTCCAGATAGGATTCATCGCCGGTAATTATAAAACTTCTTTGACCTTCCTCGGCTGTTACTATTTGAGCTAAAACATCTTCCAGAGAATTCAATACATTATAAGAATTTGTCCTTAACTCGGCAGATTCGAAAACTTCATTAATATTTCTGTAAGATGCAACTCCTATTCCGATTATAAGAATCAGAATAAATATTAAGCCAGCCTTAACAGATTTAATCTCACTAAAAAAAGTCATAATTATTTTATAATTAGGAATAATATCTATTTAGAAATTAATATTACAAACTATTAAAATAAAATTTTGTGATGAATAAGTTTAGTTACTCCCTTTCATTTCCCACAAGTTTTAGTTTTACGTTCATTCCTAATACAGAGTTATCAATATTTGAATTAGGTAGAAACAACTGTTAATTGTTAAGTAACAATTTAATTGTTTTAACACTTAATTTAGGAAAGTCTAATCAATGAAAAAACAATGTAAAACCGAATGTTTAATAAAATTGCAATTATTTATTAATTAAATTTTACTCGAAAATCAAGTATTAAAAAAGCTTATCACACCAATCAAAAATATTTATTGCCTCCTTAAAATATTTTTGATAATTTGACTACCGATTAATGATTTAATTTACTTGAATGTTTTTAACTATTTTTTTGTTTAAAAATTAAACTCAATTTTTAACAATCCATATACTAAAGAGTATAAAAATTGTTAATAAATTTTTCATTTCCGTATTATGAAATTGTTAAAATTCTTACATCTCTTGGAATTCACCTTATAAGAGTTGATATTTGAAACTGAAATTTTGTTCATATAATCAAGATCAATCATTTCTACTAATCAACATGTACCTAACAAACAATAAACAAAAATCATCAAGGAGAAAGTATGAAATTAACTTTTACTAGAGTTCTTTTCCTTGTTATTGCAGCTTTGTTGTATATTACCTGTACAACTACCACATTTGCCCAAGGTGTAACAACAGCTTCAATAAATGGCAGAGTAACAGACGATAAAGGGGAAGCATTACCTTCCGCTACAATAATGGCGGTGCATGTACCTTCCGGTACGCAATATGGAACAACAACAAGAAATGACGGCAGATATAATTTAATAGGGTTAAGAGTTGGCGGACCTTATACGATAACAGTATCGTTTGTAGGTTATGAAACTCAGAAAAAAGAAAATGTATATCTTCAATTAGGCCAGGCGCTAACATTAAATTTTAGAATGTCAACATCTGCTGTAAAATTATCAGAAGTTACCATTGTCGGTAACAGAAACTCAGTTATTAGCAGTGATAGAACGGGCGCAGCTGTAAATATTTCAGCTAAACAAATCCAGGAGATTCCTACAGTAAGCAGAAGTCTTACAGATCTTAACTAAAATGTCTCCTTTCTTTAGCGGAGAAGGTTACTCAGCTGCCGGCAGATCAGGCAGATATAATAACATTCAGTTAAACGGAGCACAATTTAATAATTTATTTGGGTTAGGCTCTGGCGCTCCAGGTTCAGGTCAAGGAGCAAATTCAATTAGTCTTGATGAAATTCAGGAATTCCAGATTGTAGTTGCACCTTTTGATGTAAGGTACGGTGGATTTACCGGTGGTGGTATTAATGCTATTACTCGTAGTGGAACCAACACCTGGGCAGCATCTGTTTATGGCTATGGGAGAAACCAAAGCTTTGCAGGTGTAAGCCCGGATGCTGACAAAACTAAACTTGCTAATTTTAGTAACTACCAGGAAGGTCTAAGATTAGGCGGGCCAATTATAAAAGATAAATTATTTTTCTTTGTTAACGGTGAATTAGTTCAGTATAATTTCCCTTGGCAAAATTTATCTCTTTCTCCTCTTGGACCAGCAAATGCAGCATCACTAGCATCTCAAATGCAGAGTATATTGAACGGGTATGGATTTAATACTGGATCGGATCAAAGTTTTAATGCTTCAAATCCAAATGGGAAATTCTTTGCTCGTTTAGATTGGAACATAAATGAACAAAACAAATTAACATTTACTTATAGCTATTTAAATGCTAAATCTGATAATGATTATAGCCATACTAGAGACGGAAATAATACATTAAGTTTCGACAGCTATCTATATCTATATCAGAATAGAACCAGCAATGGTGTTTTACAGTTGCATAGCCAGATCGGTAATAACATGTCTAATGAATTAACATTAGGATACACAACTCAATTAGATAATAGAGTTCCTTTTGGCAATGCAATGCCTCTTATACAAGTTGATGAAGGCAGCTTTAGAATGTATGCAGGTCCTGACAGATATTCCTCTGCTAATATGCTGAACCAGGCGACTGTTGAGTTAACAGATAACTTTACTTATTCAACAGGAGACCATTTATTTACTTTCGGAACTCACAATGAATTCTTTGCATTTAAGAACTTGTTCATGCGTTCATTCTATGGATATTACACATTCGCTGGACTTTCGGCTTTACAAGATGGTACAATTTCTTATTATCAAAAAGTATCTTCAAGAACAAGTGATCCTTTGCAGGCAGCTACATTTCATGCTAACCAGTATGGGGTTTATGCACAGGACGAATGGTCTGGTATTCAAAATATGAAACTAACTTTTGGAATAAGATTTGATCTCCCTACATTCCCGACAGCAATTCCAAATAATGATTCAGTGAGTAAATATTTCCCGGGATATTCAACTTCAAATAAACCAAAAGGAAACATTTTATTTTCTCCTCGAGTAGGATTTAACTATGATGTAAATGGCGATCATATTACACAAATCAGAGGCGGTATTGGTGTTTTCACAGGCCGAGTACCTTATGTTTGGATGTCAAATAATTACGGTAATAATGGGACTTATTATGCTGAAGTTTCCGGCACTCCAACTGCTCAATTTCAATCTGCATGGACTGATCCTTATAATCAGCCAACTGCAGCTCAGCTAGGTTTATCCCCAAATTTAAAATCAGAAATAGATATGGCTGACCCAAACTTAAAAATGCCTCAACTTTTAAGATTTGATGCAGCCGTTGACCGAGTATTACCAGAAAACTTTATTGGAACTATAGAATTCTTATATGGTAAAACATTAAATGATATGACTTACCAATTGTTAAACTTAAATCCCAAAGTTAGCGTAAATACTCATGAAGCAAACAGACCAGTATATGGTGGGACTTTTAATGGTAATAATAATTTTTATAATACGCTATATTTAAAAAATACAACCTCCGGTTATCAGTATAATCTTGTTGCTCAGATTCAAAGAAATGTTGCAAGAGGTATAAGTGTAAATGCTAGTTATACATATGGAAGAGCATTGGATGTAAACAGTGTTTCATCTTCACAAGCTAATTCTCAGTTGGCATATAATCCGATATCTGGAAATCCAAATGATCCGCCTTTGGAAACTTCCGATTATGAAGTTCGCAGCAGAATCGCTCTTTCTGTAGCCTACACTCATGAATTTTTCAAAGATGCACCTACTTCAATTGCTCTCTTTTATAATGGACAATCTGGCAGACCATATTCGTTGACAGTATATGGTGACGTTAACCATGATGGTTTTAATCAAAATGATTTATTCTATATACCTAAGAATGACGCTGATATTGAACTTGGAACAGTTTCGAATGGAACATATACTCCAGCAAGCACACAAATGTACCAAGAATTAGATAGTTTCATTGCTAATAACAGCTACCTAAGTTCTCATCGCGGCCAAATGTTCCAGAGGAATGCTACTACGGCTCCTTGGAATAATTCACTTGATTTGAGATTAGTGCAAACCATCCCGGCAATGGATCATAGATTTGAAGTTAGTTTAGATATTCTCAATATTTTAAATCTGTTAAATAATAGTTGGGGTTACTATTATACATTAGTAAATCCTACTTACACTATTGTTACTCTTAAGGGAGTTGATGCTTCTAATGGTAAAAATGTTTACAGTTTTACCCAACCTAAAAACAATACTCCCTGGAGTGCTGATAACTTGTTATCAAGATGGTATATGCAGTTAGGTATTAGATTTACACTATAATCTAATAATATTAAGCAGTTATTTACTGAAAAGCCTTTAGAGAAATCTAAAGGCTTTTTTTATATATCTATAAAAATTTATAATTAATCTTTAATCATGTAATCGTATATCATCTTAGAAATGTTAGCCTCAGCTTCAATTCCCTTTTGAATGTCTTTTAAATTTTTCGCAAGTAATATTAAAATATAAGTTTTCCCATTCGGTAAATAAATTATACCGGAATCATGCTCAACGCCGGATATAGAACCTGTCTTGTGGGCAATCTTAATGCCTATAGGTAATTTGGCCGGTATCTTAGTATTTAATTTTTGATCGGATAATATTTTTATCATTTCTTTACATGCTTCTTTTGATATCGCCGAACCCTCAGCTATATTTTTAAATATTATCATCAAATCATAAGCAGTAGTAGTATTATTTAAGCCTTCATCAAAAGCTTTTAAATCCTCTACTCCTCTAAGCACCTTAATATCATTAGCTCCAATACTTTTCATTGTTGCCATTACATTTCGCGGACCGACCAGCTCAATTAAAATGTTAGTCGCGAGATTGCTGCTGACGGTTATCATCTCATAAACTAATTCACGAATGCTTTTCTTTTTACCAATATAATTATAAAGTCCTTCTCCAGAGTCATCCGAAAGGCTTAAGGAATATTCTGAAGAATCAACAATGCTTTTAAATTGATTTTTTACAATTAACGAATCGTCAAGATTGAAATTCCCCTGTTCTGCTTGCTTAAATACTTCTATCATTACAGGCGTTTTCATTGTGCTGGCAGCATGAAAATTTTCTTTCTCGTTGATTAATATTTGAGCCCCATCCGGTTTAAGTTCCAAAAATGCCATAGCAATATCGCCATCGACTTTTCCGAACTCATTTAAAATATTTTGCCTTAATTGATTAAGAATATTCTGTGCCATTGTTAAACTCCCGAATAATATCAAGAAGAAAATAAATATTTTTTTCATATTGAAAAATATTACATACAGAAATAAAACAGAAAATCGATTATAAAACCTTTAACATTTATTTTTTAAAAATGAAAACATGCCAACGTATCTGTGCTGTGTTCAATAATGCTTTATTAAACATACTCACCAACATTTAAACTGTCAATTAGTTTGCTTAACTTCGCCATGGTTATTTAAACACAATATACGTTATTGAAGAAATTGAATTTATAATATTTGAAAAACAAGGATTAAAATTGGATAATAATTTTGAGGATTATGGGAATCGTATAATAGTAAGGGATTCTAATATACATGGTATGGGGATTTTTACAACTTCAGATATACCGAAAAATAGTTTAATAATGATAATCTCGGGTGAGGTTATTTCCGGTGATGAATGTGAAAGACGTGAAGAGGAAGAAAATAATGTTTATATTTTTTGGAACGGCGACAATTATATAGACACTTCGAACACTGATAAAATTAAATATATAAATCACAAGTGTGATTTTAATTGCGATGTTATTGAGCGGGATGAAGAAAGCCTATACTTAACAGCTTATCGGGATATTAAAAAAGGAGAGGAATTAACGATTGACTATGGCTATGATGAAATTTATGAATACTGCAATTGCACTCTCTGCAAATAAAGGAGAACCAAAAACTTCCCCTCAGAATATCAAGGGGAAGTATAAGTTAAGATAAAATGTCAATTTTTTGATTGAGTAGCTATCTTTTTCAATATCGCCTTAAGTAAGGTGTAAAATTTATCTACTGTCTCAATATTTACTCGTTCATCCGGGGAATGAGCACCTTGTATGGTTGGTCCGAAAGAAACCATGTCCAAGCCAGGATTTTTATCGCCCAATATCCCGCACTCCAGCCCAGCATGGATTGCTTTTATTTCAGCTTCCTTGTTATATAATCCTTTGTAAACACTTTTAGAAACTTTTAGAATATTAGAATCCAAATTAGGTTTCCAACCTGGATACCCATCACTGCTCTCAACATTTGCGCCGGCTAATTTAAATATAGCAACAACATTTTGAGAGATATATTTTTTAGCACTTTCAATTGAACTTCTCTGGCTAGTCCCGATTACAATTTCATCTTTTAAAGTGGAAACTGTGGCTATATTAGTTGAGGTTTCAACTAAGTCCGGGATATCCTGACTCATTGAAATTACGCCATGAGGCAAAGCAAGAATGGAACCAATAAATTTCTCTTTAAAAGCTTTAGTATAAACTTTTTTCTGTTCTGAGGTCGTTTTATTAAATTCAATTTTTAATCCACTGTCAGAAATTCTAAACTCGGCTTTTAATTTAATTTCAAATTCTTTTAAGATCTTTTCCACTTTAGCTGCATCATTTTTATTAATATAGATAACAGATTCGGCTTCTCTTGGAATCGCATTCCGTTTACTTCCACCATTAATATAGGATATGTAAAATTGAAATTGATCTAATTCTTTAAATGTTCTTGCTATAAGTT
Organism: uncultured Bacteroidota bacterium; assembly: GCA_963710735.1. GTDB lineage: Bacteria > Bacteroidota > Ignavibacteria > Ignavibacteriales > Ignavibacteriaceae > FEN-1297. Next base: position 75,643 of record CAVQBN010000001.1, on the reverse strand, counting down.
TTATCGCATTCGCTCTTCCTAAACGTATATCTAGACCTGAGTGTCCGCCTTTTAATCCTGTAATTACTAATTCATAAGCTTCTAATCCTGAGGGAACGTTTTCCAGTTCAAGTTTATAATGGCCGGCTGTATCAACACCACCTGAGCATCCGACATAAAAAGCACCATCTTCCTCAGAATCTAAATTTAAGAGAATCTTACCGGTAATAAATCCAGGCGCAATGTTGTTAGCACCGGTAAGTCCAGTTTCTTCATCAATAGTTAAAAGAATTTCTAACGGTCCGTGAACAGATTCTTTATCGCTTATAATTGCTAAAGCTGCCGCAACACCAATTCCATTATCACTTCCTAAAGTTGTGCCATCAGCTTTTATCCAGCCATCCTCACGTTTTAATTTAATTGGATCGTTATCAAAATCATGGTTTGTAGTTTTATTTTTTTCACAAACCATGTCCACATGTCCTTGAAGAATAACAGTTGGAGCATTTTCATACCCTGGTGTTGCTTTAATTGTTGCAGCCAGATTACCAACCTTATCTTCCTTGTATGTTACTCCCAAATTTCCGAATAGTTTTTTCATATGATCAACTATTTTATTCTCCTTTTTTGAAGGGCGCGGAACTTGTGAGATTTCATAAAATCTAAGCCATAGTGTTTCAGGCTTCAATCCTGTAATTGCACTTTCAGACATTTTTACCTCCTATAAATAATCCCAGTTTAATTTTTAGTAACTTGTGGCTACAAAATAGCCGCCGCTTCTTTTTGCTTTGCAGCTAATCTGGCATTTTTTTTATCCATATCGGTAAGATATTTCTTACGCATCCTAATACTTTCAGGAGTTACTTCAACATATTCGTCTTCAGTAATCCATTCAATTGCTTGTTCTAAAGTTAAAATTGTTGGTGGTTCAAGTCTAATCGCTTCATCAGCACCGGACGCCCGCATATTAGTCAATTGTTTAGTTTTGGTAACATTAACATTCATATCATTATTTCTTGAGTTTTCACCAACAACCATTCCTTGATAAACTTTGGTTCCAGGTTCGATAAAAAACACAGAACGTTCTTGAAGCTTGAACATAGAATATGCGGAAGCTAGACCTGTTTCCATAGCAACCAGCGCACCTCTCTGGCGATGAGTAATTTCACCCTTATAAGGTTCATAACCTTCAAAATTATGGTGCAGAATTCCGGTTCCTCTTGTGTCTGTCATAAATTCAGCACGATAGCCAATCAAGCCCCTTGATGGAATAACAAACTCAAGCCTGGTGTTTTCATTAAATGTAAGCATGTTTTTCATTTCGGCTTTTCTTTTGCCTAGCTTTTCTATTACAATTCCAACAAATTCTTCGGGAACATCAATTATAACATGTTCCATTGGCTCAGATAGAACATCAGCTATTTTTTTCATAATAACCTGAGGCTTACTCAATTGCATTTCATATCCTTCACGCCGCATATTCTCTATTAGAATTGCAAGATGTAATTCTCCTCTTCCGCTGACTTTGAATGAATCAGGAGAATCAGTCATTTCTACTTTTAGACTTACATTTGATTTTAATTCTTTTGACAATCTTTCACTCAAATTCCTGGTTGTTACATACTTCCCTTCCAGCCCGGCAAACGGAGCATTATTTACCATAAAATTCATAGTAATTGTCGGTTCATCAATAGCTACAAAAGGAAGAGCTTCTGGTTTCAGCGGGCTGGCAATTGTATCGCCAATATCAACATCTTCTAAACCAGCGATTGCACCAATATCTCCGGCTTGAACTTCATCGGTATCCACTCTTTTAATATTTTCGAAACAGTATAACTTGGTAATCTTAGCATTTACTTTTTTATCATCTTTTGTTATCAGCACAATGTTGTCACCAAGTTTTACAGAGCCGTTATTAATTCTTCCGATTCCAATTCTTCCTAAATAGTCGTTATAATCTATAGCCGATATTAACATTTGAAAAGGTTCTTCTAAATCACATAGAGGAGCAGGAACTTTATTAATTATTACTTCGAAAAGCGGTTCAAGGGAAAGATTCTCATCTTCCAGGTTTAATTTTGCAGTTCCTTCTTTTGCAATAGCATAAACGAAAGGAAAATCAAGCTGATCTTCAGTTGCGCCTAAGGAAATAAATAAATCAAAAACTTCATTTAATACTTCATTTGGACGAGCATCTTTTCTATCGATTTTGTTTATTACAACAACCGGTTTTAAGCCTAAGTCTAAAGATTTTTTTAACACAAATTTTGTTTGAGGTAAAGGTCCTTCTGCAGCATCAACAAGAAGAAGTACACCATCTACCATTTTTAAAGTTCTTTCAACTTCTCCTCCAAAATCAGCATGACCGGGAGTATCAATAATATTAATTTTAATATCCTTATACTTTACGCTTAAATTTTTAGCTAAAATAGTGATTCCGCGTTCTTTCTCTAAAGCATTTGAATCCATTATCCGCTTATCAACGTGCTGATTTGATCTCCAGGCGCCGGTTTGTTTTAGCATATGATCGACTAATGTTGTCTTACCATGATCAACGTGAGCTATTATCGCTATATTTCTTATATCTTCTCTGGTCGTTTTCACTTTTTCCTTTCATTAATATAGAATTTAAACAACAAATATATGGAGAAGTAGAGGGATATACAATGAAATTGATCAACCTGGAGGGCAATTAAAGGAATGATAATATTTGAAACTCTATGTAAATTCTGTTTAAGTAATGATTTGAGTTGTTAGCGCAATTTCTTCTAAAATTGATGAAACTTTAAGGCAATCTTTCATTGATCCTGTAAAAACAATCGATTTACCTTTTACATGAACTTCAAATGCATGATCTCTGGCTTTTTCAAAAGTGCAATGGATAGCTTTAATCAATTGATAGATTACTTCATCGAATGTATGCCAATCATCATTATACAAAACGACTCTATTAGATAGTCCTACACTAATTTCTTCGTCTACTTCAATTTCGCCAACAGGATTTTTTATTACTTCTTGTTCCATGATTAAAATTTAACTAATTATATAAATAAATTAAAGATTTTTTTTAATGCTATAAATTTATACACAATTTTGTAATTTTGTTTGGTTTGATTTTATATCGATGTATGGTTATATTTTTTTTAACAAAATTCCAAAATAAACCGGAGGTTTGATGAAAATAGCAGTATGTGTAAGTCATGTTCCAGACACTGCTACTAAAATAAAAGTAGGCCCGGACGAAAGAACAATCGATCCTGCTGGTGTTACTTATATAATTAATCCTTATGATGAATTTGCAGTTGAAGAAGCACTAAAAACCAAAGAAAAATTCAATTGTGAAGTTATTGCAATAAGTGTTGGCAGCGATAGTAGTAAAGAAACTATTAGAAAAGCTTTAGCAATGGGTGTAGATAAAGGTGTATTGCTAAAAGATGATAATCCTAGAGATTCTTTTGCTGTTGCAAAAGCTCTAGCCGATGAAATTAAAAACCAAGGATGTGATTTAGTATTTATGGGAAAACAATCTGTGGATTATGATAACTCAATAGTAGGACAACTTACTGCTGAGTTATTGGATTATTCATGTGTTACCGTTGTCGTTGATTTCAAAATTGAAAATGATAAAATTATTGCTGAAAGTGAAATTGAAGGCGGAAAGGAAGTCGTTGAAACCCAACTACCCTCCATTATTACAACGCAAAAGGGATTGAATGAACCAAGGTATGCATCATTAAAAGGAATTATGGCTGCCAAGAAAAAAGTTATCGAGGAAAAACCGGCTGTCTCCTCAGAAAATTTAACTGAAATATTAAAATTAAAGAATCCTCCTGCTAAACAGCCAGGTCGAATTTTAGGTACCGATAGTTCTGCAGTACCTGAACTGGTTAAATTATTAAGAGAAGAAGCAAAAATACTTTAAAAGGAATTTTCAAAACATGGCAAATAAAATAATTGGAATACTCGAACAAAGAGAAGGCAAACTCAAAAAAACTTCATTTGAAGTTTTCTCTGTAATTAACAACCTTGCTAAGCAACTGAACTTAGAATCTGAAGCAATTGTAATAGGGAATGAAATTGATAATTTATCTGAATTATCTAAATATGGAATTAGTAAGTTAGTTCATTTTAAAAATGAACAATTAAATAACTACTCATCTTCAGCTTACAAAGAATTAATATCAGATTATGCAAAAGAAGTATCTGCCGAAATTTTAATATTTCCTAATTCTTCTTTTGGTAAAGATTTAGCTCCGCTTGTTGGGGTAAGACTAAATGCAGGCCTTTTAATCGATTGCATACATTTAGAAGTTACTTCCGGAGAATTAATTGCAACAAGGCCCATATATGCAGGTAAGGCATTAATGGATGCCAAATTATTAAGCCCGGTTAAAATAGTAACCATAAGACCAAATGTTTTTAAACCTACTTTAATTGAAAACACTAATAATTTAGAAATTGTTACAAAAGAAATAAATTCGCCAAATTTAAAAACTCGCACTATTGAGTTTAAAAAATCAGAAGGGAAACTGGATGTTGCTGAAGCAGATATTATTGTTTCGGGAGGAAGAGGATTAAAAGGACCGGAAAATTTTTATCTGGTTGAAAACCTGGCTGAAGCTTTAGGTGGAGCAGTGGGAGCATCAAGAGCTGCAGTTGATGCCGGCTGGCGCCCTCACCGGGAACAGGTTGGACAAACAGGCAAAACGGTTTCTCCTTCTTTGTATGTAGCATGCGGAATATCCGGAGCAATTCAACACCTGGCAGGTATGTCTTCTTCAAAATATATTGTGGCTATCAATAAAGATAAGGATGCTCCAATCTTCAGCATTGCTGATTTTGGAATTGCTGGAGATGTTTTTGATGTGTTGCCAGTATTAACTGAAGAGATTAAAAAGCTTAAATCATAAAGAGTTGGGAGATTTAGTTGCATAAAGTTCAATGTGAAATATTAGGTTTATCATCGAGCCCTTCTACTGGAGGTGCTTATGCAATATTATTGAAAGAAGTAAGCGGAATTAGAAGACTTCCGATTATAATTGGAGCATTTGAAGCTCAGGCTATAGCATTAGAAATCGAAGGTATTAAACCTCCACGACCACTTACGCACGATTTATTAAAACAAGTCATAGATAACCTTGGAGCAATAATTATTGAAGTTGTTGTAGATGAATTAAGGGAAAATACCTTTTACGCTAAAATTATTTTGGAAATATCAACCATGACAAATGAGATAGACAGCAGGCCTAGTGATGCAATAGCCTTAGCAGTAAGAGCCCAGGCTCCGATATATGTTTCTGAATCAGTAATGCAAATTGCTGCTTTTGTTCCATCTGAAGAAAATGATAAGAGCTCCATTGGAAAAGAAGACACTGAAATTGATGATGATCCAATACCAATGACAAAAGAAGCAAAAATTGCTGCACTTCAAAATAAATTAAGAGAAGCTATTGATGCAGAGGAATATGAAAGAGCTGCAAAACTGAGAGATGATATTCAACGCTTAACAAATAATAATTAAATTATTAACTAAATACTTTTTTGCCAATATCACATTCTAAACATTTTTCACGAGAGCAGAAGTTTCGAAATAGTTCGATCATGCCTTGGTAAAGTACACTTCTCTTCCATGCATCATTCAGGAATAATGTCGACGATACTTCATTGACCAAATTATTTTCACTTTTCTGATAGAAATTCAAATACACTTTAACAGCACGTTGACTTAATTCTTTTTTGTCAAATATTTCAAAATATATTGAAATTATCGGAAGGATAATATTTACTAATATTTCATCTGCTCTTGAGGCTCCGATAAAATAATTAATCGGAACTCTAGCAGGCTGATCGAAAACATAATGATTGTGCCAAAAGCCCTCACCTTTAATAATAAAAAGCGATCTTAAAGCATTAGTTAAATCATTAATATTACTTGTTTTTTCAATCTTATCTATCAAATTAGGAATTAGGCTTTCTCCTAATATTTTATTTAAAATTCTTGCACCACCCGCAATCCTGATTGTAGGAAAGTTTTGCGGTCTCAATTTAAAGAAATGCCATTGAACAGCATTGTATGTTTTACCATCATATTGTCCCTTTATAGAATTCCATATTTCACTAAGCTTTTTTGAATATGATGATGTTTCTTCATCTGGCAATTTTTGAACTTCCGGCATTAAACCACTTACATTGAATAATGCAGATTCTATAACAAATTTAAAATCCTCTTTAATTTTAAGAGATTCAAAAAAACTGATATCCACTGATTGAGCTAAAGATCGCATTATCTCTTTGTTCTTTGAGTAGCCAAGAGCTTCAAAAACATTTTCGTATATCAGCTGCTGCCATATTACAAGATTACTAAAATCTTTTTGTATGTATGTTTTATTAAAAAATTTTTCGTCAAGTTCGTATTTAACGATAGGTTCTTTTAAATTTAATTCCTTCAAATAGATTAATTCTTTCAGCCTATCTAGCATTTTATCGCATTTACTTTTAAATCTTTTCAGCCCTAAATCATATACAAAATTTAACTTTTCCTTTTCACTCACTTCTTGATTAATTATCTGGCAAGGCATTTTATTAATTCTATTTTTTCGCTCTGAAAGAATTGCTCGCTGCAGTGTGGTACTTAAATCGGATTTCAGAAAAGACTGAAGAGAGATCGATTGAACCTTTCTCCCATCAGAAGTATATACGAATCCTTTATGTGATTCGTTATTCATAGTTGCATGAAGAACAACAGAGTTATATTTCTTATTTATATTATGCCCGTGGGATTTCCAATCAGCGTAGTAACTATCTATTTCGATATCGCCAAGATAAGTTATATTACCAACCTTAATTCTAGCATTTTTAAAATCCGGTCCCCCTAACTCCTTATTTTCTGTCCCGACATCAACCACTTTAATTTGCTGACCATCGTTAGTCCTTAATTCCTTAATAAAATTTTGCTCTTTCCATATTTCATAAAGAAATTTTTCAAGTATTTTCGAATTATTTTTCATTTTGCAACCTTTATTTCTCCCCATTTATGATATAATGAATGGATGAAGATTTTCTATTTCCAAACCTATAAAATAGCTCAATTTCATTTGATCCGTCTAAAATTCTTACATTTCGAAATATATATCTGCCGGATTTAACCCTATAATACATGTCGCGCTTAATCTCATTAATAAATAAATAGAGATCAATATTACTTTTTAAGTCCGGTAATTCTACTGAAATATCGAATTTATTTTGGCTTATCTTACTAATATCTTTTAAAGGGTTAAGTTTTAGGATTGGCAATTTATCGTCTGTCTTTAAATTGGAGAGGTTGAAGACATCAGGGAAAAGGTTCGGAGGCATTCTATCATCTTCCTTCCAGATTCGTTTCTCCGGAGGTTCTTTTAATTTGTACTGCGTCATTTAATTCTTCCCTTTTATTGGCGATTCCTGAATTACAAGAGATAAGTCAATATCAAAACAAACAATAATATCAAACATAATTATTTTTTCAATAATTTAAAAGTTTCTTAATTTTAGTGTTAAGAGTTATTATCTCATTTTTAGCAGATTCATTAAAATCAATTCCGTTAGATTTATATATAATACCACGACTTACATTGATAATATATTCATTCCTATTGTTTTGATTGAATATATTAATGACATCTTCTAAACTCCCTCCTTGTGCCCCAACTCCTGGCAGAAGCACGGGTAATGAGTCAAAAATACTGATATTATCCTTTAATTCCTCTGAATTAGTTGCACCAAACACAATACCGCAGTTGTTATTCTTATTCCACTTTTTAATTTTCTCAATTACCTGTTGAAAAAGAAACATGCCATTTTGTAATTTCAGCTTTTCAAAATCTTCTGAACTAGGATTTGAAGTAAGTGCCAATATAAAAATTAACTTATCCGGATTTTTAAGAAAAGGTATAATAGAATCTTCACCCATGTAGGGGTTTACAGTGATGGAGTCAAAATCCATTTTATCTAAAATGGCTTTTGCATACATCTCGGATGTATTGCCAATATCCCCCCTCTTAGCGTCCGCTATAATTAATAAATCTTTGGGAATCAATGATATTGTTTTTTCAAGTGTTAATAATCCCTGGTAACCATTTCTTTCATAGAATGCAAAATTTAATTTAAATGCTGCCGCATAATCAGAGGTAGATTCGATTATTGATTTATTAAATTCCAAAATTGGATCATGCATCTTTTTTAAGTGAGAAGGTATTTTATCAATATCAGAATCCAACCCGACACAAATAAATTTACCTTCTTTATTTTTATTCTTCAGTTTTTCAAATGCATTCATAAATAAATTGTACTTTCTCTAATGTTCGTATCCAAGAGTTGAAATCAAGTGTATTCTTTTCTAGTTCTATATATATTGGCTGCAACACCAAGCATTAAAATGTTTGCTAATAGTGAGCTACCGCCATAGCTGACAAATGGTAATGGAATTCCTATCACCGGCATTATGCCGACAACCATTCCAATGTTGATAAATAAATGAATAAAGTAAATAGTTAGGATACCAACTAATGTTAAACTTAAAAATTCATCTTTTGCAGAATTAGCAAGCTTTAGGATTCTCATAAATAGATATAAAAATAAAATTAAAGTAATAATTGTTCCTATAAACCCGAATTCTTCACCTATTACGCAATAAATAAAATCCGTCCATTGTTCGGGTATAAACTGTAATTGAGTTTGACTTCCGGCAAGAAACCCTTTACCCCAAAATCCACCGGATCCGATTGCTACTTTTGCTTGAATGGCATTATATCCAGCACCTAAAGGATCAGCAGATGGATTAATAAATGATCTAATTCTGGTTTGCTGATGTGGGCTTAAAGCTATGTAAACATAGTTTGTGAAAAAACCTGCTCCTAAATTTAAGGCAAAAATAGAAGCGCTGAAAAAAAGATCTTTTTAAAAATGATTAAACACAATAATACAATTAATAGAGCTCCAAGAAGATAATATGTCCCGAATAAGGAAGCTACAGCAACTGCACCAGGTGAGAGTACTACAAATAATCCAAATAGACTAATACCTTTCCAAAATAACAATGCAAGAATTAACCCGATAAAAACAAAAGAAGTTCCAAGATCAGGCTCTAACATTATTAGAGCAATAGGAATAAGCCCAATACCAAGCGCAAACAATATGTCTTTAAATGTTTCAATATCCGTATTCTTTCTGCTTAAAAATGAAGCTAAGGCCAGTAATGTTCCTAGTTTTGCAAACTCCGATGGTTGAAATCCCAATCCTTCCAATCCAAGCCAACTTTTAGCACCAGAAATTCTTTTACCAATCACCAAAACAACAATTAACATTAATATGGAAATTAAATAAGATGGAACTGCTAAAGTTTTAAACGTATTCGTGGGGATTGAATATGTAATAAAAAAAATGATAAATGCACCAATACCCCATACTAACTGCTTGTGAAAATTACCGCTTGCATGAGGGTTGTTTAAAGTAGAACTATATATAGCTGCCAGACCAATAAAAAAAAGCAAAAGAGTTGGAATTACTAAACCCATATCAAACTTATCGTTCAATTTGTAATCAATTCGCAATTGTAGCTCCGATAATTTTGGTGTTCAAATCAGGGATAGGTTTCTTTTCTTCATTTTTATTTTTATCTTTTTCTAAATATGCGTCTATCATTTTTTTTGCTACCGGAGCGGCGTAAGTGGCCCCGAACCCTACGTTTTCAATAAATACAGCTACAGCAATTTTAGGATCTTTAAATGGTGCAAAACCAATAAATAAAGCATGGTTCTTCCCGTGAGGATTCTGAGCTGTACCGGTTTTACCGGCAATTAAAATATCTTTTGATCGAATATTTGTTGCAGTCCCGGAACCGTTTACCACTAAGAACATTCCTTCTTTTACAATATTAAAAATGCTAGAGTCTATACCTAAATCAATTTTTTTATAACTAAAAGGGACTAGCTTTCTTGTATTGTTTGTTAGATATCCCCTAACTAGATGCGGCGTATAAGTTACTCCATCATTAGCTATTAAAGATACATATTTTGCTAATTGAATTGGAGTGACACTTACTTCGCCTTGACCAATACCTAAACTTGCCATAATGCTTTTAGGCCAATTCGGGCCGTATCTTTTTACATAATATCCAGGAGTAGGTATAAATCCTGAGACTTCATCACCTATATCAATATGAGTGTCATGACCGAATCCGAATTTGCTTGCATATTCATCCCATCTATCCATCCCAATTTTATATATTAAATTATAAAAGAAAACATTACATGAATGTTCAATGGCATGAACTATATTAAGAGTTCCATGGACGGCATCGCATTTAAAATATCTTCCATAAAATTCTTGTCCCCCTCTACAAGTAAACGTTGTGGCTGTAGTAATGACACCTGAGTTGAGGGCTGCTACCGCTTCCATAATTTTAAATGTAGAGCCTGGAGGATTAGCTGCCATAGTTGCTCTATTAAAAAATGGTTTTTCCGGATCGTTATATAATTTTTGTAGATATTCTTTTGAAGTAACGTAAGAGAATTCACTAAGGTCATAATCAGGAGCGCTTGCTAAAGCTAAAATTTCACCCGTTTTGGGGTCCATTGCTACTGCAGCTCCGCGTCTTCCTTTTAATGCTTCTTCGGCTGCTCTTTGTACATCAGAATCTATGGTCAATATAAGATCGTTACCTTTTACAGATGGAATATCTGCAGCACCATTTTTATACTTTCCGATTTCTCTTCTCCTAGAATCAACTCGTACATAGTCATAACCTTTTTCCCCTCGCAATATCTTTTCGTATGCCTTCTCTAATCCACTATATCCGATGTAATCACCCGGCTTATAATAATCTTTATATTTTTCTAATAATTTCGGAGTAATTTCTTTTGTATATCCAAACATATGAGATCCGCGAATACCGGCAGGATAACCACGCTGCATTTCCACAACATAATCTACTCCGGGTAAATGATCAGAATTTTCTTCCAGCCATGAAACCACTTTAAAATCTATTCCACGTTTAATTCTAACGGGTATAAACTTTGAATAAATTCTATTCTCCTTTAGAATTTTATTTATATAGCCTGTTTTTTCTCCTATTTCAGCTTCAATAATTTTATTAAGCGTGGTGTCATAATCAGCGGGAACTATTCTTAATGTATATGCGGGAATATTATCTACGACAACTTTCATATTTCGATCGTAGAAGACTCCTCGAAGGGGTGTTTCTTCAATGGCTTTAATACTGTTACTTGCTGCCTTTTCACTATAGTCGGTATGTTCAACTATTTGCATCTGGAAAAGGCGGAATCCTAGGACAGCAAAACTACCAACTATTATGAAATAAATTATCGATTTTCTCTGAAGAGATGCAAACTTATCTGCTCTCAACTTATACTCCTCTTAGGATAAAAGATAACTATAAATATGCTCAAAACTGCGGTATAAATTCCGGGAAGCATACCTTGATTAAAAAATAAGAGTATAAAATTCGTATTCAAATCTATCGTAGTAAAAAACGCACCGATTACTAAATCTACTACAGAACACAAAAGCACGATCAATAAGAAAGAATAAGATTTTAAATAATTATCAACTTTATTTTCATTTGAAAAATATCCGGCAATAAATCCTGCTAAGGTTTTAGCTAACATTGTACTGCCAAACAAAGTACCGGTTATTAAATCAAATAGAAAACCATAAAAGAATCCTAATACAGTACCATACATTTGCCCGCACTTCATGGCATAGAAAACCAGAAGGATCATTATTAAATCAGGTGTAATACCATTGATTGAGATTAATGGTACTATTGTTGTCTGGATAACCAGCAACGGAAAAAATAAAATAATTGATAATATATATTGTAATCGCATTTACTAATGATTATAAAAGTTTAGTTCCAAACCCTGGATTTCTTTATTTTCGATTATTCTTAAAACAAAGACATGTTCGGTACGAATAAAATCGACGAACGGTTTTACTTTGACTTCATTGAATATTCCCGTTTCTATTTTACTTAAACCAACAACTACACCAACTGGTAAAGGTACTGCAACAATAGTACTTAAATCAGATGTTATGATTCTATCCCCCGGTTCTACATCATAAGTTTTTGGCACATCAACTATAATAAGATTGGAGCCATTCCATTTCATTATTCCATCAATCCTGCTTCTTTCATCTTTTACTGTAAGTTTTAACTCCACATTCTCAAGAGTTTTAACTATTGAAAAATCATTTGAAGTTGTGGCGACAATCCCGACCATACCAAAATCATTAATTACAGGCATCCCTGCCTCTACACCGTTTTTAGAACCTATATTTAGAGTGATTGTGTTTTGATATTTAGAGATAGACTTTGAAATTACAGAAGCAGGAATAAGTGGATACTTGGTAGTATCTTTTAACCCTAATAAACTTTTAAGCTCGGAATTTTCAATACCATACTGCCTTAATTCACTGACTTTAAGCATTAACTCAGCATTCAATTTCCTAAGTTTAATATTCTCACTTTTTACATTTGCAACATTAATTACGTCGGATATAACAGAAGTGAAAGCTGCAAAGCTTCCGAAGGCTAGAGATTTTACTTTTTTTACGGCTGGTTTTTGATTTAATGATAGAGCAATAAGACTTATAATTAACAGTGCAACGAGTACAATATATTCTTTAAAATTTTCCCAAATACTACTGAAGATTCGACTCATTAATATCTTCTATTACGAATTAAAACTTTTGAGTAATGATTTAAATTATCAATAACTTTACCCGCACCTCTTACAACAGCGGTTAATGGGTCTTCGGCGATATGTATGGGTAAATTAGTTTCCATTCTAATTCTTTCATCCAGTCCTTTAAGCAATGCGCCGCCGCCAGTAATCATTACACCTCTGTCCAATATATCTGCAGAAAGTTCTGGCGGTGTTCTTTCAAGTGACTGTCTTACAGCATCGACAATTTGAACTATTGCTTCATTCAGAGCTTCCCTTATTTCTACAGAGCTTACCTCTGTAGTTTTGGGAATACCTCCAACAAGGTCCCTTCCTTTAACTTGGATAGTAATTTCTTCTTTCAAAGGAACCGCAGATCCAACTTCACATTTGATAGCCTCGGCTGTTCTTTCCCCGATAAGAATATTATGGTTCTTTTTGAAAAACTGCATTATTGCGTAATTCATTTCGTCACCGGCAATACGAATCGATTCTTCATTTACAATTCCTGATAATGCGATAACAGCAATTTCTGTAGTGCCGCCTCCTATATCAATTATCATATTACCAACAGCTGCTTCTACGTCAATTCCAATTCCAATAGCAGCTGCCATCGGCTCAGCTATAAGATGTACTTCTTTTGCTCCGGCATGTTCCGCACTATCTCTTACAGCTCTTTTTTCAACCTCGGTAACACCGCTGGGAACAGCCACTACTACTCTTCGACTAGATAAAGCACCTGCTCTAACTTTCTTAATAAAAGCTCTAATCATACCTTCTGCAATTTCAAAATCAGCAATAACCCCATCACGCATTGGCCGGGTTACTCTAATTTCCTTATGTTCTCTCCCTTGCATCTCTTTGGCCTTGTTTCCAAGAGCAATTATTCTTTTAGTATTTCTATCGAATGCAACGATCGACGGTTCATTAAGAACGATACCTTTACCTTTAACATAAATTAAAGTATTAGCTGTTCCTAAGTCGATGGCAATATCTGCCGAAAAAAAATCGAATATTCCCATAAACCCTCTTAGTGTTTAAAGTGTCTTATACCCGTAAAAACCATTGATATATTTTTTAAATTTGCAGCTTCAATTACTTCCGAATCTCTAACAGATCCTCCCGGCTGAATTACTGAAGTTGCACCGTATTTAATTATTTCCAACAAAGTATCCGGAAAAGGGAAAAAAGCGTCAGACGCAGCTACAGTATTTTTTAAATCTAGCCCGTGTTCTTGTGCCTTTAAGTAGGCAATCTTTGCTGAGTCCAGCCTTGACATTTGTCCAGCACCTACTCCTATAGTTGCTTTGTCTTTAACGAAAACAACTGCATTAGATTTAGTATGCTTTGCAACCGTCCAAGCAAAATCAAGATCCTCTAATTCCTTTGGTGATGGCTTTTTATCTGTAGCTATTTTTAATTCTTTTTTATTTAACGTTTCACGATCAGCATCTTGGACAATTACTCCACCCGGAATATTTTTGAAAGTAATATTATCATTGCTGATAGATTTCAGCTGCTTTAATAATCTTCTATTCTTTTTCTTAACAAGAATTTTCATAGCTTCTTCCGTATAATCCGGAGCGCAAACTATTTCTAAAAAAAGCTCATTCAATTTATCAGCAACAATTTCATCAACTGTAGTTGTAAATGCAACTATCCCTCCGAAAGAAGAAACCGGATCACATTTTAATGCTTTGGTATATGCTTCCATTGCATTTTTTCCAAATGCAGCGCCAGCCGGATTCTGATGTTTAATAATTGCACAAGAACCCTTACCGAGGTCTTCTACCAACTCTACAGCGGCAATTAAATCCAAAATGTTGTTGTAAGATAATTCTTTTCCATGAAAAACATCAAAATATTCACCGAAATTTCCATACAATGCTGCTTGTTGATGAGGATTTTCACCATAGCGTAAAACTTTTTCTTTCGGAAAATTAATCCTTATATGTGTCTGCTCAATATTAAATTTACTCTCAAGAAAATTTGAAATATAAGTATCGTAGTAAGCTGTGTGCGAAAAAGCTGCTACTGCAAGTTTCATTTTTACATCTTCTGTAATTTGTCCGTTATTTAGATCTTCTATAAAAGAATCATATTGAGAAGGATCTGTTAGCACAGAGACATAATTATAATTTTTAGCAGCGGCTCGAATAAGGCTAGGCCCACCGATATCAATGTTTTCAATTATTGAATTTAGATCAGACTTTGGATTTTCAGCAACTTTTTTAAAAGGATAAAGATTAACACAAACTATATCTATAACCGGTATATTATTTTTTTCTGCTTCCTTTTTATCTTCAGGGTTATCCCGCCTAAAGAGTATTCCGCCAAAAATTTTAGGATGAAGTGTCTTTACCCTGCCGTCAAATATTTCCGGGAAACCCGTTAATGAACTAATTTCAGTTACTTGTATGCCTGAATTATTTAAAGTTTTTGCCGTATTTCCTGTTGCAATTATTTTATATTCATGCTTAATTAAAGCTTGTGCAAACTCAACAATTTTTGATTTATCTGAAACACTGATTAAAGCCAATTTTTCCAATTTATTTACCACTCCTATTATTTATCAAGAACAAACACACGGTCATCAATAATTCTTATTTTATCTTCCGCGATTTTATTTACAACATAAGGCAGCAATTGATGTTCAACTTCCAAAACTCTCTCGGCTATTTCTTCAGGAGATTTAACATCGGAAATATCAACACATTTCTGCGCGATTATTTTACCGGTATCATATGTTAAATCGACAAAATGGACTGTTGCACCGGAGACTTTTGCCGAAGATTTATAAACTGCCTTATGAACATTTAATCCATACATGCCTTTACCGCCAAACGAGGGTAATAAAGCAGGATGTATGTTTATAATTTTATTTTGATAGTTACTTATTACATCTTCAGGAATTAGTTTTAAAAAACCGGCAAGGACTATTAACTCTATCCCGGTTTCTAGTAATAATTTAGATATATACTGATACCTAATACTATCTTCATCATTACCTATACTATATGTTTTAATATCATTATCTTTAGCCAAATTAAAAGCGGCGCAATTCTTTTTATCGCTCAACAAAACAGTAATTTCAAATTTGTTATATTTTTTTTGCGCTTCTATAAGTGCTTTAAGATTTGAACCTCTTCCGGAAACAAATACGGCTACTTTCACATTCGATCTATATATTAAATGTATTCAAAATAATTCAACTTATAAAATAAATAATGCAAGATTAGTAATCTATTTATAAATTTTGACTACTCATTTGATGATAATGCGAAAATCAAATTTTTCAATCTTTTTTGGTAATCATAATCCGAAAAGCTTTTTGCTTCTTCAATAAAACTTTTAACAGACGTGGTATCACCCAGTTTTTCATCGGCTCTTGCTGCATAATAACATGCAAATGGTTTTATCCATTTTTCTTCATTAATATTCAATAGCTTAGAAGTTACCGCATAGTTTAAGGATTCATCGTAATTACCCATGTAATAGCTGGCTTCACTTAAATCAAGATATACTTCAGCTTTTAATTCATCAGTTTTTATTTTGCCTAATAATGCCGATAAAGAATCAACCGCTATTTTATATTTTCCGCTGTCAATGTCATTTTTAGCCATAATCAAGTCGATCTCGATTTTAGTCAGCGGATGTTTAAAATAAATTTCACCCCTTCTTTTAGCAAATATATCGTCTTCAATATCCATATTGCCTTTGTCTGTCATTCCAAAATATTTTTTCGCTTCATCCCTATTCCCGGTTATTTCATAACAAACAGCTAGTCTATAATAAGCAATACCCTTGTAATCATTATCGGACGATATGTTTAAGAAATTTTCAAAATATACTTTTGCGGAATCGAACATATTTTTTTTGAAAAAGACATCCCCCATTAAAAACCTTGAAAATGAAATAATCTGTTTGAAAGTAGTATCCTGACGTTTTAATACTTTTACAAGAATTTTTTGGGCTTCATTAAGTTTCCTCATTTTGATATTTAAGACTGCATAGGAATAATTGAAAAGTAAATTATTAGGATATCTTGAAATCAGGTTCTTCAAGTAATGTGCAGAGTCACTATAGTCATCAGAAAATTCCGATAATATTTGTGAAAGATAGTATTCTGCTTCCACTTTTGAAACACTGCCTTCCTTTGCAGCTTTTTTAATATACTCTAGTCCTATTTTTTTATTCCCGTGTATACCTGCCAGATTTAAAGCCCATCGAAATGCATTTGGTATTTGGCCAACAGCAAAATTGTATAAGCCTAACCCGAGATAAGCATCGTAGTAAGTTGAGTCTAATTCTAAAGTTCTACTTAAGTAAGATTCTGATTTTTTGCTTGCCCAAACCGCATCCAGAAATTTTTCAGATTTAGAAAATGCAATAGCACGATAGCTATAATCAGAGCCTAAAATATACATTATATTAACATCATCAGGATTCTTATTCAAGATAGTTCGTGCTTTTTCAATCGCAGTATCAGAATATGCCACGAATAATTTAAAATCAGTCTTATCCTGATTACTTAGAAAATACCATAAATAAATACTAGCTCTAAAATGGTAACCTCGCGGATCATCGGGATATTTTTCAATAAGATTCTGGAAAACATCATCGGATTTAGCCCAATTAAAATTGTAACTGTATTCCAATCCTTTTTTAACTGCTTGGGAAATGACATGTTGAGCTTTAATGGATGCAAAAGGAGAAGTTATAAATAAGGATAAGATTATTAGGGAAATGGATACCTTACAAGATTTATAAAAATAATTAAACATATTTTTTAAACTATAACGAGTACTTTTAAAATTTTTATGAAAAGCTAACAGAATTATTCATTTTTAGAGCTTGACTTTTTTCCTTCAGCATAATCTAAAGAAGCTTTTATAAACTCTCTAAATAAAGGATGGGACTTTGTAGCTCTAGATTTTAATTCTGGGTGGAACTGGCAACCTAAAAACCATGGATGATTAGGAAGTTCAACTATCTCGACTAACTCTCTATCCGGGGATAACCCGCTTAAATGCATACCATGATCTAATAATATTGACCTAAACTTATTATTTACTTCGTACCGATGTCTATGACGTTCAGAAATTTGATTATTTTTATAAGCTTTTTGAGCATTAGAACCATCCTGTATAGAACAAGGATAAGTTCCAAGCCTCATAGTTGCCCCCATATTCTTAATATTTTTCTGGTCCGGCATTAAATCTATAACGCTGTATTTGTTTTTCTTAAATTCAGAACTATGTGCTTTAGGCAAATTGCAAACGTTTCTAGCAAATTCTATAACTGCACATTGCAATCCAAGGCAGATACCGAAAAATGGTATATTATTTTCGCGAGCATATTGAACCGCCTTAATCTTACCTTCTATTCCCCTTTCACCAAATCCTCCGGGAATCAGGATTCCATGAACACCTCCTAATAATTTGGAAGCATTTTCTGTTTCAAAAAGCTCAGCACTTATAGTTCTAACTTTAACTTTTGCATTATTCTCTGCACCTGCATGTACAAAAGATTCCATTATGCTTTTATAAGCATCCATATGTTCAACATATTTACCGCAAAGAGCAATTTCCACAGTTTTATTCGGGTTTTTAATTCGAGTAACTAAATTTTCCCAATCATCTAACTTAATTTTCTTGTCTGGCAAATGAAGCTTTTTAATAACCAGCTGGTCTAACTTCTCTTTATATAGAACCAGAGGAACTTCATATATAGAAGAGCAATCGTATGCCGACATTACTGCTTTAGAATCCACATTGCAGAATAACGCTATTTTATCTCTAATATCTTTTGACAGTTTCTTTTCCGACCTGCATATTAATACATCCGGCTGAATACCAAGTTCTAAAAGATTTTTAACACTATGTTGTGTTGGTTTTGTCTTCACTTCCCCAGCTGATGCAATATACGGGACTAATGTAACATGGATATTCATCGTATTCTTTTTGCCGAATTGAAGCATAAGTTGTCTCATAGCTTCAATAAAAGGAAGGCTTTCTATATCACCAACTGTTCCGCCAATCTCACTAATAATTATGTCATATTCACCAAGCTCACTAAGCTTAGTCATTCTTTGTTTTATTTCATCGGTAATATGCGGAATTACCTGTACTGTTGCCCCTAAATAATCTCCTCTTCTTTCTTTTGTAATAACATCATTATAAACCTGTCCGGTTGTAGTGTTATTAGCTTTGGTCATATTTACATCAAGAAAACGTTCATAATGACCAAGATCCAAATCGGTTTCCGCTCCATCATCCGTTACATACACTTCGCCATGCTGAAATGGATTCATAGTGCCGGGGTCAACATTTATATAAGGATCAAATTTTTGAATGGTGACTTTAAAACCGCGTTGTTTAAGAAGGAGACCTAGGGAAGAGGCAGTTATTCCTTTTCCTAAAGAGGAAACTACACCGCCTGTTACAAATATAAATTTAACTTTATTTCTGGAGGCCATACTTTCTGATTTTGTTTTTCAAATATAGAATATCTAACCACGAATATCAATTTTGTTTTAATTAAAATTCGAAGAAATGAACTATTTTTTATAAAAAAATCCCGGGGTCACACTAATTTATTAACTGCCCGACTATTTAAAGATTTAAAATTGTATTGGTTTAAGAGACTAAATCATGGATGAACTTTGTTGTAACCGATTTTGGACGAATAATCGGGTTAAGCATTGCTCTGTTAATTACCGCTTGAGAGGTCAGTCCTAAACTTCTTGAAACTGCAAAAACAACGGTATAATATGAAAACTCTTTTAATCCATAATGATAAAGCATTGATCCCGAGGCTGCATCTACGTTTGGCCAGGGATTTTTAATTTTTTCAACTTTCTTCAATTCAACTGGGACAACATCAAAAATTCTTGTAACTGTAAGAAATACCGGATCATCCGGAAAATGCTTTTTACCGAAATTCAAAAATGCCTCGAAACGCGGGTCGGTAATCCTTAAAACAGCATGCCCATAACCAGGAATTACTTTACCTGAATTTAATGTCTCCCATACAACTTCTTTTAGTTGTTCATTAGTCGGAGCTCCGTTAAATCTCTTCATTATTTCTAAAATCCATTTTAAGCTTTCTTGATTTGCCAATCCATGAAGAGGGCCTGCTAATCCGTTAAATCCTCCAGATAATGAATAATACAAATCAGATAATGCGGAATTTATAGTTTGAGTTCCTAAAGCACTAACATTACCACCTTCATGATCACAATGAGCAACTAAATATAACCTCATTAAATCATTAAAATCAGAAATTCCTGCTCCAGTGCCCAACATATGCACATAATCGCCAGTCCAATCCATATTTGGATCCGGAGAAATTAATTCGCCGTCTTTAAATTTAATTCGATAAATTCCTGCGGCTATTGATGGAATTTTTGCTACTACATTTAATGCATCTTCTAAAGTAAACTTCCAATATTCCTCTTTTTTCATTCCCTTATCATACTCGCGAGTAAAAATAGATTCTTTCTGCATTACAAGAATAGCAGTGCTTAACATTGCCATTGGATGAGAATCTTTAGGCATCGCATGAAGAATATCCCAAACATAAGCGGGAACATTTTTCCGTTTTTTAATTTCGTTGCTAAACTCTTTTAGCTCTTCGTCATTTGGGAGATCTCCGGTGAGCAAAAGGAAATATATTTCTTCAGGAGTTTTATCTACCAGCTTGTTAAGATGCGTTCCTCTAATTATTAAACCTTCATCTTGAGGAACCCTGGAAGTATCACAAATTAACGAGCGTACTCCGCGCATTCCACCATAAGCCTGTGAGACACTTACTTCTGATAATAATTTATTACCACCTTTAGTTACTAAGGCCTTCGCCTCATCACGCCATTCTTCAATTTTACCGGAGAGCTTCTCAAATATAGTCGACATTATAAATCCTTTATCTTTCCCTTTACCGATGTGGTATTCTAAATTATTAAAGAGATAAAATTAGTCGTTTTTATTCATGAATTCAATAATCTGTAACATATAAATATTATTGATTGTGATTTTCGTTAATCCTCTTTAGCTTAATCTATATATTTTTAATATGAATCTTATATCAATTGAAATTCATCCAGTGAAAGTATGGATATACTAATTTTTAGATACTGAAAAAATAACTGCCCTTTAAAACTTTCTTAAGTTATAAAAATTATAATTAAATTTGTTTCGTTTATATTCATCTTTTAAAACGAATATCATTTTCTAAGTTGTTATTTAAACTTATCAGAGTTTTAATGGTCTAACTATAAATTCTTTGGATTGATTATGATATTTTTAGTTATGAAAGAAATGAAAATTTCGAATTTTCGTGATAATTTATAATCTGAGACTGAAATTTGAAAAACTATATTAAGGTATTCATATTAATTTTCATTCTGGTGTTTACTGAAACTCCAATTAAAGCACAAGATAGGGATTCGAGTTTAGCTTTTAAAAAGAACCAACCTAACGATAATCCGTTTTTCTTTTATCATCCGGATTTGTCATATCAGCTATGGCAAAATTTTAATTTAATAAAAGAGGCTAATGACGGCAATGCACTTGCACAACACGAATTAGGCTTAAGATATATTGCCGGTCAAGGTTTCCCGGCAGATACAGTTAAAGCAGCTTACTGGATTGGCAGAGCCGCTAAACAAAATTTAACAGGTGCTTGTTATAATTATGCAATTCTTTTGAATAACGGCTGGGGAATAAAATGGAATCCCTTTGAAGCATTTGAATATTTTCTTGAAGCTGCTCATAATGACATGCCTCAAGCCGAATATATAATTGGTGTTAGTTATATTGATAATTTATTAGTTGAGAGGAATTGGAATAAAGCATACAGTTGGATAAAAAAATCAGCCAACAACGGCTTTAAACCAGCGATTGAAACATTAAAGGAATTAAAAAAGAACATTTCATTTTCAAATATTGATACTACAGACAATACTTTTAGTAAAACTAATCGAGATTCTTCTAACAATTCGAATCAACTTAGTTCCGGGAATGCATTATCTTCAGGAAACGGACTTGTATTTATTGACTTCAATACTGTTAACGATACGGTTGGTGACGTATCAAATAAAACAATTCTTAAAGATATTTTAAATCCAGGAGATGAAGGGCTGGCAAATGCCATGCACTTAAGTAAAAAAGAAGATACCACTTTCGTGTTTGATTCAAACAGCCTGGATACATTAGTGAAATTTGCTAATGCTGGAAGTCCTGAAGCACTAACATTGCTGGGAAGATTGTATGAACTTGGAGTGCATTTCCCGAAAAATTTAATTAAAGCAGCAGTATATTACATCAGGGCAATTCAATTAGATTCACCACGGTCACCGATATTGTTATGGAAGATGGCTAAGGTAAATAATTTCTATGATGATTTAAAAAAACAGACAAATAATAAAAATCCTGCGGCAATGTTTGTTTGGTATGGTCTTTTTACTTTAGGATATAATGCCCAAATAGTTGAAAGTGATGCTTTAAAACTTCTTAAAAATTCGGCAGCACTTAATTTTATTCCTTCTTTGAATGAGCTAGGCTTAGATTATTATACAGGAAAGTTTGTAAAAAAAAGCCAGCCAAACGCAATTTCAATTTGGCAAATAGCTGAGAATTTAGGAAGCAGCGAAGCTAAACTTAGAATTGCGATTGCAAATATTAACAGATCAATAATTTCAACTGATTACAAAAATTATTTAAATGAAATAGAAACTGCCATGAACGAGGGCTCAGTCCTAGCGCAAGCTACTTTGGCTTATTGTTATCAAAGAGGAATAGGTACTGAGAAAAGTATTCCCATAGCAGTTAAATATTATAGATTAGCCGCGCAACGCGGCAGCCAATATGCATTTAATCAATTAAAAGGGTTATATAATTCTGTTCGCCCGGACAATAAAGAATTTCAATTGAACTAGTATTAAAAAAAATACTTTTATAATTTTCAAATAATTTATCTTAAATACATAACAACTATTCTATTTGTTCCAGTTCAGCTTTCTCCTTCTTATAATTTGGGACTTGAACACCTTGTAGTAAAATTAATCCGACAATAAAGAATAAACCTATAGCCAGCGCAGCTATTCTTTGATTTGAAAGATCTGAAATTATTCCGTAAAACAAAGGGCCAACCACTGCAGACGATTTGCCAAATAATCCATCATAAAAACCAAAAAATTCTGCTTCTCTTGCTTTAGGTGTTAATAATGCCATCAAACTTCTACTGCATGATTGTGAGGAGCCAATTGAAAGTCCTGCGGATAATCCGACAAGATAAAATTGGAAAACAGTTTGGACAAGAAACGCACCTATAATAACGCCGATCCAGATAACAAGCGTAATACTAATAGTTTTTTTTGGTCCAATATGATCTGATATTATTCCGAATATAAAAGATCCCAAAACAGCCGTACTCTGAACAATTACAAAGAAATAAATTACTTGATCATCGGACATCTTTAAAATATTTGAGGCAAAAATGGAAGCGAAAGCAATTATGGTGATAATTGCATCATTGTATAAAAAGAATGCAAGTAGAAATCTTGAAATGGATGGATATTTTTTATGAACAAATAAAGCTTTTAAAGTTTCTCCGCTCTTTTTCATTCCGGCACGAACATAGGATTTTTTCATTTGTACGCTCAGTTTCGGCTCACTCACAAAAAGAAACAGAGGGATGGAAAAGAATAAAAAGAAAACAGCTGCAACAACAAATGACAATCTTATATAAAAATAATAATCTGGCGAAGTTTCGGCCGGCAGCATAACCATTACTATTAACAGTACTGCTAATGCACCAATATAACCCATTGCAAATCCGTAGCCGGAAACTCTGCCAAAATTTTTTTTATCAGTTAAATAAGGCAAAAATGCATCATAAAATACTAGTCCAGCTTCAAACCCAATATTGGCAAGAATGAAAAGAACTAAGCCTAATATTATGTCCCCTTTTTGGACATAAAACATGAAGGCTGTACAAATAACAGAAACAAGCGTAAATATTAATAAAAATCTTTTCCGGTTTCTTGAAACATCAGCTATTGCACCTAATGGAGGGCTTAACATTGCAGCAATTATCATAGATATGCTTACGGCCAAACCCCAAAGCCATTTTTTCCCGCCGGCAACGTAATTTGAAAAATATTTTGAATAAATAACAGTAACAACTATTACTGAAAAGGCGGTATTAGCAAAATCAAAAAGCGTCCAGAAAAAAATTTTGCTCTTCGATTTCATAAAACTATTTCTTAGGGGATGGTTTGGTTATGCTTTCTTCTATTAGGCCCCTGCCTGTTTTGTTTAATTTACCGGATTCCTTCAGTTCAGATAGAATTGCATCAAGAATTCCATTTATAAATTTTCCACTTCCACCGGTACTATAAATTTTGGCAATCTCTATTACTTCATTTATAGAAACCTTCGGAGGAATATCCGGGAAATATAATATTTCACATATTCCCATTCTCAGCAAGATTTTATCTATCAGAGCAATCCGATTCATTTCCCAATTGGCAACACGCTCTTTAATTTTTTTATCTAATTCATCTTTATTCGCCAAAACTCTGTGAACAAGATTATCAGCAAACTCTCTATCTGCTTTTTCAGTTATATCTATCAGCATTCCATTTATCAAAGTCTCAAGTGATTCTTTATTCATGGTATATGCGTACAGGATTTGCAATACTTTTTCGCGGACAATTCGCCTTTTAAAGACAGCGGACATATTCTTCACACATCAATAAATTTAGGAAACTTTTTCAAATAATTTTACTTAGCATAAAGGAGAAATTGGTTCGGAATAATTTTTATTAAGATAATTAATGAAATCAATTTCAATCAATAAATTATAATAAATTACATGGTCAAAATAAGTACAGCCAATACAAACCACAAACTTATATTGCAAGTTGAACATTTATTAATAATTATTTATCACAAAAGCATAGAATTTATTCAGAAAACTGAGCCTTTGCTATAAAGCAAAAAACCAGAATACAATTAAAGCTATGCTTTCCTTTATTTTATAATATAGTTCGTCCTGGAAGTTTAATTTTAGATGAGATGGTGATACTTCGGCATTTACATTATAAAACCGGCAAATCTCTTCTACTCTTGCAAGGTGATATGCGTCCGATACTATTATTATATTACCAATATTTTTTTTTGTTAAGATATGCTCTTTAATAAATTCAATCTGCTCGGAGGTTGAAACAGTTTTCTCTTCCTTCCAAACATCCGACAAATTAATATTTGCAAATTTAATATAATTATATGCAACTTCTGCTTCACTTAATTCACCCGGTGCATTACTTCCGGTTAACTGAATTTTGTTAACTATACCTTTTTTGTAAAGTTCAACTGCTTTATCAACTCTGGCAGCTAAACTAGGACTGGGCGAATTGTGAGACCATACGGCAGATCCAAGTACAACAACAACATTAGTCAATTTCCTGGATGTTTTAAATTTCCCGATATTTTCTTTTTCAACGTTTATAAAAACAAAGGCAAAAAGAAGTAATAGAAATAATAATGCAATTGAATTTACAATTCCTCTAAAATTAATTAACGAATGGCTGCCAAACGAGCTTAACCATAAAACAACTAATAAATTGAACTGAGCAAACTGGAATAAGGCGAACATTAATCCAATAAATATTTTGCTTAAGGGGTGTTCTAAAATATAAATATTTGGTAATGGCAATTTGACTTTTGTACTTAATACGGCTAATAAAAGCAATACAGTTATTGCTGCAACATTGGAAATGACGAATAATCTATTATAATTTGATTTATTTTTAATAGTGTAAGTAAAAAGTCCGAAAACTGTAAGGATAGTAAATATGAGATTGAATACATTTCCGATATAAGAAATATTAAAATCAGAAATTGGGAGCCCTTGATTTTTATACTTAAAAAAATATAAGAAGATTAAATCCATTACTAGCACTAGACTTGCAACAATAGTAATAATAAATTTACTCTGATGTCGTGCAATCTTTGAATACATTAGGTTTCTTAAAATTCTAAGTGTCTTATTATAGATTGTTTATGATATTCCATAAACAAATTAAATTGAATTTTGATAAGAAGAAATAATAAATTACAAATATTAATTCAGTTGTTATAAAATATATTTAACTAAACATAATTAAAACAAAATTACACAGCAAGTTTGGGAAGTACTAAGGAAGTGAAGTAAGATTTGCGAAAAAAGAAGATTAACAATTTTAAAATTGAAAAGCTTATAAAAAAAGCGCCTAAATGGCGCTCTTTAAACTTAATTATTTAATTTGAAAAAGACCGGCACAGAGACCTGGACATTTACTGCCTTACCTCTCTGCTTACCCGGCTTAAATTTTGTTTCTTCAACCGCTTTTAATGCTGCTTCATCACAGCCGGCTCCAATACCTTTTGTAATTTTAGCCTTAGTAACATTGCCTTCTTTATCAACAAAAGCTAATACATAAACTCTACCTTCAACACCTGCTCTTTTGGCAATTTCCGGATAAACAATTTTACTCATAATAGCTGCAATTCCACCGATGGGTTGAGGCATTTCTTCAACCGCAACAAAATAGGTTGGTTCTTCGGATTTCTCTTCTTTAGCAGGAGGAGGTGGAGGAGCAACATCAGCATTTACATCGAGTTCTGTTGAACTAATGTCAACATCTTGCAAAACATCCTCGGATGGCGCTGCAATAGGGATAGCTGGTTTAGGAGGCGGAGGAGGCCTGTTTTCCTGCCTAGTTTGCTGAATATCTTCAACTTTAAATAAATCTTGTGTTGCCTTAGCAATCTCTTTTGTTCTTTCGAGATGAGGAAAGAACTTAAAAGCTAATATCAAAAGTGCTAAAGAAATAACTAAACTTATTTCAAAAAACCTTTGATATTTTGCCCTTAAATCTGCCTTTGGGTTTTTAATACGTGCCATTTTAGCGCCTTTCTTAATCAGCTATTAGAAATCTTGAGAAGTAAGAATGAATCCCATTTAAAATTGAACCTTCATCTGCTTTTACTACGAAAACTCCTTGAGGTTCCCCGTAATAGGAATTTTTATAAAAATTACTTACCTAATTTAAAATATTTTTTAACGAATCAAAAAAACTTTTAAAAAATTTTTAACGTTTAGCCATTTTATTTTTTAAATACCTAAAAAACACATTAAAGACAAGAACGGCAAAGCATGTAGCCATAAAATCAGTAATCCAATCACGTAAATCGCACGATCTCCCGGGAATAAATATTTGATGCAATTCATCGAGACCGGCATAGATTGATATAATTAGTATAGTTGCAAAATTAGCTTTCCGTTTAAACCACTGAAATCTTGTTTGTAATAATAATGCCAGAATTAAAAATAGTGCTAAAATAAAATATGCAATAAAATGTTCAATTTTATCACTAATCCTCAAATTAGGCAAATCGCTGCCTGGTAATGAAGTAGCAACAAGAAGTACGGTCCAGTATATAGCTAAGGGTAAATAAACAACCTTGTTTTTATGACTTTCTAAAAAATCAAGCAAATGTTTTCCTTAAAAATTTAATTGCTTTCGGTAAGTTATTTATTATATCATTTGCAGTGTAGCCGTATTCTGTATAGTCTTTTAAAAGTAAATCAGCTGCTAAACTATGGATATAAACGCCACATACTATAGCTTTTTCTATATTCTTACCCTGAGCAATAAATCCAGCTATAACTCCTGTCAAAACATCACCGGTTCCAAATTTTGCCATTCCCGGATTACCTGTTGTATTAATTAATACATCACCATCCGGCGTAAAAATAATTGTCGGTGCTCCCTTCAAAACTAAATAAGCACCTGTTTGCTGTACAAATTGTTTACCGTATAATAGCAGATCTTTTTCTAGTTCTGAAGTTTTTACACCTATTAAATTTGCAAATTCTCCATGATGGGGAGTAAGCACCATATTCTGGATATTAAGATTCAAATAGCGTCCATCATTTAGTGCAAAAATTGCATCTGCATCGATAACAATTTTTTTACCTTTTTTGTTTTTAATTATCTGCAAAACTGCATTTTGAGTTTTTTCATCTCTTCCTAAACCAGGTCCTATTGCCAGAACATCTGCCCACATCAGTCTTTCATTCAGTTCATTAATGTTGTTTTCAGTTAGAATGCCCGAAGCATTATCCTCATATGAATTAACAATTACTTCAAGAAGTTTTTTATAAACTAATTTCTTAGCTGATTTTGGAAAGCATAGAATTGAAGCTCCGGCACCTATTTTTAATGTAGAACGTGATGTTAACACCGCTGCTCCAGGTAGTTTTTCTGAGCCGGCTATAACCAATACCTTCCCCGCTGAATATTTATGGGCATTTTTATTTTTAACCGGAAGTGAATTAAAAACATCTTCCGGCTCAATTAAATATTCTTTGGTATCAAATCTATCGAAGTAATTATAACTAACACCTATATTTCCCTTAACTACTTCTCCAGAAAAAGTAGAGCCTTCAGCAAAAAATAGACCTCTCTTAAACTCACCTAATGTAACGGTTAAATCAGCATTAAATGCTACATCCGCGCTGCCTTTATCAGCGTCCAAACCGGTAGGGATATCAATTGCAACTTTGTAAGAATGAATTTTATTTACATATTCAATAATGGATTTATATGGCTCTCTCAAACCACCATGTCCGCCGCTTCCTAACAAGGCATCTAAGATAACATTGCAATCGGCTAAATATCTTAGATCTTTTTCCGAAGAATATTTCTTTAGGGTTATATTCCCACTTTGCCCAGCTAGATTTGAAAGGATTTTGTAATTTGCCAGACAATCAGGTGACATTTCATTTTCTTCACCAACGAAAATAACGTTTACAATAAAACCATTATCTGCAAAATGCCGTGCTGTTGCAAAACCATCCCCGCCATTATTTCCTTTACCACAAATAAAACCAATCTTTTCAGCTTTCTTAAGATGAGTTAATTTTTCAACCACAAGTGAATAAATTTGAAGTGCGGCATTTTCCATTAATACCAAGCCCGGAATGCCTAATTGTTTGATAGCATAAGAATCAACTTCTCTAACCTGATCGGTTGAAAATAATGGTATCATAATTTCCTAAGATTAATTTTTAAATATTTAGGATTGAAAATACTATTTAACTAACAGTAATTCTTTTATTATCTTAAAAAGGACGTAATCAAACTAATAACTGTTCCCGGAGCAATTCCAATAACAATTACTAAAAGTACTGAAATAACTACTGCTAATAACCCGGTATTGCTTTTTTCTAGTTTTAATTCTCCCTCAGCATTATTAAAATACATAAGAACAACAACTCTTAGATAAAAATAAACACTAATTACACTAGAAAGAACACCAACTATTGCCAGCCAGGTTAGATGTGCCTTGATTGCTGCAATAAAAACATAATATTTTCCGAAGAAACCGGCAAAAGGCGGGATGCCAGCAAGTGAAAACATAAAAATTGCTAATAAAGCGGCTAACAATGGATTGCGAGATGAGAGCCCTGCATATGATTTTAAATCTAAATTCGCTTCTTCTTTTCCCTCTATCAGAGCAACTATCCCAAACGCTCCTAAATTCATAAATGTGTATGCAGTTAAATAAAAAATAACACCGGCAATACCTTCGTAATTTCCTGCTGCAAGTCCTATAATCATATACCCGGCATGAGCAATAGAAGAATAAGCCAACATTCTTTTAATATTTGTTTGAGATATTGCAACAATACTTCCGAACACCATTGAAAATACAGCGATAACTGCTAAATAGGGTTCAAAAATATTATTTCCCTGACTGAACAAAGCGCCTAATGTTACAATTATTGCACTGAACGCAGCGGCTTTACCTCCGGTAGAAAACAAACCGGCAACAACTGAAGCCGAGCCTTCGTAAACATCCGGTACCCACATGTGGAACGGAAATGCTGCAATCTTGAATGAAAATCCTACTAAGAAAAGCAGAATCCCGGCATCAAATAACAAATCTCCTTTTAGGGATAAAAATCTTGATGCGATCAAATCAATTGAAGTAGTATGAGCAGTTCCATAGATAAGGGCAATTCCATAAACGATAAATCCGGTAGCGAAAGCACCTAATAAAAAATATTTTAACGCTGCTTCATTCGCTTTTAATTTTTTTCTATTCAAACCTGCTAATGCATAAAAACTAACCGACATTACTTCGAGGCCAAGGAATATCATAAAAAGATCTTTAGCACTTGCCATCAGCATCATTCCAAGGACAGAACTTTGCAGAAGTAAATAAAATTCTCCGTAATAAGCCCCGTATTTTTTCAGATAATCGATGGCAAGTAATGAAACTACGGCAGCGCCGAAAGTGAAAATAAAGAAGAATATATTAACTACTCCTCCGGTAGCCATCATATTCTGCATAACAATGGAAACAGAATTAACGGATAACAGTGAATAAAATCCGGCTGCTAAAAATACTATTATGGATATCCACGGTAAAATTGTTTCACTTTTCCGGGAATACATTTCGATGCAGAGTGAAATTAGTATTCCGGCACCCAAAATAATTATGGGTAAAATATTATAAAATTCTTGAATGTTGTTCAGCATATTTACTCTATAAATAAAATATCTTCGTCAGTTTTTTCAATTTTAAGTTTATGGTCATCCTCAACATGAATAACCAATTTTTGGTGATTGTCAAAGTTGAAAATGTCCTGGCTTTTATCAACCGCAATTAATTTTATGGATTCAAATTTCGAAACCACGTCTTTTAAATTTTTGAATTGTTTAAAATAAATTTCAGTAAAATCTTCTGTTTCATTTATATCAATCGCTTTTGAAGCTCTGGAAAAATCCATGATTATATCATCGTCAATTATTACTTTCAAAACATAGCAGTTAAAAGGCAGAATAGCCCTATTTCCATAATATAATCCTATCAATCCTTTATTAAGTGCATCAGCAATAGTTTTCATTATCTAACCTCTCCCATAAAAAAACAAGAGCCAAATTATTGTAAAAATCGGTATTAAAATAATTAGTGAATATTTAATCATGTAAGTAAAAAAGCTCGGCATGGTAATACCTGCTCTTTCACTAATAGATTTAACCATAAAATTCGGACCATTACCAATATAAGTGATAGCGCCGAAGAAAACAGAGGATACTGAAATTGCTCTCAAATAAATATCATCCAACGTAACAAAATGCTGTACGTGAGCTTTAACGGCTACATCTAAACTGTACTTGCCCATTGCAGCACTTAAAAAATTCATATATGTCGGAGTATTATCCAATACTGCCGACAGAGACCCGGTTGCCCAATAAAATACACCGGCGTTTAATTTATCTCCAAGTACTAATGCTTCATGAGCTATTAATTGGAGCGCAGGAATCATTGTTGCAAAAATACCGACAAATAAAAAAGCTACCTCTTTTATCGGCTCAAAGTCAAATTCGTTGTCTTTAAGAATTTCAGGGTCAGCTTTTTTATAAGAGAAGTAAACAACCGCAAACATTATAATTTCTCTTATCCCAAACGGAAGAGGAGCTAAGCTGGGAACCCATGGTATAACAACCGGATCAACAAAAACAGCCGCTATAATGATTCCGAGAAAAATTAAATTTTTCATTCCCTTAAATTGAATTTTGCCCGAATATTCAACCGGTTTACCTGAATCCTTTTTATTATTTTTATCAAGAAAATAAAATACAAGTAAAATTAATATCAGAGCAGGAATCCATATATACCAAACATTTTCGATAACCCAGAAAAAAGGTACACCGCTTAGGAAACCTAAAAACAATGGTGGATCTCCAATCGGTGTTAATGCTCCGCCAACATTGCTTAC
The DNA here is from genome assembly GCA_963710735.1 of uncultured Bacteroidota bacterium. GTDB lineage: Bacteria > Bacteroidota > Ignavibacteria > Ignavibacteriales > Ignavibacteriaceae > FEN-1297. The sequence continues at coordinate 44,102 of CAVQBN010000001.1, read as the reverse complement.
AACAAAAATGAAAAAGATTATTTGATATGGTGCTATACGATCTTTATTCATTTTTATGAACGGCCTTATTAGTAACATCGATGCACCGGTCGTTCCAATGATGTTTGATATTACAGCTCCAAATAATAAAAACATAACATTTAAAATTGGAGTTGCTTCCCGATCGACTTTAATAAGAATTCCGCCGGAAGCCACAAATAATGAACTTAACAGCGCAATGAATGAAATATATTCGGTTAAAGTATGAAGCACACTGTGATAGTTGTTCAACAAAAAGATATAGTAACCAACTACAACAACACCCAAAAGAATTGAAACTTTGGGGTAATGCTTTTCCCAAAAATGCTTATAAAATAATGGACCTGTTGCAATCATTAGCAGAAGCAAAATGAAAGGCAGTACCATATATGGTGTCGGCAGTGCATGTTCCATTACTCCGGAAGCAGCTATTGCATGAGCCGATGTATCAACAGCGGCGTGACTATTACTAATCTGTGCTGCTGTTGCCTCATTATTTAGAAAGAACAATCCGCAAAAAATAACAGATAGTATTATATATCGTATTTTAAAACGCATATTATCATCCTACTTTATCCCCGGATTATTAGTAGGAATTACTTGTTCAATTACCGCATGTGTAGATTTTGCAGAAACTTTTAAGAATGTACTTGGATAAACTCCAATCCACACTATAAAAATAAAAATAGGTATCAGAACAAGTATCTCCCTTTTATTCATATCTTTTAAGTCATTCAATTTAGGATTTTTAACTTCACCAAAAACTACACGCTGATACATCCACAATAAATAAACAGCTGCGAAAATTACTCCGCTTGCTGCAAAAATTGTATACCACCAGCTATTAAGCACCGGTGAATTGAATGAACCTAACAAAATTAAAAACTCACCGACAAAACCATTCAGCCCGGGCAAACCAATCGATGAAAGCGATGCTATCATAAAAAAGACAGAAAAAATCGGAACTATCCTGGCGATACCACCGTATTCGGATATTTCTCTTGTATGGGTCCGTTCATAAATAACACCGACTAACAAGAACAAAGCGCCAGTAGATAATCCATGGTTTACCATTTGTATTACCGCACCCTGCATAGAGATTTGTGTTAATGCAAAAATTCCCAAAACAACGAAACCTAGATGCGCAACAGAAGAATAAGCCACAAGCCTTTTCATATCTTTTTGTACCATGGCTACTAACGCACCGTATATAATTCCGATAACTGCCAGTACTGAAATGTATGGGGCAAAATGTATTGCAGCCTGCGGAAACAAAGGAAGCAAAATCTCAGTAATCCATATGTTCCCATTTTTAGTAATACACCGGCAAGAATTACACTGCCCGCAGTTGGCGCTTCTGTATGAGCATCAGGAAGCCATGTGTGCAACGGGAAAAGTGGAACCTTGATTGCAAAACTTAAAGCGAATGCAAGGAACATCCATTCCTGGATATTTGTTTTTATTGTTGGACCAACGCTATAAAGTTCGAGTAAATTAGTTGAAAAATGACCGAGTGAAGATGAAGCATATACTGCGATCCAAATTATTGCAACCAGCATCAAAAGACTGCCAAACATTGTGTAAAGGAAGAATTTGATGGATGCGTAAATTCTTCTATTGCCTCCCCATATTCCAATGATAAAATACATCGGAATTAACATTGCCTCCCAGAAAATATAAAAGAGGAATAAATCCAGTGAAACAAAAACTCCAAGCATGCCAACTTCCAGCATTAACATAAAGAAAGTGAATTCTTTAACGCGGTGCGTAATACCCTTCCAGCTTGAGAGCAAAGTTAAGGGAGTTAGAAATGTAGTCAATAATACAAGCAGAAGAGAAATGCCGTCGATTCCAACATAATAGCTTATATGTAGGTTTGCGATCCAGTCGAATTTATGAATGAACTGAAATCCGCCTTTGGAAATATCATAATTAAAATATAAGAAGAGGGAGATAATAAAGGTAAGGATAGAAAATATCAGCCCTAAATATCTTATAAGATTTTCTTTACCTTTTCCTACAAATAATAAAGAAATTCCTCCTAATAAAGGAACAAGCAATAAGAATGAGATTAAATAATTATTTTCCATAAATTATAAACTTAGAATTAACCAGAATAAAGCTAAAACAATTCCTAACATCATTACCAAAGCGTATGATTGAGTAACGCCGTTTTGAATTTTTCTTATATATTTAGATACAACACCAATTAAAGAAGCGACTCCATTTACGAGTCCATCAATTATTTTGCTGTCGGCTATACGCCAGAGAAACAATTCGGAACCTTTTACAATTGGAGTGATAACAGCTTTATCGTAAGCTTCATCAACGAAATATTTATTAAATAAAAGGTTGTACAATCCCTTAAATTGTTTGCTGTACTTTTCAGGGAGTTTTGTATTCTTAATATATAAATATCTTGCATACCAAATGCTTACAATAACTCCTACGACTGTTACGGTCATTAATAATATTTCTTGAAAATGAGTGTAGTTACCGAATGTCATCAATCTAGAATGAGCATTAGAAAAAACAGGTTCCAACCAATTAGCGAATGCATTACCGTCTTTTCCTGCAAATAATTCCGGAAGTCCAATAAATCCGCCAATAACTGAAAGCACACCTAAAATTATTAACGGTATCGTCATTACTTTTGGAGATTCATGCGGGTGTTTGTCATGCCCGAATCTTTCCTTGCCTTCAAAAGTAAGGTAAACTAATCTGAACATATAGAAAGCTGTTAGGAGTGCGGTAAAAGCACCTATAAACCAATAGAAGAAATTTCCATTGGCATAAGAATCCCAGAGTATTTCATCCTTACTGAAAAATCCGGCAAATGGAGGAATTCCAGAAATAGCTAAAGACGCAGCTAGAAATGTTAAGTACGTAACAGGCATATATTTTTTTAATCCGCCGAAGTTCTGAATGTTTTGGTCGTCATGCATTGCATGAATAACAGAACCCGCTCCTAAAAATAGAAGTGCTTTAAAGAAGGCATGAGTCATTACATGGAAAATGCCTGCGGAAAAAGCACCTACACCCAAAGCTAAAAACATATAACCAAGCTGGCTTACAGTTGAATACGCGAGCACTTTCTTAATATCATTTTGTACAAGCCCGATAGTTGCAGCAAACAGCGCAGTCAAAACTCCGATGACAGCAACAACAGTCATTATTGCAGGAGCTGAAGCATAAATAATTGAACATCGCGCAACCATATAAACGCCAGCAGTAACCATTGTTGCAGCATGTATTAAAGCAGAAACCGGGGTTGGACCGGCCATTGCATCGGGCAGCCAAACATAAAGTGGAATCTGAGCGGACTTGCCGGTAGCACCTATAAAAAGAAATAAAGCAATTAAGTTAAATGTACTTGTAGGCACATTCATTGCGCCGGCTCTTGTAAATACTTCATTAAAATTTAAACTGCCGAATGTATGATAAATTAAAAACATTCCTAAAAGGAATCCGAAGTCGCCTATTCTATTTACAATAAATGCTTTTTTTGCAGCATCACTTGTGGTACTTTTTTCAAACTTTCTGTCATACCAAAAACCAATTAAGAGATATGAACAAAGCCCTACACCTTCCCAACCTAAAAATAGAAGTACAAAATTATCACTTAGAATTAAATTCATCATTGCGAAGATGAATAAATTCATATAGGCAAAAAATCTCCAGAAGGCTTTATCGCCATGCATATAGCCAATCGAATAAACATGGATAATAAATCCAACGCCCGTAACAATTAAGGCCATCACCAAAGATAACTGATCGACCTGATAAGCTACATTTATATTTAACCCTCCAACATGAAGCCAGCTAAATAGATTTACTATTGTTTGTCTTTGATCAACAGGAAGGGCTAATGTTTGGAAGAAAGCACCCAGTACAATTAAAAATGAAATCCCGATTGTTCCACTTCCGATAGCCCCGACTATTTTTTCATTTTTAATTTTCCTTCCGAAAAGGCCATTAAAAATAAATCCCAATAGCGGTAAAAGGACTGTTAAATAAATTAAATGAATCATAAGATTATTGTTCGTCAAAAAATTTTTAATCTATTTTAGAAGTTTACCATTTAAGAATATTAACTTCGTCAATATTTAAAGTCAGTTTGTTTCTGAATAAAGCAATTATAATTGCCAGACCTACAGCCGCTTCTGCTGCAGCTACAGTCATTACAAAAAACACAAATAACTGTCCAATAGAAGTTCCCAAGTAGGAAGAAAAAGCAACCAGGGTCAAATTGGCAGAATTAAGCATAAGTTCAACGGACATGAATACGATGATAGCATTCCGTCTGGTTAATACTCCTGTAACGCCGACAAAAAACATGAAAGCGCTTAATATTAAATAATATTCAATTGGTATTGTCATATTCTATTCGAATTTCTTTTTTGCTAAAACTAAAGCACCGATTGTTGCAGCTAGAAGTAAATATCCAGCCGCTTCAAAAGGTAATATATAATTTGTATATAATTCCCTTCCAATCTGTTCAATTGTACCGGCTTTTACACTGGCCGCTACTGTTGGATTTAATGAAGTTGAAGGTTTGGATAAAAATATCATATAAACAAGCTGAAAGAATACTAACGCGGCAATTACTATTGCTAAAATTTTTACTTGAGGATGAGAGCTAAAGAATTTTTCCTTTTCGGGTTTTAAAAGCATTATAACAAAAAGAAATAGTACCATTATTGCGCCAGCATAAACAATCACCTGAACGACAGCGATAAATTGTGCATTTAATATAAGATAAAGTCCAGCTAATGAAGCAAAGTTTAAAACAAGGAATAATGCGCTGATAATGGGATTAGAACGCGTTATCATGATAACAGCAGAAACTGCTGCAACAAAGGCAAAAAGTATGAATAATATTAATTCTAAAGACATTATGTATTTATCAAATTTAGATTAACAAATATAAATTAACTTTGCCCAAACAACTAAGGTGTATTACGATAAATTAGTCTGGGAAATGGAATCGTTTCTCTAACATGTTCCAAACCACAAATCCAAGCAACTGTTCTTTCCAATCCTAAACCGAAACCTGAGTGGGGTACAGAACCGTATCTTCTCAAATCTAAATACCATTCGAAGGCTTCTTGAGGTAAATTATGCTCTTTTATGCGATTTAGTAAAGTCTCGTAGTCATCTTCTCTTTGACTTCCGCCTATAATTTCACCGTATCCTTCCGGAGCTAAAACATCGACTGCCATTGCAAATTTATTATTCTCCGGATCTCTTTTCATATAAAATGCTTTAACCGCGGCTGGATAATGATGAACCATCACCGGTCTATCAAATTGGTTAGAAACTATTGTCTCATCGCCGCCGCCAAGGTCATTCCCGTATTCAAATTCAATTTTATTTTTAATTAAAATATCTACTGCTTCATCATATGAAATTCTGGGTAGAGGTTTCTTTACATTCTTTAAAATAGTAGTATCACGTTCCAGGACTTTTAATTCTTCTTCTTTCTCTTTTAGAATAGTTTGCACTAAATATTCGAGAAATTCTTCTGCAAGGTCCATGTCGTCATATAAATCATTAAAAGCAACTTCCGGTTCAACCATCCAAAATTCTGTAAGATGCCTTCTAGTCTTTGATTTTTCAGCCCGGAAGGTCGGTCCAAAGGTATAAACTTTTCCTAAAGCCATCGCTCCGGCTTCAGCATAAAGTTGACCAGATTGAGTAAGATATGCTTTACCCAAATCAAAATAATCAGTTTCAAAAAGTGTGGATGTACCTTCGCAGGCAGCAGGAGTTAAAATAGGTGGATCCATTAATGTAAATCCACGATTATCAAAAAAATCTCTGATGGCTTTAACTAGCCTGTGTCTAATTCGGAGAATTGCAACTTGCTTACTCGATCTTAACCAAAGGTGACGGTTATCCATTAAAAATTCAACACCGTGTTCTTTAGGTGTGATTGGATAATCATGTGCTTCAGAAATAATTTTTAAGTCAGTTCCATCAAGTTCATAACCTCCAGGCGCCCTGGGTTCAACTTTTACTTTTCCTTTTACCTCAATTGCAGATTCTTGACCGATTTTATCAGCAATATCAAAAATTTCTTCGGAAACACTTCCTTTGAAATAAACACACTGTAAAAGTCCTGATCCATCTCTAAGAATTAAGAATTTAACCTTACCGCTAGATCGTTTATTGTAAAGCCACCCTTTCAGGGAAACTTCTTGTCCGACATATTGGCCTAAATCTTTTATCAAAATTAACCGTTTTAAGATTTTCAATGTTAAAATTTAAGTTTCAAATATAAACAGCAAGCTAAATAAATGCAAAAAAGTTGAATATTAAACTTTACTGATTATGGTTATAAACATACAATTTGAATAAAAAAATCGATGCCAAAACAATCACAAAACTTAATTTATTATGGAATTTTTAATTAATTATCGAAATTAACTTGACAATTTGTTATTAATTACTTACTAATTAATGTGTTCATTTTATTTTTCCTTACTTTATAAGGTTTGGTACACCATAACTTTTATAATTTAAGGATTTTTCTATTAGTGGATAAATTATTTAGAGCTTTTCAAATTTTGCAATGGATCTTAACATAATTACAATTTACAATAAACAGAAGGAGCACTATATATGAAAAAAATCGAAGCAATTATCCGACCTCATAAACTCGATGAGGTTAAAGAATCCCTCATCGAAGAAGGTTTAAAAGGGATGACAATTTCGGAAGTAAAAGGGATAGGGCGACAAAAGGGGCAAACGGAAGTGTACAGAGGCGCCGAATATCAAATTGATTTTATTCCAAAGATTAAAATAGAAGTTATCGTGCCGGATGCATCTTTGGAAAAGGCGGTTGCAGCAATAATTAAGGCCGCAAAAACCGGACAGGTAGGAGACGGTAAATTATTTATTTCAACTATAGATGAAGTGATTAGGGTAAGAACTGAAGAAACCGGGGATAGCGCATTTTAATAATTAACAATTTAGGATAAAAATTATGAATTTACATTTATATACAAAAAGTGCTTTTATTATTCTTGGATTTCTTTTTGTTACTTCAACATTCTCTTACTCTCAAACAAAAGACAGTTCCGCAAATTCAATTTCTATAAGCGGGTTGGTAGACGTTAATTATAGTAAAAACTTTAACAATCCTGTAAGCCATATAAATGATTATAGAAACTTTGATATTTATGAAAACCAATTCAACTTAAATTTTGCGAAAATTGTACTGCAGAAAACCGCAAGCCCAGTTGGTTTTAGAATTGATCTTGGATTTGGGCAGACTATGGATATCGTAAACAGTGACGCAAGTTTGGGAGGAGAAAAATCTTTAAGGAATGTTGAAGATGCTTATTTAACGGCAGTCGTCCCCTGGGGAAATGGTCTAACAATAAATGCAGGTAAATTAGTTACTCATATGGGAGGAGAAGTAATTGAAACTCCCGGAAATATAAATTACAGCCGCTCCATACTTTTTGCTTATGCTATTCCCTTTTATCATTTAGGACTTTCCGCTAATTATCCTTTCAGTGATCAGCTTAATGCGACTATTTATATTTATAACGGATGGAATAATGTTGTTGATAATAACAAAGGAAAAACTTTAGGTGCAGAAATAAGCTGGTCACCCACCTCTTCGTTTACCTTTATTGAAAATTGGATTGGCGGCCCTGAAGAGCCTAACAGTACTAAAAAAAGAAATGTTTTTGATACTATAATTAATTATCAAGCCACAGATGCATTATTTATAACACTTAATGCTGATTACGGACAAGAGGCCCTGGATCCATCAGGTACTAGCAGTTTGGAAAGGTGCTGCACTAACTGGAAAATATTCTATAGATAAAAATTCTTATATAGGTTTACGCGGAGAAGTATACAACGATCAAACAGGGTTTACCACCGGATTAACTCAAGTCTTAAAAGAAATTACCCTTACATACCAATATAGTTTTACAAACGATTTATTCACTCGTCTGGAATTTAGAAGAGATTGGTCGAATGTAAATACTTTTGAAGATAATTCAGGCACGTTTACGAAGAACAATCAAAACACAATCCTAATTGGATCAGTCTATTCGTTTTAATTATAAACAATAAATGGAGCTAAAATGAGAATATCAAAATTCTTCAATATATTCGTATACATTGCCCTAATACTCGTAGTAATGAATATTGCATTACCAGCTGTTGCATTTGCGGGTAATGTCCCGGATCCTTCAGGTACAAAAACCGGAACAATAAATGATGTACCTGCAGCTAAACCTGGATCACCAACCATAAGTGAAATAGGCGATGCGGTAGGCCACAATCGTGTCTCTATCAATTTTATGTGGACACTGATAACTGGATTTCTAGTCATGTTCATGCAAGCCGGTTTTGCTATGGTTGAAGCTGGGCTGACAAGAGCAAAAAACGTTGCACATACCATAGCGATGAACTTTATGATATACCCGCTAGGTATGCTGGGCTTTTATGTTTGCGGATTTGCTTTCATGTTTGGAGGAATAGGATCTCTCGGTACTCTAGGAGGATATGCAGGCCTAAGTCACGAAATAACTATAAATCTTTTTGGAAAACCATTTGGTTTATTAGGCTGGAGCGGATTCTTTCTGCGAGGTGCCGGATATGATACCGCAGTATTCGCTCTATTTTTATTTCAAATGGTATTTATGGATACTACTGCTACCATTCCAACCGGTGCGGCGGCGGAACGATGGAAATTTTCCGCTTTTATGATTTACGGAGTCTTTATCGGAAGTATCATGTATCCAATTTTCGGTAATTGGGTATGGGGCGGCGGATGGCTTGCTCAGCTCGGAACTAACTTTGGTTTAGGACATGGCCATGTGGATTTTGCGGGCTCATCCGTTGTACATATGCAAGGAGGTGTTATTGGATTAATTTACGCATGGCTTATTGGACCGAGATATGGTAAGTACAATAAAGACGGAAGTATAAATCCTGTACAACCACATAGTATTCCAATGGCAATTATAGGAACATTTATTCTTGCGTTTGGATGGTTTGGTTTTAATCCAGGATCAACTTTGGCGGGAACAGATCTTCGTATAAGTGTAGTTGCTGTTAATACAATGCTTGCCAGTGCTACCGGAGCTATGGCTGCAACCTTGTGGATGTGGTGGTTTCGAACTAAAAAGCCCGATCCATCAATGATGGCAAACGGAATGCTTGCAGGCCTTGTCGCTATAACCGCACCTAGCGCATTTGTAAGCGCAGCCGGTGCTTCAGTAATCGGCTTAGTTTCAGGTATTCTCGTAGTTGAATCTGTTTTCTTCTTTGACAAATTAAGAATTGACGATCCAGTTGGTGCAATCTCTGTGCATGGAGTTAACGGTGCGTGGGGATGCTTGTCTATTGGATTATTTGCAGACGGAACTTACGGAGATGGATGGAACGGTGTAGCCGGCACAGTTAAAGGATTATTTTACGGCGGCGGAATGGGACAATTTTGGGCCGAAGTTATCGGTGTTGTTACCTGCTTCATTACGCTTTCAATTATTTCCATAATTGTATATAAGGTCATCGAAAAATTAATCGGGAATCGTGTACCCCAAGCAGTAGAAATTGACGGACTAGATATTCCGGAAATGGGTGTTCATGGTTATAGCGGGTTTGAGATGAATGAAGCATCCGAGATTACGCATCCGAGAATTTAGTAATATGATTTAAAGTGTGAGGGATTATTTCCCTCACACTAAGTTTTATAATAATTATAGAAAGGTAATTCAATGAACGATCAATCATTTTCATTTTTATATTCTACTTTTGCAATATTAACCGGAGGTATAATTGGACTTTTATTCGGTTTATTGCAGAATAAGGCATTACTTTACAATAAGAAATTACAATCACAAGGAAAGTTAAAACGCAGTTTTTTAATAATGCCCGGCTCTTTTACACGAATAGCAATCTTGCTGTTTATACTTGCGTTAGTTCAGATAACCTGCCCCATATTTTTTAATGGCAATATACAATGGCTAGTTTCTGCAGGGATTTTATTAGGCTACGCATATACATTGATTAAACAGCTACAGCATCGTATTTCTGATAACCATAATAATTATTAGATAAATTAAAGTTTTACTCGTTTTGTTTATTTTGCAAAACAATATTTTTAGTTATCATGACTTATATAGTTAAAAATATTATTTAGGATTTATCAGCGGATTAGAGATATAGAATAGTGTAATAATAACCAGTTACAGGTAGTTAGAAGACTATGCATGACATTTACAAGACGTTTTCAGAATTGAAATGAGAAGAATATGTCTAAATGTTTATTGAGAGGTGTCAGCAATGTTTGTCTATAAAAATCATTTTTATAATATACAAAGATTGCGGTTTTTAATATAAAAATTAGTCAATAAAAACAAGAAGACAATTAAAAGTCTCAATGATTTTTTAATGATTAAGTAAAAAACATCTATTTCTTTTCCCAATGCCAATGCCATGGTTCAAATCCTACGCCCCATTTATTGTCTTTTGGGTATGACAAATAAAAATTAAACTTGGAAGCATTTTTCAGCATCCATTTATATTCCGGAAGTTTTGCAAAATCTTTTCCTGTCTGGTGATCACTAAAACCGTTGATACCGTTTTGAGTGCAGAAATCAATAGCATTATCTCGGGGACTCCCGTGCTGGCTATAGCCAGGCATTGCTATCCACTTAGCATTTTCTTTAAGTGAATAATTACTGCTGGTTGTTAAATAGTGGAAAAAAAGATATGCCTGTCTTCCCGGTGAACGGTAACCAGAATCGATATAAAGTTTTCTACCGAGATCCTTTTTCATTTGAGCAGCCATCTTCAAATAATCTCTATAAGAATGTTCCGGGCAATACTGAATACCCGTTTCTCTATATCCTACTTTAGCAGAAGGGACCTCTACTAAATCGTAAGGCTTACTCATAGAATAAAATGGACCTTTAAATCCCAAATTTTTCGGATCAATATCAAAAATCCTTGATGCAAAATCCTTTTCTATAGGATCAAGACTATTCATTAAAGTATCATAATCAACTATTGTCCGCCTGTCTTTAGGCATCTTATTTATTACCTGGTCAAATCGGCCAGCTATTTTTTTTGCGGCATACCTTTGGACAATGTTCAAATAATTGTAATTAGGTTTTTGAAAATAAAGGATGGCTATATAACCTGCAGTAGCGATAAAAATAACGAGTATTATAATAAATAATTTTTTCATCATTAAATAGAATCCCAGAAATTAATTCATGTTATATTTGAAGACTTTTAGTTAATATTAAAATGCAATTCAATCTAGCAATAATTTATTATCGAAATTACAATTTATTATTTTATTTTTAATGTAAGAAATTTCTCCATGAAAATATTTTCGGCAATTTAGCTAATTGTAATAAATAATTATTTAAGCATGAAAAAGATAGAATTTGATATTGAGCCTGATATTTTAGAAGCAGCTACAAAGGTTTTTGCCGAGCAAGGTTTTCATAATTCAAATATGCAAAAGATTGCAGGATTAGCAGGTATTTCTACAAATTCCCTACTCACCAAATTCGAGAATAAAGAAGCTATTCTAAATAAAATTTTTGAAAATATTTGGGAACAGCTTTTTAAGGAAATTTCTATATTAAAGGATAAAAATGATATTTCACCAATTGAAAAAATAAATTATTTAGTAGATTATTTTTTCGATATTTTTTCAACTAATCCTAAATTGGCTATAGTATTTGTCAATAACCAGATTAACATTCCTAAATCATATCAACTTTGGATAAAATATCATGAACAATTTCTACAAGTTGGAGAAAAAATTTTACGGGATGGTATGGATGCAGGTTTAATTAATAAAGACATCAATATAAAAGTATTTAGGTATTTTTTATTCGGCGGGATTAGATATTTACTTGATAATTGGGCAAAGAATCCGCACTCACTACAAAGCAGTATGTTAAGACAAAACGTAAAACAAATTATCAGGAAAGGAATTCTGTAAAAGGTTTTTAACAAATTATCATGTATTATATTGAACATGTATTTTATCCGATCAGATTTTAAAACATCATAACGAGTATAATAAATTAAATGAAATACCTATTTTGATGTAAATATTTACCTCATTTACGTTCAGTTTTATAAGATCGGAGGCAAGTTCAAAATTTATTTCAGATTGATCATCAAGACTAATTTAATATCCTGCCGAAATTCCTAAATAATAGAGCACAGCTATATTTTCATTCTTGTATTTAGAGAATGGTATTATTGTAAGGCCAGCATATGGGATTAAATATAAACTACGATCGATTCTAGCTTCCGGGCCAATGTTTAAGTAAAGTGATGTATTATTAATTCCCAACTCATTAAAAAATCCGACCTGGGTAGGATATATTTCTAAAGGCATTATCAAATTAGAAATTCTATAGCTGATATTTACAAAGAATTTTTTGGAATAAAACGATAATTTAAGATCATTTTTTGTCGAATACCCTGAACTGACGTTAATGTAATAGTAAGAAGGATAATAATATTCAGCCTCATCATCAGTGCTATCTTTCCTTTCTACGTTATTATTTTTGTTATCATACCTTTGGTTAAGGTTATATTTATTAATCGACAGGCAATTTGTGAAAGTCAGCGAAAGGAAGATGAAAACAGCAGTAGAAAAAATTTTGAAATTCATTTTAAATTAATTTGAAAAGATTGTCCTATTGAATTCCTCTTTTTACAATTTTAATATAATTATCCAATATTTTAGTAACAAGTAAGATAAATTAAAAGATATTTTCTTCGTTAATTTTTTGAGGGGACTGAGTGGTATTAAAATTTATATGTTTTGTTTCCTATTCATAATTTAATTATTTCTCATCTAAATCTTTAATAGATACATTTCAATGTCTTAACATGCAATTGTGCCCATTGAGACAATACAAATTTTAATAATTTTATAAATTGTAAATATGTAGATCTGAATTAAATATTTTGATACGAAAACATATTGATAAATTAGTTATATGAAAACTTTTAAATTCAGAACGAATATATTAGATATAGGTGAGGCGGAAAAGTTGAAGCCTCATTTTAGCAAATCAAATGGTATTGTTGAATGGCGAATGAATCCTGATGATCCAAGGCGAATTTTAATAGTAAAAGTAAATGACCTTAAAAAAAAAGATGTTTCCAACATCATTTTTAATGCTGGCTTTAGAAGTGAATTGGTTGAACCGTTTTGGAAAAAATTATTGAATAAAATTTTCATCCGTGATTGTTGTAAATGAAATGGTTTAAATGCAAGAACATTACACATTTAGGATTTTGAAGTAAGTACTATTTAGTTAGAGGTTTCAATGAGAAGTTCAAAATTATTTTCAATTATAATTGCAGTTGCTTTATCAATAACTCTGGCAACGGTTTCATTGAGCTGCAATAAAAAGGAGAAAATTCTATCATCAGATAATAATACTGTTAAACAAGATTCCACAAATAATCAAAGCTATCCTAAAAATAATCAAGGAATGATGAATGGGGGTATGATGGGGAAAGGAATGATGGGAGGAGATATGATGGGCAACAGAATGAATTCTAATAATTCTTCAAATACAAATTCTAAAAATGGATGGACTGCACCTCCCTCTTCAAGGGAACTAGTTAATCCTATAAAAAATATCGTAGAAGCTTCCAAATTAGGCGGTAAATTATATAATCAGCAATGCGTAACATGTCATGGAAAAGATGCAAAAGGAGATGGACCTACCGGAGTATTGTTAAACCCAAAGCCGGCAAATCTGATTTCACAAAAAGTACAAGTTCAATCAGATGGTGAAATCTTTTGGAAAATTTCTAATGGAAGTCCTCCCATGCCGGGTTTTAAAAACTCTCTTTCAAATAAACAAAGATGGGAATTGGTTGAATACATTCGCTCATTAAAAAAGAATTGATTAAAATAATCTAAAAAAGGGAGTATTTTATGTTTCAATTTTTCATTGGGGTGGTATTTGGTTTGGCTGGTCACTATTCAAGCAATGCAAAATTTGGTTAGTTAAAGGGTAAGGATACTCTTTCATATTGGGGTAGATCAATTCGAAGTTCAATACAAAACAACGTACAATACCTATTATTTACAACAATAGAGTTTACAGGAGATTCTGAATTCATAGTTGAATTAGGTATCTATAAAGTGAAGGACGACCGAAACAATCTAAAAGTCAAAGGGAAATATTTGGTAGCCTGGGAACAAGAAAATGGTGAATGGAAAATATACCGTGATATGGGATTATAAAATTATACCGCTCTTTTTAATATATTTTTTTCACATCAGCCTGAACCTTTTTGATCACATTATATACCCCATCAATTAAATATTCATTTTCAACATAACTGAAAAAATATTTCTGATTAATTTCTAACTCTATGCCCGCATATTTTTTGTAGTTGTATTTTTCTCGAAGGTAAGTAGTAAAACCATCGGATTTTCCTAAATATGGGTAATTAAATTTTATAACAAATTCAGGAAAAGATTTTTGAAAACTTGATTTCAGCAAACGCGATATTTCTTTTTCCAATTTGCTTTTAGGATTGAATAGAATTCCTATATCAGCAATTCTTTTTTTATTATTCAGAACAGGTGTAAATGTATGTATAGATAGATGCCATAACTTTTTATGATTACATTTGTCACGCACAAATTGTTCAATGGTTAATCTATATGGATTATAATATTTGTTTACAATCTCATCCTTCTGCGAATCAATTAAATCTCTTGTAAATTTAGAGAATAATTTTTTACTATGAATAGATCTGTTTGCCTCAATTAGTAATCGGGATATGGGAGTGCTCAATGAAAAATCAGCAAGAGGCGATAACTTGTTAAAAATTATAGAAGCACCAATATCATAAGCTTTGTGCGTATTTAAGACAGAATATTCTGAAGAAAAATATTTCATGAATTTTCTGGGAATTTTATTTCCTGCATGTTCACAAGTGATTAAAGTCAGCATTATTATGTAAAAAGCTTATTTTCTTTTAAACAATCAGCAAGCATTTGATAGACAGAAATAATATTCTTTTCAGAATAATCATTATTAAGCGTTTTAATAATTCTGGTTGAAAGTGTTCCTTTAGACATAATAATATCAATAATTGTTTTAAATTCTTCATACCCGGTAAAATCAATTTCTGATATTAATTTTTCTAAAATGTTTTTCGCAGATGATTTTGGAGGCAAATTAAAAATAGTTAAATAATTCTCATCAGTGATGATAGTATCTTCACCATTCTTAATAACATTATTGTAAATTGCAGCTAATGAATTTTCCGTCCACTGCTTTTGCACTTCATATTTTATCAACTTTTCATTTACGAAGTTTTTTAAAGATTCAATAATTACAAAGGCAATTGCTAAATCAGCTATTGGTGACTCCTGGATATCTATGATTCTTATTTCAAAAGCATTTCTGTCGAAACGCGCAATGGCTCCCCGTGAATTAAGCCATTCATTTTGAAGAATATTTTCTTTATCGAATTCAGCGATATCTTTATAGATATTTTTTAGTATAATATTTTCATAGTCCTGCTTCGAAAAAGCTCTCTCAGGAATAACAACACCGCCTATTGATGGAACTAATTTTTGGTTTTGTGCATATTCCAATAAACGTGCATCTTTATAACCCGTATCACGGCCGTCTAAAATTGGTGTACTCGCTGTAAGAGCCGGAATAACAGGCAATAAAATTCTTATTGCGGCGTGTAATCTTCCGAACTCATCATCATTTGCGAAAGGCAAGTTCAGATGAACACTTTGTAGATTAGACCAGCCATGTCCCTTACATCCAAATATTCTGTTATAAGCTTCGTAGACTGCATTGTATTCATGAGGCCAAAGCTTTGTTTCTTCAAATGGATTCATTAGAGGATGAGCTCCGGTTGGGAGTAGTATTGAATTAAATTCGCTTAAATAATCGTTTATTTTTCTAATGCTTTTGAGAAATGATTCATCTAAATATTTTAAGGTTGTTACAGGTTCAGGAGTTTTTAATTCGATCACGTGAAGAACTAATTCATTCGACCAGCCAATATTTTCGTATTCAGTATCGGAAGTATAAATTCCGGTTTGTGATTTAATTACTTCATCAGCAATAGGATTAATTTTTAATGTTTGTTTATTAACAATCATATATTCAAGTTCAATGCCCGCGGCTTGAAATAGATGAAGAGGGGAATTCATATACTTAGTTCTCTCTCTTTTCTTGAACTCTCTATTCTTTCCTTGAACACGCGCATAATTTCGTAATAAAGATGTTCTCCCATGATTTGGTCTTCTACTCCGACATCAATGCTGGGATTATCATTCACTTCAATAACAAGGGGTTTCTCATCTATTTCTTTTACATCAACACCATAAAGTCCTTTCCCGATAATATTAGCAGATCTTAATGCAGCAGAAACAATTTTCTTGGGAGCTTGATAAACAGGAACAGTTTCAAAATTTCCATATTTATTTTTCCCATGCATTTTCCAATTGTAAATTTGCCAGTGGTCCTTTGCCATAAAATATTTACAAACATATAATGGCCTGCCATCTATTATTCCAATTCTCCAGTCAAACTCTGAGTATGTAAATTCCTGGGCAATTATCAAATCGGATGTTTCAAAAATTTTATTAACTTCAATTTCAAATTGTTCCTGATTTTCTACTTTTATTACCCCAAGTGAAAAGGAGCTATCCGGCTGTTTAAGTACAATTGGGTAAGATAACTCTGTAAATGAAATATTTTTATTGTCTTTATGTAAAATTAATGTTTTAGGTGTAGGAATATTGGCATTGGAAAGCATTTCTGCTAAATAAACTTTATTAGCACATCTTAAAATTGAATAAGGATCATCGATTACCACCAGACCTTCAGTAAAAGCCCGTCTTGCAAAACGGTAAGTATAATGATTTACAGAAGTAGTTTCTCTAATAAACAAAGCATCAAATTCCGGGAGCCGCCCATAATCTTCTTTTGTTATTAATTCACATCTGATGCCTAATTCTTCTCCGGCATTGATAAATTGTTGAATAGCTTTTTTATTGGATGGCGGTTCTTCTTCTTCCGGATTAACTAATATTGCTAAATCATATGCAAGCATTGATACTTTAGGAGAATGAATCCTTTGTTTGTTAAAGAAAGATGCCGCAAATCCTTCGATGTAACTAAGATGATTTGTGGGAATATCGTTGACAGGAATAACCGAAATATTATTTAACAACCATTTGTTTTTATTATAAACAAAATGAGCCTTCATTAAAGGTGCCTGAAATATGCTGGAAATTTGAGCCGCTAATTTTGAATATTGCTTGGCAACATTTTGACCGAAATAAATACTCAATGTAAAATCTTCGGCTTTAATTTTAGATAAATTCTTTTGAATAAGTTCATCAAAATCGTCTGATATTGATCGGACAATACTTTGTGTTTTAAGGTCTTGGATAGTAGAAACATTGGGAAAGATTCTGTGGCCTCTTGCTTCGGCTAATAGCGAAACATAATATCCGGTTGACTGATATTTATATGATCTGCAGAGGTTAAAAACTCTTGCCGATTTAATTTCCGAAAATATTTTATCAGTTAAATAAGATTTAGCTTCTATTAGATCAATGTTTTTAATTTTGAAGCTCCAATCTTTCAGATTGTTAACAATTACAAAAGTTTTCATTTTATACTTTTTGGTTCTATTATTAATAAATTAGCATCAAAGGTCACAATTGCAAGCATAATGGCATTTAAAAGTCTTGCAGTTTTAACTTTATAATAATTCTTATTTGATATAGGATTGGTTTTATAGGGATCAGCTACTAAAATATTTTCTCCATCATCGTCAAATCCTTTTAAAATTACAAAATGGCCCATTGGTTCTCCCTCTAAGTCATTAAAAACTGACTTATCATTGTTATCAGTGAGTTCTCTCATGCTATTATATAAATAAGTAGCACTTAAGCCCGTAAGTACTGGAATATTTCTTACGAAATATTTTTTTAATAAGTTTCTGTTAAGAACTTCTAGATGTATTTCACCTCCTAATTCTAAAAAATTTAAGTAAGCTTTTGTAACCTCTTTAATTCGATTAGATTTTTTAAACTTCAATTGCTGAATAAGTTTTTGGGGAATTATCTCTTTATTCGAAAACCATGTAGGATCAAATATTTTAAGATCGAATGTATACAAAGAAACTTTATAATTCCTTTTTAAAGCATGACAACCCAAAAGCACTGCCAGCGTACCTCCGTTTTCTAAATACTGGACTTCATTAATTGTTCTTTCTAATGAAATTTTCTCACCATAATATCTGTAGATTGCATGTAAACTAGTTGGACCACAAGTTACATCATTAGGCTGCGTGAGAATTTCAAATTCATGCATATATTTTTTTATTGTTTTTTTAATATTGTGGTAATTATGTAGGAATTATGTATTTCAGGTATATAAGATATACTGAATAGAGGGGTTACAAAAATAATCACTCTATTCAATATTATTAATTATTATTTAAAATTGACATAATTCCTATAATTAAAATGATGAGAGGATATATTTATACTCTGGATCTTTTATTTTCTTCAAATACAACTCAGCTTTATTATTTTCACCGCGGAGCATATAAAGATGATACAGGTCTGCATTACTCTTATCACGATCAATATTTACCATATATTTTTCTTTACTTCTGATAAGCCGACTTGGAATGAAGGAATTTAATACTTCCAGTTCCACCCCTGTAACATTATGATCGAAAATTGTCTCCATCGCTATCTCCTTATATGTTAAAATCATTAAACGTTTTGTCTTTTGGATAACATTTAAGATTTTATAGTTTCTAGAATAATTTAACTAAACATAAACGCAGTATATATAGGAGAATAATTAGTGTACCTTTTAAGTGCATAAACTATATAATTATATACAAAATTTTATTGATTTTATCTATGTCAAAATCTTGGGATACTTTAAATAATTATGACAGATAGCTCATAACGTTAATTTTTTTTAGAGACTTACCTTATACCAAGGAATAATTAAGCTTATTAGGAAATCATTAACTAAAAACCACTACAAATCTTTTATGGTTCTATTTTAGATCCCAAAACTTTCAAAAATTGTTTCATCCATTGCGGATGTGCTGGCCAGGCAGGCGCAGTTACTAGATTCCCATCGGTAATTGCATTATCTGCACCGGCACTTACTTCACCATACTTTGCGCCAGCAACTATACATTCAGGTCCAACAGCGGGATAAGAAATCATATGTTTACCTTTTAACATATCAGCAGCAGCAAGTATTTGAGGCCCATGGCAAATTGCAGCAATAGGTTTATTTTCAAAATGTTTTACAATTTCAATAACTTTTTTATTTAACCTTAAATATTCAGGCGCTCTTCCTCCCGGTATTACTAAAGCATCATATTTTTCAGGTTTTACTTTATCGAAATCTGCATTTAGCTTAAATCTATGTCCGGTTAATTCAACATATGTTTGATCACCAATAAAATCGTGTACTGCAGTTTTTACAGTTTCTCCGGCTTTTTTGTCCGGGCAAACAGCATCTACTTGATGGCCAACCATTGTTAATATTTGAAATGGAACCATCACTTCATAATCTTCTACAAAATCGCCAACAATCATAAGGATTTTTTTTGCTGCCACGACTTTCTCCTTGCTTTTTATTTCCATTATCTCCTTTTAAAGGAGTTTAGTTAATTTTTTCTAATCTAATTGAAAATATTTAGAACTTGGTTTTAATATTTCTTAGGTACTTTTTAATTACTGTTAAAAATCAAAAATATTAATTCAATCAATAATAAATCGTAGCAATATTTAACTAAAAATTATTGCATAGTCAATGAACTAAGAATTCAAAACTGTGCTTTATAACAATTTTTTGTGGGAAAATTTGGCAGTGGCAATTAAAAAGGAATTATTTATTTATGATAGGCTATAATAATATTTTACTAAGCAACTGGCAATGTAAAGGTAAACGTAGTTCCCTCATTTACTTTACTGTTAATCCAAACTTTACCGCCGTTTTTTTCTATAAACTCTTTAACTAATACTAAACCTAGGCCTGTTCCATATTCTCTTTCGGTTCCCGATGTTGAAAAAATTAAATCTTTTTTTATTTTCTCCAAATCTTCCTTACTTATCCCAACTCCGTTATCTTTGATAGTAATTTCCGCTAAGTTTTTGCCGGATGCTTCTGTAGCCTCTTTTGCAGTAATATTAACATCACCATGTCTATTTGTAAATTTTATTGCATTTGAGGTTAGATTTTGAATTATAGAATTAAGCATATCTTCATCAGCAAACACTTCCAAATTTTTATCAACGTCTAAAGATAGATTGATTTGTTTCTTGACTACATTTCCTTTTAACAAGTTTAAACAACGATTAATGGTTTTAATTAGTTTCAAATTTTTAGGTTTAAAATCAAATCTGCCCATTTGGACACGAGAATAATGAAGTAAGTTGTTTGTCATTCCGTACAAATTATTTGAAGCTTCATAAATTACTTTTAGATATTCCTGGATTTCATCATGAGTTAGAGAATCATATTCAGTGGTTAAAATTTCTGAAAATCCAAGTAGTGAGTTGAAAGGACTTCTTAGATCATGGGAGATTAAAGAAATTAACTTGTCCTTTGATGAATTCAATTCTTTTAACTCATCAATTAATTCAGCGCGTTCCTGCTCTACTCGTTTTCGTTCAATTGCCCTTGATATTGCGTAAGAAATCATTTCCAAAATTTTCTGTTCTTTTTCGCCGTAAGTTTTATCCGAATTATAATCTTGAACCACTAGTGTGCCTATAGTATTATCCTGTATTTTGAGCGGTATGCCCAACCATATACTAGTAGGTGAACCAACCAGTTCAACTTCACCTTTTAACACTAATTCTTTATCCTTTGCTCCATCCACCAGCATTGGTTCCCCGGTTTTTAAAACATATTCGGTGAGACCTTTCCCAAATTTTTTAGGTGGGAATGCTTCATCAACTTGATCAACAAAATACGGAAAAGTAATTATTTGGTTCTCTTTATCGTACAAGGAAATATAAAAATTTTCAACAGGCATCAGTTCCCCGACAGATGAATGAATGAATTTAAAAAATTCATTTAAATTGCTTTCATAATTTGCCGCCTGTAAAATGCGGTAAATTATCTGCTGAATTTTTTCATCTTTTTTTAACTCAGTTACATCCATTCCGCTGCTGACAATTCCAATTAGATTTTCGTTCTCATCCCTTAAATATGAATTTCTCCATCTTATATATTTTTCTTCACCTGATTGCAGCAGTATGGGATTATCATTAGACTCTATAAATTCTGTTTCATCATTAAAAATTTTTTCGTACTTAACCTTTAATCCTTTCCCGGTTTCTTTCGGAAGAAAACTAGTAAACCAGTTTTTCCCTATTATATCGGTATCCTTGTAATTCAGGAGTCTACATCCGGATTTATTAATAAATGTAACAACCCCTTTCTTATCCAACACAACAATTGTTACATCTGCCAAATCCAATATTTTATGTAAATAGCTATTTTCTAAAAATACATTATCCAGGGGATTTTCCGGTTGTGACAATTTAGTCAATATTCCAGCCCTGTAAATATTAACTCCCTTTCCGTCTTTTTCATAAATGTATTTATCAGTTATCCATAACTCCTTCCCTTTCTTAGTCTTAATCAAATATTTAGAAGACAAGACATAAAAGTTATTAGAAGTATCAGCTTTATTTAATTTTGATTTAGAAAGACTTTTTTTATTTAGTATAATTTTTTCAAAGCCTGCATTATCAAGCTCATTAATTGAATATCCCGTAATATTTTCAATTTCCCCGCTGAAATAAATATACTTTTTTGTTTTTAAATTATACCTATATAAGGCGTTTACCTCATTAATGCCGGAATTCATTTCCCCTGTGTTTATTTCGGAAGGCACCGAATTTATTGAATCTTTATGTTGCTTTTTTCCCATAAAACCTGTTCCACATATTTATTCTAAAGCTTTAGGTTTTAAACTTATTCAATATAATATTGAGTAGCCAAATTTTTTACTAATTTTTTCTTCAAATTTAAATAAATTTTTATATTTATAATTGTAATTACAAATTGTTGAAAAAATTATTTATTGATTTTTTGATTAGATTATTTTATCTTTATAAAGACTAAATCTTAATAACAAGCGAATTTTTAGGTAAATTGATGAAAACTGCTGCTGAATTAAAATATGGAGAAAAAGGGGTTATAAATGGAATTGATGGTTCACATCCTTCTTCAAGAAGGATACTAGAATTTGGCTTCACCCCAGGCCAAGAAATACAATTAATCAATATGTCTTTGTTTAATGATCCGCTAGCTTTTTCAGTTCGGGGGACCATTGTGGCTATAAGAAAAGATGAAGCTGTCTGTATAAAAATTTTATGACTGCCAAAACATTAGAAGCTGAACCTTTAATCACCCTGGTCGGCCCTCCAAATTCCGGGAAAACAACTCTTTTTAATTATTTAAGTGGTAAAAATTATAAAACAGTTAATTACCCCGGTGCTACTGTTGAATATTCCATAAGTAAAATTCAAAAGAAATATAATTTTGAAGGCAAAGTACTTGATTCTCCCGGCATCGTCAGCTTAATTCCAAATTCTCCGGATGAACGAATCTCTATAGATTCCCTTTATTCACATCCAACATTCGGTATACCAGATTTAATTATAGTGACTATTGATGCCAGCCAGTTATCACGGCACTTATTATTAGCTGAACAATTAATTGAATCAAGATTTAATGTAATTGTTGCACTTACAATGACAGATATCCTCAACCGTAGAGACAAAGATATTTCCATTTCAAAACTGAGCGAAGAATTAAATTGCAGTGTGGTTAAAATAGACGGCAGAACAGGAAATGGTGTTGAAGAACTGATAAAGGAAATTGAAGAAAATATTATAAATATTAGAGGTAAAGATAAAGTCGAAATTATTCGCTTTAAAGACAATTTGCCCATTGAAAAGCTTATAGATTTCTACAAAGAGATTGAGAAAATAGAACATACTGTAATTATAGAAAAGAACGGAACACAAAATAGTGGTAATATTAAAAAAGCTAATGAGAAACTAAATGTTCTGAATAATCGAAGTAACAATCATAATAATACGCTTGATAATACAACTTTAAAAATCGACCGAATTCTTCTCCACAAAACATGGGGATTAGTACTATTCTTTCTAATCATGTCATTAACTTTTACTTCTATATTTTGGCTTGCGCAGCCATTAATGGGATTAGTTGATGATCTGTTCGGATATCTGTCCACAGAAGCTATAACCTTAATTGGGAATAATTGGGTCGGCAGTTTCCTTGCCAACGGTGTTATAAGCGGTACAGGTGCAGTTTTAGTTTTCCTCCCACAAATAATTATTTTGTTTCTAATTCTTGGATTGCTTGAAGACACTGGTTATCTAGCAAGAGGTGCAATGCTCATCGATAAGCCTTTATCAAAAATCGGTTTAAATGGCAGATCTTTCGTACCAATGTTATCCGGTTTTGCATGCGCGATACCGGCAATTATGGCAACACGGACCATTCCTAATAAAAGAGAAAGGCTGCTTACAATTTTTATTATTCCCTTGCTTAGCTGTAGTGCACGACTTCCCGTGTATGCACTCCTGTTAGCATTCCTTTTCCCTATGAATAAATCATGGTTAGCCGGTTTAGTGTTAGCGGGAATTTATTTATTCAGCATTGTATCTTCTGCAATCGTTGCAGGTATTGCAAATAAGTTTAGAGGAACAATTATTAAAGAAGAAGATAATTCTTCTTTTATTCTTGAACTTCCGACTTATAGAGTACCAAAACTTCAGGTAGTTGCTACTAATACATACCATAGTTCTATGGCTTATATTAAGAGAGCCGGAACAGCCATTTTATTTTTGTCGATAATTATCTGGTTTCTAACATATTTCCCGGATTATAATCCTAAGATTGATACACACAATTTGAATCAGGAAAAAGCTGAACAAATAATTAGTTCGGAAAGATTATCAAATTCTTTTGCTGCCGATTTAGGTAAATTTATTCAGCCTATTATGAAACCAATCGGAATGGATTGGAGAGTAGGTGTTTCGTTAATCCCCACATTTGCAGCAAGAGAAGTTTTCGTCAGTTCACTAGCTTTGATTTTTAAAGTTACCGGAGATAAAGGAACTCTTCAAACTTCAATTTTAAAAGAGATGAGGCAGGCTACAATTGCAGGAACCGGGCAGAAATTATTTACAACAGCTACAATCATTGGTCTCATTATCTATTTTATTTTTGCATTACAATGTATTTCAACTCTGGCAATTTCAAGAAAAGAAACCGGCAGCTGGAGAATCCCAATGCTTCAACTAATTCTATTTACTTCAGGAGCTTATTTCTTAACATTTATTGTTGTTAATGGCTTAAGATTTTTGGGGATCAATTAGAAATATTTTTTCTCGCATAATTGCGAAGTCACTCAGCAAGATTCTTTTTTGTATTACGAATTTTTAAGTGTAAAACTGTCTTGATATTCTTAATTGACAGTTATATTTTTAATACTATCAAACAGACCTAAATAATGAAAAACCAGCAAGCAGAAGATATATTTAGAGAATTCCTGAAGAATGCTAAAAATAGAATTACTCCTGAACGATTTGAGGTATTGGAAGCAGCTTTGGAATACAAAGGCCATTTTCAAGCAGATGATTTATTTATCTTGATGAAGAATCAGAAGTCAAGAGTTTCCAGAGCAACTGTTTACAACACACTTGAACTTTTAGTCCAATGTGAATTATTAATAAAACGAAACTTCGGCGATAAATTAACAAAGTACGAAAACAACTATAAAAAACAACGGCATGATCATTTAATTTGTATGGACTGCGGTAGAATAGTAGAGTTTACAAATTCTAAAATCAAAGTACTTCCAAAAGAAATTAGTGATGAGCACGGATTTGTTGTTGAAAATTATTCATTTAATATTTTTGCTCGTTGTAAAGATCCAAAGAATTGTAAATACTATCAAAATAAAAGTTAAAATTAAATAATTTCACATAATCTTTTTAAAAATATGGCTCGTCAAAAATACCCGTTAAAATGGAACAAAGAAAATTTTTCAATTAAAATTTTCTGTTCTATTCCTAATATAGCTACCGGTATTCTAATTAAAGCAGATAATACACATTTTGTTGTTGATCCGGGAGATGGAGTACTTAGAGATTTAAATAAGGAAATCGGGACGAACAATATTCTTAGTATTTCTAATTTATTCATTACTCACGGTCACCATGATCATGTAGGCGGAGTATGGGCATTGTTAACTTATATGCGTGTGATGCACAAACAATCTCCGCTTTCAATTCACTTTCCGCAAGGTTGTGTTGAAATTGAAAGTATCTATAATGCATTTAAAAAAGTATATTCAAAAACTTTACCTTATGACATTCATCTTAAAATTATTAATGACAGCAGAAGTTTTAAAAGCAATGGCGTTACTATAAAACCATTTCCGGTTATTCATAAAGAATATTTACATGACGGTATAGTAACACGGCAGGTACCTGCTGTTGGTTTTAAATTTACGTATAAAGGAATAAAAATTTGTTACGGCGGGGATACTGCTTATTGTGAAGCATTAGTTAAGAATGCAAAAAATTCTGACTTAGCAGTAATAGAAGCAGGACATGAGGATGAAACACCTAATGATATGCATATGACAGTCAGTGAAGCAAAATCAATCGGGCAATCCGCTAAAAAATATTTTCTTGTACATGTGCCTGAATAATTTATAACTCTCATAAAAATCCTTTTTAATACAGACGTTAAGAATTATTTTAACCATTTTTCTAAATACTTACCTACCTGTTGTTTATAATTTTCACATGTAAATTATTAATACAATTTAAGGAATCTTATAAATCATCTTATTGATAATTATATTATAAAAATTTAAGTTAGATTACTTTAGAATTTAAATAAATGGGGTTCTTATGAAGAAGGTATTAATATTAATTTTCATTTCGTTTTTTTTATCATTTTGGTTTCCTTTCACAAAAGCGCAGGATAATCCGGAAATAACTTCAAAGGAAATTCAAGAACACATTAATTATTTGGCCTCTGATAAACTTGAAGGAAGATTCACAGGATCAAAAGGCGCTTCCCTTGCCGCTGAATATATTAAAAAGGATTTTGAAAAATACGGCCTGAAGCCATTTACTAATAGTTATTTTCAAAAATTTCCATTTATCGCTGCTCTTGAGCTAACACAAAATAATTCTATAAATTTTTCTGTTAACGGTAAAAAGATTGAACCAATTCTTCGTGAACAATATATTACAACTCCGTTCTCGGGAACAACAAACATTAAAAGTGATTTAGCCTTTGTTGGTTATGGCATTTCTGCTCCAAATTTAAAATATGATGATTATGCAGGAATTGATGTACAAGGGAAAACAGTAATAATAATGAGATATAATCCTGACGACGGAAATCCGCATAGTGAATTTGAAAAATATACTGCATACAGATATAAAGCTAAAATCGCAAAAGAAAAAGGTGCGGCTGCCGTTATTTTTGTTAATGGATATTTCCCAAAAGACGAAGAGGATAAATTAATTCAATTAAAATATGACGGCGCGAGCGGAATTAATTCATTTGGTTCTGTACAGGTAAAAAGGTTTATTATTGATGAGTTATTCAAAGCGAATGGTTTAGATTTTAAAGAGTATCAGAAAAAAATGGAAGTAACAAAATCCCCGGCTTCTTTTGTATTAAAGAATGGAATGGTTGAATTAAAAACTGAAGTAAAAGAAATAAAAAAGTACGGCGAAAATGTTGTGGGATACCTGGAGGGAAACGATCCGGTATTAAAAAATCAATACTTAGTTATAGGCGCGCATTATGATCATTTAGGATACGGTGAAGTTGGTTCACTTTACAGAGGTAAAGAGCCTCAAATTCATAACGGAGCCGATGACAATGCCTCAGGTACCGCTGGTATTTTAGAATTAGCTGAAAAGTTCTCCGCTCAAAAAGATGAATTAAGACGGAGTATTATTTTTATAAGTTTTGCGGGAGAAGAAATCGGTACACTCGGTTCAACTTATTTTGTTGATAATTCTCCAATTGCGATTGAAAACATGGAAACAATGATAAACCTGGATATGATCGGGAGGATGAATGATGAAGACAAATTAATAGTTTATGGAACCGGAACATCATCAAAATGGAAAGATCTGCTTAACCAGGATAATAATGATTTCAATTTTAAACTTACTTTTAATGATGAAGGTTATGCACCGAGTGATCAATCTTCATTTTATGCCAAAAAAATTCCGGTACTTTTCTTTTTTACCGGTACACATTCCGATTATCACCGCCCTTCAGACGATGCAGATAAAATTAATTCCAAAGGAGAAGAGTCTATTTTAAATTATGTTTATAAAATTGCCTATCAAATTGATACTCTTTCTTCTAAACCGGATTATATAAATGTACCAAGAAAAGATGCCGGAAAGAGTATGGCATTTAGGGTTTACGTAGGTACAGTGCCGGATTATGCAGGGCAAATTGACGGATTGAAAATAAATGGTGTTAATGAAGGCAGCCCCGCACAGAAAGGCGGATTAAAAGGAGGAGATATAATTATTAATTTCGGCGGGAAGAAAATTTCTAATATTTACGATTATACTTATGCGCTTGGTGATTTTTCTCCAGGGGATATTGTTGATGTAACTGTACTTCGGGATGGGAAACCGGTTAATCTGAAAGTTGAACTTGGAGCAAGATAATTAAAATCGTTTATTATTTACCGGGTGTTACTTTTCTAAATTAAACACCCGGATTTATTTTATTAATTCATTTAATCATTTGGCGATCCCATCAGATAAATTGTACCTGTGGGTTTTGATCCCTTCCCATTTGGTTCTAATGTTAGAAAAAAAGACTCATTGGTGTTAATGTCATTCAAAGATAGGCTGTCTAACTTGAAGAAGTTTTCATAATCAGGTTTTATAACACTAAACGAACCTTCATCAATATCTTTATTATTACTTAATGCCCATAGACTGATATTTTCCCTTACCGGTTGTGGGCGGTAAATTTCCTATCTGTAGAATTGCAGCATTATTAACCGGTGACCAAATTATTTTTCCATAACCCGAAGGATTTATGTCCTGTCCTTTTAAGTTTATGATATCAATCTGTTTTGATTGAAGAATACTTAAGATCTCATTCTTTTTCCCTAAATCATTGTTGACTGAAATAATCTGACCTTTGAGATAATGAATATCTTTTAACAATACCGCTGAATAATATGTCACAATTATGAAGGAAATAAAAAACACTACAGCTGCCACCATAACTATTTTATCTTTGACGTTATTAAAGGTGATTAAATATTTATCCTTTGGTGAATAATCTTTTTTTTGCTTCCCTTTTCTTAATTCATTTAAGATGTTTTTTTTAACTTCCAAAGGCGGTTCGATTAAATCAACAGAAATCGGGAGATTCTCTATTCCCTTCTTTGTTTTGAAATAAATTTTTAAAAGATCAGCATCACCGCTTTTTAAAGCAGCTCTTAATTCAGCTAGCCCCGATTCGTTAATTGTGTGAAAAAAATATTGAGTGCACAATAATTTAAATTTTTCTTTATTCATATATCCGGGTTATCAGCAATTAATTTTTAGTAAATTGAAACAATTTTAATATTGAAAACTATCTTTAATTTATTAAAGAGTAATATTTTATGATGTTAACAAAATCAATCATTAATAAATGGATTGACAATTAAGATGGAAATTTTAAATAGTCGATTAATCATTTAGTATTTTATCTCTTAAAAAATTACATGGTTATAAATTTTACATATAATATTTAAGATTATAATTATGGTTATCTTTGTTAAAAATATTTTACAAAGTAAATAATATCCTTAATGTTTATTCTTTCCCATTTTTTAAGGATTAAGATATTATTACTTTAATTCGTCAAAATTTAAAAACTCTACTGGCTTGAAATAATGAATTGGTACCAAAAAGAAATAGAATTAGGTCCTAAGAAAAGAGGATTTCATCTAATTACAACTGAATTATTAAATCAATTGCCGGAAATAAAAAATATTTCTATCGGAGTCTTAAACATTTTTATAAAACATACATCAGCCTCGCTTACAATAAATGAAAATGCGGATCCGACTGTACGGATCGATATGGAATCACATTTTAATAAAATAGTTCCTGAAAATGCTCCTTATTATAGACACGATATGGAAGGCTCAGATGATATGCCGGCTCACCTTAAATCGGTTATATTAGGAAATAGTTTATCAATACCCATAACAAACGGAAAATTAAACTTAGGAATTTGGCAAGGGATTTACCTCTGCGAGCACAGAAATCATGGCGGCTCCCGCAGGTTAGTGACTACCATTTCAGGCTCTGAAAAACGATAAACTTAATTTAGAGGTTTAACCGCTGTATTCCCATTTTAATTTGTTGGCTTCAATCTCTTCAGGCGTTGGATTTTTTTGGTCTTCCGGTCTTTTAGGAACAAACCGCTGCTTACCAACTATTCTTGCATTAGTCACAATATCTTCTTTAAAAACATCAGGGACCATGTCTTCTTCAAATATTGCTTCCCAAGGACATTCAGGAACACATGCATTACAATCAATACATTCATCAGGATCTATTAGCAGCTGATTCTTAGGAATAGTTGGGTCATCACCTTTATACTCATAGATACAATCAACAGGGCAAACTTGTGTACAAGCAATATCTTTACAATCCATACATAACTTTGTTATTATGTAAGCCATAATTTCTCCTTGAATTTAAAAATCAATTATAGTTGAGTAATATTAAAAAGATTTATCCGCTAATGAGTTTAAATCTAAATGATTTTTTAACTTTAATCAATGGTACTTAATAAAGGACTGATATTTATATCCTAGAAATTATTTATACCGTTCATCATGAATTGGATTTCAAAATGAACGGTGCAAATATTCAATTAACTCTATTTTACTTAGGCGAATAAATTACAATTGCCGCTTTACTTTCATTGTTCATTCTATCCAATGCAGTAACCAAATATACATGTGAATTATTTAGTGCGTCAGCAGACGAATCTAAAAAATAATTTTTTGAATCATTAGTTACTTTCAAAATATGAGTTGCATAATCCATATTAATTTTATCAGGCTGGCTGAAGCGATAGATAACAAAATGATAAGCAGTGTCTCCATCCGAAGCCGGGACAGGCTTATCCCATCTTAAAGTAACACCTGAGGAATCTCCGACAACGGTTAAATGTGTCGG
Source organism: uncultured Bacteroidota bacterium (assembly GCA_963710735.1). Classification (GTDB taxonomy): domain Bacteria; phylum Bacteroidota; class Ignavibacteria; order Ignavibacteriales; family Ignavibacteriaceae; genus FEN-1297. Next base: position 13,726 of record CAVQBN010000001.1, on the reverse strand, counting down.
CGGAAGCGGCGGGACAGAATCAATCCACGTCATTGTGGGAATAAGAGATGGATATTTGTAATAAAGCTTTAATGAATCGGCAAAATGAGAATAATTTTCCGTTATTGATTTAGCACTGAAAAAGACTGTTCCACCTACATTAAAAATTTGGCGGCTCAATCTAATTTCATTCTCAAGTTCGGATGGATTACCTTCATAAGAAGGAGAAGCCATCTTAGTAGAGAAAATTCCTACCAGTAACTGTCTCCCATCTATAACGGATGCCCACCAGGGCAGCAATCTTGCAAAATTAGCAGCATGATTTCCAATAGCCCAGTAAATTTGTGGTACAACATAGTCAACCTTTTTGTTTTTTATCCAATTTAATGGATCACAATAAATCTTATTGTAAGATTCAAATCCATGAGTTCCGGCAAATTTATTTTCAACGATTCCAAACGGACTAACGCCGAATTGCACCCTCGGGTTAATTGCTTTTATTGTATCATATACTTCAGCTACCATTTGATTAATATTATTTCTTCTCCAATCATCAACATCTTTAAAGTGTCCTTTGTACTTTCTAAATGCAGCAGCATCTTCATTTGTTATGTGAGGAGTATAAGGATAAAAATAATCGTCGAAGTGAATTCCATCAACGTCATATCTTCTAACCACATCCGCAACAATTTTTGCAATATAATGCCGTACAGCCGGAATTCCGGGATTAAGCATCTTATATTTTTTAAAATCTAATATCCATTTAGGATGAGTTTTTGAAATATGCGAATCGGCAATCCTATATTCCCCTACTGTCTTAACGGCACGATAAGGGTTAAACCATGCTTGTATTTCCATCCCGTGGCGATGGGCTTCCGAAACTGCAAATGCTAATGGATCGTAGAAGGGACTCGGCGCTTTTCCTTGTTCCCCTGTTAGCCAATAAGACCATGGTTCATACGGAGATTTATAAAGTGCATCACATTCGGTTCTTACCTGAAAATAAACTGTGTTAATTCCAGCAGCTTTCAAACTGTCAAAAATTGCAACCAATTCACTTATCTGTTGGCCGGATGTTTCAAATGGTGTTTTTGGCCAATCAATATTAGCAACTGTAGCAACCCAGGCACCTCTTAGCTCCCTTTTAGGATAAATATACTGTGCATCAATTGTGTGAGAAAAAATAATAAATAGGATAGATATTATTAGTATTTTTTTATTCATATTTTATCTATATGAGTTGTAAGTTTTAATTTAATTAAATTATGTTGTTAAGATAAGAAGAAATATCATTGATGGAAAAGAAAAAAATTTTGTTTGTTTGCCTAGGGAACATTTGCAGATCACCTGCCGCTGAGGGCGTTATGTCATCATTAATAAAAAAAGAAGGACTTGAAGATTCTATTTTGGTTGATTCAGCCGGTACTTTAGGGTATCACATTGGAGAAGAAGCCGATGCAAGGATGAAGGAACACGCAGAGAAAAGAGGTTATGAATTGACAAGTATCTCAAGGAAATTTAACCCTCAAAAAGATTTTGACGAATTTGATTACATAGTAACAATGGATAATTCAAATTATAAAGACATTTACCGGCTCGACACTGATCATAAGCACAAAGATAAAATATTCAAGATGGCAAAATTTATAAATAGGCATAATGTTAATGAAGTACCTGATCCGTATTATGAAGGCCCGGAAGGATTTGAATTTGTTTTAGATATTATTGAAAATGGTTGTGAAGAATTACTTACTAAGGTAAAGAATGAAATTGGACAACCAAATAAAATTAAAAATTGAGTCTAATACAAAGAGCCGTGTTAAATCCATAGAACCATTATCCGGCGGCTGCATTAGCAATGCGTATAAATTAGAAATGACTTCCGGGGAAAATTACTTTCTTAAAATGAATGAGAGCCATCCGAAGGAGATGTTCATTAAGGAAGCTCACGGATTAAATGAATTATATAAATCCCGCGCAATAAGAATTCCTAAAGTTGTTGATTACGATGATTACTTTCTATTAATTGAATTCATCCAATCCGGTGTTAAATCAAAAATTTTTTACCAGGACTTTGGACACAAATTAGCCGAAATGCATAATTTTTGTTCTGATACTTTCGGATTATATGAGAATAATTTCATCGGATCGAATATACAAGAGAATATTCCTATGGAAGATGAAAAAGATAATTGGATTAAATTCTATTTTAATAAGAGGATCCTTTTCCAGTACAGACTTGCAGAAACAAATGGTTTTGCCACAAAAGAATTAACCAGCAAAATAAAATTACTGGAAAATAAAATTGAAAATATTTTAACCGGAAGTATAGAAAAACCCTCTTTGCTGCATGGTGATTTATGGGGAGGCAATTATATTGTAGATGAAAATGGAAATGCTTGTTTGATTGATCCGGCAGTTTATTATGGACATCGTGAGGCTGATTTAGCAATGACAAAACTATTCGGAGGATTCAGCCCTGACTTTTATTTCGCATATAATGAACACTTCCCTCTTCCTGATGGTTATGAATACAGAGAAAATATTTATAAACTATATCACGTCTTAAATCATTTAAATTTATTCGGGAGTGGATATTATTCTCAGGCAATAGCTCTAATTGATTTCTATCTGAAATGATTTTTAAGATAAATTACTATGACATCAAATGAATGAGAGGCAATATACCTCTCATTCACAACAAATAATTTATTTAATATTAAGAAGCTGAACATCAAATATTAAAGTTGAATTAGGCGGAATTGGTCCTTGTGCCATACTACCATATCCCAATGATGGCGGAATAATAAATTTAGCTTTGGCTCCCTTATTCATTAATTCAATACCTTCTTCCCAGCCTGGAATGACTGTATGTGCGCCTAACTTAAAGGTAATCGGTGCATCTCTTTCGACTGAACTGTCAAATTTTTTACCGTTCAGCAAATATCCGCTGTAATTTACTGTTACAATATCACCTGAAGCAGCTTTACGTCCCGTTCCTTCCTGAATAATTACATATTTCAAACCGTCTTTGGTAGTTTTTATCTTAGTTGAATCTACTACCCATTCTTTTACAGGCTCTTTTGCATTAACCAGGCTTACCTGAAGTTTTATATCGGTATTTGGTGGTACCGGTCCATAACCTTTTTTACCATAGGCCAAATTCGAAGGTATAATTATGGTTCTTGTGCCGCCGACTTTCATACCAGAAATTCCTTCATAGCTTCCCTTGATAAAAGTATTTTCGTCAAGTGTAAATTGTATGGGTTTGTGTCTGTACTTTGTTGTTCCAATTAGATCTTTTGTCTCTGAGGTGTCTTTATCCCAATCGTTATATAAGTTCTTCGAATCTTCAATTTTCCATCCGGAAAAATTTATCGTAACAAAGTCTCCAATTTTTGCTTCCCTTCCGGTTCCTAATGTATCATCAACATATTTTAAACCGGACTTAAGAGTAACCACATTACTTTTTTGAGAACAGCCTGCAATTAGTAAAAGTAAAAAAACAGCAATAATCTTCTTCATATATTTCCTTTTGCTTATAATAAGAAATGGTCTATGTGAAAATAAATAAGATTGTCACATCAACGATTTAGCATTTTAATAATATCTAATTCTATCTTTTCTTCAGAATAAAACGGCTCACCATAATTTTTACCGATTTGAAATCCATAAAAATGCGCTCTTGATTCAATATAATTAATAAATCCGGGTCGACTTATAAAAGTTTCTGGCTCAGTACTTCTAGGGTTATGGAACTGAGTTTCGTAAGCTCTTACCGCTTTCATCTTAGCTTCAAATTCGTCTGATACATCAACAATAAATGAGGGTTCGAACGTGTAAGTCTGCATAAAATAATATAACTTCTGAGGCCTGAATGGATCCTGCGAAACCTCCTTGTCGAATGTTTTAACTTTGCTCAATCCGGTTGAAAACATAGCTCGTTTAACAAGTCCGCTGGTATCTATATGATCAGGGTGGCGATCATTAAAATACGGTGCAAAAATTATCTTAGGCTTATACCTCCTGATAGTCATAATTATTTTTATCAAATTCTCTTTTGTGTTTTGAATATTACCATCAGGTATGTGCAGATTTTCTCTGACAGCAGCTTTTAATATAATAGCTGCCTGAAATGCTTCCCTTTGCCGGGTTTCAGCCGTGCCTCTTGTTCCAAGTTCACCTTTTGTTAAATCTATAATACCAACTTTTAGATTATTTGAAGTCAATTTAGCAATTGTGCCCCCCATAGATAGTTCGGCATCATCCGGATGTGCGCCAAATACCAATACATCTAGGTTCATATGGTAGACTTTTTGATTTTTTTTGAATTAATTGAAAATCAAGTTAAGTATTTTTCTTTTTTGATTCCATAAAATGTGGGGTTAAATATAAAAATAAACAGAGATTTTTATGCTTAGATAGATAATTCACTTAAATTCAACGAATTTGTATCAATTCATAATTTTATTAATTATTTTAAAAACATACTATTTCTAAGTATTAAGCGGGGACACTGATATTCATTAATATCAAAGGGATAATAAATGATTTTGAAATTATTTTTAACAGGAATATTAATGGCAATAGCAGGCATTAATTCGTTTTCGCAAGATAAGGAAAAAGCATTTGTTAACGGTAAGATATTTACTGTAAACGATAAGCTGCCTTTAGCGGAAGCAGTTGTAATTAGAGGCAATAAAATTGTGTTTGTCGGTAGCAATGCTGACGCAAAAAAAATGTTTACCAATAAGACCGAAATTATTGATTTGGAAGGCAAACTTATGCTGCCGGGTTTTATTGATGGTCATGTACACTTTATAAGCGGCGGATATTACCTATTTGGCTTAGATCTTCGACCTGCAAAATCGACGGATGAGTTTAAACAGATACTAAAAAAATATGTTGAAGCAAATAAAGGGAAATGGATAACCGGCGGGAATTGGGACCATGAAGCATGGGAGACAAAAGATTTGCCGGTTAAAGAAATGATAGACTCATTTACTGAAAATACTCCGGTCTTTATTGATAGATTTGACGGACATATGGCTCTTGCTAATTCTTACGCACTAAAGCTGGCAGGAATTAACAAGGACACAAAGGATCCCGAAGGCGGTACAATAGTCAAAGATCCCAAAACTGGTGAGCCAACTGGAATATTAAAAGACAATGCAATGACTTTTATATATTCAATCATTCCGGATAATACCGAAGATGAGAATTATAAAGCCGGATTGTCTGCATTAGATGAAGCTAGAAAGAACGGTATAACCAGCGTGCAGGATATTACATATAGAAGTAATTTAATTACATACCAGCAGCTTGAAAAGGACGGAAAACTTACCTGCAGAATCTACACAAGATTACCTATTGCTGAATATAAAAATTTAGTCGATGCAGGAATACAGTATAACTTTGGTGATGAGAAATTGAAACTGGGTTCTTTAAAAGCTTTTGCAGATGGTTCATTAGGTTCTACTACAGCATGGTTTTTTGAGAAGTACATTCAGGATACAACCACATTTGGTTTGCCGATGGATATTGTTACCGACGGCAGACTTGAGAAGTGGGCTATGGACGCTGATAAAAATAAACTGCAGATATGTACACATGCAATCGGCGACAGAGCTAATGCATATATGCTTGATCTATATGAAAAAATTGAAAATACTAATCCTAAGTGGGACAGACGCTTTAGGATTGAACACGCACAGCATGTACGGACTCAAGACATACAAAGATTTGCTAAACTTAATGTTATTGCGTCAGCACAGCCTTACCATTGTATTGACGACGGAGTATGGGCGGAAAAAAGAATAGGTAAAGAACGGCTTAAAGAAATTTATTCATTTAAATCGTTTTTAGATGCCGGAGTAAAGATATGTTTCGGAAGTGATTGGACCGTTGCACCAATGAATGCAATACTTGGTATTTATGCGGCTGTAACCAGACGAACATTAGACGATAAAAATCCAAACGGCTGGATACCGGAACAGAAGATAAGCGTTGAAGATGCTATAAAATGTTATACTATTAATAATGCTTATGCTTCATTTGAAGAAAATATTAAGGGAAGTATTGAAGCTGGTAAACTTGCCGACTTAGTTGTGCTCAGTGATGATATTTTGTCATTAGATCCGGTAAAGATAAAAGATGTTAAGGTTGATATGACTGTTTTTGACGGGGATATAATTTATAAGAGGTAAAAAATCAAATGAGACTGGCTACACTTAAAGACAATACACTTACCGCTATTACTAAAAAAGGAGTTATTCCATTATCCAGAATCGGATTCTCGGGAAGCATGCTGGATTTTATATTAAGCGGAAAAACTAAATGGAATGAAATAAGTAAATTGGTAGAAAAGGAGAAAGAAGGTATAATACTCCAAAATGACGGTATTGCCGCTCCCCTATCAAATCCATCTAAAATTGTTGCTATAGGAGTTAATTATATTAATCATGCTAATGAGACCAAATTGGAATTACCCAAATCACCATTGGTGTTTGCCAAATTCAGGAATACTATTACAGGTCCTACTGATCCGATAATTATTCCCACTGAAACTACAAATGCAGTTGACTACGAAGTTGAACTTGGTGTAATAATAGGAAAGACCGCAAAAAATATTTCAAAAGAAGAAGCGCTGGATTATGTATTCGGATATACAATTCTTAACGATGTATCCGCGAGAGATGTTCAATTTTCGGAAAGCCAGTGGGTACGAGGAAAATCGCTGGATACATTTTGTCCGATGGGCCCTGTTATAGTAACTAAAGATGAAATTACCGACCCGCAGAACCTTGAGCTGGGATGCAAGGTAAACGATGAGATTCTTCAGCAGGACAATACAAAGAATATGATCTTTGGTGTTGCAGATTTGATTTCGAAACTATCACATTCATTTACATTTGAACCCGGTGATATAATTGCAACCGGTACCCCCAGCGGCGTGCAGTATGGAAAAGAATATCCCAGTTATTTAAAAGACGGAGATGTGGTAACTTCATGGATAAAGGGTATAGGGGAAATGATAAATCCTGTTATTGAAATGTGAAGATTAATTTTACTATGAAAATGTAGTGAAATGATCTAATAGTATTTTCAGTATTCAAATTATTGTATTTATAAGTCTCACTAAATTAGTTTAAGTCAATTTGGCAAACCCTTGTAATTGCCTTAAAATAGGCTTGGCAGAGGCTTGTTATAGACTTGTTAGAGGCTGAGTAGAATTGGGGTAAAATTTTCTAAGACAAGACATAATGGCATAAGGAAAATTTCTAAAATGATAATTAGGACCTCTAATTATTAATTAAGTAAAAGTAACCCACCACTAATTTCGATCATAAAATAAATTATACCAGGATAAACAATTGTGTGTATTAAATTTTAAACCGTTCCGCCAAATGACGGACAGATGAAACGGTTTCTTTAAGTACGTTTTTACGTCGTTTTCCCGCGGTTGAAACTGTGAGTTAATAAATAACCTTAATTTATCATGCAACCTCTTTATGTTGGGGTAAAATGAACTCTAATAAATGTTAGGCTACAGTCCAATTTGTTCTATTTATGCGGCTATCTGAATTATTACTTTGGAAAAGCCATAATTATTTTTTTGTATTAATCCCCGCAATAAATGGCCCTTGACGTAAACTTAACTATTTAGAATTTGAGTGCCATTGAGCAAAATTATCTTATTATTTATGTTAAATTGCTTAACATGGCACTCCTACCGGAGTGCGGGTTTGTTTTTAATTTGTTCTCTTTATAAACATAAAACTCCTCTGGAGTTTTTGACTGACTCCGGCAGGAGTCATATGTTTGTAACAAGGCATAAACTAACTGAAAAAGAACTCCGGTAGGAGTTCCATGTTTTAACTGAAGTTATAATAACTGTAATTTATTTTTATTTATAAATTACAGTAATATCAAATAAAATTAAGTTGACGCTTATGGCCATAAATGGCGGGGCAATTGATAAATATATTTTAAGTAACAAAAACTAAAATGGCTTATTCAATTATTCTAATATTTATTCTTTGAGAACTAATTTTAACATAACCTATTATGCCGGGGCAGCACCTAAAATTATATATAAAAAGAAATTGGTATTAAGAAAGATTTGGGCTAAAGCCCGAAAATTATCATTTGTATGTAAATCCACCTCCTAAAGGGCGTGGTTATATACAGCATACGATAAAAAATATATTTTTTATCAGAATTTTTTCAGGGGAGAAATTTGTATTTCGACTTTCAGTAAATAATTTATGCCTAATGAATTGTTATGTTAAAACCATCCTTATTAATTGATTTATTCTTCCAATTTGTTTAAAATTAAAAGTAATATTTAAGGGGATATTATGAAATCTTTTTTTAAGCTTTTATTTATACTCTTAATTCAGATATTCTTCACCGCAAATATAAACGCACAAAGTTCAACTTTTAGTGTAGAAGCATACAAACAATTTCTTCAATCACATCAAAACATTTCAGCCGAAGCATTAATACAGCAATATGACGCCGGAAAGTTTTTATCAAATATTCATCAGGATTATACATCAGCGGTTTATTTCGACAGTATTAATACAAAATATAATTTAACAGATTACGAAAAATCTCTGCTACAGCAGAATGGATTTGTAGTAAGTGAAAGGCTTAAAGCAAATTCATTCGGAGGCGCATTCCTGGATATATTCCAAAAAGATCTGCCGGTATTTGTTTCAACTGATGCGATACTTTATGCTTTGCATATGTCTTATGATAATATTCTGAAAGATGTTGAATTAAGTGTTCTTATAGATTCTGTTAAAGGTATGCTAACGCAAATGCATTCCGGCCTTCCAGGTTTGGAGGCAACATACTCAAGCAATCCTAGGATGACTCAATCATTAAAGGATGTCGATTTTTATCTTGCTGTTGCATTAAAATTGTTGGGAGAGCAAGTTAGTCCGGTTTTTTCAGATAACACAACAAAGATTAATGAAGTTATATCTAAAATAATGGCCGCAAACGGAGCAGGCTCTGATACATTATTTTCATCTATTCCGGTTACTTATGATTGGAGCCAGTTTAAACCAAGAGGACACTATGACGATATTGCATCATACCCATTCTTAGCAAATTATTTCAGAGCAATGATGTGGCTTGGACGAACTGAAATTTATTTATTAATGCCTAGAGCAATTACTTATGCACGATTCAATTCAAATATTTAAATCATCTACAGAGACAATCAATTGACGCAATGCTGATTAGAGAACTTTACGACAATACAAACGTAAACTCAACTTATAATTTAATAGAGAGTATATTGAAGTTTTTTGTCGGTGACCAGGATAATGTAACGATTGATAACTTAGCTTACTTGAAAAATGCAGTAAATTTAAATGACGCAAGCGATTTATTAGACAGTTTAAAGCTGATTACATTCCAAGATACTCTAAAGAATAATTCATTTGCATATCAAAAAATCTTATCTCAAATTTTGTTAAGAGATCCATTTCAACCGGACAGCATAATTCCGGCTTCATCGTTTCTGTTATTCGGACAAAGGTTTATAATTGATTCTTATGTATTTTCAAATGTAGTTTGGGACAGGACAAAAGCATGCAGACTCTTACCATCTTCTCTTGATGCTGTGTTTGCGCTTGGAAACGATGCCGCAGCTCAATTACTTCAGGATGAAATTACGAAATGGAATTACGGAGGTAATCTTGCCGCATTAAGATATTTAATAGATTCATACGACTCAAATTTCTGGCAGAAAAGTTTTTATAACCTCTGGTTAAATTCTATCCGCGCTTTAAATCCTCCATTGGATAGAAGCGGCCTACCGGGTTTTATGAAAACAGCCGGTTTCTGGCAGGAAAAATTGAATACACAGCTTGCATCATGGGCTGAGTTAAGGCATGACAATTTATTATATGCAAAACAATCATATACAGGAGGAACGGTCTGTTCATTTCCATATACTTATATCGAACCTTTTCCCCAATTCTATCAGAATCTAAAAGTACTAGCAGAACGAGCACAAAGCGAATTTGCTAATTTAAATATAAGCAAACCGTATTTCATGAATATAGTCAATAGTTATTTTGATAATTTAGGAAAGACAGCAGATACGTTATTATCAATATCTCAAAAAGAATTAAACGGAATTCCTCTTAGTCAGCAAGAATCCGATTTTCTTAAAAGAGTGGCATATAATACAACCGGCGGAAGCGGTAGTCTTCCTTATGACGGATGGTATGCGAGATTATTTTATTTAGATTATCAAAGTTCATCTGAAGGATTTTTAACAAACGATATGACTGTAGCTGATGTTCACACAGTTCCAACTGACTGTCTCGGCACCCCCTTAGGATGGGTTAAACATGTGGGAACAGGTCCAGTTAATTTGGGAGTTTTTGTTGCTCCATTACCAAATAATCAAATGACTGCATTTATAGGTCCGGTTTTGAGTTATTATGAATACACCTCAACAAACTTTTTAAGACTTACAGATGAAGAATGGAAGGATTCTGCTTTAACCTCTGCTCTTCGTCCTTCATGGGTAAACAGTTATTTAGCAGATAATAATGGTGAAAGTCGCGGACAAGGGGCTACATTAATTACAGGAATTAAAAATGAAAATAATGGGGGAAATATCCCGGGAAATTATCTATTAGTAAAAGCTTTTCCTAATCCTTTTAATCCTAGTACAACAATAAGCATTAATATTCCGGCAAAATTATCCAATTCTTTGGTTGAACTTAACATCTATGATATTCGAGGAAGGCTTGTAAAGAGTGTATTAAATAAAAATTTATCAGCCGGGAATTATTTGTACAGATGGGACGGAAAAAATGATAACGGTGTCAGTGTTTCCAGCGGAGTTTATATAACTAATTTAAGGGCTGCAGGACAAATGAGTTCGGCTAAGATAATTCTTTTAAAATAAGCGTTATAAAATTAAGCAGGGACAAGCCGCGACTTGTCCCTACATTTATATTTTTACTTCAGCAAAATCATTTTCTTTGTACTTATATAGCTACCTTCTCTTATTTCTTTGCTTTGCAAAGCCAATACAAGTAATTGAGAAAAATAAATTCTGCTCGATAAATACCTTGCCTTTCCGCCGGAGGCGGATCCGCTTATGAACAACAAACTCTAATAGAACATAAAATTAAAAAATCTCAAATCCGCCGCATAAAAATGGTGATCGGCGTTTACACTCTGGTTTGCTCGATATCTATTCAATTTTTACAGACTTAATAAGTCTAAATATTTTTAAAATGGCCTCATAAGATATCTATGGTTCTGCGAGATTTCTCCAGGAGGAATAAAGAGATCAGCACTTGGAGCTCCAGTAGCTTTTGAAAAATATGGGTCCAAAGTTTCAGCCTCCTTAAAAAATGCTTGTCCTTGCTCCTGGTCACCTAAAAAGAATTTGAATTTTCCTCTTACTCCAATTGCGTATGCCAGCATTGGCTGAATTGGTTTAGACTCAATGTATTTTACGATTGCAGAATCACCAGACATCACACATTTCTTAAGTAATTCTTTATTATCACCGGCTCTCATTCCAAGAAAGGAATAATATATACTAAGGTCTAAGAATAATGATGCCTTTTTAGGATCGACCTCGATTGCATTCTCAAAACAGGCAACAGCACTATCAACTTTATCCACTCCTAAATATGCCTTCCCTAACTCTTCAAGCACATCAGCATTTTGTTCATATTTTTTCAGCACTTTCCGCCAATAATCAACTCTATCCGCTTCTTCTGGCAGTAGTACTGATTTAGCTTTAGCACCAAAGACACCACCGATTCCTTCAAGCTGCTCCGCATATTGCTCAGCCTTTGATTTATCACCACCAGCTTCTTTAGGAAATTGGCTATAAAGCTCAATAAGATAGAGCATTACTTGATAATAATCAGACTTAAGTTTTAGTGCTGATTCATAAGCTTCAACTGCTCTGGTCAATTTTTCTTTTGATAGTTCTCCTGTCATTAAAGAAAAATATGCTTGAAGAAATCCAACATGCCCTGCAAAAGTGGTATATATAACATTTTTAGGATTAAGTTCCACAGCCTTATCAATATGATTCTGTCCATCACCAATTATATCAAATATAGTTTCCCTGGTTCCTATTCCTAATGCTCTGTATATTTGTATTCTTGCCAGCTCATAATGGGCAGCTGCATTATTAGAATCTTGTAATATAGCTTTCTCAAGAAGTGACTTAGCATCATCAACCTTTCCTTGCATCCTTAATTTATATGCTTTCTGCACTGTCGAGTCCAATTCTTGTCCGACGCAAGGCCATACGGAGATTATACAAAAAATGGCAATACTTAAAGTCATTATATTAAAATGCCTTTTTAAAGTACTTTCTGCTTTCATAATTATTTCCTTCCTAATTAATTATTGTTTTATCACTTGAATTATAAATTTTATTTATAGTTAATAATATTTTCATTCATCCTCTATTAATCACTGCAATGAAACGGGGATCAAGTGTTACAATACCTAGTTTACCGTTTCTTGTTGAGGGAAAAGTGATTCAAATAAAAATTAAAATACTTCTACTACTCATAGCGATGTTCCTCTTCATACATTTCTATTATGAATCTTTACTTTTAAATGAATTAATTGCTTCTTCCAAAGCAAAACGGATTGGAGTGTATTTAATTCCTAATTCTCTTTCCGCTTTGCTTCCATCTACATTAAAACCTGCTTTCATTACTTTCATTTGATCGAAAGCCATTCCCCACAAAGGAGGCTTTTTTATCAAGTTAGCTAAGCCGGTTAAAAAAAACGCATTCATCATAGTAACAGAATCAGGTAGGCTAAACATCGGTAACGGAACTCCTGAAATTTCGCTGATCATTGTGTTGATCTCCCCCCATTTATATCGATAATTTCCAACTAAATATTTTTCACCAATATTGTTATCTTTTTCCAAAGCATTGACAATCGCTTGCGCTAAATCTTTAACATAAACAAAACTGAAAATTCGATTCTTAAATACTGTAGCTGGTAGATTACGATTAATTAAATCCTGGATATATCGCCCGCTTGCTTTATTGTCTCCAGCACCCAAAACGCAGACGGGGTAAATTACAACAAGCGGTAATCCTTTCTTCTCAAACAAATTCCATGCAATACGTTCACCTTCATATTTAGTCCGGAAATATTCACTATACTGAACGGACCAACGAATTTTTCTTCTGTAAAAGGTTCTTCTTTTGGTTTACCATAAATTCCGGCAGTACTAATGTGCACAACTTTCTTAATACCTCTTTTCAAAGCACATGCTAAAACATTTTGAGTGCCATTAATATTAATTTCGCTATAAATCTTTTTGTCTGGTTGCCAGAAAGAATAATGACATGCAATATTGATTGCAGAGTCACAATCCTCCATACCCTTGAGTATGGAGTCTTTTTTGGTTAAATTCCCTTCCACCAATGTTACATTTTGTTTGTTTAGAAAAGAAATGTTGCTAGTTTTTCTAACTAATATTATCAGCTTGTGACTGCCTTGTGCTAATAACTCGACTGTGTGTCGTCCAATAAATCCTGTTCCTCCGGTAATAAAAATTTTCATTTCTCATGCCTCTTTTTTTATTTTAATAAAACCATCTTCTTAGTTTCAACAAAGCTGCCCGCTTTTAATTGATAGAAATAAACATGCTTGGAAGATTCGCTGCATCCCAGTTTATCACATAAGTGACCATTAGTTTGTCTTCGTTAATTGAAGT